>NZ_JAQVBV010000054.1 GCF_028690125.1 Bacteroides sp. | reverse complement strand
CTTGACTAATAGAGGCTTCTATAATAAAATAGTCTTTGCGTCGGGGTGTAGCTCAGTTTGGTATGAGCGCTACGTTGGGGACGTAGAGGCCGCTGGTTCAAGTCCAGTCACTCCGACCATTTAAAAAGACCGAAATACCGGGATATTGATTTCCCGGCATTTATTTTTTTCGCATCAATTTTATCGCTCGTCAGTAATTTCGTCAGTAATTGTGTTCTGTTTTGGATTTTTGAAGAAAGGCCTCTTGCTTTTAAAAGTAATCGCATAAATCCACTTATTATCCTGCTTTCTTTGATATAGTGAGCCATTGTCGTTTGCTCGGCGGCCCCGTGTTTTTCTCTTACGCGGCATGAAAAATTATTCCTTTATGGTAAAATATTGTTATGAAATTAAGCAACAAAAGGTGTTTATAATGTCAAAGAGTAGCAATAAAGCTTCAATTAAAAAAATCGGCTGTTTAACTAAAGAACACATAGTCCTATTAGGCTTGTCCTTTGAACCGTCTCCTATACTTATTGGACCCTCTAATCAGCAGCATATGCTAAATGAGCACCCGGATGATTATTCTAATTATTTTGATCAAATAGCAGAAATACTAAAAACCCCAGATTATATTGGGAAGCACCCCTTCGATGGAAGCATTAAATATATTAAATCATTTGAAGAGCATGTTTTAGTTGCTGTGAGGGTTTCTAGTGCAGGTAAATTTTTTGCTAGAAGCATATATACAATAAATGCTGAAAAGCTAGAACACTATATTGAAAGCGGTAACACATTTAAAATAGGCTGAGCCCTTGAAAACCAATTAATATAAAAGTATAATTAAAGCACCTAAAGAGTAAATTTTAATGAAAGAAATTTGAGGACGGAACTGGCAGCCGTCGCCCAAGTTAGGAGATGTGGGAATGTCACCCCACCAAATTTCTTTCGAACCGAAAGGACTGGGATATTTTTCCCGGTCCTTTTCCGTGGTGTGCCCCAAATTTCTATTCATACTGATATGTCTATGCCAGGGATACCGCTGAAGTGGCATAAGTGTGCCGCAAGCCATCCAGGAAAGCAGCATCATCAATAGTCATATGTTTAATTTGAGGTTTTGAAACCTTTGATAACCGGGATATACTAAAGGCTAATATGCATAAGGAACAGATAAGCTTGATTAAAAAAACGTATAATTTAAGATGCCGTATTAGTTGATGCTTAAAGCATCTGAATTCATTGTTAATTGAGATAGATATAATAAAAGCGAACAACAACCTAAATATGCTATAATTTTCCTATAAAATGAGACATTTCGAGTAGATTACGAAAACTTGCGACAGAAAAATGTCAATCTACATACATAGAATGGGTGGTTAATAGGGGGTGACTTGTTGCGGCTTTTTGAGGTTCTCCCCGAAACTTATTTCAATCTATTTTCTCGAAAAAATAGGGTTATTTATGCCGATGTTCTTATGGCGCTCTATGATCAATACCGTGCGGCACGTTTTGGTATTGAATATACCCTTATGCGCGACTTGATCGAAGAACTGCTTGAAACCAGGGCAGAACTGGGAGTGACGGTTGATGTTCAAGAACTACTTATTTTTGATTCCGACGAAAGCTCTTTCAGGATTCAGGCCAACGCAATCTTGCGCTTGCTAAAGGAGAACCAGTGGATTTACATAGAAACCCGAGAATCTTGGGTGCAGTACATCGTCCTTCCGCATTACACGGGCCGTGTTTTATCCGTTTTTCACGAACTTTGCGAGGGGCGTCCGGTAGAATACCAGAAGTACGCTTTTAGCATTTTCGCCGCCTTAACAGGCGAAGAAGCCCAGCGCCGCCCGAGCATGGCACTCTACGACGCAAGGGAAAAAACTGCCGAATTTGCGGAGGAATTATCTCTTTTGGCCAACAACATCAAGCATCACAGCGAGCAGTTGCGAACTAAGGAAACCTTTCAGGGAGTGCTTGACCACCACTTTGATGAATACCTTCCGGCTATCGTTGAAAAAAGCTACCACCGCCTTAGGACCTCAGACCATGTTTCTCGCTATCGGCAGACCATTCTCGACACCCTTCAAAAGTGGTTGCTGGATGATCAATGGATCGCCCGCGCAGCTGAAGACGCTCTGAACAACGAAGCCTACAGCCTAACTTCCCTAGAGATTGCCGAAGAGAAGGTCAGGCAATACATCTATGAGGTCATGGATACCTTCAATGAGCTGGATGACATCTTTACAGAGATCGACAAGCGCCACAACAAGTATATCCGCGCCTCGTACAATCGACTTCGCTTAAAGACTCAGCACAGATCGGGAACGGATACGATTATCGGCGAGATTCTTTCGTGGATCGGAAGCGACGAGTCGCTTGCCGTAATTGCCGGAGATTACTTTAATATACAGGCCCCACGACAGGTAACGGAAAAAAGTTTTTATACGCCCCGGAAGCCCAACTCCCCGTTTAACCCGATCACACACATTGTATTGCCGATTACCGATGAGATTAAGGAAGGTTTTAGGAATCAGTTTTGGGAGCATATGCAGGGTACTATTACCCCTGAAAAAACTAGGAACTATGTGTTCTCTCGAATGGGTGGCCGGACTGAAATGAGAATAGAAGAGTTGGCTCCGACCAATATGGAGGAATTTTTGCATTTGGCGCACATCTTTTTATATAGTTGCCAGAACGGCATGGGGTATCACTTGGTACGAACCGATGCTGACCGAATCCTCCATATCGGGTCGTATCAATTCAGCGACCGTAAAGTAGAGAGGGGTGCTGATGATGTTTAGCCACAAGAGCGCCGCCGAACGGGAGTCTATTGTTGACATCATTAATTATCTGATCGGTATAAATTATCTGGTTCCCACAACCCAGCGGGAAAAGTATCTGATTGCCCGCCGATATGAGCCTGAGCTGACATCGTTTTTCCAGACCATTAACTGGGAATTCCGGTGCGACTCGCAAAACGAAGTTGTATATGTTGTTTCCCCGGATTCTGCCCACCGCCGGAATATGGATAAAGAAGAAACCATTTGGTTGCTTATGCTTCGCTTGCTTTATGAGGAAAAACGCGGGGAACTAAGCTTTGCTGGATGCCCGACCGCCACTATGGGCGAAATACGGGCTAAGTACGAGCTAGCTGGCTTCCGGTTTTTTGATGGTAAAAACAAGATCAAAATCAAAAAACTCATTGGATTTACCAAACGGTACAACCTAGCCGATGTGCTGGACGAAGATATTTATGCGGAAGACTGCCGTTTTCGGTTGTTTCATTCCCTGTTATACGCAATCACTGCGGAGCAGGCAGAGAAACTGCATAGGGAAATTCAAGAGCGCATGACAAAAAAGGAAGGTGACGTGCATGAAATGGATGACGAAATTGCGCTTGATTAATTGGCAGTATTTCTGGGATGAAACCTTCCCCGTCGGGAGGCAGAGCCAAATTTCAGGTCCTCAGGGGGCCGGGAAGTCAAGCATCATTGATGCACTACAAACCCTATTTATCGCGGATCAGCACCAGATAAAATACAACAAAGCAGCTGATGACAGCGGCAAGCGCGCTCTATACAAATACATCCGGGCGGAGTATCGCGGAGAAACCGAGTACCGGGCAGAGGACACCACTTCCTTTATATTGACGGAATTCTACGATGATAAAAAAGACGAGCATTTCGTTGTTGGTATGGTTGCAGACCTGGCCAGGGGCGATACTCATCCGAACGAATTCTTTTTTATTCTAACTCCGATGGAGCTGAAGCAGTTGAAGACGCACCGGCCCGACAAAAACGTTATGAGCGCGGCTGAATTTCGTAAAAGCCTGGATGATTATTCTTTGAAGCAAAAGACATATGAGCATTATAAAAATAATTATCGTAAGGCTTTCTGTGCTCGGATGGGGCATCTACCGGAATCATTTTTTCGTAAGCTGACCAAGGGGATTGCCTATCAGCCGATCAAGAACGTCAGGGAATTCGTTTACAGCTATATCCTGGATCCCAAGGAAATGAACATCGACTTGATGAAGCAAAACTTCGAAACTTATGAGAGCATTCGGGAACAATTGAATGCTATGGAGGCACGGCAGAATCTGCTTGACCAGATCATTAAAAACTACGACATATACACAGGGTTGAAAAACCGCGTGGCAGCACAAGATTACGTTATTTCACGGTTGTTGCATGCCCAAGCCTGGGAAAAATTTGAAAAGCACGCTGCAGGCGTTGAAAACGCCAGAGCGCGGTTGAAATTGCTGGACGACCAGATCGTCGAAAACAGCAGAAAGACGGAATATGCTCTCGGTCAGCGCGATAAACTCAACATTGCTTTGAACGGCAACGAGCAGAAAGTGCGGTTGGATGCCCTGAACACCGAAATCATCCGTACGGAACGCGAGATAGACCACAACCGGCATCAATATGATGCGCTGCGGGAGCAGATACAAAAGGAGATCATCCTAGCCGGTGAACTGCTGGAATGGCCAGGCAACCCCTATTTCCGATGGTCTGATTCCGACTTTGAACTGCTCAGCGGCATCCATGACGTGGTAAGCGAATTAAAAGAAGATCAAATGGAAACACATGCCGAAGCCCTGCGCACTGCCGGCAGTGCCTTGTCCGAAATCCAGACTCGGATTACAATGACCATGGGAACGCTGGGGGTAAGTATCAATAACCTTGAGGACCAAAAAAACACATTGACTGCAAGAATTAAAGGCCTTAAGAACGAAAAATTCACATACGACCCGGCTGTCCAGATGCTTAAAGACATTTTGACCGACCAGTTGAAAGACAAGAGCGAGGTTTTGATTCTCTGCGAAGCCATGGACATCCGGGATGACCAGGAGGAATGGCGGAACGCCATTGAGGGTTTTCTGAATACCCAGCGGTTTGATCTTCTGGTCAACCCCAAAAGCGTATCAGCGGCAGCAGCAATTTATGAGCGGTATAAAAAAGAGAAACGCATCGAGGGAGTCGGCTTGGTCGATACCGAAAAGGAAACCAGCTATCTTGGTAAGCCGAGGCCTAACACATTGGCATCTCTTGTTGTGGCGGATAACCCAATCGTAAAGGCACGCATCAATCACCTACTGGGAAATGTAATGATGGCTAAGGACGAACAGAACCTTCGAAACTATCAGGTGGCCGTTACCAAGTCCTGTATGTCGTACAGCGGTCGCGTATTCAGGCAGATGCGGGAAAGAAGCTTCAATCCACCGTACATTGGCAAGAAGGCCATGAAATACCAGCTGGAAATGGCGCAGAATCAGCTCGCCGAGGTAAGCCGCGAATTCGAACAGGCAGCGCAGGCCAAAAAGGAATTGGAGAAGTGGAACCGAAAACTTTCTTCAAAAGAGATGCATTACTCAAATATTGCCGAAAAACTAACCCTTCCAGAGATCATTCGAGTTGCCGAAGCGGCTCTTCGGGAGTTGGTTCGACAGCGGAACAGCATCGACACTTCCGAACTGGAACGCCTTCAGAGCGAACTTACAGTCTGGACAGAAAGGTATAATGAGCATGTTCGGAAAAATAACACCCTAATCGAAGATCGGGGCAAGGTTAAAAACCACCTAGACAGCCTGAATAGCCAAACCATACCGATCCAAGATATGCTGGCGTTTACCGAAAACGCTTGGAGAACTTGGGAAAACGAACATTCCGAGTTACTAGACCGCGCCAAGGCCCGATGGAGTGAAGCACAGAAGGAGACTGTACTGCTAGAAACAAGCATTGTCAACTGGACCAACAACAGAAAAACGAACATAACCCAGGCAGAGAATGTCTTCGGCTTTTTGGTTAAACTACGGTCAGATTACAAAGAACGCTACGGTTTTAGCGGGGACATCATGTCCGAAACCAATGGGGACTTTCAAAAGATTTACGATAAAATCAATCTCGATATTCCAAAGTATATGGCTAAAGTCGAAGAAGCCAAAGCGCAATCAGAAGAACAGTTTCGTACTCATTTTATTTATGGACTCTTCGAGGCGATTACTGCTGCCAAACGTGAATTCAAAGAAATAAACACTGCCCTGAAGAAGCTGCCGTTCTATCAGGACAAGTATTCGATTAAAGTGTCTCCAAGTAGGGATTACCAGCGTTACTATTCTGCTATCATGGATCCCGATATCCCCATTGATTCTGGCCTTCTATTCAGCACCGCTTCTGATGAACGCACCGAAACGCTAAAGGAGTTGTTCGACATCCTGATTAATGGCGATCCGGCGGTGCAGGAGGAATTCAAGGATTACCGGCGTTATCTGGATTTTGATCTTGTATTTGAGAACAAAGAGGGGCAGACACTTTACTATTCGAAGAGCAGCTTAACCGATTCCGGCGGGCAGAAGGAAGCACCGTTTTATATCGTCATGCTAGCATCTTTTTACCATATGTACTCCGCTGATCCGAACAGCATGCGTTTGGTGATTTTTGATGAGGCTTTTTCTAAAATGGATACGGCCAGCATCGGTAACTGTCTGAAGTTAGTTAAGCAGCTTGGTTTGCAGATTATCGTAGTAGTTCCCGATCACAAGGTAAGCTATGTTGCACCACACGTTTCTACGACTTGGGTTGTCAATTGGGACGGGATCTGCCACAGTTTTTACGACCTGCTGGGAATGGAGGAAATCAATGAAAAAATCGAAATACGTCAGGACGCTTTTGACTTTGATGCTTAAAAAGTATGAATCCAGCAAGGGATTTAAGAATGGTTCAACGGCTAGAAGACCACAGTTTGCTTTAGAGAACAGCCCACTTGCTGGCGACTACTATGATGAAACTAGTTACGAAAAGCGCGAAGCAATCAACCAGGCATTAATCGATCTATCGAAGCAGGGAATCATTGAAGTCAAGTGGAACCGTTTTCGGCCTAATGATTTGGCCGAAAAAGTCTACTTAAATACTGGTATGATTCAGAAGGCTTATGAAATCGCTGGGATAAAGCCAAGGGTTGATAAAATAGCAAAGATGATGGAGGTTCTTTCTTCCTTGCAGGAGCATCCGTGGTTATGGGTTCGGGAATGGTATGGAGAAGTTTCCGCTTCCATGCAAAATAGAAAAACAGGTGGTTTAATCTTGGATGATCCGGAGGGCTACGAAGATCTTGTTGCGGTTTTGAATGAGCTGCCATTGGTTTCAGAGGGCACGACGATTCGTGTTTTTAGCCAGAAGTTATTTGGAGATTCCAAACGCTTTGAACGCACCACTGAAAAGCGACTGTTGGCACTACTAAAACGCTATGGTGAAGAGTACAACAACACAGAAGAGTATTTAGATTCTATTGGTCTGGTAAGAAACCCGAAAACGGTACTGATGGCCGGTGATGCAGTTATTGCGATTAACGGAACTGTAGTTGAGCTTAGCACAATACCAGAAGGATTGGGATTAACGTTGAGCGCCATTAAGCAAACTGAAATCCTAAAAATCACAGGTGACGTTCTCTTGGTAGAGAATCTTACCAGCTATTATGACCTAATGAACCGCGTAAACACCTTGATTATTTATATTGGAGGGTTTCCGCATAAGGGGACCCAGGAGCTTTTGATCAAGGTAAAAGACTACCTTGCTTTAAACCAATGCCGGATTGCTCATACTGGAGATATGGATTATGGGGGAATACGCATTTTTGAATACCTAACACAGTATTTTCCTGATCTTGAGCCGTATTTGATGGATTTACATACTTACGAGGCAAACCTCGATTTAGGATCTCCTTTTGGTTCGGAATACGCTAAACAACTGGATAAGCTGTTGGAAAGGCCAGAATATGAGAAATGGTATTCGTTAATCAAGGCAATGCTTGGCAATGGCCTGAGAATTGAGCAAGAAGCTATAATTCTTAGGCAGGAGTCGGTAAGGTAAATATAAAATTAGGAACTTGCTTAAAGGGGTGTGCCTTTTAACGAAAGGCATCTGTCATATTTATTACTATAAGATCAAGTAGGTGTGTTCCCCCCAATACGGACTACGTCAAGAACGTAATTAGGTTAGATCGGAACATTGGTTCGAAGCTAATAATATGCTAGCTTAAACCAATATGTGCTTATGTTTGCGTGGACAGAGGGAATAATTATTGGGGGTATATATTGATATCCATCCCATATTATGGCTTATGGTTATGTTATAATATTTCCAAATGATAATACAATTAGGGTGAAAATGGTATATAATAACAAATTATTATTGGATATAGCTAGTTGGGAGGAAGGATTAAATGAAAACCCTATTTGATTTATGTAAGCCCAGGCATAGTGTATTTGATGAAACAAAGCGTGAGGATGTATTAAATCTCTCTGATTTAATGGATGGACGGATTGATCCAGTTGCATTTTTTGCAGAAAACTACCTTACCGTCGGCATGAATCTACTGTTTGAAACTGCCTTTAAAAGGTTTGTCAAAGAGGGCGCAACAGGAGTAGTAAAGCTAACCCAAGCCATGGGTGGCGGTAAAACCCATAACATGCTTGCTTTAGGCTTGCTTGCTATGCACCCGGAATATAGAGATAAAATTATAAACCATAGTTCAAAGTACAAGAAATTAGGTAAAGTGCGAGTGGTTGCTTTTTCTGGACGTGAAAGCGATGCACAGTATGGAGTATGGGGATCTATTGCTGAACAACTAGGTAAAAAGGATCTTTTCCAGCAATATTACTCACCCCTTTCCGCACCGGGCGAAACGGCGTGGATTAATTTACTTCAAGGGGAACCTTTGCTGATTATGCTTGATGAGCTTCCCCCTTATTTGGAAAATGCCAAGTCGAAGACGATAGGAAATTCTGATTTATGCGTTGTGACAACTACTGCACTTTCAAATTTATTTACGGCATTAGGCAAAGCTCAACTCTCCAACGTATGTTTGGTTATTACCGATCTAAAGGCCACGTACGAAAGCGGGAGTGAGTTGATTCGTTCAACATTTAAAGAACTTGAAAACGAGGTTAACCGTTCTGCGCTTAACATTGAACCAGTAGGAAGTGCTTCCGATGAGGTTTATTACATATTGAAAAAAAGGATGTTTGAGACTATACCGGCGACTGCTGAAATTAACCAGGTAGCTATCGGCTACAAAGAAGCTGTATCACAGGCTAAACAGATGGGATTTACTAATATGTCACCAGAACATATCTATACTGGGGTAAAGGATTCATATCCTTTTCACCCCTCGATAAAAGATTTGTATGCTCGTTTTAAAGAAAATCCTGGTTTTCAACAGACGCGTGGACTTATACGTCTTATGAGGCAGATTATAGCCCAGCTATATTCAGGTGACAAATGTACTGCCAAGAATAAGTATTTGGTCAATGTATTTGACTTTGATTTGAATGACAGAGCAATGCTAACCACCGTTACGCAGATAAAACAATCATTAACCAACGCTATATCTCATGATATTGCCGGGAATGGTAGAGCGGTAGCGGAAGAAATAGATAGTCAGTATCAACAGCGCCTTGTGCAAGATGTCAGCAAACTTATACTGGTTGCTTCTCTTGCTGATGTACCTAATGCTTTACTTGGGTTAACCCTACAGGAGATTATCGGGAATCTTTGCGAGCCTAGTAAGGATATTGCCGGATTGAAGAAAGGCCTGGATGAATTCCAAATGCGGGCCTGGTATCTCGAACATGACAAAGAGGGTAAGTTGTTTTTTAAAAACACTAAAAACATGATAGCAGAGTTACATTCTCTGGTTGAGTCCTATGATAATGAAGGAGTAAAATCAACCACGCTTAAAAACTTTCTGGAAGAGAAATTCAAGCCCACAGTAACCGATTGTTATCAGAATGTACTCATTTTCCCGGCGGTTGATGATATTAATTTATCAGTCGATAAGGTCACATTGGTACTTTTTGAACCTTATACTGGAGGAGGATTACACCCGGAGCTTAAAAGCCTATACGATAATGCCCTATATAAAAACCGAGTACTGTTTTTGTCCGGTCAACGGGATACTATGAACCGTCTTTATGCTGCTGCCAAGGAACTGAAGGCCATAGAACGTATTATCGCTAATATGAAAGAGGATAAAGTACCAGAGGATAATCAGCAGTATCAATTAGCCCAGGATACCAGGGTTAAAAAGATAACGGCAGTATTAAGTGCAGCTCAGCAAACCTTTTCAGTTATCTACTATCCAAATAAAAACGGTATTCAAAGCGCCGATTTTTCTATGGAGTTTAAAGGCAACAATTATAATGGCGAGGACCAAATCAGAAAAATCCTTCTCGAAAAACAAAAGCTGACTGATAAAGCAATTGATGAAACATTTAGAAAGAAATGCGAAGACCGACTCTTCACCCGTAAAGAAATGCGCTGGACCGAAATTCGTGATCGGGCGGCTACCGAAACTTCATGGCAATGGCATCACCCCAATCGTCTTAATAATCTCCGTGAAGATTGCATATCAAAAGATATTTGGAGGGAACGTGGCGATTACTTGGAGAAAGGGCCTTTCCCCAAAGAACCTACCAGCCTGGCTGTTTCTGTCAAGAATGAGGAAGAAGAAACGGGTAAATCATTCCTGAAAATACGCCCTATATATGGCGACAAGATATACTATGAAATAGGTGCGCCGGCTACCACCAGTTCACTTTTAATTGATGATCCCAATCATTTTGAAACAGCGGAGCTTAGGGTATCTTTCCTATGCGTTGACAGCAGCGGGGACCACCCAACCGGGGAACCGGTAGAATGGCGCCGGGATATTAATGTAAAATATAAACTGCTTGATAAAGCTGATGGTCAATGGCTAATACTGAAATCGCAAGCAGGGGTAAAAGTAAAATACACTACCGATGGCTCTGATCCCAAAGAAAATGGCGGTGTTTATGATGGTGAGTTTGCAATCCCTACTAATACAACGTTTATTCAAGTGGTTGCTGAGTATGAAGGTGAATATTTTGCCGGTCAGTCCATTAAAATCGACAAAAAGAAAAAACCGGGTTTGAACATTGAACCTGCTAAAGAGCTTAGGTTGTACAGAACCTTGCGATCTGCGGATACCAACGATTCCTACCAAAATATTGCGCTATTAAAGAAGTATGCTGAAAGTTTAGCTGATGTACGAATTATTCTTTTCAAAATGGACGAAAAAAACAATGAAAACGGCTTTATTGAGCTTACTATTGATTCGAAAATAAAGATTAACCCTGAACAAGTGGAGAAGGCCATTGACAATCTCAAGGATTCATTCATTAATAATGAAAGGGCAAACATTGAGTTTGAATGTTCAAACATTATTTTTAAGTCCGGTCAAAATTTTTATGATTGGGCGAATGAAAAGAAGCTTGGTTTGTCCGAGTTTAGAAATGAGGAGATTACCCAGAAATGAGCGAGAAGCGCCTGGCTTTGGGCTTTGGATTTATACCGGCGGAGAGCCGCCATCATTTCCTGGTTTGTATACCCGACAAGAAGGATGCCAATGTCGTTATATATGAGCGTTTTTCCTGGCAGGATGATGAGTCACAGCAAGTAATCAATACATACGAGGATAAACCGAAAGCGGAAACATCCAAGCATAAATGGAAACTATTGGAAGAAACCCTGCGTAAAGAATTCAATAATCGCTTAAAAAAGCAAAAGATCCCTGTGGGCAGGTTTATGATAGGTCAAACCCCGGTTGAGCGTCTGTTAGGTAAAGAAATGTTGCTGTTAGTATGGGCGGTGGAAGACTCTGACCCGTCTGTTATCCCAACCGCCATCCGCAACTGGCTGGGACTGGCTCCAGAAGAACGCTGGTGGCTTTTCACCATGACCAACGCGGCAACCGGGGGAATAAACGATAGGCGCGGTTGGAGAAAAGCCTTAAGGTATGCACTAACGGAAAATCCTATTGATGAGCACCGGCAGCAATCACTATTTGACATTATGATTAACAAAGGGATGGAAGATTAGATTTAGGAGTGTATATGCATGTCTCAGGAAAAGTCATTTATAGAGGTGCAATTTCCGGTTTCCAAGGTATCCAAGGAAAGTTATAAGGAAAGAAAGTCAGCTCAAGGTCAAACAATAACAGGTCTTGGAAAATGGTGGGGACGCAAACCCTTGATTATGGTTCGAGCAGCCCTGCTTGGTTTATTAATGCCAGTCAGTAAGGATGCTGTTCGTGATCAGAAAATATTCTTGAAAGTATTAGCCATGGATAAAGAGGGTCTATGGTCCCGTAAGAATAAAACCATCCCTGCGAAGGTTTTATATAATCATCTTAGTCCCAATGAAAAAATGAAATATTTTGAACAAAATAGTCTGGATTATTTGGATTCCCTTTCTCGCGAGGACAAAGATAAGTTACAATCATTAGTCTTTAACCGCCTTTCATATGATGAAAAAATAGCTTATTGTATGAGACCGGAACAACTCTCCTGTATTACATCATCTGATTGGGAGATAATCAATAATCATTTACATACCTCTGCTCAAAGTTTACCGGAGTTATTTCAGGAATTAGGTGAACGTAGATTTGGACATAATCCTGTTATAGGGGATTGCTTTTCTGGCGGAGGCAGTATACCTTTTGAAGCTGCCCGTTTAGGTAATAATGTTTATGCCTCGGATCTTAATCCCATAGCTGGTCTTTTGACTTGGGCTAGTCTTAACCTACTGAATATGCCAAATAATCAAATCAATAAGTTGCAGAACTTTCAGCAGAAAATATATGATGAATTAACTAAACAGGTGGATGAATGGGGTATTGAGCGTAATGAACTAGGTTGGCGAGCTCGATATTATCTATACTGCACTGAAGTAATATGCCCTGAGCAAAACTGTCAGACTAGAGTGCCTCTAGCTGCTAGTTGGGTTACTAGCGAGCGACAGCAAAAGACTGCAGTAGAAATAGTTTTCAATCCAGAAACCTTAAATTATGATTTTGTCGTAAAAGACAATCTTACAGCTTCTGATCTCAAGGATGCTGCGAAAAGAACAACAGTTAGAAACAATCGCCTGATTTGCCCGCATTGTGGCCAGCAAACGCCTATTGCAGCATTACGTAAGGATCGCAAAAACGACGAAGGCGAAGTAGGATTCGGCCTAAGAGCCTGGGAAAAGCATGAATTTATACCCAGAACTGATGATACCTTTAAGGAGCGTCTCTATTGTATCTGTTATGAAGAATTATACCGTGATACTGAAGGAAAACTTAAAACTCGCTGGCATTTTGTTGCGCCAGATGAAAACGATATAGAGCGCGAAGATCAGGTGCGAGATTTGTTGGAGGAGAGATTTGCCAAATGGCAACTGTCGGGATATATACCAGAAGTGCCCATTGCGGAAGGAGAAAAAACCACCGAATTAATTCGTAATCGCGGGTGGACGTACTGGCATCATTTATTTAATCCTAGACAACTATTAATAAGTGGAGTTTTGTTGGAGTTAATTGACCGATATGCTCAGACTCGCGAGGAAATAGTAGTGGGAGTATTGGGTATTAATAAGTGGATAGATAAATTATCAAAGCTATCACGGTGGAATTCAGCTGTAGATAAAGTGGAAGCAACATTTTACAACCAAGCATTGAACGCAATGTTTAATTATGGTACCCGAAGTACTAGAACTTCATACTCTACCTGGATGTATAATATTAATGGGCAATCTATGGATAATAATACCACCACGGATTTGGCCGATGCACGCCATGTCAATCATATGGCTGACATCTGGATCACTGACCCGCCATACGCAGATGCAGTGAACTATCACGAACTATCAGAATTTTTCCTTGCCTGGGATAAAAAACTACTAAAAAGAGCCTTCCCTGAATGGTATACCGACAGTAAACGGGTTCTGGCTGTGCGGGGCAAGGACGAGACTTTTAACAGCTCAATGATAGAGGTTTATTCCAATCTAACCAGGCACATGCCGGATAATGGCATGCAGATAATCATGTTTACCCATCAGGATGTTAGTGTTTGGGCTGATTTAACCCTGATAGTTTGGTCAGCGGGTTTACAGGTTACCGCAGCTTGGAACATAGCTACTGAAACAGAAGCCAGCGGCTTAAAAGATGGCAATTATGTCAAGGGCACAGTTCTTCTTGTACTGCGCAAACAGACTACAGAGGCAACTGCTTATATGGACGAAATAATTCCCGATATAGAAGACGAGGTAAAGAAGCAGATAAAAAGTATGCAGGAGCTTGACGATAAGGAAGAACCTAATTTTTCAGATGCTGATTATATACTGGCAGCTTATGCAGCTTCCCTTAAAGTTTTGACCTCTTATAAGAATATTGCCGATATTGACGTACAATACGAATTGACCAAACAACGCAAAGCAGGTGAGCTTTCTCCTATCGCCCAGCTTATTGAGACAGCAAAAAAAATTGCCTATGATGAACTCATCCCAGCTGAGTTTGATAACTTTATATGGAAGTCATTAAATGCTGAGGAACGCCTGTATATAAAAGGACTAGAACTTGAAAAACACAATACCTATAAGTTATCCGCTTATCAAGAACTGGCTCGCGGCTTTGGGGTTACTGAATATAAAGACTATATGGAAAATTATAAGGCAAACACTGCTCGATTAAAAACCGCTGACGAATGGTCTAACCGGAATATTAATAATGATATCGGTTTTGGCTCATCATTGCTGCGTAATATATTTATGGCACTATACCTCGCCGGTAAGGACAGTAATGTACAGACGGGTAAAAACTGGCTGCGCAACGAAATCGATGACTATTGGAACAAGCGGGATAGAATATGCGAAATGCTAAAGTACATCGCTACTTTTGAGCATATAGACAATATGGAGCATTGGCATAAACAAGCAGGAATTGCGAATATATTGAAGGAATTGGTAAATAATGATGGAATATAATAATTAGTTAATATAAGGAGGGTAGCCTGTGTTAAACCATGTTACTTCAAAAAACTTTGGTCCTCTGAAAGACGTGAAGTGGAGCGATCTGCAGGGGATTAATTTGATAATCGGTGAAAATGGCAGTGGCAAATCATTTTTGCTTAAAGCACTATACACTTCCATGCGAACTATAGAGGAATATAAGCGCGGAGATGATAAACGCACAGAAATGGAGATTTTAGCCGAAAAGCTATATTGGACCTTCCAAACAGAAAAAATAGGAGATTTGGTTTCCAAGAGTGCAAATGAAGCTCTTTTTTGTGAGATAAGCCTTGAAGATAAAGTGTTTTCTTATTCATTTGGCAAGGATACCAATAAGCAGATCCAAACGCTGCGGAACCAGACTTCACCCCGGCCATATAATTCGATTTTTCTGCCTTCAAAAGAAGTTCTTTCTCTTTACCATATAATTCTGGAATCGCGCGAAAAGGATAGATTATTCGGCTTTGATGATACCTATCTTGATTTAGTGAGGGCGCTTGCTTTGCCCAGAAAAGGCGGGAAGAATTATGCTGAATTTGCTGATTCGAGAAAAGCACTGGAAAAAATACTAAATGGTAAAGTGGAGTATGATGAAATATCCAAACGATGGCTTTTCAAGAAAGGCAATCAGAAATTTGCCATAGGGGTTACTGCCGAGGGTGTTAAAAAAATTGCCATACTTGATTCTTTATTGGCCAATCGCTACCTGGAGCCCAATTCCATAGTCTTTATTGATGAACCTGAATCTGCTTTGCATCCCTCTGCAATTTCTGACTTTTTGGACATTATAGCGGTATTAGCAGAACGGGGTCTGCAGTTCTTCCTGGCCAGCCATTCGTACTTCGTAATCAAAAAGCTTTGCCTGATTGCCAAGCAAAAAAATATGTCCATTCCGCTAATATCATTGCATAATACTGAGGAACAAAAAGTTCAATATGATGATTTGCAGGATGGTGTTCCGAATAATCCAATCATTAATGAATCCATACGCTTGTATGAGGAAGAAATAGCCGGGGTACTAGGATAATGGCGGTGATAATTCAAGAGTCAGGTATGACTTTCGGGCCATTTGCGAACGAACATTGCTTTTGGATTGAAAAATCAGCAATCTATGGGAAAATACAAGGCGGGGTGAAAATAGCTGAATTTATATTGCTACAGCCTGATCAGAATTCACTTTTTGTGCTGGAAGCAAAGACAAGTTCTCCCAACCCCCAAAATGGGGAATCTCGATATAAATTTGAAGATTATATAACGGAAATTGCAGAAAAATTATTGAATGCCTTAACATTGGGAGTGACCAGCTGTTTAGAACGTCATATAGATATAAAAAATGAAGTCCCGATCGGCTTTAAAAACCTTGCTTATAATAGCCTGAAAATCATACTAATTCTGGTCATTAAAGATCACAAGCAGGAATGGCTTTCCCCGGTAAATGATGCTTTAAAAAAGAAATTAGCTGCTGCGATAAAAACTTGGCCTTTAAATATTATTGTCTTAAATGAATCATTGGCTCGGAGGAACGGCTTGTTAATTAATACATAATACCCTGCTTAGTTATTACTGAAGGAGAAAAGAGATAACTTGATAGTACGCTATTCATCAAGAGCCCAACGTTTGGATCGGGCTTTCTTAAACCACAAACTGAAGGATGCCAGGAGTTATGACCGTATTGCAGGTTATTTCAGTTCGTCAATTTTAGAGATTGCTGGCGAATCCATAGAAAGCATAATCGGTCAAGTGCGGCTCATATGTAACTCATCTTTGGAAAAGGCTGATGTTATAACTGCAACTGCTGCTCAAAATGCTATGAGAAAAGAATGGTGTGCTTCAACTCCGGAAGAAACGTATGCAAATGCATCACCCAGATTAAAGAAATTATATGAACTCATAAGAAGTGGTAAGTTGTCGGTTCGGGTATTGCCCAATGATGTATTTGGACTTATTCATGGCAAGGCCGGGGTTATTACGCTGGCTGATGGCATAAAAACATCATTTATCGGCAGCGTCAATGAAACATTGGCTGCATGGAAGCTTAATTATGAAATGCTATGGGAGGATGACTCTCCGGAAGCAGTTAAATGGGTGCAGGATGAATTTGATTTCTTTTGGAACAGTCCACAGGCAATTCCCCTGTCTGAGTTTGTAATTGAGGACATAAAACGTATAGCAAACCGCGAAATCATTGACGATATTAATTCATGGAGGGATGAACCAGATCCCTCAGCAGCAGTGATTGAGTCACCAGTGTATAGGCAGGAACTGGGATTGTGGGAGCATCAAAAGTATTTCGTAAATAGGGCTTTTAACGAACATCAAAAATCGTATGGAGCCAGATATGTACTGGCTGACCAGGTGGGACTGGGAAAAACCATACAACTGGCTTTATCGGCGCAGTTAATGGCGTTATGGGGAGATAAACCGGTACTGGTTATAGTACCTAAGACCCTTATATGGCAATGGCAGGATGAAATGAAAAACCTATTGGATATGCCCTCTGCTGTTTGGAATGGAAGCCAGTGGGTGGATGAAAATGATATAAAATACCCGCTGACCGATGATATCAGAAAATGTCCTCGCAGGGTAGGAATAATATCACAGGGTTTAATCGTTAATGGACGTGAAGAACTCTTAGAGAAATTGCTCGGAATGGAATTTGAATGCGTTATCGTAGATGAATCCCATCGAGCCAGGCGTACCAATCTTGGTAATAATAAAGAAAATCAGAAGCCCCAAGCAAATAACTTAATGGATTTTTTGCTTAAAATATCTAAGAAAACCAAAAGTATGCTACTGGCGACCGCAACTCCAGTACAAATGTACCCCATTGAGTGCTGGGATTTACTTTATATTCTTTCACAAAAAAATGAGAGCGTGTTAGGCAATAATTTCAGCAAATGGCGTACCGACCCTAAAAAGGCGCTTGATTTGATAATGGATAAAGAACGCTTAAATGACAGTGCGGCAGGGATGTTAGAGCAGTGGGAATGGTTAAGAAACCCATTCCCTCCTGCTAGTGAAGATCTTGTTACCTTTGGTACACTTAGAAAGAATCTCAATATGGCAGATGATGATTTTATTATTAAACCAGAAGTTTTAAGCAAGATACAGGGTAGGCCGGAGATGCGGCGTATTGGGCGAATTATGGAACATGGTTTTATGCAAAATCACAATCCATTTATACGACATATTATACGTCGCACCAGAGATTTTCTTGAAAATAAAAATAATCCCGAAACCGGTGAACCATATCTGAAGCGGATCGAGGTAGAATTAATGGGCGAAAAAGATAATGAAGCCTTATCTTTGCCCCCTTATTTGAAGCAGGCCTACGATCAGGCTGAGGAGTTTTGTGAACTGTTAAGTAAAAGAGTACGCGGTGGTGGGTTTATCAAGACCCTGCTTTTAAAAAGAGTTGGCAGTACTATGATTGCCGGTCAATCTACAGCCCAGAAGATGCTTAACTGGGGAAACCTATCCGCAGATGTATTTGATGAAGATGACGATTACAACGATGAAAACAAGAAAAATAATCATGGCAATTATGCAGAGTATAGCGAATTAAAGGATTTAACTGACCAAGAACGTGAATGTTTACGTAAATTTATTAAAACCCTGGAAGTTAATAAAGATAATGATCCGAAATACGAACTGTTGATTGAGTTACTTGTTAAGCAAGGTTTTGCAGAAAAAGGCTGTATAATTTTCTCTCAGTACTTTGACTCAGCGTACTGGGTTGCAGATAAATTATCCAACGAAATAAAAGGAGTAACCATCGGTATTTATGCTGGTGGAGAAAAATCAGGGATTCTTCGCGAAGGTAGATTCCGAAAACGCAGTAAAGAAGAAATTAAAAAGATGGTCAAAAGCCGAGATATAAAGATTTTGGTTGGCACCGATGCTGCTTCTGAAGGGCTTAACCTTCAGACTTTGAGTACACTAATAAACCTTGACTTACCATGGAATCCAACCAGATTAGAACAGAGAAAAGGCCGGATTCAGCGGATAGGCCAGGAAAGTGATAAGGTTTATATTTACAACATGCGTTATAAAGGCTCAGTTGAGGATCGAGTTCATGAAATGCTGTCGGAACGATTGAAAAACATCAGCAGTATTTTTGGTCAATTACCTGATGTATTAGAGGATGTTTGGGTGCAGGTAGCTTTAAACAATAAAGCTGAGGCGGAAAAGATCATTGATGCTATACCGAATCAGCATCCATTTGAGCTTAAATATGAGAAGCAAGCTATAGGTCACGTTGATTGGGAAAGCTGTACACAAGTTTTGAATCAACAGGAGAAGCGGAAGTGCTTGATTGAGGGCTGGAGGTAACTCATAAAAACATTAACTGAAATATTGAGAAAGTCATATGAACAAGGCCAGTGCCAAGGAAATTAAAGCTCTGGATAAGCAGATTGATAAATCCAAAACCGAATTGAAGGGATATTTGCCGCTCCCGTAGGGACATGGATCGTTTATGCCAATTTTTTGATTGGGTACGGGGTGGACGGAGGGAGATGGCAGCAGATTGGAGTTATACAAGGAATGAATCTCGTTGGGAATATGGCCATTATTGAACCATTGCCTTGTATTATTTTGTACATCAACGATAAGCTGTATCATCATACCGGCTTGTTTACTGCTATCAAATACAACGCCTGCCGAATCCTGTAAATCAAAATATACCCGCGTTATTACCCCCACTACGCTCATATCGTGGATTTCGTCAAGGATACCTTCACCTTCATCAGGGTCGGAAATAATCCCTAAAAGATGACAAGAAACGTGTGGAAATAATCAACATAATAAAACTAAGCGAAGGGGTAACCCAGCGGCAAATTGCCCGCGTAACTGGCATAAGTCAGAACATCATATTCAAATCTAAAATGTAATCGGGAGCAATAAGAAAGACCGTCCCGCTACTTTGGCTTGACATTTTCTTTTGCTGGGCTTATTATTATTCTATCGACCGACGGTCGATAGAAAGGAGCATGATATGAAAACTGTCAAGGAAGGTGAAGTGCGAAGACGAGAGATTCTGGTTGCAGCACGGGAATTATTCGTCAAGAAAGG
>NZ_JAQVBV010000006.1 GCF_028690125.1 Bacteroides sp. | reverse complement strand
AGGATACTTTTCCACGCCTCAATCATTACGGGTAAGCCCACAGGAATATATGCCAAAATATACCATACCAATGAAATATATTCATTTTGGAAGAGTTGAACATTCATGGCATTTATACCGCTTCCAACCAGAATCATCACTAAAGAGAGAAGTGGTCGCCAATACTCCGCAATAATAGACTTCTCGTTTACACAAATTCTATTATCTATATTTATTTCTGCCTTACAATTACACTGTCCCATATATAGTAATATTAAAATTATATCGCAAAAGTAACCATAATGCCCTGCAACTTAGTTGCAAACAGAATGAAGTATACCCCAAAAGCTGAAAATAAAAACTTTTGGGGCACAAGTCATAACTGTAAAGCTACAATCACTTTAGATTTTGAAACCTTTGTTTGTTTCAGTTGTGGGTAGTTTTGGAGGAATAATCATTGCAGGAAATTCATTCTTGTTAGTTGGAGTAGTCGCTCCTTGCTTCTGTTCCATTTTCTCATTACTAAGTGGTAAGAGCGTCAATTGGATTTTCCGTTCCAGAGCCGCCACTTCGGATTTAAGTTGTTTCAACTCATCTTCCTTTTTCCACGTACCACCGACAATTTCACGCAGGGTCGGTAAATCCTTTTCCAATTTAGCGTTCTCGGCTTGAAGTTGCTCAATCTGCTTGGGAATACGCTCCAACGCATTCAGAAAACTTGTTGCTGCCGCCTTGTGGTCGGACATCGCCAACTGACCGTTGTTGTGGCTGTACTTGTATGCTCCCTCAATAAAAAAACGGTTCTGCTTTACCTCCACACCTTCACGGATAGCACTTTCGGTCTTAACCAAAATCGGGAATCCGTATAACTCGCCAATCGGCAAATGCTGACCTCCGGTAGTGGCATTCTTGGCAATCTCCTGCAACTTGGCTCCGACACTTTTCACGTCGGTAGCGGTCAATCCATCCAACCGCACCAAATTACGGTGGTAGCCATCTTCATCGGTCTGTGCCCGTGAAGTAAAAGCGGCATAGTCGGCAGTATGATTGGCGATACGCTCGTTGTTGCTCTCCAATATTTTAGTATGCGACTCCAATTTATGTACCGAGCTGCTTTTGTCCTTGTAAAAGCTCTTTCGCTCACCCTCCAATGCAGCAACCCGCTTGTCTAACCGTGCCTTGTCCAATATATCGGTATTGCCCGAAAGGATAGCCATATATTCGGAAAAGTTCATACCCGATTTTTCATCCATTGCCCCCTCGTCAATGGTACGTGCCCCCATCGCTCCGCTTTTGAGCTGAGAGATAAAGGTCTGTTTGCAGTGCAACAAATTGAATTTGTAGCTATCCAGCGATTTTTCAACCGCATAAATAGTCACATCCACTTTATTGTCGGCATAGAGTTTCGCAATCTCGTTGCCTTTTCTGACCGCACGCCCGTCCCGTTGCGAGAGGTCGGACGGTCGCCAAGGGGTGTCGAGATGATGGATCGCAACCGCCCTTTTCTGTGCGTTTACACCCGTTCCGAGCATACTCGTCGAGCCGAACAATACCCGTACTTTTCCCTCGTTCATCGCCGCAATCACTGCCTTGCGTGCCTTTTCGGTCTTGCACTCCTGAATAAACCGTATCTCGTTTGCCGGAATACCGTAATCTTCAATCAATTTACGTTTAATCTCGCTATACACGCTCCACTGACCGGGTTGATACGTCCCCAAATCCGAGAAAACGAACTGACTTCCCTTCTGGCTGTCATACTTTTTATAATACTCCGCTATCTTGGCGGCACAATGCGATGCTTTGTTGTCGGGATGGTCTTCGTACTTCTCTTTATCAATCATCCGCATATCCAGCGCCATCTTGCGGGCATAATCGGTGGCGATGAGCATTTTTGCTTTCTCTTCCGACTCCGAGAGTTTCCCACGCCCCAATATAGTGGCATCGCCCGTTTGGGCAAACTGCATCAACTTCTCGATAAATTCCGCCTGCTGTGGGGTGGGTGGAATATTGTGCAGTATCTCGTTCTTGTTTGGTCTATCCACGCCCACATCTTCGGCGGTACGGTAGTCGGTAATCTCGTTATAGAATGCCGCCAATTCCGGCACTTTGATAAAGTAGCGAAACCGCTCTTTCTGCACAATGTTGTTCGTTACCGAAAACTCAAAGTCGGTGGTCTTCTTGGCAAAGATGGCTGCCCACGCATCGAAGCAGTTGATATTTTGCCGTTCCAGCTCTTTCGGGCGGAGGTATTTAAAGAGCAGATACAGCTCCGTGAGCGAATTGGAGATAGTTGTTCCCGACAGGAATGTAGCCCCCAAATCCTTGCCTGTCCGCTCCTGAATAGTACGCAGGGCGAACAGCATATTGAGTGCCTTTTGGCTTCCCTCACTATTACCCAACCCCGCCACACGGTCGTGGCGAGTGTTAAAGGTAAGGTTCTTGAACTGGTGGCTCTCATCAACAAATAGGTGGTCGATACCCATTTGCTTAAAATCCACCACGTCATCGGTACGGGAATTTATCTCGTGTTCCACCTTTTCGAGTTTGGCGGTCAGGTTGATTTTTCGTTTTTCCAACCCTTTGAGCATACCCCGTGAAACCTCCTTGCCTTGCGATTTGAGTACCTCCAAATTTTCCTCCACCGAATCCAGCTCTTTCTGTAAAATCTCCTGTTGAATATCGGTCGGCTGGGGTATCTTGCCGAACTGGTCGTGCGACATTATCACACAATCCCAGTTATTGTTCTTGATATTATTAAAGAACTTGACACGATTTTTCGGTTCAAAATCCTTTTCGGTGGCGTAGAGAATTTTAGCATTGGGGTACGCCGTGCGGTAACACTCGGCAATCTCCCCGACGTTGGCTTTCAGCCCGATTATCATCGGTTTATGCGCCAATCCCAGCCGCTTCATTTCTTGTGCCGCAAGGCTCATAATCAGCGTTTTACCCGTCCCGACCTCGTGATCGCAAATGCCACCGCCGTTCTGTTTCAGCATCCATACGCAATCTTTTTGGCTCTGATAAACAGAGCTAATACCGTACTTGCTTTCAAGTGCTTTCAAGTCCAATCCGGGAAATTCTTGGTGCGAGCCGTCGTAGGTTGGACGGACAAAACAGTTGAATTTCCGGTTGTACATATCTGCCAACCGCTGCTGAAACTCCGGCGATTGTTCACGCAACCAGTCGGAAAATCCGTTACGGATTTCATCAATCTTCGAGTTGGCAAGCTGTATCGCTTCGCTGTCCCGTACCTTTATCTCCCTGCCGTCCGCATCCTTGCCTCCGCTTTTGGTAATATCGGGTACGGTATTGACTAAGGCGTGTTTCAATAGGTTGATGCCATCGTATGTGCGGTAATACCCCTGCACGGCATACTGGTCGAGCACTTTGGCATTCTTCGAGCCGCACTTGACCGAATACTCGTCGATACTCTCCGAGTAGGAGATAGAAACATCCGTACCGAACAGGTGCTTGGCGTATGCGGTGTACATTCCCGTCGGAATCCAACGCTCTCCCATGTTAAAATCCAACTCATCGAACGTAATCGGGCGAGGCATCGCCTCCTGCAATGCGGCGAGAGACGCATCTACCTCCGACATTCGTTCGTGCCCCTCGTTGTTATTAGCCCATCGGGAGATCTGTTCCATTTTCTCCACCACATTTCCGGCAACGAAGCGGTCTTTAATCTCGTAGTTGTTCACAAGCGGATTGAAGAATATCCGCCCTTTGAGCTGGTCGAATATCTCTTCCCGGCTACTGTCGCACAGCGACTCCATATAGTCGAACTTTACAACCCCGTAGCGGTTCAACGAAGCCGAAAGAGCCTCCTGCGGGGTATCGACGTGTGTAATCTCGTTAAGTGAGAACGCTACCGGACGGTCGAAAATATCTGCCTTGATAAACTGTCCGTTCTCTGTGCGTTCCAGCGAGAGCATATCACGCCCCGAAGCGTCCATCAACAGGAATTTCACGTTGGCTTTTTCGTTCAAATGCCCGTAGCGTTCTACAAACTGGTCGTAAGTGGCGTTCAGGGCGGCACGCTCCGGCTTGTTCTCTTGGTGCATCGTTGCCTCGTAGGTATAGAGCCGCTCGTAACTGTCCCGCATAGCGATATACAGCTCCGCTTTCTCCTGCTGTGCCTTGTCCAACTTCAGCGGGTGGAACGTAGCTCCGTAACGGGTGATCCCTTTCAGATAGCCTACCTGATTACCGTCCGCCACCATTGCACCCTCTTTGTGGTGCGGCTCTAATTTTTGCATCAACGGGCGGGGTTTCATCAATTCCGCCTCTATCTTCTCTGCCTCTTCCTGCTCCTTGACCTCTTGCTGGTGGCGTTCATAACGGCGGCGGTGCTCTTCCTCAAAACCGTTGGCAACGGGATAAACGGGTTTTTGCGGTTGGTTTTGCACCGTATCGCTCTGCCTGTTTTGTCCGGCAGTGATATTCTCCTGCCGCAGTTGTGCCCTGCGTTCCGCTCCGAGGTTCATCATCGCCTCATAGAATCCGTTGATGGGTGGGTTCTCGTCCCAGTCAATAGCGGCATAGACCGCATCGGGGTCGATGGGTGGTTCGACTACCTTTGCTTCTGCAACAGGTTGGTCGAACAGCGTCCGGGAAACCGGAGCGGAGCGTTTACCCTGTTTGGCGGTCGGTTTTTTCTTCAACCCCCGTTGTGCCAGTTGCCGTTCCTCTTGCGAGAGGTTGAACAGGTCGTATAAATCCATCACGGGAGGGGTGATTTCCGGCTTCTCTTCTTTTTTCGCCGGTTCTTGTTGCACGACAACGGGAGGTGCTACTTGCTCTCTCTGCGGTGGCTTTATACCTTTATATAAATCCACATTGAGCCTTTGGGAAAAATCAGTAGAAAGAATTTGCCGCATATCTTGTGCAATACCCGACAATCCACCGTCGTGTAGATAGACCATTGCGGGCTTGCCGTAAGGGTCGGTATCTAACTTCTCCTGTGTGCGGACAATCTGCTGTGGGTGGTGCTGGAAATAATTGCTTGTGGTAATCCCCGAAGCATCGGGGGTACTATTGGCAAATAGCTTGTCCGTTTCGCTAATCCCTTGCTTGTTCTCATTCTTTTGCAGGATGATAAGGTCGCTACCCACTTCGGTGTTGGCACTATCCACAAAGAGATTGTTCGGCAGACGGATAGCCGACACGAGGTCGGCACGTTTGAGCATCTCCATACGGATTGCCCCCTCACGGGCATTCATCACCCCTTGAGAGGTGATAAAGGCAACGATACCACCGTCACGCACCGCATCCAGTCCTTTCAGGAAAAAATAGTTGTGAATGGTTTTAGAGGCGGTACGGCGTGGGTAGTCGGCAGCCCCCGTAAATTCGGGGTCGAACACCGCTACATCGCCAAAGGGAATATTGGACGTTGCCACATCAAAGTAGTTCGTAAACGGTTTTTCAATTCGCTCAAACCCTTCGCCTCTCACTTTATGCTGTGGATAGAGATGCGAGAGTAGCTTGCCGGTAAGTAAATCCTTATCAAACGCCATAACCTCCGCCTGCGGAGCGTGCTGCCCGAAAGCGGAGATAAACACCCCTTGCCCTGCCGACGGGTCGAGCAGTCGAGCAGGGGTAATGCCATTTGCGTGGAGCGTATCGGCAAGTGCCGACACGATTTCTGGGGGAGTATAGAACGCTGTGAGTACGGAACTTTTCAAGCTGTCGAAGTAGCGTTTGTACTCTTTCTCATCGGCAGAGTGTTCACGGATAAGCCTGTGTAACTCCGCTGTCATCGGGAACAACTCACGGTCTGATTTTGCCCATTGTACGGAATCCATCAAATCGGCGGCAGGATTCAAGATGCACTTCAACCCTCCGAAACCGCAGTAACGGCTAAGTATCTCCCGTTCTTCGGGAGTAGCCGCCCTACGCTCTTTTTCCAATGTGAATACCGTCCGTATCGCCTCGATGTTGTCCCGCAGTTTCGCTTTACGGTTAAACGCCATACGCTTCGAGGTAGATTACAACGGCTCCCGTGAGTTCGGTGTAGAGCCGACTATATCCGGAAGTGTAGGCAAAATCATCCGAAAGGGAATAGCGGGAAAAGACTTCTTCGAGTGCCGGAAGCAGTTTCTGGGCGAGTGCCGGAGCGTTGCCCGGATCAACCTCCTTTTCAAACTCATTCCAAAGCACTTCGATAACCGTGTTGTACTTCGAGAAGTGTAGCCCCTCGGTAAGTGCCGCCATTGCCAACTCTTGTGCACCTTCAGGCGTGTAGCCCTCTAATCGGGACTGCTCATAAATGTCTGCGGCATGGTCGGAACGGGTGTTGATGAAATCGGTATCGGTCGCCCGGTCGGGGTGGTTCTCTTTGAGCTGTTTTAGTAGATAGAGCGCATAATAAGATAGCTCTATCGCTTGATTTTTATCGTTCATATTACTGTGGATTTTAGTGGATTGTTATACGTGAGAAATGAATAGATGCGAAAAGGCACTCGACGTCCCCGTCGAGTGCCACCACTAAAATCCAGTAAAATCAGTATCAACTATATAATAGTATGAATGACCGAAAACTGAGATTTCAGTGGTAAAGGTACGCATTATTTCTTTTTTCGCTTGCTGTTGCCGCCTTTTTTCACGTCGGGGAACACGAACACGGTGTTGAAATCGGCATCAAAGGTTATCGAGGCACTGAACGCCTTGCCAGCCTTGCTGTTAAATCCCTTGATAACTCCCGTTTCCCCTTTGGTCAGCAGTTCGGTAATATCAGAGTTGGTGAGCGTTTTCCCCGCTTTTTGCCGGAATACGGGCAACGCACAATCGGGATTGGAACAGCGTACCACCTTGCCGTAGAACTGCATTGCACCCTTGCCGCACTTGGGGCATTGGCACTCCGTATCCTTGTGCGAAAACAGTTTGTCGCAGGTCAGCAGTTCGGAGGTAATTTGCGAGGCGTACACTTCAATTCCCTTACGGAACGTTTCGGCACTCATCCCGCCATTCTCAATTTTGGCAAGTGCCGTTTCCCATTCGCCTGTCATTGCCACGTCCGCAATACGCATCGCCTTGACGACCGAATAGATGGAAAGCCCCTTTTCAGTCGGTACGAGGGATTTCTTCTGCCGCACCATGTATTCACGTTTGAAAAGGGTTTCGATGATGGATGCTCGTGTGGCGGGAGTGCCGATACCGCACTCTTTGAGCGACAGGCGGAGTTCCTCGTCCTCCACCTCCTTGCCGCAGGTCTGCATTGCCGAAAGCAACGATGCTTCGGTATGCAGCGGCTTGGGCTTGGTTTTCCCTTCCGTAAGGGAACAACCTCTGACGGGGAGCTTATCTCCCTCGTTCCACACGGGCAATGTAACCTCTTGGTCGTCTTCCGGCTCACGGTAGACCGCACGCCATCCGGCTTGCTTGACAACCGCCCCTTTGATGGTAAACTCCACACCGCCGCACGTTGCCCGGACGGTGGTTACATCTTTGATGCACTTCTCGGAAAAGGCTTCGAGCATACGCCCCACAATCATATCGTAGATGATGCGGTCGTCCGTGTCGAGGTTCTTGGGCTTCATTCCCGTGATAAGCAGTGCATGGTGGTCGGTAATCTTCGTGTCGTCCACGCTGCGGCGTGTCGGGCTGCCCATAATGGCAACATAGCTTCCCCACGTCGGGCAGTTTTTGAGTGTTGCCAGTAATGCGGGTACTTCGGCAAACACATCCTCCGAAATATAACGGCTACCCGTTCTTGGATAGGTGATTAGTTTCGCTTCGTAGAGTTTTTGGGCGAGGGAAAGCGTCTGCTCTGCCGAAAATCCGTGCTTCGTATTCGCCTCCTTTTGGAGCGTGGTAAGGTCATACAGGAGCGGAGCTTCCTGTACCGCCTCTTTGCACTCCATACGGGTAACGGCGAACGTTTCACACCCTTTGACCGCCCCGTATGCGGTTTCTGCGGTCGGTTTCTCCTTCCATTTTTCGACTGACGAGAGCTTGACGATTTCGCCATCCGCCACGCCGTCCGTCGATAGGTGGAGTTGGAATACAGGTTCGGGAACAAACCGTTTGTTCTCCCAAAAGCGTTCGCACACCATCGCCAGCGTTGGTGTCTGTACACGCCCCAGCGAGTAAGTGCCACGCCCTGCGGCAACGGTAATGGCTTGGGTGGCATTGATACCCACGAGCCAGTCCGCTTCCGAGCGTGCTTTGGCGGCATAATAGAGTTTGTCATACTCCGCACCACATTTAAGCTGTTCCAGCCCCTCACGGATAGCCTTGTCGGTAAGAGAACTGATCCAAAGGCGGTCGAACGGCGTGGTACAGCCGATATATTCATACAAATACCTGAATATCAACTCACCCTCGCGTCCTGCATCGGTGGCGACGATAATCCGGTCGCTCTCTTTGAATAGCTTGGCGATGATTTTGATTTGTGCCACTACGCCGCTATCGGGCTTGTAGCCTTTATCTGTTTTCTCTTGTCGGGGGACAAGGGTAAAGACCGGAGGAATAATCGGCAGGTTGTCCCGATGGAAGCCCTCGATGCCATACCCATCGGGCAGGGCTGGCATGACCAGATGCCCGAAAGCCCACGTTACATTGTACCCGTTACCCGTGAGGTAACCTTCCTGTCTTTGTGTCGCACCCACGATACGGGCGATTTCCCTCGCCACGCTGGGTTTTTCTGCAAGAATTGTTTTCATACTGAATTACTTTTTTTGGATTTTAGTGGTGTGGGGCTACTGCCCCGATTGTTATTATTGAATTGTCTTTTGTTTCTCTTTTTCTAAGTGAGCGATTCGTTTGCGGTCGTAATAAATATGATTGCCGTTCTCGTCGTAGTAGGCTGTATCGTCATCTTCGGAAGCCGGATACCGTTTAGCCAGATACAAATAGAGCGTAACAACCAGAATATTGAGCAGTAGCAGCACGGCTGCTAAAATGATAAGTGCCGCCATAGCCTTACAATTTAGGTCTGTTTTGCCTGCGTTGCTGCTGCGTCGGCTCTGTCTGCCCCTGTTTAAGCGGTTCGCCCACATGCTTGGTCGCCTCGTTGGTCTTGCCGTGTGTATTGACCGCTACTTGTGTGCGGCTTTCGGCGGCGGGGGCAACCTCCTGTTTGTGTGCCGTATCGGGGTTTGTTTTGTAATAGAGGGGTTTACCCGCCTCGTGATTGTATTTTACAAAGGAGGTATAGGGTTCACCCTTTCCGTCCCGCCTCATGTCCTTAACCAAAATCGCCTTGCCTGTTGCGAACTCCTTTTGCTGGTCGGGTGTCAGCTCTACGCCGCCTAAAGTCTTTGGGGCGCGGATATTGCCCTTACCGTCCGTCCACTTGTGATTATACACCTTTGGTTTCTTTTCCCCGTCCGCTTGGTCGGGTTGATTGGCGGGCTTCTCCTTTTGTCCGTTTTGCTGCCTGCGGTTCTGTCCGCTTTGCTTGGGTACGAACTCCACACCCCGATAGTCGGCATTGACTTGCAGGGTGGTGGTAAACTTCTTTCCGCTGGCAAATTCAACCTCCTTTTTCACGCCCCGACCTGCACGCAACTCATCCGTCTCCTGCTTGGAGAGTTCCGTTACTCCGATCTTTCCGGTGATATGGACATCTTTCACGGCGATGGATTCTATCTGGTTGGTCAGGCGATCCCGGCTGATGTACGAGGGGATAATCTCGCCTGTTTCCTTATCTACCAGATCCACCACACGCCCCATATTGCCCGTCTTTTTGAGTGCCTCCTTGTCCGCGTCGGTAAAGGTGTGCCCCATAAACTCCTGTTCGAGGTTCGGTTCTTTGCGGACAAAGTGCGGAACGGGTTGCACGTTACCATCCTGTCCCATGCGGAGCGAAATACGGGCATCCAGTTCGTAGATGACACCGCCCATCGCCACAGATACAGGTATCAGTGGAGATTTGCCGTAGTTCAGTACGCTTTTCAGCCCCTTTTCACCCAGCTTATCACGGGTGACGCCCCATTTCTCGCCCAACTCCTGCCAGTCGATGCTGTTTTCGTCAATGGGTTTGTAAGGCTGTTTTTTCTCTTTCGCCTGCTCTTGTGCGGATTGCCCGTCTGGTGTCTGCTCCTGCCCATCTTCCTGTTTCTGTGCCTGTTCTTGTTTTCCAAACTCTTTCTCGTCGGGGAACCAATGATCTTCGACCGCTTGCCAAAAGGGGTCGAGATCGTTGAGCTCATTGGACTCATTGGGGGTAGGTTTAACCTCTTCAGATGCAGTTTGTGCCTGTTGCTCGTACTTCTGTGTATCCACACGGTGAGAGGCGAGCAAGTCCTTGTTGGCTTCGGGGTCTTTGAGCAAATCTTTCAGCACGTCGATCACGTGCTCCACTTGGTCTGCCGCCACCCGGTAGAAGCCGAAGCGGTGCGGCTCTTTGGTCTGGCGGTAGAAGTTCTTGAAAAAACTCTCCAACATATCGTCGTGTTTGTTGAAGAGCATAAAATCGCCCTTGTTCTCCGCTTTGGGCGGACTTAGTTTCGGATTGCCGTCTTTGCCTAATCCGGCAACGACACCGATTTCCCCTGTCTTCTCGTCCCGGACGATAAGCACATCTTTTTCGTTCTTTTTCTGTTCCATTGAATTTAATTTTAAGTGAAAAATCCATTGATAGCCTGCGAATGTAACAGCTTTGATATACAGCACAATGGAGTGTAGGTCAAGTGGCAGTGTTTGGCTTTCGCATGGCACTGGTTGGCGTTACGTCCGTTTTTTCTTCGCCCGTTTTTTCTGTTCAAAATCGGTGAAATGAGTCTTTAGAAACTCCATCACGTCGGACTCCTTATAATAGATTTTGCCAAACAGCATTTGGTATCTCAACGTGCCGGAACTGCGGTAACGCTGTACCGAACGCTTGCTCGAATGGAGCATCTGGCACACGTCCTGATTATCCAGCAGCCGTTCCCCGTCGAGGTAATGCACCTCTTTGAGTTCCTTGCCCGTGAGGGAGCAAATCAACTGCTCGTTCCGGTCGAAACGCTCCATGATTTTCCGCATCCAACCCTCGAAGGTGTTAATATCCAACGGCTCGTTCATCGGGAAAAAGATTTATGGGTTAGCCAATAACCTTTTCTGAACTCGTCCAATGTTTGCGGGTTGCAACTCACAACACGTTGAGCGATACATTCTTCTATATCCGAGAACCGATACAGGCATTTATTTCGCATCATGCTATAAGGGATCATACGTTCCTTACGCATACGTTGAATTGTCCGTGTACTGATTTTCAGAAGATCTGCCAGCTCTTCACTGGTGAGCCACATTTCCGGTTCCTCGGCATAGGTGCTCTCTTTTTTGAATACATAGTCGGCAATACGTTCGATTTTGTTTGCCAAATCCTGATAGACCTGATGGTCGAAAGTTATGATTTCCATACTCTTGCACATTTAATGATGGTGCAAAATTGGAGAGATAATACAAGGCGGTTTCACAGGTAGGTAGCCACCTGTGGAAGATTTTTTAATAAGCAAAATAGGTATATAACAAAGGCCTATACTCCTATAACCGTGAGTAACTAAACAAAAAAGGTTTGGGTACGGAGTGCATTATTCCATACCCAAACCTCTATATCAAAAAAACAATTCAGGACAATATAAGTCCTATTCGTAAATGCCCAAACAAAAAGAGACGCTCTGTCTTAATCCATAGAATGAACAGTTCTACCAAGAAATATTCCGATCACTGATTTCGCACCCAAGTCCAGCAGTTTCCGCCGAAGCTGCCTGTAACTCTCCCCACTGGTCAGCACGTCATCAAATAAAATAACATCCATCCCCTCAACATCCCTTTTCTTGATTTTCAAGTTCGATACCACATCCTTATGTGATATTCCCTTCATCTCTTCCCGTTCCTGCTCGATCCAGATTGTTTGAAATCCATCACGAATATTCAGCCATTTCGATAAATGATAACAAAGAACGGGAAACCTCTTCCGTTGTCGTTCTCGTGTCGAAGCCGGAATAGGAATAAGTATCGTTTGGGCAGGTGAATCGTTATATAAAATATTCTTCATACAGAGAGAAATAATCTTCGCTACCAACATACCGCAATGCCCACCTTCCTTGAAACGAAAAATCAAATTGCTGATACGCTTTTGGTGAACATCCACATTCTTTATACGTGTAGGATAGTAGTCATGTACATAATGACAAGTACTTCCGTCTATCTCGCAACATCCCGTAAAAACCGTGTCATAAGGATAAAATTCCGTTTCCACCCCGCAGTCATAAGAAAACACTAAAATATCCTTATACATATTCAATCTTTCGAGGCTTTCCGCTCGTCCGAGCCACCCTGCCGATCCGCCAGTTTTCATGAGTCCGACACCGATTTCAAGTTGTTTATTAAATGATTGATGAGAAATGATATACCAGTCATAATCCTTACAAAGTTCAGCAAAGTCACTCCAATTCTCCGATAAGAAATAGAACAGTCCGCCTTCTTTCAATACGATAACAAATTCGCCCGACGGTTGTCGGTTCAGACAGAAGAGTTCCTCAAAACTCTGTAATTCATATCCAAAAGGCACTTTATACCCGTCTATCACCATACCCGAATCATATTCGATCAGCATATCAAAAGCCTCAACCATAAGCACTATATTTCATTCATTTAGCATACATATTGCGAATATAGCCCCTTATCTTCCGGAGATAAACATAAGTCGTCGCTTTTTAGCTTCTTTTACCACATAAAAACAGCAAGGGGCAATTGTCGTAATTGATGATTGCCCCTTGTTATTCAATCCTTCACTTTTAATTCTTCATTCCGTTATTACACATCTGAATAAAGAAAGCCCTTTGTTTTTGGTTATTGGGAGTAGATAATTGCCTCGCCACCCATTGACGAAACAATTGGCATTTATACCCTTTCATCCTAAATCCTAACGCGATAGCCGCCTCCAGATTAAAAAGGTCGTTACTACATTCTTGCCCTTTCTTATTTGTATAACGTATCGTTTTCATGTGTCTATACTCTTTCAAATCACCGGATTTCAGCATAACCCGGATATTGGCAGACACCGCAGCGTAAAACACTTCAAATATCTGTGCTATTTCCGCTTTTGACAACCATACATTGTCATCCTCTCCGGCTTCTATATTCACGATAAGATCTTCGCCCGAAGAACCGATCTCTATTTCAAACTTGCCCCATTTTGTCATATTCATTATAAATTAAATGCAACATTATCAATATCTCCCAATTTATCCTCTAACAATGACATATCTTTTCGTATCTTCTCATTGGTAATGCGAGCATAAATCTGTGTCGTTTCTATGTTCGTATGTCCCAACATTTTCGAGACCGTTTCGATGGGTACACCTTTCGATAAAGTCGTTGTTGTGGCGAACGTATGGCGTGCAAGGTGGAAGGTTATATTTTTATTAATTCCGCACAAATCCCCGATCTCTTTTAAGTAAGAATTTAACTTTTGATTGCTCAAAACTGGCAACAATTCTCCTTTGGGTAACTGCCCCTCATACTTTTTCAGTATCGCCAGTGGAATTTTCAGCAGTGGCACATTCACCGGAGTGTCCGTTTTCTGCCGATGCTTCATAATCCACAATTTACCATCAAACGAAGTACAAATCTCACTTGCTTTCAAATCCTTTACATCCACATACGACAAGCCCGTATAGCAAGAAAACAGAAAAACGTCCCGCACCTGTTCCAGTCGTTTTGTTGGAAATTTCTTCTTCATTATCTTTTGCAGCTCCGCATCCGTCAGATACCCTCTATCCACACGTTTCAATCGAATCTTATAATTTGCAAACGGATCGGTAAAAATCCACCCATTATTTTTAGCGATAATCACAATCATTCGGAATGTTTGCATGAATTTCGCCGTCGTGTTCTCATTGCACTTACTTACAGAGCGGAGATACGTTTCAAAATCAGTAATAAACATATGATTGATTTCCTTTAGTGCAATATCACTCAATTTATACTGATACATGATAAATTCCTCCATCCTCCGATAGCATCGGTCATACTTCGCCAACGTAGCAGGTGTCTTGCTGATACCTACTAATTTTCTCGCGTCGTCATTCTGTTTTTTGAATAATTCGAGGAGGGTGCGTTGCTTTGTCTCAATACCCAAAAATGCGTTACGCACTTTTTCCGCCGTAACATACGATTCTCTCTTTTCGATTTCATAATAATGATTTCTTAGAGAAGTCTGCATATTATCCAACAATCCATTCAGTTGTCTTGCCTTCATACTGTTTCCGGCAACCCTGCCAGTCCGCACGTCCCACATATCCGGTTCAGTGTCCAGTTTGGAACTGAATTGTGAAACCTCTCCGTTTACTGTCAAACGGATCATAATACCTGCTTTCCCTTCCTTGTTCAAATAGTTTTTTCTCAGATAGAAGAGAATCTTAAATGTACTCATGCTCATAATGCTGTTTTTTTTGTTCCTATTTAGCCTGTAACGATTACTGGCTGCAAAGGAATGATTAATAATTCAGTTATGAGCGGACGTTTTACGGACAACGAACGACAAATCAGAGACTTACATATAAAATCGTTACAGAAGAGATACCCAGAATTCCTGTAACGAATCTGTAACGGCACTCTGTCTTTTCTTGGCTTTTTAGTGGCTTTTCGTTGTCCGGGCATGGACATAAAAAAAGTTCGTAAAACCTTGATTTTACGAACTTTGTCTGCGTTTGACTCTTGTTTGTCCTTGAGTCTCAGCGGAGAGACAGGGATTCGAACCCCGGGTACCTCGCAGTACAACGGTTTTCAAGACCGCCGCAATCGACCACTCTGCCACCTCTCCAAAACTTCTTTATCAGATGTGCCTTTCGTTAAAGGCGGTGCAAAGGTACAAATCATTTTTTAATTCGCAAGAATTATCGAATATTTTTTGGAAAACTATTTTCCAAAGAATCCCTATTTATAGGTATTTTGTGTTGAAAAGCATAAAACGAAGTATATTTATGCCGAATATATGAAAAATCATTGTAACTTTGTGCGCTCTAAAGAAAGGATAACTAAAAACCTCTAATTTTTATCATTTTATGGAATTAAACAATATCTTTAAAGATGGTCTTTGGAGCAGCGAAATCAACGTAAGAGATTTCGTATGTCACAATATTACTCCGTACTACGGAGATGCTTCTTTTTTAGAAGGTCCTACTGAACGTACAAAAGCTGTATGGAGCCACTGTATAGAAGCATTGGCAGAAGAAATAGCAAACAATGGAATCCGTTCTCTGGACAATGTAACCGTATCCACCATTACTTCTCATAAAGCCGGATATATCGATAAAGAAAACGAACTTATCGTTGGCTTGCAAACAGACGAGCTTCTTAGACGTGCTATCAAGCCGTTCGGAGGTATTAATGTTGTCAGCAAAGCTTGCCACGAGAACGGTGTAGAAGTAGACGACCGTGTCAAAGAAATATTTACTCACTACCGCAAAACACATAACGACGGAGTATTCGATGTATATACTGAAGAAATCCGTTCTTTCCGTTCTCTTGGTTTCCTTACCGGACTTCCTGATAACTATGCACGCGGTCGTATCATTGGTGATTACCGCCGTTTAGCTCTTTACGGTATTGATCGACTTATTAAAGCTAAGCAAGACGACTTACATCATCTGACTGGTCCGATGACTGAATCTCGCATTCGTCTTCGTGAAGAGGTTGCCGAGCAAATCAAGGCACTGAAAGACATGAAGGTAATGGGTGAATATTACGGACTCGATCTGAGCCGCCCCGCTTACACAGCACAAGAAGCTGTACAATGGGTATATATGGCATATTTGGCAGCGGTAAAAGAACAAGACGGTGCTGCGATGTCACTTGGTAATGTATCTTCTTTCCTTGATATATATCTTGAATATGAATTGAGTAAAGGAACAATTACAGAATCTTTCGCACAGGAACTAATCGATCAATTTGTTATTAAGTTACGTATGGTACGTCATCTGCGTATGCAATCGTATAACGACATCTTTGCCGGTGATCCAACTTGGGTAACTGAATCTTTGGGTGGACGTCTTAATGATGGACGTACAAAAGTTACAAAAACTTCTTTCCGTTTCTTGCAGACACTGTACAACCTCGGCCCTTCACCGGAACCGAACTTAACAGTCCTTTGGAGTCCCGAACTTCCGGAAGGTTTCAAAGAATTCTGTGCTAAAGTTTCTATCGACACATCATCCATCCAATACGAAAACGACGACTTGATGCGCGAAGTACGCCAATCTGATGATTACGGAATTGCTTGCTGTGTTTCTTATCAGGAGATCGGTAAACAAATTCAATTCTTCGGAGCACGTTGCAATTTAGCTAAAGCTTTATTACTCGCTATCAATGGCGGACGTTGCGAAAACACCGGAACATTAATGGTAAAAGATATTCCGGTACTGACCAATGACGTGCTGAATTTCGAAGAAGTAATGAGCAATTATAAGAAAGTACTGAAAGAGATTGCACGCGTATATAATGAAGCGATGAATATCATCCATTATATGCACGATAAGTACTATTATGAAAAAGCTCAAATGGCATTTATCGATACAAACCCGCATATCAATTTAGCATATGGTGTAGCAGGACTTTCCATAGCACTCGACTCATTGTCGGCAATCAAGTATGCAAAAGTAACTGCACGCCGTAATGATATTGGTCTGACAGAAGGTTTCGACATCAATGGAGAATTCCCTTGCTTCGGCAATGACAATGATAAGGTAGATCATTTAGGTGTAGATTTGGTATACTTCTTTAGCGAAGAATTAAAGAAATTACCTATCTACAAAAATGCTCGTCCTACCCTGTCACTGCTAACCATCACCTCGAATGTGATGTATGGAAAGAAAACCGGTGCTACTCCTGACGGACGCGCTAAAGGTGTTGCCTTTGCCCCGGGTGCTAATCCAATGCACGGACGTGATAAGAACGGTGCGATTGCATCTCTAAGCTCTGTAGCAAAACTTCGTTACCGCGACTCTCAAGATGGTATTAGCAACACTTTCTCTATTATCCCCAAATCACTGGGTGCAACTTCGGAGGATCAAGTAGAAAATCTGGTAACAATGATGGACGGGTACTTCACCAAAGGTGCTCACCACCTGAACGTGAACGTACTGAATCGTGAAATGCTATATGATGCCATGGAGCATCCTGAAAAATATCCGCAGCTGACAATTCGTGTTTCCGGTTATGCCGTAAATTTCGTAAAACTGAGCCACGAACACCAATTGGAAGTTATTAGTCGTAGCTTCCACGAACGTATGTAATCTAGAATTTTATGATGATAAACGTACATTCATACGAAAGTATGGGAACATTCGACGGGCCGGGATTACGGCTCGTCGTTTTTCTTCAAGGATGTAATTTCCACTGTCTGTATTGTGCAAACCCTGATACAATAGCAGGCAAAGGAGGTACTCCCACTCCGCCAGAAGAGATTATCCGTATGGCTATGAGCCAAAAACCTTTCTTTGGAAAACGTGGAGGAGTGACCTTTTCAGGAGGGGAACCCACATTTCAGGCAAAAGCACTAATGCCTCTGGTTCATGATCTGAAAGAGAAAGGTATTCATGTTTGTCTTGACAGCAACGGAGGTCTTTGGAATAAAGATGTAGAAGAACTATTCAAACTTACCGATCTGGTATTGCTAGATATAAAAGAGTTCAATCCAACACGGCATCAATCACTAACGGGAAGAAGTAATGAGCAGACTCTTCATACTGCTACTTGGCTAGAAGCCAATGAAAAACCTTTTTGGTTAAGATATGTATTAGTCCCAGGCTACAGTGATTTTGAGGAAGATATCCGTCATTTGGGGCAATCATTAGGGAAATACAAAATGATTCAGCGAGTTGAAATTCTTCCCTATCATACATTGGGCGTGCACAAATACGAAGCTATGGGACAAGAGTATTTATTGAATACAGTAAAAGAAAATACTCCTGATCAACTTGAAAAAGCAGCAGATATATTTAAAGAATATTTCACCAACGTAGTAGTAAATTAGAGAAATAAAGAGTGAAGAGTGAACATTATGCATAAAATATATATAACAAGTGCTCTTCCTCTTTCTCGTTATTGTTTATTTAATCAATAGAAAGTTTTCAGGAATTCAATTATACTAACATTAAAGCTATATCTATAAATTACTTTATTCATTTTCAACATGAGATTTATTACCTTTATTTTATATATTCTTTTTGCTTTTCAATAAAAGAATCCTCATCGCAAACAATCAATCGAATCCATATTCTTCAGCCTTGTTATATCCAATATTTACTTTCTATTTAATCAATTCAATTAATATCCTCCCTCCGCATAAGTTTCACAACTCTTTACCAGAATTATCAAATAAATCATATTGATTATAAAAACAGATCCTCATAAGCACTAACTTACAAATTCTTATATAAATTTCTAAATGATATAAAAACACGACTTTACAACCAAGAAAACACAACTTATATAATAGTTATTGAGTATAAAAAAGAGAGACCGTTTACCTAATTACTAAGCAACGATCTCTCACACAAATTAACAGGTCGGGGGAGTCCATATATATTGTTTCACTATAGTAGTTCTAAAAAGTGTCATCTTACTAACACATTGCAAATGTGAGAATAAAAATCGACATAAGCAATATTATTTGCAAATTTTATTTCAAAAAAGCCAACCTAAAATACTCATACACTATTAATAAACGAAAAGAAGTAAAATTATAACAGATAACTTTAAATATTATTTATAAGGCACATAATGAATACTCAATATGCACGTCATTTATTAAACAAAAAGAGGATGCTCCAAAGCATCCTCAACCAAAGTTATTATCAATTTACAATTCTCTTTAATTGCATATAGCATTTAATTTATTACTTTCCTAACGTTTCTTACGAGTTTGCAAATACTCCAATAAATATGCAGTACGATCAGTCTGAATAATAGTTGCTCCTAGTTCATCAATTAAATATCCATATCCTTTATCGGGATCTTCGAGTGACATATCATCATCATGTCCTCCTGCCATAGTATCCCAAAGTGTATTATACCAAATTTTACTCTTACCCTCCAGTAGCCTCTTCACCTGTTTGGGAACCTGATTTGTATCCGATTTAAACAAAAGTTCGAAAGCTACCGGAGAGATTTCTTTCATGAAATCTTCTATTTGCCTTAAAGCATCGGGACTATCTAAATTAACAATCGGCATATAAATAATACTATTGAGATATTTACCCAAATCCTTTTTTACTTCTGCAACAGGCTTAGAGCCTTTCATAATAATCTGATCAACTGTTCCCGTTTTTTCAAGTATAGGAAAGATTTCATCAAATATAGGATAAGCTTTATCCAAATTCACCATCACACGACCTTTGGCTGTAAGTAATGCCTCTTCCAAGGTAGGAATACGATGTTTTGTTCGCAGCGAAGCCCCATTTTTTAGAAAAAGAGTATGAATAGAATCCAGTGTCCATTCTGAAATCTTACCTTTTCCTGTAGTTGTTCTATCCAACGTATTATCATGCATTAAAATCAACTTTCCATCTTTTGTCTTTTGAATATCTAATTCCACCACATCGGCCCCCAAACGAATGGAACTTTCAATGGCAGCAATCGAATTTTCGGGAGCATAACGCCAATCTGCCCGGTGGGCTACTATAGTAACTTCTTCGTTGGCTGGATTTACAATTTTCTTACGAATAGCCTTCACAGGCTCATCTGCCAACAAACAAACGGAAAGCAATAATGCTACTCCTACTAATAAATTTCTTTTCATAATTGTAGTTCTATCTTAGACTTTATAACAAAGGTATGCCGCGAGAGGGCATAAACTGATGACAATATTATGAATATTTTCTCAAATATCCGACTATTTCCACAAAAATATTTCTGATTATAACCTGATTAATGATTAATATGTCAAACGGATACCGGCTTGCATATTGAAATTAAACGGATTCTCTTTACGTATCGTCTGTATGTTTGAACCGTCGTCAAAGAAATAAGAAACGCCAGGCTCTACATATATACCTACACGCTTCGTCGCATTTACCTGAACACCAACTCCACCGGACACAGAGAATTGTAATGGATTTACAGTTTCCTTTTCAGACCCCAGCTTACCATATACACACTTTTCTACCATACCTCCACCGGTCACGTAAAGTGTAAAAAATCTCTTTTCCAGGAAGTTCCAATTGGCACGTAATGGGATACCAAGATAATGCAACTTCTGTTCTATATTACGTTCACTATCTCCCAATTTCGCATCAGAAGAAAGCAATGTATAAGTTAATCCAGTCTCAAGAGAAAATCCTTTGCTTAGACTCTTACGAACAGATAATCCAAAAGAAATAGGCTGGTGATGCTTAATATCAACGATATCATTTGCCTTACGTAAATAAGGTACTCCTTGTTCAAACACAAGTGTCTGGTCATTAGGAATCGCCAACAAACCATTAGAAACGGACAACATACTTACACGGGACATATAATGTGAAGCTCCTGAACCGATTTCAGCAGAAGCACCTCCCGCATTACCGACAGACAATCCCATAGACCATGTCCCTTTTTTTACAGATGTGTTTCCTATAGGAATATGTAGTTTATCCTTTCCTGAAGGACGACGTGGTTTGTTTTTATTCGTTTGCTTTTCCTGAATGGTGTTGGTCTGCTTTTCTTGAGTATCATTTACTTCTTCTGGCTGTTTCGTCGTTTCATCTTTCAAATCATTTTTTGATACCACAGCCGGAAGTTCACTATTTTCAGCTTTTGCGAACCGTTTATCTCCTGTTCCTTGTTTTGCAATGTTCGTTTTCGGTTCTCTCTTGTTAGTTTCGGTTTTTGCCAAATGATCTTTAGTTATAGGACGTAATACCGGATCTATCATTGCTCCCTTTATGTTGGGTTGATTAACTCCCGGCAAAGCATCCGGCAAAGAAGCCAATGTGGGAGTTTGTATATGTCGTATTTCATCAGCCGTAGGAGTTCCCAGAAAATAAAGGCTCACCGACGAAACGACAGCCAGCAAAATAACAGCTGCGGCAGCCATTATCCATCTACGATAAGGATATATCTTCTTTTCCACAGGAGAAATAAGTTCCTTTTCCAGTTGTTCCCAACCGGAAGTAGGAGTCGGCTCAGAATAATCTGCCAGCTTCTCTTTCAACTTACTCATCCACAATTCTTTCTCTTCCATCTCTGTCTATCCGTTATTCATTAACCATTCTTTTACCTTTTTAGCCAACACATTCTTTGCGCGAAATAGTTGGGAAGCTGATGATTTCTCATTAATACCTAATAACTGTGCAATTTCTTTATGTGATTTATCTTCGAATGTATAAAGATTGAACACAGTACGATATCCGGCGGGTAATTCTTTGACGAATTGTATTAGTACACTTTGCGGAATCAATTCAACAGCCGAGGCTTCCGGTTCTTCATAAACTTCCGGTACTTCCTCCAAAGTTGCCGATTGATTGATTACATCATTCTTGCGAAGGTATTGCAAAACTGTATTAACCATAACTCTCTCCATCCACGCTCGTAAGGAACCTTCACCCCGCCAGGTGAATTTATCAAAAGAATCGAATATTTTCAGAAAGCCATCATGAAGCAGATCCTGAGCTGTATCCCGATCACCCGCATAGCGTAGGCAGACACCAAGCATACGCCCCGCATACTGCTCATACAGTTCTTTGCGGGCTTGGTTATTGCCTTGCCTACATTGTTCTGACAACTCAAATTCTTCCATTCGCTTATACACGTGTTTATTTAAAAATGCAACAAAGATAGAAATACTGCATTGAGAGAACAACTCTTTTCCAACTTTTGTTTCTTTAACATATTCAAATGCAATATTTACTATTCTCCAGCATTTTGCAAATACAAAATGATAAGTAGTAATACAAATCTAAAACTTACAAAGTATATGAAGAATTTAAAGTTCATTGCATTTATCTTTGCTACGATAGCCACTATACCATTTTTGCAGTCGTGTAATGATGACGATGACTCCCGTAATGATCAATTGGTTATCAGCACTATTAATACGACTCAAGACAGCAAAGATTTGTATTTTACTCTGGACAATGGAAAAACGATGTATCCAGGTAATCCCCAAGAAATGGGAAGCAAAACATATGAAAACGGACAACGTGCTTTTGTTATATTCAAAGAATTGGATGAACCTGTGAATGGATATGACTATAATATAGAAGTGAAGCGTATTCAGGAGATATTGACGAAAGAGATTGTCACCATGGGTGAAGGTGAAAATACAGAAGAGAATATCGGGGATAATAATATCAATACTACATATATGTGGATTACACAGGATAATAAATATCTGACTATCGAATTCCAGTATTATGGAACGCATCAGAATGATAAAAAGCATTTCCTGAATCTGGTTATCAATCCATCGGACAAAAAATCCACAACAGATACCGACAACAATTATATCGATTTGGAATTCCGTCACAACAACGAAGGTGATTATCCCGAACATTTGGGTGAAGGATATGTATCATTCAAACTGGATAAAATAAAAGAACAAATAGAAGGAAAGAAAGGACTGAGAATCCGTGTTAATACTATTTATAACGGAGTGAAGTTCTACGAAGTGAAGTTTCCTTCAGAAAAATAAATCAAAGTGCCCGAAAAACACCCTTATTTATAATTTGTAATATATATATGTGAAAGAGGGCGATTGTTGTGATAACAATCGCCCTCTAATTATTTAAAAGAATCAATGAAACTATTTCGATCAAACTTCTTAAAGTAAATACTGAACAGACTGTAAAGACAGCATATCCTTAGGAACTGCAGCCTGTATCTCTTCTTTTAATACATTCAGCAAACTATACCGTATAAAATCCTTGCTTGTCACTAATACTATTTGGCGGGTAGGACGGGGAATAGCAAAAGGGCGCACAAGCTCATTTTGTTCTTCGGACAGTTGTGCCACAGCTAATTCGGGAATAAAAGTAATTCCTTTCCCACTTTCTACCATTCTCATAAAAGTTTCCATACTTCCCAAATGATATGCCATTTGGCTAACTTTTACAGCCTCTATCTGGCAAAAACGAATGAGCTGATCACGAAAACAATGTCCTTCATCCAGTAGCCAAAGACGTTCACCCGTAATATCGGATGTACGAATAACATCATGCTTGGATAATGGCTCTTTGCGTGATACATATCCATAAAACTGCTCATAAAACAAAGTTTCTTCCGTCAAAAAAGAATCTTCCAGTTTATTAGCAATGATTCCCGCATCAATATCCCCGGAATGTAGTGCTTGTTGAATATCCTGCGTCTTCATCTCCGTAACACGAATATCCAGTTCCGGATACTTTTCCATTAGTTGAGGAAAGAAACGGGGTAATAGATAAGGAGCAATAGTGGGCAATACTCCCAGACGGAATACACCTGTTAGCGTCTGCTTCTCCTCACTAATAATTTCCTTTACTTGTGCAGCCTGTGCAAGGATAATCCGTGCCTGACTAATCACTTTTTCTCCGATAGCCGTCGGGCAAACCGGTTGGACTGTTCTGTCGAATAACTTGACTCCCAATTCATCTTCCAGTTTCTGAATCATAGCACTTAAAGTTGGTTGTGTCACACGGCAATACTCTGCTGCACGCGCAAAATGCCGGAACTGATCCACTGCTAAGATATACTCCAGTTGTTGTATCGTCATATATTTAATCTAATTAAATTATCTATCAACATTTACCGTCTCATAGAAATCATCTATGCAAAGATAGAAATTTTCAGTTTGACACGAAGCATTTTCCGCCTTATCTTTGTCGTACAGAAAAAAATAAAAACAAGTATAAATCATTAAAAACGAAAAGAACATGAAAACTTTAGCATTAATCAAATTGAATGAATCAGGAGCAAACAACGTAGTAGTATCTTTGCAACAACTTTTAGCTGACTTCCAAGTGTATTACACTAACCTTCGTGGTTTCCATTGGAATATCAAAGGACATGAATTCTTTGTACTTCACAGTCAATTCGAAAAGATGTATGATGATACTGCAGAAAAAGTAGACGAGATTGCAGAACGTATCCTTATGTTGGGTGGTACTCCTGCAAATAAGTTCAGTGACTATCTAAAAGTAGCGAATATCAACGAAGTGGATAAAGTAAGCAACGGTGAACAGGCTTTAGAAAATATCCTGCAATCTATCAGTTATTTGATTGGTGAAGAACGTAAGATTCTATCTATTGCTTCGCAAGCTGGAGATGAAGTAACAGTTTCAATGATGAGCGATTATCTGAAAGAACAGGAAAAACTGGTTTGGATGCTGACTGCTTATAATAGTAAGTAAGAATCCACTTAGTTCATTTAGAAAATAAATTTAAAGTTAAGGGACTGTCAAACGAATAGAAGACAGCCCCTTTTTCTCTTCTCTCAAATCTTTCAGTCACTTTCATTATATATCCGATTACGCATGGATGTATAACTACCCTACTACTGTTCTTACTATGATCTTCTATATATTCTGCGACAATAATAACTTTTGTGCCAAATTACGGCAACCTATACGATTTATTTTCCCATTTTCCGTTTGCGGAATTTGCTTTACAATATAAATATATTTAGGACAATAATAAGGAGGCAATATTGTCTTTATTTTATCCTTTAATTCTGTTATATTCAATTGTACCTCTGTTAATAAAGTCACCGCTTGCCCCAAACGGCTATCCGGTACACAAGTAATAACAAACGAGCCTGAGAACAACGAATGGAGCTTCTTCTCCACTTGCTCTGCTTGTATTTTAATACCACCACTATTTATTACATTATCTTTCCTACCTAAGATTGTAAAGCTGCCATCCAAATGAATATATGCTATATCATTGGTCTGCAAAATATTATCACAGACCAATGGAGCCTCAATGACCAATGTATTTTCCGAAGATAAAGAAAGCTTCACCGAATTGAAAGGATAATAATGCTCCGAAGCAAACGCTCCATTAAGCCGCCGAAGAGCGATATGAGAAAGAGTTTCCGTCATGCCATAAGTAGAATAAACAGCTCCGGGAAGGTTCTTTATTTCATTTGCTAAAGTATTGTCTACCGCTCCTCCACCTATAATTAAGATATCAATTTGCTCCAACTGTTGCCGTTCCTCTGTAACCTGAAGAGTATTATACACTTGTAAAGGAACCATAGCTGCAAACTTCAATGGTTCCTTCACATCTGCCAATGGATGGCCGGAAGCCGGACGAACAATCAAATTCAAACCCGCAACCAAAGAACGTACCACTACCATCATCGCTCCAATATAACAAAGGTTCATACAAAGCAAAGCTGTATCACCTGGCTGTAAGTTCAAATACTCACAAGTCAGACGTGCACTTTGCATCATTTGGTCTTTACGAACTAGCAATTCTTTCGGCGTACCCGTAGATCCGGAAGTATGTACTACAATAGTAGTGGAATCATCGAACCATTTATTCAAGAAAAGCAATAATTCCCAAACAGCAGGAGAAAAGGCCTTCCCCCCCCCTACTATCAGCTTGCTAATATCATTGGAAGTATACTTTCTCCCGTCAAGCAGCAACTTTTGTTCTTTTCGATCGAATATCATCATTTACAAAACCACAGACAATCTTTTCTTATTTCAAGTGGCATCTCCACATTATCCGTAAAGAGTAAACCAGTCCCTAACCCTTGCGGCAATGGATTTTGAAAAATGGCACACCATTGTGCAATAGCATTCAAACCTATATTCGATTCCAAAGCAGAGGTAATCCACCAGCCTATCTGCTGTTTTTCAGCTTCTGCAATCCATTCTCCTCCACCAATCATTCCACCATGAAGAGAAGGTTTGAGAATGATGTATTGTGGTTGAATAACAGAAAGAAGTTCGTTTTTTTTCTCTATAGTATTGCAACCTATCAATTCTTCATCCAAAGCTATCGGCAAAGGAGATTGGGAAGTTAAACGAGCCATTTCTTCCCACTGTCCCGCACGAATAGGTTGTTCGATAGAATGCAAGTCAAGTTCAGACAGCCGTTTCAGCTTTTCCATTGCATCAGCCGGTGAGAAAGCTCCGTTTGCATCCACACGCAACTCTATCTCCTGTGCAGAAAAGTGAGTACGGATATGACGGAGCAAGGCCAATTCTTCTTCAAAATTAATCGCGCCTATTTTTAGTTTAATACAGCGGAATCCGATTTTCATCTTTTTCTCAATCTGTTCAAGCATCTTCTTAGAATCGCCCATCCAGATCAGACCGTTGATAGGAATTCCAATTTCTCCGCGAGAAAACTCAGTATCCCACAAAGCCCAATCACCTACAAAAAAATGCCTGGTAGCTGTTTCCAAGCCAAAAAGGATCGAAGGATAATTACGCAAGGATTCTATATCCAACCTTCCGCCTTGTCTTTCTACCATTCGACATGAATCAGCCAGAATTTGCTCGTAACCAGGAAGAGCATCACAACTTAAATCAGGCAAAGGAGCACATTCACCTATTCCTATCCGATTGGGGAATTCAGAAGAAGTGAAATGAAGATACCAAACTTTTCGAGTTGTATATGTTCCTCGTGAAGTACCCGCTGGTTGTTTAAAATGAAGCAACCGGGGAATTATGTCAATTTTGCAATCCATTTTACCAAATGCGCAAATTCGAATGTTAGTTTAAGGAAATTTGGGATATTGCTTAAAGTTCGGTTTACGTTTCTCCAAAAATGCATTCTTTCCTTCCTGAGCCTCATCAGTTAAGTAGTAAAGCAGAGTTGCGTCACCCGCTAATTCCTGAATACCGGACTGTCCATCTAATTCTGCATTCAAACCGGCTTTAATCATACGCAAAGCCAACGGACTGAGCAACATCATTTCTTCCGCCCATTGTACGTATTCATCTTCCAACTGATCCAGAGGAACTACTTTATTTACCAACCCCATATCCAAAGCCTCCTGAGCATTGTATTTACGACAAAGGAACCAAATTTCACGTGCTTTCTTCTGACCGACTACCCTAGCTAGATAAGAAGCTCCGAATCCCGCATCAAAACTGCCGACGCGAGGACCTGTTTGCCCGAAAATAGCATTTTCCGAAGCAATAGATAAATCACATACAACATGGAGTACATGACCTCCACCTATAGCAAATCCATTCACTGCCGCAATCACTGGTTTCGGAATACTTCGGATTTGTTTCTGTACATCCAACACGCTCAAACGAGGTATACCATCTTTTCCAATATAACCGCCGCGTCCTTTTACGTTCTGATCACCTCCGGAACAAAAAGCCTTATCACCTGCTCCCGTAATCACAATTACATCAATATCGGCTTCTTCTCGACAAATACGGAGTGCATCACTCATCTCGGCTGTAGTAGTCGGAGTAAACGCATTCCGATAACGTTCGCGATTGATAGTTATACGGCCAATTCCATTATAATAATCAAAAAGAATATCTTCATATTCCCTGATAGTAGTCCATTCCCTTTGTTGTGACATAATCTATTTTTGTTTTAATTGATGATAATAATCTTTCAAAATACGCGCATCCTTATTTTTATTCGTAAAGACTTCCATTAAGACTGGTTGCTCCATAGCCTCCGGTTGAGTGAAAACTTTCATTGCCTCTGTCAATTGTTCGTCATTTTCTACCCGTTGATAGAGAAATCCTCGCTCTTCTGCCCATCCTTTAGCCGATGTTTTATGAGTAGCAGTGATAAATTTGTGTGAAGTTCCTGACATATCCAATCCGGGCAATGTATGAAATATCTCCCCTCCTCCATTGTTTAATAACAGAATACGTAAATTAGGACGCAAATTGTTATTCCATAAAGCATTCATATCATAGAAAAAGCTCAAGTCTCCAATAGCTATAAAGTTCAGCTTATCTGAACAAGTGGCATAGCCAACAGCAGTAGAAAGAGAACCTTCGATACCGCTTGTTCCCCGATTGCAACATACTTCAATGGTAGAAGGAATGGAGTACAATTGTGCATAACGGACAACAGAACTATTTGCCAAATGCAAGGCACAAGATTCCGGTAAGGATTTAATCATTGCTCCTATAGCAGACATTTCCGAATAGGCAAAATCGGGTTCGGGAATCGTCTTACAATAGTTTTCCCATACAAGAGGATATCCGGGAGTACGGTTATCCAGGAATCCTGCAATCTTCTCCAGAAATTCGAAAGGGTCCATCTCAATAATGGTAGTCAAAGAGCCATACAAGTCGATGACTTCTCCATTTGGCGAAACGTGCCAATGCTCTTTAGGTGGGTGCTGACGCAAGAACTTCTTCAATCGTTTTGAAACAATATGTCCTCCATAAGTTATCAAAAGTTCAGGAGTCATCTGATCTATCTTATCTTCTGGTATTGCATAAATTGCAGCATCAAAATTCTTCACTGGGATACCGGGAATCGTTTGATTGCCTATATGTTCTGTGAGCCACGCAAAATGTCTGTATAATAACTTGGTGTGTTTTTTTTCAAAAAGATAAATAAGATTCATCTGACCGACAATCACCATTCGCTTGTTGTACTTATTCAAGCGGTCAATCAGATCATTATAATTCCGATCATAAACATTTAATCCCTGATAACGAGTAATAACCCGAACTTCCGGAAGTGAATCTATAGTAAATTGAAAAAGAGGTTCATTAATAGGGATATTTATATGTACCGGACCTTTTCCATGATGATTTGTCTCCAACAGAGCCTCATTTATCAGACGATTACAATACCATTCATCCTCTTCCGAATGAATCTCCGGAAGATTCACAGACTTCTTTACTAATGTCCGGAAAACATCAGGTTGTGGCAATGTTTGTCCATCCATCTGTCCGATCCAGGCAGCGGGACGGTCTGCAGAAATTACCACTAAAGGAATATTCTGGTAATATGCTTCAGCCACAGCAGGATGAAGATTTAGTAACGCCGTGCCCGAAGTACAACAAATAGCAGCCGGACGGCCACCATTCAAAGTAAGTCCAATAGCAAAATAACCGGCACTTCGCTCATCAGTCATCGAATAACAAGTGAAATTCGGATGGGTAGATAAAGTATGTACAATAGGTGCATTACGGCTACCCGGGCATAAAACTACTTTTGTAATCCCATGCGCTTCTAATAGCGCAACTAATTGAAGTATATTTTTCTTGTCTGTATACATAGGAATACCAATTATTACTAAACTTACTTATTCTTTTATCACTCGCTTACTCCGTCCACCAGAATGCTCTTTTATGACTAATCTTCTTCTATCACTTAGAAAGGTTTCGATCTTTTTTCAGGGAAGAACGGGTGCGAGCCTACGCATAGTTTGTAACTTTTTTTCCGTCTCCTGCCATTCGTCATTCAATTCTGACGAAGCTAAAAGCCCACCTCCGGCATAAAACGTCAAAGTCTCTTTATCAATCTGCATACAACGCAGGTTCACATATAAATCTGTCCGCCCATCCGGGTCCAGCCATCCAATAAATCCCGAATAATAGCTACGGTCATAACCTTCATTCTTTAATATAAAGCGATAAGCTTCTTCTTTGGGAAGTCCGCAAACGGCAGGTGTGGGATGTAATACATTCAAAAGTTCTCCCAAAGTTTTGTTATTTTTCAACGAAAATTGAAAATCTGTTTTCAGATGAGACAAAGTACCGGCATAAGCCGGATAGGGTCCGTTTTCTGAAGCTTGAATTCCCAACGAAAGAAGTTGATGGCGGATGTAAGAGGTCACATAATTTTGCTCTTTCCGGTTCTTCTCATCCCATACTTGTGGAAGTTTTCCATCTTGCAAAGGTTGGGTTCCTGCCAAAGCTACCGTATTCCATTCTTCCTTCTCCCCTGATAATATAATCTCAGGAGTACTTCCCAACCATATTCCTGTTTGAGGAGTATAGCATAAGTATATATATGAATGTACATAGCGTCGGCAAGCTGCTCGGAAAGCAGCCAATGGAGAAAACTCAGGAGTTCTCTTAATGGTCAGACAACGGGAAAGCACCAATTTCTCAAAAGTTTTACTATTTAATGCTTCAATAAACGTATGAAAACACGCCGCATATTCTTCGGAATAAGGAAGTAAAAAGGATTCTTCTTTCGAAAGCAATATTGAGTCATCCATTCCATCTTCAACAGGTAAAGGCTGTCCTGCCTGATCCGATTGTATCAATACAATCGGACATACCTCATTCACATGAAAGGGAGCGATTACAAACCCTCTTTGTCCATCCAAATCCTTCACGTTATAAATTAGGCGGATAGCCCCGGTCGTTTGTGTTAAAAAACGAGGATACCTTTCTCCCGGAATACGATAAATGGCAAACGACTGTTTCCGCTGAATAAATGTATCAATAGTTGTCAAGCTCCTTATATCTTCGTCGGTCATCTCTTTTTCATAACACTGTTTACCACCCGTATGGAAGATACCAATTTATTAGTTGAAGTAAATACATCGACATTCCATACGTGAGAAGAACGTCCTTTATGTACAATGGTTCCTACTGCACGAACAGTATCACCTTCGTGTGCGGAAGATATATGATTTCCGCTGACTTGCATACCAACAACAATCTCATCCGGCTGACAAAGAATCATTGAGCCAAGTCCGGCAACTGTTTCTGCCAATGCAAGCGTAGCTCCACCATGTAAAATGCCAAAAGGCTGCCGGGTACGATGATCGACCGGCATTGTGGCTTCCACCCTGTCTTCAGCAGCATAGGTGTATTGAATACCCAGATTTCCCATCAATGCATGGCGCGCCCGTGCATTCAATTCATCAAGAGGAATTTCTGTCGTACGAATTTCTTCCAGAATAACTTTCTCCACAGCAATAGCAACTCCGTCTTCTTCATTCGAAGCCGTCACATAATCAGCACAAGCTTTCACCGAATCCTGTGAATGTCCCATCGCAACTCCCAATCCGGCGAGCTGAATCATAGTAACATCACATACTCCGTCACCTATCGCTATCACTTCCTCACGATTCATCTCCAGCTGTTCCAATAGAACTCCCAGTGTATTGGCCTTATCAATGGAACAAGGGACAACCTCAAGAAAATAAGGTTCAGAACGGAAAACATCCAAAGCTCCATTCAACCGTCTTTTCCAATGATCTTCCAAACTTACTAATGCTTCTTCATCGTCGCTTACCAACATACATTTGCAAGGAGCAAAATCAATAGCGGTTGAAAACTCTTCTTCCCTTATTACTCGCAGATTATTGAGCCGGGCTTCACTTTGAATATGTTCATTCTCCGGTGAGTTCGTTATAAGAGTATCATCGTGATAAGTAAATAAAGCGAATCCATTTTTACGTGCTTTCTTTTCGAGATAAGGCAGCATCTCAGGATTGATCCGTCGTTCAAACAGTAACTCTCCATTTTGTGCATTAATAATTTGACAACCGTTGTAAGACAGGATATACCCCCCATAGTTTCCCAACTCAAGAGCCTTAGCTAATGGCATCACTCCATAAGTGGGTCTGCCGGATGCTAATACAATGCGAACTCCCATCTGCTGCACTTTCAGCAAAGCGGCAAGTGTGCGCTTACTAATTTCTTTTGTCTCATTGAGAAGTGTTCCGTCTACATCAAGAACCAATAATTTATATTTCATGGCTACACGAATTTGATTTAGATTACAAAGGTAGGAAATTGAGCGAACGACAGAAAGCGGAAACTGATAAAAATTACTTTTATTTTATTCTTTCAGATGTATTTCCAGATAATCCTGAAGGATTCGGGCATGATTATAGATTGGTTCTTTAGAAGCGTAAATCAATGTTACTACAGGATATGATTTGATAAGAGACAAAAAGTCAGCCACAGCCGAAGAAGCATCCAACTCTTTTTGATACAATACTACAAAATCATTCCAATGTCCCGGAATGTCTTCATGAAACCATTTTCGCAATGCGGTAGAAGGAGTTATATTTTTTGCCCAATAATCATATTTCAACCACTCTTTTTTGATTCCACGTGGCCACAACTTATCTACTAAAACCCGATATCCATCTGTCTCCGAATATTCGTCGTATACTCGTTTTATCCTAACTTGAACCATTATTGTTTATACTTAGTTAATATAGAATAAACCAAAAAAACGGTAAATTGTTTAAAGAAAAAAGTCTAACTATTACTCAAAATAAATTTAAGGCTTTATTGTTCCTGTTTATTTGTTTTTAGAATTTCTGTCAGCCCTATTTTAATAAAAACCATATCCGCCTGGCTGCTTTCATATAAAATTCCAATCGAATTTTCATCTATAGATGTGATACTAGAATAACCTGCACTACGATATTGATCAAATAAAATCCAATATTTTTCAGGCCAAGTCATCCCATCATCAAAGCTTACTTTCAGAGTAAGTTTATCACGTGTTTTATAATCATTGGGATTAGCAAATAGAAGTATACTTTTTTTCTCTCCATTCACTGTATAATCATGCCGGTGCAGACTGCCCATACAGGTTGGTTCCACTAATGCTTTTCGCGAAGTGGAATGTTCAGCCCATGTTTCTCCCAAATCCGTAGTCGTAGAAACCCTTCTTCCATTTACTTCTTTGTTTCCTCTGTTTCTATTATCACGCATATTCAACATAATACTTCCATCTCTTAATTGTATAGCATTACATTCCGTTACGTCATTGTAAGCCGGGTTACTGGTATTCCAAGTCTTTCCATGATCTTTACTATAAGTGATATTAGAGAAAGTTGCACCCTCTTTATCTCTTCCTTGAGTTGGAAAAACAATCGTTCCATCTGCTAAGGTAATCCCTTGTCCGGGCGCAGGGGCAAACAACCACCATTCCGGACGCTTTGTTTTATGTGTAATATTATCCGGGAAACCCCAAGTAAGCCCATCGTCTGTACTCTTTGTTATCAAAAACTGACAAGTTTCTTTCAATCCGACTCCAGGCTGTGATCCTTTCTTCATCCATTGATGTATCCAATATGTACTATTTTTATTCAGCCCTTCTATCCACTTGCCATTATCATCCAATGCACCATACATCCACAATCCTGCAACATAAATATCATCCGTGTTTTTATCTACAAGAATGCAAGCATCACTCACTCCATTGTACTTCTGGGGCAATCCACCCCACTCTCCCATATCCAGTACTTTGCAAATAGGCTGCCAAGTCATTCCCTTATCCATGCTTCTATGAAGAGCAATATCTATATTACCTTGTAAATCACGGGAAGAATCGTAACGAGCGTCGAAAACAGCTAGTAAAGTTCCTTTGTTACTTGTAGCTAATCCCGGAATACGAGAAGAAGTAATGCCATCTTGCCCTTTCTGCCTCAATGCGACTCCCACTCTCAAAGGTTTAGCTTCATCAGGACTTTTTAAATCGCCCCTACTTGTTTTTACCCGACTACAATTCACCTGAATCCGGTGATCTAGCGAAACTGTGTCTTTTAAAGTTACTGCAATCCAGAAAGTCAGAGTATCTTGTTCTATGGCTATTTCATCAGTAAAAGAAATCTTCCGAGATGCACGAACTGGTTGGCATATCAAATAAGATGTATCTATCAATCCATCTTTACGTGCACCATATATTGCTACAGAGAGCACATCAGACAGGTCGGTACTTCCACTCAAATCAACATCAATCTGTCTGATTGTATATGGATGTTTGTCTACCCTAATTAAAGTTCCTTTCACTGTAGGATTAACTTGCTTCTTTACCAATACAGGAATGACAGGTCTTTCCAATTCCAATTTAACTCCTTTACTAAAAATTGTGCTCGGAGTTAATGACAAAATCATTAAAATGATAACAAATATTCTCTCCTTTATTTTCATAGTATCTTTATTTCGGTTTTCACGGATTCGAATATAAAACGAATGCAATAATAATCTATTTTCTCTATATAATAAAATGAATTTGTACTTATCAAAACCGCCAAGCCAATATTCTACTACTTTTTGTACCTTGGCTCATCTGAATTATCTTATATTCTAAAACATTGACCGCTTTCAATTTAGTACATAGTACATCCAGATTCCTCCCTTTAGAAACCAAACTAGTGAACCATCCACAGTTCTTCTGATACTTTTGACTTTCAGAAATCATGTTTAATAAAAAGTGTAACTCTCCACCTTCGCACCAAAGTTCATTTGCATTTCCTCCAAAATTCAACTTTGCTTTTGTCACCTTTTCTCCCTTCAAACTACTTAATTTCCGAATGGTACCATCTTCTGCTTCTTCTTTAGAGCTATGAAACGGTGGATTACAAATCGTTACGTCGAAGTATTCATCCTTGACAATGATTCCGTCAAATATTTTCCGTTTATCTTTTTGGAGCCGTAATTCTATTTTATGTGCCAGTATCGGATTACAAGTTATGATCTTTCTTGCATTTTCTATTGCCAAGGGATCAATATCAGACCCTACAAATACCCATCCATATTCGGTTTGTCCTATAATCGGATAAATACAGTTAGCACCGACTCCAATGTCCAAACATCTATAACTTCGTCCATTCTCTTTATCCGTATTTCCTCTTAAAGATCCTGCTTTTATCAGATCTGCAATATAATGAATGTAATCAGCTCTACCGGGGATAGGAGGACACAGGTATCCTTTTGGAATATCCCAATATCGAATGCCATAATAATTCATCAATAAAGCCTTATTCAAAGCCTTTACAGCATATGGATTGAAAAAGTTTATCGTCTGTATCCCATGTGGATTTAAAGTTACAAACTTTTTAAGTGCCGGATAGACTTCTGTTAAGCCAGTGAAATCATAGTGTCCACTATGCTTATTTCTTTTGTGTAGTTCGCTTTTTTCTGTCATGGTGACAAAGATATGTATATTTTCATATCAAAAAAAAATAAAGACAGCTTAGTGTGTTAAGCTGCCTTTATTTTTAGTAATGTGCCAGTCTATTTTCCGCCTAACTAGTTATTTCCAGACGTAACTCTTCTTGCATAATCCGTTTTACCCCCTTAATGGTATATTGGTAAGATAATAAAAATACATTATAGCGACGCCCGAAAGATTCTTCTACCTTAAAAATATTCGGATACTTCGAATCACCATCCAATTGAATTACATCAATATCCTTATACGGCTTTATTATAACATGATTATCAGCTCCCACTTCTAATATAATAGAGGTTTTATTAATATGATCCACATTACTTTGAAAAGCCTCCGTACCGGCTATCATGCGCACACTGTTATGAGTAAGGGGAAACAACTTCTTATTGCCTGCCGTTACCATTGCATTTGCCAAACCGGTCATTGCATAAAAAACATTTTCTCCCTGTGTGGCGTAATCATTTTTAATGAGTACCTGATACAGTATGGTATTTTTCTTCTGGTTAATCTCAACACCGGAAATATCAGTAGCTTTTAATCCTATAAAGTAGGTAGAATCCGGCGATAAGCCTTCCGGTCGTAATTTAATCATCGTTCTACCCGTTCGTTCTCCTGCTTTAATCTGGATTTTGTAATCTACAATCTCATATTTATCTTTAGGGAGAAATTTAGCATATAATTTTTCATCTATATCAAAAAGAGACCGATTGTACAAATCCAGTGGAGATTGATCCTCTTCCAGTCCGATAACCAAGTCCTTGCCAGGAGCATGAGTTCCCCCTGAAGAAGCTGCTATATATGCTATAGTTTCTTGACTTGTTGAGGATAAAGGTACAATTTCTTCAAAAGTATTGTAATAATCGCTACTGATGAGCGCCACTACATTCTTATACATTTCTTTTTCAAACAACTCATTATCATTGCATGAAGAAAGCACCATTATAAGTGCAAGTATTGTTATATAACTTTGTTTCATCTTATTTTCTTCATCGTTTAATTAATAACCCGGATTCTGATCAAGAGAAGGTAACCTTCTCATTTCGGCACGTGGAATGGGTAACCAAATGGACTTTTTATTGACTACTCTTGTTAGGAACGACGAGGTACTAGGAATGACACGTTGGTAATATGTTTCTTTGGTAGCCCCATCAGGATTCATCCCACGTATAGGTTCTTGCTCTGTTTCTTCATAAATACCCCAACGGCGTACATCGTAGTAACGTCTGTTTTCCCATAGGAATTCCACCATACGTTCACGCTCTATTTGTTTTTGGACCTCAGAAACTTCGCTAAGTTGGTTGGATGTTAGCCCCGGTAGACCTGCTCTATAGCGTATCAGATTAAATGCGTTTTTAATTTCTTCCTCATTCCGGCTTACGGTATATTGTTGATCACCTAATTGCACTGTATGAGTAGTAGTCAAGTTATTAAGTGCTTCGGCATAAGACAGTAGAATCTCTGCGTATCTGATGATACAATAAGCTTTTTGAATATGGCGTGCACCTGTACCGGTCCATGCATCCATCGGATGATTGAACTTTTTAATGACATATCCCGTAATAGGATAGTTAGGAGAACTGGCAGTTACTCCACCACGACCATCAGCATCCTGATAATAATATTTCGCTGTATGATTATTGAGTGTTGTGCTTGACAATGCTTGCCATACTGCTTCGTTGAATCCTACAGAGGCGTAGAAACGCATTTCGCGATTAGCATACATTTTATAAACTCCCGAATTGAGGGGATATCCGGAGAAAAAGCGTGGTTGTTCAGTAAAGCCTGTTTCCGAATAATATCCGTCTGCGGTAGCTTCTTCTTTCGTGCGCCCATCATCCATCAAGTATGCGTCTACCACTTTTTGAGTGACACAAAAGCGTCCCCAACCACCGAGAGAAGGAGGAAAAGATCCTTTGCTGATAAACTCATTAATGTAGGTTGTATTTCTTCCCCAGATCAGTTCTTTATTAATGGCTGCCACAGCTTCACCGGTAAAGATGTCCGAATAAGATTTGAAAGGATCAATTCCTTCGGCTCCATCCGGATAGGTTTCATAGAAGTTGGGGTCTGATGTCACTCCTTCGGGAAGGGCGGGAGTTTTATCATCCTTCAATGCAGTATAGAGTTTGTAAGCTCCCATATCCATTACCCGTTTAGCAGTAGCGGCAGCAATGGCCCAACGTTTTTCATCGTATTGTTGAGAAACATAGTGTACATTATCTGTCGAACGTTTCCAGTTTCCAAAATATGCACTGGCAACAGCACCACCATTGAACAATGGACTGGCATGTATTAATCGTAATCGAGCTATCAAAGCAAGCGCAGCTCCTTTGGTCGGGCGACCGAAGTCCAAGGTAGAAACCTCGTCGGGTCGAGGCAGCAGTCGTGCTGCCTTTTCAAATTCCTCACAAACATAGTCCATGGCTTCATCATAGGTAGCTCTGGGACGGTCGTAATATTCAATAGGTTCATTGGTATTGACAACCTCATCTCCCAGTAATATTGGAGAGCCATAATCTACTAAGAGATTATAGTAGGCATAGGCACGAATAAAGCGTGTGTACCCTTCAATCCGAAGTCGATCTGTATTAGTCAAGTCTTTCGGACGATCGAGGTTTTGCAGAATGCTGTTACATTTACGAATGATTTTGTAGTATTTACCCCATTGATCAAGATTGGGATTGCCGTCTCCATAAAAGTCGGGAGATATACGTCCTGTAGCGAAATCCATTCCATAATATACATTGCCCGATCCGCCACCGGTCAGTCCATTAAACGCTTCATCGGTAGCCATAGGGCCGGGTGTGTAGCCATATCTGATGGTTTGCGCCTCATCAGGGAACATTGCTGCTGCTCCCCACATATATGCTTCCATATACCGGGCGTTGGTAAAAACCGAATCAATATTAAATTCATCATCAAAGTAATTATCTATATTCAAGAAATCACTGCAAGACGTTACCATCACAATAGTTTGAACCAATATGACTACTCTTGCTATTTTTTTTGTTATTGACATTTTCATTCTATTGAATTATGTATATTAAAGATTGACATATAACTGGAGTGAATAGGTAGTCGGTATAGGATATTTACGACCATTCCAACGGGCTTGCTCCGGATCGAATATCTTCACTTTATCCCATACGAAGAGATTATTTCCCACAAACTGCACATCCAATGAAGAAATACCGATACGTCTCAGACAAGGTAAATTTACATTGTAATTCAGTGTGATTTCCTCCAGACGTAAGTAACGTGAATCTCCTTGCCAGAATGTAGATAACTGGCTATTGTTGTTGTTATTGCCATATTGCAGACGAGGAAAGCGTGCGTTCGGATTTTCTGCGAGGGAAGGATCAATACCATGTTCCAAAGCATATTCTTTAGGAATCCATCGGTTTGCAGGATTGGCGGCCATTGAAAGTACATTTCCCAGATCTCCTTCAAAAAACGGCATATATCCCATTCCATTCAGACGTGTTTCATCGTTTACTGTGGTTTTTTGTCCTACATAGAAGAAGGATGTTTTTCCGGTTCCTTTGAACAATACCCCAAGTGTCAGTTTTTTGTAGCGGATTTCTGCACCAATACCGTACATCAGCAAAGGATAGGTACTGTGCGTGAGCGGAACCATATCGAGCTTATCTATCATACCATCTCCGTTGATATCCTTATATTTAATATCTCCCGGCATTACTTCTCCGAAAGTCTGTTTTGGACTGTATTTTATATCATCTTCGTCTTTAAACAGTCCGAGGGCTTGGTAACCACGGATAGAGTTATATGGAAAGTTGTTATACTCCAAATAAGGATACTCCAAATAAGCTTGTTCCCAGTTCTGTACTACATTTTTAGAGTATGTAAAATTACCTCGTATCGTAAAGCCGAAATCTGTAGATATGTTTTGAATATAGCTTATGTTTCCATCTGCTCCGGTACTTTTCATTTTACCCACGTTAGCAAAAGGGTTGGAAATAACTCCTACATATTCGGGAACCTGTACTCGTTGTTGGAAAATACCATTACGCTGATCCTGGAAGATATCAAGAACAAAGTCCAGCTTGTTATTAAATAGTTTCGCTTCAATTCCCAGGTTCGATTTGATTGCCCTTTCCCAAGCAAGATTGTCTGCTCCTATTCTTGTTTCGCCGATAGTTTCGATATTCGGAATACCCCAGACGTTTCCTGTGCCCTCATTCACCTTAGTAAGATAAGGGAATCTGATATCGGTAATTCTGTCATTACCTACCGAACCATACGAAGCTCTTATTTTAAAATGGTCAAGCCAAGGAAATGCTTCGCGCATAAAATCGTACCCTGTAGGAACCCAACCCAATGCGACTGATGGGAAGAAGCCATATTGTCTGCCGGGCTGAAAGTTTTCAGAACCGGTATACCCAAAATTGACATCCAGTAAATAAGTATCGCGAAAACCATATGTCAATCTGCTGGATACTCCCTGATAGCGCAGAGGAATAGCGGCAAGGTTGCTTGTTGCGTCATCGGTATCTTTAGAATCGCTGAGATAGTAGTATACCAATGCAGATGTTCGGTGGTCAGTGCCAAATAGATGATCATAATTGAGCACAGCCTCGAAGTGATATTTACGATACTGACGGGTAGACTTGCTATATGATGCTTTTTTCTCCTGCACTGTTTCCTGCATGATGAGCGTACCGTCTGCCCCTCTGCCCAAAGCGGTATAGAGAGCCGGCTGTACTTTTCTTCTCTCACTAAAGTAACTATGAATATCGTAAGCTCCCTGAGCGCGGAATTTAAGTCCTTCAAGCAGTCCGGAAAGATCTTGGTTAAGGGCCAATGTTGATTTTCCTTTGAATACTTGGTCAGATGCCTTACCTGTATGGTTGATCATCACATAAGGTGATGCCAGATCGCCACTTCCGCGACCGGGTAGCAAGCCATTGGAATATTGAGTAGGAATAGACAATGGAGTAAGACGTGACTGAGCACCCCATATATATTCGGTATTTGCTACACCGGGTTGGTCTAACTGGGATAAAAATCCATCTGACCCTAGATAAACTTTAGTCGTTTTAGTCAGATTGACATCCAGATTGATTCGATAATTATAGGTATTATAGCTTACATTAGAACTATATACACTGTTTTTGTCTACTTTGTATGCCGCGCTTTCATTTTTACCTCCCAAACTTAGGAAATAACGAGCTACATCACTACCTCCACTACCACTTACATAATACGTGTGACGCCAGAAGCTTTTGTTGAGTATCTCGTTTTGCCAGTCCACGTTAGGATACATATCCGGGTCCAGACCATTGCGGATAATACCCATCTCAGTCTGGTCGTACAAAGGACTATCACCTCGTACTACACTGGCTTCATTGGCTAATTGAGCATATTCATAAGCATCCAGATATTCCGGCAACCGATTGAGGACTGACAGTGTCGTATTAAAACGTCCTGTAATCTGAATCTTACCTGAAGTACCTTTTTTAGTATTTACCAATACCACACCATTAGCTCCTCTTACCCCATAAACAGCAGTTGCTGACGCATCCTTCAAGATAGAAAAACTTTCGACATCTGCAGGATCTATGGTATTAAGATCGCCTTCCAAACCATCAATCAATACAAGAGCACTACTGTTGGCACCAAATGTACCTATACCTCGTACCCAGAAATCGGCGATATTCTGTCCCGGTTCACCACTGCTTTGCATAGAAATAACACCGGCAGCCCTTCCTCCCAGGAGGTTAGCAATGGATGGAGCCGGAGACTGAAGATCTTTGGCATTGATGGCTGTTATGGCTCCTACCGAACTGATTTTCCGTTGAACGTTTCCCAATCCAACAATGACAACCTCATCAATGGAAGCACTTTTTTCAAGAAGAGTGATAGTTAAATTATTGTTTGGTTCAATGGCTACATATTCTACAGGGTCGCATCCCAAAAATGTAAATACCACCTTATCTCCATAAATTACTTTAAGACTAAAATTTCCGCTATTATCGGCAGAAGTACCTATAGAAGGCTTATCCTTTATATATACAGATACTCCGGGTATCGTTTCTTTACTCCCATCCACTACCGTACCGGCAATAGTGAATTCCTTCACTTGTTGAGCAAAAGTTGTCGTTGTAAGCAACAAGCAAAACGACATCAAATATAAGATTTGAATGATTTTCATTATAAACAGCTTTTTATTCAATAACTAACTTACGAATGCGTGCATTACTCCAGTCTGCAATATAAATGTCACCTTGCTCATTCACAGCCACTCCCCAAGGCTGGTTGAACAGTGATTCTACCGGACCTCCATCTTTGTATCCGGCAATGCCGGGCTGCCCAGCTACTGTAGTAACTATATTGTCGGCAGATACCATGCGGATGCAATGGTTTCCATAATCGGCAACAAACATATTGCCATTGTTATCAAACTTAATATCTTTGGGATAATTGAATAACGCATCTTCCAGCGGACCATCACGAAAGCCACTGCCCCCCGGAGCGTTCAGTCGTTTAAATCCACCGGTCCCGTTTGGATCACGGAGATCTAATACCGAAATACCTTGTCTGAATTCGGTAGGAGTAGCATTGGAATGAAGCGTTATATATAGAAGCCAAGGCTTCACAGGGTTGATGGCTTGTCCATATTGCGACCCATAAGGTCCTTGATGGATAATAGTCGCTTCCAATGTTTCAGGGTTTATTTTTGCAACCTTTCCATCACGATATCGTGTATACAAATACCCGTCGTATGGACAAAAAGTTATAAAGTTCTTGTATAAATCAGCAGCTACTATTGAGTTCAAATCGGATGGCGAGTATTTCATGTTACGCTGACGAGGATACCAAGCCTCCCGAGGATCAAAGGTGAACATTACTTCCTTCACCGATTCATGTGCGGCAGTCAGCATTCCGGTGGCGCGATCCACCGTTAAACCATTTGCATATAGTATACGCTCGGCTGTGGTTTTTGCTTCAATCAATGGAGTCACAATATTTTGCTGTTCATTAATTCGGGCTACTCCAAATGAACCACCGTCACGCCATGACATAAAGATATTCCCTTCGGCATCTAATTCAAGATATTTACCATACACCTGAGCTGTGGCAAGTGTTCCGGGAAGGAAACTTGTTTCACCATTACCGGTAACAGTGCTTACCTGTGCTTGAGTATGATAAGTATACATATCATCATAAACTACCGAATCGGCATCGACAACAACAGAAATACGAGGATTATCACCCGGAAGGCGAGGCACAATAGCGTAAATATGGTCACCACTTGATGAAACAACCGATGCTCTTGCTTTATTGAAATACACCTTAATTTTGCTTGTATCGGTGCCAAAATTGCTTCCGTCCAAAAGAATTTTATCACGTGCTCCACCTTCTTTAGGATAAAAAGATGTGAGTACAATCGGTTTACCGGGGTCATGCGCTTTGCCAGCGTTCTCACTGCTGCTTTCACAACTTGAGAAACAAAATAAAGCTCCCCAGAAACAGCCCAATAATAAGTAACGATTCATAAAATAATAATTTGAAATTAAACAGTGTTTTTAGTTAGTGTCATTTCCCTGTTTTACTATGTGATAACAGGGTGAAATAATCTAAGCCATATATTTATAGTGAATGTTGATGTTTATCTTTTGCGATTGGAATTTTATAGTCTTATTGTATAATTCAAACCTTTATTGGGTGCTACAATAAAATTTGTTACCTCAAAGTTACAATCTCCTCCTTTGATACCATTCTCAAACTTTACAGAAATTGTATGTTGAGTATGTGGTTTCAATATCATGTCACGGAAATAAATCAAAGAAGTGTCATGTGCCGTTTTTTTCAGTTTTAGTACCAGATCAGTAGTATTTATAACAGAAAATGTTACTTCTTTATCTGTACGTTTCACCTCTTTTATCTCTATACATTTCTCAAAGAACGGACGCAGAACTTCTTCACGCCCTATCACCAATTCGCGATAGTAAGCGGCAGTACGACGATTGTTAAGTGCTTCACGAACTCCCTCTAATGAACGTTCTTTAGCAAATACAAATGTCATTGTACGATGCTCGCCTTTCGAAAAATCGTAATCAGTCTGAATAGGCTGATGAATATCGGAAGTTCCTATCATTGTCAGATTCTTGTCTAAGCACCATTGAACTGCTTCAGGCATAAAAAGGCCACCATTTGCTACTTCAATGCCATGCATACAACCGTCATTATAAAGTTGCGTATGTTCAGGCCACCACTTGGTTGAGTCAGGTTGCTGCCGATCCCATCCCGGATGGTTCCAAAAAATAAACGCTCCCTGCTTTTTTGCTTCATTGAAAGCCTCTTTATATGTTTCTTGTTCCAACGGGTTAGAGTCAGACAAGAAAATAGCGTTAAAATGTCCCGGAGCCATAGAACGGGTAATTTCACTGCCTTTGATTAAAAGTATTCCCAACTTTTGGGCTTGCTTTTGAGAAAGTTCATAGGAACGGTTATGATCTGCTACAATATCTTTCTTGTGAGGACGATATTCAATGTGTTCTGTCAAGGAAATAGCATCCAATCCTTCTCTATAAGCCTCATCTAAACGTACGGTAGGCCATACCAAACCATCTGAAAAAACAGTATGCATATGAAAATCACACTTTAAGGTAGTATATCCATCTAAATTGGGAACTCGAATCTCATTGCGGCGCTGCGCTTGTGCGTTCATGAAACACATCACTAATAGTAGAACTCCAATCAATACTTTCTTAATTTTCATTTTTGTTATTTTAAATTAGACAATTACATTTTTAAAGAATGCCCCTATTTGACTGTTGATAAATAGTAAGAGACAAGGCCCCTGAGCATCATGCCACAAATGTAGAAGCAAAAATAAAACAGGCAATACAGGAGTCAAAAGCTTAACGGAGACGTCACGGGAAAGAAACACAAATGTTACCGTTTTTAACAGAATGTGAAACGATTTAAATAAAAAGAGTTGGAGTAACCAAATATTTATTATTTTAAGCATATAGAATTTCGCTAAATTCAGACTAATATTTTTTTTGAATTTTCATTTGTAAGGAATAGATAATGAATCATTTTGCTTTTTGACAATTTGCAATATGTGATACGGTTGGAATCGCTTATTTTGGACCGCTAATAAGGATTGCCAGTAATTCTTCATTCTACGCTCATATACACCTTTCATTAGTCTTCAAACACAGCAACATTAACAGCACTTAGACATATGATTATCACATTATAATTCAAAAAAACAATCAAACATTAAGTTCTATATCTTTTTGCTTATTTATATTTACCAGTAGAAAAAGAAGAAATAGAAAATAATCAGGAAGAAAAGTACAAAATACATACATATTCCGGAAATGATGTCGGTAAACGGGAGGTTTGGTTACATAATGCAGAGCTTTTGGTTACACAATGCGGAGCTTTTGGTTACATCATCCTTATGTTTTATACAAAGTTTACGGTGTTTTTATGCAAACAATACAATGTTTTTATGTAAAAAACTGCATATTTTATGCAAATTATGCAGATCACAACGCTAGAAGAGAAAAACGAAGAAAAATACAAGAAAGTAAATTAGCTTATTTTATAGCAGATAGACACAATTCTACCATTACTGAAAACATTACGACATTAAACAAATAAACAAAATGATCTATTGCATTGCTGAAAGAGACTAAAGGTATCAGGTTTTCTCAAAAACAATACGGCATTTAAAGTCAATTCAGGAAACATAGCTAATTAAAAATGAACTATAATAAGAAAAATTGTATAATAGTGATTTTTTCATCACTCTCTATCCATTTGAAGGTACAGTTTCAAGTGGACAAGAGGAATCAATTTAAATCGGACAAGAGGACGTAACTTGATCCGAGTCTTCCAATTGGATGCCGAAAATAAAAATTGCTTTAATAAGAAAATCCAGTGATAGAAATATATTGGCTTTTTGCATAATAAAAATATTGTTCGTAACTTTGCGAACATAAAAAAAGGATATGACAAAGGAATATACACAAGAAGAAGAGCAGTTAGCCCGATTTGCAAAAGCAATGGGGCATCCGGCTCGTATTGCAATACTAAAATTCTTAGCATCGCAGGAAACCTGTTTCTTTGGTGACATACACGAGGTGCTTCCGATTGCAAAAGCCACCGTTTCACAGCACCTTGCGGAGTTGAAAGATGCCGGATTGATTCAAGGTGAAATTCAGCCTCCAAAAGTGAAATATTGCATCAATAAGGAAAATTGGGTGCTGGCAAAGCAGCTAATGGACGAATTTATGTGTGGCTGCAACCCCGGAAACGGCTGTTGCGAATAAGTCAATTATATATTTTTTGTCGTATACGTTCGTAGTTTTGCGAATTACAAATTAAAATAGAATATATCATGGAAATTAAAGTTTTAGGAACAGGTTGTGCAGGGTGTAAAGCACTCTACGAAACCACCAAACAGGCTGTTGCCGAATTGGGAGTGGATGCCACAGTGATAAAGGAAGAAGATATGATGAAAATCATGTCCTATAATGTAATGAGATTGCCGGGATTGGTTGTAGATGGAAAAGTAGTATCATCGGGTAAAAAGTTATCTATTTCCGAAGTAAAAGAACTGATAACCAAATAATTCGGTTTATGAAACGTATTTTTATCTTGATTATTATCGCCACTTCCTTACTTTCATGTGGCGGAAGTGCATCGAAGACGCAAGTGGCAACAGATACTAAGCAAGGGGATGTAACTAAGGTACTCTATTTTCACGGTAAACAACGTTGTGTTACTTGCAATGCCATCGAGAAACTAACCAAAGAAGTGCTGGATAGTTTGGCCAACGAAAAGATAGTGATGAAAGTCATCAATCTATCGAAAACGGAAAACGAAGCTATCGCGGACAAATACGAAGTTACTTGGTCATCTTTGATACTCGACCGTAACGGTAAGGTCGAAAATCTGACTGACATGGGATTCAGTTATGCCAAAGGACAACCGGAAGTATTCAAGACAAAGTTAATTGAAGCAATCAATAACATCACAAAATAATGGAGTGGTTGCAAAATCTCTTGGATAGTAGTACTGTTCCACTAGTTACGGCGTTTCTGCTGGGACTGCTGACGGCTATAAGCCCCTGTCCATTGGCTACCAACATTACTGCAATAGGTTTCATCAGTAAAGATATAGAGAGCCGTCACCGCATCTTTTGGAATGGTATGCTATATACGCTCGGACGAATTATTACCTACGCCGGGATTGGTTTTATCCTTATTCCCATATTGCGTGAGGGCGCAAGTATTTATGCTATCCAAAAGACCATAGGCAAGTATGGTGAAATAGTAATTGCTCCGGCTCTTATTCTTATCGGATTGTTTATGTTATTTGGTAGCAAACTCAATCTGCCTCAAGCAGGATTTAATAGCGGTGGCGAAAAACTGGGCAAACGTGGTGGTATCGGAGCATTACTGTTGGGTATCTTGTTCTCGCTGGCATTCTGTCCGTCAAGCGGAGTGTTTTATTTTGGAATGCTGATACCGATGTCGGCTGCTGAAACAGGTGGTTATTTGTTACCGTTTGCTTTTGCCATCGCAACCGGACTTCCGGTTATTGTTGTGGCGTGGATTTTAGCATACAGTATGGCGGGACTTGGAAAGTTTTACCATTGTATGCAGACTTTTCAAAAATGGATGAACTTTGTTATTGCCTTGCTTTTTATTGCAGTGGGAATTTATTACGCAATCATATTATGGCTATAAAAGTATTGATATTATATACAGGCAACAGTTGCCGCAGTCAAATGGCACATGGTTTTTTACAGTCGTTTGATGAAAAACTGGTTGTTTGCTCAGCAGGAACAAAAGCTGCAGGCAAACTCAATGAAGGTGCTATCAAAGCAATGGCGGAAGCAGGAATAGATATATCGTCTCATACCTCCGATCCGGTAGAGAAATACCTTGCCGAAGAATGGGACTATGTGATAACTGTCTGTGGCGGAGCAAATGAAAGCTGCCCTGCATTTACAGGCAAAGTGAAACAGCGTTTGCACTTTGGATTTGATGATCCCTCGCACGCAACAGGAACACCCGAATTTGTGGAAAGTGAGTTTCGCCGTGTCAGAGATGAGATACGCCGTAAGTTCCACAAATTCTACACCGATGAGTTAATGGATGAGCCGTCTTGTCCTTGTGGAGCTAATTATTTCTGCAAATGTGAATAGAGGATGAGAAGTTTTGAGAAATACCTTACCCTTTGGGTAGCACTCTGCATCGCTGTGGGTATAACCATCGGCAAATTCCTGCCAGCAATACCCGAAATACTCGGACGGTTCGAGTATGCCAATGTGTCGATACCTGTTGCTGTATTGATATGGTTAATGATATACCCGATGATGCTCAAAGTTGATTTTCAAAGTGTATGTAACGTAGGGCGCAATCCGAAAGGTATTGTCATAACGTGTGTTACGAATTGGATAATCAAGCCTTTTACGATGTTTGGCATAGCATGGTTGTTCTTCTACGTGATATTTAAAGCATTGATTCCGGCGGAACTTGCACACGAATACTTGGCAGGTGCGGTACTGCTCGGCGCAGCTCCCTGTACTGCTATGGTTTTTGTATGGAGTTACCTTACCAAAGGCGATGCTGCTTATACATTGGTACAGGTTGCTGTAAATGATCTGATTATCCTTGTGGCATTTGCTCCGATTGTAGCGTTCCTGCTTGGTGTCGGTGGTGTGGGAATACCATTTGATACCCTGTTACTGTCTGTTGCCTTATTTGTGGTTATACCTCTTGCAACCGGTGTTCTTACGCGAATGACAGTGATACGGAAATGGGGAGTTGATTACTTTAATAATGTGTTCCTAAAAAAGTTCGACAACATTACCGTTGCCGGACTACTGCTTACACTCGTAATACTCTTTTCGTTTCAAGGTGAAACAATCCTTGCCAATCCGTTACATATACTATTGATTGCTGTACCACTCATTATTCAGACGGTACTGATTTTCTTTGTGGCTTATGGCTGGGCTAAGGTTTGGCGATTGCCACATTCGGTAGCTGCTCCGGCAGGAATGATTGGCGCAAGCAATTTCTTTGAATTGGCGGTCGCCGTAGCTATTTCGCTGTTCGGGTTACAATCAGGGGCGGCATTAGCAACAGTAGTCGGTGTGCTGGTTGAAGTCCCAATCATGCTGATGTTAGTTCGCATAGCAAATAATACTCGTAAATATTTTAACGCATAACAGAATGATACAAGAATTTGCAGACTGGTTAGTTTATCACATATTCGGTTTAGATGCTACATCCCGATTAGGAATAGCAATAAATTTCTTTTTCTACGATACGATAAAGATTCTGTTGCTACTCTTTGCCATCAGTGTAGTTATGGGAGTAATAAACGCTTACTTTCCTATTGACCGCTTGCGCAATTTCCTCACCACGCGCAAGTTGTATGGGTTTCAATACCTGTTTGCGGCTTTGTTCGGAGCAATCACTCCGTTTTGCTCCTGTTCATCTATTCCACTTTTTATAGGGTTTGTTAAAGGTGGGATTCCATTGGGTGTGACATTTGCCTTTCTTATCACTTCACCGCTAGTAAACGAAGTTGCTATTGCGATGTTTCTGGGTACGTTTGGTCTGAAAGCCACATTGGTTTATGCCATTAGTGGTATTCTTTTAGGAGTTATAGGCGGATGGGTACTTGAAAAGTTCAAACTCGAAAAATACTTGAGTCCTTGGGTACAGCAGATACAAGCGCAATCTGAGTCTGAAAGTGAAGAGTGGGAAGCAGAGCGCGTACCTTTTATGAAACGTGTTCCGACTATCATTAAGGATGCTTGGAGTATCGTCCGTGGAGTATGGTTGTACGTGATAATCGGTATCGCAATCGGAGCTGCTATGCACGGCTTTGTACCTGAAGGCTTTTTTGAGGAATACCTATCAGCAGATAAGTGGTACAACGTGCCATTGGCAGTGATTCTTGGCGTTCCGATGTATGCCGGAGCGGCGGGAATAGTTCCTGTTATACAGGTTTTCGTGGCGAAAGGTATGCCTATCGGTACAGCTATTGCCTTTATGATGGCAGTCGTAGGGCTATCTATTCCCGAAGCTACCATGCTCAAAAAGGTAATGACGTGGCGGTTGATTGCTATCTTTTTTGGGGTGGTGACACTGTTTATTATTTTGTCGGGATATTTGTTTAATTGGATAATGTGAGAAATCTAAAGGCTCCTTTGCTGGTTTCTTTCCCGCACAGGCCGCAAAAAGAAAGTAATCCGGCAAGATTTCTCCTGTCAGATTTTCTTTTTTATTTTTGAGTTTTCAGCCATTTGTCTCGTTATCCGTGATATTTTTCAAGTGTTTTAGCTAACGTTGAAAATAGTTTTTCGTTTGTATGACAGTAATCAGTCATAAACAAATCACAGGTAAAAGCCGAATGGTCTAAGTAGTTCTTTGCAAACTCCGGCAGGTCCTAACATTCTTCTATAATTTCAGGAGTATACAAATCCACCTTTTTATCATCTGTCTTCTTAAAGTTTATGCGAATTTTCTATCGGGTGGATTGTTTTCATTTCAGTGGTATAAATGCCATAGGGTTTAGGACACACGAGGTTGGAGATTTTGAGCGATACAGTTTACTGCATGACCTTGTTTGTCCGTGAAGAGCCCATAAGTACCCATTTCACCGAGAACGAAACACTGACTCCGATTCTAAATTCATCTCTTAATGTGGAGGGTTCACACTGGAAAAAGACAAGATGAAGAGTTCTGATTGCAGCTTATAATAGCTACCGTTTTACAGATTTATTTTTAAAAAGTGAATTTGCAAACTTTTCGATTAAGTTCCTACTCAGTTGTTTTTAAGTATTAATTGCGTCTTACCAATACGACGATCTGTTACAACGGTCAATTGTACATTGTTTTGGGATGCCAGACCAATCTTATAAAGCCGACCTATTTCTTTCTCTCTATTGTAAAATTTCATATCTAAAACGATTAAAAAACACCGCCATTTCGAAACCGCCATTTCCGAAATGGCGGTTTCGGAAACACAAAAATATATAAATAATCTGATAATGCGCATTCTTTTGTATCGAAATCACAGTATTAATTTGTGAAAAGCTGCTTACTTCATTACTTATCGGGACTATGAATCAACAACAGAGTATCATTTGCCTCTCAAACTCTCCGGAGAGCTTTCACACCCTGTAGTAAGTGTCGGAAAAGCAATAAACCGCCATTCATTTTCCCGACTTTAACAGCCCCCTTTCGAAGAAAGCCTAGGATGTGGCTTCCGATTCATTCGGTGCAGATACAGATCCGTAATTTGTTTAGTAATCAGTTGCATCTCTCCATCCATCTTTGTATCCATCATGGAATAGATAATCGGGTAAAATTGACAACATGAAAAGTGGCAGATTCTATATGATGCTACTTAGAGTACTTTTATAGTATATAAATCTCGGCCATGTAGCTAAAACAAGTATGAAAAAACCAATGAACTGCAATCAATTGAATAAACAATAGCAGGTCTATCCTTGTTGTAAAAGAAATCATTTGCTATGAAGATATTGTTGACGGGTGCAACCGGATATATTGCTCAACGGCTTCTGCCGATTCTTGTCGGTAACAATCATACAATTGTATGTTGTGTGCGCGATCTGAAAAGATTCCTCATTGAAGAAGAATGGGCAGGGCAAGTAACAAAGATTGAAGTGGACTTTTTGAAACCTGAATCATTGAACCATATTCCATTGGATATAGATGTTGCATATTACCTGATACATTCTATGGCAACTTCCTCCGGTGATTTTAGTGAGATGGAGCAACAATCTGCAAAGAATTTTGTTAGACGGATAGAGCAGACAAAGGCTCAACAAGTGATCTATCTGAGTGGGATTGTAAATGATGATTACTTGTCGAAACACTTGCAGTCACGTAAAAATGTAGAAAACATTCTGGCAAACAGTAATGTGGCATTGACAACCTTGAGAGCTGGAATAATCATAGGATCGGGTAGCGCTTCTTTCGAGATAATGCGCGATTTGGTAGAGAAACTACCTATCATGATTGCCCCCCGCTGGCTCAACACCAAATGCCAGCCTATAGCTATTCGCAACGTAATTCAATACCTGTCAGCAATATTGCTTCGAGAAGAAACCTACAACCAAAGTTTTGATATTGGAGGGCCTGATGTATTAACGTTTAAGCAGATGTTATTGCAATTTGCGGAAGTCCGTGGATTGAAACGCCGCATTTTTGTTGTACCTGTTATGACTCCCAAGTTATCTTCTTATTGGTTATATTTTGTTACTTCAACCAATTTTTCACTGGCTAAAAATCTGGTAAAGAGTATGCATGTTGAAGTAGTGTGTAAACCCAACAATCTTCACCAAATGTTTCCGGAAGAGCTTATTCCTTATAAGGAAGCTATAGCACTGGCATTTGATAAGATAGATCAAAACCTAGTATTATCGAGTTGGACTGATGCCTTGAGTAGCCACATTTTAATGAAAGGTATATCTGCATATATCTCAGTTCCGACAAAAGGATGCTTCCGCGATGTAAGAATAGTCAAAACAGATCATCCGGATGCTACTTTGAAGAATATATTTGCTATCGGCGGAAAACGTGGTTGGTATTATGCCAATTGGTTATGGAATTTTCGTGGCTTTCTGGATAAAATGGTCGGAGGTATCGGAATTAGGCGCGGAAGAAAAAATGATACGGAACTATCAGCCGGTGAAGCCTTAGACTTTTGGAGAGTATTGGTTGCTGATGAGGCTAAAAGGCGATTGTTGCTTTATGCTGAGATGAAACTTCCGGGTGAGGCTTGGCTGGAATTTAAAATCAACGACCGTGATGAATTGGTACAAACAGCCACATTCCGTCCTCTAGGATTGTGGGGGCGTATTTATTGGTATTCGGTTTTACCCTTTCATGCATTTATTTTTAAAGGTATGGCGGAGAATATTGCTTCCGACAGAAGCTGAATGAACTCGATTATAAACAATGGAATCCGCTGCCGAACTGTTTGCCGATGGCGACAAAATGATGCAGCAGATTACTTACGAAGTGAGCTTCAATATGTCCAACAACTTCAACCAGTTCTTTAAACAACTAAGCGGGGTAATCCGAGCACTTTTTGCCACAGGGTGACTCATTATTAGTAATCAATTTACATTCTTTTATGCAAACGAAGGGGCAGATGAAGCAATCGGTAATATGAACACAACTACCCGTAATTTGTGTAGTTATCAATAGCATATCTCCATCTATCTTTGCACCAGAGAAAAACTATAAAAAAGACAGATATGAAAACCGTGAAATTAAACAATGGGGTTGAAATGCCCATCTTAGGCTTTGAAGTCTAACAAATAACCGATGCCACTGATTGCGAACAGTGCGTTTATGATGCAATTATGGTGAAAGTGTAGGTTACGATTTGGTTACTGAACTCTGTCCGAAAGGGTCTATTTTGTGTCTTTTACCCCCGACAAGAAACAATAAAAAAAGTCCTACAATACGTTGATATTGTAGGACTTGTCCTATTTTTGACCCTATTTGTCTTAGGGTTTCAGCGGAGAGACAGGGATTCGAACCCCGGGTACCTCGCAGTACAACGGTTTTCAAGACCGCCGCAATCGACCACTCTGCCACCTCTCCAAAACTTCTTAAATCAGAAATACTTTCCGTTGAAAGCGGTGCAAAGGTACGAATCATTTTTAAATCTGCAAACATTCTGATATTTTTTTCGCAAATTAATCGTATTTTTGTAGCCTATTACAAGTAAGAAAGAGATGATATATCCTCAGAATTTTGAGCAAAAGATAGGGTTTGACCAAATAAGACAGTTATTGAAAGAAAAGTGTCTCAGTACTTTAGGTGAAGAGCGGGTTTCAGAAATGATTTTTTCAGAACACTACGAAGAAGTAGAAGAGAAATTAAATCAGATAACTGAATTTGTGCGCATCATTCAGGAAGAAGATGGATTTCCTGATCAATTCTTTTTTGATGTCCGCCCCTCACTGAAAAGGGTACGGATAGAAGGTATGTATTTAGATGAACAAGAATTGTTTGATCTTCGCCGTTCATTAGAAACAATCAGAAATATTGTGCGCTTTTTACATAAGAATGAAGATGAAGAAGAAAATGCGTGTCTTTACCCGTCCCTAAGAAGGTTAGCAGGGGACATTGCTGTATTTCCACAACTTATCGGAAAGATAGATGGTATTCTCAATAAATACGGAAAAATAAAAGATAATGCATCAACCGAATTAGCACGTATCCGTCGGGAACTAACAAGCACCATGGGAAGTATCTCACGGTCGCTAAATAACATCCTTCGTAGTGCACAATCAGAAGGTTATGTAGATAAAGACGTGACTCCAACAATGCGTGACGGACGTTTGGTAATACCAGTTGCACCCGGACTCAAGCGAAAAATAAAGGGAATCGTACACGATGAGTCCGCCAGTGGAAAAACGGTTTTTATCGAACCGGCTGAAGTAGTAGAAGCCAATAATCGTGTCCGTGAACTCGAAGGAGATGAGCGACGAGAAATCATTCGTATTCTGATTGAGTTCTCCAATATTTTACGTCCTTCCATTCCGGAAATTCTTCAATCATATGAATTTCTGGCAGAGATTGATTTCATTCGTGCTAAAAGCTATTTTGCCATACAAACTAATAGTTTGAAACCAGCACTTGAAAATGAGCAATTACTCGATTGGACAATGGCAATACATCCCTTATTACAGATTTCATTAGTTAAACATGGGAAAAAAGTCGTTCCACTGGATATAGAACTTAATCAGAAACAGCGTATTTTAATTATCTCCGGTCCGAATGCCGGAGGTAAATCGGTATGTCTGAAAACAGTTGGCTTATTACAATATATGCTCCAATGCGGAATGTTAGTTCCAATGCACGAACGTAGCCACACAGGGATGTTCAATAGTATTTTTATAGATATTGGCGATGAGCAATCCATTGAAGATGATTTGAGTACATACTCCTCACATCTGACTAATATGAAAATCATGATGAAAAACTGCAATGAACGCAGTTTGATTCTGATCGATGAATTTGGAGGGGGTACAGAACCACAGATCGGAGGAGCCATTGCCGAAGCTGTATTGAAACGTTTTAACCAGAAAGGAACATTTGGTGTAATCACTACCCATTATCAAAATCTGAAACATTTTGCCGAAGATCATGAAGGGGTAGTCAATGGAGCAATGCTTTATGATCGTCATTTGATGCAAGCTCTGTTCCAGTTACAAATAGGTAATCCAGGAAGTTCTTTCGCTGTGGAAATTGCCCGAAAGATCGGTTTACCGGAAGATGTAATTGCAGATGCTTCGGAAATTGTAGGAAGCGAATACATCAATGCAGATAAATATCTTCAGGATATTGTACGCGATAAACGTTATTGGGAAGGAAAACGCCAAACAATACGACAACGGGAGAAGCACATGGAAGACACGATTGCCCGTTATCAGACAGAAATGGAGGAATTGCAGAAATCACGAAAGGAAATTATCCGCCAAGCGAAAGAAGAAGCAGAACGGATGCTGCAAGAATCAAATGCGCGTATTGAAAATACAATCCGTGCAATAAAAGAGGCACAAGCCGAAAAAGAAAAGACTCGTCTGGTACGCCAGGAACTAACTGATTTCCGTACTTCTCTGGAATCACTTTCCTCAAAAGAGAAAGAAGGAAAGATTGCGCAAAAGATGGAGAAACTTAAGGAGAAGCAAGAACGAAAGAAAAATAAGAAAAATGAACCTAAAGATATATCTTCTTCACCCGTAACTCCTAAAATAATTCCTATCACAGTAGGCGAAAATGTAAAAATCAAAGGCCAGACAAGTGTCGGACAAGTGATGGAAATTAATGGTAAAAATGCAGTTGTTGGTTTCGGAAGTATAAAGACCACAGTAAAATTAGACCGATTGGAACATACTAATGCTGTTCCGCAAACAGAAGGAATCGCTAAAAGTACATTTGTCAGTACACAGACACACGATCAGATGTACGAAAAGAAACTTAGTTTCAAACAAGACATTGATGTTCGCGGAATGAGAGGAGATGAAGCGTTACAAGCTGTCACTTATTTTATTGATGATGCTATATTGGTTGGTATGGAACGTGTTCGCATTCTTCACGGAACAGGAACGGGTATCCTCCGTACACTCATTCGCCAATATCTGTCTACCGTTCCGGGAGTAAGCCATTTTGCTGATGAACATATACAATTCGGAGGAGTAGGAATTACCGTAGTCGATTTTGAATAAACAGTAAACAAATTCTATAAATAACTTGTTCTCTTTTAGAAAACTACTAACTTTGCTAGTGGTTTTCTAAAACAAGAATAAAGCATGAAGAATAACCTATTAAGCGAAAAGCTTATTTACACCGGAGATAGTGTTACCCCTACCCACCTCCATCTCTGCACTTATAATTCCACCGAGATTCAAGAAGTTTCCGGTGACACATTTCAAGCCGTCAAGAATACATTAAATAATGAGAAAATAAATTGGCTGCAAGTTCATGGAATGAAAAATACTGAAACAATCCGTGAAATATGCAGTCACTTTGAAATAGATTTTCTGGTCCTACAAGATATACTGAATGCAGACCATCCAACCAAGATTGAAGAGCATGATAATCACATAGTACTCATCGCTAAGATATTTTATCCCAATGAGCATAAAGAAGAAGATGAACTGGATGAACTACTTCAGCAACAAGTCTGCCTTGTTCTGGGAAATAACTATGTACTCGCTTTTCTCGAGAAAGAAACAGATTTCTTCGATGATGTTAATACTGCTTTACGTAATGATGTATTAAAAATACGTAGCCGTCCAAACGATTATCTACTTAGTGTGTTATTAAACAGCATAATGGGTAATTACATTTCTATCATATCGTCTATCGACGATGCTTTGGAAGACTTAGAAGAAGAACTCCTTACAATAACGAATGGAAATGATATCGGTATACAGATTCAAGCACTCCGCCGCCAGTATATGTTAATGAAAAAAGCCATTCTTCCGTTAAAAGAACAATATGTGAAACTTTTGCGAGCAGATAACCAGCTTATTCACAAAGTAAACCGTGCCTTTTTCAATGATGTGAACGACCATTTACAATTTGTATTGCAAACTATTGAAATCTGTCGGGAAACATTATCTTCATTAGTCGATCTATATATATCGAACAACGATTTACGAATGAACGACATTATGAAACGCCTGACAGTTGTATCCACAATTTTTATTCCTCTTACCTTTCTGGTTGGAGTATGGGGTATGAATTACAAATGGATGCCGGAACTTGATTGGCAATATGGATATTTATTTGCCTGGGTTCTCATGGTAGTTATCGGTATTGTCGTATATTTGTACTTCAGAATAAAGAAATGGTATTAATATTGCACCATAACGCATGAAATCAATCAAAGAATTATACAGAATAGGAACAGGTCCTTCCAGTAGCCACACGATGGGCCCCCGCAAAGCTGCTGAAATGTTTCTGGAACGTCACCCGAATGCTGCTTCTTTTAAAGTTACACTTTATGGTAGTTTAGCTGCCACCGGGAAAGGACACATGACAGATGTAGCTATTATAGATACTTTGGAACCAACTGCCCCTGTAGAAATCGTATGGCAACCCAAAGTTTTTTTACCATTCCATCCTAACGGAATGACTTTCTCTGCAACAGACACTCAAAATAAGGTTTTGGAGAATTGGACCGTTTACAGCATCGGAGGAGGTGCGTTGGCTGAAAACAATGACAATCCAACCATTGAAAGCCGGGAAGTTTATGGCATGAATAGTATGACTGAAATACTAGGTTGGTGTGAGCATACCGGAAAGAGTTATTGGGAGTACGTAAAAGAATGTGAGGATGAAGACATCTGGGATTATCTGGCTGAAGTATGGAATACGATGAAAGATGCCATCCATCGTGGATTAGAAGCAGAAGGTGTACTACCCGGTCCACTGAATCTGAGAAGGAAAGCCTCTACTTATTATATACGTGCTACCGGATTCAAGCAATCTCTGCAATCAAGAGGTCTTGTTTTTGCTTATGCTTTAGCAGTCAGCGAAGAAAATGCGTCCGGTGGAAAAATAGTAACGGCTCCTACCTGTGGCTCTTGTGGTGTAATGCCGGCGGTGCTCTATCATTTGCAAAAAAGTCGTGAGTTTAGCGATATACGCATATTACGTGCACTTGCTACCGCAGGGCTAGTTGGAAATATCGTCAAATTCAATGCTTCCATCTCCGGAGCCGAAGTAGGCTGCCAGGGAGAAGTAGGTGTTGCTTGTGCAATGGCGTCAGCAGCAGCAAATCAATTATTCGGAGGAAGCCCGGCACAAATAGAGTATGCAGCAGAAATGGGATTGGAACATCATTTGGGAATGACTTGTGATCCAGTCTGTGGTTTGGTACAAATTCCTTGTATCGAACGAAATGCCTATGCCGCTGCTCGTGCATTAGATGCAAATCTTTACTCTGCTTTTACAGATGGAATGCATCGTGTCTCTTTCGACAAAGTAGTACAGGTCATGAAACAAACCGGTCATGACTTACCTTCACTTTATAAGGAAACCAGCGAAGGAGGCTTAGCAAAAGATTATCAACAAATGTAATTCATTGTTTAATTCCTAGTTTTCTATTTTATATTTATAAATACATAAAATTTCGGTTCGAACGTATTTGAAGTTACTGTTTTCAAAAGTTAGGGGCATAGTGATGCCCCTAATAATAAATCATTAGGGACCTGTCCTGATTAAATAATAGAACTACACTATCTTCTCTATATAGAATCATAAAGATTAGGATATTCACTCTTTATACAAAAAATTATTTCGACTTCTTATATTAAAAATGAACAAGTAAATGATTTATTTCCTCTTTTCGTACAAATCTCAAAATAAACACTTATCTTTGCATATACCTTTTTCCCCGTCAGCGTGACGTGATTATTGGAGAAAGAATGTTTTTTATAATTATTGGAATATTAACATATTACTTCTCTGTACAGAAAGTTGGCACTTTAAAAACAGTGAGAAGTGGTATAACAGATATTCCATGTCAGTTGTTATATAGAATTTCTATATATAAAATTGGCATGGACGTTTGTTGTTTATCGCTATCACTGCTAAGGTATTGCCAGCACCTCTGTACAGGTAGTGAAACGACAACAGCGTCCATGCTTTTCTTTTTCTATTATTCCCATATCCCCCATTTTGAGAAAATGCATAGGCACCTAGTCGTTTTTTAAAGATAATCAACATAATGAGAACGATATGGATCTAGAAGAAACGTTGGCACTTAAAAGAACTAATCTCGAAAAACTAATCCAAAATGCGGATGAAGCTATCCGAAACGAGATGCTCAAATACGAAGAAGCGGAACTCTACATTCGTTTACAAAGCGAATGTTTCAACTTGTATCCGGTGGTGATAAAGGCTTTAGCACTGTTGATCGCCGACGATAGAAGACGTGAAATCTTTTGCTCCATCCTGAAAGGGCATAAACTGAAAGACATTGCTGCCGCCCACAGTATGACACCCGTGGAAGTAGCAAATTTATTCCACCGTACAGTGTGGAATTTGAATAAAAAGATAAATAACGGAGCACTCACAGCCAAGGGATCTGTCAATCTTCGGCTGATGCAGGAACGGAATATGCTAAAAAACAAGTTATTAGATTATAACAGACTATGCCACCAATTACAGTTGGAAAACATAAAATTGTGTGATCAGATAGCTATACTTTTGAAGGAGAAAAAGGAAAACACAGAGCACAAACCGGTAAAAACACATGAAAAGAAACAAATAATAAAAGAGCAAACAACAAAGAAACAAGTAACAAAAAAGGAAACTACACAACACGTATCCATTTTCATGCGATGTGTGAAGTGGCTGGAATTAGTATATTCGCGGCTATAAGAAGCTGCTGGTAAAAATAAAACATACATATATTTCAAGAGAACAGCCTTATCTATAGGTTTGAACATAAAACATCTTACACCTACAACAATATCTGCTTATACACTTGTATGTTGATGTGTAATCAAAATCACATCTGCTTTTGGCTGTTGTGAAAAGTCTGTGTAATCCAATACCAGATCTACATAAATATTCTTTCTATCAAAAACCAGAATCAGACTGGTATATTTGATACCTGTTATCTGCTAAATTTTACCATTTAGGGTCACGAAAGTATCACTTTCAAACTGTTGGTTTGTAGGAGTAGTTTCTACAGGAAAAGGAGATGTTATCACATTGGGATTTGTTTTTTTGATCAAATAAACAAAAATACAAAAAAACTAATCTTTCAAATACCCGAACTTTCCTTGATTGAAGTCATCAAATGCTTGTATAATTTCACGCTTGGTATTCATCACAAAAGGGCCATGCGCTACAATCGGCTCATTCAAAGGTTCACCGCTTATCACAAGTACTACAGTATCTTCGGTCGCCTCAATTTCAAAAGTATCGCCCACATTCTCAAAAAGTACAAAATGATCTACAGGGGCTTCCACGGTTTTATTGACAAAAAGACGTCCTTTAATCACTAATAGTGCAGTATTATAATTTGCCGGAAAGGAAAATATGGCTTTTCCACCTTTATTCAACCGAGCATTCATTAGATTCACAGGACTAAATGTATCTACGGGTCCCCGTTTCCCTTCATATTCTCCGGCTACCACTTCTACAAAGCCGGAATTCTTAGGCAACTCCACCTTTAACATATCCGAATTATGGATAGCCTGATAACGTGGATGTCCCATCTTAAACTTTGCCGGTAGATTTATCCAAAGCTGTACCATCTGAAACAAACCTCCTTGTTCGCTCCACTCCTTTTCATGAAATTCTTTATGAAGTACGCCACTGGCAGCTGTCATCCATTGCACATCGCCTTCACCAATAACACCGCCACCACCATAACTATCATGATGTTCTACTTTACCTTGATAAGCAATGGTGACTGTCTCAAAACCCCGATGCGGATGCACCCCTACCCCCATAGGTTTAGGAGCAGGTGTAAACTCATATTCCGAATTATAATCCAGCAAAATAAACGGGTCCATGCGTTCTCTTTCCAAATGAAAACGGCTGGGAATAAAATTATGCACCCTAAAACCATCGCCTACCCAGTGAACTTCACCCGGTGTCATCACTAGTTCTACATTCTTCTGTGCCATAACAAACGTCCTTTCTTATTAAAAATAACTACTTCATACAGATACTCAACACATAGAAGAATTATTTTGTTTTCATAGCACGTTTTTAGAACCAGATTGGTACATTCTTACACACCACTTTTACTATTTTCATATCTACTTCATACGTTTAAATATTTCATTTCTTCTGCTTATTCCAAAGTATTCACGAAAGATGAAAATTGAACTTAATATTATCACTACTTCGAGCAAATTTGCTTTTGGAATTGTTATTCATTAATAATGATAAATTATATATTAAAGAATCGACTTATGGAGAAGAATATTTTTATGTTGGACAATGATCAGCTCAAAGACATAGCTCGCTCATTCAGTAAGAAAGTTGAAGAAGGATTAAATGCAGAAAATCAGGAAATACAATGTATTCCTACGTTTATCACCCCTAAAACTACCAATATCAAAGGAAAAGCATTGGTCCTTGACCTAGGAGGTACAAACTACAGAGTAGCAATTGTTGATTTCAGTAAAGGAGTACCGACTATTCACCCCAACAACGGTTGGAAAAAAGATATGTCAGTCATGAAATTACCCGGATATACCCGTGAAGAGCTGTTCAAAGAATTAACCGATATGATTATAGGAATAAAACGCGATGAAGAAATGCCAATCGGCTATTGTTTTTCATATCCCACAGAATCTGTTCGGGGAGGTGACGCGAAATTATTACGTTGGACAAAAGGGGTAGAAATAAAAGAGATGATAGGACAATATGTAGGGAAACCTCTTCTTGATTATTTGAACAAAAGAAATAAAATCAAATTTACGGGCATTAAAGTACTAAACGATACTATAGCCAGTTTGTTTGCCGGACTTACAGATAACAGTTACGATGCTTATATTGGCTTGATTGTAGGAACAGGTACAAATATGGCTACTTTTATTCCTGCTGATAAAATAAAAAAACTAGATTCAACATATAATATACAAGGCTTGATTCCGGTTAATCTCGAATCAGGTAATTTTCACCCTCCATTCTTAACTACGGTAGATGATACAGTAGATACAATTTTCGGCAACTTAGGAAAACAGCGTTTTGAAAAAGCAGTGTCTGGTATGTATTTGGGAGACATATTGAAAGCAACTTTTCCTTTAGACGAATTCGAAGAGAAATTCGATGCACAGAAACTCACAGCTATCATGAACTATCCGGATATCCATAAGGAAGTATATGTGCAAGTTGCACATTGGATTTATAACAGATCAGCACAATTGGTCGCTGCGTCCCTCGCAGGATTGATCTTGTTGTTGAAATCATATAATAAAGATATACGAAAGATTTGCCTTGTCGCCGAAGGGAGTCTTTTCTGGAGTGAGAACAGAAAAGACAAAAATTATAATATTCTTGTGATGGAAAAACTACAGGAACTTCTTAACGAATTTAATCTAAAAGATGTAGTTGTCCATATCAACAGTATAAATAACGCGAATCTGATAGGAACGGGTATCGCAGCGCTCGCTTAAGTACAGAAACATTTCAATAGAGGTAATCCAAAAGATTATTCTCCTACTATTTATGTTAAAAAGAACGTATCAAAATTAAAAGCAGACTATCATAATGAAATATCCAGGCGCTAATTACACGGTTTTAGTTAGTAAAAGAACTGTGAAATCAGCACCTGGAAAAATTATGCAAATTGTTTATATACAACATTCTTATATTATTCATCTAGGTTTAGAGACGATGGCCAATTAGTATCATCCCCGTTGCTAATATTCTTATCAAGTACAAGTCCACCATCTTGGGTAAAATATAAGGCATGTCTCTGATCACCTTGCTTTACTTGAATAACAGATTTAGTCAAAGTCTGCGGGAACGTCAAGACATATACATCTGTCACAACCCAAGAATTATAAATTGAATTCTGGAAGGCTTTATAAACAGCCGACACAAGTTGATCAATGCTGTCCAGTTCGTTTTCCGTCATCACCCAATTGGCATTTGCGTCAAACCAGACGTCCAATTCATCACCGCTCAACCAACAATCGGCCACATAATATTCGCCTTTCATCTCCCATTTTACATTCTGGGCATTGGGATATAATTGTTTTAATGCTTCCACAATATTGGAAGGCGGAACATATATATCATCATTATCATCATCACTACACGCGCTGAATGAAAGAGCAAACAATACATATACTATCATCCACACGCTAAATTTAAATCTCAACATAATTACATACTCGGTTTAGGTTATATGCTTTTCATTTAATCGTCCGCTTTCAAGAACTTTCCTTTCTTATCGAACTTAAAAGACACACCGGTGGATAATTCTATTTCATATCCCTTACGGTCACGTTCTACTTTCCGCACACCTTCATTAGCAAAATTGTGTGCTTTCAAATAATTAGAAGCAAACGCCGGTACAACACTTGCAGGAAGTTTCCCTTTCTTCACACTTACCTCTTCCCAATTTCCTTTACTATCAAAATTTATTTCAGTACCATTCATCAACAATACCTCATATTTTGTAGCTTCCAACACATCCTTGTCAATCTTAATATGTGCTACCTGAGGTTTACCAAAGTGCTGATTAATAAAATTACGCGCCGGAAGTGGTAACTGGTTCATGTCTTTTGTTATTATATCACCGGCGAATGAAAACTGTATGGCTACGATAGCCAACACAAGCAAAGATAAAATTTTCTTCATAATCGTTATTTTTTAGTGTTAATACTATACCTAAATGGTTTATACTGCAAATAACGATACAGATTCTGGAAAGATTTAGGAATAATCAATGAAGAGAATCTTTTTTTGCTTCTTTAACTTTCATCATTGAAGTTCTAAACATAAAAAATACGAATACCTATTAAAGCATCCGGATACTCATGTTCTCTTCATCATTCAAATACACTACTTTTCGAAATATCCTGCCAAATTATAACATACCGGAATTGTACTATTACCTACACGGTAGATACCAAATTTAAAATAATATCCATCATCATCATTACGTCCGATCATGATTTTCTCACTATCGACAATATGCTTACTTATCTTTTTACCTTTTTCCTCATAACTCATCTCCACATTTAGCATTCCCGGTTTTACAATCGTTTCAGATTCTTTGCCATACACCGTCCAGTCGATATGAATCCGAAACGTGATCCAGCAATCTTTCGGAAAATCCGCAAAAGGCATTTTATATGCAATAGTAGATACCTTATATTCAGATGTTACAGGACTCATAACCAAAGTTTTTTCAGGATTTGCATTACAACGATCATCTTTATCAGTCAGCCATTTACGATCCGAATTTGCTTTAATATAAAACCATCCTCCGGAAAAGCCGAAAGCCAATGGTGGATATCCTCCTTGTTCTACCAACCAACCGTTTGGTTTACCTACCTTATATACCGGATTCTCATCTTTGTCTTTCACCGGAATTCCTTGATTATCTAATTTAGCTACTTTTTCATGTCCCATATTTTTCTTAAAGAAAGTAGTCTTATCCAAATCCATAAACTCATCAACTGTCAGCTTTTTAACTTCTCCCAGAGGAGTTTGTACTAAAGTACGATCTGGCATTCCATGCCATTGAGCAAAAATAGTAGAAACATTACTATTTAAAGTGGAAGGTATATACACTGAAAATTCGTAATCACGGGATGCTCCCTGCGGACATATACCCTTTCCATGGTGATAAACAGTTTTTGTTATCTGTGCTTTTTCATAAGTATCAGCAGGAAGTCTTTTAAAATCTTCTGAAGTTGCATAACAATAAGAGAATTCTGCGCGCCCTTTTGTCTCACCTTTTCCATACCCCTCCAATGTATTATCTTCAGTTCTTAGTTCAAAACGATAAGAAGGTTTTCCATTAAACAGCCGGGTGAAATCCCGTTGTATAGCATGAGGTTTATTTGTTCCAACCGCTACCCAACAATCATCAATAATTTGACTGTTACGTGCCGAATCAACTTGTACATTTACCCGTTCCCTCAACGGAACCAAGTCTTTATTATTTTTAGTCTGCGCAATCAGTGCCGTACATCCTGCTGCCAATATGCAAATAGCAAAAATATTTTTCTTCATTCCAATTTGTATTTTGTTTTTCTAACGATACAAAAATACGAAAGGCAACCATAAAGGCTGCCTATCATTTGTTTCAAATGCTTTCACATTTGTGTAATTCTAATGTACAAAGGAGTTATAAAATTAATTATTGGGAGTTTCTTCTTTATATTCCTCTTCAAGCATATCTACTTTTTCAATATTCATTTTTCCATCGGAAGTAATAGTTATGGAAAGCGGAATATATAAATCCGTTTGCGGATAGCAAACACTTGCTGCATATACAATACCTTGCGCAGTAGTCTTATCATAAACGACCCCTTCAAGAATAGACTTTGATAAGAAACTTGCATCTACAACATCTGAAAAATCATTTTTTGTAAATGTTTTATTAAAAACAGAAGCATCTCCCTGGGTCAAACGCACTACTATTTTATTATCCATATAAATATCCCCCATTTCATTTGCCACATGGGGCAGATTCTCATCGGGAGTACGGGAAACATAAGAATGATAGTCCTTTCCCTTGAATTTAATATCGACCTCTGCCTTTGAGTCCTGCATACGTTGAATGCCATGTGCATCTACACTATCCTGCAACGCCATATTTGAATTACCATCTGCATTCCCGCTCTTACCACCACAAGCTGCTAACACAGCAAATATCGGTAACATAAGCAGATAAATAAACTTTTTCATCTTCGATTAATCCGTTTAAATTATATGGCAAAGGAACAAAAAGAAGGGGAGATTTACAAATATAATTCACTTTTTTCCTACATTTGCAATCAAGAAAACTAAGTGAATATGAAATACACAAAATGGTTACTAACTATATTACTACTAGGTGTTGCTTGCATCATACATGCCCAACGCACAGAGACTTTACTCGAAAAAGGTTGGAAGTTCATCAAAGGCGACTTTCCTGAAGCTCAACAAACCGACTTTAATGACTCTGAATGGGAATCGGTCATTATCCCACATGATTGGGCAATCTACGGACCATTCGACATCAATAATGACCTCCAAAATGTAGCCATCACACAGAATCTCGAAAGTAAGGCCTCTTTAAAAACAGGACGTACAGGCGGACTACCATACGTTGGGATTGGATGGTATCGGACTCGATTCAATGCTCCTTCCGACAAAGAAGTTACTCTTCTGTTTGACGGAGCTATGAGCGAAGCTCACATTTATATAAATGGTAAGGAGGCTTGTTTTTGGCCTTTTGGTTATAACTCTTTCCACTGTAACGTTACTTCCTTATTAAATAAAGATGGAAAAGATAATATACTAGCTGTACGCTTAGAAAATCACCCACAGTCTTCGCGCTGGTATCCTGGAGCGGGATTATATCGAAATGTACATCTGATTGTAACAGAAAAAATACATATCCCAGTATGGGGTACTTTTATAACAACTCCTCATGTAAGTAAAGAATTTGCAGCCATACATCTGCAAACAAAAATTGAGAATGCCGGTAGTCATGAAATACGAATAGAAACGGAAATACTTTCACCCGAAGGTAAAGTGGTTGCACGAAAAGAAAACAAAGGTTGTATCAACCATCAACAAGCATTTGACCAAAATTTTATCGTAGACACTCCCCAACTTTGGTCGCCGGAAGCTCCTATACTTTATAAAGCAGTTTCTAGAATTTATGCAAAAGAGCAGTTGATAGATACTTATACAACGCGCTTCGGTATCCGCAGTATTGAATTCATCGCCGATAAAGGTTTTTACCTCAATGGTAAACATCGAAAATTTCAGGGTGTATGCAATCATCATGATTTAGGACCTTTAGGATCAGCTATAAATACAGCAGCACTTCAACATCAGCTGACTTTATTAAAAGATATGGGATGTGATGCTATCCGTACTTCACATAATATGCCTGCTCCTGAGCTCGTTGCTTTGTGTGATGAAATGGGATTTATGATGATGATTGAACCTTTTGACGAATGGGACATCGCCAAATGCGAGAACGGTTATCACCGCTATTTCAATGATTGGGCAGAACGCGATATGATAAATATGCTTCATAACTACCGAAATAATCCCTGTGTTGTAATGTGGAGTATTGGTAATGAGGTACCTACCCAATGCAACCCGGAAGGATATAAAGTAGCCCAATTCTTGCAAGATATTTGTCACCGTGAAGACCCTACCCGTCCTGTGACATGCGGAATGGATCAAATTAGTTGTGTACTCTCAAATGGATTTGGTGCGATGATAGATATACCCGGATTTAACTATCGTACCCACCGCTATCAGGAAAGTTACGACCAACTTCCTCAAAACCTAATTTTGGGTAGTGAAACTGCTTCTACTTTTAGTTCACGCGGTGTCTACAAGTTCCCGGTAGAAGAGAAAAAAGATACCAGATACAATGATAACCAATGTTCTTCCTATGATGTGGAATCTGGTTCTTGGTCCAATATTCCTGACGAAGACTTTGCACTGGCAGATGATTTCCATTGGACAATAGGACAATTTGTATGGACCGGATTTGACTATTTAGGAGAACCGACTCCATATGATGGTAATTTTCTTAATCACAGTTCAATGTTTGGTATTATCGACTTAGCAAGTTTACCTAAAGACCGTTATTACCTCTATCGAAGCATCTGGAATCAAAATACAGAAACACTTCACATATTACCTCACTGGACATGGCCGGGTCGAGAAGGAGAGATAACACCTGTATTCGTATATACCAACTATCCTACTGTTGAACTATTCATCAACGGGAAAAGTTATGGAAAACAAAGTAAAAACAACAGTTCACTAAAGAATCGCTACCGTTTGATGTGGATGGATACTGTATATGAGCCGGGTGAAGTAAAAGTTATAGCCTATGACAAAAATGGAAAAGCAGTTGCAGAAAAGAGTACTCATACAGCCGGAAAACCGCATCACCTAGAACTGGTCAGTTATCGGAATGAATTGGCAGCAGATGGAAAAGACTTGGCTTATGTGACCGTGAAAGTAGTAGACAAGGACGGTAACCTCTGTCCTGCTGACAATCGATTAGTGAACTTCTCAGTAAAAGGTGCAGGAAGATATCGTGCAGGGGCTAATGGGGATCCGACTTGCGTAGATTTATTTCATCTTCCAAAAATGCACGCATTTAACGGAATGCTGACAGCTATTATTCAAGCCGGAGAAACTAATGGAGAAATTATCTTATATGCAAAAGCAAAGGGAATAAAAGGAAGTAATATCCGAATCAATTCCTCCAAATAGTTATTGTATTCAATAGTAAATAAAAAAAATATTGAACGAATTAATGTCAGAATAGTAGAATTACTACAGAATCAATTTATCAAACAAGATTGTTATTTTATGGGAAATCCAGAAAATATTATCAATCTATTTCAATTCAAGTGTCTATATGGCACTTACATTCCTGATGGGAGAAGCTGATAATCTATCAATCTTGGATATTGTACATTGGGGAGTAGAATATCAATCTACTCTCACTCAAAGAAAAGGAGCCTACCGATTTATCTAAGCCGGTGCAGATACCATCGTCGGACATTATTCTCATGTCATTCAGCAAGAAGAATATTTTAAAAATAAACCGATCTTTCATAGTTTAGGAAGTTTTGTTTTTGATTTACGTAAACCTAAAGCTTCACAAAGCTTGACAAAGTAAATTGTTTAACTGGATTTTACACCCAACAAATATAATATAAAAACCTACCCTGTAACTATCAGAAACTGCCGACCGGAACCAGAATCGATCAAATAGCTTTCCAGAAAGACTGGAAATCCCGATACTTTCCATAACAGACTAATTCATCACCTTTGTGAACTTTCTCATTCTCCGGAAGTTCATTTTTTATATGAAGTTCCATCACAGAAACTCCTAAACAATTGGTTACTTTATTCGCACGCTTCAATCCAATCAGTTTTAAATGAAACTCTTCATCTAGATTCAATTCATTTACAAAATATCCTACGAACTTCTCAGGAACTGCAAATTTCACAACATAATATTCCGGATCAATACGAAAGGTTTCCATGTTAGTACCAAAATCAAGCACCTGTACCAAGCTACGTGCAGCATCCTCTTCCGGAGTAAGTATCTTTTCTAAGCTGAAAGCTTCTAATACAGATCTGTGAACCGCATCTATTGCGCGAGCATAAATACGAGGCACTTGTTTCTGTTTCAGTAATGCTACGACACGTATTGATGCTCCAAAGTTCTCACCGATGGCAACTATCACAATATCCACACTATTCAATGGCAAAACAGACAATGCCTGTTCATCTGTTGCATCAATCATAAAAGCTGTAGCAATCTTATCCTTTATTGAATCTACTCGGCTCTCACTAATATCTGCACCAATAACTTCATGTCCTAATGCTGATAACTCTTCAGCCAATACATGACCGTAATTTCCTAAACCAATAATAATGTATTTCATCTCTTTAGTTTATTATGATGTTATCACTTGGATAACGATATTTTGTATTCTTTTTCTGTTTGACAATTCCCAACATTAATGTTATTAGTCCCACCCGTCCAATAAACATCAACAAAGCGACCAATAACTTACTTTCATCACGCAAATCAGGAGTCAGATTCAAACTAGACCCAACGGTACTAAGAGCAGATACACATTCAAAAGTCAATGCCATCACTGAAACTTCCGGCTCAAGTATACTTAAAATAAATATAAAGAGAAACAAGGTACCTAACGACATTACCACTGTCGCATTGGAACGGCGGATAGAATCAAATGAAAGTTCCCGACCAAAAACCTCTACCCGTTCCGACCCTTTTATAACAGCAAGCAAATTTAAAATAACCACTGCAAAAGCGTTCACCTTCACACCACCGGCAGTAGACTGAGCTCCACCACCAACCCACATCAGTCCTAAATAGACCAATAAAGATTGCACACTCAACGAAGCCAAATCGACGCTGGTAAATCCTGCCGTTCGGGGACAAGCAGCATTGAAAAACGATTGTGTCCATTTATCTGTAACAGACATTCCTGCAAAAGAGCCGTTCCATTCAAAGAATGCAATAGCCAGTGTACCCAAGAAAAGCAACAGGAAAGTCATAATCAAAACAATCTTAGTATTTAGATTATAAAGATGGTGTATCTTATGTCTCGCCAACTTACGGGTTTTCAAAAAATACCAGAAACGACCTAAATGATAGATAATGATATCTTTAAAATTCACAAGAATTGGAAAACCAATTCCACCCAAAATAATCAATAATGAAATGGAAATATATAGCCAATTATGATTCGTCATCAACATCGGATTTCCCAGATTACCCGGTAAGGTAGAAAAGCCGGCATTACAAAAAGCTGAAATAGAATGAAAAGCAGAAAAGGCTAGTTCTTCCTGAAAATCCATTCCTAAAGTGCCATGGATACTAAACCAGATAGATACCATACCTATTCCTTCAATGACCAACGTAAATCCTAAGATATATAATAAGGTAGACAACAAAGAACCTATCGAATTCGAATTAACCATGTCGCGTACTACCAACTGATTATACAAAGAAGTATTCCCCATAAAGAACATGGCAAAGAAACTGGTCAATGTCATCACCCCCAATCCTCCCACCTGAATAAGCAGGATAATAACCACAAGTCCGGCAGATGTAAATGTAGACGATACGTCTACCGGAACAAGCCCCGTCACACACACAGCACTGGTAGCGGTGAATAAAGAATCAACCCAAGTAATACCATTCACCGTGCAACGAGGTAGCATTAATAATCCTGTTCCAACTAAAATAATAACCAAAAAGCTCACTGCCAGAATCAAAGAAGGATTTGTACGTCGTCCCAGCAAGCGAACTAAGCCGTTTGACAGATTTAAAAAAGAAAGAATCAGTAATAAAACCAGATGATAAAATTTCCCATCCAAGAATTTCCAGAATTGTAATATCACCCCTTCCTCTTCCGGACGATGAAAGATAACCGGAATCAAAGTCAGATATAACAGCCAACTCAATATCCATGCCAGCCTTCGGTACCTCTTCCGCGTATCCCTATACTCTAATAAAATGTGTAAAGTTACATCTACCAGAAATATAATCCATACAGTTTTATAGAGAACCTGAATTTGCCCTACTTCTTCGATAGAAAGAGGAAAACCATGTTCATAAACAATGCCGACAATCAACAATAGTGATGCCAAATAAGTTAAAGCTTCTATTAATCCAAGTAGAAAGCGAATGTAAGGCTTTAGCAGTTTATTCTGATATAACAAGAACTTATGATAAATCTTCATATCAATTTATTTTCTATGTCGCGCAAACTTAACTAAAATAACAAACAAAACCGATTCTTTGTTGACATAAATATCTACATCTTAAAAATTTTATCTACATTTGGCAACGGAAAACTAAAAAAACACAATATTATGAGTGATAAAAAGAAGAGGTACATCCTGCCGGAAGAGGAAATTCCACATTATTGGTATAACATACAGGCTGATATGGTAAACAAACCTATGCCGCCGTTGCACCCTGCAACTAAACAACCGTTAAAAGCTGAAGATATGTATCCTATCTTCGCAGAGGAATTGTGTCATCAGGAACTGAACCAGACTGATGCATGGATTGAAATACCAGAAGAAGTACGTGAAATGTATAAATATTATCGTAGTACTCCACTTGTACGTGCTTATGGTCTGGAAAAAGCACTTGGAACTCCGGCACATATTTATTTCAAAAATGAGAGCGTTAGTCCGATTGGTTCTCATAAATTGAATTCTGCATTAGCACAAGCTTACTATTGTAAAAAAGAAGGTGTAACCAATATTACCACAGAGACAGGTGCCGGACAATGGGGAGCAGCCCTTTCATATGCTGCTAAAGTGTTCGGTTTGGAAGCTGCTGTATACCAGGTTAAAATCAGCTATGAACAGAAACCTTATCGCCGTAGTATCATGCAGACATTCGGGGCACAAGTTACTCCTTCCCCATCTATGTCTACACGTGCCGGAAAAAATATTCTCACTGCTCACCCTAACTACCAGGGATCATTAGGCACTGCTATTTCAGAAGCAATCGAATTGGCTCAACAAACTCCGAACTGTAAATATACGCTTGGATCCGTGCTTAGCCATGTCACACTGCATCAAACAATTATTGGCTTGGAAGCTGAAAAGCAAATGGAAATGGCTGGTGAATATCCGGATGTAGTGATTGGATGTTTCGGAGGTGGTTCCAACTTCGGAGGAATTTCTTTCCCTTTCATGCGTCACAATATCTTGGAAGGAAAGAAAACCCGTTTTGTAGCTGCCGAGCCTGCATCTTGTCCTAAACTGACCAGAGGTAAATTCCAATATGATTTCGGTGATGAAGCCGGATATACTCCGCTGCTTCCGATGTTTACTTTAGGACATAATTTTGCTCCGGCACATATTCATGCAGGTGGTCTTCGTTATCATGGAGCAGGTGTCATTGTTTCTCAGTTATTAAAAGACAAATTAATGGAAGCTGTTGATATTCAACAATTGGAATCATTCGAAGCAGGTTGCCTCTTTGCACAGATGGAAGGTATTATCCCTGCTCCTGAATCTTGTCATGCAATTGCCGCTGCTATTCGTGAAGCGAATGCTTGCAAAGAAAAAGGAGAGGAAAAAGTGATCCTGTTCAACCTGTCCGGTCACGGATTGATTGATATGGCGTCATATGATAAATATCTAGCCGGTGATCTGGTAAACTATACACTTACAGACGAAGATATACAACAGAATCTTGATGAAATAGGTGATTTAGTCAAATAAAGAAGAAAATAAAGGTACCAAAGCTTACTTAGTATCTTCTGTAAGGAAACCTAAAAATTTCTAAAGTAAACAATCGCCCTCGCTATAATATCATAGTGAGGGCGATTTCATATTCAAAGCTTTTAAAGTAGCTTCTAAGTCAAATTATTATGTAAATATCAATGTACTTTTAACACACATTCTAGCTATTCTCTTTTATCTTATCCAGATATTCACTGGGAGACATTTTCTCTATACTTGCAAAATACCGATAAAAACTGGAACGTGAAGTAAAACCACTCATAAACATTAGCTCTTTCACCGTCAGCTCTTTGTTTAAAGTAGCTTGTTCTTTAAAAAACTGTAAACGATGAAAGTTTATAAAATCCCTGAATCCTGAAAAACCGTCATAATGAAATGCTTTATCAAGTCGATTTTCATTGGTTCCTATATCATCCAATAGATTTTGTAATGAATATTGAGAATCTGTAAATGATTTATTCTCTTTCATAAATTGTTGCAACTTATTGCACAAATCAAGTACAATAGGAGATACTTCTATTTCCTGAATAGCTGCTATCTCTTCAGATTTCAATTCCTCGACAGGCGCAGGTGGCAGAGAGAGCGGATTCTCATTACGAATATACATTATGTCCAGATAGATAACGGGAAGAATTACAAAATAGCCAAACAGATTGAAGCATATCCCAGAAGTACCCAACATCAACCAAATATAGCCTGACATTATTACTCCAAAGCAAATCATATATATCATCATTGCTTTACTTTGCTTACGCCGGACAGGAGTCCACTTTTTTAAATAAGGGAAAAGAAAATTAATGGTAGGAGTAATCACACTAAAAACAAACAAAGACAGCCTGACAATTACATCTTGTTTATGCACATTTCTGACAATATCTTTAAAAGATTTGAGTTCTGTATAATATCCATTAAAAAAATGATAACAACAAGCCACACAAATAATCAATAAAATAGGAATCGCATAATTAGTGGCACGACTCCAAGTCATCCATCCCGGCTTTAAAGACATATGAGGAAAAATTGAGAAGAACTGGAAAAAGACAATCACGCGAACAATGTGCCATATTGAGAGATGATTCATCGGAACTTCTGTAAAACGAGGAATCATCACTTCTATTCCCCGACTAAAAAGCCACATCCATTCAAGGTTATCACATAAAAGAAGCATTGCCAAACAAAGTGCCAAAACTCCCCATGCTCTTTGAAGACTATTATCTGCAGAACGTTTAAGTACAATAATCCCGGCAACTACTCCGGCTGCATCAAGCAATAATTCAACACATAATACAATTACATTAACCATCTCATTTTTTGTTTTGTCATCGGTATGCAAAAGTAAACCTTTTCGGCAAATACAAAAACAAAGAATCATTATTCACCGGCAAAAACACGTCCCACTTTAGGGAAAATCAGCAAAATGGGAAGCATTTTCCCACTACTTATTTCGTCATTCTGGGTACAACGAATATATTTGCATGATCTTATCCCTTAAATAAGATCAAGACATGTATGACACGTTATTTAAAAAATATGGAGAAAGAAATTATCATCGATAATAATCTAGATGAAATTACAAGAATCACCCAATTCATCGAAGAAATGGGGATGTCTTTGAAGTTACCTTCGGAAATTACAATGAGTATAAATCTTGCTATCGAAGAAGCCGTTACCAATATTATCCAACATGGATACCCAAAAGGTATAAGTAGTGATATTATCCTCAAAGTAAATATCGCTCCCAGAACGCTAACTTTCTATATTATTGATGAAGGACTTTCTTTCGACCCTACAGCTAAAGAATCACCTGATAATACAATATCTTTGGAACAACGTCTAACGGAAGGATTGGGACTTTTCTTAATTCGCCGAACAATGGACAAAATTGAATATCATACAAACGGAACAAGCAATCAACTAACCCTTATCAAACAAATTGATAACAATTTCAAACAAGAAGCCACACTCAAAACAAACCTCTGCAAAATAGAAGGGGTAACAGTCCTCGCCGTAGAGGGTAGGTTGGACACCGCTAATACTAACGAGTTTAATAGCGTGATCCAACCTCTTTTAAATGATTCTAATCCAGACATTATCTTAAATTGTGAAGGATTATCTTATATCAGCAGTTCCGGTCTGCGTAGTCTAATTGTACTACAAAAGAGCGTTCTGCAACACCGCGGAAGTCTTGTCATAGAAGCCATAAGACCGGAAATTCTAAAAATATTTGAAATGACCGGTTGCTCTACTCTTTTTACAATCCGCTAAATCCGATTTCATTCATGGCAAAGCAACTAAAAGTGTGTTTTTTATTTCTGATAATTAGTCTTTTATCAGTAACTACAGCCAAAGCGCAGCCTATTATCCTGACCCCTAAGTGGACTGCACAGGCACAGTTTACAGGATATTATGTAGCCGAGAAAATGGGCTTTTATAAAGAGGAAGGACTTGATGTGCATGTACAACATCCCTCCCTCTCCGAGAGTTCGTATTCTTACTTAGAGCAAGGACGAGCGCAAGTTGCCGTGATGAATTTATCATATGCCCTCATGGAATGGGCTAAAGGAGCCAAGATTGTAAATATACTACAGACTTCACAAGAGAATAGTTTAATGTTAGTGGGACATACTCCATTCAAAGGCATTTCCTCATTACAGCACAAAAAAATAGCTGTATGGAACCATTTGAGCGAGGAATTACTCGACCAGATTGCTGAAAATTATAATCTGCAAGTAGAGTGGATTCGCTTCAACAGCGGAATCAACCTATTTTTTTCCAAAGCGGCAGATATTTGCCTTGTAGGAAGTTATAATGAATTTCCACAGCTAAAAGAATGTGGTATGGAAGTAGACTCTACACACATTTTGCGATTTGCTGATTATGGATACAATTTACCGGAAGATGGGCTTTACGTCTCTGAAAAATTCTATAAGGAACATCCGGAAACCGTTAAGAAACTGGCTCATGCCAGTATGCGTGGTTGGAAGTGGGCAAATGAACATCCTGAAAAAGCATTGGATATCGTTATGGACCAGATCAGCAAACACAATATTGGAACCAACCGTTATCATCAACGTAAGATGTTGGAAGAAATATTACGTCTGCAAGTTGAAAGAGAAAGCAGTAAGAGAACTTATCATCTGAGTCGTGAAAAGTTTGAGCAAGCTATTAAAATATTATTTCCTTCAGATATACAAAAAATGCCTCATCTAAGCTATGATAACTTTGTAAAATAAGACATCCAGATGAAACACGTACGTCCTCACTCTTTTGCTACCAAGTTAAGTATCTATATACTTTCTTTTACATTGTTTGTGTTTATTACAATCATGGTATTGTTCTATAACCTCAGTCGGGAGAAAGTTACCAACTATGCTATTAAATATACACATGGACTGCTGAGTAATATCGCTACCCAAATTAGTAGCCAAGTAATGTCGGTAGAAACAACCGTAAACCAATCTATATGGATGGTGGAGAACAATCTGGATCATCCGGATTCGCTTCGTCAGATTATCTCATCTGTAGTTAAGAATAATCCTCTTATTGTAGGTAGTGGCATTGCTTTTGTCCCTGATTACTATAAAGAGAAAGGAAAATATTTTATGCCTTATGCTTCTTTCCGGAATGGGAAAGACGGAGAAATTGCTTATCAGGTGTTAGGTAGCCAGAATTACGATTATCCATGCATGGATTGGTATCTCATTCCTAAGTTGTTGAAGCAAGACTATTGGAGCGAACCTTATTATGATGAAGGAGGTGGTAACATCATTATGAGTACTTTTTCAAAACCTCTTTATGACAAAAATGGAGAAATATATGCTATCTTCACTGCTAATATATCTCTTTCCTTATTTACCGATACCATTAGCCAGCTTCGTCCTTATGAATCCAGTTATACCTATTTGCTAAGTCGTAATGGCAGTTTTCTGACTCATCCCGACCGTAACAAAATTATGTATGAAACCATTTTTTCTGAAGCTTTTGAAGAAGAAAATATTCCCAAAGAGCAGATTGGGCATGAGATGCTTGCAGGACACACCGGAACTACACAATACACCTATAAAAATACAGATTTGTTCGCTTTCTATACCAATATATCTAACACCGGATGGTCGGTATGTACAGTATGTCCCGCTCGAATAATCCTTCATGAACTGGATGTAACTTCCCGTTCTCTTATTTATATATTTCTGGCAGGTATACTAGCACTATTTTTGCTGGTATATAGTGTCATCAGGAAACTGGTACGTCCGTTGGAAAAATTCTCAGAATCAGCACGTGCAATAGCCACAGGACGTTTTGATGTCCAACTTCCTGATGTACATTCAAATGACGAAATCAAAGATTTACATGACTCTTTGATTTATATGCAACACTCTTTATCAACCTATGTCAGTGAGTTGCGCGAAACAACTGCGAGCAAAGAGCGTATTGAAAGTGAACTCTCTATCGCAAGGGAAATACAAATGGGGATGATACCTAAAATATTTCCTCCTTATCCCGACCGTAAAGACGTAGACTTGCATGCTGTACTACACCCTGCCAAAGAAGTTGGTGGAGACCTTTATGATTTCTATATTGATGACAACCGCCTTTATTTCCTTATTGGAGACGTTTCCGGTAAAGGTGTACCGGCTTCATTATTCATGGCTATCACCCGTAGTCTATTCCGTACACTTTCCCAAAAAGAGCAATCACCTGCAAAGATTGTTACGGAAATGAATAATTCAATTTCAGATAACAATGAATCTAATATGTTTGTAACCCTTATAGTAGGGATACTTGATTTGAAAACCGGAGTAATGAAACTTTGTAACGCTGGACACAATCCACCGATATTAATCACTTCCGAAGGCCAAGCATCATTCTTAAGATTCAAGACCCATATTTTTGCTGGGATTATCGAAGACTTTGTATATACTGATGAAGAAGTTATTTTGGAAAAAGGAAGCAAGCTATTCCTATATACTGATGGAGTAACAGAAGCAGAAAACATTGCAAAAGAGTTGTATAGCGATGAAACGTTATTAAAAACACTATCTGAGAATACAACATTAGATGTACGAATGACAGTAGACACTATAGTAAGTTCCGTTGCACAACACGTACAGGAGGCCGAGACTAGCGACGATTTAACAATCTTACTTATACATTATGAACCTGAATTCTAATAAAACAACAATATTAACCATGGAAAAAGAAATTAGAATCTCCAACCAATTAAGCGAGATCGCCGGATTAGCAATTTTTATAGAAGAGCTGGGAGAAGAACTCTCTTTATCTGTCGAGACTACTATGAACATCAATTTGGCGTTAGAAGAAGCCATTGCTAACATTATCATGTACGCATATCCTCCCCAAGAGCAACATGACATCATATTAAAAGTTACCATTACCGAAAATCAACTAATATTCTTGCTCACAGACAATGGGTTATCTTTTGATCCCACACAAGTAGAAGAAGTAGATTTATCACTTTCTATTGAAGAGCGTCCTATTGGCGGTTTAGGAATATTCCTTATTCGCAGTATCATGAATGAGGTCTCCTATCAGCGACTGGACGGAGAGAATCATCTAATAATGAAAAAAGATATTTAACAAGCGGAATAAGTAGCAACAGTTTTTAATATTTAATTCACATTTTATTCATAAAGATATGATTATCTTTGGTCCCATTATTAATCTAAACCCTGATAATGAGTAACCTAAGAAAAATTGCGATCTATCTTTTTTTCATATGTCTAGGAGTTGTTCCTGTTCTTGCCGAAACACAGGAACAGATCACTTTTTCATATATTACTATTAACGAAGGTTTGTCACAAAGCACTGTATTTTCTATCGATCAGGACAAACAGGGAAATATGTGGTTTGCGACTTATGACGGATTGAATAAATATGATGGTTACGCTTTCACTGTTTATCAGCACGATGAATCAGACCCCAATAGCATAGCCAACGATATTTCCCGGATTGTAAAAACAGATAGTCGTGGACGTGTTTGGATTGGCACTAGAGATGGTTTGTCTTACTACGATAAGGAAAAAGACCGGTTCAGAAACTTTTCTTATGAGAAAAACGGAAAAAAGCAGCAAGTCAATGGGATTGCAGAAATAACTCCGGATAAACTACTTATCAGCACTGCTGAAGGATTAATAATATTCAATGTAAAAGAATCCAAGTTCACGGACGATTTTCTAAGTGGATCTATGCACAAACTGGTTGCATCCGCTCTTTGTAAACGAGGTGACCAAATCTATATCGGTACTATATCAGAAGGTCTTTACAGCTATTCTATACCGGAAAGTACGCTGGAGAAAATAACACCGATACTGGATAATAAACAGATCCAAGCCATTCTGCAACAATCTCCCACTCGTATCTGGATTGCTACGGAAGGTTCCGGACTTTTTCTGGTTAATCCAAAAACAAAAGATGTAAAGAACTATCTCCATTCTCCCGGTAATCCCAAAAGCATCAGTTCCAACTATATCCGTTCGCTTGCAATAGATTCGCAGAACCGGCTTTGGATCGGAACCTTTAATGATTTGAACATCTATCATGAAGGTACAGATTCTTTTGTATCTTATAGCAGTGATCCTGTGGAGAGCGGCAGTCTTTCTCAACGTTCCGTTCGAAGTCTTTTTATGGACTCTCAAGGTGGAATGTGGCTGGGTACTTATTTCGGAGGATTAAATTATTATCACCCCATTCGGAACCGTTTTACTAATATTCGCCGTATCCCTTACAGAAATTCTTTAAATGACAATGTCATCAGTTGTATTGTAGAGGACAAGAATAAAAATTTATGGATAGGAACAAACGATAGTGGATTAAACCTTTATAATCCGAATACCCGTCAATTCACTTACTACACTTTGCAAGAAGATGAACGCGAACAGGAAATGGGTTCCAATAACATCAAAGCAGTGTATGTGGATGAAAAGAACTCTCTCGTTTATATCGGAACCCACGCCGGAGGTTTGAATGTACTCCACCGTAACAGTGGGAAGATGGAATATTTCAATCAAAAAAATAGTCAGCTCATTGATGAAAATGTATATGCCATACTTCCGGACGGAGAAGGTAATTTGTGGTTAGGTACACTAAGCGCATTAGTTCGTTTCAATCCTAAAACGCATACTTTCACAACAATTGAAAGAGAAAAAGATGGCAGACCATTTACTACTAAACGCATCACAACACTTTTCCGGGATTCTAAAAAAAGATTATGGATAGGTGGAGAAGAAGGTATAGCTGTCTACAAACAAGATAAAGATGAATTGCTAAGAGTTGATACTTTTTCTGATTCTCCTGTTACACAAACCTTTACTAATTGTATCTATGAGGCAGCTAATGGCGTATTCTGGATTGGAACCAGAGAAGGAATCTATTGTTTCAACGAAAAAGAAAAGCAAATTAAACGATATACAACAGCCAACGGTTTACCGAACAATGTAGTATATGGCATTCTGGAAGATTCTTTCAGGCGTCTCTGGTTAAGCACTAACCGGGGGATTACTTGTTTTAATCCTGAAATAGAAAAATTCCGTAACTTCACCGAATCAGACGGCTTGCAGAGTAACCAGTTTACGTCTTCGTATTGTCGCACCGCAGCAGGACAAATGTATTTTGGAGGTATCAACGGTATTACTACCTTCCGTCCGGAATTGCTGTTGGACAATCCATACACTCCTCCGGTAGTAATTACCAAATTGGAATTGTTCAACAAAACAGTACGTCCGGATGACGAAACCGGCATTCTGACGAAAAACATCAGTGAAACGGAGAGTATCACACTGAAATCCTGGCAAACAGCATTCTCCATGGAGTTTGTCGTATCCGATTATATTTCAGGGAAACACAACACATTTGCCTATAAGCTGGAAGGTTACGATGAAGAATGGTATTACTTAACTGACAAGCGAGATGTTTCTTACTCCAACCTGCCACAAGGGACTTACAATTTCCTTGTAAAAGCAGCCAATAGCGACGGCAGATGGAATCCTATTCCTACCATGCTCGAAATTATTGTTTTACCTGTATGGTACAAAACGTGGTGGGCATTCCTCCTATTTGTAGCTACTTTCATCGGGTTTATCACTTTCGTGTTCCGTTTCTTCTGGATGCGTAAAAGTATGGCAGCTGAATTAGAAATAGAGCGTAGGGACAAAGAACATCAGGAAGAGATTAACCAAATGAAGATGCGCTTCTTCATCAACATCTCTCATGAGCTTCGTACCCCGCTAACTCTTATTCTAGCTCCCTTACAAGATATCATTAATAAGATAAGTGACCGCTGGACTCGTAATCAATTGGAATATATCCAACGAAACGCCAATCGCTTGTTGCATCTTGTCAATCAGTTGATGGATTACCGACGGGCGGAATTAGGAGTTTTTGAACTGAAAGTGAAGAAGGGAAATGCCGAGCAATTGATACAGGACAACTTCTTGTTCTATGATAAACTGGCACGCCACAAAAAAATCACATATACCCTTCATTCCGAACTAGAGGATAAAAAGGTTCTTTTTGACCCTAATTATCTGGAACTGATAGTTAATAACCTACTCTCGAACGCTTTCAAATATACCAAAGGCGGACAGAGCATCACTGTTACTTTAAAAGAAGAAAACAATAACTTAATCTTGCAGGTTAGTGACACGGGCATTGGAATACCTTTCAATAAACAAGGGAAAGTATTCGAACGTTTCTATCAGATAGAAAGCGAACACGTAGGAAGTGGAATCGGACTTTCATTGATACAAAGATTAGTTGATTTACATCACGGCCATGTCGAGTTAGAGAGTGAAGAAGGCAAAGGTAGTACTTTCTCTGTTTATCTGCCACAGAATATATCTGTTTATAAATCATCAGAGCTTGCATCTTCTAATGAAGAAGAGGAAGAAGAGCAATCATATTCTACCAATTCCAAAACGATGTACTTCATCGACACGGAGAAAGTAGAAAGTGAGTCCATTGAATCCGGAGACAAAAAACGAGGGACGATATTAATTGTCGAAGATAATACCGAAATCCGACGTTACCTCAGTAACGGTTTGGTAGGGCTATTCAATACACTGGAAGCTTCAAATGGTGAAGAAGCATTAGAAATCTTGAGAGATAATGAAGTAGATACCATTGTCACTGATGTCATGATGCCTGTAATGGATGGTATTAAGTTATGCAAGAATGTGAAACAGAATATTCGTACTTGCCATATACCAGTCATCATCCTGTCAGCTAAGAGTGACATCAAAGATCAGATGGAAGGGTTGCAAGTAGGTGCCGATGATTACATTCCGAAACCATTTTCACTCGCCATTTTGACAACGAAGATACAGAACATGATGCGTACCCGCAGACGTATGCTCGAACGATACTCTAAGTCGTTAGAAGTAGAACCGGAGAAAATCACATTCAATGCGATGGATGAGGCTTTACTGAAACGTGCCGTTACTATTGTAGAAAAGAACATGGATAACATTGAGTTCTCTACTGACGAATTTGCCAGAGAAATGAATATGAGCCGTTCTAATCTTCATTTAAAGTTGAAAGCGATTACAGGTGAATCTACAATTGATTTTATCCGGAAAATACGGTTTGGTGAAGCTGCCCGGTTATTAAAAGACGGACGTTACACAGTGGCAGAAGTCAGCACAATGGTAGGTTTCAATACTCCATCGTATTTTGCGACCAGCTTCAAAAAATATTTTGGCTGTTTGCCCACAGAATATATTAAGAAATCAAAAGGATAATTGGTTCAAATTTCGGAAGTGTTTTGCATAGCTTGGAGATGAGTGAAAAGCTTAATAATATGTCTTTATGATACTCATTTAACTTTTTATTCACCCCCAATCCATACGAAGTGCAGCAGCTCCGAAACTTGAATAATTGATTGAGTGCAATTCATAGAACATTATCCTTTGTCCATGTGATATCTTTGTATTCCAAACCCTCTTTGATAACAAAGAGAAGTTTTTGGGAAACAATTAGATGTACCTATATATTTTAAGCAAAATTTATAAATTCACTCTAAAGACATTAATATTAATACATATACCTATTAAAAGTATGCCCGATAGAATTAGCAAGTTACTGTACAGCAGCTGCCAAGACAGACAGAAGCAGCACAGCAATTACTGTATACCCTCTACCGAGTTAGTCTACCGTAATCCCTCACTTCTTATAGAAGAGATTCATAAATGAACCTCATATAGCAAACCATTCATTTAGCAGAAGCAAATAATTCGTTCTATTATTTATCCAGACCAGCGGGTCCTTTTGTACAAATTTGATATATAACTGAAAAAAGCAGGTATAAATCACAACTTTACATACGGTTCCAATCATACAGAAACATACCTAAACCATTTCAACAAAGTTACATTATGATACATAAAAACAGAGTTATAGAGAGTAAATCATCACTTTTAGACAAAAACGATATAGTATTCAACAGAATTAATAGCAAAAAACTCATTTTTAAATAAAGTGTGAACAAGCTCAATTACCGTTTCTATTTTAATAATCTATATTTGTCCACAGTGAAACAAAACTTTTAATAATTAAAATCCTAATAAAGTATGAAGAGCATCTTCTTTATTTGTTTTTGTGCTCTGTTCGCATTTTCCGGATGCGCAGATGATGACGATGAACTATTAACCGGCGGGAATATAGATGTGGATCTGCTTCCCGACACTAAACCGAATGATGTCGTTAATACAAAAGTATTCGACATGATTAATCTCAATTACCCCGGATTAGAAAAAGTAAAAGCATTCTATGAAGCGGGTGAATACTATTATGCAGCTAACTCTTTATTAGAATATTATAGAACAAGAACCAATGTTACCAATCCCGGTTTATCTCTTATTAATGTGACTATTACAGAAGCAGACCAGAAAAAGGCTGATTATGCAATGGACAATTACCGTCTTCATGTGAACAACTTCTATGAAGATGCCGCAACATTAAAACCTTATTCCGTAAAGAAAGACGGAACAATCAACTGGGCGTTTTCCCCGGAAGGTGCATCGGATGAATACCAGAAACAACTTCACCGTCACCAATGGTTCATACCTCAGGCAAAAGCTTATCGTGTCAGCGGAAATGAGAAATATATATCATCATGGATAGAAGTCTACAAAAACTGGATAGAAAATAATCCAAAACCGGAAACCGGAACAAATACAACTTCATGGTGGCAATTGCAAGTAGCAACCCGTGTCAGCGAACAAGTTCAGCTGATCGAATACTTTAAGAATTCCATCAATTTTACCCCCGAATGGCTTACTGCCTTCCTGGTGAAATTTGCAGAACAAGCAGATTTCCTGGTAGAATACCCTTATAATGATGGTAATATACTTATTTCACAAGCTAACGCACTGGCGTATGCCGGAACATTAATGCCTGAATTCAAGAATGCAGAGACATGGATGAACACTGGATACAAAATACTTGGCGAACAAGTACAAAGTCAGATCTTAAGTGACGGATGGCATAAAGAGTTGTCTCTTCATTACCATACAGGTATTGTAGCCAATTTCTACGAAGCAATGAAGCTGGCTGAAGCCAATCAATTGACCGGCAAACTTCCTTCTAACTTTACAGAGCCACTTCGCAAAGCAGCCGAAGTAGTGATGTACTTCACTTACCCCAACTATTTCAAAAAAGGTTCTGATAACGTAGTACCTATGTTCAACGACTCATGGAGCCGTACGCGGAATGTCCTCAAGAACACAAACTTCAAGCAATATGTAGAAATGTTCCCGGACAGCGAAGAACTGAAGTATATGCAGACTGCCGGCAACGGTGGAGCAGCTCATGGGCGTACACCCAATAACGATATGAAGTTATTCGACCAAGCCGGATTTTATGTACTGCGTAATGGCTGGGACCCAACTTCTACTGTTATGATTTTCAGCAATAACAACAGCAATGATATCTCCAATTCTCTCAGTGCATACAGCCATAACCAAGCGGATAACGGAACATTTGAGCTTTACCATAACGGACGTAACTTCTTCCCGGATTCCGGCGTATGTACTTACTATACCAGTGGTGGCAATAACGACCTGCGTTACTGGTTCCGTGGTATCGACAAACATAATACCTTGTCATTGAACAAATCAAATATCAAAGCTGCTGCCGGAAAACTGCTAGCTTCAAAAGAAGGAACTACAGAAATGGTAGTATTCGAGAACCAAGGCTATGATAACTTTAAGCACCGCCGTGCAGTATTCTATGTAAATAAAAAATTTATCGTATTAGTGGACGAAGGAATAGGTACTGCTGAAAATAAAGTAAATCTGAGTTTCAACCTGTGCGAAGGTAGTAATAGTGAAGTGGTTGTGGACAAAGCAAACAACGGAGTACACACAGCTTTTGCAGATGGAAACAACATTGTAGTACGCACTTTTGCCAATAAAGACATCACCTGCTCACCTTTTACAGGACGCATAGCCTATTTGGTGGATGGCAACTATAACGAACGTGCATCTTATACCATTGATATGGATAAAAAAGCAGACGAAACTGCACGTTATATCACAGTTATACTCCCGGTAAACGGAAGTACGGATACCACCACCATTGATGCCCGGTTTACAGATCAGGGATACAGCAATAAAGGTGCTTCTGTAAATGTGACAATCAATGGAATTGATTACCCTTTATCTTATGAACTCAATTAATAATACTATAAAATGAAACCTAGAATGCAACACCTTACTTCAAGACTGTTAGGAGTCCTGATACTGTTCACATTAGTGATTGCTAATAGTGCGTGTACAGAAACAGAGACCACCGACTCCACGAAGTTTATTATCTATTACACTGGAATGACCGACATTGGTCCGTCCATGGTAGGAACCATTGCAAGCCCTACATACAAAGGTAGTGCACCTTCTGACTTTGCCATTACACAGGTAACATTAGAAGGAGAACCCTACGGAGAAAGTAGTTATGAGATCAACGCTTCTACCGGAGAGATTTCTATTGAAAATACTAAAAACTTATCTGTAGGAATCTATAAGATTTCTATTTCCTGCCTTTCGGGAAGACAGTATTATGAATTTAAAGATATCGTAGAAGTAAACTTCCTAAAAGCCGTACCGGACGGTATTACCGTAGAGCCGAGCCAGTTAAAGGTAGAATACGATGACATCACCAATTCAGAGAGCACCGTAGAACTTCCTACTGCACAAGTAACGACGAATGGCGAACATATCAGCATACGTAACTATTTGATTGCAAATGTGCGGAAAGGAGATGAAATAATCGATAATAAGAAAGCAGGACTGTTTGCTATCAATAACACCGGAAAAATATCGGTAGTAAAAGGTAATAAAGAGATAGAACCCGGAATTTACACACTCGATTTAAAACTGACTACGGCTGTTGTAGGTGAAGAAGATGAAGAAGGTATTTTCGAAAATGCTGTGGAAATCAATGTGATCTCTAAGCCTTTGGGGCTGACTTATCCTACAGAAAGAGGAAAACTGGAAGAAGCGAGCCAACAAGATGCTAATACCAGTTACAAAAGTGATGCCCCCGTACTGAAAGGCTCATTAGAAGGAGTCGTTTACTCTATACAGTCTGTCACATCTATCGGAGTTGAAGGAACAGGAAGTGCACAAGAGAAATTTAACATTGACCCGAAGACTGGAGTTATCTCCGTTGCTGCCGGACACGGTTTCAAACATGGTGAAGTATATGAAGTAACCGTTCATGTAGTAAATGATTTCAGTCCGGAAGGAGTTGATTTCAAAGCTTTCACTCTCGAAGTAGTAGAATTTATTGAACCAATCAGCAATTTCAGTTACCCGGCAACTGAAGTTATTCAGGCTGTTGCATTTGAAGCTGAACCTACCATTAGCGGTGACGATCCCAGATTTGAGTTTGTAGACCTGCCGGCAGAACTGAGTAACCAACTGTCAATAGATAAAGTAACAGGTAAAGTTTCCGCAAAAAAAGGCCACACCTTAGAAATCAAATCTTATGTGGTTAAAGTAAAAGCAACAAATGCAAAAAGCGATGAAGCTACTCCAACGATAGCAGAATTAACTCTAAACGTAGGTGAAAATCCCAACTACTTCAGTTATATCGAATTTGGAAATAACTTAGGAGCAGGAGGAACAGCACTGGAAGGAGAGGAATATGCTAATCAATTCCGTTACAGAAGCTCCGGCGAAATCGAAGCTATTACTCCGAGAACAGATATCAAGAGCGGTGTAAAAGTGACATGGTCTGTACAAAAGGCAAGAAAAGTAGGTGCTACATTCAGAAACGGAGCATTGACCTTTACCGGTTGGAATGACAAAGATATGTCTTTCGCAGATGTAGTAATAGTAACAGCAACTACCGGAGATGCCGGTGATCCTACTTCGGTAACAAGAAGTGTTCCTGTGTTTGTACACTTCTCCAGAGCAGAAAATAATGGTATAAGAATTGAATATACTCCTTTTGTATTGCACGTATCACCGAAACTTGGAGGACGTTCAAACACTCCGGAAGCTGTTGGACTGGCAGATGTTTCTAAATTGACAATGGACTATGCACGTACATTCTACTATTATAATATGGGTGGAGCACGTACAGAAAATGACGAAGCATTACCCAGCCCCGAACCGGATGGAACATCACACGAAACCGGAACTTTGGACGCTAAAGATTCAACGAATCCTTTCTTGAAGAACTTGTGGTATAAATATGACTCGAAAGCCAGTACCAGTGCAAAAGATCCTGTTGCATATTATAGCGGAGCAGGAGAAACCATTGCCAGCAAAAAGACTTTAGCATATGTAGACAACAGTACAAGCGGAAAATGCGCTGTCGTAGTAAACCCGTCAGTTTGGTATGATCATGGTTGGGCAAACGGATTCTTCATTGCTCAGATGACTTATTCGGCAGAAGGTGTAACTAATGGTTTGAAAGATAAAGGTATCAAATCTTTCCCATTTGTAATATGGTTAGATACGAACGTTAAATAACAAACTGCAATATTATATATTATGCACTATATAAATCTATTTAAATCAATTAGCACAAGAGGGTGGTTCACCCTCTTGGCACTGATTCTCACAATCAGCGTATACGCCCAGGAAATAGCTGTAAAAGGCGTAGTCGTAGATGAAACAAACACTCCACTCATTGGAGTAACGATTCAGGTGAAAGGAACTGCCACCGGAGGCATTACCGATTTTGACGGTAACTTTAGCGTAAATGCAAAAAAGGGTGCTACCATCACTATTTCTTATATCGGATACCAAACGCAGGAATTTAAATTCAATGGTCAAAACTCCATCAACATTAAGATGATGCCGGACAATCAAACATTGGACGAAGTAATCGTTGTTGGTTATGGAGCAATGAAACGTAGTGACCTTACCGGGTCTGTTGCTTCGGTTGGCGCAAAAGATATAGCCAATTTCCATACCAGCTCTGTAGCAGGAGCATTGGGAGGACAGATTGCCGGTGTGCAAATCACTTCGACCGACGGTACTCCGGGTGCGGGTTTCAGCATCAATATACGTGGTGTCGGAACATTGACAGGTGATTCTTCTCCCCTTTATATTGTAGACGGGTTTCAGGTAGACGACATTGACCACTTGTCTAACTCGGATATTGAATCTATTGAAGTATTGAAGGACGCTTCATCTGCTGCTATCTACGGCGCTCGTGCTGCAAATGGTGTCGTTATGATTACAACTAAATCAGGAAAAAGCGGGAAACCGGTGATTACTTATAATGGCTCTGCCAGTTATCGCAAAATTTCTAAGACACTGGATGTTCTTTCTCCTTATGAATTCGTTAAGTTACAGGGAGAAGTGAATAAGGATCTTCTGGGCAGTTATTACAAGTCGGGCAATGACGAGAACGGCATTCCCTATAAGTATCAATCGCTAGATGATTATATCGGACTATCAGGGGTGGACTGGCAAAGTGAAACGTTTAATCCCACTTGGTCACAAGATCATAACTTCTCTATCTCAGGAGGCAATGATGACACCAAATATACAGCTTCCTTCTCCCGTTATGGTGAAAATGGCATCTTCAACAATAGTGGCTTTGATAAAACAACAGCTAAGGTACGCTTCAATCAGAAAATAAATAAGAGCCTCTCATTCGACGCTACTATCAACTATGTACAAACCAACCGTAAAGGAGTGGGAACATCCGGTGATTCCGGTCGTTTCAATATGCTGGCTCAAATTCTCAGTGCCCGCCCAACAGGTGGTTTGAAATTGACTGATGATGAATTATTGCATACTGCTATTGACCCGGAAATGCTCGAAACAGGTGAAAGCCTCGCACAGGTTAATCCTGTGATGCAGACTGAATCTGTGACAAACAACAAACGTGCAGAAATGTGGTCGGGTAATGCTTCTATAACCTGGCAGATTATGAAAGGATTGACTTTCAAAACAGCGGGAACTTATAATACAACTAACAACCGCACTGATATATTCTACAAAGAAGGTTCCAAAGAAGCCTATCGTAATGGTCAGAAGCCTTACGGACGTACCCAGATGGGACGTGATTTACGTTGGACTAACTACAACAACATCACTTGGAAACAGAAGATCAAAAAACATAACTATGATGTCATGTTAGGTCATGAAGTTTCTTACAAAGGTACTGAGTACTTACTGGGCGAATCAATGGATTTTCCTTTTGATAATCTGGAAAACGACAATCTTGGTCTAGGTGCTACCCCTAGTAGAGTAGAAAGCAGTTTCAATGATAAGACTTTATTATCATTCTTTGCACGTAGTAATTATAACTATGACAATCGTTATTTACTTACTGCAACCATTCGTGCAGACGGTTCTACGGTATTCTCCAACAAGCATAAATGGGGATATTTCCCTTCATTCTCTGCCGCATGGCGTGTGTCTGAAGAAGCATTCATGAAAGATCTCACTTGGTTGTCCAACTTCAAAGTTCGTTTAGGCTGGGGGACAGTAGGTAATGACCGCATTTCAAATTATTTGTCTTTGGATTTATATGAAGCCAGTAAATATGGAGTTGGGAACAACTCACTTACCGTACTGACTCCTAAACAATTAAGAAATTCAAATCTGAAATGGGAAGGTTCAAGTACAGTTAATCTGGGCCTAGACCTTGCTTTCTTTGACAGCCGTCTGAATCTTACAGCAGACTTTTTCATCAAAAATACTAAAGACTTATTGTTGGCACAATCATTAGCACACGTAACCGGTTTTGATTCACAAATTCAAAACGTAGGAAAGATTCAGAACAAAGGTATCGAACTCAGTTTGAACAGCACCAATATCCAAACTAAAGACTTTACCTGGCAAACGAATTTCAACATATCATTTATCAGGAACTCACTGAAATCTTTGGCTTCGGGTGTAGAGTCAATGTATGCACGTTCCGGTTTTGACAGCAACTTCACTGCCAATGATTACATTGCAACTGTCGGAAAATCATTAGGTTTGATTTATGGATACGAGTTTGACGGAATCTATCAAAGTTCGGATTTCAACACAACCCCCGATGGTAAACTGGTGCTGAAAGAAGGAATTACCAACAATGCCCGTCTTGGAGCCAACAAATTAAAACCGGGTGCAGTTAAATATAAAGATCAGGATGGTGACGGAATCATTACGACTAATGACCGTACAGTCATCGGTAATGCTCTGCCTAAATGGTATGGTGGTTTCACCAATACTTTCAACTATAAAGGCGTTGATTTAAGTGTTATGTTCCAGTTCAACTATGGAAACGATGTTTATAATGCAACTCGTTTGTATGCAACTCAAAGTAACAGCCAACGTAAAAACCTTCTAGCTGAAGTAGCCGACCGCTGGACTCCGACAAACGCTTCAAACAAAGTACCTTCTTATGACGGATATATTGTAAATGATGTATACTCACGTTTTATCGAAGACGGTTCGTTCCTTCGTTTGAAGAATATTACATTAGGTTATACCTTGCCTAACAAATGGACACGTAAATTCTTCGTTTCCAAACTACGTGTATATGCAACCGGACAGAATCTGTTCTGCCTCAGCAAATATAGTGGATATGATCCGGAAGTAAACTCGGCAAGCAACAGTCCGATGACTCCGGGATTGGATTGGGGAGCTTATCCAAAGAGTAAAGTATTCACATTTGGTATCGATTTACAATTCTAATTCATAAAAAAACGATATGAAAAAAATTATATATTATATAGCCCTGTCGGTTTTATTTATATTGCCATCCTCGTGCTCACTGCAAGAGGAGGACAGAACTGAAGTGGAAAAGAAAAATTATATGAATAATGCCCGTGAAGCAAAAGATGTATTGTTAGGTGTATACCGCACAAATGTTGAAGATGCTGCATACGGCTACTATCTTTCTCTTTTGTTCAACATGGGAACAGATATCATGCAAGGAGAAGGTTCCGACATTACCAACTATCGTATCATAGCCAATAACGCATTTCCTACCACACAAATGGAAGTGCAGCAAGTATGGGAAGTATTATATAAAGGAGTATACAGAGCAAACGATTTCCTGGAACGCATTTCTAATAAAATGCAAAATTATTCCAGTACAGACAAAAAGTTAGCCACGCTTTATATTGCCGAAGCCAGAGCATTGCGGGCTATGTTCTACTTTGAATTAATACGGAGATATGGAAATATCACTTTGATGACGAATACAGCAATGTCTCATCAAGCACCTGCAACCTTTGTACAGGCAACACCGGACAAAGTCTATGAGTTTATTGAAAGCGACTTACTTTATGCTGCAGATGTTTTGCCTTATGCCGTAGACGACCAACTCCGCGAAAGTGCTCAATACCGTTTTTCAAAAGGGGCCGCACTTGGTTTATTAACAAAAGTATATGCTACCTGGGCGGGATATCCCGTAAGAAATACAGCGAAATGGGAAGATGCTGCAAAAACCGCAAGCATCCTCATTAATTCGGGAAAACACTCTTTACTGTCCAGTTACGAACAATTGTGGAAGAATACCTGCAATGGTGTATGGAATCCGGCAGAAAGCCTCATTGAAATCTCATTCTATTCACCAACAGTATCCGGTTCCGGAGATCCTGTGGGACGTATTGGAAAATGGAACGGAGTAAAAACGACTGCAATTGCAGGTGTTCGCGGAAGTTCTGCTGGAAATCAGAAAGCAGTTCATACGTTTGTATTGGATTGGAGAGAAGAAAAAAACAAAAATGACTTACGTCGTGACCTCTCGATAGCTAATTACAAGTACGATGATAACCATATATTGTGGGCAGCCAAAGCCACAGACTCAGAAGATGTGGCAAATGCGAAAGATGCTGATCCTATCAAGGAACAAAAAAACAAACAAAACTTCACCCCTGCCAAATGGGATATTGAAAAATACGTGACAACAGGAAAACTGATAAACAATGACAGGTCTAACGTCAATTGGTATTTTCTTCGTTATGCCGATGTATTATTATTGTATGCAGAAGCATTGAACGAATGGAAACACGGACCTACCACCGAAGCATATGCAGCTATCAATGAAGTACGCCGCCGTGGATATGGATATCCGGGTAATACCAGCGAATGCGATATTCCACAGGGGTTGGACGAACAGGGATTCCGGGAAGCTATCCAAAAGGAGCGCGCCTATGAATTAGCATTTGAAGGCCATCGCCGCATGGACTTAGTACGTTGGGGTATCTATTACGAAACCGTTCAAAAAACTCGTTCTGCATTGGCTGACTGGTGGGTAACAGATGGCGATAGTTTCAGATATCTTGTTCAACAATATACGGTGAAGAACAAGCACGAATTACTTCCTATCCCACAACACGAAATGGATTTATGCATATTATTCAACCAGAATCCCGGTTGGAAATAAACCATAGAATTCTCTTCAATATGCTTTATTCCGAAGCATATTGGAGAATATTAAAACCATTTTCAACAAAACTTAAAGTTGAAAAGTCCGATTTAAATGCCTTTTCAACATTCCTGCCACACCAAGTCAGACTCATCCCCTACTTTTGTGTCAGTTACAAAATTTCAAAAAACAATCACTTAAAATGAATAACATGAAAAAGAAACTTGTTCTCTTTACTTCGGTTACGCTCGCACTCGCTTCGTGCCAGACAACTCCAAAGGAAGACTACAGTTGGATTAAGAAAGGACTGGACGCGGCTTCTGCACAACTGCAACTCACGGCAGAAGAAATTGATTCTACCGGGCTGCTTCCACGTTCTATCCGTACAGGTTATGATATGAATTTCCTCTGCCGCCAGTTGGAAAGAGATTCATTGACTTTCAAAGACTCACTTCGCGCACAGCCTGTTGCCGAAGAACTAGGAAAACGCCGACTTTGCAGTGTCCACGATTGGACAAGCGGTTTCTTCCCCGGTTCTTTATGGTACGCTTATGAGCTGACCGGAAACGACACACTGAAAGCACAAGCAATTCAATATACAAATCTGCTCAATCCGGTACGTTATTACAAAGGGACTCACGACCTAGGATTCATGATTAATTGCAGTTATGGCAATGCAGAGCGACTTGCCCCTAACGATACAATAGCAGCAGTGATGAGAGAAACTGCCGATAACCTTTGCGGACGCTTCAACGACTCAATCAATGCTATCCGTTCTTGGGACTTCGGGACCTGGAATTTTCCCGTAATCATTGACAACATGATGAATCTTGACCTATTATTCAATGTAGCCAAGGCAACCGGCAACAGCAAATACAAAGACCTCGCTGTAAAGCATGCCATCACTACAATGAAACATCATTTCCGCCCCGATTATACTTGCTGGCACGTAGTAAGCTACAACAACGACGGCACAGTGGAACGTAAGCAAACTCACCAAGGCAAGAATGATGATTCTTCATGGTCACGCGGACAGGCTTGGGCTGTTTATGGATATGCTTCTTGCTACCGCGAAACAAAAGATACCACTTTCCTGAATTTCGCAGTGAAGATAGCCGATATGATTATAGACCGCGTAAAAACAGAAGATGCTATCCCGTATTGGGACTATGACGCACCCGTCACCAATGAGACTCCGCGTGATGCTTCCGCAGCTTCTGTAACCGCTTCTGCACTGATCGAGCTAAGTACAATGGTTCCCGACGGAAAGAAATATCTGGATTATGCCGAGAAGATTCTGAAAAGCTTGTCAAGTGATGCTTATCTGGCAAAAGTCGGTGAGAACCAAGGTTTCATCCTGATGCACTCCACAGGCTCACTGCCAAATGGTTCAGAGATAGATACTCCTCTAAACTATGCTGATTATTATTACTTGGAAGCCTTGAAGAGATTCATGGATTTGAAAAACATCAACTACAACCATATCTGATAAGCAAACTATAATACAGATTTATCATGAATAAGATTTTTAAATATACCATTTTACTAACCTTTGCTTGTTTGGTAGGCAGAATGCAAGCCCAGGAGCTGAAAAGCGAAGTATTTTCGCTTCTCAACCTGGATTATCCAGGACTGGAAAAGGTAAAGTCATTGCATCAGGAAGGCAAAGACGAGGATGCTGCAAAAGCTCTGCTCGATTATTATCGTGCCCGCACAAATGTGAAAACTCCGGATATAAACCTGTCGAAAATAACTATCGGCAAAGAAGAACAGCAATGGGCGGATGACGGACTGAAACACACATTCTTTGTGCATAAAGGATATCAACCTTCTTACAACTACGGAGAAGATATTAATTGGCAATACTGGCCCGTAAAAGACAACGAACTTCGTTGGCAGCTGCACCGTCATAAATGGTTTACTCCGATGGGGAAAGCATACCGTGTATCGGGTGACGAGAAGTATGCAAAAGAATGGGCTTCTCAATTTATCGATTGGATCAAAAAGAATCCGTTGGTAAAGATGGACAAAAAAGAATATGAGTTACTGAGTGACGGTAAAATCAAAGGCGAAATAGAGAACGTACGTTTTGCATGGCGTCCGTTAGAAGTGAGCAACCGTCTGCAAGACCAGACTTCTCAATTCCAATTATTCCTTCCCTCTCCCTCTTTCACTCCCGATTTCCTGACCGAGTTTCTGGTAAACTACCACAAGCACGCCATACATATTCTGGGTAACTACTCCGACCAAGGAAATCACTTATTGTTTGAAGCTCAACGTATGATTTATGCCGGTGCGTTTTTCCCTGAATTCAAAGATGCTCCTGCTTGGAGAAAAAGTGGAATTGACATCCTGAACCGTGAAATCAACGTACAGGTATACAACGATGGAGGACAATTCGAACTTGATCCTCATTATCATCTTGCAGCTATCAATATTTTCTGCAAAGCAATCAAGATTGCCGATCAGAACGGATTCCGCAATGAATTTCCACAAAGCTATCTGGATACTGTTGAAAGTATGATCATGTTTTATCTCAATCTCTCTTTCCCGGATTATACAAATCCGTGTTTCAGCGATGCCAAATTGTCTGATAAGAAAGAAATGCTAAAAAACTACAAGGATTGGACTAAACTGTTTCCCCAAAACAAAACAATTCTCTATTTTGCTACTGAAGGCAAAGAAGGTGCATTGCCCGACTATGCATCAAAAGGATTCCTGAAATCCGGTTTCTTCGTATTTCGCAACTCTTGGGGAATGGATGCCACGCAGATGGTAGTAAAAGCCGGACCGAAAGCATTCTGGCATTGTCAGCCGGATAATGGTACATTCGAATTATGGTTCAACGGTAAGAACTTATTCCCGGATTCCGGTTCATATGTATATGCCGGAGAAGGGGAAGTTATGGAACAACGTAACTGGCATCGCCAGACTAGTGTACACAACACGGTAACATTGGACAACAAGAATCTGGAGACTACCGAATCAATTACTAAACTGTGGCAACCGGAAGGTAATATCCAAACGTTGGTTACTGAAAATCCAAGCTACAAAAACCTGAAACACCGCCGTTCTATTTTCTTCGTCGATAATACTTACTTCGTTATTGTAGACGAATTGGCAGGTAGTGCGAAAGGTTCAATCAATCTTCATTACCAGATGCCGAAAGGAGAAATTGCCAATAGCCGTGAAGACATGACTTTCACTACCCAGTTCGAAGACGGAAGCAATATGAAATTACAATGCTTCGGTCCTGAAGGAATGAGTTTGAAGAAAGAACCGGGATGGTGCTCTACTGCTTATCGCAAACGCTTTAAACGTATGAATGTATCATTCAATGTGAAAAAAGACAACGATGATGCAGTACGCTACATCACAGTGATCTATCCAACCCGGAAAAGCGCAGATGCCCCCAAATTTGCAGCTAAGTTCAAGAACAAAGCATTCGATGAAAATGGTTTGGAAGTAGAAGTAAAAGTAAACGGAAAGAAACAGTCATTAAAATACAAACTATAAAAAGATGAGTCAGAAGTATATTAGTGCTTTTAAAAAAGTGCTGATATACTTTTGATACATCTCCAATAATATTGCTGCAATGATAAACAGAGCCTCTACCTTACTACTCCCCTTAGCTGCATTAAGCCTCGCTTCCTGCGGTAATCAGAAAAAAAAAGAAACCAAACGTCCCAACATTATCTTTATGATGACGGACGACCACACTACCCAAGCAATGTCATGTTACGGAGGTAACCTGATACAGACTCCGAACATGGATCGTATTGCCAACGAAGGAATCCGGTTCGACAATTGTTATGCTGTCAATGCTCTTTCCGGTCCGTCACGTGCTTGTGTACTCACAGGAAAATTCAGCCATGTAAATGGCTTTACCGATAATGCCAGTGTCTTCGACGGCGACCAGCAGACTTTCCCGAAAATCCTTCAACAAGCCGGATATCAAACAGCTATCGTCGGTAAATGGCATCTCATCAGTGAACCTCAAGGATTCGATCATTGGAGTATCCTTACCGGACAGCATGAACAAGGTGATTACTACAATCCTGACTTTTGGGAGAACGGAAAACATATAGTAGAAAAAGGATATGCCACCGATATTATCACCGACAAAGCAATCGAGTTCCTTGAAAACCGCGACAAGAACAAGCCTTTCTGCATGATGTATCATCAGAAAGCTCCGCACCGCAACTGGATGCCCTCTCCGCGACATTTAGGCATATTCAATAACACCACTTTCCCCGAACCGCCTAGCTTATTTGACGACTACGAAGGACGCGGACGTGCGGCACGCGAACAAGATATGTCTATCGAGCATACATTAACGGAAGACTGGGACTTAAAACTCCTTACCCGTGAGGAGATGTTGAAAGACACCACCAACCGCCTGTACAGCGTCTACAAGCGTATGCCGATAGAAGTACAGCACAAATGGGACTCTGCATACGCACAACGTATTGCAGAATATCGCAAAGACAACCTCAAAGGCAAAGCATTAATCAGTTGGAAATACCAGCAATATATGCGCGATTATCTTGCTACGGTACTGGCTGTTGATGAAAACATCGGCCGTCTGATCAATTATCTCGAAAAAATCGGTGAATTGGATAACACCCTTATTGTTTATACCTCCGACCAGGGATTCTTCCTTGGAGAACATGGTTGGTTTGACAAACGATTTATGTACGAAGAGTGTCAGCGTATGCCTCTTATCATCCGTTTTCCTAAAAGCATTAAAGCAGGAAGTACCAGTAATGCTATTAGCATGAACGTGGACTTCGCTCCTACTTTCCTCGATTATGCAGGAATTAAAATTCCGGAAGACATTCAGGGAGAATCACTGAAACCGATTCTGGATAACGAAGGCAAGACACCTAAAGATTGGCGTAAAGCCGCTTATTATCATTATTATGAATATCCGGCAGAACATTCGGTGAAACGTCATTACGGTATCCGTACACAAGACTTTAAGCTGATTCATTTCTACAATGATATTGATGAATGGGAAATGTACGACCTGAAAGCTGATCCCAGAGAAATGAATAATGTATTCGGAAAAACAGAATATGCAGAGAAGCAAAAAGAACTGATACAATTACTTCAGGATACCCAGAAACAATATAATGATACTGATCCGGAAGAAAAAGAGATCGTTCTTTACAAAGGTGATCCCGACAATGCGCTAAAGCCGGATGCTCATTAAGATTTCATGATAATACCATTGACGGGTAACAAATAACAGAAATGATTCCAAACAAGCGGATCAGACAACAGATAATCAGTGTATCCGTCTCTTAATCTATATAAACGCTAATAGAATAACCGATTAATAAATAAAACCATGGATAGAAGAAGTTTTATAAAAAACACGGGCTGGTCTTTTCTAGGATTGGCAGCTTCCGGCAGTTTGCTGGGCTCCTGCGCAGCAGGCAGTAAAGAAGCTAAAAAAGCAATACCTTCCCCAAGTAATATGAAAATGTACTGGGGAGACTTACACAACCACTGTAACCTTACCTACGGACACGGGGATATGCGCGATGCTTTTGAAGCAGCAAAAGGGCAGTTAGACTTTGTCAGTGTCACCCCTCATGCAATGTGGCCGGATATTCCGGGAGAAAATGATCCACGCCTGAAATGGGTAATCGACTATCATACCGGAGCCTTCAAGCGGTTACGCGAAGGAGGCTATGAGAAATATGTACGAATGACGAACGAATACAATAAAGAAGGCGAATTCCTTACTTTTGTCGGCTACGAAGCTCACAGCATGGAACACGGAGACCACGTTGCTCTGAATTACGACTTGGACGCACCGCTGGTTGATTGCACTTCTATCGAAGACTGGAAACAAAGAGCGAAAGGACATAAAGTATTTGTCACTCCCCACCACATGGGGTATCAAGGCGGTTATCGCGGATACAACTGGAAATGCTTCACCGAAGGAGATATTACTCCTTTTGTAGAGATGTATTCACGTCACGGTTTGGCAGAAAGCGACCAAGGCGATTATCCATATTTGCATGATATGGGACCTCGCCAATGGGAAGGAACTATTCAATATGGTTTAGATCAGGGACATAAATTCGGTATCATGGCTTCTACCGACCAACATTCCGGTTATCCGGGAAGTTATGGTGACGGACGCATTGGCGTATTGGCTCCTTCATTGACACGTGACGCAATCTGGGAAGCTCTTCGCAACCGCCATGTTTGTGCGGCAACAGGAGATAAGATTTTAATCGACTTCCGCCTCAACGATGCTTTGATGGGCGATGTAGTTCGTGGAAACAGCCGCCGTATGTATCTGAATGTAACGGGCGAAAGCTGCATTGATTATGTGGATATCGTTAAAAACGGTCAGATTCTGGCACGTATGAACGGCCCGCTGACTCCGGTTGCTCCGAAAGAAGAGACTATCCGCTGCAAAGTGAAAGTAGATTTTGGATGGAACCGCGAAGAGGAATATGTACACTGGCAAGGCAAACTGGCAGTAGACAAAGGACGAATTCTGAGTGTAACTCCTTGTTTCCGGGGTGCAGCTTTCACTTCTCCACAAGAAGGTGAAACAGAGTTCCATACACACGTAAACCGCATTGTATCTGCCACAGAGAAAGATACGGAACTCGATATGTACAGCAGTAAGAACCCTAATACAACCACTGCCGCCATGCAAGCTGTAATTCTCTATGTAGAAATGCCGAAAGACGGAAAAATAATTGCTAACTTTAACGGCCAAAAGTTTGAGCATACCTTAGGCAAACTACTGGAAGGAGCACGCTCTCATTTCATGACCGGTTGGTTGAGTGAAGCAATTCTCTTTAACCGTGCCATGCCGGAAAACAGTTTTACTGTTGAGCACTTCATGGAAGATAAAGAACCTCAACGCGACACGGATTATTATTATGTGCGTGTGCGCCAGCGTGATGGGCAATGGGCATGGAGCTCTCCGATCTGGGCAGAAAGGGTGTGATTGATGAAGTAGTAGTTGAATAATCAAATAATAGTTAAGCAGTTAATAGTTAAAGAAATAAGTTAGCAATGAAAAAACATTATGCGATAGGGATTGATCTTGGTGGAACATCTATAAAATATGCACTTATAGATAATAAAGGAACATTTCATTTCGAGGGTAAGATTCCGTCAAGAGCTGACGAATCGGCAGACGCTGTTATTCATCAGTTGGAAGTGGCAGTTGATGATATAACAGAGTATGCAGAGTCGTACAAGATTCATATCGGAGGTATCGGCATCGGAACTCCGGGAATTGTAGATGACACTAATCGCATTATCATAGGAGGTGCTGAAAATATCAAAGGTTGGGAAAATATTCGTTTGGCGGATCATATGGAAGCACGCACAGGCATTGTAACATCCCTCGGTAATGATGCAAATCTCATGGGATTGGGCGAAGTGCAATTTGGAGCCGGCAAAGGAGCAACCCATGTTGTTTTCCTGACAGTAGGAACGGGAATAGGCGGTGCAGTGGTCATTGATGGCAAACTATTCAACGGTTTCGCCAATCGTGGAACCGAACTCGGTCATGTACCTTTGATTGCCAATGGAGAAGAATGTGCTTGCGGCTCAGTGGGCTGTCTGGAACACTATGCCTCTACAGCAGCATTAGTCCGTCGCTTCCGCCAACGGATAACAGAAGCAGGAATCTCATATCCCAACGAAGAAATCAACGGAGAATTAATTGTCCGTCTTTATAAAGCAGGAAACAAAATAGCCACTCAATCGCTAGACGAACATTGCGACTTTCTGGGACACGGCATTGCCGGATTCATCAATATATTCAGCCCTCAGAGAATTGTAATCGGCGGAGGTTTATCGGAAGCCGGAGAATTCTATATCCGGAAAGTCAGTGAGAAAGCCTTCCGTTATGCAATACCGGACTGCGCGGTAAACACCAAGATCATGGCTGCTTCATTGGGCAACAAGGCGGGATGTATCGGTGCTGCCTCACTTATTTTCTCTGATTGGGAAGATTAAAGAAAGACGCTGCAATACTTTAACTTATTGACTACTTATTTAAAATTATTAGCTACATTCTTTTCACTCGATAACGACCAAAGTGAATGGAATGACTAACCAAAGTTCTGCAAGCAACCATATCACATAGTTCCGATCCCCCCAACCATCGTAAAACTATGTTGATTGGCTGCTTGCTACTTCTCTCTACATCATCATACCCCCAACATTTATTCTCAATATGCTCATCATCCACATTCCGGATGCACTTAATAATTAACATTGATGCAATCCGCCTAAAAGCAGATTGAAATTTCACAATTTATAAACAATTCTTCATGAAACAGATATTCTATTATTTATTGATATGCACCCTCCTACTATCCGTTAAAGGATACGCACAGAAAAGTATCATACATCTAAGCCAACCGACTTTGATGCATGAAGTCCGCGAAATGCCATCTCCTCTAGACGGACAACACATTACGGTCAATCCACCACATTTTATGTGGCCGGACAAGTATCCTCACCTCGGTGCAGTACTTGATGGCGTGGAAGAAGATGATCACAAACCGGAAGTCACTTACCGAATTCGCATAGCACGTGACCCGGAATTTAAATCGGAAGTCATTACCGCTGAAAGAAAATGGGCTTTCTTCAACCCTTTCAAGCTTTTCGGAAAAGGAAAATGGTATTGGCAACATGCCTATGTTGATAAAGACGGAAAAGAAGAATGGTCTCCCGTCTATCATTTCTTTGTAGACGAAGACACCCGTATCTTCAATCCACCTTCTTTGGAGAAAGTGCTAGCTAACTTACCCCACAAACATCCTCGTATTTTACTCGATGCAAATGACTGGGACAACATTATTGAACGCAACAAAAACAACCCGGAAGCACAAGCATATATTGAGAAAGCAAACAAATGTCTCTCTCAACCATTGAAACATTTGGAAGAGGAAATTGATACAACACAAGCTGTCAAACTGACAAATATCGTGCAGTATCGTTCGGCAATCATCCGTGAAAGTCGAAAAATTGTAGACCGCGAAGAAGCAAATATCGAAGCAATGGTACGTGCCTACCTACTGACTAAAAATGAAATATACTACCGCGAAGGAATCAAACGTCTTTCTGAGATTCTTTCATGGAAAAACAACCAATACTTTGCCGGAGACTTCAATCTTTCTACCATCCTGTCAATGAGTACTTCCGCTTATGATGCCTGGTACAACTTACTGACTCCTTCCGAAAGAAAACTACTCCTACACAGTATTCGTGATAACGGCAATAAGTTCTACCATGAATACGTTAATCATCTGGAAAACCGCATCGCCGACAATCATGTATGGCAAATGACTTTCCGTATCCTGAATATGGCTGCTTTTGCCACCTACGGCGAACTTCCTATAGCTTCTACGTGGGTAGACTACTGTTACAATCAATGGGTATCCCGCCTCCCGGGACTCAACACAGATGGAGGATGGCACAACGGTGATTCTTACTTTCATGTAAATCTCCGCACCTTGATCGAAGTCCCTGCTTTCTACTCACGAATCAGCGGATTTGATTTCTTTGCCGATCCTTGGTACAACAACAACGCTTTATACGTTATCTATCATCAACCCCCATTCTCCAAATCAGCCGGACACGGTAATTCACACGAAACGAAAATGAATCCGAACGGTACGCGGGTAGGATATGCCGACGCTCTGGCACGCGAATGCAATCATCCCTGGGCAGCCGCTTATGTACGCACAATTCTGAAAAAGGAACCAGATATTATGAAGAAAACATTCCTGGGAAAAGCCGGAGACCTTACATGGTATCGCTGCACCACGAATAAATCTCTTCCCAAAGAAAAGCATTCATTAGCAGAATTACCCATGACAAAGGTATTCAATGAAACCGGAATAGCAACAATGCACACCTCTTTAGGCGATATCGAAAAAAACGCTATGCTATCCTTTCGTTCCAGTCCCTACGGCTCCACCTCTCATGCACTTGCCAATCAGAACGCTTTCAATACGTTCTACGGCGGCAAAGCAATCTTTTACAGCAGTGGACACCGCACCGGATTCACAGACGATCACTGTATGTACTCTTATCGCAATACCCGTGCACACAATAGTATTCTAGTCAATGGAATGACGCAGACTATCGGCACGGAAGGATATGGATGGATTCCACGCTGGTACGAGGGAGAAAAGTTATCTTATATGGTAGGCGATGCTTCCAATGCTTATGGTAAAATAACTTCTCCGTTATGGCTGAAACGTGGAGAACTGTCCGAAACCCAATACACACCGGAAAAAGGATGGGATGAAAATAAACTCAATATGTTCCGCCGTCACATCATCCAGTTAGGCGAAACCGGTATTCACGTTATCTATGATGAACTGGAAGGAAAAGAACCTGTCACCTGGAGTTATCTGCTACATACAGTAGAGCTTCCGATGGAAATGCAAGAATTGCCTGATAAAGTAAAGATTACAGGCAAGAATAAGGCCGGTGGTGTTTCTGTTGCCCATCTGTTTGCCTCTTCCAAAACCGAACAAGCCATTGTAGATACTTTCTTCTGCGCTCCGACAAACTGGAAAAACGTAACAAATGCACAAGGGAAAGCTGTAAAATATCCTAATCATTGGCATTTCTCTTCCACCACTATTCCTTCCAAAACTGCCCGCTTCCTGACGATCATGGATACACATGGAGACAATCGCCCGGATATGAAGGTCGTTCGTAAAGGTAACACCATTCAAGTAGGTGACTGGACAATCAATTGTAATCTGACAGAAAAAGGAAAAGCAGCTATCAGTGTTACCAATAAGAAAGAAAAGGCTTCACTGAATTATGATGCTAATAAAAAGCAAGGTGCGACAATCATCACTGACCAAATAGAAGGAAAACAAATTAATAAAATATTGACCGACTATTTACCTGATTTCGAGATTTAAGTTTCATACGATTACAGATTATTAGCCGATATACTTTACGATTATTATATTTTCTCTATCAACCTATCACCACTCTTCTGAATCAGTCTGTTCATAGGCAATTCAGAGGTGATAGGTTGCTTTATGAACCTATCACCCGATCTATCACCTACCACCATTACTCAAATAGATATTTCCCATGATCTATTAGCTATATTACTTGATCGCTAAAGTATTAATAGATAAATTCCTCTCTATTAAGAGTAAACTTTTTCATCTTTAATAGAAAACTTTCTCTTAGTAAAGAACAATCTATAAACGCAAGTTCCGTTTATACAAATGAAACTTCTGATTATATAAACGCAAGTTTCATTTATACAATCAAAACTTGCGTTTATAGTTTTTCTCCAATAGAAAACAACTTTTCTATTGGAGAAAAAGAAGTTTAGTCTTAATAGAAAGGAACTTATTTATTAATAGCCCGTGGGAGAAGAAGTAATCAACGACGGAATAACCAATAAGTATTCATATTATGTATAACCTCCATTATACTTAGGCATCGATCAGAAATCCTTTCCGATAACCAATTTGGCACGAGATTTGTTACTATTATAATTCCAACTTAATTGATAAATGAAATGATGGGAAATAAAAAAATAGGAGCACATGTAAGTGCGTCCGGAGGCGTCGAATATGCACCGATCAATGCACATGAGATAGGAGCAAATGCTTTTGCCTTATTCACTAAGAACCAACGTCAATGGGTAAGTAAGCCTTTAACTGAAGAAAGTATCCGACTTTTCAAAGAAAATTGTGAGAAATTCGGTTTCCAACCGGAGTATATCCTCCCGCATGACAGTTACCTCATCAATCTGGGGCATCCCGAAGAAGAGGGATTAGAGAAAAGCCGTGCGGCTTTTCTGGACGAGATGCAACGTTGCGAACAACTCGGATTGAAATTACTCAATTTCCATCCCGGGAGTGATCTCAAAAAAATATCCGTAGAAGATTGCTTGTCACGCATTGCGGAAAGTATCAATTTAGCTTTGGCAAAAACCAAGGGTGTAACTGCTGTAATTGAAAATACAGCCGGTCAAGGCAGTAATCTAGGAAATGAGTTCTGGCAATTAAAGTATATCATTGACCGGGTGGAGGATAAAAGTCGTGTCGGAATCTGTCTGGATACTTGCCATACTTTTACCGCAGGATATGACTTTCTGACCGATTATGATAAAGTTTTCGATGAATTTGATAAGGTAGTAGGTTTTAATTATCTTCGTGGTATGCACCTGAACGATTCAAAAAAAGGATTAGGTACTCATGTAGACCGTCATGACAGTATTGGCGAAGGTCTGATTGGTAAACCATTCTTCGAGAAATTGATGAAAGATCCGAGATTCGACAATATGCCACTTATTCTCGAAACACCGGACGAGACAAAATGGAAGGAAGAAATAGCATGGTTGAGAAGCGTTGAATAAACGCTTCTCAGTACTATCTTTGCCATCAGGCATATTCACTAACACAAGGTAGGTATTGATGCTACTTTGTGTCGTTTTATATTCATCATGAATACAAGGAAGAAACAACTAAAAAATCGCAAAATATTCCTTTTTAATTTGGAAAATAAATTTCCATACTATGTTTATAAACACACACATAGATTGACAATATATCAAAAAGAATGTCTATTTTTATCTTCTGTTATCATTAATGGGTACTAAAAATTAAAGTTCGTTCTTTGAAAAGCCTTGTAAATGGTGATTGTAGAAGATTTTAGTTGTGTGGGATGGCAGTTCTTACTCTGGATCTGATACTGGGGGCTATGCTGAACTTTTTTGGGGTTCTGCTTAAAATATATATCAAAGAGAATATGAAGCAAGAATAACAACCGATCAAGACATTCAACTTGTCAAATAATTCACTATATTTACAGGGAGCTTTAGGATAAGTCATTACAAAAAAGTATTCAAACTTTTTATCAAAAAAACGCCAACAAATTAAATTTACTAACAAATCTATATCATGAAAACATTTTATACTATTGCATTATTGTTACTAACATCAATGGGGATCGCCCAACCGAGTCAATCTGAATATGTATTTGAGAAAGACGGATACAGCTATACCGAAATCGGAAAGGCTTGTTTTGATGGAGATTATGCTAAAGTTGAAAAACTGTTAAAGCAGGGAGCTGATCCTCTGGAAGCGATCACTCAGGGAACACTATGGTTTGATTTAATCTATATAGCAATCGCCCAAAATAATTATGAGATGCTTGAAAAATTGATACTAAAACAGAAGCAAGTCATTAATAAAATATACGACGAAGAGTTTTTTACTCCAATTTCAAAGGCAGTATTTGTAGAGGATAAAGAGCTATCTTATAAAATGGTAAAACTACTTCTCGACAACGGAGCATACCCCGACGGGACAGAGAATAAAAAAGATGGTTATTGCTACTGGAAAATAGAGGATATAACAGAGCAATTGTGTTCTATTGTTTACCACCCTCTTATTGCTGCAGTATTGGCAAACAATTTCAAGGTTGCTCAGTTGTTAGTCGATAGAGGATCGGATATTCAAAATAAGAATTTACAGAAAATGATGTTGGATGTCACTAATAACTCTATCGAACGAGAAAATGTGGAAGCGTTTATTGAAAAGAACACTCCCAAATAATGGTTCGTTTTTAATGCAGATTAAAGTTAAAAATGCAACATCCGAATAATGATGTCAAAAATGGTCGGTAATTTATGAAAATTAAGGATTATGTTTGAGATGTAAAGTCGAAAAGGAAACAACCTCTACTGAAGAACGATTTGTAAGAAATAGACCTTAGGATAAAACGATCAGCTTTAAAATGAGTCTTTTAATGAATTTACCATGATGATATTTAAAACTTTACATCTTTTATTTCAAACATCTCCCATGATTTAATCCACTGATTTTTTACATATATTACGATAGTTCACTTATTGGAGCTTTCTTTTTTACTCATTATCTCCATACATCTCTTTCAACTGATACAACCGCTTCTTAAGTTTCTGAATCAACTTTTGATATTTCTTCTCATGATAAATATTCCGCATTTCCATTGGATCATTCTTCAAGTCAAACAATTCCCAATCCGGCTGATATTCAAGTTTAGAAGTCCCCTTCTTACCCAATGGTTTCCCATAATAATAAATCAATTTGTAACGTTCCGTACGGATACCATAATTCGCTACAGTGTAGTGAGCATTCTCTCCGTGCATCCAATAACGATAATACATAGCATCCCTCCATCCTTTAGGTTTATCTCCTTTTTTAAGAATTTCCCTAAAACTCTCACCCTGCATATAGTCCGGTTTTGATATACCTGCATAATCGAGTAACGTAGGAGCAAAATCAGCATTAATGACAATACTATTATTCTTCACTCCCGCCTTTATCTCTTTAGGATAACGGATAAGTAATGGCATATGCAAACTCTCTTCCAGCATATACCGTTTGTCAAACCATCCATGTTCGCCCAAAAAGAATCCCTGATCTGAAGTATAAACCACGATAGTATTCTCTGCCAATCCATTCTTATCCAAAAAGTCGAGGATACGACCTACATTTTCGTCAATACCTGCAATACAACGAAGATAGTCCTTAATATAACGTTGATATGCCCATTTTCTAAACTCATCTCTTGACAAGTTTGTTGGCAATTTACACTTCAAATCCCATCTATTCATATCTTCAAGACTCATTTTTTGTATTTGAGTATAGAAAGCCTTGCCTTCATAAGTATCATACAAATTCTGAGGTTCAGGAATTTCCACATCATTCAAAAGATCAGAAAAACGCTCTGCATATTCCCATGAACGATGAGGGGCTTTAAAATGACACATCAACATGAACGGTTGTGAACTCCCCTTTTGCTGCTGCAACCATTGAAGAGCTTGATCCGCTATCACATCAGTAGAATGTCCCTGATAGATTTTACCGGGAGTTTTGTCGAATGCTTCTGTATGTCCTTGTCGCTCTTCTTTGGATATAAGAATCGGATTTTTATATCGTCCTTGTCCCGGCAATACGTTGTAATAATCGAATCCGGAAGGTTCATGTTTTAAATGCCACTTTCCAATAATGGCCGTTTGGTAACCACTCTTCTGCAACTCTTTCGCAATGTTATCTTGTTCAGGTTTCAATCCGTCATCCAATGTATAGACCCCATTGACATGGCTGTATTGCCCCGTCATAATGCAGGCCCGGCTAGGGGCACTGATAGAATTAGTCACACAACAATTATTCATCCGGATACCTTCATTGGCTATACGATCAATATTAGGAGTCGGAAGTACTTTAGCTAATCGACTGCCATAAGCGCTGATAGCCTGTGCAGCATGATCATCGGACATTATGTAAATAATATTGGGTCGGTTTTCCTGTGCAACAGCGGACAGTTGGATGACCGTAATAGAAGAGACTGCCAGAGTACATATTTTATTCATAATAATAGATATTTTTCGTTATAAGCAACAAAGATGAATTACAAGAAAGAGATGTATTCATAATAACATGAGAATCACCGAACATTTTCCATAGCCACATACTAAACTGAGCCAAAAAACGACCGAGTGCGTTCATACCATCTCTTTATTGTGTTTATATTAGCAAAGATAAACATTTTTCCGCATATTATGACTAAAAAATAGTCACTAATAAATATTAGCCATACTGACCAACGGTTCGTAAAGTTTCTCTATATCTTGTGCATCCATTTCTATCTGCACTTGGTCACCAGGCATTAATTGCTGTGCTTTAGGAGTCCGGTCCTTCCGGTCACGATGAATATTAATAATGATACAACGGTCCGGCAAACGGAGTTCATCAACTATTTTCCCATCTAGATAGGAACCACTCATAATCTCCACAGATAAAGTATACCGAGCTTCCGCCTGAAATACGGGTGAATGGATCATATCATCATACAACGTCACATTAAAAGGCTTGATTTGAAGCATTTCGGTAAAATAATATGTAAGCCCGCCTACTACTATCGAAGGATAAAAGACTTCCAAATGACCGGTAATTTCCGTAATCAGAACAATAGCAGTCAGTGGAGTACGAATGACGGCAACCAAAAAAGCAGACATACAAATCAGCATTATATAACTAATATGCTCATAGCTGATGATTCCGTAACGTATTAAAATCAAAGCTATGATCTGTCCGATAAGTCCTCCGGTCACCAATGTCGGAATAAAGCTCCCACCGGGCAGACCGGAAGAAAAAGATAAGACGCTGAAGACCAAATGCAATATCATCATACACGTAATCCAAAGAATCTGTGTATCCGGATTCATCGCCTGTGAAAGTAGAAACTGTTCGCCACCTCCCGTCAAATTGACTTCAGTCATTGAAATTAAATAAGCGATAAAAAGAAGGTATAACATCTTCATATACACCGGATGTTTGATAGCCGGATATATGCGCTTAAAGTAGAGTGTCACTAAAGAGAATAATTTTCCGGCTATAGAAATAATAGCCGCCAACAAAAGAAAAAGCTTCACTAGTCCCCAGAATGTTAAAGCAGGTACTACGGCATCTATATGTGCATAAGCATTCATTGGAAACATCCAACTAGCTACACCTCCTGCTACAACTCCTGCCAACAGAGTAGTAATGGCAGTTTTAGGAGCATCAAACCGTTCGATAGATTCAATTACTAATAATGAAGAGGCTAATGGTGCAGAAAAAGCGGCAGCCAATCCGGCGCCAGCACCGGCAGCTAACAACTGTTTACGTTCGCCTGCCAACACATTTCCCCATTTGGAAACCAGACATCCTACATAAGAACCGATCTGTACGGAAGGTCCTTCACGCCCTAATGACAATCCGGTGCTCAACGCTAGGATTCCTCCCACAAATTTAGAAATCAATTCAATAAAAGGATGTTTATAAGAAACACGTCCATTAATCACTCCACGAGTCTGAGAAATACCTCCTCCTGTTATCAAAGGCATCTTTCTCACCAGCCAGGATACAAAAACAAGAATTCCCCACATGATCAGGAAAAGAGGAATATACCAATACCATTTGGGGTGAGAATCAAAGAAATCGTGACGGAAATCAAAGAATAATTGAAGTAGATAATGATATGGTGCAGCAATAAGCCCTGTCAGTAATCCCACAAAAATACTGACAAAATAAAGTCGCGCATCAATCAACTTCAGTTTCATGACGCGCCAGTTACTTTTATCTTTTAATTGTTTTATACGTTGAAACATCCGGCATATCTTTCATTATTCGGTTCACACAACATAGAGTAATCATATGATACGTGTGACTCATAGAACAATCAAATCTTATCGAAGTTTTCAAATAAAAGTGATTTTTTATATGTGACTACCATAACTTTACTTTCCCATCAGATTCAAACGCACAATAGCATGTAGTATAAAATAAGAACCTAAAGCATTATAATCTGCATCACGGATAGACGTAGCGGTAATTGTACGTACCTGAGAAGTATTCTGATGCAGAATATCATAGATTTTAAAACGAAGTAGTAATTGTTTCTTTTTAAAAAATGCTTTCGATAATTGACAATTCCATATATAGTTTTCTCTGGCAAGTCCCTCGTAACCATAACCCTCACGAATGAAATAGCTAAGGTCACTATATAGCTCCATATTCCAGGGAAGATAGAGTTGCATGGTAGTCCCTACCTGATAATCATAAGTTTCCGTACGTACCTCGCGGACATTATTATAAGAATTATTGTAACGTATTCCGGCATTTGCAGAAAGTTCTATCTGTTTGGTACGGTAGGTAAGCTGCAAACGCTCGCGTAACATCAGATGTTGTACGGTGCTTTTCACCGGTGCTTCTTTATTAATGGTAGTATAGCTATTCTGATTTCTGAATTGAAAATTAGAATTGGTGCGAAATAGCCAGTTACGATTCTTGAAAGGAGTATTGAGAGAGAAAGATCCCGTGACCTGCCAGTTTCCATTCATATTGACCGGAGTGGTAGTTCGAACTCCTGTTTCATCATCATAGGTGACCTGATTGGTGACACTATTAATTGTATTCTCTGCCAAAAGAGCAGTAGCCATATTAAGGCGGGTTTTCGTATTATAGGAGTTATAGCTCAGTGTAAAAGTGTTTGTATAAGAAGGCTTTAACGATGGATTTCCGACACGGATATATAACGGATTCGTCTGATCGACGACCGGTTGAAGGTCGCGGACATTAGGCTGGCGACTCTTTCCTCTATACACGATCTGCAAACGGGTACGTTTAGAAAACTTATAGCGAAAATTAAATGTAGGAGAAAAATTAATAACCGATCTTTCCAATTGATTCTCCGGTGCATCCTTTAAAATAGAATGGCTGACAGACTTCTGCGGTTCCATGTCGGCTCCGACATTATAGTCATACATCTTACGATTGGTACGCACTGAAAGATTCAGCAGATGATTGCTATATTGGTTCTCAAAACAGTTGCTTGCATCTTCATCATAATCAGGAGTAAAATCTTCTAGTTCCTTGTCCCAATTGTAGACAAAGCGATCGGAATTACTTACTTTGTATTGGTAGCTATAACGGAACTGAAGAAAATGTAACCACGGTAATGGTTCTACGTAAACCATTTGCAACCGATAGTTATATCCGTCATCTGAATCTTCTATCTTCTGATTCTGAATCTTTTTCGTGTCATTTTTAAAGTAACGGGTAGTAGATAGATTTCTTCGGTCGGTAGAAGAAGTGTTTGTACCATAATCTACTTTCAGGGCAACATTTCTTCCCAAACGACTAAGTTTACGGCTGAATTGCAACATCATTCCTACATTGTAACGGGAACTATGGGTAGTGCCGGACGATTCTTTTTTATTCAATAACACATCATTTCCCCATCCTTCTTGAGTACCTTCATTTTCTCTGTCGTTCTTAGCTAAATTATATTGGGGACGGAAGATTAAAGTTGTAAGTGAATCCATCTTCCATTCCAAATAAGCATTGGCTACTAAATTATGATTCTTTGTATAAGAGTTATTGGTACTATTTGTAATTGATTTGTCCTTGCGAAGAAAATTATCTATAATGGTACGACTGTTCTCAGAGCGATCTGTACCCATATACTGGATGTTTGAACGAAATTCGACCTTTTTCCAATTATAAATTCCATTGACACCTAATGAGCGGGAGGTTGTCAAACCATTCTTACCACGCACATTGCCACTGGAACTAGATGATTCTTTCTGTAATTCTGAGAACCCCTGATTATTGGTATTATTCAGATTTCCGATAACAGTCAGTTGGGAATTATCCCGGAAACGGTTCAATGTGTTAGCCACTTCATAGCGGTCTTTACTTCCCATTCCACCCATGAAGTTTTCTCTCCAACCTTGCTTCATGTTCTTCTTCACAGACAAGTCCAGAATCATTTCTTCCTCACCATCATCAATTCCGGTCAGACGTGCCAGATCGGACTTCCTCTCATAAGCTTTCAGCTTCTCTATCATTTCAACCGGCAGATTCTTGAGCGCAGCTTGCGGATCATCAAAAAAGAATTCTTTACCATCTACCAGAAACTTCTTCACTTCTTTACCATTAATCAGTACCTTGCCATCCTCATCTATTTCAGCACCCGGCAGTTGTTTCACCAAATCTTCCAGCATCGAACCTTCGGGAGTACGATAGGCAGATGTGTTAAAGACAGTTGTATCACCTTCTGTAATAGCCATAGGTGCTTGTCCGACAATCACCGCTTCTGCCAACATAAATCCTTCAGGAAACAAATGAATATCTCCTAAATTAAAAACAGGTACTTCCGGGGAAACAAGAATGGTACGATATATAGACTTATATCCTACGAAAGAGATGTGCAGAAGCAGAGAGTCTATCTTTCCAGTTTTGGAATCATTTATAGTTTTCGAATTGGAAGAGGCTAATTTAAATTTCCCTTTATCATCAGTAGTGCCACCTACCAACATGATACTATCCGGAAAGGACAAAAGCCGGACCGTAGCAAACGATACCGGCTGTTGCGTTTCTGTATCAACTACTCGCCCGGCAAAACTGTCTCTGCCCGGCTGTGCATAGACATCCACGCTATTCAGTAATATGACATAAATAGTAATCAAATAAAACCGAAAAGAATAGATATATCTGCCTATGCTCACTTTGTGTTGATCTAGTAAAATAAAACTATAATAAACCTAATCACCTATTTCTGTGAATGATGCTGAGTATGCTGCTTTTGTTGTCTTTGACGATCTCCCTGCCCGGGTCTCTGGCCAGAGTTCTGACCTTTTCTACGGTCAAATTCTTTTCTGAATTTATTTGCATTACTCTTTTCCTGCTGATAGATTCTCAATATCTGCTTTTGAGAAAGTATCTTGCTGAATTCTTTGTAATACTTCTCACGGATATCTAACATTTTACGGCTCTGCGCAAATTGGTCTTTCAGCATTTTAGCAATGTCTGCATCTGTCATTGCCTGTTTCGGAGTTTTATCAGCCTCAGCACCTTGAGCGGCATCTTTCTTCACTCTTGACTTATAGTTCATCATGCGGCATTCACGCAATTCTTTCACATAATTCTGATATATAGGAGTAAACTTAGCAGCCGTTGCATCATCCAACATCAACGATTTTATAATCTGATTAGTCTGCATCTGCATCATCTGCTCCGGTGTAGGGCGTTGTTTCTTCTCCTTGTTGTCTTTATTCTGAGCAGAAAGGGTTATCTGACTACCTATTAACAAGGTAGCTATCACTACATACATAAACTTCTTCATAATTCTAACTTTTTAATTGATTCACTTACTTAATTTAAAAATATATCATTCTCAGAGAAGCTGACGAGCTCTTCCAACTCCTCATCTGAAAGATTCTTAATCCAACTATCCACCGGATCTGTGGAAATTGTAGCATGATCAATAGCTAACACTTTTGCATCCGACGATGGAGAATCCACCGGGAGGAATGATGGAACAAACAAGATTCCCACCAACATGGCGGCTGCAGCAAATGTTGTAGCGATGATCATCTGCAACCGACGTTTTTTCCGACGTTGCTCAATGCCGGTACGCACCATAACTTTCTGCTGAACTTTTTCGAAAAAATGATCGGAAGTACGATATGGAGTCTGCTTACCAATACTGTCAAAATCAAAATCTTTATCCATAATGTTATCTATTTAATATAAATTCCTTTATCTTATCTTTCGCATAGTGATAATTTACCTTGAGTGTTTCTACTTTGCTATCCAGAATGCGTGCAATCTCCTCATATTCCAATTCATCATAATAGCGTAAGTTGAAAACAAGCCGTTGTTTCTCCGGCAAACTTAATATAGCCTCCTGAAACTTCACTGCCAATTCGTTTTCATAATCTACATAATCGGAAGCTTTCAGTTTACCAATCAAATCCTCTTGTACTTCTTCCGAAGAAATGACTCCTTCTTTACGAGTATTCAGAAAACGAAGACATTCATTAGTAGCAATCCTGTATATCCATGTACTTAATGAACTTTCATTACGAAAATGATCCAAGTGACGGAATACCCTGATAAAAACCTCTTGCAGAATATCTTCAGCATCTTCGTGAGATACTACTATCCGCCGGATATAATAATATATCGGTTCTTGAAAGTTATCCATCAGTAACTTGAAGCCTTTATCGCAATTGGAGGCACAAGCTTCCCGGATTTTAATTTCGTTTATCATTTATTCATTTCTGGGCTTTGTCAATTTAGAACGAAGAAAATGGCTGAAGTTAAATCCGAAAGATGAGATTTCACTTTTATTAATAGATGGATCTTGAGATATAATGAAAAAAGAGAGAAGTATAATAGAAGAAAGGAGTATAATAATGGAAATGTCTTTACCAAATGATAAATATGAGTTGTTAATTAGCTTATATTATACAATATACTCTAGAGCACGAACTGATGATGCCTTTGATAAATAATAAAATGATGAACAAGTACTTAAAAGGTTATTAAAAGAATTTTTATCTGGTATATATTATAACCTGCCGGAAAAGTTTACCAGAATTTATTATGCTCCGAACTATATTCAAAACCAACAGCTTTTAGTGTATTGACGAGTTCGGTCTTATCCACTTGCATATCCTCACACAATTCGTCAAGTGAAGAATAGCAATCACGCAGTTTCATATTAATAACGCTAAACAGCATCATTGGGTCTTTGGGCAATTCCATAATAATAGCAAATTTAATTCCGGTACAAAATTACTGCATATGTATCAAATAGCCTAACTGTTTTCTATAAATTCTTTCCTTCGCTTCACTCTAAATTGTAATAGCATTAAATGAAATTGTTAATTATGCTTTCATATATATTTTGCTTAAAAATTGTTTCTACATTTGTAGCCGTTATGATAAGATACATATTCTGTATATTGTTAGGTATTCTTCTGATATCCGTACTTCATTCCGTTCCTGACAAAGAACGGCAAAAGATTCAAACGGAATCAGGTGTAACGGGTACACCATCTTACAGCCAGTCTAATCATCAGTTTTCTGAGTCTGCTGACGAGCAATCATACACAACAAAAAGTTCTGCTTACAATTCTGGTAACAAAGAATACGACTATAGTCTCAACAGTGGTATATTAGGAAATTCATTTTCATACTCGGGACTCTCTTATTCAAAAGTATTCAGATTCAATATTTCTACTATCACAATCCTCATTCTTAGTTTTCTAATAGCTCAATTACCTAAAGAATCAAATGGAAAACTCTCTTTCTATATAAATTCTACCAGACTCTCGTACAGATACTATATTTATACTCTGAAACGTATACTTATTTAGCCATTCTTTTATTTCTCTCAGGACAAACTCTGTCCTTTTCATATCAGGATTTCCTTTTTGAAAATAATCAATCACCAAAAGAATGGAATTTATATTAGACTTTATACTCCATATAGATCAATATATGATCAGTATAGTGCAGGATTACCACACTTGGGCATATGTCATCTTATTCATAATAATTTTCTGTGAAACGGGACTGGTAGTCACCCCTTTCCTTCCAGGAGATTCTCTGCTATTTGTAGCAGGAGCTATAGCTGCTCTTCCCGATATGACTATCGAAATACATTTACTTGTCATAGTTTTATTTATTGCAGCAGTATTAGGCGATTCATGTAACTACATGATTGGACACTATTTCGGACGAAAGCTCTTTAGCAATCCCAATTCCAGGATATTCAAACAAAGTCATCTGCAAAAGACACACGAATTCTACAAAAAATATGGTGGCAAAACGATTATACTTGCCAGATTTATTCCTATAGTACGTACTTTTGCACCTTTCGTTGCCGGAATGGGGAAAATGCACTATTATTATTTCATGCTGTATAATCTGATTGGAGGTGCTATTTGGGTAGTAATCTTCTGTTATACCGGTTATCTTTTCGGTGATCTACCATTCGTACAGGAGAACCTGAAACTTCTGATTATAGCTATTATCTTTATTTCCATACTACCAGCTTTGGTAGAAGTAATACGAGCTAAATTAAAATCAAAAAAATAAACGATACAGGCACACGTTGGTGTTTGGCAAAAATCACATTGACTGAAATAAAAAACAATATTATAATTTAATGTCTTTACACGTATGAAAAATTCTTTCTTTAATAGGTTTACTCCTCATGAACCGAAGTTCTTTCCTTTATTGAAACAACTGTCAGAAGTATTATCCGCCTCTTCAGCTATTCTGGTAGAGAGTTTACAACATGACCTGCCCGATGAACGGACAAATTACTACAAGAAAATAAAAGAACTTGAACGCGAAGGAGATAGATTGACACATCTGATTCTTGACGAACTAAGTACAACATTTATCACTCCCTTTGATCGTGAAGACATTCATGACTTGGCTTCCTGCATGGACGATGTTATTGATGGAATAAACAGTTGTGCTAAACGTATCGCCATCTACAATCCTCATCCGATCTCCAATAGTGGCAAAGAACTAAGTAAACTCATTCAAGAAGAAGCTTACTATATCTGTAAAGCTATGGATGAGTTGGAAACTTTTCGTAAAGCCCCCAAAGCACTTCGCGAATGCTGTACCAAATTGCATGACATAGAAAATCAAGCGGATGATGTATACGAATTCTTCATCAAAAAATTATTCGAAGAAGAGAAGGATTGCATCGAACTGATTAAAATCAAGGAGATTATGCATGAACTTGAAAAAACAACTGATGCTGCCGAACATGTTGGTAAAATATTAAAAAGCCTGATTGTAAAGTACGCATAAAACAGAGCGAAACACATGGAATTATTAGTAATTATCATTATACTGGCTTTGATATTTGATTATATCAATGGCTTTCATGATGCGGCAAATTCAATAGCTACGATTGTATCAACCCGGGTACTTACCCCTTTTCAGGCTGTTATATGGGCAGCTTTCTTTAATTTCGTCGCTTTTTTTATCGCCAAATATATAATTGGCGGATTCGGTATTGCAAATACTGTATCAAAAACAGTTATAGAACAATACATAACTTTGCCGATTATACTAGCGGGAATTATTGCAGCTATTGTCTGGAACTTAGTGACTTGGTGGAAAGGTATCCCTTCCTCTTCTTCACATACTCTGATCGGTGGATTTGCCGGCTCCGCTATCATGGCACATGGTTTTGAAGCGATCCAACTCAGTATCATTCTTAAAATTGCTGCTTTCATATTCCTGGCTCCTCTTATAGGAATGATCATCGCTTTTGGATTTACACTATTCGTACTTTATATTTGTCGCCGGGCACACCCGCACACTGCTGAAGTCTGGTTCAAAAGGATGCAGCTCGTATCCTCTGCCCTATTCAGCATAGGACATGGCTTGAATGACTCACAAAAAGTAATGGGTATCATTGCCGCTGCAATGATAGCTGCCCACTCAATGGGAATAGGTATAGGAATAAACAGTATCAATGACTTACCGGATTGGGTGGCATTTTCTTGCTTTACAGCAATTTCATTAGGCACAATGTCCGGAGGATGGAAAATTGTAAAGACAATGGGTACTAAGATTACTAAAGTAACTCCATTGGAAGGTGTCATTGCAGAAACAGCCGGTGCTTTTACTCTTTATATTACCGAAATGTTGAAAATACCCGTCAGTACTACTCACACCATTACAGGAGCGATTATAGGTGTCGGAGCTACCAAACGTTTATCAGCCGTACGATGGGGAGTAACAAAAAGTTTAATGATAGCATGGGTTCTGACAATCCCTGTCAGTGGACTCTTAGCTGCCGGTATTTATTTTATTATTTCTTTATTTTAAAGATAAAACATCTATTGAAATAACTTATTCAAAAAAGTTCTATCTACATTTGAAAACAGGCTGTACTTAATCTTTTGTGCAGCCTATTCTTTGTTTATTCCTTTACATAAACGAGAATCAGATCAATCAATTGGTGTTTTCTAATCAAAAGAGTTTCATTTCTGATCGATCCTGAAATCAACCCCTTCCATTTGTATCCCTTCTCTTCCTTCCGGGATCACAATTGTCTGCTGCCCACTCGTGCACTCTATTACATAAGTCCCTGCTGTCAAACCGTTAAAGTAGTATCCTCCCCATTCATCTGTACATTCTTCAACGGTATAATTGTCTCCCTGACGCACTAACTTAACAGTCATTCCCCGGATACTTTTTCGCTTTCCAGCCTCTATACTATATACTTCTCCGGATACATCGGAAATTACTTGCACAGGAATATACAAAGAGTACGACTGCCCGGACGACAAATAGAGTATCTTCTCAAAAGGAGTAATCTGCCAACTGATATCAGTCAAAGGCTGCCTGGGTATATGTACTTTAAAAGCATAACCAGGTGCAATATTCCGGAAATAAATGCCAGTGGACTTACGAGTCACTTCAGCACCCGTTTTAACCAATACCTTTGCTTCCGGAATAATAGGCTCGTCTTTATCGTAAACTTGATTCCCATTCGTGTCGGCAAAGACAGCTACATGGAGGCAAGCTCCCAAAGAGTTCCGATTCTCCCATCCGATGTTGCGGTCGGGATAAAGCCGCATGGCACCTTCGGCCCCAACGTTCATGTTCCACCCCGGAAAATTCGATCGTATTCCTCCTCTGAATGTACTCCACGACACCCGATAAGTAATGCCTAGTTCAACATTGACGAGTCGGGCACGAGCATAATAATCAGCCGTGGCATATCCTTGCAATTGCTTGGTGAGTTTGAATTGAAACCGATCGCGAAATAGATGCTCGTTAATCCCAGCCTGATAATCATAAGATAGTTCATTATAAAAATTCTGTTTGAACCTATATCCGATTCTGAGTCCATACGAGAAATTCTCGAATAAAAAACTTTGCAGGGAAACGGTAGAAGCATGCCCCGTAAATAGGAGGTTTCCTCTAAATACATTGAGACGAAGAGAAGATGCAAATGTACCTGTGGATGAGTATTGGATATCACGCAAAGAGAAAGTAATACTGTTATTCAAACTTAAAAAGGGAATTTCTCCACTAATACTCGCCCGTAAATCGCGTAATGGAGCCAAAGGTAATAATCGCTGTTCCTTTTGATATTGCTCGTATGTCACATTGTATCCTAAATAACGGCAAGCACTACCTGTGAGTAATAATTTATATTTTAGTTGAGGATAATACTCTCCTCCCCATTGCAACCATCGCCATAAAGAAAATTTAAACCCGGCCCCGGCAAGCAACGAGGAATGTTTCCCTTTCGTAACTGTTTCCATTCGAGATGTCACTGTGAGAAAAGGAGTCAGTCCATATTCTACAATTATTCCGGAAAAAAATTTTCCACTGTCCGAAATACCGGAAGAGAACTGGTAACGAAATTGCTTGTTGGGTAACAGGTCAGGGGACATATATACAGATTGCTGATCAGAAGCTGATTCACCATATTCATTGACCGTTACAGCCGAAAGCGTATTCACTCCGTCCATTACCGGTACAATGGCTTCAAAGTTTCCCAGCGAATCAGCTGTTACAAACGAAACCAACTCACCATTGCTGTATATTTCAACATTCTCATTAGGGCGGGTTTTACTTTTGTAGAGATAGTATCGACGATTGAAGAACATAGCATTGTCATTGGACAGATAGATACCATTTGCATATCCGTCAAAGTTAGACATCAGCAAAGTGCCCGATTGACGAAATGCAGAGAATTGACGTATCCAACGGTGATTCAGCTCATACATGTGACGGAAATTGAGTTCCTGCCGGTTATTTAGTTTCTGCGCAGAGTAATTATAGTTTAAGTTCAATGCGCCTCCCAGTATTTCGGCATTGGTACTAACCAATAAATCAGTCCCCTCCAGCCCCTTTTTAGAAAAGTTTCCTGTGACAGCATAGCCCAGCGTATTAAATGATAGATTACGAAGAGGAATGGAATCAATATCCCCTATCAACTTATTTTCACGATTAGTCTTAAAGTTATACCGTCGAAGTTCCCGCTCGCGCAGAATTTCGAATGGAAAAGAGTGTGTACTCTTTACATTGATTTTAAACGATTGAAAAATGATCTCCAGCTGAATACCACATAGTTTCTCGAAATAATCACTACGTAGATAAAGATTTTCAGGATAGACCAACAACAAAGAGTCAGATAGATTTTTTTTTTCAGATCCTGTAAACAAAGTATCGGCATGAATTTGGAAACAATTCGATTTGTCAGGACAACACATTTCAAAAAGACTGTCGGCTTGATTATATTGGTAAAAGTAGCCCAACTTCTCCATAAGTTCTAATACACTTACATAAACAGTGTTTGAGCGAAAGATAGTTTCAATCTGCGATAACTCCTCATTATTCACCATCAGTTTGAACACAACTATCTCATCTTCAGCACGAACTACTGAGGGAGTATATAGAATCAGGTGGATAACCAGCAACATCCATACTTTTTTTACCTTACTTCTCCCGTCCATTCACAAAGTACATCTTCGCGCTGTTTGTCTTCTTCGTTAATATATACTATTTTAAACATATATTGTCCGTTAGGTGATGCTACCAATTTTTCTTTAGCGATCGGTATATTCACTCGTCTTCCCACCACTTCAGGATAAATAGCAATAGGCGGATACGTAGTAACAAGTTCATTTTTTTCTCCCGAAAACACAGCAATACTACCATAAGTCGATCGATTACCTTTACGGTGAATATACAAAGAAATAGCCGTCGGTTCCTGTTTATCATTGCGCACTAAGCTGACAGAATCAATGGCTACATTTTCCAATGCAGCATTCTTACGGTAGATCAGTGGTATGGCAGCTCCAATACGGATAATAATATCAAAGGAAGGGGCATCGTTCTTCTTAGCCTTCAAACTGTCAGGAGTTATTTCAGCCTGTGTCAATAGAGGTAGAAAGTGTAGGTACGAACGATACTCTCCATCTGTCAATATACCGGCTCCACGCAATTGCAACTGTACTTCCTGACATTCGCCTGGAGGAAGCGTGATACGTTTAGGAAAAATGCGTACCTCATTTTTAAGAGAGTTCGCAAATGTAACACTGTCAGGAATATCAACTAGTTTATGATGAACATCCACTGTTTTATCAATAATAGAAAGCTGGAAAGTACGCGCCTCTTCTGTGGGATTACAGACTTGCAGAGTGTATATACCTTGATTTTTAAGAATAATTCGTTTCTCTGAGAAGAGTATTCCCTGTGCAAAGGTGGAGAAAGAAACGATGAGTAGCATTGCTACAAGCGAAAGTCTACATACAGATGTTGTCATATCTTATTTTTATAAATATCGGGAATAGACGTGACCGCATATTCCCGATTACTGATTCATAAATACTACTGCCAAGTAACAGTCAAATCAAAAGTACCCGTATGAATACCTGACAATGCCGTATTCGGAATAACCAAATCGCCACCAATGGAGTACAACTTATACTGTTCTTCTCCGACTTGATATTCAGTAGAAGTAGACGAAGGAATCACATCTCCAGCCTTATTGAACAATTTTGGAGTGTAATTCAGCTTGGAATCTCCGCTAGGAAGTGTAAGCTCCACTACATTGGGATATTGCAACGTATAAGTGGCAGCTTTGTCCGCAGTAATGTAAAAACTACCGGCACGTTGTAACTCTGTGCTATACAGAGTGGTTGTTCCATTCGAGATAGTTACAGTTCCGGCTTTATCCATCGTTGCAGTAGCACTTGCTGTTACTGGAATAAAAATTCCACCGAAGTCAACATCTGACTGCTTGGTAATACTCAACTGGTTTGCCAGTCGGGCAGTCACTCCAAAAGATTGAGATTCTACTTTTTGTGCATACACAACACTCATTCCAGCGCCTCCAAGCAAAAATGCTATGGCGACTACAATTGTCATTAATTCTTTTTTCATGTCTCAGTTTAGTTTATTAGTTAAAAAATTAAGTGTAGTGACAAATTCATCTAATTTATCACTTATGTTTATCTCAACAAAACGTAGAAAAAAAAAGTTCTGGTTTTTGAATTCTTTATTTATTAAAATAGCAAAAAATATATATTATTTATAAAACCGCCATAATTCTTTAATCTACCTTACAAATGTCATATATGATTAATCAACTGACCAGAAGTAAATCATACCCAAAATCCAAAACGTTAATTTTTGATACATATAGAAAATAGAAGCCAAAAAAAACTAATAAATAGGCAACACAAAAGAAAAAAGAGAAGTGGAAGCAACTTTTCGATACGTTGTGTGTTGAATTAAAAAATTTATAAACCTTCAACCTTTGAAAGTTTTTTTGAAATAATTTAAAAACTAAATGATTATGAGAAAAATTCTACTTACAGCCTTAGTGGCTAGTTCTCTATTTGCTTGTAGCGAGCAAGAAGCAACGGATACTCAACCTTTAGCAGGTGAAAACACAGTTACTCTTAGTCTGAAACAAGAAGCATTAAATAGAGGTGTTTCTGATCAAAAAGGAGATACTGAGTATGCAGTCATTGGCTCTGGAAAGATCTTTTTTATTAATGCATCGGGTAATAACATTTATCAGCGCGAACTCACCGCAACGGAAATAACCGCACTGGCCAATACCTCGACAACCCCCGGCAACAAGACGGTTACCATTACAGGTGTTCCCAACACCGCAACCACATTGTTTTTCATCGCTAATATTAAAACATCTGCCGGTGCCAGTTTCCCGATGGTAAGTGGTACTACAAGCGCAGACGCACGTCTGCGGATTGATCAATTGCAAGCCAACGCTACTAACGTACCGATGTCCGGACAAAGTGGGACGTTTACTCAAGTATCTACCAATGTCTATAATGCAGCAGTCACACTGACTCCTATGGTAGCACGTGTAGAAGTGGGACAAACTACCTGCCAAAATCAGAACGGTGTCGGACAACCAGCCGTCAGCGCAGATATCACAGGATACAAACTGTCGGGAGTATTTGTGAATAACACACGCCAGGATGTACTGTTAAGTGGCACTCCCTATTTGGTTGGTTCACCAATCGACATCAGAAGTCAAGCAGGATGGTCTACTTCATGGGCCACTTATTTCACTTCCGCCAACACCAGTTTTCCATATTATGTAGGTGGTAGTCCGGCTGGACCATCAGATTGGGTAGCTAACGCTTTATCTACTTATTGTACTCCTCTTGGTGCAAACGCTTTATCTTTCTATCCTGATCCAACCAATGGTTCAACCAGTACCGATCCGGCTGTTACACCCAAAAAAGCCTGGGGATATCAGATATGTCCTAGTACTACTGTTCCGGCAGGTTCTGCGGCAGACGTTCCTCATATAATCCTGAAACTGACAGATGTTACTTATGTAGACAACCCATTGGGATTAACCACTCAATATGTCACTGTAACCAAGTATAAAGATGATTTAGGAAATCCTGTTCCCGAATTTAAGAAAGGAAATGTATATCGCATCAAAAACTTGACGTTTACACACAATGAAGCAACCAATCAACCCTATGAGACAAACATCTCTGTTACAGCAACTGTTTCCGTTGCTCCTTGGGTAATTAATAATGTAAATCCTGATTGGAACTAAGCATTCAGAAATCATCTTACCCCTCCGTCATGGAGGGGTAACTATAAATATATAAAGTATGAAACGTATATCATTCCATCTGGTTATAGCTTTTATATTGCTGTTACAAGGGTGTATAAAAGACGATTTACCTGAGTGTAAAAGTGAGTTATTGCTTAGCTTCCGGTATACGCTGAATAATCAATTTGCTAATTTATTCGGTTCTGAAGTTCATCGAATCACAGTTTATATATTCGACAGCCAGAATAAATATGTTGATTATATCTCAGAAGAAGGAAGCCAGCTAACGAATGACTATGTAATGCATATTCCTCTTCCCGAAGGTACATACAGCGTAGTAGCTTATGGTGGAGATTTCAATACTTATTCGGCGGGAGAATTAGATCGCCAGATGAACTCTCTAAACCAGACACTCCGCAAGGGAGTGACTGATATAAACGATTTTCGTGCAGAATTAAAAAATATCAAGGGTGCTGAAGATTACCTATATCCAATCCATACCCCAGACGATCTCTATGTCGGATTAGCTACCCATGCTGTATCAGCAATAAGTAACAAGGATGTGACACCGGTAGATCTGATCAAAGATACCAAAAAGATTAAGGTTAAAATCTCTGGAACCAATTTTATTAATGGACCACTCGATGTATATATCACCGCACTGAATGGCCGATATCAATTCGACAATAGCATAGACAGTCAGCATGGTATATTCAAATATACTCCGATAAACACTATTTTACAACCCAACTATATGGAGACCGATTTGAAAATGATGCGTCTAGTAATAGGACAAAGACCTATGCTCGTGATAAAAAACAGTGCCACTTCGGAAATAATTTATCAGGAAAACATGATTGAACAAATCTTGTTAATACCTAAGTATACTTCACAAGAGGATATAGACCGTGAAAATGAATTCGTTTTTGAGATCAACCTGAAATCAAACGAGAATCGTATTGAAATTACAGTTTCGATCAATGGATGGAAAATAACTAACATTATTCCCGATAATTAATGTAATCACGATTTAGTATTATTCAACAAGTAATATAATGAGCCATGAAAAATAGATTGATCATCTTGTTATTGAGCACTCTCATCTGGGAAGCTTGTACCTCAGAGAGTATCACCGATGATAAGTTTCAAACAAACAATGCGTCGATAAATTTATCTGTAAGCACATTGGCCGTCAATGACCCGGCATCAATAAATCAAGATCAGTCTTTCGGAAGTCTGGCTATATACTTATACAACAATGATGCATCTTTCACGCTAGAAAGATCTGTTCTTCTTCCTTCCTTTACACCCACCAGTACCAGAGATATTCCTCTGCAAACTCAGATTGGGACTAAAATACTCTATCTTATTGCTAACTATGCAGGAAAAACGTTTAAGTTAAGTGATGGAAGTGTAATAACGCTGAGTACAACCACCAGCAAACAGCAATTGGACAATATTATCACCGAAAGTGGTAGCGGGTTCTCGCCGGCATCGTTGCTGATGGTAGGTAAGCAATCAATCTCTATCGCTTCCAGTGACAATGGGAGAATAGTAAACGTACCTCTACGTCGTTTGCAGGCACGGGTAGATGTGCATGTTTTTAAGGGAACAAATTTCGGAGCCAATGTTGTAACATTAGAGTCGATTACACTTCATAATCAAGTACTCAACAGCGAAGTTAAATTCGACTATACAGTAAACAGCGCGCAGATGCTGACATCGCCTATGTTTAACAACCAACTTATTACAAATACATCGGCACTATCATCTTATGTCAACGGAACCGTTTTGCAACCTACCAATGCAAAGGCTAATTTTTACAGTTTTCAAAATCTGGTTACGGTATTGTCTCCGCTACAAGCAACAGCTCCCTACCTAGAAATAAAACTAAATTCCAACGGAGTGAGTCATACGTACACCGGATACCTAACTGATAATAACCAGACCGCCAACAAATACTCCTTATTACAAAACAATGTATATCAGGTATTAGCGGTTCTGGATATAGACTCTAAAATCGTGCTCAATGTGACTGTTCTTCCTTGGAACCAGACAAATATTGAATATGAAAGACCCATTACCGCCAATGATTTTACATTTGGTCCATGGGGTACATCTTGGGGAGGTATCAATGGCAAAACGATGAATACAAATGTAGGAGGTATCGAAGATGCAGTGTTCCAGTTTCAACTCAAAGCTCCTGTTGGTGCTGCTTGGACAGCAACCCTTAACAATGGGCTCGATTTCGGATTTACTTCATCGACAGCAGGTACCACCACTCCAACCGTTTCAAGTGGGTTTACCCAAATCGGGGTTCCTTACCTGATTGCAGTCAGAGCCTTAAAAAGATGGACAGGAGTATCACGTGATACAGAGCTTTATATTACAGTAGAAGGCAATGAAATACCAATCAATCCGATAGTAGGAACCCAACGTGTCTACGAAGGCACGGATACGAGAATAAAGATAAAGCAAGTAGCATCCTATAATTAATCGATAATCATGAGAAGTATACTATATACCATTTGTTCGATATTTTTCCTATTCTCTTGTTCGAATGAAAACGAGCTCGAAAAGTACAGTGAAGACAATGGACGCATCGTGTTAAAAATGCAGCCCTATAATCCTTCTTTACATACTCGCGCCACAGAACCAGGCAACGATGGACTGAATGAGAATAAGATAGAAAATATGCACGTATTCTTCTTTCCACAAAACGCAGCAGATAATCAAGCTTGCATCAAATACGAGTCTTTCAATGGATTGTCGTTTCAGGGTACCAGCGTATTTACAAAAGAGCTAACCACTTCCAGAACTCTTTTCACAGCTAATGTCACCTATGATATCTATACAATTGTCAATCTACCAGCCAATGTATCCATCCCGTCATCCATCACTCTGGGGAGTCTAAAATCACTGCGTACCCTGTCGCCTGTCACTAGCAATGGTATACAAAGTAATTTCGTACTGGACGGTAAATCCTCGGCCATATTAAATCCTACCACGCTTACACCTATTATATCTGTGGATATGCCACTCAAGCGTGCTATGTCAAAAATAAGAGTGAAGTTTAGTCTGTCACCTACAGCTGGGGTTGCAGCTGCCACCGTAGCCCAAGTTTCCCTCAGGCACTTTGCCAAAAGTGGTTCACTACTGGATGGTACCCCCTATGCCTTGACAACAAGCGACTATGATGACTCTCCGTATGTGACAGCAACTCCTGCCAATACATTTACTTTCTATTGTTATGAAAACAACTGGGGAACTAACGGAACCAATGAAACTTATCTGATGGTGAATTTACCTTACTCATCACACCTATCGAATTACTATCGCATACCCATCAATAAATACGCCAATAATCCTCAGACGGGACGAATTGAACGAAATATGATATATGATGTCGTAGCCTATATTGACAACAATGGAACGGACAATGAAACAGGTACCGTATCCATCAATAGTAACTGTACAATTACCGACTGGACTACTTATGAAGTAGTGCTACAAACCGTCAGCCAACACTATCTGGGTATTAGCGAATATAACATCATCATGCCCAATGTTTCGACTTTTACACTGAATTATGTATCCGATTTACCGGTTAGTGTCACTAATGTGACTGCTTCCTGTACGCAATACAGTAGTACCGGTGCAGCATCTAACGTAAGCTATACGAGTGGTCAGTCTCAGTTCCCAACGTTTACTGTCAACGCTGCAACAAGTACCATTACGATTAATAGTGCAATACCGATCAATTACGTACCTAAGAATATGACATTTACTGTCACCAATAATCAAGGATTGAGTTTGAATGCCACTATTGTACAATATCCGGCCAGATACGTCACTGCCCGATTGTCCACCGGTAACATAAAACCGGAATTTTTCACAGGTGGTACGAACCTAAATCTGTTCACCGTCAACACATTGGTTCCCAGTTCCGACGGTTCCTATACCTTAGGAGATCCGACTAACGGATATTCCAAAACAGATTCTACTGCGATCGGCAATAAGATGGTATCGCCCCGCTTTATTATTGCGTCACAATATGGGGTGTATACTCGCGTAGCCTACACCATGGCACAGACGCGCTGTTTTCTATACGGCGAAGACATCTACCGCAGCGGCTGGCGCATGCCAACAAAAGCTGAAATAGAGCTGATCAATTTTATACAAGACGATCCCAATAGCGCCGTAAAAGCGTTACTTACCGGTGATGCCTACTGGAGTGCTTATAAGTATGACTATTACAACTTTGTAAACAACTCATGGACTAGCACCGACATCAACGGAACCGCATTTGTAAGAGCCGTGTACGATCTATATAAAGACGAACAATAAATTGAAAAATAGCAAATATGAAGCATCTATTCTATATGTTAATATTCCTACTTTGTAGTTGTACAAGTGAGGATTTTCAGGATAAACTCGCCAAAGAGGGTGAGGATATTACTTTAAAGTTTAAGGTAGACATCCCCGAAGAGCAACCTGTGGACACACGTGCCATCAACGAGAATTTAATATCCGATCTCCGGCTATTGGTTTTTGATGAAAACGGACGATTCATAAGCCGTCATCAGGCAACGCTCAGTGGCACTAATTTCGTGGTCACTCTTCCCCAGAGTAACAATAAACGTATCATACATTTTATTGCTAATTTCAACTGGAATAATTTCAACGATGCCGCTTCCGTAACGAAAGACGAGGGAGAAATTGTAGCATCTTTACAATCTACCGACCTCATATTCTGGCAACGTATGGTACTGGCCTCAGGCATTAATACCAACTCTTTTACTACACAACCAATATCGCTTATTCGCAATATGGCGAAATTCTCGCTTGAAAACAGAGCAAGCGTAACGCTGACAAACGTCACCTTCGCCTTGTTCAATAAAGCTTCTGCCGGTAGTGTAGCTCCGTTCAATACAGTGAGCCGTACCTTCGATCCAGTAATTACCGAACCCGCTGGAGTTACTTTTACCGATGCAAGTACATTTGGATCTGCTGACATTTATACTTTCGAGCGTAAAAACTCGACGGTGACAGACAGTCCCACTTATGTTATTATTCGGGGAACCTATGCAGGGGTGACCTGCTATTATAAAATCGACATCATCGATGCGAATAAAAATATGTATGACATAAAACGGAATGTATGGTTCAAGATTATCATACAAGGGGTGACTTTGCCTGGATACCAGACTTTAGAAACCGCCCAAAACTCACCTGCATCAAACAATATTTCGGCATCTGTCCTATTACAATCCTATCCTACGATTTCTGACGGATCATTTGTTCTGTCGGTAGATAAAACAGTAGTGTCATTTACATCAAATGGACAAACATTACGTGCAAATGCAAGTTACAAAACGGTAGCAGGGATTTCACTGAATAGCTCTATTACAGTAACATTGGTTCAAGATCCCAATTTTCCGGTAGTAAACGGAGCTGTTTCGTACGATGTGGCAACAGGCAATCTTACCGCCAACATTAATAATGTACCCGCCAATGGGGTTTCCTATTTTGCTACGATCAAATTAGAAGCAGGCAATTTGTCGCGAACGATACGTCTGATGCTCCACTCCCCATTCACATTTACCAATATAAACCTGACACCTTCGGCGGTAAGCAATGTGCTGGAGTCTCCTGCAACGCTCAAGTTTACGATTCCTAGCGAGGCTAGTTATCTTTTACCGTTCAACTGTTACATCACCTCGGCCTATCTGACTCCAAGTTTCGGCAATATTGAAGTGATACATGAAAATGGATTGTATAAGTATAAATGGAAAGTTACCGCAGTGGGTGAACAGACCATTAATTTCAAGACCAATACAAACAATGCTGCGGAAACAATTTTCATAGATGCTGATTTATTTCAACGCGGTCAGATTACTTATTCAAATACAAATGCTGTTAACCGCTTTTCAAATGTGGTCATCACTCCTAATCCAGTAAATTTTGGAGTGACGAATGCTGTTCAACTCAAGTTTACGGTACCTACAGCTGGTACTTTTAAGATATATACGTCAAACTTGAATCCGGTAAGCGGTACTGTTGTAGGCGGCATCTACACTTATACTACAGCAGTAGCAGGAGCACAAGTGATAAACTTTACCACCAATAAGCAGAATATAGCCGAAACCATCCGATTGACTGGTATCAACTATCTGGATTATTCTATTGCTTTAAAAAATCAGTTGGTAAACCTATCGGGTACTCTGACTTATGGAACTGCTTCTACCAGTTCAGTAATTAACAATGGAACCATAACTGCCTCTGTGGGAACAAAAGTAGTCGGTATATTCAGTACAAGTGCCACTGGTACCTATCAAGTCTATCTTGAGGTAAACATGGGTGATGTACTCACATTTCAGTACACCTCTGGAACCGGAAAAACATACTCAACTACAACGACAATGACCTCAGCGCTTATGACCATTACGAAAAAACTGCTTTAGAAGAGATACGGGACTGACCCAAAAGTTCAAAAAAAACGTTTTTTACACTTTCTACAGATTTCCAGAGAAGTGATAGTATAGAAAATCGTTTTTAGGATCAGTCCCTAAATACAATGATGCACCAAATATTTCTTATCCAATATATGCTTGGGTTATCAATAAGATCGCTCTAGGTGAATTTAATTCGCTTTGAAACAACTTATGATAGAAAAGATGTATAAAAATGAGACAAAAAACAGAAATAAGTATCGATGTATGGAGTGCTTACAAATACTAGTTCGACCAATTCTTCCATTATAACCTCTGAAATGACGCATGGGAACTAGACTTATATAAGAGACCCAATATTGCACATCGGTAAACCTTTCCATGTTCTCTATTTCCACCATCAACACGTGGTATATGTCGTGATTCCTATTCGTGGAACGAAAGCCAACAGCCTTATCGAAGGTTTATTCTGTAATAATAGATTAAACTGGGTGGTGAATAATTTTCTTTAGACACCCTCTAATAGATATACAGAAAGTGGCTGTAAACTCATCATTCACAGCCACTTCTATTTATAGGATTTATATTTACCTTATTTCACTTCCTCAAAATCAGCATCCTGAACATTATCTCCATGCTTATTATCCTGCTGACCAGTTCCTGCGCCTGCATTAGGGTCAGCCTGTGCTCCCTGGGCACCGCCTTGCTGTGCATACATTTCAGCACTTGCAGCCTGAAATGCTGTGTTGATTTCAGCCATAGCAGTATCAATAGCAGCCAAATCCTGAGCTTTATGAGCATCTTTTAGTTTCTGCAAAGCAGCTTCAATCGGAGCTTTCTTGTCAGCTGGCAACTTATCACCCAAATCTTTCAACTGATTTTCAGTAGAGAAAATAAGGCTATCAGCCTGATTCAGCTTATCAATCTTTTCACGTTCTTTCTTATCTGCTTCGGCATTGGCAGCAGCCTCAGCCTTCATTTTTTCAATCTCATCTTTACTCAAACCGCTGGAAGCCTCGATACGGATAGCCTGTTCTTTCCCAGTTGCTTTATCCTTAGCAGATACCTTTAAGATACCGTTAGCATCGATATCAAATGTAACTTCAATCTGAGGAACACCACGACGAGCAGGAGCAAGACCCGTCAAATTAAACTGCCCAATAGATTTGTTCTGTGCAGCCATCGGACGTTCACCCTGTAACACATGGATAGTAACTTCTGTCTGGTTATCGGCAGCAGTAGAGAATGTTTCACTCTTTTTACAAGGAATAGTTGTATTAGCATCGATCAATTTAGTCATGACACCACCCATTGTTTCAATACCCATTGACAACGGAGTAACATCCAACAATACAACACCTTTGATTTCATCAGTCAATACTGCACCTTGTACCGCAGCTCCCACAGCTACTACTTCATCCGGATTCACTCCCTTAGAAGGAGTTTTACCAAAGAGATCTTCTACTATCTTTTGAATAGCAGGGATACGAGAAGAGCCACCTACCAAGATTACTTCGTCAATATCAGAATTACTCAAACCTGCATCGCTCATAGCCTTCTTACATGGTTCCAAACAAGCTTGAATCAAATCGTGAGCCAATGATTCAAATTTAGCACGAGTCAAAGTCTTAACCAAATGCTTAGGCACACCATTTACCGGCATAATGTATGGTAAATTAATTTCTGTACTTGTTGAAGAAGAAAGCTCAATCTTAGCTTTTTCAGCAGCTTCTTTCAAACGTTGCAGTGCCATTGGGTCCTGAGTCAAGTCAGCACCTTCATCGTTCTTAAATTCCTGTGCCAACCAGTTGATAATTACTTGGTCGAAGTCATCACCACCCAAGTGAGTATCACCGTTAGTAGAAAGAACTTCAAACACACCACCACCAAATTCAAGGATAGAGATATCAAATGTACCACCACCCAAGTCGAATACGGCGATCTTCATATCTTTATGAGCCTTATCCAATCCGTAAGCCAGAGCTGCAGCAGTCGGTTCGTTTACAATACGTTTTACTTCAAGACCTGCGATTTGTCCTGCTTCTTTAGTAGCCTGACGTTGAGAGTCAGAGAAATATGCTGGAACTGTGATGACAGCTTCTGTTACCTCATGTCCCAGATAATCTTCAGCTGTTTTCTTCATTTTTTGAAGAACCATCGCAGAAATTTCCTGTGGAGTATACAGACGTCCGTCAATATCAACACGCGGAGTATTATTATCACCTTTCACTACTTTATAAGGAACGCGTGCAACTTCTTTCTGTACCTGATCCCAATTTTCACCCATGAAACGCTTAATAGAGGAAACAGTACGTTGCGGGTTAGTAATAGCCTGACGTTTAGCAGGGTCACCAACTTTACGTTCACCGCCATCTATGAAAGCGACTATAGAAGGAGTAGTACGTTTACCTTCACTGTTCGCAATTACTACAGGTTCGTTACCTTCAAATACAGCAACACAAGAGTTTGTAGTTCCTAAGTCAATACCAATAATTTTTCCCATGATTGTTATTTTTATTTATTATTATTCAATTTCTTTTTGTCCGGTTGGTTTGTGCCTTTCTTCAAGTGCCTCGTCTCAAACGGACGTTGAGTAAAGGACAAACCTTGTGCCAAAAAGGAATTAGACGAATACGTGACATAATATCTGCCAAAAAGACAGTTTCAATATATTCAATGTCGCCTCCCTCACCAATAAGCGAGCTGACGACTGATTCTTTAAACAAATGCAAGCGCCTCTGGTTCAATGAAGAAAAGAATTTCCTATTTTTGCAGCATCATATTCTAAAACAAAAATAAAATGAAATCTTTACTATGTCTATTTGCTACATTAATATGTACTGCATTATTTGCACAAAATCAGCAACTCACAATCGGAGTTGCAGGTAATGGTTATGTAACTACTCAAAGCGACGGTGCCCAAATTACACAAGCCGGACTTTCGAACTGGACAAATCCCGCAAGTATTACAAGTATTTACTTCTATCTACATCAACCGACAACAGCCGATTTGTCATTGTACGCCAAAGGACATTCTATAATTAAGGTCAGTTATGGAAACAAGGTTTTCAAAATAAACCTCCATTCTAATGAATTTACGAAAATCCCTGTAGGAAGAATTAACGTCTTACAACCCGGTTATATACAAATCAATCTACAAGGTATATCAAGGGAAGGTAAGGAATTTGGTGAAATACAACAATTAATTGTAGACAATGTCTCAGGAGAAAGCAATTACATAAAAGACTTCTCTGAGTATTGGGGACGTCGCGGTCCATCTGTCCATTTAGGATATACATTGCCGGAAGGAGATACGGAATGGTTTTATAACGAAGTTACAGTTCCGAAGAAAGGTGAAATTATGTATAGCTATTATATGGTAACCGGATTTAGCGAAGGATATTTCGGCATACAATACAATTCCCCAATAGAACGACGCATACTTTTTTCTGTATGGAGTCCATTTGATACAGAAGATCCTAAAAAGATTCCGGAAAACCAGAGAATAAAAATGTTACGCCGAGGTAAAGATGTAAATATCGGAGAATTTGGGAATGAAGGTTCCGGTGGACAAAGTTACCTGAATTACCCTTGGAAAGCCGATAGTACTTATAAATTCTTAATGCAAGTCAGACCGGACGGAAACGGGAATACAATCTATACAGCTTATTTTTATGGTACAGAGGAAAAATGCTGGAGACTTATAGCCAGTTTCCTGCGTCCAATGACAAATACATGGTACAAATATCCTCATAGTTTCCTAGAGAATTTCAGCCCAGAACAAGGATATCTATCACGTGAAGTATTCTTTGGGAATCAGTGGGCACGAAGTAAAGAAGGAAAGTGGACGCGTCTAACTGAAGCAACATTCACCCACGATGCAACAGCAAGTGCAAAAGTTCGATTAGATTATCAGGGAGGAAATGCAAAAGAAAATCAATTTTACCTGAAAATGGGTGGTTTTTTCAACGAATCCGTTCCCATGGGAACAAAATTCCATTGTGAACCGACTGGCAAAGAACCCGAAATAGATTGGGAAATGTTAGATAAGCTATAATCAGTCTCAGACTATTCAATAATATAAAGAAGAAAGGCTCATGTCACCAAAATAACATGAGCCTTTCTTCTTTTATTTATCTTTTTTATTTTTCTAGAACAATAACCAACGCATCATTCGAATCATACAATCCAATTCCTCCACCAGATAATACATCAAATGATTTTACTTCATTCATCGCTTTCAATATTTTACCTTCTAGTTCCATATCAGGACAAGCCATCATGGTAGTAGCTATTCCTGGGAAAGAAATAGATTTGGCATTATCAGTATTTGTTTCAAAACCACCATTCATCAAATTACATCCGGCATTGCCATGAATTGTTTTTTTCTTCACATCAAAAGCCAAAAAAGGTTGTTTTTCCATTCCCGAAGGAACTGCTTTGCCATTTACTTCTTTAATTTTCCATTCACCACTCAGAACTGAAAGTTTCACGTCTGACGTTTTCTTTTCAAGTACTACGATCGGACGATTGGATGCATTACACAAATACATCTTGTTTTTACCTGATTTCTTGTATGCTTTCACTTGTCCCAAAGCACTCAAAATATTATTTTCTGTAGTCATATCAGGACACATCATTCGAGTACTCGCCATTCCTTTAAGATCAAGGCTACCTGGTTTTGCATTTGCATCAAAACTGCCCATCATACGGTTACAGCCACTATTACCGGATATCCGGCCCGTAGCCGTATCAAATGCAATAAACGGAAGATTTTTACTTTCATCCGGAGCTACTTTTGAACCATTAACTTCTATGATATTCCATTCACCATTGATAGATGATATAGGAAGTGCCTTTTCTACTGAACGGCATGAAGACATTACAAGTGCTACACTTGCAACGCAAATCGAAACAAATACTTTCTTCATTTTTATAACGTTTAAGTTAAAATCGTGGGCAAAGGTACCAAAAAGATTGAGAAAAATCACTCAATACAATATAAAATGCATACATTTGCTTTTGAATATAAAACAAACGGACATTTACATAGTTCATTTTAAAATAAACAGCCATGAGAATAATCATACTGACTCTGCTTTTATTTTTCAGTTGCATATCAAATATTGCAGCTCAAAATGATTACCTTGTCTCCACCTCTGCCAACCAAGAGCTTCCAACTAGCGACGAAAAGCAGTTTATTAAGCAAAATTTTCCATTGCAACTTATATGTAAATGGACTCCCGGAGTAAAATTCATGTTTAATCCTTCCGGACGTGATCAATTCTTACCAATCCTTTCTTCATGTGATAGTGAAAAGGAAGTAGACAGCAAAATATTAAGACACAAAATACTTACGTTTGTAGGTACAGAAGAAAAATCTCAAGAATTATCTTTTGGGACAAACTATTCCACACGTTTTCTTTTTGATTGTGAAGGAAAAAAGTATTATTATGAATTTAAAAACATACGAATAGACGAAATTTGCGATAAGAATCCGCGTGCTTGTATCAACGGATTGGTATATTTACAAGATGTAGACACAGCTAAAGACTTATTAGTAGGAAGAAAAATATATATACAATCTGAGAGCGTACGAATAGATGATGCAAACAATTATTCAGGTTTTCAGGATGTAACCATTCCTGCGAATTTGGAAGCAACGATTACTGCCGTTGGAGTTGGTAACCAAGTATACCCTGTCAAAATTATCTTTAAAGATAATCAAGGGCACTCTTATTATCTAGAACTAGCTCTATCGCGGACAAATTCTGGTATGGACTTAAACAATTTCCAAGCAGAAAAAAAAATGAAATACTTTTCTAATGCAATTAGCTTTACTAATAAGAATTTAAATAATATCGAAGCATTAAAAAACAAATATATAGGATTGACTATCTATCCTAGAAAAATGCTAGAAGCACAGAGGATTACCTCATTTGAAAACAGCCCTATGAAATCCCGGATACAAATCCCTCGATATACCATTTTAAATATAAAAGATATTGCAACCTCCTCTGCTCCAAATACATTAGCGATCCTATCAGTGAACGATGAAAATGGAGCAATTTACCAAATAGAAGTAGATCTTAAGTATGACATAATCATCAAAAACGAAAATTATATTGAGGATATTTTCGGCTTTGGAGATATACGTCAAAAATATTCAGGCATCACTAATGAACGCTGGGCAATAATCTCCCGAGGCGAATTAGAAGAAGGAATGAACGCAGAAGAATGCCGTTTATCCATAGGCAATCCGGTAGAAATACGATTTAAAAAAGATACCCGCTTCGAGACTTGGTTTTATAATAGTATGACATTGGAATTTGAAAACGGCACCTTACAACGTTTCAAATAAAAAGCAATGCTTACGAATGATTATCTGAAAATAATCCCGTATATTTGCTCCATCAACAATTCTTAATTCTTAAATTTTAATTCATAATTAAAGAAATGGGTAGAGTTCTTATTATTGGTGCAGGTGGTGTTGGCACTGTCGTAGCACACAAAGTGGCACAAAATGCCGAGGTATTTACTGATATAATGATTGCCAGTCGCACAAAAGAAAAATGTGACAAAATTGTTGAAGCAATAGGCAATCCCAATATAAAAACGAAAAAAGTCGATGCAGATAATGTAGACGAATTAGTCACACTTTTCAATGATTTCAAACCGGAAATGGTTATCAATGTTGCTCTTCCTTATCAAGATCTGACTATTATGGAAGCTTGCTTGAAAGCAGGAGTAAACTATCTCGATACTGCGAATTATGAACCGAAAGATGAAGCTCATTTTGAATATAGCTGGCAGTGGGCATATCATGAACGTTTCAGAGAAGCTGGACTGACTGCGATTCTGGGTTGTGGGTTCGATCCGGGTGTAAGTGGAATATATACAGCATATGCTGCCAAACATTATTTTGATGAAATTCAATATCTGGATATTGTAGACTGTAATGCAGGAAATCATCATAAGGCATTTGCTACTAACTTCAATCCCGAAATCAATATCCGTGAGATTACTCAAAACGGACGTTATTATGAAAGTGGAAAATGGGTAACGACCAGTCCATTGGAAATTCACAAAGACTTGACGTATCCTAACATCGGACCGCGTGACTCATACCTACTCTATCACGAAGAGTTGGAGTCATTGGTTAAGAACTTTCCAACCATCAAACGTGCCCGTTTCTGGATGACTTTCGGACAGGAGTATTTAACCCATTTACGCGTCATCCAGAATATCGGTATGGCCCGTATCGATGAGGTCGAATTTAATGGAACTAAAATTGTACCCCTCCAATTTTTAAAAGCCGTATTACCGAACCCACAGGACTTGGGAGAAAACTACGAAGGCGAAACTTCTATCGGTTGCCGTATACGCGGTATTAAAGACGGAAAAGAGCGCACATATTATGTTTATAATAATTGTAGCCATCAGGAAGCATATAAAGAAACTGGTATGCAGGGAGTAAGTTATACCACTGGTGTTCCGGCAATGATTGGGGCAATGATGTTTTTCAAAGGAGAATGGAAGCGCCCGGGAGTAAACAATGTAGAAGAGTTCAATCCGGATCCGTTCATGGAACAGCTCAATAAACAAGGGTTACCGTGGCATGAGGTATTCGATAAAGATCTGGAACTGTAAAAATGAAGAACGAAGAATAAAGAATGATTGCAGAATAACCTTTTTATTTTTAAATCCTAATATTTAAATTATGAATGTAGGAGATAAAGCACCGGAATTTTTAGGTATCAATGAAAAAGGCGAAGAGATTCGTTTAAGTACTTACAAAGGGAAAAAGATTGTATTATACTTCTATCCGAAAGACAATACATCAGGTTGTACGATGCAAGCTACTAGTCTGCGCGACAATTATACAGAACTACGTAAAGCTGGTTATGAAGTAATCGGCGTGAGTGTAGATAATGAAAAGTCACACCAGAAATTCATTGAAAAAAATAATCTTCCTTTTACTCTGATAGCTGACACTGATAAGAAATTGGTAGAAGAATTTGGTGTATGGGGAGAGAAAAAGCTATACGGACGTGCCTATATGGGTGCATTCCGCACCACTTTTTTGATTGATGAAGAAGGTATCATAGAACGGATTATCACTTCCAAAGAAGTGAAAACCAAAGAGCATGCCGCACAGATATTAAATCAATAAAATTTATTTAACTATATAATAAGGTATGGCTAAAAAAGACGAACTTAATTTTGAAACAGATAATAAAATGGCATCAAGCGAAAAACTAAAAGCCTTACAAGCTGCCATGGAAAAGATAGAGAAAAACTTCGGGAAAGGCTCTATCATGAAAATGGGAGATGAAATCGTTGAACAAGTAGAAGTAATTTCTACCGGTTCTATTGCATTGAACGTGGCATTAGGCATAGGAGGATACCCCAGAGGTAGAATCATTGAAATCTATGGACCGGAATCTTCCGGTAAAACCACATTGGCTATTCATGCCATTGCCGAAGCACAAAAAGCCGGTGGTATTGCTGCCTTTATTGATGCAGAACATGCTTTCGACCGTTTCTACGCTGCTAAACTAGGCGTTGATATTGATAATTTATGGATTTCTCAGCCGGACAACGGAGAACAGGCATTGGAAATTGCCGAACAGCTAATCCGCTCTTCTGCTATTGACATCATCGTAATTGACTCTGTTGCCGCCTTGACTCCAAAATCCGAAATCGAAGGAGATATGGGTGATAATAAAGTAGGTCTGCAGGCACGCTTAATGTCACAAGCATTACGTAAATTGACAGCTGCTGTCAGTAAAACACGCACGACTTGCGTATTCATAAACCAGCTTCGTGAAAAGATTGGCGTTATGTTCGGCAATCCGGAAACAACGACAGGTGGTAACGCGCTAAAATTCTATGCTTCCGTACGTCTTGATATCCGCGGTGGCCAACCAATTAAAGATGGTGAAGAAATCCTCGGAAAACTAACTAAAGTAAAAGTTGTGAAAAACAAAGTGGCACCTCCTTTCCGCAAGGCAGAGTTCGATATCATGTTCGGTGAAGGTATCTCCCATTCTGGTGAAATTGTGGACTTGGGTTCTGATTTGGGAATTATCAAAAAAAGCGGTTCATGGTATAGCTACAATGACACTAAGTTAGGACAAGGACGTGATGCAGCTAAACAATGTATCGCAGATAATCCAGAACTAGCAGAAGAACTGGAAAAGTTGATTTTCGAAGCACTGAAACATAAATAAGCGGTTGCCTATTTTGAGTAAGAAAAATTCTTTTATAGGCTGTCTCTCTCTTGCATTTTAAGAGACAGCCTTCCTATTTGCTCTTTGAGTATCTTTTTCCTCCCCCAAAAACTTTTCTCTTTTAGCCTTTTCCACATTTCTACTCATCATTCAAATTATATTACCGGCTAATAACATCTTTATTTTCCAACGACAACATTTAACAGAATAAACAATACTAACAAAAAGAAAATATGATCGATCATATAAAACAATTAGCATAGTTACAATCTACAACTCAGTTAGAATATTTACTAAAAGGATGTATTAAATAACGACTTAAAAACTTATTGATAGATATTACCCATACTTTTTGAAAGATAATACCCTATCGAGATCTATTAAAAGCTCTATACTTGCATCGAGAAGGCTATTAACAAGGATATTTTATATTTAAGCAAAATATCACTGGAAATGATCTATCCCTAAGAAAGCTGTTTAATTTTCATTTAAATTATTACATGAGGCCTATGTATATGTTTCTATTATTTATCGCTGGATTTTTATATCCGCATCAAACCAGTTCTTCTTATATATACTCCCCCCATCAATTAGAAGATAACAACCATTTTAATTATTCAACAAAACAAACTGAAAACTCAAAATCCATCTTGGCTCCATTAATATGGCAAGCTTCATGGTCTTACTCATTGGAAGGAGTGACCATTGCATTACTAATTTCTTTAATGGCCCGTCACAGAATGAGTCATAACAAGAAGCTGCATTATCATGAGAAATTAGAAATTGTACTAAATCTTATTCAAAGGACTCAAACTCCGCTGTCACTAATACAAAGATTATTAGAGGATATAGACTCCAATGAATTATCCGAATCAACATCTAATAAAATGGGAAAGATACTCGGATATACTAATCATGTAATAGGCTGTTATCAGAATATTATCACATTGGATAAGACAAAGGGAAAAACACATTTAGGTATTTCAAACAATGAATTTGAACTTTATACCTTTATAAATACAGTCACCAATCAGTGCCGCATATATGCAAATGCACGTCAGATAGAATTAGAAGTCAGCAAGAATTTCAACTATTTAAAATGTCAGATGAATGAAACTGTTCTGAGTGTAGCACTACAATGTCTTCTGCACAAAATAATTGACGCAACTCCTTGCGAAGGTCGCATAGAAATAATAGTTTCACAATTAAATGATTACTGGAGCTTGACAATAACAAATTGTCCTCTTCATCAAATAGATAATAAAAATACAATTTCATTAAATTCAATACCATTGCCAGTATACTGTTGCGGTAGCCTACGAAGTATCAGAAAGATAATACATCTACACGGTGGAAAAATGAAAGGTAATAAACACGGAAAAATAATCAGTTTTCAGGTTTACATTCCTATACGCAATCTTTGCAAAACGAAAAAATGCAAGGTAACCCAAAAGTCCGAAACAGAAAGCAATAAAGCGATATACCCAGTAGATATCAGCCCAATAGAACAAATACCATTGGTTCCGAAAACCTGTAAAGTTCCACATATCTTATTAGTGATGGCTGATAAAGAATACAGCGATTATTTATGTGAAGCACTTTCTTCTTTTTCTCAAGTAACTCTTCTTGAAGAACCAGAGAAGGTATATTCTTTTGTTTGCCAACGAGGGCCCGATACCATCATTATAGATGAGATAGTCAATGGCACATATGGAAATGATTTATGCAGCCAGATAAAATCGAATGCCGAAATGTCCAATACTCCAATCATTTTATTACTAAATAAGAACAATAGCGAAAACTATTTCACTCATATCAATAGTGGAGCAGATAGATTAGAAGCACGTACAGTAAGTATTTACATACTTCAAGCTGACATCCAGATTCTAATAAAGAATCGGATTGCTCAACAAAGCAAAATGAAAGAACTATTGTCAGATACCACTTTAGCCAATCATCCTGAAGATATTGTCAAAGATGATGAAAACGCTCAGTTCATAAAAAAGGTAGAAAAGTTTCTTGAAGAAAATCTTTCATCTGAAAAATATACAGTCGATATGTTAAGTTTAGATATGGGTATGAGTCGTACTGGATTTTATAATAAAATGAAAGATATTACAGGAAACCCACCAGCAGACTATATGTTAGCTTATAAAATGGCAAAAGCAAGAGCTTACTTGCTAGAACAATGTTACAGTATTGGTGAAATATCTACTATGTTAGGTTATTGTGATGCAAAATATTTTGGAAAAAGATTCAAAGAGTTCTATCATGTTTCTCCAACGAGATATCTTAGAAACAGAATAGGATGAGAATAGCAAGAGGTCCTTCCAAAATGACTAGAATGACCTCTTATTTTTTACTATAACAAGTGACTTTTATACGAAATAGATATAAGCAAGTGTACTTAAACTGATAACGACCCATAATAATATTCCTTGCACAAGTGGTTTGACGCCAACAGCTTTCAACACATCCAAAGAAAGAGAAGCCCCAATAAAGAACATTGTAATCGTTAGTGTTTTACGGGCAATTCCATTGATAGTAGCTCCCAATGCCGGAACCTCGTTTAATAAATAAGTATTCACAACCATAGCCAAAACAAAAAAGAAAATAAACCATGGAATACTAATTTTCTGTCCTTTACTTTTAAAGATAAATGAAGTAGCAAATGCCATAGGAATAATCCAAAGAGCACGAGTCAGTTTGATAGTGGTAGCTACCTTCAAAGCTTCTTCGCCATAAGCAGCACCTGCACCAACCACAGAACTAGTATCATGTATAGCAATTGCCGCCCATGTACCAAATTGTTGCTGATCCATATTTAATGCATGTCCGATCATCGGAAAGACAAAGAGTGCAATAGCATTCAGAATAAAAATAGTTCCTAACGCAACAGACATTTCACTATCTTTTGCTCCCAATACTGGACCAACGGCTGCAATAGCACTACCGCCACAAATAGCTGTACCTGAACTTATCAGATAGGATGTATTCCTATCTATTTTGAAAAGCTTACGCCCAATAAACCAACCAATAGCCAAAGTTCCAACCACAGAAATAACAGTAAATTCCATTCCTTCCTTACCAGAAGCTAAGGCAGAGTGCAAATTCATCCCGAATCCCAGTCCGACAACTGAATACTGCAACAGATATTTAGAAGTTTTCTTGTTAAATTTTGGATGAGCCTGTCCACAGGTCAGTGCAAATACAAGTCCAAGAAACAAAGCAACCGGAGGAGTTACCCATACCGACCAAGCTTGCAAACCGGGAATATAATCTAAAAACAGAAAAAAAGTTAAAACCGAAAGCAGAGCAACATAAATTATCTTATTCTTTGCCTGTAATGTTTTTATAGCTGTTGAAATCATATTTTTTACCTTTAATTTATTATCCGGATGCAAAGGTACGGCAAATGATTCAGACAGACTAATCGTTTCTTATTATGTGGTATAATATTTAGTTATAGAGAGAAAGTAAGTTTCGCTAGACTTACGCATCTACAATTTCTTTTCCAAAAGGGGTCAATGCTAACGAAGCTAACTTAAAATGTTGCAAAGCAAATGGAATACCAATGATAGTAATACACAAGATAGCACCAAATACTAAATGTGAAAGACATATCCAGATACCTCCCTAAAATATCCATATAATATTCATCATTACGTAAAGACAACCATCTGAACGTTCTCTACTCCGCACCTCCTTTCCGAAAGGACATAGTGCAAGTGCCGCCAACTTCAATGTCTGCATACCAAAAGGAATTCCAATAATTGTAAGCATCATCAGCATACTTGCAATAAGATATTCTATTGCAGTGAAAATGCCACCAAGTAATAACCATAAAATATTCATTAAACAACCCATATCTTTTCTTTATTTTTCTAAAGTTATTTATACATCAACTCACATATAAACAATTTGATAGAGAAATATACAAACATATAATCCCTCGAAGCAATTCAAGCCATCATTTATTCTAAAATACTTAGGCTAGCAACATAACATATAAAACATGAGTAATTGAAAGCTAACTACAGATTTTTACTATGATGTGCCACAAATCGCATAAAGACCTGCGACAATCCTCCTTCTTGCCCCTGCGACTGAACAAAATTAAATTCACGATGCATCGCCATTTTTTGTATTTCAATAACACGCAAACTACCCGCAACAAGTTCTTTATGTATTGAACGAATAGAAACAATTCCCATACAATCCGTATGTTCCAGAAAAAGCTTGATACTTTCTGTACTACCAAGATACATAAGAACATTTAAGGAAGAAAGTTTAAGATTATGTTTCAATAAAGCACGTTCAAACACATCCAATGTGCCCGATCCTCTTTCTCGTAGAACCAAAGGGATATTCAACAAGTCTTCGGGAGTTATTTCATCTGATTTTACCAAACTGCTATTATTGGGGACGACTGCTACCAGTTCATCCTGCAAAAAAAGTGTATATTTCAAATTAGGCAAACGAAAAATACCCTCCACTAATCCTAAATCAATGCGATGTTCTTGCAAAGCAACCTCTACCCCTCGTGAATTCCCATTATAAAGAGATAGATTGATCTGAGGAAACTGAGAAATAAAATTAGCTAATAAAGGAGGAAGAACATACTGTGCAATCGTTGTACTAGCCCCTAACCGTAATTCACCAATAAATGCATTATGCAATAAATGCATTTCATATTCCAATTTCTTATAATCATCTAGAATCTTCTCGCTGTGTTTCAATAATAATTCTCCGGCTTCTGTCAATGAGATTTTATTTCCTTGCCGTTCAAACAAACGTGCCTGATAATAATTCTCGAGTTCCTGAATATGTTTAGTAATTGCAGGCTGGCTGATAAACAGTTCTTGCGAAGCCTTCGTAAAACTTAAATTCTTCGCTACACACTGAAAAACTTTTAGACGAAAATCGGACACTGGACTATTTTTTAAGTATTATTGTAATTCATCAGCTTTAATTCCTAATGCTTGCATAATAGGAAAAGCCAACATATCCCACTCATATTCTACAGGTGTTTCCGGTTCATTCATACGGAACTGGATTACCTCTTTCTGCTTTATTTCATTTAGAGCCATTGTTACTTTATCTCCATACTCTTCATTGAAAGAGATCACGATCATTTTCTTAACATCTGTCGAATCGGAGATAATAGACAACAGATCTAAAAACAAATTTTCTCTGGAAACCATTCCTTCCGAAGGAACACTGGCAAATGAATATTCTCCATATGGACTTTGAAAAGCGACTCCATTCAATTCATTCTTTAAATTAGAGGGCTGACAATGTTGCAGCATAGCAGAATCTTTATCATAAACAAAAAGAAATTGTACCTCATTCTTTCCTTCAACAATTCCCGCATCTAAAGTAAAATAGGTAGTCAGCATCGAAAGATCAATTTCTTGCAATGAACGTTGCAAAGTCTTTTCAAAATACCCTTTCATATCCATAATCACAAAATTCAAAAAAGCAGCATCTATTAATACTACAGTTTCCGAAAGCTTTATTTGAGGTTTATCAGTCATATACATTACTATATTAATAATGCGGATAAAGATACTACATTACTTTTATATCTAAGCCCTAGAAGATTCATTTTCTCTCATTAAATAACAGATTGCCTCAGACGTACATCTAGGTATTACCCAAACGTACATATCGGGATTACCCACTCGTACGTCTCGGTATGTCCTACATATACGTCTGGAAACAAATAATTAGTAAAAACGCTCTAACTATATTAGTAACATATTGTAGCAAATTCGTCAGCATCATCCAGTTAAAAGAAGTCATTTTGTCTTTAAACTTCTAATAACAAATGATATTTTGTCGCATTTTTCTACTTGGCAAATCTTTTGCGCCGTTTAATGTGTTATTAGTAACATGAAAAAGAAAGGAGAACAACAATATGAATTTTAACAATTTTACCATCAAATCTCAAGAAGCAGTACAAGAAGCAGTAAACCTTGTACAAAATCGAGGGCAACAAGTCATTGAACCTGTACACCTCTTATATGGAGTGATGAAAGTAGGCGAAAACGTTACCAACTTTATCTTCCAAAAACTAGGGATGAATGGACAGCAAATAGCTATTGTAGTAGATAAACAAATTGATTCATTACCCAAAGTATCCGGTGGAGAACCATACTTGAGCCGCGAATCTAACGAAGTACTACAAAAAGCTACACAGTATTCAAAAGAAATGGGTGATGAGTTCGTTTCTTTAGAACATATTATATTGGCATTGCTAAAAGTAAAAAGTACCGTTTCCACTATCCTGAAAGATGCAGGAATGACAGTAGACGAACTAGGCAATGCCATTAATGAACTGAGAAAGGGAGAAAAAGTAACATCGCAATCCAGTGAAGACACTTATCAATCATTGGAAAAATACGCTATTAATCTTAATGAAGCTGCCCGTAGCGGTAAGTTAGACCCGGTGATAGGTCGTGATGATGAAATCCGCCGGGTACTTCAGATATTAAGTCGGCGTACTAAAAATAATCCGATACTGATCGGAGAACCAGGAACAGGTAAAACAGCTATTGTAGAAGGATTAGCACATCGTATTCTCAGAGGTGACGTTCCTGAAAACCTGAAAAACAAACAGGTTTACTCATTAGACATGGGAGCGCTGGTAGCTGGTGCCAAATATAAAGGTGAATTTGAAGAACGACTGAAATCAGTAGTCAATGAAGTTAAGAGATCAGAAGGAGATATTATTTTGTTTATTGATGAGATTCATACCCTGGTAGGTGCCGGAAAAGGCGAAGGAGCAATGGATGCTGCCAATATACTAAAACCGGCTTTGGCACGTGGAGAACTACGTTCAATTGGAGCAACCACTTTAGATGAATATCAGAAGTATTTTGAAAAAGATAAAGCTTTAGAACGCCGCTTCCAGATCGTACAGGTAGACGAACCTGATAATTTAAGCACAATTTCTATTCTGCGTGGTTTAAAAGAACGTTACGAAAATCACCATCAGGTACGTATTAAAGATGATGCTATCATTGCAGCAGTAGAATTGAGTAGTCGATATATTACAGATCGTTTCTTGCCGGATAAAGCAATTGATCTTATGGACGAAGCAGCAGCTAAATTGCGTATGGAAGTTAATTCTGTCCCAGAAGAATTGGATGAAATTTCACGTAAAATCAAACAATTGGAAATTGAACGCGAAGCCATCAAACGAGAAAATGACAAACCGAAACTTGAAATAATTGGCAAGGAATTGGCTGAACTGAAAGAACAGGAGAAGTCTCACAAAGCAAAATGGCAGAGTGAAAAGACGTTGATGGACAAAATTCAACAAAACAAAATTCAGATAGAGAATCTGAAATTCGAAGCTGATAAAGCCGAACGGGAAGGAGATTATGGTAAGGTAGCCGAAATTCGCTATGGTAAGCTTCAGGAACTGAATAAAGAGATAGAAGATACTCAGGAAAAGTTGCACGATATGCAAGGTGACAAGGCAATGATTAAAGAAGAAGTAGATGCCGAAGATATTGCTGATGTTGTTTCACGTTGGACAGGTATCCCTGTAAGCAAGATGATGCAAAGTGAAAAAGATAAATTACTGCATTTGGAAGAAGAACTTCACCAACGGGTAATTGGTCAGGATGAAGCCATTGAAGCTGTTGCAGACGCTGTACGTCGAAGTCGTGCCGGATTACAAGATCCGAAACGTCCAATTGGTTCGTTTATCTTCCTCGGAACAACAGGTGTTGGTAAAACAGAACTTGCTAAGGCATTGGCTGAATTCTTATTCGATGACGAGTCGATGATGACTCGTATTGATATGAGTGAATATCAGGAGAAACATAGTGTTTCACGTTTGGTCGGAGCGCCTCCGGGATACGTTGGATATGATGAAGGAGGGCAGCTTACTGAAGCGATTCGTAGAAAGCCTTACTCTGTTGTGCTGTTTGATGAGATTGAAAAAGCACATCCGGATGTATTCAATATTCTCTTGCAGGTATTAGATGACGGACGACTGACTGATAACAAAGGCAGAGTTGTTAATTTCAAAAATACCATCATTATCATGACTTCAAATATGGGAAGTTCCTATATCCAGAGTCAAATGGAAAAATTGAATGGTTCGAATAAGGAAGAGGTAATCGAAGAGACAAAAAAGGAAGTGATGAATATGTTGAAAAAGAACATTCGTCCGGAATTCCTAAACCGTATTGACGAAACGATTATGTTTTTGCCGCTGACAGAACCGGAAATTAAGCAAATCGTACTCTTGCAAATTAAGGGTGTGCAAAAGATGCTTGCCGAAAACGGAGTAAAACTACAAATGACAGATACTGCCTTGGATTTTTTATCTAAGGTAGGTTATGATCCTGAATTTGGCGCCCGCCCGGTCAAAAGAGCTATCCAACGCTACTTACTAAACGACTTATCAAAGAAATTATTGTCTCAGGAAGTAGATCGCAGCAAAGCCATCATTGTCGATTCCGGTGGCGACAGACTAATCTTCCGAAACTAAAATTTATATGATCTTATAAAAATAGCCGGTATATCTCCCAAAGATTTATCGGCATTTTTTTATATCCCGGAATATATAATTCTTCTAACTTCCGACTGACAATTAGGATGACTCATCACTAAAACATAAGCACCTTTCTTGGGAATAGTTAAGGTGATGGAAGGCAATATAAATTTACATTTTCCACATAGCTCTCCTTGAGAGTCATACAAAAATAGCATTGTGTCTACCAACAAGCCACTCACATATAAAGTCCCATTATCAAGAGAGACACATACCCCTTTATTAGTTATTGTCCGCATACTCTGTATCTTACCTTCCAGCTCCCTTTGAAGGCCTTTAATATAAAAAAGCGTGGGAACTGCTGCAATTATCATACTTGGGGCTCTGGACTGCCGCTATTCAAATAATGTACAACAGCCCACGCTCAATACTATATATTTGCATATACAGCAGAGCATGAGCGTCTGTCTCATTATTCCTGAATAGCATGAAATTGTCCAGATTCCAGGTATAGAATAATATTCCAAAAACGCTTTTATTCTTTATTCTTATCTATATCCATGACTGACACCTCAGCATACATGGACAGCAACAAAGATAAATAAAAACAGTGGTTCTTGACTAAAGAAACCCGAAAATATTCATGCAAAGACAAGATTACCCAAAGAACAGCAGAATCAACCTTTTGTTTGAAAATACATCTTTAAAAAACTAAAAGCGTGATAATCACATTACATGATTATCACGCTTTAACTTTTTATCTAAATACAACAGATTACTCAGCAGTAGCTTCTTCTTTTTCAGCCTCTGTTTCTGCCTTAAATTCTGTGATACCATTTGTTATCAAAAGATTGTACCAAGAAATCAATTTTTTAATATCTGCTACATATACACGATCACGATCGAAGTCCGGCAATACTTCCGCCAGATAATCACGCAATTGTTCAGGAGTAGCTTTCTTAGGGTCAAGAGCAGTGACTGCCGCATTTTCTTTAATTTTCATTGCATCCAATACATTGCACAAAGGAACTTCTGCATCATCAGTGTACATTGCTATATCTCCCAAAGAAATAATTTTCTCATTACCATAAGCGGGAAAACGTTTTTTATCAGCACTGATTGATTCTACAATCAACATATTTTTTCCTTGCGAAATAAGTTTGTACAATCCCGGTTTTCCGGAGATGGACAAGATAGTCTTCAACATAGTATATATTCTTTTGTTTATTAATTATTTTTTGCGGAGCAAAGGTAATGATTATTTTTAGAAAGCAAAGAAATTAGCTCCAAAACCTGCGGAATTAGAGGCATTTCACCATCATTCAGAATTAAGAAATCAGCTTGTTCTCGCTTTAGCTCATCACTCATTTGTGCCTGAATACGTTTCATTATCAATTCTTTCGATGAGCAATCACGCTTAATGGCACGTTCTATCCTCATCTCTAATGGTGCATATACCATTATCAGGAAATCTACTTCACTTTTAAATCCGGCCTCGACTAAAATAGCAGACTCCATACCAATAATTTTATCAGTACTAAAGCATCTACTCCACCGACGAAAATCTTCTTTTACCTGAGGGTGTATTATTCCATTTACATTCTTTATATGCTCAGGATTTCCGAACATATAAGATGCCAACAAAGTACGGTTTAATTCTCCATTTTGATAAATATCCTCTCCGACCAGCACACTAAGTCTACGACGCACCACCTCATCAGTCAGTGTAATCCGCTTTGCTTCCACATCTGAAATATAAACAGGAATCCCCATTACTTCCAACAATCTGGAGACCACACTTTTTCCACTACCTATACCACCGGTAATACCTATTTTAATTGCCATCAGAAGAAACTTGTTCAATCAAAAAATCAACTTGCTCAGGCACAATACGTATCTGGCTGACTCCACGAGGAAACGACTTTAGCTTAACGGTATATTTATCGGAACCCAATTTTAGTAACTCCTCATAAGAAACACTTATTACAAAATCGCTTGCTTTCACACTTAGGAAACGTTTCATTCCCACTTTAAAAGTAATCTGAACCTTAGAAGGAAAGGCCCTTAACACTTTATCTGCCGGAAAATTGACTCCATGTAATGGAACTTCGACTGTTTTTTCAGTATAAATATCTACCGGAAAAGTCAGTTCAACTATATTAGGAACAAACTTCACCCCTTTCACGGAAGCCAAAGAAACTTGACGCCTAATGGTATCTGAAATATTTTCCAGATCCACATCCTGAGTGTAAGCAGCCATTACTGTATCCAAAATTCCCGCCGGAGCATAAGCCAATACAGAATCGGGACTATAAATCGTATCTGAAACATAATATTGGAGACTGGCTGTTACATTTCCCTGAAAACGCACAGGGACTGCTTTAGATTTACCTGTTGAATAGATGTAATCCAATGTATCAGGTTTTACCGAAAGAATTTTAGAAGAAGCACTTAACTGACTGAAAATCTTTTTCTCAAATTCGGATGCCGGAATCTTTACATGATTATTTTTCCCTTTATAATCTGTAAAATTCAGATTAACCGGAAAAAAACTTTTCCCTAACATATAATTTAAAAGTACGGTTCCTTTATCTTTCACCCGAACACGAAGTTCGGATGGAGGTTCCAAAGTAAACACTACATTATTGGGCACATCTTTTACCCGAACCGGAATCGAGAATTCTGCTTCATAGTCATTGTTCAATGTCTGAAGCAACCAAAATCCACCCGCTATCAGGAAGAAAAATAAAAAAATTAAGAACTCCCTACTCTTATCACTAAGCAGGAGGTCCTTAATTTTCTTAGATTGCTTTAAATATGTATATCGTATTTCCCTACGATCTAACATAGGCATTTAGTTACTAGCCTATTATTTAGGCTGATTAGTAGCAGCCGAAGCATCAGCAAAAATAGAGTTCTTATCTATTTTAATCTTTACGCTAGGAGCAATCTCAAGGACTACATGATCATCATTAATCTCTTTAATTGTTCCGTGAATACCACCAGCAGTAATCACTTGCTGATTCACCTGAAGAGATTTACGGAAGTTAGCTATTTCTTTCTGCTTCTTATTTTGAGGACGAATCATAAAGAAGTACATAATAACAAACATTGCTATCAGCATGATCCACATCATACTTCCACCTCCTGCCGAAACGGGAGCTTGCATAAATACAGTCAATAAGTTCATAAATAATCAGTTTTTTAGTTTCTATTATATGGACAAAGGTATTAGTTTTTACTCAATTTACCTTCTTTTTTCAATTGATTAACTATTCCATCAAGAGTTCCATTGATAAAGCTACCGCTCTTCGCTGTGCTGTACAACTTCGCAATCTCTACATATTCATTTAACGAAACACTGACCGGAATGTTCGGAAAACTTAGAATTTCGGCTAAAGCAGTTTGCATAGTGATAATATCCATAAATGCAATACGATCTAAATCCCAATTCTTTGTATTTTCACTAATGAGATGGCGATAATAATCTGAATTCAAAATAGTACGACGGAACAAACGACGCGCAAATTCCTGATCTTCGTCATCCTTAAATTCAGGAAGCAACTCTTGGCTAGCACCTTTTTTCTCTTCAAAACGTTTAATTGTTTTCAAGACAAATGTATCAACTATTTCTTTATCATCATTCCAATAGAGACTCTGGTCTTCCAAAACCTGATCGAGCGATTCATTATTAAAAATGTATGTCTTATAAAGTTTTCTCCATACTTCACGGTCGGCTTCGTAAGATTTATCGTCGGAAGTCATATAATCTTTATAAATATCGGATTCTACAATTTTCTCGTACAGCTCTTTAATGAAGTCCTGATCATTAGCCCATGTCCTTTTTTGATTGGTTATAAACTCTGTCAGTTGTTTATTGACTTCCAGTTGTGAAATAAACTTGTTTTCTACAAACTTCATGTTAGGATACAATTCTTCTCTAGTAGGTGCTAGTTTTGCTTTTGCCGTATCAATACGTTTTTGTGCATACTCTGTTAATGCTATCATCAGCATTAGCAAATAGTTGTAAAGGTCATACGCCTTTGAAAGACTAAAGAATAACTCTTTCTCCGCTGAGTCTAGATTTTTGCTACCATTCTGATAATAGGCATACACGATCTGTATAATCTTAAGACGAATAAGAACTCTGTTGATCATAATTCAATTTAATACTGTTGTTATCGAACTGCAAAAGTAGATATTTTTAATGAGTTTCCACTAATAAATCACATTTTTTAATGCAGTATTTCATTCTCTGCTCTTTTTCTTTTGACAGTTTAAAAAAAATATCCAAATTTGAAGCCGATTATAAACGTACCGAAAGATATGGAAGATTTAAAAAAGAAAATGGGCGCAGACATGAATGATAAGGAGATCGTATTCTCCAAATCAATTAAAGCAGGTAAACGTATTTACTACCTCGACGTAAAGAAAAACCGTAAAGATGAGATGTTCCTGGCTATCACGGAAAGCAAAAAAGTGATAATGGGAGAAGGAGATGATTCTCAGATTAGTTTTGAGAAGCACAAAATCTTTTTATATAAAGAGGATTTTGAAAAGTTCATGTCAGGATTGACACAAGCTATCGACTTCATCAATCTTAATAAGACAAGTGATTCTGATTGTTTATTGGATGAATCAGAACAGCAAAAAATTCTTTTAGAAGATGCAAAAGACGAGAAGCTGAACGATGAAATTAAAATTGACATTGACTTTTAAGAGGGTAACTCTTTGATATTTCAAAAAAAAACTGTACTTTTGCACCGCTTTTTTGCAACATCGTGTGATAATCCACATCGTGTGATGGTGAATTAAGCAAACTAACTTAATTTAGAGTAACACAATTTTTTAAGAAATGAAATCAATTGAAGTAAAAGGAACTGCAAGAACAATTGCAGAACGCTCTTCGGAACAAGCAAGAGCTTTGAAAGAAATTCGCAAGAATGGTGATGTACCTTGTGTACTTTACGGAGGTAATGAAGTGATTCACTTCAAAGTAACTAACGATGGTCTTCGTAATTTGGTTTATACTCCGCATATCTATGTAATAGATTTGGATATCGATGGCAAAAAAGTAAACGCTATCCTGAAAGATATCCAATTTCACCCGGTAAAGGATACTATCCTGCACGTAGACTTCTATCAGATTGATGAAGCTAAACCTATCTTAATGGAAGTTCCGGTACAATTAGAGGGGCTTGCAGAAGGTGTGAAAGCCGGTGGTAAATTGGCTTTGCAGATGCGTAAAATTAAAGTGAAAGCGTTATACAACATTATCCCTGAAAAGCTTACTATCAACGTTTCTCACTTAGGTTTGGGTAAAACTGTGAAAGTTGGTGAACTGAGCTTTGAAGGTCTTGAGCTGATTAGCGCTAAAGAAGCTGTTGTATGTGCTGTTAAATTGACTCGTGCAGCAAGAGGTGCAGCAGCTACAGCAGGCAAGTAATTAGAGATTATCCCATAAAGAGATATACTGAAACGCAGATTAATGCAGATTAAAGCAGATGTTCAGTCTGCATTAGTTTGTGTTAATCTGCGTTTCTCTTATATAGTTAAGAACCTTTTTTCTTCAAAAAAAGAATGATAAAATATCTAATTGTTGGTTTGGGAAATATTGGCCCCGAATATCATGAAACCCGACACAACATCGGATTTATGACTGTAGATGCAATGGCTAGAATCAACAATGCTCCTCCTTTTATCGACGGACGTTATGGTTTTACCACAAGCTTCTCTATCAAAGGTCGCCAACTAATCCTCCTTAAACCTTCAACTTTCATGAACCTGAGCGGATTAGCTTTACGTTACTGGATGCAGAAAGAAAACATTCCATTGGAAAATGTATTGGTAATAGTGGATGATTTGGCTCTACCTTTCGGTACCTTACGCTTAAAAGGTAAAGGAAGTGATGCAGGACACAACGGGCTGAAACATATTGCGGCAACTTTAGGAACACAAGACTATGCTCGTCTTCGGTTTGGAATCGGAAATGATTTTCCTCGTGGAGGACAAGTGGATTATGTACTTGGACACTTTGCCGATGAAGATTGGAAAACAATGGATGAACGTCTGGAAACTGCAGGAGAAATTATCAAGAGCTTCTGTCTTGCAGGAATCAATATTACTATGAATCAGTTCAACAAGAAATAGTTGCCTGGTCCATAGAACTTTTAATTTGTAATTAATATTATGGCTGAAGCAAGAATAGATAAATGGATGTGGGCTGTACGTATTTTCAAAACACGTACAATTGCAGCTGAAGCCTGCAAAAAAGGTCGTGTTACCATGAATGGATCACAGATAAAAGCCGCCCGTATGGTAAAACCGGGTGATGTGATACAAGTAAGAAAACCGCCTATCACTTATTCCTTTAAAGTATTACAGACTATCGAAAAACGTGTCGGTGCAAAGCTCGTACCGGAAATGATGGAAAATGTAACAACTCCCGATCAGTATGAATTATTAGAGATGAGCAAGATTAGCGGATTTGTGGATCGTGCCCATGGAACAGGTCGTCCAACAAAGAAAGATCGCCGTAGTCTGGAAGAATTTACAACTCCAGAATTTATGGATAACTTTGATTTTGAATTTGATTTTGATAGTGAAGATTAAACTATCTTCCAAACACAGAATACTAAATCTAAGCAAATATTTACAGGGATAGAATGATTGAAAAAACATTCATCTCTATCCCTGTTATTCACATTTAAAAAACAAATAAGGAGAACAACAACCTCTTCTCTATTTACAAATCAAAACTACAAATTTACTTTCACAGCCTCAATTAATTCCCGATACTCAATATCTGTCAGATAGACTTTACCCGGATTCATTTGGAATGTGCTCCCATAATCCGGTCCGTCTACATATTTCGGAACCAAATGAAAATGTAAATGAGATAACTTATCAGAATAAGCGCCATAATTTATTTTTTCCGGCTGGAAAGCTTTTTGCATAGCAAGAGTTACCCGTACCACATCTGCCATAAAAGCATTACGTTCTTCATCACTCAACTCATTTAAGTCGTTCACATGGTTTTTGTAGGCTACAAGACAACGCCCTCTATAGGTTTGTTCCTTAAATAAAAACACCCTTGACACACTTAACTGCGCAATCTCAATCATTAGATTATGCTGCGTTTCATTATTCTGACAATACAGACATTCTTTCGAATCGCTTTTCATGATATTATTATTTTATGTTTTGACAAAAGTAGCTTTTCAACCTTTATCCTACTTGTTATTTCTCATCTTTTTGATTAATTAATTGGTACACGTCTTCTTTTTCACCAACTACCCATACTACGTCACCTTCCTCAAAAGGCATATTCACGTCTGGTGCCACCAAATTTCCATTCTCCCGTTCCACGCCCACAATCATACACCTATACTTATCCCGAATACCTGACGTGCGAATAGTTTTGTGTAAGAAAATAGAATCAGCATCAATAATAAACTGTTTCAAACTCATTTCACTCTGCTCATATACTTCCCAGTCAATCTTCGCACCATTCTGCATATCTTCACTGAATTTGTTCAGTTCTTCATCCGTCCCTATCACTTGTATTTTATCCAATGGGAATAAACGCTCGACGCCACCGGGAATATTAATTCTTCTCTTTCCCCGAAGGATAGAAGCAACATGGACTCCGTATCTTTTCCCCAAATTCAATTCCATCAAAGTCTTTCCAGCCCAAGATGATTCTCCGGGAATTTCCAAATCGGCAAGATGCAAATCATGAGATAATAAACGTCCGGCATACTCAGGTTTTTTCTCCCCCAAATACTCAGCACGGACCTCTCTGGAGCGCAGATTTTGAAAGAAGCGTCGTTCGATTAAGATCGATTGTTTTTTCAGACGACGTGACCATACCATCAATAATACCACTAATACGGCAGCACCGATTACTAATCCGATGGAAGCCTTGAATAATCCTGATATGACAAAGATGACAAATAATGCCGCTATCATAATTCGGATAACTATTGTAGAGACTAATGGTGCGCGATTTGCCCGACTATCATGCCATAAAGTCATAAATTCTACAGAATGGTTTTTCTTCACCATAATTGCACGCAAAAAAGGTGAAATAAAAAGAATTATAAATGCCGCACCAAGCAATGAAGCCCATAATGGAGGTAAATTCTCTCTAAAGAATGGCACTACAAAACGGAAAGAAAGAGCAATAATAGATATACTGACAATTGAATAAACTACAGTGATTCGTACCATTGCCAATAATAATTTCTTCCAAAGATTCTCATGATTCATTGCCGTCTGAGAACCGTTAGAATAACGTAACAACATCTTCCTCCAGGAAGCGGGAAGATGAGCATCCACAAAAGTAGAAGCCGGTTCTGCCAAACGAATCATATAGGGAGTAAGGAAAGTAGTAATAACAGAAACAGCTACAACTATAGGATACAGAAATTCACTCGTCACATGAAGTGACACTCCTAAAGAAGCGATAATAAAAGCAAACTCACCAATCTGTGTTAAACTAAAACCGCACTGCATAGCTGTCTTCAAAGGTTTTCCGGAAAGGACCACTCCAAATGTGCCAAACGTAGCCTGTCCAAGAATTACGGCAATCGTTATTACTATAATTGGAATGGCATACTCCACAATCATTGCAGGATTCACCATCATACCTACCGACACAAAGAAAATAGCTCCGAAAAGATCTTTCACCGGTTTTACTAAACGATCTATGGATTCAGCTTCAATCGTTTCAGCCAAAATTGACCCCATAATGAATGCCCCAAATGCAGCTGAGAATCCTGTATGAGCAGCCATTACAACCATTCCGAAACAAAGTGCCAAGGACACAATCAATAATGTCTCCTCTCCCATCAATTTCCGGCAACGTTTCAGAAATTCAGGAATCAGGTAGATGCCAACAACAAACCATAAGATGAGAAAGAACAATAATTTACCAATACTTTCGAGCATTTCAGTCCCTTCAAAGTTATGACTTACAGCCATAGTAGAAAGCATCACCATTAATACAATGGCAAGAATATCTTCCAGAATCAAAATACTTAGGACAAGTCCGGTAAACTGTTTTTTTCTTAATCCCAGATCATCAAAGGCTTTATAAATAATTGTAGTAGAGGACATAGCAATCATACCGCCCAAAAACAGGCAATCCATACGATGCCAGCCAAAGCCCATACCGACACCTATGCCCACTAAAATCATGCAAAAGATGATAGTACAAGCAGCAATGATAGCAGAACCTCCTACTTTAACGATTTTTTTAAAACTAAACTCCAATCCGAGTGCAAACAATAAGAAGATAACACCTATATCCGCCCAAATCTTGATGTTAGCAGTATCCATTACCGAAGGCGTATATGGCATATGAGGACTTGCCAGAAAGCCAGCCACTACATACCCCAACACCAAAGGTTGCTTTAACTTTTTGAATAGTAAGGTCATGATACCCGCACAGATTAATATCAGTGCCAGATCAGCTATAAGTGTAGGTAATTGAGACATCGATTTATCTTATTTGCTGACAAAATTAAAATAAATCTATGGTATAAACAACATTTAAGGAGATATTTAGTATTAATGAATATTAGAATGTAAAACAGAATATAGAATCATATACATCAAAATGCAAATGACGCAAATAACAGGCTTTTATATAAATTTCTTAAATCTAATAAATCCGTATCATTTACGTCACCTGCGTCTACTCTTTATTATATCAGCTATAATGTTTATTTTCTAAATGGTGGCTTCACTACTATTGCTTTCAATTTACGTCCACGCATATCAATATAAATTTCGGTTCCGGCTTTACCATATTCCGGTTTTACATATCCCATACCGATACCAATCTTACGGATAGGTGACATCGTTCCGGAAGTTACCACTCCTATCTTCTCTCCCTCTTCATCGATCAATTCATAGCCGTGACGGGGAATTCCACGATCGACCATCTCAAAACCGACCAATTTGCGGGTAACTCCTTCTGCTTTTTGTTTCTCCAACATCGGACGATTGATAAAATCCTTGCCATCCACAAACTTGGTTATCCATCCTAAGCCGGCTTCTATTGGAGAAGTTGTATCGTCCAAATCATTACCATAAAGACAGAATCCCATTTCTAGACGAAGAGTATCACGCGCACCCAACCCCACAGGTTTAATACCTAATTCTTCACCGGCTTCGAAAACAGCTTTCCATATTTTATCAGCTACTTCCGGATAAAAATAAAGTTCGAAACCACCTGCACCGGTATATCCAGTATTGGAAATAATCACATTATCTTCTCCTGCAAATTTACCTACTGCAAAGGTATAGTAAGGTATAGCAGACAAATCAATATCAGTCAGTTTCTGCAAAGCAAGGATAGCCTTTGGACCTTGCACGGCAAGCTGTGCCATGTGGTCCGATGAATTTTCCAATTCTGCTCCTTCCGTGTTATGAGAAACACACCAATTCCAATCCTTTTCAATATTGGCTGCATTCACTACCAACAAGTATTTTTCGGGTTCGTAATGATATACCAACAAGTCATCTACAATTCCTCCTTCCTCGTTTGGAAAACAGGTATATTGTATTTTACCCGGAGTAAGTGTCGCCACATTATTTGAAGTCACTTTCTGAAGAAAAGCCAACGCATGAGGACCTTTCACCCAAAATTCTCCCATATGGGATACATCAAATACACCGATAGCATTGCAAACAGCCAAATGTTCGTCAATGATGCCGGAATATTCGATAGGCATATTATAACCTGCAAATTCATGCATTTTAGCACCAAGTGCAATATGTTTCTCTGTAAACGGAGTGGTTTTCATGGATATTATTTTAAGAATTAGGTATTTTCAATATTCGTATTGATATTTATTTAGAAGCTACCAGTTCGGCTATTTTCACAATAACGCTCATTGCCCTTTCCATATTTCGGATAGGAACAAATTCATAACGTCCGTGGAAATTCAACCCGCCGGCAAAGATATTCGGACAAGGCAAACCTTTGAATGATAATTGCGCTCCATCCGTACCACCACGAATCGGTTTCACATTCGGCTTCACACCAACGGCTTCCATTGCAGCAAATGCGACGTCGATAATATGCATTACAGGTTCAATCTTTTCACGCATATTATAGTATTGATCGCGCAATTCAAGCGTAGCTATACCTTCTCCATATTCCGCATTAATTTGTTCAACCGTACGTTTCATTTCCTTTTTACGGTCTTCAAACTTTTCACGATTGTGATCACGGATAATATAAGTAACAGTTGTCTGCTCCACTTCTCCTTGAATACCTATAAGGTGATAAAATCCTTCGTATCCCGAAGTCTGTTCGGGAACTTCCTGTGAAGGCAACATTGCAATAAATTTGTTGGCAACACGAATAGAGTTGATCATTTTGTTTTTCGCATATCCCGGATGAACATTACGTCCCTTGAAGATTATCTTAGCCGCAGCAGCATTGAAGTTTTCAAATTCAAGCTCTCCTACTTCACCGCCATCCATGGTATAAGCCCATTCGCAACCGAATTTTTCTACATCAAATTTATGAGCTCCTTCACCTATCTCTTCGTCCGGATTGAAACCGATTCGGATCTTCCCGTGCTTGATTTGAGGATGATTTTTCAGGTAAACCATTGCCGATACAATTTCCGCAATGCCTGCTTTATCGTCAGCACCCAACAGAGTCTTACCATTGGTTACAATCAAATCTTCTCCTTTATGATCAAGCAGTTCGGGAAACTGTTCAGGAGAAAGAACAATGTTTTCTTCAGCACAAAGTATAATATCCGAACCATCATATTTTTCTACAATACGTGGAGTCACATCCTTGCCCGTCATATCAGGGCTCGTATCCATATGAGCGATAAATCCGATAGTAGGTACTTTTTTATCCGTATTAGCCGGAAGAGTGGCAAAAAGATAACCATGCTCATCCAACGTAATATCTTCCAATCCCAAAGATTCCAGCTCATCCTTCAAATATTCGGCAAAGATCATTTGTTTGGAAGTGCTGGGAGTAAGACCTGTCGATTCATCAGATTGTGTATCGAAGCTCACATACTTTAAAAATCTGTCTACTAAAGTCATGCTATTTAATTACTAGTTATTAATTACAAATTACAATTTGATAGTTTATAGTGCCGTAAAGGTAAAAAAAGAGCCGTGAATTACAAAGCAATTCACGGCTCTTTTTTATTGTATAATATTCTTTAGAAATGACTACTGCCATCAAAACAATGTGTACAAACTTTGCATTTAGGTAAACCAATAGCCTCAATCAAAGTTTCCAATGTATTGAATTTCAAGGAAGTCAATCCAAAACGTTCTGCAATCACACTCACCATTTTTTCATATTCAGGAGAACCGGTAGTAGCATACTTCTCCAGATTCTTATTCTCATCCCCTTCCATTTCTTTGATAATCCGGCGGGTAATTAGTTCCAACGCATTTTTTGAAGCCGAAAATCCGACAAACGGACAAGCATAAATCAATGGCGGACAAGCAATACGCATATGCACTTCCTTTGCTCCATATTCAAACAAAATCTTCACATTATCACGCAATTGTGTTCCACGGACAATTGAATCGTCACAGAACAGCAAGCGTTTTCCTTGAAGCATCGCACGATTAGGAATCAATTTCATCTTTGCAACTAATGAACGCAACTCCTGATTGCTCGGTGTAAAGCTACGAGGCCAAGTAGGTGTATATTTAGCAATGGCACGATGATAAGGGACACCTTTTCCCTCCGCATACCCCAATGCCATACCGACACCAGAATCGGGAATGCCACAGGCACAATCTACTTCCGACTCGTCCCTTTGTCCCATCTTCATTCCACTTGTAAAACGTACTTCTTCCACATTCTTCCCTTCGTAGCAAGAGGTTGGAAAACCATAGTAAACCCACAGGAACGAACAAATTTGCATTTCTTCATTCGGTTTACGAAGTTGCTCAATGTGATCATCATACATACGTACAATCTCTCCCGGTCCCAAATATTTATCAATCTCATAATCAAGATTGGGAAAGCTGGTGGATTCGCTGGTCGCAGCATAAGCTCCCTCCTTTTTACCAATGACAATCGGAGTACGTCCCCAATAGTCACGGGCAGCAATAATACTTCCGTCTTCTGTGAGAAGAAGCATAGAGCATGATCCCTTTATATGTTTAAATACATTCTCGATACCCTCTGTAAAAGTTCTACCCTGTATAATAAGAAGTGCAATAAGTTCCGTTTGATTGGTATTGCTCGAACTCAATTCAGCAAAGTGCATATTTTTATTGAGTAAGTCGTTTTCCAGTTCCTCGATATTGACTATTTTAGCTACAGTAACAATGGCGAATCGCCCAAGATGAGAATTGATAACGATAGGTTGTGCGTCTGTGTCGCTAATGATGCCGATTCCGGCATTCCCTTTAAACTTGTCAAGTTCTCCTTCAAATTTGGAACGAAAGTAAGTACTCTCCAGATTGTGAATAGAACGGATAAAACCTATCTCTTGACTATAAGTTGCGAGTCCTCCCCGCTTCGTTCCCAAATGTGAATTATAATCTGTGCCGTAGAATAAATCAGTCACACAGCTCGTTTTCGAGACTGTTCCGAAAAAACCTCCCATGTTGTTCTCTTTATTGGTAATGTTTAAAAAAAGATTTTGCAAAATTACAAAAAAGAATCCGTCCGATAAAAAAAGTCTCTGGCAAAGTTTCATTTTTCTTTGCAGTGAACTTATTATACATTCAATTTTATCTAGCAAATTAAGTAATCTTTTTCAGATGCATACAATATTTTTCAAGACATTAGCGTCCAAAATATAAACTATTAACAATCAGTAAATCAGTTATTAATTGATAAGAAATAGGCTATCATCCTCATCAAACAGGTAAATAAAGCTATTCCATTCATAAAGAAATAATATTTTAACTATCATGCAAATTTCAAAATCACTACCTTTGCAGAATCAACCAAAAGTAAAGAATGAAAGAAATACTCTATATATTTATAGGTGGTGGAATTGGAAGCGTACTCCGTTACTTAGGTCAAATAGCCATTAACGAACGAACTTCGGGGATTAGTTTTCCTTTTTCCTGGGGAACATTTTCCGTAAACATCATCGGTTGTTTCTTAATCGGACTTTTCTATTCTTTATCCGAGCGTTGGCAGTTGTCCATGGAAATCCGGTTATTTCTCACTGTTGGTATTTGTGGTGGTTTTACCACCTTTTCCACTTTTTCCAATGATGGATTAAGTTTACTTAGAGGAGAATTTTATGGCACTTTTATACTCTATACATTATTAAGTATAGCTATTGGATTAGTGACTGTAATGGCAGGGGGATATTTAGGGAAACATTTCTAATTTTATAAAGAAACCAATCGTTACCACATGATAAAGAAAAATTGTTCCAAGTCTGTCCGTGTCGTACCTCCCATGCTAGAAGAGCAAAGGCCCTGCACGTACACATTGCAAGAATTACTAAACAAAGAAGAAACCATTTCCGACTTTTTATTCAGTAGGGGTAAAGAAGAAGATATCAACGTATCTCATAAAAGTTTTAAGAACTGTACCTTTCAATATCAATCATTTATTGAATGCCAATTCAATTCCTCGCAACTGACAGACGTACGCTTTGAAAATTGCGACTTATCCAATATCTCCTTTGCCGAAAGTTCCCTTTATCGAGTAGAATTCATTTCCTGCAAATTATTAGGAACCAATTTATCAGGAACAACACTCAATCATGTATTATTGCACGACTGTAATGCCGGTTATATCAATCTTGCTATGAGCAAAATGAATCAGGTTCGTTTCACAAACAGTCTTTTCAGGAGCGGTATTTTCCATGATTGCCGTTTGTCATGCATAGCTTTTGAAAGTTGCGATCTAGTAGAAGCAGATTTTTCGCATACTTCACTCCGGGGAATAGATTTACGTACGTCACGTATCAGCGGATTAACCATAAACATCAGTGATCTCAAAGGGGCCATCATCACCTCCTTACAAGCTATGGATTTACTCCCCTTGTTAGGGGTTATTATCGAAGACTAAGCTTTCACAAAATTCATCGCATCCCATTCAAACAAAAAACATTGTCTCTTTGTTATTAAATAAAGAGGGCTAATGACATTTAGGGAAACAGATCAGGAAGAATACCTATTTATAGTGATTTTCCGCTCCCCGTTAAGTCCGTATTTTTGCAGAAATCTTATTTATAAACAATAGAAACAATGAAAATAGAAAAAATTGTAGCTAGAGAAATTCTCGATTCAAGAGGTAATCCCACAGTAGAAGTTGATGCCGTTTTGGAATCAGGCATTATGGGACGTGCATCCGTTCCGTCAGGTGCTTCCACCGGCGAACACGAAGCATTGGAACTTCGCGATGGTGACAAGAAACGTTATGGTGGCAAGGGAGTACAAAAAGCTGTTGAAAATGTAAATAAAATCATCGCTCCGAAGTTGATCGGTATGTCTTCTCTTAATCAACGAGGCATTGACTATGCAATGTTAGCTTTGGACGGAACTAAAACGAAATCGAAACTCGGTGCTAATGCAATTCTGGGTGTTTCACTTGCCGTAGCAAAAGCTGCTGCCAATTATCTTGACCTTCCTCTCTATCGCTATATCGGTGGTACAAATACTTATGTAATGCCTGTACCGATGATGAACATTATCAACGGTGGTTCGCACAGCGATGCACCTATCGCATTCCAGGAATTCATGATCCGCCCGGTAGGAGCACCTTCTTTCAAAGAAGCATTGAGAATGGGTGCTGAAGTATTTCATGCACTTAAGAAGGTATTGAAAGACCGTGGACTGACTACTGCTGTAGGTGACGAAGGCGGTTTTGCTCCGGAACTGGAAGGAACCGAAGATGCTTTGAATTCTATCATTGCCGCTATTAAAGCAGCCGGATACGAACCGGGTAAAGATGTAATGATCGGAATGGACTGTGCTTCTTCCGAGTTCTATCATGATGGAATTTATGATTATACCAAATTTGAAGGCGAGAAAGGCAAGAAACGTACTGCCGACCAACAAATCGACTATTTAGAAGAGTTGATTAACAAATTCCCTATCGACTCTATCGAAGATGGTATGAGTGAAAACGACTGGGAAGGTTGGAAGAAATTAACAGAACGTATTGGCAACCGTTGCCAGTTGGTAGGTGATGACCTGTTCGTGACGAATGTTGATTTCCTTGCAAAGGGTATCGAAAAAGGATGCGCTAACTCTATTCTGATTAAAGTAAATCAAATCGGTTCACTGACTGAAACTCTGAATGCTATCGAAATGGCTCACCGCCACGGATACACTACCGTTACCTCTCATCGTTCTGGTGAAACAGAAGATTCTACAATTGCTGACATTGCGGTAGCTACCAATAGCGGACAAATCAAAACCGGTTCATTGAGTCGTTCAGACCGTATGGCTAAATACAATCAGTTACTCCGCATTGAAGAGGAACTCGGTGATTTGGCTGTATATGGATATAAAAAAATCTAATTGAATCTTATCCCCCTTACACTCACCCTATTCTTTCTTCTCACAGAAGGACGGGAGTTAAGGGGGATATACATATGAGTTTGAAACACTATTTTTATTATCACTTGTCACTTTTCATTTCTAATCAGTTAGATATCAACGCAATAAAAGTGATAATAGATAGTGATAATACCATGACAATAGACTAAAATTCAAATTCTATTATCACTTTTAATTCTCCGTTTTAATATCAAGAAAGGAGATATTTCACTGCATTCTGACTGACAGGAACTCTTACTTATTATCATTTTATTAAGATACATTACTTAATATGCAAGTGTTTCTCTTATCTAAGCGTTATCTATGAAAATAATAACTTAGTAGAGAAAAACCACTCCCCCAGTTGCAAACTACATTTCCCTTAATAGAAAAACGGTTATTTATTAAGTAAAATCTATAATCGAAGGCTTTGAATATATAATCTGAGTCTTTGATTACATATCCGAAAGCTTTGATTATATAATCAGAACTTGCGGATATAGTTTTTTTCTAATAAAAAACAAATTTACTATCAACAGAGAAGAAGTTTTCTCCCTAAAGTAATAGCATATTATATAAACTCTAATAAGGATATCTTAATAATGGAATACAATAGATTGTCTTTTACTTATGTACTCAAATCACAGACCCACAATACGATATTTGCATTGATTTCCAAATTCCTACTTATTTCACATATCATCTTCAACTTCGATTTACACTTTCCTAAAAGATAAAATACGCTTTTTTTATCCAAAAACTTAACGAATATAAATAAGGAAAGAGAAATTGCAGACATCACACAAGCATTGGGTATCTTTGAACACCACCTATCCAATGTTTTGTATTTATTAAAATCAGAACCAATACCTCCGGAAAATTCAGAATAGAGAACAAAGAAATGGATACAAATGGAAAGTTTAAGAAACATTCCAAACGTATAAAGATAAATAATCTCAAAAAAGAAGCGGGAAATTCAAAAAAAGCCATTGCATTTTTCTGGTTTCCCGCCATCTTACTTCTACCTGAAAAGGTAAATAATCAAAGGATCGAATTGGTATTATAGTAATGAGAAAAGCATCCAGGAATTACCTGAATGCTTTTTTACTTTGAGCCTCTTGTCGGATTCGAACCAACGACCCCGAGATTACAAATCACGTGCTCTGGCCAACTGAGCTAAAGAGGCGGGTGGGTAAGCTTACTATATCGCGCCGCTACAACCAACTACCTTTGCTGCGATCAAGCCCTGGAGGATTCGAAGGGAGCTGGCCGTATAGGACTTACCCGTTTTGCGGTTGCAAAGGTAGATATTTTTATGGATTCTGCAATAGGTATCAATAACTTTTTTCTTTCACCAATCATTAACATACTACCTTTCAAGCAATTAAATCTGCAAAAAAAATATTCAAAGTATGGTTTTTATTGCTTTATTAACTTTAACAACCATATTCCCTACATCAACCGATATTATTTGTACCTTTGTGCACTATTTATAAACAAAGATGACAGAGAACAGAAACTATCTACAAAAATATGCCATGCATTTTGGCACATATATGGGAGTTTATTGGATATTGAAATTCATTTTATTTCCATTGGCTATTCATATCCCATTCCTCTCATTTTTATTCGTCATTCTGACATTAGCCGTACCTATCATAGGATACTATTATACTAAAATGTATCGTGATAAAATATGTGGAGGAAGTATTCAGTTTTCACATGCAGTTCTTTTCTCTATATTTATGTATATGTTCGCCTCACTCTTAGTAGCTGTAGCACATTATGCATATTTTCAGTTTATAGACCATGGCTTTATTATAAACTATTACACGCAACAATGGGAAGAGTTGTTAAAGCAGAATTCTGCCTTAATAGAAAATAAAGAAATTATAATTGCAACAATAGATTCGGTCAAATCATGGTCTGCTATCAATATCACCATGCAACTACTGTCATGGGATGTCTTCTGGGGAAGCATTCTAGCAATTCCCACCGGGTTGATGGTGATGAAAAAAGCTAAACCTGAAAATAATGTACCGTCCCAGTTATAACTTATAATCAATATTTAGTTACTAAGATAAAATGGATATATCAGTAGTAATCCCATTGTTTAACGAAGAAGAATCGCTGCCCGAACTTTATGCATGGATCGAACGTGTAATGAAGGCTAACAGCTTCTCTTTCGAAGTGATTTTCATTAATGATGGAAGCACTGACCATTCTTGGGAAGTGATTGAAAAGCTCAAGTCCCAGTCGGACTGTGTAAAAGGAATTAAGTTCCGCCGTAATTATGGTAAGTCGGCTGCTCTTTTTTGCGGATTTGAAGAAGCAGAGGGCGATGTAGTTATCACAATGGATGCTGACCTTCAAGACAGCCCCGACGAAATCCCGGAACTTTACCGGATGATCATAAAAGACGGTTACGATCTAGTATCCGGCTGGAAACAAAAAAGATATGATCCACTATCAAAAACACTGCCGACCAAACTATTTAATGCTACAGCACGCAAAGTATCCGGAATTAAAAATCTGCATGATTTTAACTGTGGTCTAAAAGCATACCGTAAAGAAGTCGTAAAGAATATCGAAGTATATGGCGAGATGCACCGTTATATCCCGTATCTGGCAAAAAATGCCGGGTTTAATAAAATAGGCGAGAAAGCTGTACATCATCAAGCCCGTAAATATGGCACAACCAAATTCGGATTAAACCGTTTCGTTAATGGATATCTGGATTTGATTTCTCTCTGGTTCCTTTCTAAATTCGGAATAAAACCCATGCACTTTTTCGGTTTACTGGGATCACTGATGTTTTTAGTCGGAATGATTTCTGTTATCATTGTAGGTGTCAGCAAATTATACGCCATGTACAATGGGCTACCCTACCGATTGGTAACTGATTCTCCTTATTTCTATCTATCGCTTACAGCGATGATTATAGGTACCCAACTATTCCTTGCCGGGTTCTTGGGCGAATTAATCTCACGTAATGCGCCAGAGCGGAATAACTATCAAATAGAAAAGAAAGTTTGATTCACACTCCAATAACCGATTATGAAGAATTTAATTCGCATCTTTCTATTATTAATTATTGCCGGTGGTGCTATCAGCATCTACAGTTCATGCTCGGATGAAAATGATTGTTCGTTAGCGGGACGCCCTATGATGTATTGCACACTTTACACGATTAATCCGGATACCAGAGAAATGCAGAATGACACACTCGATTCATTGACTATCACTGCTGCCGGAACCGATTCTATCATTCTCAACAACGAAAAAAAAGTGCATACTTTGATGCTTCCGTTGCGTTATACAAATGATTCTACCATATTCATCTTCCATTACGACCCCAAACGTCAGCCTAAAAATGTTGATACAATCTATATTGTGCAACAAAACACTCCTTATTTTCAGTCAATGGAATGTGGTTATATGATGAAACAGAACATTCTCAGTGCCAAATTCGGCAAACCGGGAAGACCTTCCCAACCTGACCGTATAGATTCTCTATATTTACGAAACAAAGAAGCCAATACAAATGAAATTCAGAACTTGCAGATATTCTATAAATATCGTGACCGCACGCCTACGATTGAGTAGTCTGCTTCTGCTCTTTTGTATCGGACTCCCGATAGCGGCACAACAACGCAATCCAAATCCGACACCTCAGAAAAGTCAGAAGCAACAGAAAAAAGAAGAGGCCGCTAAAGTCGATACCATTCCGTTATACAACGGAACATATATTGGTATGGATTTATATGGCATCGGAAGCAAAGTTCTTGGAGGCGACTTTTTGAGTTCTGAAGTCAGTATCGGAGTAAATCTTAAAAATAAATTTATCCCGACTATAGAATTTGGTATGGGAGGAACAGATACATGGAACGAGACAGGAATACATTATAAAAGTAAAATGTCTCCTTTTTTTCGCATTGGGGTAGACTATAACACGATGGCTAAAAAAAAGGAGAAGAACAGTTATCTGTATGCCGGTCTTCGCTATGCATTCAGTTCCTTCAAATATGATGTATCGACTATGCCTTTCCACGATCCGATCTGGGGAGACAACATCAGTAATCCTAGTCTAGAGGATGGCTATTGGGGAGGAAGTGTTCCTTTTGACCATCCGGGCATGAAAGCCTCCGTTCAATGGATCGAAATTGTATTAGGTGTGAAAGTACGTATTTATAAGAATTTTAATATGGGCTGGTCTGTACGTATGAAGTACAAAACAAGTGCTTCTACAGGAGAATTTGGTAATCCTTGGTATGTGCCCGGCTATGGAAAATTCAAATCAAATAATATGGGAATCACTTATTCCCTCATTTACAAACTACCTCTTTAAATAACAATGACAGGACTAGAGATTTGGCTGCTTGCAATAGGTTTAGCGATGGATTGTTTCGCTGTTTCGATTGCAAGTGGTATTATTTTAAAACGTACCCAATGGAAGCCGATGTTGATCATGGCCTTTGCCTTCGGCTTCTTTCAGGCTTTCATGCCTTTTATTGGTTGGATGTGTGCCAATACATTCAGCCATTTGATAGAAAGTGTAGACCACTGGATAGCTTTTGCTATTCTGGCTTTTCTTGGCGGACGAATGGTGTTTGAATCCTTTAAAGAAGAAGGATGTAGAGAAGAATCAAATCCGGCAAGCCTAAAAGTAGTGCTTACGATGGCAATAGCAACAAGCATCGACGCATTGGCAATCGGTGTCTCATTCGCTTTTTTGGGAATAAAAGATTATAGAGCTATCCTCTCCCCTATTCTTATCATTGGATTTGTATCGTTTGTCATGTCTCTTGTCGGACTAATCTTTGGCATCCGGTGTGGTTGTGGTTGTGCACGAAAATTAAAAGCCGAACGATGGGGTGGAATCATTCTTATTATTATCGGAATAAAAATATTGATCGAACATATATACCTTTAGTAGAAGTAAAGCGTACCTAGATTAAATAGAAAAACGTATGAAAACAAAAAAAAGTTTCATTTGGCTGGCATTCCTGATTTTGGCTACGATTTGGATATTGACCAGACGTAACCAGCAGTCAGACTATAATAGTATTACCGGATTGGTATTCGGTACTGTATATCACATCACTTATCAATATGAGGGTGATTTAAAACCGGAGATTGAAGCAGAATTAAAACGTTTCGATTTTTCTTTATCTCCATTTAATGACAGTTCAGTGATCAGCCGGGTCAATCATAACGAAGAATTAGTGACAGATACTTTTTTTCAGAAATGCTTCAATCGTTCCATGGAAATCTCCCGCGAGACTAAAGGTGCATTTGATATTACAATAGCTCCTCTTGCAAATGCCTGGGGATTCGGTTTTAAAAAAGGTACTTTCCCGGATTCATTAATGATAGACAGTTTATTGCAAATCACAGGTTATGAGAAAGTGAAACTGGTAGACGGTAAAGTAGTTAAAGACGATTCGCGTATCATGTTAAGTTGCAGTGCCGTAGCCAAAGGATATTCTGTAGATGTGGTAGCACATTTCCTTGACAGAAAAGGCATCAAGAATTATATGGTAGATATCGGTGGGGAAGTTGTTGTAAAAGGCAAGAATCCCAAAGATGGATTATGGCGTATCGGAATAAACAAACCTATTGACGATTCTCTGTCCAGACAACAAGATATACAGACGATAATGGAGCTGACGGATGTTGGGCTGGCGACTTCGGGAAACTATCGCAATTATTATTATAAGGATGGCAAAAAATATGCTCATACCATTGATCCTAGAACAGGATACCCTGTGCAGCACAGCATTCTATCTTCTACGGTGATAGCTAAAGATTGCATGACAGCCGATGCACTTGCCACTGCTTTCATGGTAATGGGGCTGGAAGAAGCCGAGAAATTCTGCAAAGCTGATCCTAGGATAGATGCTTACTTTATTTATAGTGGAAAAGATGGAGAGTTTAAAACCTACTTCACGGAAGGAATGAAGAAGTATATAAAAGAAACCAAATGAAATAAAGAGTATCATAGATTAAACAAATTATCAATATAAAACTTTTAGACGCTGATAACGCGGATTTTTAAGATTAAATTTATTATCTAAATTCTTAAAATCCGCGTTATCAGCGTCATCTGCGTCTAAAAAATAGTAATCATAAGCTTTTGACACATCTTTAATTTTACTTAAATGCCCCCCGTTATACCTCAACAGAGTCTACACCCGAAAATCATCAAAAACTATTTCATAAATACAAAATACACTGCCGCAATCAAACAGACAAATGCCGCCAGATGATTCCAATGCAATGCTTCCCCTTTGAAAAGTACAGTAGTAAATATTGTAAAAATGATAAGAGTGATCACTTCCTGAATTACTTTCAACTGCATCAAAGAAAACGGTCCACCGTTGCCTATAAAACCGATCCGATTCGCCGGAATTTGACAGGCATATTCAGCAAGTGCAATAAACCATGAGAACAAAATGACTGTATAGAGGGGCCAATTCGAAATAATTTTCATTTCCTGCAATTTCAAATGTCCATACCAGGCAAATGTCATAAAAACATTAGAGATGATCAGTAATAAAATGGTGTAAGTTGCTTTCATAACGAAAAAGTTATATTAATCTGTTTAATCCGGTAATAATTCTTCTTGTACATTTGTCATGCTCCCCCAAATACTATATCGAGCCTCCGGATTCATTTTTTCCAATTGCCGCAAAATCCCCTTCATATCACTTCGGCTGGATTCTGATTCATAAGGGCAGTTCTTGACCTGCTTCCTATAATTATGAAGAGTAGCCAATTCTATTAAATCGGATTCATGTATCATACACATGGGACGAATAATTGTCATATCAAACTTCTTCATCACCAAACGGGGTGGCATAGTACTAAATGCTCCCTGATAAGTGATATTCATCAAAAGAGTCTCAAGAATATCATCCATATGATGTCCTAAAGCTATTTTATTGCAACCTTGCTCTTTGGCAATGGTAAACAAAGCTTTCCTGCGGTTCCAGGAACAGAGAAAACAAGGAGACTTACGTGTATCTGTGGCAGGATCGAAAGCTGTCTCATATTCTACAAAAGGCACTCCATAAGCTTCACAATGTGCTTTTAAATATTCAATATCACTTTTATAAGGAATATTCGTCATTACAATATGAGCAGCCACAACCGAGAAACGTGGTTTATAGATACGGGCACGTTTACCCAACAGTTCGATAAGTGCCAATGAGTCTTTTCCACCCGACAGTCCGATTAGGATTTTATCCCCTTCTTCTATCAGGTTATATTGCACCATTCCTTTATTAAAACGCCGTTCTATACGACGAATTATCTTCTCCTCTTCCGTAAATTGTGTCATAACTTCAAAAATCGGCTGCAAAAGTAAACGAAAAGAATGATTTAAAGAAGAATTAACATAATAGATTCTCTAAAAAAGAGTTTATTTCTAATAAATTTGTATTTTTGAACAGTTGATGGATTATTGAGTAACTGACATATAATTGTCTTCAAAGAATCCATCATTCAATAACGATAAAAATGATGAAAAGAAAATATATTCTACTTTTAATTTGCAGTTCTTTCCTTAGTGGAATCTATGCGCAAACAATAGAACAAGCTCGTGCCTTATATACTAAAGGTAATTATGAGGAAGCCAAACCAGTTTTTAAGAAATTCGCCAAATCACAACCTTCTAATGGAAATTATAACTTTTGGTATGGAGTCTGTTGCTTGAAAACCGGAGAGGCCGAAGAAGCAATCCCATATTTGGAAACTGCTGTCAAAAAACGTATTACTAGCGGACAACTTTATTTGGGACAGGCTTATAATGAAAGCTATCGTTTTGAAGATGCAGTAAACTGCTTTGAAGAGTATATTGAAGAATTAAGTAAACGCAAGAAATCGACAGAAGACATCGAAGCACTTTTAGAAAAGAGCAGATCTGACCTACGTATGCTAAAAGGTGTTGAGGAAGTATGTATTATCGACAGTTTTGTTGTGGATAAAACCAACTTTCTATCAACATACAAAATCAGTGAAGAGTCCGGTAAATTATTCACTTTCAATGAATTCTTTCAAACTGAAGGAAAGCATCCGGGAACTGTATACGAGACTGAAATAGGGAATAAAATCTATTACAGCGAACAGGCAGGAAATGGGCATCTGGATATCTTTTCGAAAAATAAGCTCGCCAATGAATGGAGTAATGGACGACCGTTGCCCGGTAGCATTAACGAATCCGGGAACACCAATTATCCTTTCGTGTTGGCAGATGGTCTCACCATCTATTATGCCACAGACGGTGAAGGATTGGGGGGATATGATATTTTCGTCACTCGCTACAACACTAATACCGATACTTACCTGACTCCGGAAAATGTAGGTATGCCATTCAACTCTCCTTACAATGATTATATGTATGTTATTGATGAATACAATAACTTGGGATGGTTTGCTTCCGACCGCTTCCAACCGGAAGGTAAAGTTTGTATTTACGTATTTATTCCGAACTCTTCCAAAAAAACATATAATTATGAAGCCATGGATTCACAACAAATTATCCGCCTGGCTCGAATTAATTCGCTAAAGGAGACTTGGAAAGATAAAAATGAAGTTAATGAAGCATTGCAACGACTACAAGAGGTTATTAGTCATAAACCTCAGGAACACCGGAAAATAGATTTCGAGTTTGTCATTGATGACAACACGACGTATTATCTTCTGAGCGACTTTAAGTCTTCTAAAGCTAAACAGCTTTTCCAACGTTACCAACAACTTGAAAAAGATTATTTGCAGCAGGAAGACAAACTGGAAAGCCAACGCCAGCAATATGCACAAGCAAGTAAACAAGAAAAAGATAAGATAGCTCCGGCAATCCTCGACTTGGAGAAAAGAGTACTACAAATGTCGGGAGAATTGGAGACGGTTGCGATAAGTATTCGAAATGCAGAAAAAACAAACTCTAAATAACACAGAATTATGGATATACTGATTATCAGCGTCCTTATTATTGCCGCAGTAATACTATTTTTAGTAGAACTGTTTGTGATCCCGGGTATCAGTTTGGCAGGTATTTCCGCACTTGTCTGCATACTCTATGCTAACTACTATGCATTTGCTAATTTAGGTATGACAGGTGGAGTTATTACTTTAGGAATATCGGCAGTAACTTGTATCGGATCTCTAGTTTGGTTCATGCGCTCGAAGGTTCTGGATAAACTGGCATTGAAAAAAGATATCGATTCGACTGTAGACCGTAGTGCGGAAAAAAGAATTAAAGTGGGTGCCACAGGAATCAGTACCACTCGACTGGCACAAATCGGTTATGCAGATATTGACGGCAATATTGTAGAAGTAAAATCAATCGACGGTTTTCTCAACGAGAAAACTCCGATCATCGTCATTAGGATTAGTGACGGTACAATTATGGTTGAAAAACTGAAAAATTAAATATTCACTTTAATAAAAACTATCAATGGACACATCCTTTTATTTACCTATCTTGCTGATAGTCGGAGGTATTATCTTCCTGATAATATTTTTCCACTATGTGCCGTTTTTCCTATGGCTGTCGGCTAAAGTATCCGGGGTTAATATCTCGCTGATACAATTATTTTTAATGCGTATCCGTAACGTCCCTCCTCATATTCTCGTTCCGGTAATGATCGAAGCCCATAAAGCGGGACTGAAGAATATTACCCGTGACGAATTGGAGGCTCACTATCTGGCAGGTGGACATGTAGAAAGAGTAGTTCATGCCTTAGTATCCGCATCAAAAGCCAATATAGAATTGACTTTTCAAATGTCCACAGCTATTGACTTGGCAGGACGTGACGTCTTCGAAGCTGTACAAATGTCTGTAAATCCAAAGGTCATTGACACTCCTCCTGTTACAGCAGTTTCCAAAGACGGTATCCAGTTAATTGCAAAAGCACGTGTAACAGTGCGTGCCAATATCCGGCAATTAGTCGGTGGTGCCGGTGAAGATACGATTCTTGCTCGTGTAGGTGAAGGTATTGTTTCCTCTATCGGTTCTTCCGAAAGTCACAAATCAGTGCTCGAAAATCCGGATTCTATTTCTAAACTCGTACTTCGTAAAGGCTTGGATGCTGGTACTGCCTTCGAAATTCTATCTATTGATATCGCTGATATTGATATAGGTAAGAATATCGGTGCAGCTCTGCAAATTGACCAAGCAAATGCTGACAAGAATATTGCACAGGCAAAAGCAGAAGAGCGTCGCGCTATGGCTGTCGCTTCCGAACAAGAAATGAAAGCTAAAGCTCAGGAAGCTCGTGCTAAAGTTATTGAGGCAGAAGCCGAAGTACCGAAAGCAATGGCTGAAGCTTTCCGTAGTGGTAATTTAGGAATCATGGATTATTACCGGATGAAAAATATCGAAGCAGATACTTCCATGCGCGAAAATATTGCTAAACCGACCACCAACGGCAACACAAATCAGCCATTGAGTAAATAAAAAAACTGAGGCTGACTAAAAAAGGAGGAACTTTCTACCATAATAACTATTGCAGATAGCTGTAGCAAAGGTAAAATTGATTTTTCATATTTTTTAGTCAGCCCCATCAAAACCCTCTGTTGATATCTTAACAAAACTTTTTCCGACTAGAATTGTTCTTATTTGAAATAACACAGGTAAAAGTTTTACTAGATTATAAATCAAAACTTTGAAGGTATTACAGAAGTCCTTTGATATTTTTTTTAGGTACTGATTATACGTAATATATGGTTTTACCTTTGATAATATTTCCGAAATCCGTGTAATCCGTGCCTAAATATTACAATAAAGATAGCACATTTTACTTTTGTTTTTCCCTCAAAAGTCTTAAACCATAGCATTATGAAAAAGTACTTTCCATCCTCAGAACTGATTATTAACGAAGACGGTTCAGTGTTCCATCTTCATGTTAAGCCTGAATGGCTGGCCAACAAAGTTATCCTGGTAGGCGATCCCGGACGTGTAGCACTTGTAGCTTCTCATTTCGAAAATAAAGAATGCGAAGTGGAAAGCCGTGAGTTCAAAACTGTTACCGGTACTTATAAGGGAAAACGAATCACCGTAGTGTCTACCGGTATCGGTTGCGATAACATAGATATTGTGATGAATGAACTGGATGCACTCGCGAATATCAACTTTGAAACTCGGGAAGAAAAGGATGAATTCCGCCAGCTAGAATTAGTACGTATCGGTACTTGTGGTGGTTTACAGCCTAATACTCCGGTAGGAACGTTCATCTGTTCACAGAAGTCCATCGGGTTTGACGGACTTTTGAATTTCTATGCCGGACGTAATGCTGTATGCGACCTTCCTTTTGAACGTGCTTTCATCAACCACATGGGATGGTCGGGCAATATGTGCGCTCCCGCTCCCTATGTTATTGATGCTAATATTGAATTGATTGAACGAATTGCAAAAGACGATATGGTGCGTGGCGTCACAATTGCTGCTGGAGGATTCTTTGGTCCGCAAGGACGTGAGTTACGTATCCCTTTAGCAGATCCTAAGCAAAACGATAAGATTGAAGCATTTGAATACAAAGGTTTTAAGATTACTAATTTCGAAATGGAAAGTTCAGCACTAGCAGGACTCAGCCGCTTAATGGGACATAAAGCGATGACTGTTTGTATGGTAATAGCCAACCGACTGATAAAAGAGGCGAATACTGGTTATAAGAATACAATCGACATATTAGTAAAAACAGTTTTGGATAGAATTTAGAGCTAACTACTGACGTATAAAGTCCGAAAAGATTGCTAGGATTACTGTTGATATGCACAAATGAAGGGATTATTTAACAGCCTCAACTTTTTGTATTTAGCCTCAACTAGATTTCAAAAGATAAAAAAATTATCTTAAAAGTTTCTATCAATAAAAAAATGAGACTGTCTGAGAATTTCAAAGCTGTTGAATACTTTATCAATGCTTTGGAACTTTTCAGACAGTCTCATCCTTTTTCAGTTTCAACTTAATGCGGATTAATCGAAATATACTGTATAATGACTTCTTCAATCAATAACCAATGGTAAAACGTTCCTGATGATGTTGAGGATATTCCAATTCGTCAATCATTGCAGCTGCATAGTCTTCCACAGAAATATGACTATTGCCTACAATATCCACAATCATATCATCTTTCCCTAAACGGTAACGTCCAGTACGCACTCCCGGTCTCATATCAGCTGCCGGAGAGAAAAACACCCAATCCACTTGCTTTTCCTTTTTCAGAAATTTCAAATAAAATTCGCCTAAAGCTTTTACACCCGGTAAAATATTCTCCGGCACCTCTCCCGAATCCATCAATCGCAATCCCGGAGCAATAAACAATGAACCAGCTCCGCCTACCATCAGAAAACGCTCTACTCCCGCTTTCTTCACTCCATCAATAATAGTCAAATACACTTTTATGGTATCCTCATATATATTAGGATTGTTCCATCCCGGATTGAATGCACTGATCACAGCATCAGCTCCTTTACAAACTTTGTACACCTCTTCGAAAGAAGACATATCTGCTTTCACCACTTTCAGTTTCTCATTGCTTATTTTTATCTTCTCCGGATGACGAACTACAGCTGTAACCTCGAATTCGCGATTTAAAGCCTCATTCAGGAGAGCAGATCCAACAAAACCACTAGCACCTATAAGGACAATTTTTTTCACTTTCTTCATATTCCAACAAGATTAAGAATGTTATTACTATCCTAATAACACTACAATCAAAGTTTTGTTGGTATCTCAAAGGAAGATTAGTTAGCCAATATAAGACTCTATAGTTTCCTTCAATCGTTCCAAAGAATAAGGTTTGGATATTACTGCATTACATCCAGCCTGGATAGCTTGTTGCTGCTCTGTATAGAAAGCATACGCTGTAACTGCAATAATAGGTACTGATAGAGAGATTGTACGGATTTTCTCTGTCGCCTGAATACCATCCATTACTGGCATACGAATATCCATCAGTATCAAATCCGGCTTCTCACGGATAAAACTATTCACAGCTTCCTGCCCGTTACGTACCCACAGAATTGTGTACTCTTTCTTTAACAGAATATTCAACTGAGCAAAGTTCGACTCAATATCTTCAACAATTAATATTTTCTTATGCTGCTCAAACTGTGAATCTTTCTTAGATGTAATAATTCTTTCAGCCACTTCTCTCGGCACTTCAAGATAAGGTAAGTAAAGGGAGAACGTACTTCCTTTTCCTAATTCTGAAGTAACCTCAATCTTACCTCCCAAGCGTTCTACAATACTTTTACAAATAGACAATCCTAAACCTGTGCCTTGTACAAAGTCATTTAATTTTTCGAATCGGGTGAAAATTCGTGGTAGCTTCTCCTCTGATATGCCACAACCGGTATCACTCACAAATAAATTCAACCAATCTCCTTCATGTTTCAACCCCAATGTGATACTTCCGCGCTCAGTATTTTTAATGGCATTCGACAAGAAATTGAAAAGCACTTGCATTACACGGTTACGATCAGTAGAAGTCCAAAATTCCTCCTGCGGACGAATAATCTTCAGTTCAACATTTGACTTCATTTTGAGCTGATGCACTTTTTCGACTTCATCTATTAAACCGGAGATTTCCACTTGCTGAAAGTGCATCTCAGACTTACCGGACTCAATACGTGATAAATCGAGAATATCATTTATCAGTTGCAACAACAAGTTACTATTTTTCTGTATAATCTCCAGATACTCATGCTTTTCTTCTTCATTTACGGTCACAGCCATAATTTCCGAAAAGCCAACAATAGCATTCAGAGGAGTACGAATCTCATGACTCATGTTTGCCAAAAAAACAGATTTCATCCGGTCCGCATCTTCTGCCCGACGTTTAGCCTCTATTAATTCTTGAGAACGGCGAATCCGGTCACCTATATCATGAATCAATGCCAGCACCTTATTTGATTCAAATGGAGCAATCCGCGCTTGGAAATAGAATTTTCTTCCATCTACCTCCAATGGGTATTCAATCTCTTTCAGTTTTCCATCTTTCAAACATTCCCTAATGTTACAAATAAATAAATCACTCACTTCCGGCGAATAGATATTCCGTGCATTTACTCCTTTCAACACATCTATCGGATGGAGCAAAATTGTATCGGGTGCCATTAGCACATCCGTTATATAGAAATTATCATCAAAGATAAATATGAATTCTGGTAACGCTTCTATTATTTTACGATTGTACGTTTCAAGACGCTTTATTTGTTGTTCCTTTTCACACTGTAAAGTCACATTGACAGTATAAGCCAACAACTTATCAGGATGTCCTTCATCAATGCTCCCCCTATGAGACAAAAAATGATCTTCCAACCAAATAACTTCACCATGTTCACCCACACAACGAACCCGCATCTGAGACGTTTTCGACTCAGAATCAAGCATTTCTGCAAAATTTTTCTGATAAGTATCAATATCATCGGGATGGGCAAACCGATAGAAGTCATCAATATCCTTAAAAATAATTCCCGCATCCTTTAACCCTAACGTACGAAAATAGTCATCGGTAAAACTACACTTTCCCGTAGGTATATCATATTCCCATAAAGCTATCTCATGTGCTGCAAGAACAGAAAGTATTTTCTGAGAGTTTTCTCGTATAATTCCACTATTTTCATTTAGAGAATATAAATTTGTATTTGGCTCCATAGGCATATTTTACGTTTTGTATTGTTGTGTGTTTATGAACCGCAGCAAATATAGATAAATAAAATATAAGTTGTTTCTAATCCTCTGTTTTTTACTTAGAAAAAACTATCTTTGCCCGACCAAAGAGAAAAACAATGAACCAAGATACTATCTGTGCCATCGCTACCGCCCAAGGAGGAGCTATTGGAAGCATTCGCGTTTCTGGTCCGGAAGCAATTTCTATTACCAGTCGCATCTTCAAACCGGCAAAATCCAACAAGGAGCTTAATGGACAAAAACCATATACTTTAACTTTCGGACATATCTACGAAGGAGATCAAATCATTGACGAAGTACTTGTAAGCCTCTTCCGTGCTCCTCATTCCTATACAGGAGAAGACAGTACCGAAATCGCTTGCCATGGTTCTTCATACATTCTTCAACAAGTAACGCAATTGCTTATTAAGAATGGTTGCCGCATGGCACAACCGGGAGAATATACACAACGGGCTTTCCTCAACGGAAAGATGGATCTAAGTCAGGCAGAAGCAGTAGCTGATTTAATAGCCTCATCATCTGCTGCAACTCACCGTTTGGCAATGAGTCAGATGCGGGGTGGTTTCAGTAAAGAATTAACGGACTTACGGGGTAAGTTGTTAAATTTCACTTCGATGGTAGAGCTGGAACTTGACTTTAGTGAAGAAGATGTGGAATTTGCCGACCGCCAAGCATTGCGTTTATTAGCAGATGAAATAGAGAAAGTCATTTCCCGTTTGGTCAATTCTTTCAATGTAGGTAATGCCATTAAAAATGGTATTCCTGTTGCTATTATTGGTGAGACAAATGCTGGAAAATCCACTCTTTTGAATGTATTATTGAATGAAGATAAAGCGATCGTAAGCGATATACATGGCACCACTCGCGATGTAATTGAAGATACCATCAATATAAGTGGAATCACTTTCCGCTTCATAGATACTGCAGGAATCCGTGAAACGAACGACACGATTGAAAGTCTGGGTATCGAACGTACTTTCCAGAAGTTAGATCAAGCTGAGATTGTACTCTGGATGATAGATGCAACGGATGCTACTTCTCAGATTACTCAACTTTCTGAAAAAATACTACCTCGTTGCGAAGGTAAACACTTAATCGTGGTATTCAACAAAGCCGATATCATACACGAGACTCAAAAGGATACTCTAAGAACTTTTTTTCAACAAAACTTCTCGCAGAAACATACGGATATGATCTTTATTTCTGCAAAACAAAAGTTACACACTGATGAATTGGAAAAGATGTTAGTCAATGCTGCTCACTTACCAAATATTACACAGAATGATATTATTGTTACGAATGTCCGGCATTATGAAGCTTTAACTAAGGCATTGGAAGCAATACATCGGGTACAAGAAGGATTAGATATGCAGATTTCAGGTGATTTCTTAAGCCAAGATATTCGAGAGGTTATTTTTCATATTTCGGATATTGCGGGAGAGGTTACGAATGATATGGTGTTGCAGAATATATTTAGGAATTTTTGCATCGGGAAATGAGAAGTGAGAAACGGTGATAAACGCCGGCAAACGATAATAAACAAATATCTAATAATCAATATATTAAGCAATGTTAGCGCAACTGCTAACATTGCTTTTTTTGTACCGTTTTGCATATATTTGTACCCCAGGTGTACCTTTCAACTCATTTGAATGAATTAAGTTGAACCCGTGCGAAGTAGTAGAGGTATTTACACATCATTACACACCATTACACACTATTGCACACAAAACAGGGAGAGCTCATTATGAGTAATAAGGTCAAAATTGAACGGATTTGCGAGCATTGTGGCAAAAGTTTTCTTGCCCAAACATGCAAAACACGTTTCTGTAGTCATGCGTGCAACAGCAGACACTACAAAGAAATGATTCGGAACGGGCGTTACAACGTCATTACTAAAGAGGTAAAAGAAGAAAAAAAACAGCGTATAAAGCTGTCGGTAGATGAAGTGGAATTCATACAATCCAAAGAATTTATCAGCCTAAAGCAAATGGGTATCTATCTTGGAATATGTCGTAAAAGTGTTTATACCTATCTGCGTAAATATTCTATACCTTTTTCTCGAATGAGCGGCAGAATTATTGTAGAACGTAAAGAGATTGATAAGATTATGAATAAACTTATTCAAAGCATTGAAGCTAAACAGGAGAATCCAGTCAAGGCATTGGAACACCTCACTGACTTCTATTCCGTCAAAGAGATTGAAGAAAAGTACCGCATCCAATACACCCGTATATATGTTATCGTAAAAGAGAACGACATTCCTTTTGTCACCATTGCCGGACACAAATACTATAGTGTCAAGCACATCGACAAGTACTTTCTGAAAATGGGTTATACAGAAGCTGAAGAAATAACAGAATGGTACACCATTGAGGATATACAGAAAACATTCCAGATGACAGTAAAAGCCGTACATAGCTTCACCTCTCGTCACAAGATACCCAAGATGAAAGAAAAGACCGGTAACACCACCTTATACTCAAAAAAGCATGTAGATGAAATAAAGAATGTTCAAATCGGTGAAGATGGTTACATCACCATACCTGAAGCATGCTCCATGTTCAACGTTGATCGAGATACCATATACAACCGATGTCAGTCGTACAATATCCCCAAAATAAATAAGGGAAAGTTCGTCATAATAAGTGTTGAAGGGCTCCGAAAAGTCTTTGGGACAGGAAATGTAAGCATAAATAATGTTAATGAGGCTCTCTAAAACAACAATGATGAGATAACAAACGGTGATAAATAAAACGAATAAATAATCAATAATAAATTAACGTATGAACACCAAAGTATATTTGAGAAAGAAGAAATTGAAAGATGGAAAAGTATCGTTGTATCTGGATCTCTATCCCCCTATCCGCATTCCAGATACAAACAAATTGACAAGACGATATTTCCTGGGGATCCATTTACCAGCGAAACCGAAAAACTTTGCAGAGCGTGAGCAAGTAAAAAGTATTATGGCGAAAGCAGAGATAATACGCCTCAGAGTTTTGGAACAACTTATTAATGAGAAGTATGATTTCTACGACAAAGTGATTGAAAAAACGGACTTTCTTGAGTATTTCCATAAAGAGGCCCTGAAGCATAACAAAAAGTGGTTATTTGTATATCAGCATTTTGCAGCGTTTACAAATAACAAGTGTACCTTTGCGGACGTAAATGTGACTTTATGCGATAGGTTTCGTCAATACCTGATGAATGCTACTAAGTTGAAGGATAAAAAAGTAAAGTTGAAACAAAACTCGGCAGCGGGATATTTCTCTACCTTCCGTGGCATGTTAAAGGATGCCTACAAACGGAGGCTCTTAAAAGAGAATATCAACGATTTCTTAGATAGGATACCGGAAGAAGAAACCGAGATTGAGTATCTGACATTAGACGAACTTCATTTGGTCATCAACAGTAAATGTTCTTATCCTGTATTACAGAAGGCCTTCATATTTTCCTGCATAACAGGAATGAGGCGCAGTGATGTTCTCACTTTGCAATGGAATGACATCAAGCAATTACCGACAGGAGGATGGTGTGTCAATAAGCGGATGGTAAAAACCAAGAGTTTGGTGAACGTACGTATTGGAGAAGACTTAATAGAGCTTATAGGTCCCCGAAAAGACGGGTTGGTTTTCAGAGGATTATCCTCGTATATGATGACTTATCCACTGAAAAAATGGTTGAAAGATATTGGTATAAATAAGAACATTCACTACCATTGTACGCGCCATACATGTGCTACTTTGTCTCTGGCATTAGGTACTGATATTGTTACAATCAAGAATATTCTTGGTCACAAGCAGGAAAGTACCACATTACGTTATACAAAGGTTGTGAATCCTTTGATGGAACAGGCAGCCCAACGATTGAATATTACAACTATCAACCAAAGTAATGAGTTAATCAAAGATACTGATACAAAAAATCATTCAATTTAATAACAAACCACTGTCACTAACTTGCTACCGAAGACTAATAGTAATTTTACCGCTATTAGCCTTCGGACAAATCCTTGCAGGCAATGTACATATAGGTATAGTTCAATACTTTTATTTCCATTTGATTAGCGAACTTGTTTCTATTAAATGGTGTTTTGGGAAATTCGGATGATAAACAGAGTATGATAATTTAAGCCCAGCCTTTCAGATTAAATAGTTGGCTGGGCTTGTATGAGGTTAACCTTCTAATAAGTCTTTGTTTTTGAGAAAGAAGTCATCGAGGGCTTCTTTTAAGACTTCTCTCTCCTTTTTTCCTTTTTTTGCAGCTATCACTTTTAAATTGATGTGATATTGTTTGTTCATGACGAAGTTACAGTGAACTACTCTTTTTTCGGTTGTATCTTCACTTTTAGACGTGACTGCATCATTGACGTTACTGGTGTCGCTTGTTGACCTGATCAGGCTGTCAAGTCCGCCACGGATATTGTTCTTTAAATCTCCTTTTTTCATTGTGTTTGAATTAGAGGTTATGGTGGGCTATTATTTCATCTGCAAGTTTCAGGTAATCCTGTGCGCCGTTCGATTTGGGTGCATAGTGGAATACATCCTGTTTGGCGGATGTGGATTCGGCTATTGCTACATTGGTGCGTATCATGGTTGCGAATACGTCATCCTTGAATGTTTCCTGTACTGTCTCAGCAACACTTTGGTGAAGGTTCTTGCGTCCATCGTACATGGTTAGCAAAATGCCCTCTATTTTTAGATTGGGATTCAAGCGCTTTTTCACCTTGTCGATCACGTTAACCAATTTGCCCATTCCCCGCATAGCTAAATATTCAGCCTGAACTGGTATGATTAAACTGTCGGATGCTGTCATGGCATTCAACGTTAGCAGAGATAGTGATGGCGGACAATCTATCAAAATGAAATCATAGTTTTTTCTGATTGGTTGAAGAAGGGATGAGAGAATTGTTTCTCGTCCGGGCTCATTCATAAGTTCTGCTTCCGCAGCTGACAAATCCAAGCAGGCAGGCACTACGTCTATTCCATCCTCGTGTTTGCAAATTGGTAACTCTTCCTTGCCTTTTAGGGCTTCGTATAGTGTCTTATCCATATCCATAGAGAAGCCCAAGGAGTCGGTCAGGTTCGCTTGCCCATCCGCATCAATTAATAATACTCGGAAGCCCTTGCTCTGCAAAGCTCCACCTAAACCAACCGTGGTTGCTGTTTTTCCAACCCCACCCTTATGATTTGCGACACTGATAATAATAGCTTTATTCATATTCGTAATGTTTATATGAACTGATTGTTAATTGGTTATACAAAGATAGTAAAAAAGTACATACTACAATACTACTTTACTACTTTTTAGTATTTTATTTTTTTGTATATTGGTTTATGGCAATGGGGCGGGTGAAAAGATGGGGTGTAAAAAGCTTGTTTTTTTGATGTGTTTTTTATACTCATGCCTTTGGCGATTTTGGCGATTCCGGCGATTTGAATGAAATCACCCTACTTTTTGGATTGGATTTGGTGGGTTGTACTTTAGTCTTCAAATGAACTGTTTGTATTCGGCTATTATCAAACATGCCGCTGCTACCATGTGCTAAAGCTCTGATTTGACAATATTCTATTTGGATTCATTATACTACAAATAGTTGTGACTATTATGCGACTATACTACAAGTAGTCTTTTAGTATAGTAGTATATATTGATATATAGATATTTATTATCATAATGCCTGTGTGCTATTTGCTGTATTATCTGACATTTTGCAATTTAGAATGTTTGAGTTATTGAACTTTGCAATCGTGATTTATTACATTCCAGTTCCAATACAGGTTATTCAATACAAATAAGACCGCATATCTTCACTTATGAGATAGGAGAAAAGTTGCCGGACAGAAAAAGTCTGATGGCAGGAGTACATCTGAGCAGCGACTGTACATTTCAAGCCTGAATTGCCGTGCAGAACGGCTTAGCTTAGGCAGGTAACCAAACAGCATTGGGCTATTGAAAGCATGTGCTGGAATCTTGACCGCAACCTCCGACAGGACAGCATAAAGTGTAAAGCTGAACGGGCGGCCAGGAACCTCGACACAATTCAAAAGATGGTGTTGGCGCTGATTGCCGTTTGGAAGAACGGAAGGAAAAAAATATCAGGCAAGCGAAAAGGTACGGCTGAGATAATAAGGGGACTATCGGTGGGCTTTACTGTGTTACATTTTCTGGCTTAAAAATGAGAAAAATTCAGATATGATATATTTGTAAATTATTGATTACCAATAACAGAATTGACCTCCATGTCGCAATGTTATGGGGGCATTGTACCCCAAAATCAAAGCTTAAATGAAAAAAAACGTGTTTCAAGAGCCGTTCCTTTTAGTATAGATCTGAGTTTTCAAATGATTTGCGATCAATAGAGCTTTGCAATATGACGCATACGTCATATTGCCCCAAAGTTACACATTTATTTTTTTTTAAAACTCTGATAACAACGAAAAAAAGCAGAATATAGAGTTTGCGCTGTAAGTAAGTCAGGCGGTTTCGAGAAACGACCTCTTGAAGTGAAAGAAGCGGAAAGACAGGTTTATACCAAGTCCGGACAAAGTTCAATTCCTACATCATTGCCAGTTTCAAAGGTGGTAACTAATGGAAAGACAATGTAGCTTCTTTGTTTTGTTCTTCTCCTTATCGGTATTATCTACTACAAACTTAGATAAAAATATCGATTTATAAGCGAGCCTTATAAAAGAATAGTCTGATTTATCCTCATTTGCATACAAAATCAAGACCGCGTATCTTAAATTTGGTACTACGAACTCTAAGTTCAAATAATATTGTACCTTTATATAAGGAACATCTAAATCGACGCCTATGGAACGATACTGCGGTCTTGATGTACACAAAGATAGTGTATTTATGTGTATAATTGATGAATTTGGCTTTAAAAAAGAGCACAAATTTAGTACTTTAACCTCTGATTTGCTTCTTTTTGCGTGAAGCTCTTCTTGATTCAGAATTTCGCTATGTGGCCATGGAAAGTACCAGCATTTACTGGATTTTTATTTGGCGACTACTGGTTAGTCATTTTGATATAAAACTAGTTAATCCTTTATTTATCAAACAGCTTCCTGGCGTAAGACAGATGTCAAAGACGCCCATTGGATAGCAATCGTTTTAATGAAAGGCTTGGTTTGTGACAGTTATGTACCTGATCAGAGCATTCAAAGCCTACTTCAGTATGAGCGTTGTTATTCTCGTCTGAACAAAAAGATTGTGAGTTGCGAATCGTTTATTGATATGCAGTTACAGCGTTGTAATATCCGTTTCAGTAATTACATCTCTGACACTCAGCCTTTGTTGCATATATCAGTTCTTTAGTCTACAATCCAAAACAAATGACCTAATACTAACATTATTGGTTTCAGATAATTCTTTTGCCTTTTGTTTGTATTTATCTCTTGTCTCTTCTATTGACTTACACCCTGTACGATTCCGAACATCACGAGAGCTGTCATACCAGCCGATTAGGTATAATCCATGATTGCACTTAGATGTTTTCATGTATCTTTCATAGAGTTGATTTTGCATATTAGTAGGAATCTCAGAATTCCAACTGCCTTTAATTTCTATAATGACACTACTCCGTTTTCCTCTTAAATTACAATCTACTAAAATATCTATATTTTCTCCTGTACGCCCATCATCTATATTAATTCTCTTACATCTAAGTTGGACTTCTCGATATGGAGTAATTGCATATTTTTCTAAGTCATACCTTAAATGAGATGCAATATAATCAGATAAAAACTCCTCTTTCTTAGTACTGTATTGAGATTTCTTCGTTTTCGTGATTATATTCCAAAGTGAAGAAGATAATGGCTGAGCACCTTGCAATAAGTATTCTAACCTAACCAAAGATTCTTCAATTAACTTAAGTAGATCATCCCCATTGGAAATAATTCTGAATTGCCCATTTCTTGATAGACGTTGAAAATTAGCAGGAGATATCCTATCAAAGCATGTATTCCTAAAATTATTTTTGGCTGTAACTATAGAAAACTCTATGCCTGCGTCTGGTAGAGCAGTCTTTAGTCTGGTTAACTCTTGTATAGATTCTGGAGTTCCTTTACTCGATAAAGTACCAAGAAGCCTATCTCGCAATGAAGCGACTTCTTCTCTCTGTCCAATATAATGTACTCCTTCGTGCTTCGGATCTTCATCGGGCGGAAAGAGTTTGTATAATCGTTCAAATAAAAAGGATAGATGTTCCTCGTTTAAAACTGGATTATTAAAGCTATATAGTATGCAACCTGGTGCTAGAGAAAGATAATACTCCTTTTCAATACTTTCATCATCTCCTATATATTGAAATGCAAATGACCAGAACTTCATTCCGTCATCATAATCATTATTATGCCTTAACAATGAGATAATAATATATTTTTTCAATTCATCATCAATAGGGTTTCTAAATACCTCTTTAATATATTCAAATGTTCTGACTGGAGCTTTTTCGAGCAGTAGGTTTATTATCTGTTCCCGTGATTTGTTATTTATATTTTTCTGCTCCAATAAGTCTAACAACATCGTTTCAGAGTTTATGTCAAAACATTGCTCTAAAGAACGCAAAGCAAACAGATATGATTGGCCGGTATTGTTTTCTATCAATATCTTTTCGCGAATAACTTCATTGGCTTTTTGAGGGCTTTTTTCAAACAGACATTTTATTAATTTTTCTTTGCGATTTCGATGTTCTTGTGTTTCTGAATTCTCCCCATAATTAATAATAACATATCTCCATTTTTCAAGAATATTTTTATCAATATTCTCAATGTAAGAACTATCGAATATTTCAGTGATTATCAAAGATTTAAATCCTGCTGATGCAATATATGAATAGATGTTTTTACCAAACCATGTATCACTCTCTTCGTTATGATTTTCAATGTAATATTTAGACAACTCGACTACCTCAGGTTGCTTTTCTTGAGGTAATAAAGCCCAATTATCTAAATGTGTAATATCCGAGCTAAGAATCTCTTCATAATAACGATTGCTATATTTCATTCCAAGATGCCTAAAGAGACTTGCCCACCATAATGGATCTTTTGTTTCGCTATATTTGGAAATACATTCTAAAATCTTTTTTTCAATCAATTCTAAAGCATCTTTTTCATCCTTAGCCCTTTTTTCTTGTTGGGCTTTTTCTTTAATTTTTCTATTAATATCAATTGTTCTCGGAGTAAAAATGAAGCTGAATACTCCATCTACATCTTCAGGAAATGACGTTCTTAAAAAACTTACCCTCTCCTGATTTTCGTAAGAAAAATAACACAAAATTCGCTTCCAAAGTTCTATATTATTCGATCCTTTGCAATACTGAACTGCATTTTCAAATTCGTCATGCAAAATTAAACGAGAGCTAAAAAAATCAAAATTGTAAAATTCATCATTTTTACAATGGGCTAATAATTTGTCAATAACCTCAAATCTCACTTCTTTTGGAACTTCATAAACATTTTCATCAGTATCAAAAAAAGAATCTCGCACAGGAAAAATGGGATGATGTTGAATTAGTATTAATCTCACAGTATCTACAAACTGGTCTTTGTTGTCTAAGGAATTATAGTTTTCCCACCCTAACTGTAGAATACGTGAAACCAATCTACTAAACACAGATAAACTATCGTATAATTCGTCGATGTTTTTTCTCATCCACTCTAAAGCAACCACAAAATCTTTAATGTCTAATTCTCTTGGCAATAAGAATTCAATAAATGCTTTATATATACCAACGAAACTATCCTTTTTAGGTTTGGTAAGGCTATTGAATATTTCTTCTACTGAAATTATTCTCTTATTCCATGTAATATTTAATGCGTATCCTTTTAATCCATCATTCTCATCGGATTTGTCATCAGTAGTAGCCACTTTTACCAACTTTGAAAGTATTTGGTCATCATCAACTAATTTAGAAAGAGAAGACATTGCTTGCTCTCTAACATGGATGTCTTCAGTATTATCAGACACAATCTTCCACAAAGGTTCTTGCAGCTCGACTAAGTTACAGGCCTCTGCCATCTCCATTGCATTTCGTCTAGCTAATATGTGATTCTCTTTCCCTGATATATATGGCAAAATTTGCTCTGCCATTTTAGAGTGAAGTAGTTTATGCCCATTATTAGATAATAGCCCCCATTCATTATCTATAATTTCTGCATTATTAAATTTTTCTAATATTGATTTTACAAGTTCTTCTTTTATTTGATCATCATTAATAATTCGCCCATTTAAAACCTTTAATGGATCATGTGAAATAAAGAATTTCAATATATCTATTCTGGGCGTGATATTTTGCAGCCATGTATTCACCCCTCTTATCCATTCGAATAACTTACCTTCTCTGTCTTTTGAGTTTGTCAATAAAGAGATAACCTTCTCGTTGTCATATTCGTGATTAATAATAAATTTTGCTGCTAAATAATCCTGAAAGGCTTGATGATAAAATGAAAAACGCCCATCTGAATTCTTGTAAAAAAGCCCAGAGAATATTATTGTTTCTATAATATCTCTATGCAATATCGTAAAATTATATTCTCCCGTAGTCTCTTCTTCTTCAAAAATTTCTGAGACTAAAAGAGTATCGACTCTATTGCTGTCCAATTTATAGATTGTAACGAAATCCTTTCGGCAAAACGCCATTATTGCCGCAATACGAGCTGCTATGGCGATCATTTTATTGGAAGAAATAAAATCTCTATTTTTAATTTTAGAGACAGAGCTTTCACTCAATATCATGCATGAATTGTAGTACAACTCATCACTACTGAGTTCATCTCTGTAAATCTGACTCAATTCTGTCTCTAATAATTGGCTTAATGAATATGGAATTATTGCTAACGGTTGCAGTCCTTTTTCAATTACAATTTTCAAAAATTCATCGCTATCAATGTTCCTGTTTTTACAAATGGTTGATACATCTTCTTGTCTTAATGGTGCTACTGACAGCCTTATATTATTTTCTACTCCCCAAAACGTATCAAGGAATCGTTCTAAATTAATGTCCCATAACCCTGAAATTGAAAGCACTCTAATATATAACCTATCTTTGTATTCATGGAGTGCATTAATCTCGCTAATGAATATTTGAAAAACGGTATGTATATTGACTGAACACAAGTCTATTCCGGATATAAATAGATATAAATCCTTATCGCTTTCTTTCCATGTGTTTATGTGACAAGAATTGAAAATATCATTAACTAATCTACTCTCACTACAATAGCTTGAAAGGTCATGGTAAATACAAAAAGTATCGTTGTATTTATCTCTTACTCTTTGGTGCATAATACTGAAATCGTACGATACCTCTCCAATAGTATTACAAAGAAGAATACACGCATTTTGAGAAATATCATTTAAATCAACAATATTTTGCTCTGTGAAAGAATATTTGTTTTGCGGATTTAGTAAGAACCCAGTATTATTAAGGACACCATTATAAGTCCTACACCAATAACGCTCTATATTATTTTCACTATTTGCCATTTATTCTTATTTATGTTACAATTTTTCAGCCACTTGCTACCATTCTTGACAGGAACTGAGACAATAACCTCTGGAGTTACAACTTCAAAATGGTTACGTGCACATCTGATTTTATCCTGCTCTGCAGGCCGAAGCTCACTAAAAATGTCCGTTCCTTTTGTTTCCACAACGAAGTAGACTTTATTCTCAAAACCTTTCACGTATACCGTCCAATCGGGGTTGTATGCTCCTAGTGGAGTGTCTACTTTAAACAATGAACGAACTCCATGGAACAGCTTACGCACTCGCTATTATCAAGCGTTTTGGCAAATTCCTGCTCTTCTTTCGAATCAACGGCAAAACAATCTACAATTATCATACTTATTGGGATTGATAATTAGATCTACGCTATTGACTTTCGACAGTTCTTCCTGTATTTCTTTATAGGCATACAGCGTAAAATAGGATGTAGTTATTTATAAACGACTTCCTACCTGTACATCATTTGTATAATATCTTTTAACTGAGCAATGCTACCCATATTCTACTTTGTCTTATTAAATAATTTTCTTATGTCAATATCCAACAGTTCCGCAATGCGAGTGAAGGTCTCGACTGATGGTTGGGCATTATTGGTACACCAACGCGATACTGTTGCTACATCTTTGCCCAAATTCTCCGCCAGTCATTTTCCAGTCTTGCTTCGCTCAATTAAAACCTCTTTTATCCTGTTGATTTCTTTCATTGTTACAAGCTTTTAATTGACTCAAAACGCAAATTTAGAATAAATAATTGAGATTGCAGTCTTTTTTTGAATAAATCTTTTAATCAGACAATTGCAGGCATGGACGAACAATATCAATCTCTTTTATAACAAAGCCACCTCACCCAATATCCCGACAATTGTATTCTGACTTTCAATTTATGTGTATGCCAATAATGAAAACCACCTCTACCTGCATTCGCACAGATAGAGGCGGTTTAACAGGGGTTACATTCTGAACCCTCGGCTTGGTGGGGTTAGCCGTTCGGCGGCTTTTTCGACACTATCCGGCAATGACGGTTGCCCGGCATCGTTCGAGGGCTGTGTGGCGTGTGCGGCACTCTGCCTGATAGTATCTGACTGCCCATTGGTTTGGGGCGGCGGTTGACCGACAACGGAGGTCGAAATAGACGGCTCAATCGGATGGGGTTGTCTGAGAGTGTTGTCGGTTTCGGTCGGCGGAACCGTTTCTGCGGCAATCGCTTTAATATAATGCTCAATCGTTTTTGGATTATCCGTGCCATATTCGTCATAATATAAGTCGTCCACGCTTTTTCTGTAGCTCCGGGTCTTTGAGGATTGTTTCTGCTCTGAAGCCATCAGGATTATAGTATAGTTCCTTTTTTAATGGCGGCGAGATACGTTTCTTTATCGACAAATTCCATGACCTCGCAGGTATCACCGCCGGAGCCGAAATATTTTATTCTACGACAATCTGTTCTTGGGGTATATCATCACTGTGTTCACGCTCAGTGATGTTTTGGTCATTATCCGTTGGCTGTTCGCTTTGCTCAATCGGTTTCAAGGAGAGGAGGATCTGGCAGTCAAGGATAACAAGTTCGGCTTTTAGCTCTTTCAGTTCCTTGTCCTTCTTCCAACTACCGTCCAATACTTCTCGCAATACGGGAATATCTTTGGAGATTTTCTCGTTGTCCTTTTCGTATTTCTCAATCAGGGTAGGCATCTTTTCGAGGGCATTGAGGAAATTCGTTGAAGCCAATAGCGGGTCGGCGGCGATGTTTCCGTTGTTGTAGCTGTACTTGATACCGCTTTCGCCCTTGATGAAAAATTTGTTCTGCGAAAGTTCGAACAAGTTGCTGCTGGACGATTCCGTTTTGACTACGATGCTGAACCCGTAGAGGGAACCGATGTCGAAATCTTCGCCTCGTGTACGGGTGGAAAGTGGTATAACCTTGTGCGTATAATTGGCTCACTGTGTTGTATAGCTTGGCAAAGAGGGTATCACGTTCGGTTGTTATCCGCCCCTGCCTGTGTCCCGTAAAGGCAACTGCCTTTGTTCAGTTGATTTCCATATCCATAATGAGTTATGAGATTAATATCCAAAATATTCTGCCGATGATAAGGGCATAGAATAGCACGTAAAGGACAACTGCCAATGCAAGGGTAAATACCAATCTTATTAAGAACTTACCCCAAAATCAAAGTTTAAATGAAAAAGCCGTGTGCGGTAGTTAGGTTGTATTAAAATAAACCTACTCTCTTATTGCAAATTCGCCATACTACTATTACACTATTTGACTAATAGTAGTAATTTAGTAGAGTAGTATTTATTTATATTCAGCATATTATATATTTTTAAAGGACTGGTTTTCCTATACTTGAAGATTGTTCGTACTTTGGAATATTCTGGAATGCTTGGGTGCAGAGCGAGATTGGTGTTGCCTTGCATTGTCTTTTATGAAGAGGGTTTCTTAATAAGAGGTCATAAGGAGCGGTTCAGAAGAAGAGATAAAGGGTAAATAAACTGGTTATACATCTTCATGTTTTCAAAGCTGAATCCTTCTTGTTGGTATGGGTCGGTATGACAGGTATAGAAGAACATGTTGATGACTTTTTCGTGCTCTTGTATGGCAGCTCCTTGTATGGGCAGTTCCTCCAAATCAGAAAAGTGCTCCAACGGCAACTCTTCCAGTTTGCCGGGAGAATCGTCACCTAACGTGTTTAATGCCTTGTTGAATAAGACAAAGCCATTCTGCCCAAAATCCACCCTCATTCCGTAAGGGCGATTGACATAGAAACTATTTTTCGCTGTCAATACGAAGTCTTCTTGTTTTTCCATCCTTAATTTACCTATTTCATAATACCTGTCCATCCGGTTGCCAGTTAAGTTATGGCTGTTATGGCTGGGCGAGTATTTTATTTCTGTGCAAAATTAATAATATATTCTCTGTTTTCGCTCATTCTTCTATTATATATTGATGTTTTGTTAGAAGTATGATTAATGTTACAGTATTTGTATATAGCATTGATATATAATTTATTTATAAGTTTGATTTAATAGTTTGATTAATGTATATTGCAAAATAAAGATTAAATAATCAAACCTTTTGGCGTATTCCTTTTTCTTGTGCTGATAATCTCTATTCCTTTGCTCGAAAATTGAAAAGAGATGATACTGACTTTTTCAAATAAGAAGGGTGGCGTAGGGAAATCAAGCCTCTGTGTAGCACTGGCCAATTATTGGGCAGCACAGGATATTCCTGTGCGAATCATTGATGTGGACCCACAGCAATCTCTTTTCTATGCCCGTGAGGAAGATTTGAAAAAGTATTCCGAGTCTCCCAAATATGACGTTCTGAAATTTGACCTGTTCAATCAGGCGAACAAGCTTCCTGAATACATCCGTACACTCAAAAACTCCGGATTCCATGTTCTTTTTGATGTTCCCGGCGGGGCAGACAGTGATGTGTTTATGAACATCATCCTGTTTTCGGACTACGTGATTGTGCCGTTCCAGTACGAGGCTTTTTCCATTGATACGACCGGACGGTACGGTCGTGCCTTGAAAATGCTGGAAGAGGCATTTCCTAAATTGCATCGTACTGTCATCTATGTCCCTAATATGGTAGATACACGAATCGGGCGGGCTTCAGACCGTAAGGCGTGGGACGAATGGGATAATAACATCGAATCCGTAGGCGGTATCAAATCTCCGAGAATTCCCTTGCGGGCGTGTCTGCAACGGCGGAACACGCTTTTCCTGACTCCCGGTGAAATGGCTTGTGTGAGTCCCTGCTTTGATTACCTGACGAAAATGATTTTTCAATCCAATCAAATGAAATAATAAAAATAGATAGTTATGAGTCCATTCGGAATATTTACAGTGATACTGGTTGTCCTTTACCTTCTTTATTATGGAGTACAGATTTCCAGAGACCTTTACGGTAAGAAAGGTAAAGCCAAGAGTGAAGAGGAAGAATTTGATGTCTCCATGCTGGAAGAGGAAGAATTTGCTGTTGGCGTTCAGGAATCCTCCGATGGGTTTCTGATTGACTCTTCACGGAAAACGGCTGCTGCCTCTCCGACTTTCGGTCTGAACTGCGAAGCTCCAACTACTAAAAAAACGGCTCCCCCTTCGGGTTTTGGTTCCGGTGCAGGTTCCAAGGACGGTATTGCTTCTGTTGGTGAAGCTGAATCAAGTTCAGATGCCGATGCCGGTTTCAATCCCGGCGAGGACTCTGCTACCCGTGCGGTGATTGAGAAAGTCCAAAATGAGTTGGAGGTGATTGAGCCGCAGGGCAGTGCTACCGTGAGCAAGGAGTTCTTTAAGGAACTTCTGCTGGCGGCAGATAAGAAAGGTTCTTTATTTCTGGATGCCTATCAAGTCACTACCGTATGATTTTCAGTAGAAAAAAACTCCTGATGGCTATCCTGTGCGGATTGATCTGGCCGTTGTCCTTGTCCGCCCGATGCGGGGGCGTGGATTATAGCTGGGGTGCCAACTCATTGGCTACGATGCACGATTATGTGGTAACGATGATGCTCTATGTGCTTTACATCATCTATGCCGTTGCCTCTATCGTTGCCATCATCGCTTCCGTACAAATCTATATCAAAATGAACAATGGAGAAGACGGTATTAAAAAATCCATCGAGATGGTCGTCGGTGCCTGCCTGTTTCTGATTGGCGCCTCCCTTGTCTTCCCGGCATTCTTCGGATACCGGATTTAACAACGTGAACTCAACTGCAGAAGAGTATATAACAAGTAAAAATGAATTTAAAAATGAAAAGTAATTATCAGGATTTTTTTAAACCGTTTATCACCTCCCGAAGACTACAGACTTTGGTTGGCCTGCTGGTTTGTGGGACAGTGACGGTTTTAGCCCAAAATACTGCCGGTGATTATTCTGCGGGAACGACTGCTTTGAGTACGGTGACCGAAGAAATAGCCAAGTATGTACCTTATGTGGTCAAGCTTTGCTATGCGATTGCCGGCATTGTTGCCGTGGTCGGGGCGATTAGTGTGTATATTAAGATGAACAACGAGGAACAGGATGTCAAGAAGTCTATCATGATGATTGTCGGTGCCTGTATCTTCTTGGTTGCCGCTGCTCAAGCACTTCCGTTGTTCTTTGGTGTAACGAGTTAATAATGAATACTACAGAACAGAAACAGGAAACCACTTATCCCGAATACCCGATTTTCAAGGGGCTTCAAAGACCTCTTGAATTTATGGGAATTCAGGGCAGATACATCTATTGGGCGGCTGGGACTGCCGGTGCTGCCATTATCGGCTTCATCCTGGCTTATTGCCTTCTCGGCTTTGTTGCCGGTCTTATCGTGTTGGTCATAGCTATCGGAGGTGGAACCTCCACCATCTTCCTCAAACAGAAGCGGGGGCTACATACCAAAAAGATAGACAAAGGCATTTTTGTCTATGCCAGTTTCAAAAAGATGTAAAGTTTTAATTAAACCTGCACTGAAAAGATGACGGGGTTATTACAGATTAGAAAAACGTCAACAATAGGCTCATTCCCGGTTGGTGCAATGAGCCTATTTTTAAGTTAATTACCAAGCATGAACAACTTATTGTATCACATTACAATTTCCCTTCTGTTATTTTCATCCTGCTCGATGAAAGAACAGAAGAATGAAGTTCCCCTGACCATCAGTACGGCGGAGTCCGTGCGTGACGGTTGGCTGAAAAGCCGCAAGGTACTCGGATTCACTATGGACGGGATGCCATCGGCATTCTTGAAGCGTATGGATCGGCTGGGCGTATTCTCCGTCCCGAGTGACGCGACGCTTGAAGAGCAGTTGTCCCTGACGGGCGTTCCGTTCCGGTATCATCCGGAAGGACAGTTCTTGCCGGAAAATGGGGAGATCCTTACGGGAGATTCCCTCTCTCGATTCTACGTGTGTTATCCTTACATGGCTGGGCTGAACCTCAATGATTCTTTATCGTTGAAAGCACCTTATCGGGAATACCTGTACGGGGAAGAGTTGTCCCGGACGTTTTCGGATCAATTCTCTGTTCGATTCCGGATGAATTACTCCACTTCGCTGTTGCGGCTGCGGCTGGAAAGCCTCCAGATGACCGACCGCCTGCATAAGGTGTCGGTGTCGGGGCAACGGATTTTTACGAGAGCGGATTACATGCCCTATACTGGGCAATGGTTGCGCCTTACGGGGGCAAACCAACCGATTGTATATCCGTTTGACCGGATCATGAATAATTACCAGTTCGTGGATGTACTGCTTCCGCCGGTGGATGAGCCGAGTGATATAACCTTACGGATAGGAATGAATGCTGCGGAGTACACTGCACGCACGACGTTGCCCCGGTTAGGAAAGGGAGAGATGACGCAACTGAACCTTGCACTGGAGGGGACGGGATTGAAAATCACGTCAAGCTGGGTGGAAGAGCGTACCGGGTTTCTTTTTTCGGACGAAGCGAAATTGGATACTGTCAAGGTGGGGCATTACTTGCAGAACGACGGCAGTATCAGCCAGATTTACGACTCCGCATCCATCGCCGTTGTCTATGTGACGGATGGGAAGCACGGGAAAGCGGTTGCCCTGAAGGATGAACCCGGACTGTGGCGATTCTCTTCCCGGAGACTTTCTTCGGGAAAGATTTTCCGGACTGTGGATGGAGCCAAACAGGAGGGATTCATTAATCCGTCCCAAACGGATGGGGTGGAGAAAGAGAGCCGGTTGGTGTACAAACCCTCCCTCCTTTATCCGGATAACTGCGCGTTCGGTTACAAGAACGGATGCAGTTTGTCCATGAGCCTCTTGGACAAGTCGAAAGAGAGGGAAAATGATGATATGCTTACGGCACTGTCATCCGTGCGGGGGGCTTTCGTTCCTTCGGTGGCGGAACTGGCTACGCTGTACTACTTGGTGCAACCTTACTCTGAGAATCCATTCACTGCGGGGGAATTTACTCTTCCCGTTGGCGAATACCTCACCTGCTGCGAGTCTTCGGCTTCTAATTTCTATATGTTTGAGTTTAGCCACGGTATTGTGACCGGGGCTTTCTCCAAGCAGTTTGCGCGGCTCAAGCTCCGGCTGTTTTACCTCTTTTAAAATATTCACATTATGACGTTGTATGTAATTCTCTTTTTTATTGCGCTGTGTGTCGGCATGAGTATTGCCGTGGCGGTATTCGGTACGGGAAGTAAACGGAAGAAACTCTTCAGGGAGATCTATTACTCCATTGAGGAAACCGATGACGGGATTGGTGTTTTTTATACCAGAGGTGGAGATTATTCGGCTACCTTGCGGATCGAAAATCCGGTAGAACAGTATTGTGCCGATATTGATGCCTATTATCACTATTCCAACCTATTTACGGCATTGGTGCAGACGTTGGGAGAAGGGTATGCGCTGCATAAACAGGATGTGTTCTGTATGCAGAACTTTGAGATGGAACCGGAGCAAGGGAAGAAGAGAGAATATCTTTCGGCTTCTTACTTCGACTATTTCGAGGGGCGTCCCTATACAGAAGTCTATACTTATCTGACCATTACGCAGGAGGTGAAGAAAGGGCGGTTCACCCAGTACGATGAGAAAAAATGGAACGAGTTTCTGGTGAAGCTCCGCAAGGTGGCCGACCAATTGAAGGATGGCGGGGTGCAGGCGGCTTTCCTCAATAAGAAAGAGGCAAGTGATTTTGTCGACCGTTACTTTGCCGTACACTTCAAACGGGGCAACTACTCGGTGAGCAACTACAAAGCGGATGAAGAGTGCATCAGCATGGGTGACCGGAAGTTCAAAATGTTCTCTCTGGTGGATGTGGACAGTGTGTCGTTTCCCCAGTTGGTACGTCCCTATACGGATATTACGGTGAACAATACTTCGATGCCGGTCGATTTCATGTCGCACATCGCTTCCGTACCGGAGGCGGAAACGGTGGTGTATAACCAGATTATCTACATTCCAGGTCAGAAGCGGGAGCTGGCGGCACTGGACAAAAAGAAAAACCGCCATGCCTCTATGCCCGACCCGTCGAACCTGATAGCGGTGGAAGACATCAAGCAAGTGCAGGATGTGGTTGCCCGCGAGAACAAAACGCTGGTCTATACCCATTTCAACCTGATGGTGTGCTGCTCCCGGTCAACGGATATGCAGAAGCCGACCAACCATTTGGAAAACAGCTTCGGAAGGGTGGGCATTCATCTGTCCCGCCGGGCTTATAACCAGATGGAACTGTTTGTCAACTCCTTTCCGGGAAACTGTTTCCAGATGAATCCCGATTATGACCGTTTCTTGACCCTTGCGGATGCTGCCACTTGTATGATGTACAAGGAGCGTTCTAAATACAGCGAGGATGCTGCGCTTAAAATTTATTATACGGATCGGCAGGGCGTTCCGGTAGCGATTGACATCTCCGGCAAGGAGGGGAAAGTGAAGCTGACGGATAATTCCAACTTCTTCTGTCTGGGCCCTTCCGGTTCGGGCAAGTCCTTTCACATGAACTCGGTGGTGCGGCAACTGCACGAGCAGGATACGGATATTGTGATGGTAGATACCGGACACTCCTACGAAGGATTATGCGAGTATTTCGGTGGGAAGTACATCTCGTACACCAACGAAAATCCCATTACGATGAACCCGTTCCGCATCAACCAGGAGGAACGTAACGTGGAGAAAATGGGCTTCTTGAAGAACCTGATTTTCTTGATATGGAAAGGGGCGCAAGGCGAGGTAAGCAAGGAAGAGGACAAGATTATCAGCATGGTGCTTGCCGAATATTATGACGCATACTTTGATGGTTTTGAGGGTTTTTCCGAACAGCAACGGGAGGATATGCAACGAAGTTTGCGTATCGACATCCGCAATCGGGAGGATGAAAGGGAAGAGGAAAAGTCCCGGCATCAACGACTCAAGGAGATTGGGCAGTGGAAAAAGCGGTTGGAATATATTGAGCCGGAACAAATAGCGGCGATGGGTGACCGCATGAACGGCGGGTTCGGCATAGGTAGCGGGGACGATGAGAACGGAATAGATGGCGGGAATGGGGAAATAGTCAGTCCGTCCACTGCTCTGCGGAAAGTGATGCAGACGGAAAGCGAACTGACGTTGGAGGACATGAGGCTTTCGGAAGAAGAAATTTATGCCAAGGAGAAGGAACGGAAAGATTTGTCTTCCATCAATGATCAGATTGAATCCATTGAGAAGCGGCGGAGGGAGTTGAAAGTTACTTCGTTGTCGTTTAATAGTTTTTACGAGTACGCCATGCAGCGTGTGCCGGATATCTGTAAAGAAAACAACGTAACTATTGAGCTTTATTCGTTCCGTCTCATGCTCAAAGATTTCTACCGGGGCGGCAATTTCGAGAAGACACTGAACGAGGATTTTGACGGTTCTCTTTTCGATGAAACGTTCATCGTTTTCGAGATAGATTCGATCAAGGATCACGCCTTGTTGTTCCCCATTGTGACACTCATTATCATGGACGTTTTCCAACAGAAACTACGTATCAAAAAGAAGCGTAAAGCCTTGATAATTGAAGAAGCATGGAAGGCTATCGCTTCCCCACTGATGGCGGAATACATTCAATATTTGTTTAAAACTGCTCGTAAATTCTGGGGGACGGTGGGCGTAGTCACGCAGGAGATTCAGGATATTATCGGCTCGGCGATTGTGAAGGAGGCCATCATCAACAATTCAGATGTGGTGATTCTGCTGGACCAGTCGAAGTTCAAGGAGCGGTACAATGAGATTAAAGCGATCCTTGGGTTGACGGATGTGGAGGTGAAGAAAATATTCACCATCAATCGGCTGGAGAACAAGGAAGGGCGTTCGTTCTTCCGTGAGGTGTATATCCGTCGCGGGGCGGTGGGAGATGTATTCGGGGTGGAAGAACCCCGTGAATGCTATATGACCTACACGACGGAACGGGCGGAAAAGGAAGCCTTGAAACTGTACAAGAGAGAACTGGGCGGAACGATTCAAGAGGCGTTAGAAGCCTATTGCCGGGATTGGGAACGCTCCGGAATTGAGAAATCGCTGGAGTTCGCACAGGTGGTGAACAAAGCAGGAAAAGTCCTGAACCTTGAAAAACGATTGGCATGAAGTTGAATCATCTGCCCCTGCCGCTATTCACGTTGCTGCTGTTTGTGCTGTTCCTTTCTACGGGGCAGTGCTTACGGGCACAATCATACGTGAAAATCAATTATGACACACGGACGGTGGCGGCGATGGCCGCTGAATACGCAGCGGCAGCCGTGGCAGAGGGATACTACGACGAGCAGGTGAAAGACATCCTCGGTAAATACGGGGTAGCGGAGGTGGCGGCGGCAGGTATCTTCACCTCGAAATATATGGATAGAAAAGCACTAACCGACCTTGGGATATGGAGTGACGGGGCGGAGAACCATTATTACCGGAGAATCTACCGGCTGGTAGCTTCCAAGATTCTCCCGCAACTGTGGGATGCTTCGGGAAAACTGCTCCGCTATCCGCATCAGGCCCTGTATTGGGGTTCCTACCTGACAAAGGTCTGCTCCGAGGTGAAATCGCTCTGTATGCAGTTCGAGGCGGTAGTGACGAACGGACGGTTGTCTTTCAATGATATTCAATTTCTTGAATTAGACCCTCGGCTGGCGGCTTTCATGCAGTTCTCCAAATTCGGGGATGTGGATTGGAACACGTTGTTTGATGACCTGGCATCCGTGCCGGGGAATTTTACGAAAGAGAACCTGAAAGAGGACTTGAGCACAATTTACGAATTGGGCACCCAACTGGCGACTTCGGGGTTCAATAACCTGAGCATGGATATTCTGGGAAGCTCCCAATTCAATGGAAACTTTAAGGATAAAGCATTGGCAGTAGCGGAGGTGGGCAAGAACGTGTACGACATTTACCACGATTGTGACGGACAGGTGGCGGGGCTTTTCAGGCAGTACCTCGGAGAGAATCCTACCGCTGCCGACTTGTTCAGCTACTCGTCTTACAACCTGACGGGTTGGGTAGACGATTACCTGAATGAAACAAAAGGGACGTACTACACGCAGCGATGGTACATCGGGCGGACGGAATCGGGTTCGGAACTGGTGGCAGAATATAACCCGCCGACGGACGATAACAACGTAATCAACGGTTCGCAATGGACGCGGTTCGGAACGAATGACCCTTCGTTCTGGCCGAGCAGTTCGCAGTTGGAACAGGTATTGTCCAACTCGGAACGTTATGCCGGATGGTCGCGTTCGCGCATCGAGCAACTGAACGCACAGAACGACGGGTACACGTATACGATGTCGAAATCGTTGCTGGGCTATATCATATCGAAAGGCGGTAAGCAGACACAGAAGGCGTATGCTTACCAGATTATTGTCCGGAAGTCCTGGCACCGGAGTGAAGAGGTGTATGAGGAATATTTTGACAGCTACAAGATGGATTTGACAACTTTCAAACTGAAACTGCAAGCCTTGCTGAATGAGTACAACGACAACGAAGAGGGGTACGTGTACCAACTGAAGAGCGATGCCAAGAACTACTACCAGGCGGCGGATGATGTCAAGTTGAAAGGGTGCGAAAGTGTCATCATTAGTATGACTTGTACGGACAACGCCAAGTTGGGCGAGGGTGCCACGCAATATAAATGCCGCAAGTGTGGCGGTTCCCTTGACGAGCACTCCAAAGCGTGTGCGATGGAAACTACATTGACGGAATCGGACCAACTGGATTTGTCCGAACTGGACAAACAGGAGAAGGAGTACCAACGCCAACAGGCGGGGTTTCAAACGGAGATTGATGCGCTGGAAGCGGAAAACCGAAGACTTTCGGGGTTGATTCCGGGGGCGACGGAAGAGCAAGCAGCACAGTACAGGCGGCAAATCAACGAAAACAGTGCATTGATTACCCAGAAACGGGGACAGCTCGCGCAGGTGAAAACACAGTTGGATGAGTTGCAAGAAGCCAAAGCGGAGGCAGAAGCGGACAATGACGTGCAGGCGGACGACTATTACCGCATCCCCGCCATTATGAACGACTGCAAGACGGCTTATAAACTGACGTGGCAGGGAGAGGGCTGGTGGAGTGGTTATACCTACTACCGATACGCTTCGGCTCCGAATATTAAGGGGACGGTGACATTCAGTGCCAGCCTCTCCATCGCCCGCAAGCCGAAGTACTTCCTCGGTATCAAAATACACCGTGCCATCCTGAAAATCAGTTGGCAACTCAGTGCCACCTATTCTGATACACAGGTGGTGGAGAACATACCCCTGAACCCCGAACTGACGGATGCGGAAAAGAAAGCACTCGTCAACGGCAAACTGGCGGAGCTGGCAGTCGCCTACCCGAACTGCCGGCTGAGTACGGAATACGTCAAGTCCGACCCTCTCGAAGAGGATGTGACGGATGATACTTACCACCTGCTCTGGGCTTCCGACCGCTTGGCGATTGCCCGGCAAGTGGAAACCCGGTTGATGAAAATCTATGCGGATCTGGTATCGTTGAACAAGATGCTGAACTATAAGATGTCCATACTGGATGTGTTCAAGGACATCCTGCCCTACGTGAACGAAGACAACGGACGCAAACAGACTCTTGCGGAAAAGTGCCGCAAGCGGTGGCTGAGGTTTGCGGCGGAGCAATGCCATTCTATCCACTACAACGGAAAATATGATGATGAAACCAATTAGATTAATGAAACCGATTCGATGGATGAAGCTGATTCGACCGCTCCTGCTCTGGCTGCTGTTGTACCTGCCTCTGTGCGCCGAGGCACAACTGACCTTTGATTATACGTCGGTGGAAAGCTATATCCGTGACCATAAGAACCAGCGGAGCCTGCTTATCGCACGGGCGACACTGGAGTATGGCAACCAACTGTTGCACGATTACAGCAAAGACCAGATAAATGATTACAAGGAGCTGAACTTCAACCTTGACCGCTACACGAGGGCTTTTGACGTGATCGATATAATATACCAGTCCTTGCGGCTGGGGTTGAATGTCTATTCGACCTACGACCAGGTATCGGAACGGCTGGGCGGTTACCGGAACTTGCTGGATGAGTTCAACGAGAAAGTCATCCGGCGGGGCAAGCTCGAACTGGCGGACACGCTGCTGGTGTCCGTCAATTACCGGGCGATTCGCAACTTGTCGAAAGAGTGCGGATACCTGTATAAGTCGGTTTACGACCTTGTGCTCTACGTGACGGGTGCGGCTGCTTGCTCTACCGCCGACCTGATGGTGGTACTGGAGAGCATCAATACCTCGCTGGATAAAATCAGATGGCTGGTGAACCGGGCTTACATCGCTACATGGAACTATGTGCAGTTGCGCATCGGTTACTGGAAAGAGAAGGTGTACCGGACGAAAACCAAACAAGAAATGATTGAGGATGCCTTCGGCAGATGGCGAAAATCAGGTATAACTATAAAAGTGAATTGACAATGAAAACGAAAAACTTATTATTGGGTGGAATGCTCCTGCTGGGAAGTCCGGCGGGGTGGGCACAAGGTGTCCAAGTCTCTTACGAACATGATGATGCTAAGATGAATCAGGTGACGGTGATGGAATCCGGAACGGGAACGCTATCCCCGGCCTGGTATTACAACACGCTCCATGAAAATTACGGGAAGAGTGCGGCATCCAAGAACAAAACCCTGTTCCGTACCACAGCGGGTATCAACTTGTACAACCAGAAGGACAAGGCGGAACAGATTGATTCGGCACTGGTGAAGCGGGCGGCTGTGGAAGCGTTGAACGTGGCAGACCGTTCGGGTGGTGCGCTCGACTTGGCTTGGAAAGCGGAAGGTCCTAAGCTATCGGAAAAGATGAGCGGCTACCTGACGAATATTGGCAGGGTGCGCACGATTGGCGGCAGCGGGGAGGAACACGATTACTGGATGCAGTATTATAATGTGTATTCCTGCGCCATCCGCTCCACGCAGGATGCGTATATGCCCAATGCCCAACGCAAGCGGGAGTACCTGCGGATTTATGAAGACGTGTCACGGAAAAACGAACTGCTGGTGAACTACTTGGTACGGTTGTCCAATTCGCAAAAGGTGGATGAACTGCTTCAACAGGCTACCCAGAACCTGACCGCCAATAAGCCGGACATTGTAAAGGCGGCGATGTCGCGCTGGAAAGCATCCGGCATGAGAACGAGTAGCCGTCCCCTCCAAAACTGACAGAACAATGGCAGACAATATATTATCAGATTTTGGCATTGGTCTCTTGGAAGAAGAGATTGATGATGTGATTTTCCAAACCAACGAGTTCCTGTGCGATGCGACCTTTACGGGTTCGCAAGGGCCGTTCTGGTGGATATTACAGATGAGTATGGCATTGGCGGCTCTGTTCTCGCTGATTGTGGCTGGGAGCATGGCTTACAAGATGATGGTGAAAAACGAGCCGCTGGAAATCATGAAGCTGTTCCGTCCGTTGGCCATCGCTATTGTGATGTGCTGGTGGTACCCGCCAGCCGACACCGGCATGGCACGGGGCGGAAGCTGGTGCGTATTGGACTTTCTCTCGTACATTCCCAACTGCATCGGTTCGTACACGCACGACCTGTACGAAGCCGAGGCGACACAAATATCGGACAAGTTCGGGGAGATACAACAACTGATCTATGTGCGCGATACGATGTACAACCGTCTTCAGGCGCAAGCGGACATTGCCCATACTGGAACGACGGAAAGCTCGCTGGTAGAAGCTACAATGGAGCAGACCGGGGTGGAGAACGTAACGAAAATGGAACAGGATGCCTCCCAATTGTGGTTTACCTCGCTGGTGGGTGGCGTGACTGTCTGTATTGATAAAATCGTGATGATTATCGCACTGATTACCTTCCGCATCGGTTGGTGGGCGACCATCTACTGCCAACAAATCCTATTGGGGATGTTGACCATCTTCGGCCCCATCCAGTGGGCGTTCTCGATGCTGCCCAAATGGGAAAGCTCTTGGGCGAAATGGCTGACGCGTTACCTGACCGTGCATTTCTATGGGGCGATGCTCTACTTTGTGGGTTTCTACGTATTGTTGCTTTTTGATATTGTGCTCTGCATCCAGTACGAAAACCTGTCCGCCATTACTCAGTCGGAGAATACGATGGCATCGTATCTGCAAAATAGCTTCTTCTCGGCGGGTTACCTGATGGCGGCCTCTATCGTTGCGTTGAAGTGCCTGAACCTTGTGCCCGACCTTGCTTCGTGGATGATACCGGAGGGGGACACCGCTTTCTCTACCCGAAACTTTGGTGAAGGGGTTGCTCAACAGGCGAAGATGGCTGCCAGCGGGGCAATGAATACCGTCACGGGCGGGATGCTGCGATAACGAATTAAAAACGACTATACCTATATATATAAGAATATGCTCATAAAGAATCTGGAAAACAAAATCAAATTGGTGATGATCATCGCCATCTCGGTCATCGTGGGCTGCGTGGTCATCTGCATCGGTTCGATGGTGACTGCCACGAACATGGTCATCGACTCGCAAAAGAAAATCTACGTATTGGACGGCACCGTGCCCATCCTCGTCTCACGGACGACAATGGACGAAACGATTGACGTGGAAGCCCGCTCGCACGTGGAGATGTTTCACCACTACTTCTTCACGCTGGCACCAGACGACAAGTACATCAAGTACACGATGGAGAAGGCAATGTACCTGGTGGACGAAACCGGGCTTGCCCAGTACAATACCCTGAAAGAAAAAGGGTTTTACAGCAACATCATGGGCACGTCGGCTGTCTTCTCCATCTTTTGCGACAGCATCAAGCTGGACATGGAGAAGTTGGAGTTCACCTACTACGGACGGCAACGCATCGAACGGCGCACCACCATCCTGACCCGTGAACTGGTGACTGCCGGACAACTGAAACGGGTGCCTCGCACGGACAACAACCCCCACGGACTGCTAATCGTGAACTGGCGGACACTGCTCAATAAGGACATCGAACAACGAACCAAAAGCAACTACTAACATGGGATGGAAGAACCTGATACTCGGAGAGAAGATGCCTGACAAGGATGATCCGAAATACCAAAAGCAGCGCGAAAACGAAGTGAAAGCCGGACGGGATGCCGCCAAGGCACTGGGCGTGGATAAGGTAGCGGGCAAAACTCAACGGTTTGCGTTGCTGCATCCGCGAACGTTCCTTGCCATCGTCTTCGGATTCGTTGTCGTCTGTCTGGGATACAACGTGTACCGGATGTTCGGTGCCTACAACCAGCAAGGCGAGACGCAGACAGCCATCGAACGGCAGGATTCCCGGCTTCGGCAGAAAGGAGTGATCAAAAAGCCTGCCGCCGGACGTGACCCTTACGGGGAAGAACGGCAACTGCTCGAACGCGAGGTAGATGCCCTGACCGGTACGGGCAAGCCGATGACGTATGAAGACTCCCTGCGGGTGAAGTTCCTTCTGGAACAACTGGTACGAATAAACAACCTAAAAAAAGAGTGATATGCTGACAGACAAGATCAATTTCAAACAGCCGAAGTACATCCTTCCGCTGATTATTTTTCTTCCGTTGCTTGCCACGGCTTACTTCATCTTCGACCTGTTCGACACCGAACCGATCAAAGAAGCGACCTCGCTGGAAACGACGGAATACCTCAATTCCAACCTACCGCAAGCCCAGATAAAGGACGACGGCATTGGTAACCGTTACGAGAATATGTTGAAATCCTACGGGCGTATTGAGGATTACAGTGCGGTGGAGAGTATTGAGCGAGGAAAAACTGAGGAAAATAAAGAGGATTATTCTTCCAAATATACGGATGAAGATCTGGCGTTGCTGGATGAGGATACCGACCGTAAGGCTCAGGAACTGGAACGGTTGCGGGAGATGCAGGGACGCATCCGGAGCGGAGCGGAAAAGGGCGACGGCATGAACGGCGGGGAAGCTGCCCTCCCTGCTACCGACGAAGAACGGCTTGACCGCACCCAGAAACGGCAGAATGATGCGATGGCGGAGCTGAACAAGGCATTGGCCGAAGCCCGTCTGAAGGGGCAAAAGGGGCTTGAGCCGGCGGGTGCCGATACGGTGAACTCCCGTTCCTCTGCTTCGCAAGCAACCCTAAAAGCTGCTCCGAAAGCCGCCCCTGTTGCGGAACGGAAGATAGATGCGACCGATGGTGCCGTCAAAGGAATTGACGAGAACGAGGCAGCCAAAACGGTAGTGAAGGCGGTGAACAAGACTTCGGACTACTTCAATACAATTGCCGAAAACGAGCCGGAGCCCAACCTGATAAAAGCCATCATCGACGAGGACATCAAGGCTACGGATGGTTCCCGTGTCCGCCTCCGGCTGCTAGACGATGTGATGATCGGCGACTACAAAGTGAGCAAAGGTTCTTACCTGTACGCCACCGTTTCCGGGTTCGGCTCACAGCGGGTTAAGGGTAAAGTGGAGAGTGTTCTTGTGGCGGACGAGCTGGTGAAGGTGAGCCTGTCCGTGTACGATACGGACGGGTTGGAGGGGCTTTACGTGCCGTCAAGCAAGTTTCGCGAAACTGCGCAGAACGTGGCCAGCGGAGCCATCGGCGGAACGATGAACCTGAATAATAATTCCGGTGGAGGGAATATGCTTCAACAGTGGGGAATGCAGGCACTGAACAATGCCTACCAGAAAACGACCAATGCCCTCTCGTCTTCGGTCAAGAGGAACAAGGCAAAGCTGAAGTATGGCAGCTTCGTCTATCTTGTCAACGGAAGGGAAAAGAAAAACGATTAAAAAAACAGTATCAATGAAGAATCAGATGAAAAAGCTTTTAGTGGCGATGGTAGGAATGGTGGCTGCCTTTCCCGCCTTTGCGCAAGATACTTTCATGGAAATGGAAGTGTTGACGGTCAACGAACAGGTGACCACTCTGGTTACAGCCGGAGAGAATATCCGCTTTGTGGACATTTCGACCAACAAGGTGGTGGGCGACCAGCCGATTAACAACGTGATTCGCCTTAAACCCAAAGAGGCGGCTGTGGATGGGGACATACTGGGAGTCGTTACCATTGTGACCGAACGTTACCGTGCTCAGTACGGGCTGGTTTACACGTCCCGCATCTCGGAGGCAGTCACGGACAAGGAGATACGGCAACCAGAAACGGTGCCTTATCACAATCCCGCTGTAAGTCTGTCTACGGAAGATATGTATGCTTTTGCCCGGAAGATATGGAACTCACCGGCCCGTTACCGGGATGTCAGTTCACGGGGTAATCGTTTACGGATGCGGCTGAACAATATCTATACGGCGGGCGATTACTTCTTTCTGGATTTTTCTATCAGTAACCGGACGAATATCCGCTTCGATATTGATGAGATACGGTTGAAACTCTCGGACAAGAAGATTACGAAGGCGACCAATGCACAGACCATCGAGTTGTATCCGGAGATGATGCTGGAGAAATCGACCACTTTCCGCTCCGGATACCGGAACGTGATTGCGATCAAGAAGCTGACCTTTCCCAATGATAAGATACTGTGCATCGAGGTGAACGAAAAGCAGATTTCGGGGCGAACGGTTTCGCTCAATATTGATTATGAGGATGTGCTGAGTGCGGATAGTTTTCATGATGCGCTACTCAAGGTGGAATAATTAAAGGGAAAGAAAAATGAAAAAAATATGGATGATAGGGATTGTTCTGTTTGGGTTATCGGTAAAGGCCAATGCTTCGGACGGTGATAAGTTTGTTCAGGTCGGTACAGGGTTGCTGTACCAGCGCGGGTGGGATGTGACCATTGGGCTGGAACAGGAAACCCGTTACCACAATGCGTGGGAGTATTTCGGGAATGTGTATCTGAAATGGGAGGATTGCTCTTCATGCGGGCATGTTTGCCCCGAATCCTTCTGGAAAAGTTATCGTGCGTGGGGCGTTGGGGCGGCTTATAAGCCTGCGGTTGTCCGTACCCGAAACTCGGTGGGACGTATCCGATTGGGTGCTTCCGTTGGTTCTGACCGGGATAAGTTCCTCGGCGGTGTCCACGTAGGTTATGAGCAGAACTATGCGATGCGGAGCGGGCTTGTGCTGTTCTGGCAAGTAAAAAGCGACTTGATGATAAATGGCAAAGACTTGTTCAGAACCGGTCTGGTACTTGGTGTTAAATTTCCAATCAAATAAGAGCGTATGAACAAGATTGTAATTTCGTTCCTGTTGCTGGCAGCTATGCTGGTTGGCTGCGATGGGCATATTGAATACCCGGACAACTCACTGGCGGTGTGCCAGATTCTTTGTACGGATGGGGAGATTCTTCCTTTAGACAACTACCGGGCAAGTGGCAAGGAAGCCATTGCCGTAGTCTTTCACGTGAACTATGATGCGGGCATCGATGGGAAAGGATACGCTGTTTATCTCTGGGACTTGGAGCCGTCGGCTTTTTCCGATACGACAGGCATTGCCCAAAACACCTCCGCCGATACCGAGGCGTTGGACGGGAACACCAACACCTATGCCTTGTATTCCGGACGGGATGCCTCGTCTCCGCTGGCGCAACAGGTGGTAGAATTGTGGCGGTACGGGCAGAGTGCCTACGTGCCATCCGTCGCCCAAATGCGTTACCTGAAAGCGGTGAAGTCCCTCATTAACCCAGTTCTTGAAACTTGTGGTGGCGACACTCTGCCTGATGAAGCGGATGCGTGCTGGTACTGGACTTCGACGGAAGTAAAGGGACAGGAAAAGGAGAAAGCATGGCTGTATTCGCTGAAAAGCGGTGCTATACAGGAAACACCGAAGAACCTTTGCCAAAAAGCCCGACCAATTATTACCATTAATTACTAATCTGCAAAATTATGGAAGAAAGTAAGGAGCTGCAAGGAGCCTATAAGATATTCAGGGCGGTGATTTATATCTCCGTCCTGCTGGAGTTTTTTGAGTATGCCATCGACCCAGCACTACTGGATAGCTGGGGCGGTGTGCTCTGCGACATTCATGAGCGAATCAAGCAATGGTTTATTTACCAAGACGGAAACCTCGTCTACTGCAAACTGGCTACTTTCTTTTTGATTTGCATTACCTGCGTGGGTACACGCAACAAGAAGCATATCGAGTTTGACGGACGCCGGCAGGTGTTCTATCCGCTGGTTTGCGGACTCCTGTTGCTGGGTACTTCCGTCTGGCTGTTCCTGCACGATTGGGGTTTCACCCTCTACGGCTTCCGTGCCAACGTTCTATTTTACATGCTGGTGTCCGTCATTGGCACCGTGCTGGTGCACGTGGCACTGGATAATATCTCCAAGTTCCTGAAGGAAGGATTGCTCAAAGACCGTTTTAACCTTGAAAACGAGTCTTTCCAACAGTGCAAGCTCTTGCAGGAAAACGAGTACTCCGTCAACATCCCCATGCGCTTCTATTATAAAGGCAAGTTCCGCAAAGGTTGGGTGAATGTGATGAACCCTTTCCGAGGCACGTGGGTGGTCGGTACGCCGGGTTCGGGTAAGACATTCTCCATTATTGAGCCGTTCATCCGGCAACACAGTGCGAAGGGGTTCGCGATGGTGGTCTACGACTATAAGTTTCCGACACTCGCCACAAAACTCTATTACCATTATTTGAAGAATAAACGAAACGGACAGTTGCCCAAAGGATGCAAGTTCAACGTGATTAACTTTGTGGATGTGGAATATTCCAGACGGGTGAATCCCATTCAAAAGAAATACATCGACAATCTGGCCGCTGCTTCCGAGACGGCGGAAACACTGCTTGAATCCTTACAGAAAGGGAAAAAAGAGGGCGGCGGCGGTTCGGACCAGTTCTTCCAGACTTCGGCGGTGAACTTCCTTGCTGCCTGCATCTATTTCTTTGTAAATTATGAGAAAGATCCGTTTGACAAAAGCGGGAACAAGCTGCGTGCCGAAATCAAGTGGAATCCTTCCCTGCAACGGAATGCACCGACAGGGCGGGTATTCAACTCTGTAGGCTTGGAAGTGATACCGGACTATTGGCTCGGCAAATACTCCGATATGCCGCATATCCTTTCGTTCTTGAATGAGGGATACCAAACCATCTTCGATGTGCTGCAAACAGATAATGAGGTTGCTCCGCTGCTGGCTCCTTTCAAAACTGCTTTGCAGAACAAGGCAATGGAGCAGTTGGAAGGTATGATTGGTACACTGCGTGTTTATACTTCGCGTCTTGCTACGAAAGAATCTTACTGGGTGTTCCACAAGGATGGCGATGACTTCGATTTGAAAGTTTCCGACCCCGATGACCCCTCCTACTTGCTGATTGCCAATGACCCGGAGATGGAGAGCATCATCGGTGCGTTGAACGCCCTTATTTTGAACCGCCTTGTCACCCGGGTGAATACCGGACAGGGAAAGAATATCCCTACGAGCATCATTGTGGATGAGTTGCCTACGCTCTATTTCCATAAGATAGACCGATTGATTGGCACTGCCCGTTCCAACAAGGTAGCGGTGACTTTGGGCTTTCAGGAGTTACCGCAATTGGAAGCTGATTACGGGAAAGTGGGTATGCAGAAAATTATCACTACGGTTGGTAATGTGGTGTCAGGTTCCGCCCGAAGCAAAGAGACCTTGGAATGGTTAAGCAATGACATCTTCGGCAAGATTGTACAGATGAAGAAAGGCGTTACGATAGACCGGGATAAAACCTCTATCAACCTGAATGAGAATATGGACAACCTGATTCCCGCCTCAAAGATTGCGGATTTGGCCACCGGCTGGATTTGTGGACAGGTAGCCCGTGACTTTATCAAGACACGAACCGGCAGGCGGGACAGCTTGAATATTCTCGAAGCAGAAGAGTTTCAGACCTCCAAATTCTTCTGTAAAACGGATTTTGATATGGAAGAGATCAAAAAAGAGGAATCCGGCTACGTTGCATTACCTAAATTCTATACCTTTGCATCCAAAGATGCGCGAGAACGGATATTATATACCAACTTCATTCAAGTAGATTGGGATATCAAACAACTTCTTGCCGAAGTATTTAATCAAGGAAATGCAAAGTAGATGAATCGTAAAATGGAATAATTCAAAAAAATATTCCAGTAATAGGGCTTAATTACTGGAATGTTTGTAGCTTTGCAAAAAAAGGAGGTAATATGACTATTACAGGTGAAGTTAGAAGCAAGATCTCAGTCATGCAGGCGGATATGATTTTTTCATACCGAGATCTGAATATACCTATGAATTATTCGGAATCAGTGATTAAAGAGTTAAACCGAATGGTTCAGCATGGGGATATTGAGAAATTTGCCAGAGGTAAGTTTTATAAGCCTATCCGGTCGGTTTTCGGAAAACTGAAACCAAGTCAGGAAGAGATAGTAAAGGATTTACTGCTGAAGGATGGAAAGAGAATCGGATATGTGACTGGATACGCTATATTTAATAAGTTTGCGCTGACAACCCAGGTACCCAATGTTGTGCAGATTGGCACAAGAGTGAAAAAGAACAGACGGCAACGAGGAATCGTTCCCGTGATGTTCCTCTTGCAGCACAATGAAATTACGGAAGAGAACATTCCCCTCCTGCAATTGCTTGATACCATCAAGATGATCAAGGAGATTCCCGATGCTGATGTAAGCCAGTCGTGCAGGCGATTATTGTTCATTCTCAAAGAGTATGAGAATGAACTGGAAGCATTGGTCGAGCTTTTGATGAATTACCCTCCCGCTACCAGAGCCCTATTCGGAGCTATGGTAGAAAAATTATGGGGGGAGGAATCAGTAAAGCGTGTGTATGATTCTTTAAACCCGCTGTCTTATTTTCAGTTCGGTATAGATGGATCGGTGTTACCACAAATGAAGAAATGGAGGATTAAATGAGACTTGATGAAAATAAGGATTTGTTTTCCCAGGCAATACGTGCCGCATCGAATGAACTGAATATTCAAACCCAGTATATCGAAAAAGATTATTGGATTAGTCTGGTGCTGAGACAGTTGTCGCAATGCGAATACGCGGATATGACCGTTTTCAAGGGAGGAACTTCCTTGTCTAAGGGGTATGGGTTAATTAGCCGATTTTCGGAAGATGTCGATGTGGCTATCCTTACAGGAGAGCAGAATGGAAATCAGGTTAAGACGGCTATCAAGAAAATCGTATTTCAAATGACCAATGGATTGAAAGAAGTCAATGTAGAGGGGGTGACAAGCAAAGGTTCACGATACCGGAAATCATTGCACGAATATCCGGCAATGATAAATACGAATTACCAAGAGGTGGCAAATCGAATTGTTGTGGAGGTGAATTCATTTGCGAACCCCTACCCGTATGAGAGAAAGCCAATACAAAGCTTTATCACTCAATATCTCCAATCTACCGGATTGGAGAATTATATTCGGGAATTTGGACTGGAACCGTTTGAATTGAATATATTGGATAAGAGGCGGACACTCTGTGAAAAGACAGTATCCCTGCTGCGGTTCTCTTTTTCGGAGAACCCGGCGGAAGGGGTTGCAGGAAAGATACGGCACTTCTATGATCTGTACTTTCTGCTGGCTGATATAGAGTGTGCGAATTATGCTCGGAATAATTTAGTTGCCGATTTACGAGAACTGGCTGAACATGATAAAAAGGTGTTCACTCAGCCGGAAGGATGGCAGGAACATTCGCTACATGAAGCACCATTGCTCACTGATTTCGGAGCAATATGGAAAAAAATAAGTCCAGTGTATGAACGGGAGTTATCATTGCTCGCTTACAGCCCTATTCCGGCAAAGAATGATATTGAAGAGCGTATCACTGAATTTATCGGTTTCCTGAATGGAAAACTAAATGAGAGTGTTGGTATTTAATCTAAAGATGCAAGTAAAAGATGAATAGTGAACAACTGGGGAAAAGACTAAAGATGGTGCGTGAGATATTCAAGTTGAGCCAAACGGAAGTGGCAGAAAGACTAGGTGTTACGCAAACCTATATTTTCCGTTTGGAGAATGGAAAAGGCATGAACTCCGACTTTTTGATTAAGGCATTGGAGTTTTACGCATCGTACATCAGTCTGGACCGGCTTTTCAATGAGAAGATGTCTATTCTTGAAATTATGCAGGAAGAACTTGTTTCTCCCACCAGTGAACTGCTTAAAAGCAGGGCTTCGCTGATTCGGGAGTCTGTTAACGAGCTATTTGAGCAATATAAGACAGAGCAGAATAGTCGGTTGGCTGATATACAAAATCGGTTTAATGTAAAAATGGAAGCATTGGAAAAGTTGGAATGAGAAAGGCATCAATTTCTCAGATATTTCACACTTAATGATATTAATACCGGTAAGGCGGTTGGAAAATAAATAATATTTGTTATATTTGTAAAAGCATTCACTTCAAGGATTAGCTATGTAAAAAGAGAGAAGTACCATAGAGTACTTGTTGGAAAAAGACATGATAAATTGCATGTGAAATAAGATATAAGAGTCATGGAAATCATTAGTAGTATTATCATAGGTATTATTATTGTAGCGGGAATCGTTTATCTTCTACAAAAGCTTCAGGAAGTCATTGCTATTCTGGCATGGGTCGCTGTTGCTTATCTGTTTTTTGCGAAAGATAATCTACTTGGTGCTTGCTTGGTAGCGAGTGCTTGGTATGCTTTTCATTGCATTCTTCGCTTTTTAGGAAGCACATCTGAAAAATCCAAGAAGAAACCGAAAGAGGTGCGTCGAGAGAAAAAGAAAGTAGAACGGTCATCTGACGGCTCATTCAATATTAATTGGAATTTAGTGCTGATGTGTCTTATTCCCTTGTTCTGGCCAGTGCTTATTTTGCGCTTGTTTTATAACGATAAGAGCAATAAGTCAGTTCCGAAGCTGGATGCTTATGACTACGAGCAGCATTTAAAGTGTAACCGTAGATTGTGAATGTAAGATCAAGATCAAGAGCAAGATAAACATTAGCCATTCATCTTTCTGTTTTTTTTGCGAAATAATTATGCATATTGCTTTGTATCCCCTCTGTTCTATACGGTTTGAGGGCTATTATTGTTTTTTGAAAAACACACTTGTTTTATTCTTTGTATGTAAACAAAAATAATATTCGTTTAAATTTTTATGCATTTCATTTTTGTGAAGTCAATACTTAGCGTATAAGTATAAATCTTTATTGATTTATTTCTTATTAAAAATTAAATTTGCATTCGGTGTTTAAGGCATACCAAGCAGTCTCTTTTGCGATGCGGAAATCATTATTTTAGCGGCATACAAGATGTTTATTATATAGCTACTTGGTTTAAATTGTATGCCAATATACCATTTATTAATATTTTATCATTTACATTTTGCTGCATTGCTCTCTTTTTTTAATGGTAAAATACCAAATAGTATTTTAAAGACCTCTTCAATGCCTCATTCAATTGAATCATTTGCCTCTTTGCCTTCGAAAAGTGATTTGACCACCTGATACTTTGCCGGCAGGAATTGGTATATACCTTTCCATTCTTCGACATGTTTACCCCAATAGTAGTTGTTGTTCTTACAACATCCAGTATCCTATCAGCACTCATGTCTATACCTTTCAATTTATGATGCGCTCTAACTCCTTATATACATTATAGGTATAAAACAGAAACATATGTGCTACTATCCTCCGTTCGGTAAAATGAAACATGGGGCGCATTCCAGTGATCCTTTCGAAATTCTAATGACCCATTACGTTCCCCGTTGCTACGCCTGTATTCGTTGTAGTCTTCGTCTTTTTTGTCCTGCTGAAGAATCTATTTCTTCACCTCTGCACTCTAGCTCTTTATCCTCGCTCCAAGTACATACTTATAGTTGTCCTTTCGCAGCAATGCAACGTCATTCCCGTTCATCAAGCCGGAATCAGCAACGATGATGAAGTCCTCGCCTTGTGTATCCGCTGTTTGAAGTCATCTATCATTGGAATCATGTCAAATCCATCATACTGGCTACCATTGTACAACGACTATGAGAGAGGATAACCATCCTCGCTGACAAGTAACCCGAGCACAACCTGTGACAGACTCTCCGTTTTACCATCTTTGGAAAAATCTGGCTTACGAAATACGTCAGTCATAACCGCTTCAAAGTAAAAGGCGACTAAATCGTAGAACATAAGACCAAGTTGAGTACCAAAAATTTGCCGTGTATGCACCACACTGATCTGCTGAGCCAAATCCATCTGCATGCTATATAACTTGTCCATGTAGTGGTAGATGTGATTCAAGTCTACATCTTATCAGCTTATTTGTTTGTTAAAATGTGCTCAAAAATGAGAACGTAGAACTGGACACCGTACCATATGAGGGCTCAACCATAATTGAGACTTGCTAAAAAGGGTGTTGGCTCCTCCGTAAATTTAGCTGTCCCGAATATTTCTCGGGATCGCCCACGAACTTTACTGACAACCACCGCACAGATGATACCTGAACGATTCTTTTTCCTACGCACAAACTAGGACAAATATACTGATTTTTCCACTTGAGTTACCCTGAGTAACCGAAAGCTGATAGATATTATCCTTATTATCAACATGCGCTATGTGATGGCGCAGAATAGGGATGAAATCAGAAATATAAATCTGTATTAGCTAGTTTTTTAATATAAGTTAAATTGGGTTTCGGTGTTTTAAAACATACCGATTGGTTTCTTTTTACGTATACAAATCATTATTTTTGCACTGTGCAAAATGCTTATTGTATAAACTACTTGGTTTTAGCTTCATGTAAATAGTAACTACTCAGGTTGTTTATGACTAAAAAAGTATCATAATCGTCTTAGCTGTTGATAGTTTGTTGATAATCTATCGGCTCTTTTTTCTTCTTTGGATGTATTGGTCTTTACCTTTGCACGGTGGAA
>NZ_JAQVBV010000107.1 GCF_028690125.1 Bacteroides sp. | reverse complement strand
ATTGATAAATTGGGGGGTTTAAAGATGGTACAACAAAATGCATGGAATAAAAATGTTAAGACTGTAGCACAGCTAAAGGACGAATATAACCACGTGCTTGATAAAGCAATAGACGAATGTGTGTACGACGCGAAAAGAAGCGGTGACGCGGATAAGCTATACGAGGCAACGGTCAAACTAAGCAACGACTACATGAAAACAGAGAAGTACAGAGAGAGCATTAAAAACACGGACAATGAATACAAAGCTCTGGCTATGTACCTCCTAATTGAAAGAACCGGAATGACACAGGCAGAAGCTTCAAAATATATTGGACTACCCGAGCGTAGGTATAGAGAACAGAAAGCAGCCAACAAAGAAGAGTATCCTGATTTGCTCAAGAAGATTGAGAAATATGAGAGGGAAGCGAAACTCACGTGGCTTGTGTACTCGAGGATCTGGAATTACTACAACGCCGTTGACCAACTGCGTAAACTTGGAATTGCCGACGACGAAGAAGCAGAGGACAAATTTATTACCGGCGGCAAGCAAGCCGGGTTTGAGTGTGACCAGGATGCTCCAAATGGGTTAATAGACTATTGGATGACATTAACTCCGGAAGAGAGAAGTGACCTCGGTTGCAGGATATAAAATATTCACGGCGTTAACAAAAAAATTCTGCAAAATTTCTTCTTTCCGTTTTAGTTAATTATTTGTGGCTGGACGTTTTTTTGCCGCCGCCGCTTCAACAGGTTCTTTTTTACTGTTGCCGCGGCGAATACACTGTAGTCCAGTTAATGTCACATCATGTATATAGCGACCAACCGGCCAGAAGGTGCGTAAATTGGTTAGGTAAAACCTAACTAATCAATAATTTTAAATAGTTTAAACACGTATAGTATAGTGAAGACAGTTTTCGGGAGTTCTATAAACCCGACTATAACCCCCAAAAACATTTTTTCATTATCAAGATAAACAAGCCGGTCTTTTCGGGTCTTTCGCCGGCTTATATCACACACGCGCCAAGTCTCCCATCTCTCCCGGCGCGCTTCCACACGTCACGGCTAACACATATCATTCCTCCATGTCCGATGTCGTTATCACACAAAGCCGTGACCTCTCCAAACACTCTTTTTAAAAAGTTCTTTTCTAACATGGTAGAAATACCCTAACTTTTGATTATCTCTTCTTGTACGCGTTCTCCATGGCTTTGGTGGGCAATTACAAAGCGTTTATTAGAGATACGCCCAAAATTGAATATTCTATCCAGAAATACACAGGTTAGGGCATATTCCAAAAGCTTTTATCTTTTGTTAGCGTTTCCTGTTTGGGGGATACGATAGTCAGACTACCTATAATCAAGAATAATGAAGATATTATAAAAGGATACCTTAAATATTTAGAGCTACAGAGCTACAAGGAACGAAAAGAATTGTTCAGGCGGACAGTGACACACGGAAAAAGACAGAGATACCAATGCCAGGAATGCGCAAAATCATTCTATGCTGACGATGAATCGAATAAGGGTGGATAATTTATATTCTGTCTACCCTCTCTATTTATAGGGTCTCTTTTATCTGAACAAAACCATAATCAGAAGAAACTATAAGCCTGTCTTAGCCAGACTTTGACAGACTTAGACAGACTTTTCTATTTTTAAAGCCTTCTGTTATTGTTTGCCCTAACATTAGTTTTGATGGTGTAGTTTCAAGGATTTTCCCCTTAACTGGTTCAAAATATCCGATAAAATCGAATATTTCTTATAGGTTTGTGCCTATATTGGTGTATATAAGAACTTTTCAGACCTGCCGAAGATGGCAAAAAACTTATTTACTGCTTTTTTACCTTAGCTTTAGCTCTTACTTCCGAAAGTTATTTATATGAAGAAGAACATATCTAGTTATGGTAATACCTGATAGAAAAAGTGGATTACCTAAGACAACCCGGAGGTATAGCATGGCAGTAAAAGCAACTAAGAACAAAATAGCCGTAACGGTATATGTAACACCCGACACATACGACGAAATCGACAGAGGAAGAGGGGTACTTAAAATGGGGACATATACAGCAATGGTACTAGAAGAACTGTTTAACCCCGAAGGCGGTATAACAAAATGTCCGACAAGGTAAACAACGAAAAAAGATTTTTTTGTCTTAAAACAAGGAATAAAGAAAAGCAAAGTAAACTAGGAATGACCCCTCAACCCGATTCAGCGGCAACCGAACCGGGAACAGAGGGAAACAACGTATTAACCACATTCGGGCGAATGACGGTTTAAGAATAGTAATTTTCCCCTAAGTTAATATTGGTTTACAAGTTTAAATAACTTACGGGTAAATGCTGTTTTTAGCTATCTGTTCGCCTCCTTTAAAAAGTACAGTACAAGGGGGCTTTAAAACATGGAATCAGCAACAAAACAATACACTGTCAAAGAAGTAGAAAAGATCATTTCTGCGGTAAAAGTATCAGAAAGCGAAGCGGAAAACGTTGAGATTGCCTCAAATGTCATATTCTTATACATGTCTGGCATAAGTAAATCAGACGGTATGAAATTAATAAAATTCAAAATCAGAAGCCACTTTAATATAAAAGACACTGATTCAATTAAAATACTGAATCAGAAACTAAATGAAGTAATCAAAAACCATGAAAAGAACATTAAGCGGAATGAGAAAAACGAAGAGGCAGACGGAGAAATAAAACTCCCATTTAACGAAGTCGCGGATCGCGTAATTCAGAAACAACCACTGTTTACAATGAAAGACACAGGTGAATTCTTCCTTTACAAAGACGGTATGTATAAAAACGACGTCGCAAGCCGGACAATAAACAAAATCATAAGGGACGAATACCAAGAATATTTCTTAGAACAGTGGAACGCTTTATATCCAGACAAGGAACCGGACAACGTACCAGCAGCAAAGGCGGGCTTTGTGTCCGAAGTCATGGAATATATTATTGTAAACACATTTGAAGAACGCAGAAACATAGACGCAGATCAGGGCAGATACATAAACTTCAAGAATGGCTTATTTGATATGAGAAAATGGAAACTGATACCACATACACCGGACGTAATAACAATTTCACAGGTTAACGCTTCATATGAACCAGCCGCGACTTGCCATAATATAAACGCATATTTCACAAGTTGCAGGCTTCCAGAAGAGAGCAAAACGATTCTTGTAGAATTCGCTGGTTATTGCCTCACATATGACGTGAAATTGCAAAAGGCTTTAATGCTGTTCGGTAATGGTTCAAACGGTAAATCAGTGTTCATTAACCTGCTTAAAACCATACTCGGGTATGAAATGGTAAGCGGTGAAAGTCTGCACCAGCTTGAAACAGACAAATACAGGGTAGCGAACCTTTACGGAAAGACATTAAACGCCTTCCCTGACCTGAAAAACGCACCATTGCAGACAAATGAAGTATTCAACACCTTAACCGGAAATGACAAGTACCTGACCGGTGAGCGGAAGTATCAGAACTCTTTCAGCTTTGAAAACACCGCTAAACTGATGTTTTCAGCCAACAAGATACCATTTGCACGCTCTGACAACTTCGCATATTATCGCAGGTGGTTACTGGTTGAATTCCCGTACACCTTCAAAGACGGAGAAATTGACGAAGGGCTTATAGATAAAATAACCACAGAGCAAGAGAAAAGCGGATTTGTTAATTTAATGCTTGAAGGACTGAAAACTGTATTCGAAAACCGCAAATTCTCATACAGTCTAAGCGTTGAAGAAGTTGAAAATACTTATCTCCTTCACTCGGACAACGTAACCGCATTTGAAGAACAGTGTATGAGGGATTGCGAGGCAGACGAGTTCCCGACTGAAAAGAACCAGACATATAACTGGTATAAAACATGGTGCCAGATGAAGAACCTCACACCGGTGAAGGAAAAGGCATTTACAGCAAGGCTCGGAAAACTCGGAAGAAAGATATTTAGTACAACCCGCGTTATTAACACAGGCGGAAAACCAATTCATGTAAAATACTATGAAAATACGGTTGTTGATTTCAAATCAAATAACCGTTAATTTTTTTGAGGGGTATACATGAAGAATAAAACAGTCAATGGAATTGCCAGAACAGTTGGGTGCTCATGGGAGACAGCAAACTACAGACTAAACAAATTATACGAAACAAAAAACATTTCGCGGTTTCCCTCTAAAAACGGAAAATCTTTTAA
>NZ_JAQVBV010000005.1 GCF_028690125.1 Bacteroides sp. | reverse complement strand
AAATATAGTTTGCGGTCTGCAGTCTCGGTTTCTGTAAATCCGGTAATAAATGCTTGTTTGATGTCCGGTTCATTTGCAAGAGCCGACTCACCTAGAATTTCCGGGCAAGTAGGTACATTACGCAGATACATCAATGTAAGTCCTTCTTTTTCGATCTCTTCAATAATGATACTTAAAATAGAGGCCTGATCTTTCTCCTTTTTAGGTAGAAAGAGTAATCCGGTACCATAACGTCCTTTTTCAGGAACGGGAATACCTTGTAATAATATAAATTCATGTGGAATTTGTAGCATAATACCTGCACCGTCCCCTGTTTTGTTATCCGCACCTTCAGCACCACGATGACGCATGTTCTCTAATACTTTTAAAGCCGACTCAACAACGTCGTGTGACTTTTCTCCGTGAATATTTGCCAACATACCGACACCACAAGCATCATGTTCATATGCTGAGTCGTAGAGACCCGCTTCTTGGGGTTGCTGTTGGTAAATGGATCTTTTTGTTTCGCTGTTAAAAAGTTCTTTTTTCTTCATTCTTTATAGCTTTATTGTATAGTAATATCTGTTTAAGATATCAAAATGTTTGGCAAAGTTAATTATTTAATTTCATAATGATATTGTTTTGTTGCTTTTGTGTGACACTAAATAAGGAACCTTGTTCTTATTCTTTTAATTTGTAATCAGAATACTTTGGTTTAGTTTTAAATTGATAGTATCTGAATAGTTATTTGAATGCGATCGTAATTTGTTTCTTTTTGAGGTAAAAATAATATATTATTTAACTTTTTGATGTGTTTACAACTTTTTTATGTGCTTATGTCAAATAAATATAGAAATGGTTGTCTTTATGTTATTTAAAATATGTATCTTTGCACACGAAATAAAAATATCATAATATATGTGTGGAATCGTAGGCTATATTGGTAAAAGAAAAGCCTACCCCATCCTTATAAAGGGACTGAAGCGGCTGGAGTATCGAGGATATGATAGCGCGGGGGTAGCACTGATCAGTGATAACCAACAATTGAATGTGTATAAGACGAAAGGTAAAGTCTCGAATCTTGAAAATTTCGTCACTCAGAAAGATATTTCCGGTACAGTCGGAATCGCCCATACCCGTTGGGCTACTCACGGGGAACCTTGTTCTGCTAACGCTCACCCTCATTACTCTTCTTCCGAAAAACTCGCTCTCATTCATAACGGCATTATTGAAAATTACGCTGTTCTCAAAGAAAAACTTCAAGCCAAAGGCTATACTTTCAAAAGTAGTACTGATACAGAGGTACTCGTTCAATTAATCGAATATATTAAAGTAACCAATAAAGTTAATTTGCTTGCGGCCGTTCAGTTGGCATTGGGTGAAGTGATTGGAGCGTATGCGATTGCTATTCTTGATAAAGAACATCCTGACGAGATCATAGCTGCCCGTAAAAGTAGTCCGTTGGTGGTTGGAATTGGGGAAGATGAGTTTTTTCTGGCTTCAGACGCTACACCAATAGTAGAATATACGGATAAGGTTGTTTATCTGGAAGACGGAGAAATAGCTGTCATTCATCCGGGAAAAGAACTGAAAGTCGTTGATTTGAATAATGTGGAAACAACTCCTGAAATAACGAAGGTAGAGCTAAATCTCGGACAGTTGGAGAAAGGAGGATATCCGCATTTTATGCTGAAAGAGATTTTTGAGCAGCCGGATTGTATTCGTGATTGTATGCGTGGGCGTATCAATGTAGAAGCGAATAATGTAGTACTATCAGCAATTATCGATCATAAAGAGTGTTTGCTAAATGCAAAACGATTTATAATTGTTGCTTGTGGTACTTCTTGGCATGCGGGATTGATCGGCAAGCATTTGATTGAAAGTTTCTGTCGCATTCCGGTAGAAGTAGAATATGCTTCCGAATTTCGTTATCGAGATCCGGTGATTGATGAACACGATATAGTGATTGCTCTTTCGCAAAGTGGTGAAACAGCGGATACGCTTGCAGCCGTTGATTTGGCAAAAAGCCGCGGAGCATTTATATATGGTATATGTAATGCTATCGGCTCCTCCATACCTCGTGCTACCTACACAGGTTCATATATCCATGTCGGCCCGGAAATTGGGGTAGCTTCTACCAAAGCATTTACCGGTCAGGTTACGGTATTGGTTATGTTGGCTTTGACACTTGCTAAAGAGAAAGGTACGATTGGCGAAGAACAATATTTGACTATCGTAAAGGAATTGAATCATATTCCTGAGAAAATGAAAGAAGTATTAAAACTGAATGATACATTGGCTGAATTATCGAAGACTTTCACCTATGCTCATAATTTTATCTATCTGGGACGCGGATATAGTTATCCTGTAGCTCTTGAAGGTGCATTGAAATTGAAGGAAATTTCGTATATTCATGCCGAAGGCTATCCGGCTGCGGAAATGAAACATGGTCCCATTGCTCTGATTGATGCAGAAATGCCGGTAGTGGTGATCGCTACTCAAAATGGACTTTATGAGAAAGTGTTGAGTAATATTCAGGAAATCAAAGCTCGGAAAGGAAAGGTAATTGCATTTGTGACTAAGGGAGATACGGTAATCAGTAAAATAGCAGATTGTAGTATCGAACTTCCCGAAACAATCGAGTGCCTTGACCCGTTAATAACTACGGTACCTCTTCAAATCCTTGCTTACCACATTGCGGTATGTAAAGGAATGGATGTAGATCAGCCACGAAATTTGGCCAAGTCGGTAACAGTAGAATAAGAATCTGGTAATTTATAAATTGCAAATCTATCAATGGAACAATTGAAACATGAATGTGGCGTTGCCATGATACGCTTACTCAAACCGTTAGAGTATTATGAGAAGAAGTACGGAACGTGGATGTACGGTCTCAATAAACTCTACCTGCTGATGGAGAAACAACATAACCGCGGACAGGAAGGCGCGGGATTGGCATGTGTGAAACTGGAAGCGAATCCGGGTGAAGAATATATGTTTCGTGAACGTGCTTTAGGTTCTGGTGCCATCACAGAGATTTTCGAAAACATTCAAAGTAATTTTAAAGATCTCACTCCCGAACAATTGCATGATGCGGATTTTGCTAAAAGCTCTTTACCTTTTGCCGGTGAAGTCTATATGGGACATTTACGTTACTCGACTACCGGAAAAACCGGGATTTCGTATGTCCATCCGTTTTTAAGAAGAAACAATTGGCGTGCCAAAAACTTAGCTCTCTGTGGTAATTTCAATATGACGAATGTTGATGAAATATTTGCCCGAATTACTGCTATCGGACAACATCCGCGCAAGTATGCTGATACTTATATCATGTTGGAACAAGTAGGACATCGGTTGGACCGTGAAGTAGAGCGATTGTTTAACCTAGCCGAAGCCGGAGGACTGACTGGAATGGGAGTTACGCATTATATCGAGGACCATATAGATTTGAGCAATGTGTTACGTACTTCCAGTAAAGAGTGGGATGGAGGTTATGTAATCTGTGGCTTGAACGGGAGTGGCGAGTCATTTGCAATCCGTGATCCTTGGGGGATTCGTCCTGCATTTTGGTATCAGGATGATGAGATTGCGGTGTTGGCTTCTGAACGTCCGGTCATTCAGACAGCTTTAAATGTATCGGTAGAAGAGATTAAGGAACTGCTGCCTGGACAGGCATTGCTAATAAATAAGGAGGGTAAATTGCGAACCTCGCAAATTAATAAGCCGCGTGAAAAACGAGCTTGTTCATTTGAACGTATCTATTTCTCTCGTGGCAGTGATGTGGATATCTATAAAGAAAGGAAACTGTTGGGTGAAAAACTTGTGCCTAACATCTTGAAAGCTATTGATAACGATATAGATCATACTGTTTTCTCTTTCATCCCTAATACGGCTGAAGTAGCCTTTTATGGAATGTTGCAAGGTTTGGACAATCATCTGAATGAAGAGAAAGTACAACAGATAGCAGCATTAGGACATAATCCGAATTTGCAGGAACTGGAAGCTATTCTTTCTCGTCGGATTCGTAGTGAGAAAGTAGCGATTAAAGATATCAAACTTCGTACCTTCATTGCAGAAGGCAATAGTCGCAACGACCTTGCTGCCCATGTGTATGATATCACCTATGGGAGTCTTGTTTCCGGTGTCGATAATCTGGTGATTATTGATGATAGCATTGTACGTGGAACGACATTGAAGCAAAGTATTATCGGCATTCTCGACCGTCTTGGTCCAAAGAAGATTGTCATCGTTTCTTCTTCTCCTCAAGTCCGCTATCCCGACTATTACGGTATCGACATGGCAAGAATGAGTGAGTTTATTGCTTTTAAAGCGGCCGTCGAACTGTTGAAAGAGCGTGATATGAAAGATGTAATTGCTGCTGCGTACCGGAAGTCTAAAGATCAGGTCGATTTGCCAAAAGAACAAATGGTGAATTATGTGAAAGAAATCTATGCTCCGTTTACTGATGAAGAGATTTCTGCTAAGATGGTGGAACTGCTGATTCCAAAAGGGACAAAAGCAAAAGTTGAGATTGTCTACCAACCATTAAAGGGACTACATGAAGCCTGTCCGAACCATACGGGAGACTGGTATTTTAGTGGTGATTATCCCACTCCGGGTGGTGTAAAGATGGTAAATCAAGCGTTTATCAACTATATCGAACAAATGTATCAATTTTAAACAACCATACAACGATTCAATAATAAGAATGAGAGATGTGACATTAATCCTTGACGACGGGAGCCGTTTCAGCGGTAAGTCGTTTGGCTACGAGAAGCCGGTGGCGGGTGAAGTAGTGTTTAACACCGCTATGACCGGATATTCGGAGAGTCTGACTGACCCTTCGTATGCCGGACAGTTGATGACTCTTACTTTTCCATTGGTAGGTAATTATGGAATTCCTCCTTTTACTATCGAACCGAATGGACTCGCTACTTTTATGGAAAGCGAAAAGATTCATGCGGAGGCGATTATTGTAAGTGACTATTCTTACGAGTACAGCCATTGGAATGCGGTAGAAGACCTTGCAGACTGGTTGAAACGCGAAAAGATACCCGGTATTACTGGTATCGATACCCGAGAACTGACTAAAGTTCTTCGTGAACATGGGGTAATGATGGGAAAAATCGTGTTTGACGGATTAAATGAAGAACGAAATGGCGGGTTAAATGAAGAATTAAGAATGATGAATGAAGAATTTCCGTCTTATGCTGACATAAACTATGTTGATCAAGTATCTTGCAAAGAAATTATTCATTATTTGCCTGATGGAACCAGCAATTATAGCGCAGCCGATTCTTCATTCCTTATTCCTCATTCTTCATTAAAAAAAGTAGTTTTGGTGGATTGTGGGGTGAAGACTAATATCATTCGTTGTCTGTTGAAACGGAATGTAGAAGTGATTCGTGTTCCTTGGAATTATGATTTTAATGGGCTTGAGTTTGATGGATTGTTTATATCCAATGGTCCTGGAGATCCTGACACTTGTGATTCTGCGGTACAGAATATTCGTAAAGCAATGAAGAATGAAAAACTTCCGATCTTTGGAATTTGTATGGGTAATCAGTTATTGTCTAAAGCCGGAGGAGCTAAAATATATAAATTGAAATATGGACATCGCAGTCATAACCAGCCTGTACGTATGGTTGGTACTGAACGTTGTTTCATAACTTCTCAAAACCACGGTTATGCAGTCGATAATAATACATTAGGTGCAGATTGGGAACCACTGTTTATTAATATGAACGACGGATCGAATGAAGGAATAAAACACAAAAAGAATCCTTGGTTTTCAGCACAATTTCATCCTGAAGCTGCTAGTGGTCCAACAGATACGGAATTCTTGTTTGACGAGTTCGTGAAATTATTATAAATAGACTTTTGCCACTCTATTGCGCGGCCTATAGATCGTTTGATGCTGTGTTAATATGTGGCGATCCAGAAAATAGAATCAATGAAAGAAAATATAAAGAAAGTATTACTGTTAGGTTCCGGTGCTTTGAAAATCGGTGAAGCCGGTGAGTTTGACTATTCCGGTTCGCAGGCACTCAAGGCCTTGAAAGAAGAAGGGATTGAGACAATCCTTATCAATCCGAATATTGCTACTGTGCAGACCTCTGAAGGAGTCGCGGATCAGATTTATTTCCTTCCTGTGACTCCCTATTTTGTTGAAAAAGTCATTCAGAAAGAAAGACCGGAAGGTATTATGCTTGCATTTGGCGGTCAGACAGCGTTGAATTGTGGTGTGGCATTGTATAGAGAAGGAACCCTTGAAAAATATAATGTGAAAGTGCTCGGTACTCCGGTACAAGCTATTATAGATACAGAAGACCGTGAACTCTTTGTACAGAAACTGAATGAGATTAATGTAAAAACAATCAAGAGTGAAGCAGTAGAAAATGCGCAAGAGGCTCGTCGTGCAGCTAGAGAATTGGGATATCCGGTGATTGTTCGTGCGGCTTATGCGCTTGGAGGTTTAGGATCGGGATTTTGTGATAATGAGGAACAACTGGATATTCTGGTAGAAAAAGCTTTCTCTTTCTCACCTCAAGTATTGGTAGAAAAGTCGTTGAGAGGATGGAAAGAAGTAGAATATGAGGTAGTACGTGACCGTTTCGACAACTGTATCACCGTTTGTAATATGGAAAATTTTGATCCGCTGGGTATTCATACCGGTGAATCTATTGTAATTGCTCCATCGCAAACATTGACCAATAAAGAATATCATAAACTTCGCGAGCTTGCTATCCGTATTATTCGCCATATTGGTATTGTCGGTGAATGTAATGTTCAATATGCTTTTGATACTGAATCGGAAGATTATCGTGTTATTGAAGTGAATGCCCGACTTTCCCGTTCATCGGCACTCGCGTCTAAAGCAACCGGTTATCCGCTGGCTTTCGTCGCTGCCAAACTAGGACTTGGTTACGGACTGTTTGATCTGAAAAATTCAGTAACAAAGACCACTTCCGCTTTCTTCGAACCGGCTTTGGATTATGTTGTATGTAAAATACCTCGTTGGGATTTAGGAAAATTCCATGGAGTCGATAAAGAGTTAGGTTCATCCATGAAATCTGTCGGTGAAGTTATGGCAATTGGACGCACCTTTGAAGAAGCAATTCAAAAAGGTCTTCGTATGATTGGGCAGGGAATGCATGGATTTGTGGAGAATAAAGAACTTGTCATTTCTGATATAGATAAAGCACTCCGTGAACCGACTGATAAACGTATCTTTGTCATCTCTAAAGCCTTTCGTGCCGGATATACGATCGATCAAGTTCATGATTTGACAAAGATCGACAAATGGTTTCTCCAGAAGTTGATGAATATAATGAGGACTTCTGAAGAATTGCATAGCTGGGGCAAGAATCATAAACAGATGGTCGAGCTTCCTGATGAATTGCTGAAAAAAGCGAAAGTACAAGGTTTTTCTGATTTCCAGATAGCTCGTGCCATTGGTTTTGAAGGCGATATGGAAGATGGTATTCTTTATGTCCGTAATCATCGTAAGAAAGTGGGTATTCTTCCGGTAGTGAAACAGATTGATACATTGGCAGCCGAATATCCGGCGCAAACTAATTACCTGTATATTACTTATAGTGGCGTAGCAAATGATGTACATTATCTGGGTGATCATAAATCCATTGTTGTTCTCGGTTCCGGTGCTTACCGTATCGGTTCGTCTGTAGAGTTCGACTGGTGCGGCGTTCAAGCTCTGAATACTATCCGTAAGGAAGGCTGGCGCAGCGTCATGATCAATTATAATCCGGAAACTGTATCTACCGATTATGATATGTGTGATCGCCTTTATTTCGACGAATTGACGTTTGAACGTGTGATGGATATTCTCGAACTGGAGAATCCTCATGGAGTAATCGTTTCTACTGGCGGTCAGATTCCAAATAACCTTGCTCTACGTCTGGATGCACAAAATATTAATATTCTCGGAACAAGTGCCAAGAGCATTGATAATGCTGAAGACCGCGAGAAGTTCTCTGCTATGCTCGACCGTATTGGAGTAGATCAGCCACGTTGGCGTGAACTGACTTCTATGGATGATATCAATGAGTTTGTAGATGAAGTTGGATTCCCCGTGTTGGTTCGTCCTTCTTACGTGCTTTCCGGAGCAGCAATGAATGTTTGTTCTAATCAGGAAGAACTGGAACGTTTCCTAAAGTTAGCGGCAAATGTTTCAAAGAAACACCCAGTAGTAGTAAGCCAGTTTATAGAACATGCTAAAGAAGTGGAGATGGATGCTGTAGCGCAAAACGGAGAAATCATAGCCTATGCGATCAGCGAACATATCGAGTTTGCAGGAGTGCACTCCGGTGACGCAACAATCCAGTTTCCTCCACAGAAACTGTATGTAGAAACAGTACGTCGCATCAAACGTATTAGCCGTGAGATTGCGAAAGCACTTAATATATCCGGTCCGTTCAATATCCAATATCTGGCAAAAGACAATGATATTAAAGTAATTGAATGTAACCTGCGTGCCAGCCGTTCCTTTCCATTCGTCAGCAAAGTTCTAAAGATAAATTTCATCGAACTGGCAACGAAAGTAATGCTTGGTCTGCCTGTAGAAAAGCCGAACAAAAATCTGTTCGAATTGGATTATGTAGGAATCAAAGCTTCTCAATTCTCATTCAATCGTTTGCAAAAGGCCGACCCTGTATTGGGAGTAGATATGGCTTCCACCGGAGAAGTTGGTTGTATTGGAAGCGATACTTCCTGTGCTGTTCTTAAAGCTATGCTTTCTGTCGGGTATCGTATTCCGAAGAAAAACATTCTGCTATCAACTGGAACCATGAAGCAGAAAGCCGATATGATGGACGCAGCTCGTATGTTGGTGAACAAAGGTTATAAACTTTTCGCTACCGGTGGTACTCACAAAGCACTTGCCGAGAATGGAATAGAAAGTACCCTTGTTTACTGGCCAAGTGAGAAAGGGCATCCACAAGCTTTGGATATGCTTCATAAAAAAGAAATAGATATGGTAGTCAATATTCCGAAGAACTTGACTGCCGGAGAGCTTGATAATGGGTATAAAATTCGCCGTGCAGCCATTGACCTGAATATTCCATTGATTACTAATGCGCGTTTGGCAAGTGCATTTATCCAAGCCTTCTGTACCATGAGCATTGATGATATCGCTATCAAGAGTTGGGAAGAATACAAATAATAAAAAGATAATTTTTTGTTTTAAAGTAGTGAAGGTCGTTTTCGTTTATTCGGAGGCGACCTTTTTTTGTTATTGTTGGATGGTAATATTCAACTATTATTGCTCGTAAAAATTATATTTCGAGTATTAATAATGAATATGAACCTATTAACAAACTAAAATGGGCTGGATAACAAAAGGAATATTACTATTTATTTTTACTTTTGTATCAGAATTGTAGTGATTACCGTATTTCTTAAACCATTTTATGCCTGACAGTTATGGAATCATTAAAAGTTTTGGATTACTCTAATGTATTTCTTGCCAGAATCAAATATAATACCCTCTGAAGAGATATTGAAATTAAAAATGGTAGAAGATGTTTATGTATTGCTAAATTCTGATAAAGATTTATATGCTTCACTTTACTCGCGGCTTTCTCGGTGGTTGCTACAAAAAGCCCCATGGATTGTTCCTATTCCAGGAACAACTAAGTTGTCACATCTGGAAGAAAACCTGCGGACTCTTGAATTTGCTGGCTCTTCCGAGGAATGGAAAGAATTGGAAAATGTTATTGCAACAATCCCAATAACAGGTGACCGTTATAATAAGGAACAACAAAAGCAAGTTGGATATTAAAACGGATTATTTTCTGTATCAGAAATGTAATACCTCCGTCACGCTAATGTATTTCTATCTTCATTATTTTGCATTCGTAAAATGATAGAAATATTTTAGTATGAGAAAAAGAAACATGATTCTGTTGTCCGGGTTATTAATCGTTAGTTCCTTATGTGCACAGAATACTTCTTCCAGCGTGGAAGAGGAAACAGGTAAAGTTCCTGTGAAAGCTTATTTTGAAAAGGGGAAACTTCATTTTTCTTCTAAGAATGAAAATTTTCATCTATGGTTTGATAATCGTATCTATTTGGATGCCGCAATTTATTCTCCCACGTCGGACATATCCGATCTGACTTCTAAAACAAATAAAGATCTAGAAAGTGACGATAACCAATTTCGTTTTAGCAATGGTGTAAGTATTCGCCGGGCACGCTTCGGAGTAAAAGCTACATTATATAATAAATGGTTTGCGGAGTTAGATCTCGATTTTGCTTATAATGAAGTCGAAATTAAGGATATGTATTTAGGTTATAAATTCAATGACCATTTCTTTGTGAAGGCAGGTAACTTTAAGGTTCCGATGAGTATGGAGCGTACCACCAGTTCCAAATACCTCATAGCATCCGAAAGACCTATGCCTGTAGAAGCTTTTACTGACGGTCGTCGTCTGGGTATAGCCGGAACAGGCTGGGGTAAACATTGGTGGGCTTCTGCCGGAGTCTTCGGTCGCGAAGTAGATATTATTCAAAAAGAACGTAACAGAGGAAATGATGGCTATGCCTTAGCCACTCGCGTTGCTATATCACCTGTTTACAATGATGATATGACTATTCATGTGGGAGGGTATTTCAACTACCAAACTCCTTCCGGATCTGGTTTGGAAGACAAAACAGTGGAATTCCGTACCTTTCCCGAAAGCAGAGTGGACCGCCGGCGTTTTGTACAGGCAGAAGTCTCAAATGTAAACCACTATTATACTACAGGACTTGAACTTGGATTTCGCTATCGTAAATTTCTGACTTATGGAGAATATATCTACAACAATATCTCCCGTTATGCATACGGTACAAATAATCAGAAAATAGGTCTTAAAAATGCAGAGTTTAACGGATGGTATGCCACAGCTTCTTATATGATCTTGGGAGAGAACCGTCAATATTCTCCGGATGAGGCGGAATTTGGTCCGATGAAGATGCGTCGTAAAGGAGGTAACCTGGAGATTGCTGCTCGCATAAGTAATATAAATATGAATGACTTTCATGATCCTGCGGCATACATAACAGGAGGTAAAGCCACTAGTTATTCTGCTTCGCTCAATTGGTATCCCGTACGTAACGTATTGATCGGGCTTAACTATACCTACATGAACAATGATAAATATGCCGATTCAAAAGGACAAATAACCAAAGGAGGCAAACCACTGAGTGAAGCTATGACTTCAGGAATTGACTTTAATGTATTTCAATTGCGTACAATGATCTCATTCTAAACAGAGACAATAATAAAATAAAATTATGAAAAAGATTTTTCTGATGAGCGTACTTTGCGCTTTAGTTTTTACAGGTTGTAAAGATGATACGGAACCCGATACTCCGACCTTTTTTGATGCTGATTATACCGGGCTTGTATTGAATGAAGTTTGTGGAGGAGATGCTGATAGTAAAGATGACTGGATTGAAATTTATAATACTTCCGGTAATACAATTAATTTGGAAGGAGTTCAACTTGTAAAAACAGATGAAAGTGGAGTCTCAGAAACGATTTATACGTTTACCAAAGGAACTACTATTGCTGGTAAGACTTACCAGGTCAGAGGTAAAGATGATCTTTCTGCTGGTATTTCGAATAGCAAATCTGTTACTATTACATTACAGGCCCCTTCGAGTAAAGAGATTGATAAATTTAATAAAGATGGTGAGTTTGGCGAAAATGGTAGTCATGAGATAGGAGGAAGTTATGCGCGTATTCCTGATGGCACAGGTGATTGGGCAATTGTGGCAAAAGCAACGAAAGGAATTGCTAATTCGGATGATGAACCGGAAGTTCCTTCCGATATTGATTATGCCGGACTAATTTTGAATGAAATTTGCGGAGGAGATACCGATGAAAGTGATTGGATAGAAATTTATAATAACTCAAATAATCCAATCAATCTGAATGGGATTAAGTTGATCAAGACAGATGAAAAAGGTAAGACTGAGACACTTTGTACGTTTGCTGAAGGATCTATTATTACAAGTAAAACTTACTTGGTTAAAGTTAAAGATGTAGATTTTACTCAAGGCATTTCGAATAGTAAGGCTGTCACTATTACTTTGCAAGCACCTTCCGGAGATAAAATAGATGAATTTAATCGAGATGCTGAAGTGGGTGAAGGTATAGGTCATGAATTGGGAGGTAGCTATTCACGTATTCCCAATATAACAGGAGGATGGGCTATTGCTTTACAAGCTACGAAAGGTTTGGCAAATGGGACAACCGATCAACCTGAAGAACCTTCTGATAACGTTTATACAGGATTGGTACTGAATGAATTGAACGGAAATGATCCTAAATATATCGAAATCTATAATTTTTCAGATACAGAATTAGATATCACAGGAGTACAGATAAAAAAGGATGATGGAGAAATTGTGTATGTAGCACCGGAAGGTACAAAGATCGGTTCTCATGCATTCTTGGTTCTTCTTTCCGATCAGCCAGATTATACAACAGGGTTTACTAGCGGATTTTCTGCCAAGAAAACAGTGAAAATAGAGCTATTGTCACCGGATGGAGAAACAACTTTAGATGTATTTAAGAATCTTAAAGAAGACGGTACTGAAATTTGGGGAGATAAAAGTCCTAAATACAATGGCGAAAATGCAGGTATGGCATACGCTCGTAAAACTGACGGTACAGGAAAATGGTATATGATGAAATCAACCCAAGGCATAAACAATAATAGTACTTCAGAATTGGGTGAAGAAATTATATGGTAAAATAGATAGGATGAGAAAAATAATACTTCTTTTATTTGTAGGTATTCTTCTTTTGAGCTGCACTAGCGTGGGTGCAGACGAAGGAAGAATCCTTCGTTTTATATATTGCTCAGACGTTCATTACGGTCTTGAACGCGAATTTCGTGGTAAGGAAGCGGGCAGTGATGAAGTTAGCCGTGCTATGTTGGAAACCTTCAAGTTGTTACCGGAAACTCCATTGCCTGAGGATAATGGAGTAGGAGCCGGGTTGAAATTTGGTTCCCCTGATTTTGTTGTATGCACTGGTGACATTGCCAATCGCATGGAAGACGGAGTTCAGTCTGCTACTACTTCATGGACGCAATTCTGTAATGATTGGGATTCATCTATCAGTGTACCTTTGTATCTTGTACCGGGTAATCATGATATATCCAATGCTATCGGCTATCCAAAACCTCTGTCTCCCGAAAAAGATGCTGCAAGTGCAGCAGGAATTTTTAACCGGATGATGAAGCCGACAGTATCACGTACAGCCGAAACATTTAATTACCAAACGGATAAAGTACATTATTCGTTTGTTCAGGATGGTGTACGTTTTGCCTTTATGGGAATGTGGCCTGATGCACGGATACGTCAATGGTTCGATCAGGAAATTGGGACAGATTCCGTTACACCGGTCATTTTGTTCACTCATGATCCTCCCATTGCCGAAACCAAACATTTTACGAACCCTAACGGCAAACACACTATTAACTCCGTAGATAAATTCCAAAATCTTCTGGTGGATACGTGTCTGGTTACTGATGTGAAGAAAGAAGCAAAAAAGAATTGGGAGAAGCTGGAACAGTTTATTTATTCCCGTCCCATGATTAAAGCTTATTTTCACGGTGATAAGAACTATAATGAGTTTTATACTTGGCATGGTGTGAACAGTACGATATCTTTGCCTGTTTTCCGCGTTGATTCTCCCATGAAAGGAGAATATTCGTCAGATGATGAACGGAAATTGTCTTTTATAGTAGTGACTATGGATTTAGACAAACGTTTGCTGACAGCCCGTGAATGCCTGTGGAATACGAAAGATCAAACATCTATACAATGGGGAAGTACCTCTACTATTACTTTTTAGTGATAAGTAGTTAAGATTTTCATAAGATGGGAAAAATTTAAATCATTCAAAGTGTAAATCTGTTCTGTTTCATGTATTATTTTGCTAGAATTAAACTTTAATACAAGAAATGAATTATGAAAAAAGATGGATTTACTGCATGTGCACTTAATTATATTGAGTGCTTAAGAAAAGAAGGACGTTATGCTACAGCGCATATCTATGAGAATGCGCTCAAGTCTTTTGCTATTTTTTGTGGAACTTCTGTTGTGTCTTTTAGTTGGGTAAATCGGGAACGTTTGCGAGGTTATGGGCAGTACCTTTATGAACGTGGTTTGAAACTCAATACGGTCTCTACTTATATGCGTATGCTTCGTAGTATTTACAATCGGGGGGTAGAACAGGGAAATGCACCTTATATTCCCCGCCTGTTTCGGGAAGTTTATACCGGAGTGGATATTCGGCAGAAAAAAGCATTGCCTGTTGCCGAGTTGCACAAGCTTTTATATACAAATCTTCAGTCGGAGCGTTTACGTCATACCCAAACAATTGCCGCTCTTATGTTTCAGTTTTGTGGAATGTCTTTTGCCGATTTTGCTCATTTGGAGAAATCAGCTTTAGAACAAAATATACTTCACTATAATCGTATTAAAACTAAGACTCCTATGTGTGTGGAAGTCCTGGATACTGCTAAAGAAATGATCTATAATCTACGTAACCGAATGGCACCACAGCCGGGTTGTCCGGATTATTTGTTTTACATTCTTCGTGGGGATAAGAAAAGAAAAGATGAACGTTTATACCGGGAATATCAATCTGCTCTTCGAAATTTTAATAATCGTTTGAAAGGCTTGGCAAAGGCGTTACATTTGAAGTCTCCCGTTACTTCTTATACACTTCGTCATTCATGGGCTACTACTGCTAAATATCGTGGCGTTCCTATTGAAATGATTAGTGAATCATTGGGCCATACCTCTATCAAAACAACACAAATCTATTTGAAAGGCTTTGAATTGAAAGAACGTACAGAAGTGAATAGAATGAATTTAGTTTACGTTAAAAATTGTTTTGTGACTAAGTGAATAAACTTAATTATCTGATATATAATAGTATTGTACGTGCGTTACTTCTTAGGTAACAGGAAATACAAAGTCTACAACGGACTAAATGAAAAAAGGAAAAAACCTCGACAAATACAGCAATAGAAGTGTATTCATCTTTAGCGAAGGAGAGTATTCTTTTGAAAACAAGGTATATAAGATTTGAACATGAATATAAGATTATTTCATGTCCGAATATATTTTTGCCCTATATGAAAGAGAATAAGAAAAAAAATAGATTTTTATTTGCTATATATTTACTATTTTGTCTATCTTTGCGTCGAATTCATATCCGTTACCTAAGAAGTAACAGATAAATATGGGGTAAAAAAACATGATTTCACTAGAAAAGAAAACATTAATTGCTGGGCCTATTTATGGGACAGGGGAAGGCGTAGCACACCCTAAACGCTGGTACGTTGCGTTGGTTCGTATGCACCACGAGAAGAAAGTCGCCGAGCGTTTAGGTAAAATGGGGATTGACAGTTTTATTCCTGTTCAACAAGAAGTACATCAGTGGAGTGACCGTCGTAAAAAGGTTGAATCAGTTCTTCTTCCAATGATGGTTTTCGTTTATGCCACACCTAAAGAGCGTATGGAAGTTTTGACTCTTTCAACAGTTAGTCGTTATATGGTTATGCGTGGTGAAAGTAGTCCGACCGTAATTCCTGATGATCAAATGGCACGTTTCCGCTTTATGCTCGATTATTCAGAAGAGTCAGTTCATATGAACAGTACTCCTTTGTCCCGTGGCGAAGAAGTCCGCGTGATTAAAGGTCCCTTGTCAGGGCTTATCGGTGAGCTTGTCACCATGGATGGTAAGAGTAAAATAGCCGTTCGGCTGAATATGCTTGGCTGTGCCTGTGTCGATATGCCTATCGGATATGTAGAATCGATCAAAGCTCGTGTTGTTTAAAGGATGGATACTGCCGTTTTACAAATAAAAATAGAGAATCTATTAAGTTCTGTTCATCGATTGCTACCTGTTGGGAGTGATATGAGCGATGTGTATAGCGATGACTTTTCTGAATTGAATCATACGATCTACCATCAAATCAATGAATTATATCCTCGTCGAGGTATTACATTAGAACAGGATGCTGTTTTGTGTTTAGCTCTATTGTTGGGATACAGTGTCTCTATGTATGCCAGTCTGGAAGACGAATCAAAGAAACATAATATCCTTGTTCGTTCCCGTAGCATCCTCCAAACTCTCTCTGCTTCTCCCTTAAAAGAACGGTTACTCACCGTTTGCCAAGAATTGACAGGATCGTTTAAAACTATTGATAATTTCTGAATAATAGATGAAAGTACAAAAACTATTTAATGTAGTTCTATTTGTTTTGCTGTTGGGAAGTACTACTTCACTAATGGCTCAAGTCATGAGTGATCAACAAGTATTAGAATACGTAAAAGAAGGCATCAAACAAGGCAAAGAACAAAAAGAAATGGCTGCTGAATTAGCCCGTAAAGGTGTGACTAAAGAACAGGCTACGCGCGTAAAGGAATTGTATGAACGTCAGAATAATGTAAACACTTCGAATTCTACAGGCACAGATGTTAATGAATCCCGTTTGCGTGAAGAGATGAAGGAAAATACTTCTGACATGTTAGAAGATCAGCCTACTACCCAGGATTTAGCTCGTGAAGATCAAGTATTCGGCAGAAATATTTTTAATACTAAGAATCTTACTTTCGAGCCCAGTGTGAATCTTGCTACTCCGGCTAATTATCGTTTGGGCCCCGGTGATGAATTAATCATTGATATTTGGGGAGCCAGCCAGAATACTATCCGTCAGCGAATATCTCCTGATGGTGCTATTAATATTCAAAAGATCGGTCCGGTTTATTTGAGTGGAATGACTGTTTCCGAAGCAAATGATTATCTCAAAAAGTCTCTTAATAAGATCTATAATGGTTTAAATAATGCCACTGAACCTAGTTCAGATATTCGTTTGACTTTAGGCAATATCCGTACTATTCAGATCAATGTGATGGGTGATGTCATTCAGCCTGGCACTTATGCCCTTTCTTCTTTCTCTACAGTCTTCCACGCTCTTTATCGTGCCGGTGGTGTGAGTGATATCGGTAGTTTGCGTAATGTCCAATTAGTAAGAAACGGAAAAAAACTTGCTACTATCGATGTTTATGAGTTTATCATGAAAGGCAATGCTCAGGATGACATTCGTTTACAGGAGGGAGATGTTGTTATTGTTCCTTCCTATGAAGTCCTGGTAAAGATTAGTGGTAAGGTAAAACGACCTATGCGTTTTGAAATGAAAAAAGACGAATCACTTTCTACCTTGATAAAGTATGCCGCTGGTTTTGATTCAGATGCATATACCCGTTCTTTACGTGTCGTTCGCCAGAACGGAGAGGAATATGAAGTGAATACAGTGAAAGATATAGATTATAGCATCTACCAGATGCGCAACGGTGATGTTGTAACCGCCGAAGCTATTCTAAATCGTTTTACTAATAAATTAGAAATTCGTGGTGCCGTATATCGCCCGGGAATCTATGAATTAAGTGGTAAACTTAATACAGTCCGTGAATTAGTCAATGAAGCCCAAGGTTTGACCGGAGACGCTTTCCTGAATCGCTCTGTTCTTTATCGGCAGCGCGAAGACTTAACAACAGAGGTTCTTCCAATTGATATCAAACCTATCATGAATGGTACTGCTCCCAATATTGCTTTGATGAAAAACGATATCCTTTATATTCCCAGCATTCATGATTTGGCAGACAGAGGTTATATCACAGTTCATGGCGAAGTTGCAAAACCTGATTCCTATCCTTACGCTGATAACATGACTTTGGAAGACTTGATAATTCAGGCAGGTGGTTTACGTGAAGCGGCTTCTACTGTCCGTGTTGATGTAACAAGACGAATCAAGAATTCTCATAGTACAATTGATAATGACACCATCGGTCAAATGTTTTCTTTCTCTTTAAAGGATGGCTTTATCATAGATGGTCAGCCGGGCTTTATTCTTCAATCTTATGATGAAGTCTATGTGCGTCGTAGTCCGGGATATCAGGCTCAACAGAATGTTTATGTTAGAGGAGAAATCCTTTTTGGCGGCACTTATGCCCTGACGAATAAAGAAGAGCGTCTTTCCGATTTAGTAAACAAAGCCGGAGGAACCACAAATTATGCATATCTACGTGGTGCTAAATTAACCCGTGTCGCCAATTCGAGTGAGAAAAAACGTATGGAAGATGTGATTCGTTTGATGCGTCGTCAGTTGGGAGAAGCTATGATAGATTCTTTAGGCATTGAGGTTGAAAATACTTTTACTGTAGGTATTGATTTGGAGAAAGCTCTTCGTAATCCTACAAGTAGTGCTAATATGGTTTTGCGCGAAGGAGACGTGATCTCTATTCCTAAGAATACAAATACGGTAGCTATTGATGGTGCTGTTATGGTTCCAAATACAGTATCATATTTAGAAGGAAAAGACATTGATTACTATCTGAATCAGTCCGGTGGTTATTCTGACAATGCGAAGAAGAGTAAGAAGTTCATTATTTATATGAATGGTCAAGTAACGAGAGTAAAGGGGAATGGTAGGAAACAGATAGAGCCCGGTTGTGAGATCATAGTGCCAAGTAAATCTAAGAAGCGTAATAATGTCAGTAATATTTTAGCGTATGCTACTTCATTCAGCACACTTGGTTTGATGATTGCTTCTGTTGCTAATCTAATAAAGAAATAATATTGTTATGCCAGAACAACAGTTGGATAAAACTTCACTTACGGAATCTAGGAAAAAACAACATGACGAGTTCGAAATTGATTTGATGGAAATCCTCCGTAAGATTATTTTCATTCGTAAGACATTATATAAGGCTGCAGGAGTTGGATTGTTGATTGGTGTTATTATTGCTTTGAGTATTCCCAAACTATATACAGTCAATGTCATGCTCTCTCCGGAAATGGGTAGAAATAAGGGGAATAACGGTCTTGCCGGATTGGATGCTTCTTTTTTAGGAAGTCCTACTTCCGGAGGCGATGCTACTGATGCGTTAAATGCTTTCCTCTCGTCTGATATTGTCTCTTCTACTCCATTTTTGCTTAAACTATTGGCTATAAATATTCCAACAATGAACGTTAATACGTCAATGGATTTAAATACTTATTTGGATGAACAATCAGTTCCTTGGTGGAGCTATGTGATAGGTCTTCCCAATCTGATTACTAATGGTATAAAATCTATTTTCACTGATGAGGATATAAAGAATTCCAAAGGAGAAGAACAAGGTACTATTGAACTAACTAAAGAGCAAAGTACTAAAATAGAGATTCTTCGTAAAAGCATAGCTGTAAAAGTGGACAATAAGACGGCAATAACAAATGTTACCATTACTTTGCAGAATCCCAAAGTTGCTGCGATCGTCGCAGACTCTATTGTTAATAAGTTACAAGAATGTATTATCGCTTATCGTATATCTAAGGCAAAAGAGGACTGTGCTTATCTGGAAAAGTTATTTAAGGAACGACAACAGGAATATTATACAGCTCAAAAGAAATATGCAAATTATGTGGATGCACATGATAATTTGATTTTGCAAAGTGTTCGTGCTGAACAAGAACGCTTACAGAGTGATATGAGTTTGGCCTATCAGGTATATAGTCAAGTAGCTAATCAGCTACAAGTTGGTCGAGCGAAAGTACAGGAAGAAAAGCCGGTATTTGCTGTAGTAGAACCGGCTGTTATTCCTCTGCAACCTTCAGGAGTAGGGATGAAAATTTATATCTTACTGTTTTCTGTCCTGTCTGTTATATGCACAATGGGGTGGCTGTTGATAGGACGAAAAGTCTGGGCAAGTTTAAAATATGAAATAAAAAGAAAATGATATGTCAAAAAAAGAAAAACTAAAACAACAAATACTTGAATTAACAAAAGAATATTATCAGGAGGTACATGCACAAAAGAAGAATTTTGAACCGGGTAAAAGTTTTGTTAATTATGGAGGTCGCTATTACAACGATCATGAATTAGTCAATCTGGTAGATTCCTCTCTTGATTTTTGGCTAACTGCTGGTCCTTGGGCTCGTAAATTTGAAACACATTTTGCCGGATGGTTAGGGGTGAAATACTGTTCTCTGACTAATTCCGGTTCTTCTGCCAATCTTTTAGCTTTCATGGCTTTAACTTCTCCTCAATTGGGAGAAAGAAGAATAAAACGTGGTGATGAAGTAATTACAGTAGCTTGTGGTTTTCCAACTACAGTTACTCCTTGTATTCAATATGGTGCTATTCCGGTTTTCGTAGACGTAACTATACCTGAATATAATATTGATGTAACTCAACTTGAGGCAGCCTTGTCATCTAAGACTAAAGCTGTTATGATTGCACATTCATTAGGTAATCCTTTTGATTTACAAGCTGTCAGGACCTTTTGTGATGACCACCATCTTTGGCTGGTTGAAGATAATTGTGACGCTTTGGGTTCAACATATATAATAGATGGAGTGGAAAAGAAGACCGGAACAATCGGACATATTGGTACCAGCAGTTTCTATCCCCCCCATCACATGACAATGGGCGAAGGCGGTGCAGTCTATACTGACGATCCATTATTACATAAACTTATTAATTCTTTTCGTGATTGGGGACGTGACTGCTGGTGTATGGGTGGTGTAGATAACACCTGTAAATTTCGTTTCAGCAAGCAATTTGGTGAACTACCTTTGGGTTACGATCATAAGTATGTCTATTCCCATTTCGGATATAATTTGAAAGTTACTGATATGCAAGCTGCAATAGGCTGTGCCCAACTAGAAAAGTTAGATTTTATAGTTGAGTCTCGCAGATCAAACTTTGCGTATTTGAAAAAAGGGCTAGCAAGAACTGAAGGAATCATTTTACCTGAACCTCAGAAGAATTCCAATCCAAGTTGGTTTGGTTTCTTAATCTCAGTGAAAGAAGATGCCGGTTTTACACGTAATGAGCTTTCTCAATATTTGGAAAATAAGAAAATTCAAACCCGTAATCTCTTTGCCGGCAATCTTTTGAAACATCCAGCTTTCGATGAGATGCGTTCCACGGGCGAGGGTTATCGTGTTATTGGTGAATTGAAAGGAACTGACTTTATAATGAATAATACCCTTTGGATCGGAGTTTATCCGGGTATGACTGTCGAGATGCTTGATCATATGATAACTACCATCCAAGAATTTTGTACAAAATGAAAGCAGTTATATTAGCTGGTGGTTTTGGTACCCGTTTGAGCGAAGCTACTAATCTTATTCCCAAACCAATGGTTGAGATAGGAGGTAAACCTATCCTTTGGCATATCATGAAAACTTATAGCCATTATGGCATCAATGAGTTTGTCATCTGTTGCGGTTATAAACAATATATTATTAAAGAATATTTTGCCAATTACTTTCGTCATAACAGTGATATGACAGTCGATCTGTCGAATAATACTACTACCATTCTCGATAATCACTCCGAGAATTGGAAAGTTACGATGGTAGATACTGGTTTAAATACCATGACCGGCGGGCGAATTAAACGCATACAGAAATATATTGGTAATGAACATTTCCTATTGACATATGGTGACGGAGTAACTGATCTGAATATTTCTGAGACTATTCATTCTCATGAATCATCCGGCTGTTTACTCTCTTTGACCGCTTACAAGCCTGGTGGCAAATTTGGAGCTTTACAAATAGACTTAGATACTAATAAAGTACTTTCCTTTCAGGAGAAACCTGATGGAGACCGTAATTGGATTAATGCCGGTTATTTTGTCTGTGAACCTGAAATTTTTGATTATATCCAAGATGGCGATTCTACCATTTTTGAACGGCAACCTTTGGAGAATATTGCAAAGGATGGTAAAATGCATGCTATCCGTCATACCGGATTCTGGAAACCGATGGATACTTTGAGAGATAATGTAGAACTGAATGAGATGTGGGATAAAGGGATTGCTCCCTGGAAAGTTTGGTAAATATGGATATAGATATTTTTAATAACTTTTATCGGGGTAAACGTGTATTAGTAACCGGTCATACAGGCTTTAAAGGTAGCTGGCTTACGATTTGGTTGCATGAATTAGGTGCCGAAGTTATAGGTGTTTCCCAAGATCCGTTTACACAAAGAGATAACTACATCCTATCCGGTATTGGTGAAAAAATAAAGTCAGATATCCGTGCAGATATTCGTGACCGTGAACGAATGAAAGCTATATTTCAGGAATATCAACCGGAGATTGTCTTTCACCTTGCCGCCCAACCTTTAGTTCGATTGAGCTATGACATTCCGGTTGAAACTTATGAAACGAATGTGATGGGTACTATTCATATCTTAGAGGCAATTCGTTTTACAGAAAGTGTAAAGGTTGGTGTGATGATCACTACGGATAAATGTTATGAGAATAAAGAACAACTTTGGGGGTATCGGGAGAATGAACCGATGGGTGGTTATGATCCTTACTCCAGTAGTAAAGGAGCCACCGAAATCGCCATCGCTTCTTGGAGGCGTTCTTTTTTTAATCCGGAATGGTATGAGAAAAATGGGAAATCCATCGCTAGTGTAAGAGCCGGTAATGTTATTGGTGGTGGTGACTGGGCATTGGACCGTATTATACCCGATTGTATAAAAGCCCTGGAATCAGATAAAACAATAGATATTCGTAGTCCAAAAGCTATCCGTCCTTGGCAGCACGTACTCGAACCTTTAAGTGGTTATATGCTTCTTGCGCAGAAAATGTGGGTGGAACCAACAAGATATAGTGAAGGTTGGAATTTTGGTCCACGAACAGAATCTATTTCTACGGTTTGGGATGTAGCTGAAAAAGTAATAGCCAATTATGGGAAAGGAGACCTAAGAGATCTTTCCGATACTAATGCATTGCATGAAGCTAAACTGTTAATGCTGGATATTTCTAAAGCAAAATATCAGTTAGGGTGGGAGCCACGGATGAATATTGATCAAACAGTGAAACTAACAGTTGATTGGTATAAACGATACAAGGAAGAATCTATTTATAATGTTTGTATTGAACAAATAAAAGAATATTTGTATAAATGAAAGATGTGAAATTCATATTCTCTTATATTTTATCCATACTTGTGCATAATTATAAGGAGATTTACTGATGAATATTTTGGTAACAGGTGCGACTGGTTTTGTTGGTCGTCATTTAATTCCTGAGTTACAAAAAGAAAATAACCATTTAATATTTGTAGTTCGGAATAGGGAGAAAGCTATAGAACTATTTGGACATAATAATATAACTTATATTTCAACAGATAATTTAGATGAAATAGAGAGTTATGCTCCAGATTGTGTTATTCATTTGGCTTCATATCTTTCCAGTAAAGATGATCCTGAAACGCTGAAAACATTAGTAGATACGAATATTTTGTTTGGCACATTATTACTAAACAGTTTGAAAAAATGTACAAATCTACGGCTCTTTATCAATTTTGGTACTTGCACTGAATACAGATTGGGTCCTATGGATGTTTCTAGCGCTTATCTTTATTCAGCGACTAAAACTGCCTTTCGACAACTTCTGAAATATTATTCTGAATCAAGTAATTATAGATACATAAATATCATTCCATACACAATTTATGGTGAAGCAGATTCTCAAAAAAAAGTAATGGATTATATAAAAGAGTCTTTAGATAGTCAGGAACCTGTGAAAATGTCAGGTGGTGAACAGGTATTAGATTTTATACATATTGACGATGTTGTATCTTTTATTAATTACGTAATGAATCATATGCCTTTAATTATGGAACAGCCTTTTATTGATTATCATTTGGGTACTGGTAAGGGTACATCTATCCGTGATCTTGCCAAAATTGTAGAGAATAAATATAAAAGAAAATGCAATATAGCATGGGGAGCATTACCTTATCGGGAAAGTGATGTGATGTATGCAGTTGCCCCTATCGGCAGATTGATTCATATAGGTTGGGAATCTACATATAGATTGGAAGATAAATTGTAAATTATGGAGTTTTATCTCAATGCTGTGTAAATGAGTAAAATAATTATATTAGGCGCTGGCATATCAGGACTTGGTGCTGGCTATTCATTTCGTAAGAATGGTTGTGATCCCATTTTATTGGAAAAGAATCCTACATATGGAGGATTATGTGATAACTTTGAAATAAAAGGTTTTTATTTTGATCATTTTGTTCATTTCTCTTTTACTAATGATGGTGAGGTTAAACGTCTCTTTCAACTTTCTGCTCCCAATATTATAAGACATACCCCCAATCCTTATAATATTTATAACAAGAAATGGATTAAACATCCGGCTCAGAACAATTTATATCCGTTGTCTTCATATGAAAAGCAACAGATAATAACTGATTTTAGAAAGCGGCCAATCGTGTCTGATATAAACCAGATCCAGAATTATGAAGAATGGTTACGAGCTCAGTATGGAGATTATTTTGCTGAACATTTTCCTATGATTTATACTCAGAAATATTGGATGTGTCAGGCTCGGGAGCTAGAAACGAAATGGATTGGTAACAGATTATATCAGCCTTCAATTGAAGAGGTTATTAGAGGATGTGAAACAGCCGATACTCCTGTAACATATTATGCTCAGGAAATGTGTTATCCCCAAAAGGGAGGATACAAAGCTTTTTTGAGAGTTTTGACAGAAGGATTGGACATAAAGTATAATTCGGAAATTGTAGAAATTTCTCCAATAGGCAGATCTGTTCGGACTCAAAAGGGAGATGTTTATTACTATGACAGATTAATTAGTAGCTTGCCTTTACCTGAAATCTTGAGTATGCTAAAGGACTTGCCTGATGACGTTATTAGTGCAGGTGAACAGTTAAGGTATACTTCAGGCTATTTAATTTCCATAGCACTGAAAACAAAAAACATACCTCCCTATTTGTGGTGGTATGTTTATGACGAAGATATTCTTGCTTCTCGTGTTTATTCTCCTTCTTTAAAATCACCTTACAATGTACCGGAAGGCTGTTCTTCTTTGCAATTAGAAGTTTATGTCAAGCAAGACGCATATACATATGAAGAACTATTTAATAAAACGGTAACCAGACTTGTTGAATTAAATATAATTGAAGAAATGGATATCCTTTTTGTTGATATTCGATTTGAAAAGTATGCCAACGTGGTATTTGATCATAATATATATAATTCAAGAAAAGTGATTCGTGATTATTTATTTTCTATAGGAATAGAAACTATAGGACGATTTGGTGAATGGGATTATTTTTGGAGTGATCAAAGTTTAAAAAGTGGTATGGACATTGCCTAATTGGTAATTAGAAAGATTGAGGGATTATGAATGTTATAAAAGGATTTGAGTATAATGATTGTTTTGCGCAACAGCATTCTGTCGATTCTAACTTGATTTTTGGTCATTTAGAATACGATTTAGAAGTAACGATTGTTATACCTACTTTTCGAAGAGGCAATATGATACGTGAAGCGATAGATAGTGCTTTACAACAGAATTACCCAACAGAGAAATTTGGAGTCATAGTCGTCGATAATGATCCGCAGCGTAATTGTGAGACTGAGAAACTGATGACTACTGAATATAAACAATATAGTCATATCTGTTATTACAAAAATCGAGAGAACTTGGGATTATATGGAAATTGGAATCGTTGTTTTGAACTAGCCCATTCTAAATGGGTTGTACTTTTGCATGATGACGACTTCTTGTTTGACAATTTCTTGTTGGAAGCAATGGCTTTTTTACATCAAAATAATAGTTGTGACATAGCTGTACTTAAACCTGAAATGGAGAATTGGTTAGATGATGGAATGCCGTTTAAAAAAAGAAATTATCGTTCAAAACTTCCGATTTTATCAATAATTCCGCTTCGACCTCGTGACTATATTTTCTTGGGAAATTATTTTGGTAGTCCGACCGGATGTATCTTTCTGAGAAAAGTAGTTTTAGATCAAGGAGGATTCAATCCATCTGTGTATCCGAGTGCTGATACGATGTTTATGCTTCGCATGGCCATGCAGTATAAAGTGTTATTGTATTGTAAAGTATTAGGGGCCAGGCGAATTGGACAAAATGTTTCATTGAATATTGATGTAATTATAAAATGTATTGATAGTCGTTATTCTGTTGTTGCTTATTTGTTGAAATATTTTCGGTTAAGATTCTTGTTTTTACGTAGATATGCAGATTATGCTGCTCTTGATTATTATAATGAAATAAGACGAGATTTATTACCATCTTTTACATATGATTTGTCGAAGTTGAACATTACATCTCTTGGACTTTTTTCTCAGATGAGTTTTCGGATGATTTCAAAATTATATCGTTGGGGTAAAAAGATTGAAGGGATTCTTGGTTATATATTGTATAATTTTAAATAACAATCATATGTCAAAATATAATGTAGTTATTATCGGTGCAGGTGCTGGAGGAATTGGTTCAGCTTATGCTCTTATTCATTCGGGTCTTAGTGTTTTAATGATTGATTGTAACCCGGAAATTGGTGGAACGCATATTAATGGATGGGTAAATGTACATGCTTCTACACCAGCTCCTCCATTCTTGAAGCCAATAATTAGTAGAATGTTACAGAGTAATATCGCTAAATATATTAATGCAGACTATCATGATTTTCAACCTAATGAATCCATTTGTTACGATATGTCGCTACTTCATTCTAAATATCAGAAATCGGGCAAAGAAGTAAATATTTGTTTTGTACCTGAAAAACAAGCTGAACTTTATCGGGCAGATCTCAAACAAGGAGGTATTCAGATACGAAATAATACTTTATTTCAGAAAGTTGTTTCATTTCGAGAGGGACAAGTACAATCTATTCAAGTTGTTGATTTATTGACTAATAAGACTGAGGTGCTGGAGGCTGATGTGTTTATTGATTGTTCTGCGGATTCTGTTTTAATTGGCGATTGTGGTGGAAAGCGATATATTGGGTTAGATGCTCGTGATAAGTATTTTACAGAATATGGCTTTATTGAAGAAAGTAATAAGAATTTGGAAAATAATGAAAGAGCATTAAATTATCCAACATTGATGTATCGAGTCGCTAAAGGCGCCGACGAAACATTGCCAGTATCGGCTTTTATCAATGACGCATTGCTCTACGAAGATAATTGTAAATATGTATATGTTAATACTATATCATATTTAGGCATGACTGGTCTAGATGTTATGAAAGATAAAAAACAGACATATGATGAATTGTTGCGGCGAGTTCATTTACATTGGGCAACTATTAAAGAAGGAGATAATCTGCGCTGCCAATTTTTTCATTTAAGAGAAAAGCGATTCATAGGCGCGGCTTCTATGTTGGGAATTCGGGAAACTTATCGGACATCTTGTGAACGAATGCTGAATGAAAATCATTTTTATGAGCAAATCTCATCTCAACGGCTAGCGGGAAAATCAAATCTTGATACTCCAATTGCGGTTGGTAATCATTCTGTGGATATACATGGTGATGCAGGTTCTAATATAGATGCGCAATCTATCAACAGTCGCATGAAACCTTATGGAGTACCTTATGGATGCCTAGTGCCTAAATGTTTTACTAATGTTTTGGTCGCTTCCAGAGGAGCCGGGTTTACTCATATTGCTGCCGCTTCGTTTCGGCTTAATAAAGATATAATGCAATTAGGTTGGGCTGCCGGCAAGGCATCTTTGCTATTTTTAAGTGATTTGTCCAAAAATGATTTTCGTAAGATTGATGCAAGGCAATTACAATTACCTCAATATACGGATTTTGTTGGAAGTGTGGCTGAACTGGAACGAATTATGAAGTAATGAACGAACGTTTTTCAACTGAACTTTTCTCTGGAACTTTTTATACGGCTGTTGCTAAGTATTTGAGTATTGGAATCTCCATATTAGTAACAGCCGTACTATCCCGAATCTTAACCCCTTCAGATTTCGGTACTGTAGCCATAGCTACAGTCTTTATAGGAATGATAACTTTACTGACAGGCTCGGGAATGAGTCCGGCTATTATACAGAATCAGGAGTTAGATAAGAATGATTTGAATCATATTTTTTCATTTACTCTATATTTAAGCCTTATATCAGGAATCTTTTTCTTGTTTTTGTCACCCTTGATTGCTCAAATATTTGCAGATAAACGATTGTTTAATATTTGCGCTTTTCTTTCTTTGAATGTTGTTTTTTCAATAGTTAATATTGTTCCAAATGCTTTGCTGTTTAAGCAGAAGCGCTTCCGGTTTATTGCTATTAGAACAATCATTGTTCAGCTTTTGTTGGGCATTTTTTCTGTAATTGCTGCTATATCCGGTTTTGGGATTTACGCATTACTCATTAATCCGATAATAGGAACATTACTGCTCTTTATTATTAGTTATCGATGTTATAATCTGTCGTTTCGTTTTAAAATTGATTGGAAGCCCGTTAAACGTATTCTTCCTTATTCTGCCTATCAAGTGGTTTTTAATTTAATGAATTTTACTTATCGAAATCTTGATAAGCTGTTGATAGGAAAATTTATGAGCATAAGTTTATTAGGATATTATGAGAAATCATATCGTTTGATGATGCTTCCACTTGAAAATATATCCAACGTTATTACGCCGGTTTTACATCCTTTATTGTGTGAATATCAGAATGATTTGGCTTTTGTATATCAAAAATATATAAGACTGATGCTTTTTTTCGCTTATATAGGTTTTACGTTATCTGTCGTTTTTTATTTTTGTTCAACTGAAATTATATTTATTCTTTTTGGTTCACAATGGATGCAATCAGTGCCAGTATTTAAAATATTTTCATTAAGTATTGGTATTCAGTTGATTCAATCTGCCGTTGGGGCTGTGTTTCAGGCTACAAATGAAATGCGAAAACTCTTTGTTGCAGGGGGGATAGCTTTCATTGTGACCGTTATTGCTATTATTGCAGGATTATATAGTAAAGATCTGGAAAGGTTAGCTATATATTTGGTAAGTGCATTTTATGTATCATTTTATGTGTATCATAAAATTTTAATTCAATTAGTATTGAAGAGTTCGTTGTCCCATTTCTTTTATTCTTTATTACGTCCTTTTATAGTAGCGCTTATTATAGCTGTAATTTTGTGGGTTTATACTTATTTTGTTGATATACAAAGTGTTGTTTTGAATTTATTTTTAAAACTGATTTTAAGCATTGGTTGTTTTATTGGTTTACAAACCTTGGGGATAGTTCGTGATTTGCCTTCTATTATACAAATTATTCGAAATGTTATATCTTATAAAAAGTCTTTTAATTGACACTCTTTGTCGTCTGTTTCATATTCGCCGAAAGCCGGTAGTGATTCAAATGCCTGTGACTTCACGCTGTAATTCACGTTGTAAAACATGTAATATCTGGGAAATTAAGGAAAAAAGTGATATTGATCCCGATACTTTAAGAAAAGTCTTACAAGATGACTATTTTTCAGAAGTACGAAGTGTTGGAATTAATGGTGGAGAATTGACATTAATCAAACACCCAGAAGAAATTATTAATGCTCTTTTGGTATTAAAGAAATTAGACTATATACATATCATTTCAAATGGTCTTTTACCAGACCGTTTGTTGTCGTTGTTGGAAAAAATAAAGCAGATAACGGTGAAACATAATGTAAAACTCGGATTAACTCTTTCTGTTGATGGGGTAGGGAGTGTTCATGATGAAGTGCGTGGAATTAAAAATTGTTTTGAACGGACAAAGAAGTTGATGGACGAGCTGGCACAAAATTCCAAATGTTACTGTGATGTAATGGATATTGGTTGTACTTTATCCAGATATAATATACCTTATGTACAACAAACGGATTCTTTTTTCAGTGGTTATCCATTTACTATTACTTATCATCTGGCTGTGCCCAATAAACGTATTTATACGTTTGACCGTTATGATTATTATGTATTGGAGGATGAACGTAGTAATTTGTTGGCTACAGAATTTTTTTATGGGAAATTTTTAAAGACCTCTTTTTCGAAGCAGGCGAGAATTAAGTTTCGGTATTTTGCAAATTATTATTTTTTGAAAAAGAAAGGGTATGGCAGACTAAGTCAATGTTCCTATCTAAATAGGGATGTGACAATAGATGAAAATTTAGATATCTTTTTGTGTGCTACTGCTAGTGATCGAATTGAAAATTTGCAGAAAAAGACTCCTGCGGAGCTATATAAACAGGGCAGTTTTGATGAAATGCAACGTCAGACATCGCAATATTGTAACACTTGCATTCATTATGTTGATTTACCAAATCTAAAAGGAGTTGTGTTGTTTATGTGTGAAATATTGAACTATCGTTGGTCGTGGGGAAATAAATATAAATTTTTATCAAAATGGTGACTATTACTGTTATTGGTTGGTACGGAACAGAAACAATTGGAGATCGTGCTATCTTAGCAGGATTGATACGTATATTTGGAGAACTGTATGATGATTTTGAAATTAAGTTAGGATCTCTTTTTCCTGTACTATCAGAGAGAACTTTGCTTGAAGATGGTCACTTTTTTAAAAGTTGCTCAAGACAACATCTCTCATCAATGTCAGTTTTTCCTTCTTTGAATCATCGCATCCTGAAAAAAGAAATATATTCATCTGATTTGTTGATTGTTGGGGGTGGCCCATTGATGGATATGCCACTTCTATATATGTTAGAATATGCTTTCCAGATAGCTCAGAAGTATTGTGTTAAATGTGCCTTATTGGGATGTGGTTGGGGACCTTTACATCAAAAAGAATATATATCTTGTGTAAATAAAATTATTCAAATGTCTGATTTGAATATATTTCGAGATTCGCAATCAGAAAAGGAATGTAGACTTTATTTAAGTAAAGAAGATAGTAAGACTACTTATTTAATTGACCCTGCTTTTCTGGCAGCGGATTATTATCTTCAAAAAAATATAGATGTACTTAGACAAGAGGCTTTTGTTTCAGTTAATTTTAGAGATATTGCACTAGATCAATATAAAGGAGACTCTCTTGTATATGAAAAGCAGTTTAAATTGCTGTTAAGTGAACTTGTTGAAAAGACATCAGTACCAATTAAACTAATTCCAATGCATACATTTACAATTGGTGGAGATGACCGGATTATATTGGATAAAATACAGAAACAAATGGGAAATGAACAAATACTTGTTCAGCATGACCCATTGAGTTTAGAAGAAACGATGAATATTTATTATCATTCATTATTGTGTGTGGGTATGCGATTTCATTCAATTGTACTTCAAACAGTTCTAAATGGAAAAAACTATTTACTCGATTATACTGATCCGGTGACTGGAAAGATTGTCGGTATGCTGGATGAACTTCAATTATTACCATTTTATCATAAAAGATATTGTTCATTACAATCACGAGAACAGATGTTTCATATTGATTCAAATATTCAACGATTTACATTTAATGAAAGGACTTTTAGTAATTATTTAAGATGCTATAAAGAAAAAATTCGTTTGATATCAATCTAAAACAAGCATGAAAATCGTACACATAAATTACTCTGACCGAATGGGCGGAGCTGCTATTGCTGCCTATCGGCTGAATGAGGCTATGAATTTGGCTGGTATGAGTTCGACTCTGCTTGTGGCTGATAAAACAGATTTCGGGAATCAGTATGTGGTTACACCTGAGCAGAGATTGATTAAAATGAAGACGCTATTTAAACGTTATTGGACAGATTGGTCTGTTAATAGAATTAAGGCATTCGGGGCATGGTCCTATGCTAATACCGGATTTCAACTGGCTAAGGAAAAAGTTGTACAGGAAGCGGACGTGATTTATCTTCATTGGACTAATTTTGGTTTGTTGTCTGTGCAAGGAATACAAGAATTATTGAATACAGGAAAACCTATTTATTGGTTTATGCATGATATGTGGCCTTTTACCGGTGGTTGCCACTATGCTTTTGACTGTGAACGTTATAAAACTCATTGTGGGGCTTGTCCTATGTTTTATGCAAAGATGGGTAGTCGGTGTGAATATGATTTATCTTATAAACAATTTGAAAGGAAAAAGAGAAAATGGAGTTCATATTCAAACTTGACAATCTTAACTCCTAGTGAATGGTTAGGACATTGTGTGGAAGAGAGTCGTTTGTTTGGAGATAAGAAAATTCAACTTAGCCGCAACGTAATTGATACTAATCGCTATCGTTCTGTTCCTCAATCTATAGCTCGTAATTTACTGGGTTTGCCGGAAAATAAAAAGCTTGTTCTGTTTGGGGCAGATGCGATAAATAGTCCCTATAAAGGATGGAGTTATTTAAAAGAAGCTATTCATAATATGTCCGATACTATAGAATACGTGGTATTTGGAGGATGCGATTCGAATGCTGTAGAAATGGAGACAAAGGCATCTTTGCACTTTATGGGGCGACTTCATGATGACTATTCGTTGATGTTACTTTATAATGCTGCTGATGTGCTGGTGGCCCCTTCTTTAGCCGATAATTATCCCAATGTAATTTTAGAAGCTATGGCTTGCGGACTACCTGTGGTTGGATTCAATACAGGTGGAATACCAGAATTGGTTGAACATCAAGTAACGGGTTATTTGGCAAATAAAGAGGATAGTTCCGATTTGTGTACCGGAATTAATTGGATATTATTTACTGCAGATATTAGTAAACTAAAAGCGAATGCTCGATTGAAGATAGAAACTGAATCATCATATAATAGTATTTCTGAAAACCATAAAGATATATATGAGTTGTTTACGAGAGTATAAATATAAAAGTAATAAGTACCCTTTAGTGACAGTAATAACTGTTTGCTATAATGCAGTAAAGAGTATTGAAGAAACAATTTGTTCGGTAATTAATCAGAGTTACTCTGATGTTGAATACATTCTTATTGATGGTGGATCAACGGATGGGACGGTTGAGGTTATACGTAAATATTCTACTCGTATTACCAAGTGGATATCCGAACCTGATAAAGGCATTTATGATGCAATGAATAAGGGAATCGAGTTTTCGCATGGCGATTGGATTATGTTTATTAATAGTGGAGATACTTTAGCGAATGAAGAGGTTTTAGAAAAGATATTTAGTCAGTTTTACTCAGAGTCGATAGGTGTACTGTATGGTGATGTAATTTTAGCTTATGTATATGGTAGAGTTGTAGCCAAACCATTCCCTTTGGAAGAATTCGAGCATTTTTTCCCATTTTCACATCCCGCATCATTTGTGCAAGGAAATTTATTAAGAAGTCATAAGTTTGATTTGAAATATAAAATAGTAAGTGATTACAATCTATTCTATCAGTTATACAAGAAAGGTATACAATTTAAATATATACCGGTGAGTGTATCTGTGTTTGAAGCTGAAACTGGTATTTCATCTCGACAATTTCTAACTACATTTCGTGAAGTGTCACAAATAAACGGTGAGTATATAAAGAATGGATGGAAAATTAAATATTTAATTTTTACACTAAAACGGACTATAATTGAATTGTGTAAATCTTTAGTTCCAATTCGTATACGTCAGCGTATTCTTTTTAGCAGATTACTTAAAGGTAATCATATCACTCAGCTATGAGCCAATTGCTTTTTTATAATGATGCTCGACAAATAGGGGGGCATGAAAAATTGATGATTGAAGCTATTATCAGTCTGTCTACCAAACATTCTGTTGCAGTGATTGTGTCAGATTACAATACAGAATTGTGCCGGATTTTACAAAAAATATCAGGTGTTGAGGTTAATATGATTCATTATGCTTCAAATTCACGGCAAATAATTCGGAATTTCTTTTCACTTAAAACATTTTTTTTACTTTATAATCAAATAAGAAGAATGTCTCCGGAATTAATTGTTAGTGTACAGGGAACTATTGATACCAGTTTTCTAGCGATATTAGTTGGCCGATTTTTAAAAATTAAAACCATCTCTTATTTACCTTTTGCTTTCAAGTTGGCAAGAGTTTCAAAACATCCGCAAATAGGTTGGCTGAAAGATAGAATACAATATTTATATTATTCTGCTCCAAATGGGTATATAACTTTAAATGAGGCGGTGAAACGACAGATACAGGAGAGGTTTTCGAAAAAGAAAGTACTTATTGTGCACAATGGACTAAAATATGATCGTTACACATCTTATTCTCCAAAAGAAATGCGGCAAAAATACGAACTTCCGGAAAAACTGTTTTTATTTGGAATCGTAGGAAGATTTGAATATTGGCATAAAGGACTTGATTTTTTTCTTAATTTTCTAGATCGCTATCATTCTGAATTGCCAGCTAATATTGGTTTTGTATTTGTCGGTGATGGTAGTGATAAGGAATTACTTTTACAACAAGTAGAAAGATATAAGAATGTTTATGTTATACCTTGGAGCCAGAATATTTCAGAAATTTATGCATTGATTAATGCGTTAATTCTACCTTCTCGTTTTGAGGGAGTGCCATTAACTATATTGGAAGCATTATATTTAGGATGTCCGGTGATTGCATCGGACATAGATGGAGTGAGAGATTTACTATCTTCAGAGCATCTGTTTACTTTTGGGTGCTATGATCAGCTTTTAAATAGATTATTGGGAATATGGAATAAACGGATTGGGGCAAGTTATTTAGATAGAAATCTCTATTCAATGACCTGCTTCTGTAGAGAATTTAGTAAAGCAATTGATTTTTACTGTAATGATTTTAAGAATTAATTTCTTTATTGTCGCATTTTTATTTGCTCTTTGTAGTTCGCTGAGAATTCCTTTTATACCTGAGCTTCAGTTGTTTCTTCTTGTCAGCTATACTTTTAAAAGAAAGAAAATTGATTATCAGGTAGTAATGTTACTTGCTACAATATTGTGTACACATCATTATGCAATTCCAGATTCTATATTCAGAGAAGATGGAGCATTATATCCCAGTATATATACACGAGCGTATGGCAGCTTAAAGATACTGGATTTATTGGTCGTTTTTTTATTTACCATATCATTGCCTAAATTTTTTAAGAGTAATATTTTACGGTTATTGTATATAAAAGGGATGCCGTCTTTTTTTCTATTAACTTCATTAATTGGGATATTTTTTCTGAATAGAGAAACTTTTGCTAAAGATCAGTTCATGTTCATTGCGAGAAGTTATCTACTCTTTTTTGTACTTTTTATTCAGACAATTGATTTTAGTAAAAAACAATACCTGGAACTTTCGAAGTTAGTGATTCTCTCATGGACATTGAAAATGTTTTTAGCTATTCTAATTCCTCATGCGCATCCACTATATCGTACCATTTTGGGTTTAGATGGAATTATCTTTTTTGCCGGGGATGAATACATGACTCTTCCCTTCTTTTTTGCTATAATAATGTGTATAAAAGGGAGAAATTTAGATGTGAAAAAAATGATGAAGGTACTTTTATTTATCTTTATATTGACACTTATAGCACAACGAAAGGGAGGTATTCCCATTTTTATATCATTTTTCTTATTGATTTGGTTCCATTATCGGGAATATCGTTTGGGGAGTTTTTTTCTGAAATTATACTATGTCGCTTATACATTTATTATGTTTTTATTTCTTTATTATATTGACTATTTATTTTCTGATCCATTGCTTTTAATTGCTTTTAGCGAATACAGCACACTGGCAAATGTGGCAGTAGATAGTATATCTTATATCTATAATCATAATTTTCTTGAGTTTATTTTCGGTATATCTCCTTTTGGAAAATATGAGATTATTAATCTTCCATCTGTATTAGATCATTTTATGTCATTTGGAAAAGAAGTTGGTGAAAAGTTTCGGTATCAATTTTGGTCGTTTCCATTAGGTCGCTGTTTACTAAATGTGGGATGTCTTGGTTTTTTGGCATCAATTTATTATCATTTCAAGTCTATGAAGTGGAGTCTTCCTAAGTTTTTTATGATTATATCGGCTATACCGGTATGCTACTATTCAAATTTAACGCCAGTCTCAGCTTTTGCAATGGGAATTCTATTTTCTTTTTTATACAATGAGCCGCGTATGAATTCTAATGAAACATATACTCTGTCATGATTTATTTTGATAACATTATTTTTTCTTTGCAACGTACAGGTGGTATATCTGTTGTTTGGTATGAGCTATTAAAGCGGTATATTGCTAGTCATGGGGTTGAACAATATCGGATTATAGAAAGTCGGTGGTCAAATAAAAATATGCTGCGTAAGTTATTGGAAATACCAAATGAGGTCTCGTTTTCGGCAAGCATCTTGCCACCTTTTATAGACCGATATTTTGATTTGCAGGTTTCCGGATCAGAGGATTTTCTTTTTCACTCTTCGTATTACCGTGTTTGTGGTAATCGATGTGCGCGCAATATTACCACTGTCCATGATTTTACTTATGAATATTATTGTAAAGGTTGGCGTAAGACTTTACATTGTCAGCAGAAATACCAGGCTATACGACAATCAGAGTTAGCCATTTGTATATCGGAGAATACCCGGCAGGATTTATTGCGTTTTGTACCTGATTATCCACCGGAACGTATACGGGTAGTTTATAATGGTATATCAGATAGTTATAAAGTATTACTTCCCGGTTTGGGGTATTTATCGTGTCCTTATTCAAAAGGATCTTTTGTACTATATGTTGGAGCGCGTGATTCTTATAAAAAATTTGATTTAGTAGTTCAGGGGCTAGCTGATTTGGATCTATGTCTTGTTATCGTAGGTTCACCTTTAACCGATAATGAACAACATATGTTATTGCAATATCTCGGTAAAGAAAGATATTACTATACAGGTAATATAACAAATGATGAATTGAATGTATTATATAACAATGCGTATGCTTTGTTATATCCTTCAGCTTATGAGGGTTTTGGGTTACCTGTTCTGGAAGCTCAAAGCGCTGGTTGTCCGGTAGTTGCTTATCGATCTTCATCAATACCGGAAATTATTGGTACAGACCGGCTATTGATGAATCATTTAACGGTTAAAGAGCTTACTCAAAAGCTTAAATTATTGGAGAATAGTTCTTTTCGTGAGTCTGTTATTAATGAAGGATTGCATAATTCCAGTCATTTTTCATGGGATAATATGTATACAAATATAAGGGAAATCTATGATGAAGTTTCTTCCCTCTCATCAAAAAAAAAATCTTTCTGAAGTAGATTATTAAATGTGGAAAGAATATTTTTATGAAAATATCAATTATTACGGTAACCTACAATAGCGAGAAAACTCTAAGAGATACCATTCTCAGTGTATTTAATCAGACTTATGATGATATTGAATATATAATTATAGACGGCGCTAGTACTGATAGTACGTTGTCTATTATAGCTGAATATGGTAATCGTATCTCTCGCGTCGTTTCGGAACCCGATGGTGGAATTTATGATGCTATGAATAAGGGAATTTCTCTTGCTACTGGTGATGTTGTGGGCTTTTTGAATTCAGATGACTTTTTTATCAATGAATCAGTTGTAGATCAGATAGCCCGACATTTTCTGTCATCTGCTATAGATGGGGTATATGGGGATGTGATATTTGTGAATGCTGAAAAGAAAGACAAATTAGTCCGATATTATTCGTCGCGAATATTTAGACCTTCATTATTTAGATTCGGACTGATGCCGGCTCATCCAACGTTCTATGTTCGTCGTCATTATTATGAACAGTTAGGGGGCTATTCTTTAAATTACGAAATAGCATCAGATTTTGATTTGCTGGTTCGTTTCTTATATAGATACAAATTACGAACTGGATATATTTCGTCACCATTAGTTGTGATGCGTACAGGAGGTGTTAGCACGGAGAGTTGGTCAGCTCGAATATTAATAAATAAAGAAGATGTACTTGCTTGTCGAAGATATGGTATCTATACTAATACTCTAATGATAATGTTAAAATACGGATGGAAAATTGGAGAGTTGCTTCATGGCAAATTCTTACATATTGTGAAAAATAAAATTGGGATTTTTAGTTAATTAAATAATTAGGATGAAAAAAGTAGCATTAATATCTGGAATAACGGGTCAGGACGGTTCGTTTCTCGCTGAGTTTTTAATAGAAAAAGGATATGAAGTACATGGGATACTTCGTCGTTCTTCGTCATTTAATACTGCACGTATTGAGCATTTGTATCTGGATGAGTGGGTACGTGACATGAAAAAAAATCGTTTGGTGAATCTTCATTATGGAGATATGACAGATTCCAGTTCACTCATTCGTGTTATTCAGCAAATTCAGCCGGATGAAATATATAATCTGGCTGCACAAAGTCATGTAAAAGTAAGCTTTGATGTTCCTGAATATACCGCTGAAGCCGATGCGATTGGTACACTGCGTGTACTTGAAGCTGTCCGCATTTTAGGCTTGGAGAAGAAAACCCGTATTTATCAAGCTTCTACTTCTGAATTGTTCGGTTTGGTACAGGAAGTTCCTCAAAAAGAAACAACCCCTTTCTATCCTCGTTCTCCATACGGGGTAGCTAAACAATACGGGTTCTGGATCACTAAGAATTACCGTGAAAGTTATGGAATGTATACTGTCAATGGTATTTTGTTTAATCATGAGAGTGAACGTCGGGGTGAAAACTTTGTTACCCGTAAAATTACATTGGCGGCAGCACGTATAGCTCAAGGATTGCAAGATAAACTTTATCTTGGTAATTTGAATTCACTTCGTGACTGGGGATATGCTAAGGATTATGTAGAGTGTATGTGGTTAATTCTCCAACATGAAACACCCGAAGATTTTGTGATTGCTACCGGTGAATATCATACAGTTCGGGAATTTACTACTCTTGCTTTCAAAGAAATAGGAATTGAACTTCATTGGGAGGGAGAAGGCGTTGACGAGAAAGGCATAGATGTAGCTACTGGAAATGTATTAGTAGAAGTCGATCCCAAATATTTCCGACCATCTGAAGTGGAACAACTCCTGGGAGATCCTACTAAGGCAAGAACTTTGCTAGGTTGGAACCCTACCAAGACTTCTTTTGCAGAATTAGTTAAGATTATGGTAGTACACGATATGAAGTTTGTGAAGAAACTTCATATGAAAGAGTTAATGAGTAAAGAAGGCTAAATAAAGAATGGATAAAAACTCAAAGATTTATATAGCAGGACATCGTGGTTTAGTGGGTTCTGCAATTTGGAATAATCTGTTGGAGCGTGGCTATACGAATTTGGTGGGTCGTTCGCATAAAGAACTGGATCTATTAGATAGTTTAGCTGTAAAGCAGTTTTTTGATGAAGAATGCCCTGATGCTGTAGTTCTTGCTGCTGCTCATGTTGGTGGTATTATGGCTAACTTACAATACCGTGCTGACTTTATCTATCAGAATTTACAGATTCAGCAGAATGTGATAGGAGAGAGTTTCCGGCATGGTGTGAAAAAACTTCTTTTTCTTGGCAGTACTTGTATTTATCCTCGTGAGGCTCTTCAACCGATGAAAGAAGACTCTTTATTGACATCTCCTTTGGAGTATACGAATGAGCCGTATGCCATAGCTAAAATAGCCGGTTTGAAAATGTGTGAGAGCTTCAATCTCCAATATAAAACCAATTACATTGCTGTGATGCCGACGAATTTGTATGGTCCGAATGATAATTTTCATTTGGAAAATAGTCATGTATTGCCTGCGATGATTCGTAAAATACACTTGGCAAAATGTTTGAACGAAAATAATTGGGAAGCCGTCTGTAAAGATATCAATCTTCGCCCTGTTGAAGGAGTAAATGGTAATAGCCCGAAAGGTGACATTCTAGCTAAATTGATGAAATTTGGTATTACTCCTGAATCTGTAATACTTTGGGGAACCGGTACTCCAATGCGTGAATTTTTGTGGAGTGAGGAGATGGCTGACGCCAGTGTACATATTTTATTGAAAGTCGATTTTAAGGATACGTATTCTGAAGGTGGTAAAGAAGTTCGTAACTGTCATATTAATGTGGGGACCGGTAAGGAAGTTAGTATTCGTGAGGTGGCTGAGTTAATAATGAAAGAGATTCAATTTAAAGGAGAGATTGGTTGGGATAGATCGAAACCGGATGGAACTTTACGTAAACTCACTGATCCTTCTAAACTTCATTCTTTGGGTTGGCATCATAAAATTGAGATAGATAGGGGGATTCATTGTTTGTATGAGTGGTATTTGAAAGGAATTTGTATTAATCATCAAACGGTCTAGCTTTGACTTATAATGAAAGCCAGTTATCATTAACTTGCTATCTAATATTACCGGAATTAAATAATAATTGATTTTAATACATAACAGTCATTGACGTAAATATCCTTAGTAAGAGGTGTTATCAAATGTTTTTTGCTAAGGAGATGTTAGAATCGTACACAGAATATTATTATGAATATTGTTTTTATTATAATAGCTTTCACTATTTCTGCTTATATCGCTAGGATTATCATTCCACGTATCCTATTAATATCATTTCGTAAAAAACTGTTTGATATTCCTGATGACAGGAAAATACATAAACGTGCGATTCCCCGTTTAGGTGGAGTCTCTTTCTTTCCGACAATATTGCTATCATGTTGTTCGGTTCTTACGATTCGAACTTTGACTGGTTATGGAATATCTTTTTTACCGGCATCTTTTATTTTGCCAGAATTTCTAGTATTAATTTGTGGAATGGTTCTTTTGTACCTAACTGGTATTGCTGATGATTTGGTGGGGGTTCGTTATCGTCAAAAATTTGTCATTCAGCTTATTTGTGCCGGTTTATTACCTGTTTCCGGGCTTTGGATTAATGATTTTTACGGTTTATTTGGTATTGGTTTATTATCTCCGTGGTTTGGTATGCCTTTTACTATACTGATTGTTGTTTTTATAACAAATGCGATTAACTTAATTGATGGAATAGATGGTCTTGCCTCAGGATTAAGTAGTGTTTCTCTTTTGGTCTTTGGCTTTTTATTTATTGAAAAAGGAATGTGGATTTACAGTATGCTCGCTTTTAGTACCTTTGGGGTGCTTGTTCCTTTCTTTTATTATAATGTTTTTGGTAGTGCTGAACATGCCCGAAAGATATTTATGGGAGATACCGGAAGTCTGACTCTGGGATATATATTGAGTTTCCTTGCTATCAAATATAGTCAGAATACAGAATTTATTCCTGTAACACAAGGGGCATTTGTGATAGCTTTCAGTACACTTATTGTTCCGGCCTTTGATGTGGTTCGCGTTGTCATTGTTCGTATTTGTAATGGTAAAAGTCCTTTTGAACCTGACAAGAATCACATTCATCATCAGTTTCTTGCGATGGGGTTTACTACACGTAAGGCTATGCTTCTGATTCTTTTAATATCATGTGTGTTTAGTGGCGTAAACATATTATTTATGCCTTATGTTAATAACACACTGATGTTGGTAGGAGATATCATGATTTGGATTGGGCTTAACTATTGGTGGAGTAGGGTGAGGCAGAAGAAAATATGTAATAAAATGTCGCCTAATAAATTGTAAATTAATGATTTGTTTTGTGTGCTTTATAGCATATAATTTAAATATAAAGACACAATGAACCAATCTGATTTTGTAGTGAAATGCTGCAATAAACAAGAACTTTCGCAAATGTATTTTCCTGATAAAAGTGTTTGTGCTTCTTAAAACGAATAACGAGAGTCATGTTTAAATAAATACGGGAGGCAGTACTTTCGCTGTGTCTCTTATTTTTTTAGGACTATATTCAGGATTATAATATCGATTAATGCGAAGCACCGATTATCAGATAAAAAGACGATGGAAGTAGTACGAGCTATAATGATGCATATGGGCACACTGGAGAGGAGTAAAAACATTGGGGAGTTTGTATTGAATCTTCTCAATGTTTGGATTCAATCATTGGGACGTTTTTTTTAAACTTCCCAATGATTTTAGTGGGTTTTCAAACTGACAAACTGACAAAAATGCTATATAGTACTTTTATTCTGGAACCTTGGTGTAGAAGCATGAATTATATTGTTGATTTTCAATATGTTGATAGAATTTAGCGACCTATATACCTTGCAATTACTAAGATCTTTTTTTCGCCGATCTTGATAGCTTCTTACATACTGAAAGTTTTCCAGAATTCTTCTGTTAAATGATGCTGTGTGTTATTATATTTTGATAGATTAATGGTGGAGCAGTGATAAAAGATAATAGTAATCGGCTATGCCCATAGTAACAGAGAACTATTTTTATGGAATGTTCAATATTTGTATCTTTACAATAAATTTCTTATAATAAGTTGTTCTCTTCAAAATAACTGCCTGATATGTGTTTAGATCATACTCATGCACATGACAAGGGAAGTGTCGCTTTTTACCACTGTCTGCGAATCATTTTCACCTTACTGGCTGACTGAAAATAATAACTGAGTAAAGGTGCGGTTCAAGCCATCCGAAAAGCTTTTTTCGAGTGATCATAGAGGTAATTCAGTGTTGGATATCTTACAACAGATAATGTCCGGTTTACAAAGATATATATTTTCAGTGTTCTCTGCTTCTTCTAATATACATTCGTTTAATATATTGAGAATATTTTAGTACATATAACTTTCAAAATAAGGGGGTTATTTTCGAAATTATTCCCCTTGGCAATAGTATTTATTTACTTCATCGTCTTTATAAAAAGTACTATATAGCATTTTTGTCAGTTTGTCAGTTTGTAAAGAGGAAGTAGAAGTTGTTTTTGGTTCAGATGATTTGGATGTAACTTTTTGATAACCAAATAATAATGTTTTTTTTGATTCTTTTATAAGGAATTTTTTTTGCTCGATAAAGGGTTTGGCTTCGCGTAATATGCTTTCATGCGTTTACCCTTTTCGGCAAGTTTCACAAGCAAGTTTGAAGAGGTTGGTATATCGTTGTCCATTCATTAGCAGATTTAAGAAAATATAGGACGATTAGATTTGCTTGTTTTTTTTCTTCAGATACTTTTGCTATAGTATTCTTAGGAACAATATTATTAGATAGGTTTCCGAAATTCTTAGTATTTGGTCCGAAACAGGAAGAAATATCACAGAGCCCGAATGTGCATGATATAGACTCCCGATGTAACCATTAGGTGATTACATTATTGTATATATGGACTAATATTATTAATAAATAAAAAGAAAATGGAACCAATGAATTATGAATTTTTGAGTGCTACGAAACGATGTCGAGATTTAATAATGTATCATTATCTGTTACTTATCAATATGCGATGGAGATGATTGACTTGAAAATTGATTTGAATAGACAACTTAAACAACCGAGGAAAGTATTGACGGAGAATAGGGATTTAATTATTGGAATAATCCTTCACCATGTAAATGGGAAGTGTGTTGTGTATGATTGGGGGGGAAGTTCCCAGTTGGGAGGAAATACGGCATAAAAAGAATTTTGATTTATAAGTTGTGTAATTGCATTATTTGCCGTACCTTGCATAAATATTATATTAAAGAGAAAAATAGATATGGATAACCATGTTGTTATTATGGCAGGCGGTATTGGTAGCCGCTTTTGGCCGATGAGCACACCAGAATGTCCGAAACAATTCATAGACGTGATGGGATGTGGAAGAACGTTGATTCAACTGACGGTTGATCGCTTTAGCGGTATCTGTCCACAAGAAAATATGTGGGTGGTGACTTCCGAAAAATATATTGATATTGTCCGGGAGCAATTGCCGGAAATTCCGGAAAGTAATATTCTGGCAGAACCTTGCGCGCGTAACACTGCACCTTGTATTGCATATGCCTGTTGGAAAATAAAGAAGAATCATCCGAATGCTAATATGGTGGTGACTCCTTCGGATGCACTGGTAATTAATACGACAGAGTTTCATCGGGTGGTAGAGAAAGCATTACGGTATACAGATAAAAGTAGTGCGATTGTAACATTGGGAATTAAGCCCACTCGTGCGGAAACCGGATATGGGTATATTGCTGCCGGAAATATGCTCCAGACTGATAAGGAGATTTTTACAGTTGATGCTTTTAAGGAGAAACCGGATAAAGAAATCGCCGAAGTATATCTGGCAGAAGGTAATTATTTTTGGAATGCTGGAATTTTTGTTTGGAATGTTCGTACCATAACTTCAGTGATGCGTGTGTATGCTCCGAGCATTGCACAAATATTTGATCGTATTTTCCCCGATTTCTATACCGAAAAAGAGAATGAATCTGTACGGAAATTTTTTCCAACTTGTGAAAGTATTTCCATAGACTATGCTGTGATGGAGAAAGCACAGGAAATCTATGTACTTCCGGCTTCATTTGGTTGGTCGGATTTAGGTACATGGGGAGCTTTACGAGGATTGTTGCCTCAGGATAAATTAGGAAATGCTATGGTAGGACCTGACATTCGCTTGTATGACAGTAAGAACTGTATCGTGCATACTAGTGAGGAAAAGCGAGTGGTAGTGCAAGGGCTGGATGGATATATCGTTGCTGAAAGAGATAATACTCTGCTCATCTGTCGATTAGAAGAAGAGCAGAGAATCAAAGAATTTTCGTCTAAAAATCGGTAGCTAAAGGAATAGTCCTGGCCCATACTTGTTTAAAGTTGGGCAGGGCTTTTAAAAAACGATCATAATTTTTATTTTCACTTATTGTCCAACCGGTTTCAGCATGGGCTGCTATTCGTGGAAATGTCATGTAAAAAACGCGTTCGGCAGTCGGAGTATATTCTCCCCACATTTGACATCCCAAGCCCCATATATTCTTTTGTTCTTTTTCACTGAGTCCTTCGGGGACAGGTGAAAAAGAATATGATTTTTCCATGCTTGTAGTTTCATAAGAATAATCTAAGTAGGTGAAAAAACGATTGGAATTAACCACCTTATAACCTCGCTTTATTGATTTATTGACTAGGCTCGCATCTCCATCCCAGAAGTGAACAACTGTGCCATCGGCTAGTTTCTCCGATTTATTTTCAGTAGTCTCTCCGTGTACATTATCACCTGTTATCTCGTTCCATCCCATCATAGTACATCCTTTTGATTGTAAGAACTTAGAGATGCGGTTGATGAACCAGATTTGTAGATCCTTGGCAGTAGGTAAATGATTGGATTTCATAAAATCGGCTACAGAAGATGTGTTTTCCCAATGGCTGTGTGGCACTTCATCACCTCCGATGTGAATAATCCGTGAAGGGAATAGATCGATTACTTCAGTGAGTACATCTTGTATAAACATCTCTACTTTGGGATCGGATATATCATAAATATCTCCCCATATTCCGATTCCCTTGGATTTGCTTAATGTACCTAATTCGGGATAAGCAAGAATAGAAGCAGATGCATGCCCCGGCATTTCTATTTCAGGTATAATCGTAATGCAACGTGCTTCTGCATAGGCAATAATGTCACGTATTTCGTCTTTGGTATAATAATAGTTGCCCGGGAATTTTTTCGTCCATTCATCAGTACTCATGTCACGATTGGAAAAATCTTTCTTTGAACCGATTGATGTGAGTTTTGGATATTTATCAATCTCGATACGCCATCCCGGATCATCTACTAAGTGCCAATGAAAAATGTTCATTTTCAGGCGGGCCATTTCGTCTAAAAGAGTTTTTACTGTTTTTATTCCTTGAAAATGACGACTTTCGTCCAACATATATGCTCGCCAATGAAAGGCTGGTTGGTCTGAAATACTCACATAAGGAATGATATAGTCTTCTCCGTTTTTTCGGATCAGTTGATTGAGGGTTTGTAAAGCATAGAATGCTCCCGACCGATTTCCATATCCGATAGTTATTCCTTTTTTATTTATGGTTAGTTGGTATGCTTCGTCTGCCAAATTCTTTATTTTCTTGAATTTGATAGCTCCGCCTTTTTTTTGAACTATTAGCTTAATATCGTACCCTTTTGCCTGTGAAATAATGCTAGCGGGTTCCAATGTTAAGTGAGAAGGTAGTGAAAAAGAGATAACTTCTTTGTATATCAGTTCACCCGTTTCCATGCTGATCTTGTTGGGATAGGGAATGAGTCCCAGCTCCTGTGCAGCTGTAAGCTGTATACAACAAAATAAAAGAAAAGAAATAAAAGGTGTTTTCATCATTATTGGTTATTTGATAATTTTCACCCCTTTGGGAGCTTTTATCGTTGATTTGACAGAACCGTCATTTCTTTGCTCATGGCGTATCTTGATGATGCCGTAGGGAGTAGGAAATGTACCTTCCGCCCATTTCAGATCACCCAGATGAGGTTCTATTTTTACCACTTTACATCCCGGTTCCACTACTTTAACTCCCAATACATATTCGCTCAGATAAGAAGTGGGACCGGAAGCCCAGCCATGTGAGAAACTGTGGCGATATCCTTTGTAACAGTAGTTTCCATAACTTTTATGTACGTCTACTTTACCTTCAGGAACTAATTCGTCAATGCGTGCGGCATTTTCAATCCATTCGATGTTGAAATCTTCCCAGAACGAAGTTGCTCCTAAATCGAGCATTGCTCCCCAGAATTCGCGTATACGATCTAATGCATTGGTATAATCGCCTGCTGTCGCCATGGCTTTCAGCATATAATAACCGTAGAAAGTGGAGAAATTCTTAGAACCACCTATCGATAAAACTTCGTTGTTGGCTGTTTTCGGATCAATTAATCCTGATAAGGTCATCAAAGCAGCTGCCTGTTTTGAATGATTGGGATCCGGACGATAGGTACGCAATAGAACAGCAGCATCTTCGCACTTCTTCGCCATTTCGTTGTCTTTGAGTATGGAAAATAGTTCTTTGCCGCAATCCATTGTCTGCACCATTAATGCTTGTAATCCGGCATCGACTCCTTTTTGATTTTCGCTTGATGGCCAATCTAGGAATCGCATTCCGTCCAATGTTTCTTTTCCATTCGCATCTATTTTGGTCAATAGGTGGTTAATGAGTTGTGTCAGGTAAGTTTTTTGTTCTTTCAGGTAATCTATGTTACCTTGATAAAAATACCAGTCGCGATGAATAATGATCCACCACAAAGAATATGAGCTGATACCGTTCATCCATGCGGGGACAGGGGTGGCATCGCGAATCAGGTCAAGGCTCTTAGGAACGACCTCGTTGTAACCGAATACAGTATTGACAGTCATTACTTCCGGATGTAAGTCGCCCACCCATACCAGACGGTCGCGTTTGATGGCATCCCACAAATATTCTTGCATATTGAGATGCACAGTATATGCTCCTGTCATCCAAATTTCGTTTAACCGTTCATCATTGCAACGGAATGAGCCTAAATAAGGGATATCACGATAATTAAAAATGGCGAGCACCTCTTTTAATTGCAGTTCGACATCAGTGTCAAGTAAGTCGATACGTACAAAGCGGAATCCCGAATTACCAACCTCTAATGTGCCTAGCCAAGGAAGTTTGAGCTCAAAATCGCGCATAGCGTGATCGTTGCTAGCACCATTTTTTCCATCAATGTCGCACATAGCTTCGCTAACGGATTCACCGAAACGAATTCTCACACGAATAGGGTTGTTATTAGGAGATTGCCCTGTGACAATTTGAATTCCTCCCTGCAATTGTCGTCCGAAATCGAGCAAGATAGAGGCTGTATCGGTAGTTGTACTGCGCATACGGCAGACATTCTCGCTACCTAAAATAGATTGCCTGATGCCGGGACGTATTAAATTCTGTTCATCGTTCACTTTTGCAGTTGTATGGTTGCTTTTCCAGACAATGCGAGTAGGGGAAATATAGCTTCGTGTACGTGAATCTTGCTGTACATATGTATCTTTCCATACAGGAGGTAGTTGATGCTTTTGGGCTATGCCCATTTGTGCTGAAAGTAACAAAATAATAATTAAGTATATATTTTTCATATAATAGAAATGATTTGTTTAGATTGAACAAGGGTGTTAATTGTTAAACCGTTTTTAAACAGTCGCACAAATATATAGAAAATTTTCAGATGAAAAAAGTGTAAGCGAAAACATTGATGTAAAGTATCAAATTAATGTTGAGATACTTATTGTTTCTTCTGGTATTCTTGCGGTGTCATCCCAGTCATTTTTTTGAAGAATTTACAGAAAAAGGACGGATTGGGAAAATTCAATTCATCTGAGATTTGATATACTAGAAGATCGCTATGCTTGAGTAAGATTTTGGCTTCTTGTATAATGGATTGATTGATCCAGTCCATTATTGTCTGTTGGCTGGTTTGTCGGATAATAGTGTTCAGATAGCGGGGAGTAAGGTATAATTTGTTTGCATAAAAACTGACGTTTCTTTCCTTCTTGCTATGTGTATTGACGAGGGAGATAAAACGTTGGAAAATGTCTTCTTGGTGTGTTAGGTGTTTTGAAGTGGTTTGAGTGCTGTTTGCTATACAATTTATATTATATAAGAGGCTTGCTACAAGATGCTGTATAACTTCACGACGGAAAGTTGGTTCCTGTAATATATCCCACATTAATGTGAAATAACTTTCAATACGAATTTGCTCTTTCAGAGGTAATGTTAATAGTATATTATTGGGGTATTGGGGAAAATATTTGAGAAAATCATCTTTACTGGTGAAGGGAAGAAAATTGTTATCAATAGCCATCATTTTCATGTGCGCCCATAAGGGCATATAATAAATGTATTGGTAGCGCAATACCAGACACGAGTTTACAAGTCTGTCATCAACCGACTTATCTGAAATGGAAACAAGACAGGGAGTGTAGCATGCCGGGAAATCTATAAGTCAACTAATTGTCATGTTGCGACTGAATAGAAAGATGAAATGATAAATACGAGGATAAAATCCATACTGATTAAACGATAGCCTGAGCGAACAAATGGTGGTTTATGACGAAAGACAATTAATGGCGTCATACTGTGATACTCTGTTTAGATGTGAATTAAACAGAAGCGTAAACTAATCACAGCGCAATTGCAATAAGCAATAAAGGGTGGACATCGTATCCGACAATTTATCGAGCTAAAAGTTATTATATGTCTAAATGGGGATTGCCTAAATCAGAACGCCAGTTGTAAGGCTATAAGGTGCAGACCTTTGAATATCTGACAAGGCAACGGAGCCTCCGTAGTAGTCCGAGCAAGGGAAAGCCTTGTACATGGCAAAGGGAGGCAGCTAATATTTTTAATACAATTAACGGAAAATGTGTGAGACATTATGAGACATCCAGAGAAAGTATTAAACAGTCTGGCAGAGCATAGTAAAATCTTAACGTATAGATTTGAAAGGCTATATCGGATACTGTTCAATCAAGAAATGTACTATGTTGCCTATCAGAGGATATATTCCAAAGAGGGCAACATGACTCCTGGCGTTGATGGCAAAACTATTGACGATATGAGTATTTCTCGTATAGAACAATTGATTGAATTGCTCAAAAGCGAGCAATATCAACCTATATCATCAAAGAGAATATATATTCCAAAGAAAAACGGAAGTAAAAGACCGTTAGGAATACCTTCTTTTAATGATAAACTGGTGCAAGAGGTCATTCGTATGATTTTGGAGGCAATTTATGAAGGCAGTTTTGAACATTGCTCACATGGATTCCGACCTAACAGAGGATGCCATACAGCACTATCCCAAATAAAAGACACTTTCACAGGTTCTAAATGGTTTGTAGAGGGAGATATCAAAGGATTCTTTGATAATATCAATCATGATATTTTAATTAATATTATGGGAGAAAAAATCTCTGACGACAGATTTTTAAGACTGATAAGGAAGTTTCTCAATGCGGGATATATGGAAGATTGGGTATTCCATCGCACGTATAGTGGAACTCCACAAGGTGGTATCATAAGTCCGATATTGGCAAATATCTATCTTGACAAATTCGACAAATACATGAAGGAATACATCCAATCTTTTGACAAAGGTAAAAATCGAAAAACTGATACAGCTTATACAAAGTATGCATTGAGAAAAATTAGAGCCGAGCGAAAACTTAAAACCGTAACAGACGTAGAACAGAGAAAGTTTTACCTGAATCGCATCAATGAGTCATGTAAAGCTCGTGTTAATCATCCAAGTCTGGATGAAATGGATAGTAGCTATCGTCGATTGAAATACGTGAGATATGCAGATGACTTTTTAATTGGAATCATTGGCAGTAAGGAAGACTGTGTCAAAGCAAAAGAAGAGATAAAACTTTTCTTATTGGAAAGACTAAAATTGGAATTATCTGACCAGAAAACACTGATAACCAACGCAAAGGAAAATGCTAAATTCTTAGGGTATGAAATCGGCATTTACAAAACAAATCAGACCAAACGGATTGGACGTGGTACACCACATCGGTATTATAGGTCAAAAGTCTTTCTTGAAGTGTCATTAGACACGATGAAAAAGAAGCTTTTCGAGTACGATGCCATAAGACTATCCTATAATAATGGGAAAGAAATATGGCGTTCCAAGGCAAGACCTTGTATGAAAAACAATGATGACTTAGAGATACTCAACCAGTACAACGCAGAAATACGAGGATTTTACAACTACTTTTCGTTAGCGAACAACAGTTATAAGATAGACTCTTTTTACAATATTATGGAATATAGCATGTATAAAACCTATGCGTGTAAGTATGAATCATCAACTCGCAAAATTATACGAGAATACAGTAAAAATGGCGAGTTGGGGTTAACTATTTAAACAAAAAGGGGAAAATATTAAGATGCGAATTCTATCATGACGGATTTAAGCGCAAGCCTTTAAATAGAATCAAATTCAATGAAGAGATACCAACTGCAAAAATTACAAGGACAAGCTTAATCGACAGAATAAAAGCGAATAAATGTGAGATTTGCGGAATGGAAACTCAAACGTCAATGCATCATGTTCGAAAACTCAAAGACCTAAAGGGGAAGAAGAGATGGGAGAAACATATGATAGCACGTAAGAGAAAGACCATTGCGGTATGTCATGAATACCATTGGAAGATTCATACAGGTAAGTTAGACTGATAATATTAGTGGAGAGCCGGATACGTCGAGAGGTGTAAGTCCGGTTCGGGGGCGAGTACATGGAAACCTACCGTAGAAATACGGCAAGGCGCTGGGTGCTTAGCCTACATCAAGATCTGACGATACTCTGATGGCTTGTATGATCGAATTGGGAGTAATGAGTGATATAGTGCCGGGTTGTAGGGTGTATTCTATCAAGTTGATTCGTGCTTGTATATATCCTTGTTTTATAAATACAATTCGTCCCTCTTTTATACGGTAAGGCTGATCGAAGGTGAAAAACTGGGATTCCATTTTGATGAAGCTATTAACAAAACCAAAATCAGAAGTTATAAAGCGAAATTCGTTGTGACGGACAATTTTCAGTTCTCCTAGTAATTTCAGTCCTAATTCTACTGGTTTTTTCTTTTCCATTTTCTTTCATCATTTTCCTGCAAAGATAATAAATCATGCTATATCTTCTTTTTTAATTCCAATTTATCAAACTATTGGAACATATTTACTGACTCTTGGAATGTGAAGCTATGTGTGAAACGCCTATCTTTGTCTTTCGAAGAACTCATAGAAAAATATGTGTATGAAAAGAATGATTTTTACTCTCTCTTTGTTTGCTTGCACATCGGGAATGTATGGGCAGGTGACGCTGGAAGAATGTCAGCGGAAAACACAGAACAACTATCCGTTGGTACGTCAATATGATTTGGTGGAGAAAACAAAGGAATATAATCTGGAGAATGCCGCTAGGGGTAATTTGCCGCAATTTGCTCTTTCGGCTAAGGCTACGTATCAGAGCGAGGTGACAGAACTTCCTATAAAAATTCCCGGAGTAAATATTAAGGGATTGCCTAAAGACCAGTATCAGCTGGCAGTGGAATTGCAACAGAATATTTGGGATGGCGGAGGAATCAGGATGCAGAAGAAACAAGCAATTGCCGGAGCAGAGGTGGATAAGGAAAAACTGAATGTAGATATGTACGCTCTGAACAATAGGGTGAATGATTTGTATTTCGGGATTCTTTTGCTGGATGAACAATTGAGGCAGAACTCATTGTTACAAGATGAATTGGAACGAAATTTTCGCCAGATCAGTTCTTATGTGGAGAATGGTATTGCTAATCAAGCTGACTTGGATGCTGTGAAAGTGGAACAACTGAATGCTCGTCAGAAAAGGGTAGCACTTTCTTTTTCGCGAGAGGCTTATTTAAAGATGTTGTCTTTGCTGATAGGGGAAGAGCTTTCTCAAGAATCGATCTTAGAGAAGCCTGTTCCCGAAAAGGATATTTCTGTTGTTAGTGAGATTCGTCGCCCGGAATTATCTTTGTTTGATGCGCAGGCGACAGGATTGGACGTAAAGGAAAAGGCGTTGAATGTTCGCCATCTTCCCCGTTTCGGGTTGTTTGTGCAGGGGGCATACGGAAATCCGGGATTAAATATGCTGAAAAATGAATTTTCTCCGTATTATGTAGCAGGTGTTCGACTGTCATGGAACTTTGGTAGTCTTTATACTTTGAAGAATGACCGCCGTTTGATTGAAAATCAACGGCAACAGTTGGGAAATAATCGTGATGTATTTCTCTTTAATACACGTTTGCAGATGACTCAGCAGGACCAAGCAATCCGTTCGATGGAGAAACAGATGAAGGATGATGATGAAATTATCCGGTTACGTACTAATATTCGTAAGTCTGCAGAGGCGAAGGTAGCAAACGGTACATTGACAGTTACTGAAATGCTGCGTGAACTGACCAATGAGAGTCTGGCACGTCAGGCAAAAGCAATGCATGAAATTCAGCGTTTGCAGGGAATTTATCAATTGAAATATACTACAAATCAATAATAATAAACTTTCGGATATGAAACGAATGATAAAAATAGGCACATGGGGAATGGCATTATTGCTGGTATCTGCTTGTGGAAACCGGCTGACGAATTATGATGCAACCGGTACGTTTGAAGCTACAGAAGTAATTGTTTCTTCTGAAGCTGCAGGCAAACTGTTTCAATTGAATGTGGAAGAAGGAACAAAACTGAAAGCGGGAGAGGAAGTCGGTTTAGTGGATACAGTACAATTGTATTTGAAGAAGTTGCAGTTGGAAGCTAGCATGAAGTCGGTGGAAAGTCAGCGCCCGGATTTATCTAAGCAGATTGCTGCTACTAAGCAACAAATTGTTACTGCACAGCGGGAGAAGAAGCGTGTAGAGAATTTATTGGCAGCCGGAGCAGCTAATCAGAAACAATTGGATGATTGGGATGCTCAGGTGGCTTTGCTGGAACGGCAACTTATAGCTCAGGAGTCATCATTGCGGAATAGTACGAATAGTCTGACGGAACAAGGTAATTCTGTTGCCATACAAATAGCGCAAGTGGAAGATCAATTGAATAAGTGTCACATTGTGTCTCCGATTGATGGGACGGTATTGGCTAAGTATGCGGAGGCCGGTGAACTCGCGACAATGGGAAAACCTTTGTTTAAAGTCGGTGAAGTGGATCGTATGTATTTGCGTGCTTACATTACTTCCGAACAATTATCATCTGTAAAGTTGGGCGATAAGGTGACTGTATATGTAGATTATGGGAATTCGGAACAGAAGACTTATCCCGGTGTAGTTGCTTGGATTTCAGATCGTTCGGAATTTACACCGAAAACGATTCTGACCCGGAATGAACGTGCCAATCTGGTATATGCCGTAAAGATAGCTGTCAAGAATGATGGGCTGCTGAAAATTGGTATGTATGGAGGAGTTGCGTTGAATAAAGAATGAACTATAATAAATGGTGGCATGGATGATGTAGTAGTGGTAGAGGGTGTTAGTAAGAATTACGGAAAGGTAGAGGCGTTGAAAGATGTCTCTTTCTCAGTGAAGCGTGGGGAAATCTTCGGATTGATTGGTCCTGACGGTGCCGGGAAGAGTACTCTTTTCCGTATTTTGACTACGCTTTTGCTGGCTGATAAAGGAAATGCGACAGTGGCAGGTCAGGATGTTGTGACGGATTATAAGAAGATTCGTACGAGAGTGGGATATATGCCGGGTCGTTTTTCGCTCTATCAGGATCTTTCGGTAGAGGAGAATCTGCAATTTTTTGCAACGGTATTCCACACGACGATTCAGGAAAATTATGATTTGATTAAAGATATCTATCAGCAGATTGAACCGTTTAAAAAGCGTAGGGCAGGAGCGTTGTCCGGAGGAATGAAACAAAAGTTGGCATTGAGTTGCGCGCTTATTCATAAACCGGATATTTTGTTTCTGGATGAGCCTACTACGGGCGTTGATCCTGTATCTCGTAAAGAGTTTTGGCAAATGCTTCAAAATCTGCGTGATTTAGGGATTACGATCATTGCTTCAACACCTATTATGGATGAAGCTCGTCAATGTGACCGGATTGCTTTTATCAATCATGGACAGATTCAGGGCATTAATACTCCAGACAAGATTCTCCGACAGTTTGCTTCCATTCTTTGTCCGCCTTCTTTGGAACGGGAAGAAGTTCGCGAAAAAGGGACTTCGGTGATTGAAGTTGATCAACTGACAAAGTGCTTTGGGAGTTTTACTGCCGTCGATCATATTTCTTTTCAAGTAGACCGAGGAGAAATTTTTGGTTTTCTGGGAGCGAATGGTGCGGGTAAGACAACGGCTATGCGTATGCTTTGCGGATTAAGTAAACCTACTTCTGGTGTTGGAAAGGTGGGAGGATTTGATATTTTTCGGGAAGCGGAATTGGTAAAAAAGCATATTGGATATATGAGCCAGAAGTTTTCTTTATATGAGGATTTGAAGGTATGGGAGAATATTCGTCTTTTTGCCGGTATTTATGGGATGAAAGATAAAGAGATAAAGCAGAAGACTGATGAATTACTTGAAAGACTCGGCTTTTCTGCCGAGCGAAATTCTTTGGTGAAAAGTTTGCCATTGGGATGGAAGCAAAAACTGGCTTTCTCTGTGTCAATTTTCCATGAGCCGAAAATAGTTTTTCTGGACGAGCCGACGGGAGGGGTAGATCCTGCTACCCGAAGACAGTTTTGGGAATTGATTTATCAGGCAGCGGATCGGGGAATTACAGTATTTGTTACAACACATTATATGGATGAAGCGGAATATTGTAACCGGATTTCCATTATGGTGGACGGGCAAATTAAAGCTCTTGATACTCCTGCTAATTTGAAGAAGCAGTTTAATGCGGAGACAATGGATGATGTTTTTCAACAATTGGCCCGTCAGGCGGTACGTAATGCAGATTGAGTTATGAAACAGTTTATTACTTTTGTCAGGAAAGAGTTTTATCATATTTTTCGTGACCGGCGAACGATGTTGATTTTGCTGGGAATGCCTGTTGTACAGATTATTTTGTTTGGATTTGCTATCACTACGGAGGTGAAAAATGTACGGTTGGCAGTATTGGATCCTTCTAATGATATAGTAACGCGAAAGATTATTGATAAGTTGGACGCCAGTGAATATTTCACTGTTACCCGCAGATTTCATTCTCCTCAAGAGATGGAAGCTGCCTTTCTAAAGAATGAGGTGGATATGGCAGCAGTCTTTGGAGAAGGTTTTTCGGATGGTTTGTATTCGGGGGATGCACGGGTACAATTGGTAGTGGATGCTACCGATCCGAATATGGCGACAACCCAGACCAATTATGCTGCGGGAATTATTGCGAAAGTAGGACAGGAGATGTTGCCACCTAATCTTTCAATAGGACGTTTGACACCGGATATCAAGCTATTATATAATCCGCAAATGAAGAGTGCCTATAATTTTGTGCCGGGAGTGATGGGATTGATTTTGATGTTGATTTGTGCTATGATGACTTCTATTTCCATTGTTCGTGAAAAAGAAACAGGGACGATGGAGATTTTATTGGTTTCACCGGTGAAACCTTTATTTATCATTCTGGCGAAAGCAGTTCCTTATTTCGTGTTGTCGTTTGTTAATTTGATTACCATTCTGCTGCTATCAGTATTTATATTGGATGTTCCGGTAGTCGGTAGTTTATTTTGGCTGATAGTGGTGTCATTACTGTTTATTTTTGTGTCTCTGGCGTTGGGATTACTGATATCTTCGGTGACACGTACCCAGGTGGCAGCTATGCTTGCTTCCGGATTAATTTTAATGATGCCGACGATGGTATTGTCGGGAATGATTTTTCCGGTGGAAAGTATGCCTTTTATTCTTCAGGGTATATCGGATATAATCCCTGCGCATTGGTATATTCAGGCTGTGCGGAAGTTAATGATTGAGGGTGTACCGGTGGTACAAGTATTTAAGGAGATTGGTATTTTACTGCTAATGGCGGTGGTATTGATTACGATTAGTTTTAAGAAATTCAAATATAGATTGGAGTAGAGTATTATGATCAAGTTTCTGCTGGAAAAGGAGTTTAAACAATTGCTTCGCAATTCTTTTTTGCCGAGATTGATTCTTATCTTTCCTTGCATGATTATGCTGCTCATGCCCTGGGCGGTTAGTTTGGAGATAAAGAATATCCAATTGAACATTGTTGATAATGATCATTCGGTCATTTCACAAAGATTAGTGAATAAAATTGCAGCTTCTACCTATTTTCGTTTGCAAGAGGTACCGGCTTCTTATCAGGAAGGGTTGAATAATATCGAATCCGGTACGGCTGATGTTGTGATGGAAATTCCCCGGCATTTAGAACGGAATTGGATGAATGGAGAGGAGGCTCACGTACTGATTGCTGCTAATGCGGTGAATGGAATGAAGGGTGGTTTAGGAAGTTCTTATCTGGCTTCTATCATTAATGATTATGCAGAAGATTTACGTTCGGAACATCCGGAGGTTATAGCCGTTTCCGGAGCTATTCCTTCTATTCGTGTGGATACATTGGGACTGTTTAATCCGAATCTGAATTATAAACTTTATATGATTCCTGCATTGATGGGGATGTTATTGACTCTGATCTGTGGTTTTCTTCCGGCTCTTAATGTCGTGAGTGAGAAAGAGGTAGGGACGATTGAACAGATAAATGTTACCCCGGTACCGAAGTTTACATTTATAGTGGCTAAGCTACTTCCTTATTGGATCATTGGCTTTTTAGTATTGACAGTGTGTCTTATGTTAGCTTGGCTACTTTATGGAGTGTTTCCTGTAGGACATTTTATTATAATTTATTGTGCCGCGATTCTTTTTGTATTGGTGATGTCGGGTTTTGGACTTGTTATTTCTAATTATTCGGCAACTATGCAGCAGTCTATGTTTGTGATGTTTTTCTTTTTGCTGATATTGATGTTGATGAGCGGACTTTTTACACCGATCAGTAGTATGCCGGAATGGGCGCAGGTGATTACGATTTTCAATCCTTTGAAGTATTTTATGGTGGCGATGAGGATGGTTTATCTCAAAGGGAGCAGTTTTATTGAGTTGTTGCCACAGTTGGGTGTGTTGTTACTTTTTGCTACTATATTCAATACTTGGGCAGTGTTGAGTTACCGGAAGAATCGATAATATAAAAGACATATATATCTGTTTTTTAATTTATAGATAAATGCTTTATATTTAGGTAAGAATTTGCTTATATTAAAATTGAAATACTACTTTTGCACCCATAAAAAATGATTGATATGAATGTAAAAGCAAAAGGGTATATTTTAGGGGCAATTGCTGCAGCAACATACGGTATGAATCCCTTATTTACGCTTCCACTCTATAAATCGGGAATGGACCCCGATTCTGTTCTTTTTTTTAGATATCTGTTCGCCATTCCCTTGCTGGGTATGATGTTGAAGGTAAGAGGGAGAAGTTTTAAATTACAGCGTAAAGAAGTGTTTCCATTAGTTATTATGGGATTATTGGTAGCTCTTTCATCTCTTACCTTATTTCAGAGTTATAATTATATGGATGCGGGCATTGCTTCTACACTGCTATTTGTTTATCCTATTATGGTAGCACTGATTATGGCTCTTGTTTTCAAAGAAAAAGTTGCAATACAAACGGTGGTATGTATTTTATTGGCATTAGGAGGGATTGGCTTACTTTATAAAAGTGGTGACGGCACAACGCTCAGTCTGACGGGAACGATGTTGGTGTTTGCTTCTGCTTTATCTTACGCTTTGTATATTGTAGGTATTAATCAGAATACTTTGAAAAATATTGCGACACTAAAAGTGACTTTTTATGTTTTGCTTTTTGGGGTTACTCTTTTTTTGGTGCGCGTCAATTTCGGAGGAAATTTGTGTTTTCCTAATCAGTGGTATTTATGGGGAAATTTATTAGCATTGGCTATTTTTCCCACTGCTATTTCATTCTTATGTACTACTAGTGCTATTCAATATATCGGCTCTACCCCAACAGCTATTTTGGGTGCATTAGAACCTGTTACTGCCATATTCTTTGGAATAACGGTTTTCGGGGAAACATTATCTGTTCGGGAAAGCATAGGGTTGATAATGGTGATTATTGCTGTAACTTTCGTTATTGCAGGTGGCAAAATAACAAGCTATCTAATTCGTTTTAGAAAATTATTTCCTCGGCTTCCAATAAAAAGTAGTAAAAGGAAATGTGATTAGTCTAAAATCTGTATTTATTCATAAAAAGACCGCCTCAAAACATTAGCGTGAAGCGGTCTTTCTTATAATCTTTCCCAATAAAAATCTACTAATTGAAGGTAGGATACTGTGTTACTTAACTTCAATTTGTTTGTCGGGTCTTTTTATTTCTTCTGCAGAAAGTTTTGGTAATTGAACATTCAATACACCATTTTCTACAGCAGCAGATATCCTATCTTTATCAACATTATCCGGTAAAATCATCGTCTGCTGGAACTTAGAGTATGAGAATTCACGACGCAAATAGCGACCTTCTTTCTTTTCTTCTTTGTTCTCTGCCTTTTTCTCCATTGTGATGACTAAATTATTGTCTTCATCTATACGAACATTGAAATCGTCCTTCGTCATACCTGGAGCGGCCAGTTCTACTTTGTATTCTTTTTCTGTTTCAAATACATTGATAGCAGGTGCTGTAGCATTTGCTTTTATCATCCAATCGTTATCAAAGAAATCATTAAAAATACTTGGTAACCAATTTTGAGTTCTTCTAACAGGCATCATAATTAAGTCTCCTATCTTTTAAGTTATACATTCGGTTAATTCTGAATTTCAGCCCTTTCACTCTCTCCGGTGAATCAATCTATGATTTCCATTGTTTGTTTCTTGAACCTTCATTCGCTAACTATATTGCAAACTTTATACCATGAGACTTTTGTATCTGAATTTGTCTATTTGTCATTATTGTAATGCCAATTTTTCCTATTTGGTGACAAAATGTATCTTGTTTTTATTTATTTTATATAAGATAGGTGTTAATTTGATAATCTACTTCTTTTCAATTAACTTGAATCTTAGTCTCAGTGTTTTCCTGTCTTCATCATAATCATAGCTAATGATTTTGAATGTTCCTACTTCTGAGGTGTTGCAAACGTGTATACCAATACAGGCACAAGCATCGTAATTTCCAATACGTATAATGCGTAATGTCTCACTGGCATCAGCCGGGAGTTTACTAAGATCTACAATTTCTTTGGCTTTTTGCTGTTCCATGAACTCTGCTGTTACTGGCAGATTTTGACTGATTACTTCATTCACTTTATCTTCAATGGCTTGAATTTCTTCTTGCGTCGGACAAATAGGAAGTTGATAATCGCATTTACTCTTTTTACGCTCAATGTGTGCATTGTGCGAACGTTGGCATCCAAAGGTCTTTACCATGGTGGCGTTTAGTAAATGCTCCGCAGTGTGCATAGGAGGATACTCCTGTTTGTTGTGGTCGTTAAGTTGTGGTTCCATGCAGTAAAAATACAGATTATTTTTAAATAAAAAACAGGATAAAGAGATTTTAGATTCTTTATCCTGTTTAATCTTATTTGATGATACTTTTTAGAAAGTTATACCAATGCGAAATTTAGGTTCAATATATATTTTGAAATTACTGATTCTAGAGTTGTCTGTTGTTTCTTTATCAATGGTTTCTTGGTTTGTTTCAACTTTATTATTCTTAGTAGTTTTGGTTATAATCTTTCCATCAAGTTCCATTTTTAATGTTTTAGCAGATTGGTAACCTATTCCTAATTCAGTTCCTATATAAAAACCTTCGTAAATATAAAATTCTAATCCAGCAAAGATGGCAGTATTAATATTGAATGTTGCTCTGTTAGTTTTTTTAATACTGGGAATATCAAAATCAGAAGTAATTACACCATTCTTTAATTCGTAATTTTCGGTTTTTTCTATAGTTGTTATTATAGTGTATTCATTCAGTCCCTATTTTTCAATTACAAACATAGGGACTTATAAAGGAAGTTGTATTAATTTTTTTTTTTCAATAATATTTTTCTCACCTAAAAAACGAGGCTGTTTACCGACTGCTAAATCTATAAACATTTTTACTCTTGCAAACAACTCTCTAATATTCGTTTTTAGTCCCGCATAGGCTTTTACATTTTTGGCATTATAACCAATCGCATTTATTCCATTTTCTTCGGCTAGATAAATGGCTCTTTCGTTGTGAAATTGCTGGGAGATAATTGTAAACTGATCTAATCCAAAAACTTCTTTGGCACGAACTACGGAATCGAGTGTGCGGAAACCTGCATAATCTAAATAAATAGCTTTTTCGGGAACACCTTTTTGCATAAGAGCCTTTTTCATCTCTTCCGGTTCGTTATAATTCTTTTTGCGATTATCACCACTGATGAGAATATGTTTGATTTTACCGGCTTTATAGAGTTCAACTGCTGCGAGAATGCGATAATCAAAATATAGATTGTTGTTACCGTTCTTTAATTTAGGAGTGGTCCCAAGAAGCAGACCTGTATGATTCACCGGAATGTCGTTCACTTCTGTGTAAAGCTTGGAGGAAGCATTCTTTTTAATTACTTGGTTGCATATAATTAAACCGGTTGCACAAAGGACCGCAATCGTCAAGGTAATATAAATTAGTTTTTTCTTCATTATTTAAGTAATTCATGCATAAAATCAAGTGAACGGCTAATGTCAAAATACATTTGAGTTCCTTCATAGTATTTGCATTTATCGAATTCTATCAAGTCGCATTTATTATCGGTTAGAGACTGTTGCTTCATATTTTCCATTAGAAATAATTTATTGAGTACTTGGTACTCATCATTAAAATAAATTACTTTAAACGCCGTGTCTTCTGTTTTTCCGTCACCACTGGCGGTAATTGTGGTGATTAATGCAGCGTATCTTTTTGTATAACTTCTCATTTTTTCCTGATCTTTGCTTTGCATATACACTAATGCTCCCATCTCATATAACGTCTGCAAAAATACTGGGTTCTTTTTCAGAAGCTCTGTTCCTGCATTATTGGTCTCTTCATATTTCTTTTCGTTAATTAGTTTCATGAAATTTTGATATTCCTGTGACATATCATACATACTTCCTTGGTAATTGGGAGTAAAAGAGTATTTATAGTATATTATGGCGTATTCTTGTCAGGTGAGTAATGTGTCGTTCGCTTCAAAACGTTGAATGAGATTTTGAAAATTTTCTTTCTCATTTGTCACATATTCCTTAATAAACTTATAGTCTATATACAGCTTTTTCTGTTTTATCTGAGCTGAACAATAAAAATGTAAACTGAAAATGACTCCTATGAAGAGGAGAGTGGTTATTCTTTTCATTACACTTGCTTTTTTAAATGTGATTTACAAAAATACCATTCTTTTTTAGAAAAACAAATGTATAGATATAAAAAAAGGAGCAACGCTTTGCTCCAACCTTTGTTAACCTTAAATCTAATACTATGAAAAACACATTGCAAATGTACGGATATTCTGAATATCTGCAAATAATCCAAGAAAAAAAGTATGTTATATAACACAGATTAAGTTTTTCGAGAGCTGTATTAACGGTTATTTGTTTTTTTAATTCATTATGTGAAATCATTTTTTTATCTTTACGCCAATTTTAGTATAACTAATACTTACATCAATAAACATGAAAAAGATTTTTTTAGGGCAATGGATGTTATTGACCATTGCGTGTTTGGGACTTTCAGTAGGAGAAGTTAATGCACAAAATTATGAATTTGCAAATTTCAAACGTTTTGCAAAAGATAATTCAGAATTGTCGAAGCCTACAAAGAAGGATAAGAGAGTTGTTTTTATGGGGAATTCTATTACAGAAGGTTGGATAAACACTCATCCAGACTTTTTTAAGAAGAATGGATATATTAGCCGTGGCATAGGCGGGCAGACTTCTTATCAATTTTTGTTGCGCTTTCGTGAAGATGTGATTAATCTTGCTCCTGCTTTGGTGGTGATTAATGCCGGAACTAACGATGTTGCGGAAAATACTGGTCCTTATGTTGAAGATTATACTTTTGGAAATATTGTTTCGATGGCAGAGCTGGCTAAGGCAAACAATATAAAGGTAATCCTGACTTCTGTATTGCCGGCTGCCGGTTTCGGATGGAATCCAAAAATTAAAGATGCTCCTCAAAAAATTAAAGCATTGAATGAACGGATAGAGGCTTATGCTAAGGCGAATAAGATTCCATATGTTGATTATTATCAGGCAATGGTTGTTCCCGAAACTTTAGCTATGAATTCTGAATATGCAAGGGCTGGGGATGGCGTACATCCTGTAAGCAAAGGATATGACATGATGGAAAGTTTGATTAAAATCGCGATTGATAAGGCTCTTTGATGAGTAGATATTATTTGAATATTGTAATATAGTAGAAATGTCACTTGAGAAAATGATCAAGTGGCATTTTTTATTGTAGTATGAATGTAGGGAATCTCAGATTTATCATGTAAATTTGTGGTGTATTTAAAATTTAATAGTTATGATTAGACTGAATGTTTTTATTCAAGTAAATGAAAGTAACCGTGCGGCTCTGTTAGAAGCTGCAAAAGAGTTGGTGGCTTCTTCCTTAAAAGATGAAGGCTGTATTGCCTATGATATTTTTGAGAGTGCTACACGTCCGGACGTTCTGATGATTTGTGAAACATGGACTGATGAGGAATCGCTGACTGCTCACGAAAAAGCAGTACACTTTGTGACTTTGGTTCCTAAAATACAGACCTTGGGTACGATGAAAATAGAAAAGTTCACTTTTTAAGTTTGCAAAAAAAATGTCAGAAGTTACCATGGATTACACAGGTTCATTTTGATAAATACCCAATATATGATATTTATGATCATTGAGAATTTATGTAATCTATGGTAAAAATGTTCTTATGCTTTTTTTCTTTCAAAGTTTGAACATAATTTCTTTCCAATCGGATACTCTTTCATATTGTTCATCCGAGATAAATAAATTATGAGGTTGGCTGAAAATATATTTTTTCCCTTCGAATGTTCTGAGATTTTTAGGATGATCATCAATCATAATATCTCCTTTTATGCTGTCTTTTCTCCCACAAAAGATCATTTGTTCCCACGTGATGAAAGGAAAATACTCATTTAGCCATGCCTGTTTCTCTGGTAAGCTTTTGGGATATTCTGTTGCTGATGATACAATAAGTACTTTATACTTTTCATTAAGGTATTTAAGTCCTTCAAAACTGTTTGGCATGACAGGAACTGTTCTAAAGAAGCCAATACTTCGTACGTGTTTATTACAGGAAGGTAGCGCTTCTGTTTCTGTTTTCCCGTTTAGCTCCTCTATTTTTAATCTGGTACCTGATTCTTTATATTCCCATTCAATAAATTGAGAATATACATCTGCTAACACTCCGTCCATATCTACTAATATTTGTTTCTTCATACTTTTTGATTATTTAATAATTAAATATATTGTTGTTGTAAAACTTAATTAATGAATCTTTATTTACTATCTGCGGTATTTTTACCTATTTTGCGGTTTCCTGAGCTTTTAAGGAGAAATAATTGGTAAAACCGCATATTTGCGAATAAAGTTTCATTATATCTTCATTTCACTTCGAAATATATGTATATTTGCGGTAATATGCAATAGCTTATGCTTTATAATATGCTAAAAGAAGAAAGACATCAGTATATATTGAATCGACTTGGCGAAAATTATCGCATTTATATTACAGCGTTGAGTCAGGAATTGGGAGTGTCTGATGATACATTGCGCCGTGATCTCGTAGAATTGGACGAACAAGGTCTGCTTACAAAAGTACATGGTGGTGCAGTAGCCAAATCTGGTATTCCACATCGTTTTGTTGATCGGTTGAACACTGGAATTGCCGGAAAGCAAGAAATGGCAGCTAAAGTAATACCTTTATTCAAGTCAGGAGAACTAATATTGATTGATGGTGGAACGACTAATCTTGAAGTTGCCCGGCAAATTCCTGCGGGAATGGAGCTGACCGTTTATACAAATAGCTTTCCAATTGTAAATGTACTAATGAATAATCCTAAAATAGAATTGATATTTTTAGGTGGTAAAGTTTTTGCCTCCTCTCAGGTTACTGTCGGCATTTCCGTTTATCAGGCATTACAGACGATCCGTCCCGATTGGCTGGTTTTAGGTGTCTGTAGTGTACATCCCCAACAAGGACTGACAGCACCGGACAGGGAAGAGGCAATGGTAAAAAGACTTATGATGGAACGTGCCCAAAAAAGAATTGTTTTGGCGGATAGCCATAAATTAAATAAAGCGGAAGATTATGTGATTGCTTCGTTGGGAGATGTAGATTACTTGGTGACAGAGGATGCTGAAGTTAAATCTATCAGAGAACATTGGGCAAAAACTTCATTCATTCTTTTATGAATGTTTATTCCCTTATGTAAGATATGGATATAAAAAAAGGAGCAACGCCTTGCTCCAACCTTTGTTAACCTTAAATCTAATACTATGAAAAACACATTGCAAAGGTACTTGCTTTTTTGGAATAAGCAAATAAATCAATCCTGAAAGGTGTTTTTATAACACTAATTAAAAATAAATACTTCTTATTCTATATTTATTAATAAATTTGTGAGGAAAGTTCATTTGTCATACTGTTATTATCTGGTCAGAAGGATAACAGTATGTTATAGCAATGATGATATCATAGGAATTAGATCATGGCATAATTTATATAGATTTTATTTCTTCTTAGAATCGCTGCAGAAGAGATTATCCCCATTTCTCTTTCATCAGATCTTCAAGTTTCAGTAATTCATCACGATATTGAGCCGCTTCAATAAATTCTAACTTTTTCGCAGCTTCTTGCATTAACTTTCGAGTACGTTCGATGCTCTTTTCCATCTGTATTTTACTCATATATTGGACTACCGGATCAGCTGCAATATTTGGATTGTTAGGTTCGACATAAGCCTTCCTTTCTTTGAGCACAACAGCTTCTTCGGAAGTTGTATTACCAAACACAGACAGGTTCCGTGCTTTCTTGATTTGCTGCGGAGTAATTCCATTTGCTTCATTATAAGCCAACTGCTTTTCCCGTCTGCGGTTGGTTTCATCAATGGTGAGCCGCATACTGTCTGTTATTTTATCAGCATACATGATCACTTTTCCGTTCACATTACGGGCAGCACGTCCTGCGGTCTGCGTCAGGGAACGATGGGAGCGGAGAAACCCTTCTTTATCGGCATCAAGAATGGCTACAAGAGATACTTCAGGAAGGTCGAGACCTTCACGGAGCAAATTGACTCCGATCAGTACATCATATACTCCCTGGCGGAGGTCATCCATGATTTTCACTCGTTCTAATGTATCTACGTCGCTGTGTATATAATTACACCTTACATTATTATTAAGTAAGTATTCGGTCAATTCCTCCGCCATACGTTTGGTGAGTGTAGTGACAAGTACCCGCTCTTCTTTTTCGATGCGGAGCTGAATTTCTTCCATCAAATCGTCTATTTGATTCAGGCTTGGGCGAACTTCTATAATCGGATCGAGTAATCCAGTCGGGCGGATGACCTGTTCAACTACAATGCCCTCGGATTGAATAAGTTCGTATTCCGCAGGAGTTGCGCTAACGTAGATAACTTGTTTAGCCATAGTTTCAAACTCTTCGAATTTCAAGGGGCGGTTGTCCATGGCAGCAGGCAAGCGAAAACCATATTCTACGAGATTGATTTTTCGGGCACGGTCGCCACCATACATAGCACGGACTTGTGGAATGCTTACATGGCTTTCGTCTATGACAATCAGAAAATCATCGGGGAAGAAATCGAGCAGACAGTAAGGACGGCTACCTGCAATACGACCGTCGAAATAACGCGAGTAATTTTCAATGCCTGAACAATGTCCTAACTCTCTAATCATTTCCATATCATAAGTAACTCGTTCATACAAGCGTTTGGCTTCATATTCTTTGCCAATAGATTCAAAGTAAGCTACTTGCTTTGTCAAGTCATCTTCGATTTGATGAATGGCTTGGAGAGTCGCCTCTTTGGTAGTCATGAAAAGGTTAGCAGGATAAATTTTATAGGCTTCGAACGGAGCAATAGTGATACCTGTTACAGGGTCTACTTCTTCAATGCCATCAATTTCGTCTCCCCAGAAGGTAACACGGAGAAGATTGTCAGTATAAGCAAGGAAAACATCTACTGTGTCTCCTTTCACGCGGAAATTTCCACGGTTCAGGTCGATATCATTACGCACGTACAGGCTATCTACCAGGCGGCGGAGGAATACATTGCGATCAAGCATCCGTCCACGCTCTATTTCAATTACGTTTTTGTAGAAATCCGATGGATTCCCCATACCATAAATGCAAGAGACAGAGGACACGACTACCACATCTTTCCGCCCTGAAAGTAGAGCAGAAGTAGCTGCCAAACGAAGTTTGTCTATTTCGTCATTGATAGCCAGATCCTTTTCTATATATGTATCTGAGTTTGGCAAATAGGCTTCCGGTTGATAATAGTCATAATAGGAGACATAGTATTCTACAGCATTGTTCGGGAAGAATCCTTTAAACTCGCTATATAGCTGGGCAGCTAATGTTTTGTTATGGCTTAAAATCAATGTTGGTTTATTGATTTTAGCGATAACGTTGGCTATAGTAAATGTTTTTCCAGAACCGGTAACGCCTAATAAAGTCTGTGCTGGAACTCCTTGAAGTACCCCATCAGTCAGTTGGGCGATTGCTTCCGGTTGGTCCCCGGTAGGCTTGTAAGCAGATGTTAATTCAAAATTCATAGTTAAATCTTAAAAGTGGAGCAATATTCGGGAAAATAATTGAGATAACAAATCATTTTTCCAAATAAATCCTTTACTTTGCAACATATTAATATCAAAAAACAGATTCATACAACTAGTAAATATCAGAAAAACATGATTTGGAATGAGAACATTGAGTGTATGGACCGCGAAGGTCTTCGCAAGATTCAAAGCATACGACTCAAGAAAATTGTAGACTACGTTTATCACAACACTCCTTTTTACCGGAAGAAAATGCAAGAACTGGGAATTACACCCGATGATATCAATTGTATTGATGATATTGCGAAACTTCCGTTTACAACGAAACATGACTTAAGAGATAATTATCCTTTCGGACTTTGTGCAGTCCCGATGAGCCAAATTGTACGTATTCATGCTTCTTCGGGTACTACCGGTAAGCCGACTGTGGTAGGATATACGCGCAAGGACCTCTCTACATGGGCTGAATGTATCTCGCGTGCCTTTACTGCTTATGGGGCCGGTCGTTCAGATATATTTCAGGTTTCTTATGGATATGGTCTTTTTACAGGTGGACTAGGTGCTCATGCCGGAGCAGAAAATATAGGTGCATCGGTGATTCCGATGTCTAGTGGCAATACTGAAAAACAGATAACATTGATGCACGACTTCGGTTCAACCATATTGTGTTGTACTCCATCGTATGCGCTTTATCTGGCAGATGCAATTAAAGATTCCGGTTTGCCTCGTGAAGAATTTAATTTGAAAGTAGGGGCTTTTGGAGCAGAGCCGTGGACAGAGCATATGCGTCATGAAATTGAAGAAAAGTTGGGTATCAAAGCTTATGATATTTATGGATTGAGCGAGATAGCCGGACCCGGAGTTGGTTATGAATGCGAGTGTCAGCATGGTACGCACCTGAATGAGGATCATTATTTCCCCGAAATTATTGATCCGAATACATTGCAGCCGGTTGGACCCGGACAAACAGGAGAGTTGGTCTTTACACATCTGACTAAAGAAGGGATGCCGCTACTGCGTTACCGGACACGTGATTTAACTGCCCTGCATTATGATAAATGTTCTTGTGGACGTACTTTGGTTCGGATGGATCGTATCCTTGGGCGTAGTGACGATATGCTAATCATCCGTGGTGTAAATGTATTCCCGACTCAGATTGAATCCGTTATTCTTGAAATGGCAGAATTTGAACCTCACTATTTGTTAGTAATAGGCAGGGAGAATAATACCGATACTATGGAGCTTCAGGTAGAAGTACGTTCTGATTTCTATTCGGACGAAATCAATAAAATGCTGGCTTTGAAGAAAAAGCTGACAAACCGTCTACAAAGTGTTCTTGGGCTTGGTGTCAATGTGAAGTTGGTAGAGCCGCGTAGCATTGAACGTAGTGTGGGCAAAGCAAAACGAGTAATTGATAACAGAAAACTTTAATAATTCAACAACTATGGTAGCAAAACAACTTTCTATCTTTTTGGAGAACAAGTCCGGTCGTTTAACGGAAGTGACTGAAGTGCTGGCGAAAGAAAATATAAATCTTTCTGCATTGTGCATCGCTGAAAATGCAGATTTTGGTATTTTACGTGGAATTGTGTCTGATCCGGATAGGGCTTATAAGGCATTGAAGGATAATCATTTTGCTGTTAATATAACAGATGTGGTTGGAATCAGTTGTCCTAATGTTCCTGGAGCTTTGGCAACAGTGTTAGGATATTTGTCTGTGGAGGGGGTATTCATTGAATATATGTATTCGTTTGCAAACAATAATATTGCCAATGTTGTGATTCGCCCCAGCAATATGGATAAATGTATTGAAGTTCTGAAAGAAAAGAAAGTCGATCTGTTGGCGGCAAGTGATTTGTATAAATTATAAATTTAATTGTGAACAGTAAGTGGTGGACGGGCTACGCTATCGGATAAAAATATAGCGCAGTCTGTTCGCTGTTTTTCACTCCCCATTTGACGTCTTTTATGTTCTTTCCGTCGATGTTTAACGCCTTTTTTGTATTAAAAAACATAGATTAATTGGTTAATTCCCTGCGAATACGTAACTTTGCGCATTATTTGAAATAGGATGAAGAAAAATATCATTATAACTTTGCTTGCGGCAGCTACTCTAACTTCATGTGGAGAGTACAATAAATTGTTGAAAAGTACTGACTATGAATACAAGTACGAAGCTGCTAAAAATTATTTTGCAAAAGGACAGTATAATCGTTCGGCTACTTTGTTGAATGAGTTGATCACGATCCTAAAGGGAACAGATAAGGCGGAGGAATCTCTTTATATGTTAGGAATGAGCTATTTTAACCAAAAGGATTATCAAACAGCTGCTCAAACTTTTATCACCTATTTTAATTCATATCCACGTGGTACTTTTACTGAATTGGCACGTTTCCAGGCTGGTAAATCTTTATACCTTGATACGCCGGAACCGCGTTTAGATCAATCAAGTACTTATCAGGCCATTCAGCAGTTGCAGATGTTTATGGAATATTTTCCTGAAAGCACAAAGAAGCAGGAAGCTCAGGATATGATTTTTGCTTTGCAGGATAAGTTGGTTCTGAAAGAGCTTTATTCAGCAAAATTATATTATAACTTGGGTAATTATCTGGGTAATAACTATGAGTCTTGTGTGATCACAGCTCGGAATGCATTGAAAGATTATCCTTATACTGACTATCGCGAAGAACTTTCCATATTGATTCTGCGTGCTTTATATGAAATGTCTATATATAGTGTAGAAGATAAAAAGATGGACCGTTATCGTGAAACGGTGGATGAATATTACGGCTTTAAGAATGAATTTCCTGAAAGCAAATTCTTGAAAGAAGCTGAGAAGATATTTAATGAATCACAAAAAGTAATTAAAGACCAAATTTAAATAGATTTATGGACTACAAAAAAACGAATGCTCCTGCTACAACGGTAACCCGTGACATGATGGAAATCTGTTCTGATACAGGGAATCTTTATGAAACTGTTGCCACTATTGGTAAACGCGCTAACCAGATTAGTGTAGAAATAAAGAATGATCTTTCTAAGAAATTGGCAGAGTTTGCTTCTTATACTGATAATATGGAAGAAGTATTTGAAAATAGAGAGCAAATCGAGATTTCACGTTACTATGAGAAATTGCCAAAACCGACGTTGATTGCTACGCAAGAATACATCGAAGGAAAAATTTATTATAGAAATCCATCTAAAGAGAAGGAAAAACTTCAGTAATATATTTCCTGAAAAGAATTTGATAGTCAAGTAGTAAGTGGGACTCATTTCCCTGTTCCTTATTGCTTGGCTATTATTGTTTAACTTAACTGCTATATAATATTTATGATTCAACGGATTCAAACTGTTTATTTATTGATCGTAACAGGTCTGCTGATTACGGCCATGTGTTTACCGATGGGATATTTTACTGATGCTGCTGGAGCGATGGGAGAATACCCTTTCAAGGCGATAGGATTGGGAGTAGATGGCGATTTTCACTCTACTTGGGGCTTGTTTGGTATTTTGATGCTTAGTACGATTATAGCTTTTGCAACTATATTTTTATATAGAAATCGTATCTTACAGATTCGTATGTCTATTTTTAATAGCTTATTGCTGGTGGGGTATTATGTTGCTTTCGCAGCATTTTATTTTGCTTTAAAGAATGATGTTAATCTATTCCGGATCGATTGGGCATTATGCTTGCCACTTATTGCTATTATTTTAAACATCTTGGCTATTCGTGCGATTGGGCGTGATGAGGTGATGGTGAAGGCGGCAGATCGCTTGAGATAAAATCTCTTTTCAAAAAAGGAGAGATTCATACATCTTAGATTATTAGAAATCTTTCATATAAAGAAATGAGGCTGAATTCTATTTGGAAAAGACCAAGAATTCAACCTCATTTTTATTTTAGTGTTTATCTGTTAAAAAAAATAGAGGTGGAGCTATCCATTCATTTTATAATAGAGCCTTAAGAAGATGCCTTTTTATTTTTTCAGATCGAACAAATATGTAAGCTTTACTGTGATAGTACCGTGCGCTGCACGAGAGAAATAATCTTTTTTTGATGTACTATAGAAATCGGATAATGCAAAATAGTATCTTCCTTCAACCAGGAAGCTACCTGCTTTTTTAGTTCTTAATTCGACTCCACCACCACCGGCTATACCATAATCAAATTTATTATCAACTTTGCCCCCGTAAACGGCTTTCTGGGTATTTGTCAGAGAATTCATATCAATATTCGTCATTTTTTCGGATTCGCTTATCAAGAAGCCAACCTGAGGACCTAAATTTAGAAAAAATTGCAATCCTTGTTCATTACCAAACGCCAAATGGGCTAGAAAGGGAATATCGATATAATTCAATTTACGAGTATATATTCTACTGGGATCTTTGATGGGTTCTCCGTTTTCACCCGGTATTTCAAATAATTCATCCCAACCTCTTTGCGAAAAGTTTAGTTCTACTTGCGCGCCGCATATCATAGCGAAATACTTTTCGGAAATATAACGTGCTGTCAATCCTCCGGTAATTCCCATCAAACTATTCTGTTTAATGGTAGGAGTGAAGGATGCACTATTCAAATTTATCCCACCGTTGAATCCTACAGAGAAATTGTGACGGGCTTCACCGATTTGGGCACTTGCGGGAAAGGCAAATCCCACAAGTAATGAGACGGTAATCAGAAGTGATTTTATCTTTATCATCATTATATTATTCGAAATCAAGTTTTTCTAATTCAAAATTCTTAGTAAAATGGATGAAGAATACTTTCTTATTGATAAAGCCTCCCCAGTTATTTACCCGTTCGAACAGGAATCCAGTCTGAATCGGAGTCAAGTTCATTTTTGACAGATTGCTTTCCAGTTCTGAACCATAACGTGACAATCCTTTCAGAAAGAAGAAACTGGTGTCGAAGCCTAACATTGCATAATTCGGATATTTACTGGCAAGATCCTTGCTGTACCATTTGTGGTAGGCATTGGTAAATTGTATTGAGGCTGGGAATAGGGTATTCATATAAAATGATGAATAGAAATATACATCTAATTCAAAGAAACTCTCCAAATGATCTCGGGTGTATGTTTGCCATTCCGGATAACCGAATAAATGAATATTCTGGTCCGGAACTTCTCTAACTAATAGAGTGAGTTGAGGAAGAACCTTGATCAATAGTACATTGCTGCCCGATGTCGGGATAAAGATGTTTTCTTTGTCACTGCGAAGTGCTGCTTTCAGTGTTTCTTTCGTAGCATTTTCACTGACGGTATTCATTGAAATGCCTTTGCTCTTTAATTCTTGTTTCAATCCTTTGATGAACTCAGCCTTTTCTTTATCTGGTGTGGCAGATTCGATAAAAATAACGTGAGCATTAGGGAATTGACGAATAAAATGCTCATTTACTTTTGAATATAAATAGGATTGAGGGGTATTGATCTGATAGATAAAAGGATTGTTGAATACTTCTTCACCCTTCAGAGAGAAAGGAATCACTAGGCGAATGTCGTTCTTTTGAGCAAACTCTGATAATGGTTTGATTTGTTGTTGATGCATCGGTCCAAAGATAATGTTCATCTTTTGCATTTCCTTTTTTGCCAGAATGTCGTTTATTGATGAAACATCTTTGCCGGAATCATATACATACAAATCAATAGAAGTTCCTGTGCGTTTCAGACTATCTATTGCCATTAAGAAACCTTCGTAATATTCTACCATACGTTTATATTCGTGGAATGGTAAAATCAGCGCAGCTTTGATTGTAGAGATTTCTTCGGGTGCTTCTTTGATTTTATTAAATAATTCGTTGTTACTTGGTGCTATTATATTTAGGTCTTCCTTTGGAGTCGGTTCCATTGTGGCGGCATTTGGATAAGGGATGCAAAGTAATTGTCCTTTTTTCATCCCTTCTTTTAATTCCGGATTAACGGCTATCAGCTCTTGTTCGCTGATTCCATATTCACGACTTACACTAAAGATAGTTTCTTTGCGTTTTACCTTATGCATATCTTTACATCTGGATTGTACCGGTCCCTGAATAGCTGTTTGATCAATGGGGGTATGAATCTCAACAGTCTCTTTTTCTTCTTCCAATGGAATTCGAATTACTTGTCCGATACGGAAGTTCTCTGCACTAAGTCCGGGGTTCGCGTCGCAGATTGCTTTGGCGGATACTTTGTAAAGAGCCGTCAGCTTGTAAAGAGTCTCTCCGGCTTGAATAGTATGAAATGTTTCACCCTTCTGACTAGCTTTTCCTTGTGGAATTTTAATAATTTGCCCAGCATAAATCTTCTCTTCACATCCTGGATTCAGACGAATAATGTCTGCGGTTGTAACATTATACATCTTGGAAATTGAGTATAAATTCTGCCCTTTTTCGATGGTATGCAAAATGTAAGATTGGTTTTCTTGCGCATAACTGGTTACGTATGAAGCGCATGCTAAAAGCAAAAGTATAAATATTCGGCTTATCGGTTTCATCAATTAATTACTATTAGTTCTTGAAATGAAGCAACAAAGGTACAAATAATGACCTATATCTTCATAAGATTTCAGTTAAGAAAATAATATTGTGCTTTTTTAGGAGCATATTTCAGGCGGAAACATTAATTTTGCAACATTTATGAAGTAGATGAATATGCAAGAAACAGAATATATTAATGTGTATGGTGCACGGGTACACAACCTGAAAGATATTGATGCCGAAATACCTCGTAATAGTATGACGGTAATTACTGGATTGAGCGGAAGCGGAAAGTCTTCTCTCGCATTTGATACGATTTTTGCAGAAGGACAACGCCGTTATATCGAGACTTTTTCAGCGTATGCTCGTAATTTTCTGGGAAATCTGGAACGACCGGATGTGGATAAGATTACAGGGTTAAGCCCGGTTATTTCTATAGAACAGAAAACGACGAATAAGAATCCACGTTCTACTGTGGGTACTACAACCGAGATTTACGATTATCTTCGTCTGCTCTATGCCCGTGCCGGAATAGCTTATTCCTATCTGTCCGGAGAGAAGATGGTGAAATATACGGAGGAACAGATTCTGGACTTGATTCTGAAAGATTATAAAGGTAAGAAAATATATCTGCTGGCACCTTTGGTTCGTTCACGTAAAGGACATTATAAAGAACTTTTTGAGCAAGTCCGTAAAAAAGGCTATTTGTATGTACGTGTAGACGGAGAAGTTCGTGAAGTGACACATGGCATGAAGCTCGATCGTTATAAAAATCATGATGTAGAGGTTGTGATTGATAAATTGGTTGTTGCGGATAAAGATGATAAACGATTGAAACAAAGTGTGGCAACTGCCATGCGGCAGGGAGATGGTTTATTGATGATACTAGATGCTCAGACGGAAAGTGTCCGGCATTATAGCAAGCAGTTGATGTGTCCAGTCACTGGATTGTCTTATCGTGAACCGGCTCCGCATAACTTCTCTTTTAATTCTCCACAAGGAGCCTGTCCAAAATGTAAGGGACTGGGTGTGGTGAATCAGATTGATATAGATAAAGTAATTCCTGATAGGGAACTGTCTATTTATGAGGGGGCGATTGCTCCTTTAGGTAAATATAAGAATGCGATGATTTTCTGGCAAATAGGAGCTTTGATCGAGAAATATGAAGTTAATTTGAAAACTCCCGTGAAAGAGTTGCCCGATGATGCTATCGATGAAATATTATATGGCTCTGATGAACGAATTAAGATAAAAAGCTCATTGATAGGAACTTCTTCTGATTATTTTGTGACTTATGAGGGTGTGGTGAAGTATATTCAGATGTTACAGGAAAAAGATGCTTCAGCCACTGCACAGAAGTGGGCGGAACAGTTTGCTAAAACGACCGTTTGTCCCGAATGTAAAGGTGCACGTTTGAATAAAGAGGCTCTACATTTCCGTATCCATGATAAGAATATTAATGAACTTGCCAACATGGATATCAGTGAGTTGTATGATTGGTTGATGAGTGTAGATGAATTCCTTTCGGATAAACAGAAGAAAATTGCTGTTGAGATTCTGAAAGAAATTCGTACCCGTTTGAAATTCTTGTTAGATGTCGGGCTGGATTATTTGGCTCTGAACCGTAGTTCGGTAAGTCTTTCGGGAGGTGAAAGCCAACGTATTCGTTTGGCTACACAGATCGGTTCACAATTGGTCAATGTGCTTTATATATTGGATGAACCGAGTATCGGTTTACATCAGCGCGATAACTTGCGCCTGATCAATTCTTTGAAAGAACTTCGTGATATGGGTAATTCTGTCATTGTTGTGGAGCATGACAAAGATATGATGCTGGCAGCCGACTATGTCATTGATATGGGACCGAAGGCCGGGCGTCTTGGTGGAGAAGTGGTATTTGCCGGAACTCCGCAAGAAATGGTGAAAACAGATACAATGACTTCTCAATATTTGAATGGGAGGATGAAGATAGAAGTTCCTGTTAAGAGAAGGAAAGGCAATGGGAAATCTTTGTGGTTGAAAGGGGCTAAAGGAAATAATCTGAAAAATGTAGATGTGGAATTTCCATTGGGTAAATTGATTTGTGTGACAGGTGTTTCAGGAAGTGGTAAGTCTACTTTGATTAATGAAACGTTACAACCTATTCTTTCCCAGAAATTCTATCGTTCATTGCAAGACCCTTTGGAATATGATTCTATGGAAGGATTGGAAAATATAGATAAGGTAGTAAATGTCGATCAGTCTCCGCTTGGGCGAACTCCACGTTCTAATCCGGCTACTTATACAGGTGTGTTTTCGGATATCCGTAATTTATTTGTCGGATTACCTGAAGCAAAGATCCGTGGATATAAACCGGGACGTTTTTCTTTTAATGTGGCAGGTGGGCGTTGCGAAGCTTGTTCGGGAAATGGCTATAAAACAATTGAAATGAACTTTTTGCCTGATGTGTATGTGCCTTGTGAAGTTTGCCATGGAAAGCGTTATAATCGTGAAACATTAGAGGTACGTTTTAAAGGAAAATCGATTGCTGATGTTTTGGATATGACTATTAATCGTGCAGTGGAGTTTTTCGAGAATGTCCCGCAAATCCTGAATAAAATTAAAGTGTTGCAAGATGTCGGTTTGGGATATATCAAATTAGGACAATCGTCCACAACTCTTTCCGGCGGTGAAAGTCAGCGTGTGAAATTAGCAACCGAACTGTCGAAACGTGATACCGGTAAAACGCTATATATTCTGGATGAACCTACTACGGGATTACATTTTGAAGATATTCGTGTTTTGTTGGGAGTCTTGAATAAATTGGTTGATAAAGGAAATACGGTTATTGTTATTGAGCATAATTTGGATGTCATTAAAATGGCGGATTATATTATAGATATGGGACCTGAAGGTGGTAAAGGAGGAGGGGAACTCCTGAGTTACGGAACGCCGGAAGAGGTTGCTAAAAGTCAGAAAGGATATACCCCTAAGTTCCTTCGCGAGGAACTTTCCTTGTGATTGTGAAACGGTAGGAATATGGTTCGGAAAAGAAACAAAAATGAAAATTAATAAAACTAATGCTGCGCGTCTCCTTGATAAAGCTAAGATAACTTACGAACTAATACCTTATGAGGTGGACGAAGATGATTTGAGTGCCGTTCATGTAGCTGCCAGTTTGGGAGAAAATATAGAACAGGTATTTAAAACACTTATTTTGCATGGGGATAAAAATGGTTATTTCGTTTGTGTTATTCCTGGAGAGCATGAGGTTGATTTGAAATTAGCAGCCAAAGCTTCCGGAAATAAAAAGTGTGATCTGATTCCTGTGAAAGAGCTTTTGCCATTAACTGGTTATATTCGTGGAGGATGTTCGCCTATTGGCATGAAAAAGTATTTTTCAACTTATATTCATGAGACTTGCCTGGAGTTTCCGCATATTTATGTAAGTGCCGGGGTACGCGGATTACAGATAAAAATTGCTCCAAATGACTTGATTCGTGAGGTGCGGGCAGAAGTTTGTCTGTTATATAACGAGTAAATTCCAGAAAAAGTATATATTTGCAAGAAATAATCAATTTTATTAATCTATTATTCTAATTTGTATGTTTGAAGGACAACCGAAAGGTTTATATGCCCTAGCTTTAGCTAATACAGGCGAACGCTTTGGTTATTACACAATGCTTGCTATTTTTTCTCTCTTTTTGCAAGCGAAATTTGGCTATACAGCCGGGGAAACATCCACTATTTTTGGAACATTTTTGGCAGCAGTTTATTTTATGCCACTCGTTGGTGGCATTTTGGCTGATAAATGTGGTTATGGAAAGATGGTAACTACAGGTATTGTTGTAATGTTTATCGGTTATTTGCTTTTAGCTATTCCCACAATGGCGAATATGAGCGGTAAAATGATGATGTTTGGCTCTTTGTTTTTGATAGCATGCGGTACCGGTTTGTTTAAAGGTAATTTGCAAGTGATGGTGGGTAACCTTTATGACTCACCACAATACAGTTCAAAGCGAGACACTGCTTTTAGTTTGTTCTACATGGCTATTAACGTCGGTGCATTATTTGCGCCAACGGCTGCTACCAAGATGACGAACTATGTATTAGAAGGTGCAGGATTTACATATAACGCCCAAATACCTTCATTAGCACATCAATTTCTAAACGGAACAATCAAACCGGAAGGAAATGCTGCTCTTGCCAGTTTACAAGCAGCGCAAAATTTTGCTGGTGATACTTCAGCTTTCTGCTCAGCTTATATTGAAAAACTTTCAGAGGCTTATAATTATGGTTTTGCTGTGGCTTGTATTTCTCTGATTATTTCTATGGCAATCTATATTTCATGTCGCAATATGTATAAGCATGCTGATTATAATTCGAAACAGGCGAAAACTGTAAATCATAACGAACCGGAATTAACTCCCGCACAGACAAAAGAGCGTATTGTTGCTCTGTTACTAGTATTTGCGGTGGTTATTTTCTTCTGGATGTCATTCCACCAAAATGGTCTGACGATGACTTTCTTTGCACGTGATTATACGGCTCAATCTGTGACAGGAATCAATCGCTTGGGATTTGATGTCTGGAATCTTGTTCTTTTAATTATTGCTGTATATGGGACATTCTCAATTTTTCAATCTAAAACAGGTAAGGGTAAAGCAATTGCCGGTATTGTTGTAATAGCTTCTCTGGGTATATTAGCATGGGCTTACTCTGCTATGGACCCCACAATCAATATTTTGCCTCAGATTTTCCAACAATTTAATCCATTCTTTGTAGTAGCTTTGACTCCGGTATCATTGGCGGTATTTGGTTATTTGGCACGAAAAAAGAAAGAACCTTCTGCACCACGTAAAATTGGTATTGGTATGATAATTGCAGCTTGTGGTTTCTTAATATTAGCTATAGGTTCTATGGGATTACCTACTCCGACAGCAGTAGAAGAGGCTGGTATCAGTCCCGATGCTTTAGTTTCTCCTGATTGGTTGATTTCTACTTATCTGGTATTAACTTTTGCAGAGTTATTATTATCTCCGATGGGAATTTCTTTTGTATCCAAAGTGGCTCCTCCCAAATATAAAGGTATGATGATGGGGGGATGGTTTGCAGCTACAGCCATTGGTAATTATTTAGTCGCTGTTATTGGCTATTTGTGGGGTGATATACAGTTATGGATCGTATGGAGTGTTTTGATTGCTTGCTGTTTGCTTTCTGCATTATTCATTTTCTCTGTTATGAAGAGATTAGAAAAAGTAGCATAAGAGATTTTTATTGCGCGGGATATTTTTTTAATTCCGTCAATTAAATGATAAACGCCCCAGTGCATTAGTTGTTATTTAGCTAACAATATATGTATCGGGGCGTCATTTTTTTAGTGAATCCCAAAAGGATGATTAGAAGAGAGTAGCCCATTCTACCCTCCTTATTATACAGTTAAAGTTGTATAGTGATTCTATATAAAATTATGGAAGTGAATCGCGGTTATGTAATATCTTTTACAGTTGCTTTTCTTTTATATTTCCAATCCCATGATGTAATCGTTCATATAATATCCGTTTCCGATCGGGAAATCACCTTCACGCAGTTTCTTCATGCCCATATGTTCATAGAACTTTAATGCCTTGTTGTTTCGGTTTACGTTAAGTTCCATTAAACAAGGGCTTGGGTGAACTTCTTTAATATATTTGATTGCTTCTCTAAATAAAAAGCTACCGCAATGAGCTTTTTGGAAATAAGGCAAAACATAGATTTTTTGTAGGTGGAATACATCTTTCTCCTGAGGCTGTACAGATACGTATCCACAAGGTTCAGACTCTTTATAAGCAATGAAATAAATATGCCCTTCTGCTTCCATTTGCTTTCGGATATTTTCAGGATTATACATCCAATCCATCATATAATCTAACTGTTCAGGAGATAATATTTTATTGTAGGTGGCGGGAAAAACATCTTGAGCCATCTTATTGATCAAATTGCAATCTGCAACTGTCGCTTTTCGAATGGTAAACATATATCGTATTTATTTTTATTTTTACGAGATGCAAATATAACCATTATTTCTTTTTACATTAAGGTTATTACTTTTTAAATGATTAATTATTATTAATTTATAGTACTTTGCAATACATAGTACTAAAGTAATACATATATTTGTCGCATCAAAAGGATTTGTTATGAATGTAGACAATGTAAAATCTCAGATGCGCAAAGGGTTATTGGAGTATTGCATAATGCTGTTGCTCCATAAAGAACCTGCCTATGCCTCAGATATTATTCAAAAGTTGAAGGAAGCTCAACTGATTGTGGTGGAAGGTACCTTGTATCCGTTGCTTACTCGTCTGAAAAATGATGATTTGCTGAGCTATGAATGGGTAGAGTCTACTCAAGGTCCACCACGTAAGTACTACAAACTAACCGATAAGGGCGAGGTCTTTCTCAGAGAACTGGAACTTTCGTGGAAAGAATTGAATGATACTGTAAATCATATTGCTAATAGATAATTTTAAAAAGACATATAATGAAGAAAACATTAACTGTAAATTTGGGTGGAACCGTTTATCATATTGATGAAGATGCCTACCGACTGTTAGATAATTATTTAAATAATCTTCGTTTGCATTTTCGTAAGCAACAGGGAGCAGAAGAGATAGTGAATGATATGGAGAATCGTATAGCTGAATTGTTTTCTGAGAAGGTTACTTTAAATAAACAGGTGATTACTATTCCCGATGTAGAAGAAGTTATTTCGCGTATGGGAAAACCGGAAGATTTTGGAGACAATTCAGCAGAGGATGAGTCTCACCAGAATTCACAGTACGCTGGAAGTTTTGGAAGCAGTGTCTCTAATTCGGATGTAACTCCTCATCGCCGTTTATATCGAGACCCGAATGAGAAAATGTTAGGTGGTGTTGCTGCCGGTTTGGCAGCCTATTTGGGATGGGATATTACATTAGTACGCATTTTAATGGTGATACTTGTTTTTATTCCCTATTGTACAATGATTATTTTTTATCTGATAGCTTGGATTGTAATCCCTGAAGCACGGACAGCAGCAGAAAAATTGAGTATGCGCGGGCAAACAGTAACGGTGGAAAATATAGGAAAAACGGTTACTGATAGTTTTGAACGTGTATCGAATGGGGTGAATGATTATGTAGGTTCTGGCAAACCTCGTTCTTTTTTACAGAAAACAGCAGATTTATTTGTATCTGTAGCGGCATTCCTTTTTAAATTACTTTTGATCATTATAGCGATCGTTCTATGCCCTATCCTGTTTATTGCAGCAGTAGCATTGATTTTTTCTATCATAGGTATAACATCTGTATTGATTGGGGCAGGGGAGGCGCTTTTTAACTGGTTACCTACGTTACCTTCTGTATTTGGTGTAGTTACGACGTGGGAATCTCCATGGATGTTTGCCGGATGTATTGTGCTCATTTTATTTGTGATGATTCCCATATTTGCTTTAGTTTATACTATACTTTGTTCAGTCTTTAATTGCAGTCCGATATCAAAAGGGTTAAGAACTTCCATGCTTGTTACTTGGCTAATAACTTTACCACTGATGTTATTGCTTCTTTTCGCTGGATTGTTTTTTACTCAAACAGATGTGAAAATTGAAACAACTCGATGTATACAGAATGTAGTTTTCGAAGAACCGATACATTTAACCGATACAGTTCACAACAAAGATACAATACGAATAGATTCCCAGCAACATTAAATATGCCTTAAAATGTGTCCCGTTTGTGTGTCCAGGGCACATTTTTTGTTATGTTTGTGACGAATGTTTTTAAGAGTATAAAATATGGGCGAACACATATGTTTCAGAAGAAACGAACGTTTGGTTACTGTCAATCCATATTGGCGAGGAAATCCGATGGTACGCGGTCGTTTTTTTAATCGGCAACACCGTTTCCGTCCCGGTATGGGAAGCGTGCTAAAATGGCGTTTATCTCCAAATCCTCAGCGGAAAGAGAAAAAAACAGTGAAATGGGATCCGAAGGTATGTTATCTTCGTTCATTGGATGCTGTTGTAGGGGATTCGTTAATATGGTTGGGACATAATTCTTTTTTTCTTCAGTTAGCGGGAAAGAGAGTGATGTTTGATCCGGTTTTCGGAAGTATTCCCTTTGTCAAGCGGCAGAGTGAATTTCCTGCTAATCCTGACATATTTACAGGAATCGATTATTTGTTGATCAGCCATGATCATTTCGACCATTTGGATAAGCAGAGCATAATGAGGCTATTGAAGAGTAATCCTCAGATGAAATTATTTTGTGGATTGGGGACAGGAGAGTTGCTGAGGAATTGGTTTTCGGAAATGGAGGTGATTGAAGCTGCTTGGTATCAACAACTTGAAGATGAAGCTCTGAAAATAACATTCTTACCTGCCCAACATTGGAGTAAGCGTTCTGTGCGGGATGGTGGACAGCGTTTATGGGGGGCTTTCATGTTGCAGGGAGATGGTCTTTCACTTTATTATAGCGGGGATACAGGATATTCAAAACATTTTCAGGAAATCCCAGAGTTATTTGGAGCACCGGATTATGCACTGTTGGGAATTGGTGCTTATAAGCCCCGTTGGTTTATGCGTCCCAATCACATATCACCTTATGAATCATTGACAGCGGCAGAAGAAATGCAAGCGGGGCTTACAATACCGATGCATTATGGTACTTTTGATTTATCTGATGAACCTCTTCACGATCCGCCAAAAGTTTTTGCTGCCGAAGCCAAGAAACGCAAGATACCGGTAGAGATTCCATACTTGGGACAGATTGTGAAATTGAACAGACAAAAATAGAATCCGGAAATACAAAGAATAGAGAATTTAAATCAAAAAAGAAATGAAGAAATTGGAAATAAAAGAACTATCGGATAACTTTTTCGAATCTATTGGAAAAGAGTGGATGTTGGTGACAGCAGGAACAGAAGAGAAGTTTAATACAATGACTGCCAGCTGGGGTGGAATTGGTTGGCTGTGGAATAAACCTGTAGCTTTTGTTTTTATCCGTCCCGAACGTTATACATATGAGTTTATTGAAAAGAATGAGTATCTGACACTATCCTTTTTAGGTAAAGAAAATAAGAAAATTCATGCTGTTTGCGGTTCTAAATCAGGACGTGATATAGATAAAGTGAAGGAAACCGGTCTAAAACCAATCTTTACTGAACAAGGAAATATACTTTTTGAGCAAGCCCGTTTGATCTTAGAATGTAAAAAACTATATGCTGACGGCATTAAACCGGAATGTTTTCTGGATAAAGAATCTTTAGAAAAGTGGTATGGAGGTACACATGGTGGTTTACATAAAATGTATATAGTAGAAATTGAAAATATATATTCTTGCTAAATTTGAAGGGATAAGTCAATCATTATAATCTGAAAGTGATATAGTATCACAAATATACTTCCAGACTGCTTGCAAAATAACATTATGTAGCCAGTTTGGTTGATTTTTGGCATAAATTGAATAAATATTTCTCTTCATTTTTCTTTATTATTCCCATCTTTGCAACATTGAGATTTATCAATGAAATCTTATAAAGATTATATTAGATAAAGATTTTTTTGTAAACCATATAATAAAGAAAACATGAAAAAACTTTTTGCAGTAGCATTATTTGCTCTAATGAATGTATGGAATGTATTTTCAGCAGACATTCCTCGTTCGGAATACCCTCGTCCACAATTTGAACGTACAGATTGGGTAAATTTAAATGGAACATGGACCTATGAATTTGATTTTGGAAATTCGGGGAAAGATCGCAAACTACAGGAAATCGACAAATTCAAAAATGACATTATTGTACCTTTTTGCCCGGAAAGTCAGCTTTCTGGTTTAGGACATACTGATTTTATTAATCAGATGTGGTATCAGCGTCCCTTGACGATACCGGCAAATTGGAATGGAAAGAAGATTTTCCTGAATTTTGGTGCTGTAGATTACTGTGCTGAAATTTTTATTGATAAGAAATTTGTAGCACGCCATTTTGGTGGCAGCTCTTCATTTGCTGTAGATCTTACTCGTTATGTAAAACCTGGTCAGACTCATAATTTAGTAGTATTTGTGAAAGATGATTTGCGTTCAGGTGAACAAACTGGTGGTAAGCAATGCACAAATTACTTCTCAGGGGGGTGTTCTTATACACGTGTGACAGGTATCTGGCAGACTGTATGGATGGAAGCTGTAGCTCCTAACGGACTGAAGACAGTTTTTGCACGTCCTGATATCGACCAGAAACAACTTGTTATTTTGCCGGAGTTTTATCAGGAATCAAGTGATGGAACATTAGAAGTGACGGTATTGGATGGTAATAAAACAGTTGCAAAGAAAGAAGTTAGCAGCTGTAATGGTTCAGTAGTTGTTGTTCCGATGAAGAATATGAATCTTTGGACACCGGAAACTCCTTTCCTTTATGATGTAGTTTATCGTGTAAAAGATGCTAAAGGAAATGTTATTGATGAAGTAAAATCATATGTTGGCATGCGTAAAGTGCATACAGCAAATGGCATATTCTATTTGAATAACGAACCATATTATCAACGTCTTGTACTAGACCAAGGTTATTATCCTGATGGAATCTGGACTGCTCCAAGTGATGAAGCTTTGAAAAATGATATAGTATTAGGCAAAGAGGCTGGTTTCAACGGTGCTCGCTTACATCAGAAAGTATTTGAAGAGAGATATTATTATTGGGCAGATAAGCTAGGATATATCACTTGGGGAGAATCTGCCAGTTGGGTATTAGATGTAAATAAAGAACTTGCTGCTCGTAACTTTATCGGAGAATGGTCTGAGGTTGTACTGCGCGATCGTAACCATCCTTCATTGGTGACTTGGACTCCGTTTAACGAAACATGGGGAGGTGGACAAGATGCTTATGTACGTTTGGTAAAAGATGTATATCATATTACTAAAGGGATTGATCCAACTCGTCCTATAAATGATGCTAGTGGAGATAATCACGTTTTGACAGATATTTGGAGCGTTCATAATTACGAGCAAGATCGTGCAAAACTAACTGAGCAATTGAAGTTTGAAGAAGGTAAAGAACCGTATCGTAATACTAGAGATAAAGATTTTCTGGCGGTGTATGAAGGTCAGCCTTATATGTTAGATGAATTTGGTGGTATTCCTTGGATGGCAGAAAAAGACCGTAAGAATTCATGGGGATATGGTGGAATGCCTGCTAATGAAGAAGAATTCTATAAACGTCTTGAGGGACAGATTGATGCATTGATAGATTCAAAACATGTTTGGGGATTCTGTTATACACAATTAACAGACGTAGAACAAGAAAAGAATGGGGTTTATTATTATAATCGTACTCCTAAATTGGATATGAAACGTATAAAAGCTATTTTTGAGAAAATCCCAAGCAGACCTGGAAAATAAAAAGGATTTTTATTGTATGATAAAAGACGGAATTTCACTTAAATTCCGTCTTTTTTGTATTGAAGCTACACGAATGCGAATGCTGTAGAATAACTAGATATTTGATGTAGAGAGAAAAAATAGCATAGCAAAATTTTGAAAATGAGATTTTTTTGCTAATTTTGGCAATATAGACAACTAAACTAAAACTATTACATTATGAAAACTAAATTATTTTTTCTCTTAAGCTTTTTAGCAGTGTGGTGAAGAGTCTGATGAATCTCTTCCTTCTTTACCTGTTAAGTTGAGACTTGTCAGTTGTGATTTTGTGCCAAAAGAGAGTGATGTATTGGAAAAAATAGAATCACCTTTGAAAGTATTGTCTTCTCCTGTGAACAATACTGATACTCCTTTTCCACACACCTTTTATGTAGAAGATAAACCTGAAGAGACTTCTTTGCTCACATTGACTGAAGGATATTTGCCTACGGAAGTGGAGAATCTGGAAGAGTTTAGAATTAAACTTCCTTTGATTAATCATTCGGGTACCATTACTGATTTTAAATATGGACCAAGTACATCTTTAGTTTTTGAAAAAATACAGGAAATTAAGTCAATCTATAGTTGGTCTACCAAAACTACTATCAAAGTTACTGTATCAGCTAATACAGTTGTGAAACTGTTTGTACAAAAAACTGGGTATAAGTCTTCAATGTCTTTTAATATTGTTTTAGAGAATGTTAATACATTTGAGCGGTATCATCTGAAAGGTATATGTACAGGAGAAAGGTTAGGGAATTCCATCGGAACTGTTGCGGATTATAAGATTGATGGGAGTGAAGTACTTAGAAAGTATAATTATCCGATTTCTGAGTAATATTATAATTTAGAATTAACAAATTAAAATGTCCTATACATTTGCTTTTTGGAAGCGATGTATAGGACATTTTATTTCTCAATAGAATTATTATTTCTATTGGTTAGCTTCGAACTTCAGCCATTTGTCCAACCATTCAAAGAAAGTACGTTGCCATAAAATTCCATTCTGCGGTTTCAGTACCCAGTGGTTTTCATCAGGATAAATCAACAACTCAGCTGGTACGCCACGCATTACTGCAGCATCAAAAGCAGCCATTGCCTGATTAGCTAAAATACGGAAATCTTTCTCACCATGGATGCAAAGGATAGGAGTGTCCCATTTGTCTACAAACTGGTGCGGAGAATTAGCAAAAGTACGTTGTGCTATTGGGTTTTGTTTTTCCCAGTAAGCGCCTCCCATATCCCAGTTTGCAAACCATTTCTCTTCGGTTTCAAGATATTGCATTTCCATATTGAAGATTCCGTCGTGAGCAATAAATGCTTTGAAACGTTTGTTATGATGTCCGGCTAACCAATATACGGAGAAACCACCGAAGCTAGCTCCCACACATCCCAAACGATCTTTGTCTACATACGATTCCTTGGCTATTTCATCAATAGCAGTGAAGTAATCTTTCATGCACTGACCACCATAGTCACCACTGATCTGTTCGTTCCATTCAACACCAAATCCCGGTAATCCGCGACGGTTCGGAGCAACAATAATATAGTCATTAGCAGCCATAATCTGGAAATTCCAGCGATAAGACCAGAACTGGCTGACAGGACTTTGAGGACCACCTTCACAGAATAATAAGGTAGGATATTTCTTATTAGGATCGAACTGAGGAGGATAAATTACCCATGTCAGCATATCTTTACCGTCGGTTGTTTTCATCCATCGCCCTTCCACTTTACCCATTTCCAACTGGTCGTAAATTAGTTTATTTTCTTGTGTCAGTTGGGTAGTGGTACCGTCTAATGCGACTGCATAAATTTCGTCACCCATGCTGATAGAATGACGTTTGGCTATTAGTTTGTCACCGAAAAGCGCAACTCCTTCATAGTCATACATTCCCGAAGTAATAGCTTTTACAGAGTCGTTTGTCAGGTTGAGCGCATAGATTTGAGTTTCTCCATGCCATACTCCCGTAAAATAAATGCTCTCAGTGTCTGCATTCCATACAAAAGCATCCACATTCGATTCAAAAGCTTTGCTGACAAAACGTTTTTCACCCGTTTCCAGGTCCATGACGAACAAACGGTTCAGGTCTGCTTCATAACCGTCACGTTCCATGCTTTGCCATGCGATATATTTGCCGTCCGGAGAATATTGTGGATTCGTGTCGTATCCTTTATTTTCTTCAGTGATGTTTTTTGTTTCCTTTGTCTTTAAGTCATAGATATAGATGTCCGAGTTGGTGGAGACCGCATATTCCAGACCTGTCTTTTTTCGACACGTATATGCTACTTTTTCTGATGTTGTGTTCCATGCCAATTGTTCCATGCCACCCCATGGTTTCATCGGACTTTCGTATGGTTCGCCTTCCAGAATGTCTACGATATTAGAGAGCCCTTTGTCGTCAAGGTCAGCAATAAAAGGATGTGGTGCCATTGTCACCCATTCATCCCAATGTTTGTACATCAAATCGGTGATGATGATACCCGTAGCTTTAGGAAGATCCGGATATTTTTCAGCTGTACTTTCCTTAGTCTTTACTTGAGAGATGAAAAGAATCTTCTTACCATCTGGAGAAATGGAGTATCCTTCGATGTCTCCATCATAGTTGGTCAGTTGTTTACGTTCGCTGCCATCCGGATTCATTTCATAAAGTTGGCTGCTTCCATGGTCGTTACTCAGAAATGCAAGTTTGCTTCCACCTTTGATCCAGGTAACTTCGTTCTCCTGATAAGGAGTGTGCGTGATTTGTTGGTTATCGCTTCCATCTGCATTCATTACAAAAACTTCGCGATTACTTTTGTTTTCCGGCACACTGTAGTAAGCTACTGTATACGCAATTTTTTTACCGTCGGGTGATACGGAGAGTCCGCCAATACGTCCCATTGCCCAAAGTGCTTCAGGAGTCATACGCTTGCCTTCAATCTTGATATTCGATTTTTCGATAAGCATCTGATCCGTCTTGCCTGCCTCTTTGGTTTCTCCACAGGCTGTTAACAACATTGCTGCCGACATCATAATTAGATTTCCTTGCCTCATATTTTAAGATAATTATTAATATATTCCTTTTTTCATTGTAACAGTTATCGAGAATTTCCCGATAACTGAATTTTTGTTTTGATTTTATTCGAATCTTTATACGGTTTTCTTTCACCTGGCAATAATTATGAAATTACTATATTTAGATTTAAATAACTTGCAAAAGTAATAAATAGCTTTGACTAAACTGTTACTCGTAACTGTTTATTATTAGTATCTATCTTTAATCTAAACGCTATTTTATTTTATTTCTTAATATATTATTATATCTTTTTTTTCTGCCAATTCCCCTTCTTTATATACATATAACAGAACAAAAGTGTAAAAATACCATATACGCTTTCTGTTGTCCAAGAGAAAGTAATGTCCATGCGCAGATAGAGTATAAAATAAGTAGCATAAATCATATAAATAGCTAAGACTACTAGTTCCATACCCAATGCTGTACGAGTGTTTCCTGTACCCGATACCGATTGGAAATAGACATTGGCTGGCACTAAAACCAAATATGCACTGCACAATACCCATAAGGAGGGTATGGAGGCTTCTCTTAAATCAGGTATATCCGTATAGATACTCAAAATCAAATCAGGGAATAAACAGAAAATAATTAGTATAGGTATTACAAAAACATACCCAATACGGATATGTTGTAGGATTGTTCCCCTGACACGATCTTGTTCTCCCGCACCAATCAGGTTACTAACCAATGAACCACAGGTAGAGGCAAAAGCCATTGCAATCATAAATGGAATACCGGAAACATTGCGGATGATATTGGCAATAGCTAATGAACGCTCACCTAGATGTTCCACGAAAAGGAAGAACATAAACCAAGTAGATAAAGACACAAAGTTTTGAATCATTGTCCATAAAGAAACATTAAGTATCCGTTTTAAAGTTTCTTTATGGAACTTAGGCAAGATATTCAATGCATACTTCTTACAGTCGATCCGCTTCCATGTATAGATTATGAAGAAGATGACTGATACGAGTTCGGACAATGAAGAACCAATAGCAGCACCCGCAATTCCTAGCTGCGGGAAACCAAACTTACCGAATATCAGGATATAGTTGAACACTACATTCGATAAAACCATAACTATCGAGTTCAAGGTCAGCGTTTTGGTTTGTGTTGTTCCTACAAAAAATGCACGGAACATTACCATGACAAAAGAGAAAAAGAATCCGTAAATACGCCAGTTAATGTAGCTGGAAGCTGCTCCGTAAATATGCTCTGAGGAGATAATACTTTTTAGTATATGCGGTGAGAATATCCTCGACAGGGTAAATAAAATTGCGGCCACTACCAGAAGGAAATAGATACCTTGATAGAATATTGGTCCGATCTCTTTGTAGTTTCCTTCTCCGTTACGGCGGGCAATTAAGATTTGTGCTCCGATACTAAAGCCAAATGCCAACATGAAAATAGCCAGATAGTAAACACCTGCAATAGCAGATGCTCCTAATTCTACTTCTCCTACACGCCCCAGAAAAGCAGTATCCGTCATGCCGATCATTTGTTCCATTATTAAACTGATCAGGATAGGGTAGGTGATAATCCATATTTGTTTATAAGTGTATTTTGTCTTCATAAAAAAGTTTTTAATTGTGTCATTAGCGAAAGAAAGCCGGACAAACTCTTATGGTTGTCCGGCTTTCTCAGAATATATTTTCGGAACTAAGTTCCTTATCGTTTATTCTGTTTCTGCTGCTGTAATTGCTCCTGTTGCTTTTGCATAGCTTCCAGGCGTGCAGCAAATCCGGTCTTTTTCATTTGTTTCGGGTCCTTCTTTTTAGCCTCCAAGATTTCTAATAACTTAGTTTCGTTCGTTGTTCTGCGCAACAAAATTACTGTTCCTACACTAATCAACGTTGATACGAAATAATAATAGTTCAATCCGGAAGGATAATCATTCAAGACGAACAAGAACATAATAGGCATCAGATACATCATCCATTTCATAGCTGCCATTTGTGGCTGAGCCCCTGTATCCTGCATAGACATTGTATATTTTGTATTCAGGACATTCGTTACCGTCATCAACAAGCAGAATAAACTGAGGTGGTTACCCAAGAACGGAATATGGAACGGAAATGTAATGAATGCATCATAAGTTGAAAGGTCATCCGCCCACAAGAAACTTTGCTGACGAAGTTCGATTGCGCTTGGCACGAACATAAACAACGCCATCAAGATAGGGAATTGCAATAGCATTGGCAGACAGCCACCCATCGGGCTTACTCCATACTGGCTGTACAGACCCATCACTTCCTGCTGTTTCTTCATTGCGTCTTCCTGCTTCGGATATTTTTTGTTGATCTCGTCGATTTTCGGTTTCAGTACACGCATCTTAGCAGAAGACATATACGTTTTCCATGTAGCCGGATAAACTACTACTTTTACTATAATTGTCAGAATCAGTAATACGATACCCATGCTCAATCCCCAACTGGTCAGCCAATCGAAAATGTTGATGGTGATATACTTGTTGATTTCGCGTACAATAGGCCATCCCAGATATACCAGTCTTGAAAGTTCCCATTTTTCAGTACGTCCCTTATCCAGAGCTTGCAGTGTCTTGAAATGGTTCGGACCGAAATACAAAAACATTTCTGTCGGTTGTTTTCCTGTGGGATCAAAGAAAGTACTCATATCGGCAGAATAATCTTTGATATATCCGCTTCCTTGTTGTTCCATCTTCGATTTAACGGAAACCTTATTGAAATCCTGATCAGCAATGAATACAGAAGAGAAGAATTGGTTTTTGAAAGCAACCCAATCAATCTGCATATTTTCCAGATTCTTTTCATCATCTTTTGCAGCCGACAAGTTATCTACGTTATCACCCTTCACCTTATAAGTCAGCTCGGCAAGACGGTTTTCATAAGTGAATCCCTTTTCCAATTGGCGGGCACGTTGTGACCAGTCGATATCCACATAATCAGTGTTAGCCAATTTATCCGCCATACCCGTTGCTTTGATTTCAAAGTTCATCAGGTAGCTGTCCGGTTTCAACGTATAGATAAAATCAATATAACTGGCACTATCTGCTGCCAAACGCATTGTAATGCTGCTATCAGTCTTATTCACTGCTTCGAAATAGCAATCCTTTGTCTGAATGGCTCCCTGCTTGTTGTAGAAATTGAAATTCATTGAAGCATCATCGCCATTGAACAATACAACCGGGGTCTTTTTGTCTTGAGACATATAGTCTTTCAGCATTGCAGAGTAAACTCGTCCGCCTTTTGTTGAGAACGTTATTTGTGCTACATTGTTCTCGATGCTGATTTTAGAGTCAGTTCCATGCATTGTATTGAAAAACATAGAAGAAGAATCAGCTTGTGTAGTTGTCTTTTCATTAGACAAGGCAGCCTCCGTTTTTGCTTTCAGTGCTTCTGCTTGCTGTTGGACCAAGGTTATAGAATCGTAGTACTTCTGTTGTGCAGCAACCTCCTCCTTACTCGGACGGCTGAAGATACTGAACCCTACCAATAATAAACCTATTAAAACGAAACCAGTGATGGTGTTTTTATCCATTCTTTGTTATTTTTGAATTATAAATTTAGAATTATGAGATTTGTGTGTATTCATCACATTTTACTTTTTTTCGTTTTTTATCGCTGCCTTGACAAATGCAATGAACAACGGATGTGGATTCAATACCGTACTACTATATTCCGGATGGAACTGAGTTCCTATGAACCATTGCAAAGTCGGGATTTCTACAATTTCTACCAAGTCAGATTCCGGATTAATACCCACACACTTCATACCGGCGGCTTCATACTGACTCTTATAATCGTTATTGAATTCATAACGATGGCGATGGCGTTCCTGAATATGCTTCTCGCCATAAGCTTCATAAGCTTTTGATCCTTTCTGAAGCACACATTCGTAAGCACCCAGACGCATCGTGCCACCCATATTAGTAATAGCCTTCTGCTCTTCCATTATATCAATCACGTTATGCGGAGTTTTTTCGTCCATTTCCCGTGAGTCAGCATCTGCATATCCTAGTACATTACGAGCAAATTCGATCGCAATACATTGCATACCCAAACAGATACCAAAAGTTGGAATATCATGCGTACGAGTATATTTAATAGCAACGAATTTACCATCAATGCCACGCTGGCCGAATCCCGGTCCGATCATGACACCGGACATACCTTTCAGAGCTTCCGCTACATTTTCATCTGTCAGTTTTTCACTGTTGATGAAGTGCACTTCCACCTTGCGGTCATTATAGGTTCCTGCTTGTGACAATGCTTCGCGAATTGATTTGTAAGCATCCTGTAAATCATATTTTCCCACCAATGCAATATTAACCGGTGCTTTAGTTTCTGCAGCATGACGACGTTCCAGAAACTTACGCCAAGGACCAAGTTCCGGAGTCTCCCCAACCGGCAATCCCATTTTCTGGAGAATTGTTTTATCCAGATCTTGTGCTTGCATCAGAATAGGTACTTCATAAATAGTAGGTGCATCAATAGACTGTATTACTGCTTTTTCGTCCACATTACAAAATAAAGCTACTTTTTTGCGCAAATCGTCACTCAACGGATGTTCTGTACGCAGAACCAATACATCTGGTTGGATGCCCATACTTTGTAACTCCTTTACAGAGTGTTGTGTCGGTTTGGTTTTTAGTTCTCCTGCAGCAGCTAAGTAAGGTACATAAGTCAAATGTACGCAAAGAGCATTCTTACCAAGCTCCCATTTTAGCTGACGGATACTTTCGAGGTATGGAAGTGATTCGATATCCCCTACAGTTCCACCGATTTCGGTAATTACAAAATCGAATTTGTATTTATTGCCCAGCAATTTCACATTACGCTTAATCTCATCTGTGATATGAGGAATTACCTGAATTGTTTTTCCCAGGTAGTCTCCCCGACGTTCCTTATCTATAACGCTTTTATAGATACGTCCTGTAGTAATGTTGTTAGCCTTTGTTGTCTGGATGCCTAAGAATCGCTCGTAATGCCCCAGATCAAGATCTGCCTCATGTCCGTCTACAGTCACATAACACTCTCCATGTTCATAAGGATTTAGCGTTCCCGGGTCGATGTTGATATACGGGTCAAACTTTTGGATTGTTACATTGTAACCTCTTGCTTGCAGCAATTTACCGATGGATGACGAAATGATACCTTTTCCCAATGAAGAGGCTACACCACCGGTGACGAAAATATACTTTGTTTCTCCCACAGCTATAACTGTTTTAATTATTGTTTACTTAGTAGTCTTTTTACAAACTTAAAAACCGCAAAATTATAAAAAAAAGAGGAAGTATGCAGTTTTTCGCTCCAACAAATTTATTAAAAAATGCAATTTTAAAAGAATCCTATGATTTCTGAACAAAATAATGTAGATTTGCAGCAAATTAGGACTATTATGAGATGGAAAAATGTTTTGTTAGCAGCTTTTATGATAAGCTTTACTGCATCACTGATGGCGCAGACTAAGAAGCAACCTACCATAGTGGAAAAAGCTAAGGTAGTGGAAGCAGATACACTTTCGTCGTTTCTCCAGAAATATTTGATGTTACGGCTAAATATGTCTGGAGATACTCCTAAACTGGATACAGTTTCTTTTTTATATAATAAGTATATCGGTCAGTTGGATTATTTGAATGATCCGTCAGTACCTCCACGTTATATCCCAGTTGATCCGGATTATTACCGTCTGTTTACTCCATTGGCTTATTACTATGCACCTATAGAGCAATATTCCAAAATGGACTGGAAACCTGCTCAATTTGATTCTTTACCAAAGAATATGAGGCCGGCTGCCCTTTTGCCATATGACACTTCTCTCTTTACAAAAGGGAAACGAACTAAAGCCTTAGTCAATGAAGCATTGATGGGTCTTTACCTTAATCATCCAGAACTTCTTGTTACTACGGAAGACCGGATAATGAGCCGTACTGTGTTCCGTAAAGATGAGAAACCGGAAATTTCACCTAGGACAAAAGTACTCGAATTATTCCAGCCGGAAGAGATGAATGCAAATGTTGGTAACGCGAAAATAAAACTTTCCAGACCTAACTGGTGGGTAACTGGTGGTAACGGCTCTTTGCAAATCAGCCAAAATCACATTTCAGAAAACTGGTATAATGGAGGAGAAAGTAACTTTTCAGGTTTGGCTACTTTGCAGTTGCGTGCCAATTATAATGATAATGAAAAAATTCTTTTTGAGAACCAGATGGAAGCTAGACTTGGTTTGACCTCTACACCGTCAGATAAATTTCATAACTATCTGATCACGACTGATCAATTTCGTCTTTACAACAAATTAGGTTTAAGAGCTCTCAAAAATTGGTATTATACAATCTCCTCAGAATTTAAGACTCAGTTTTGTCATGGTTACAAAGGTAATAATGAAACGATGGTTTCTGCCTTTATGTCTCCTGCCGATCTGGCTGTCAGTATGGGTATGGACTATAAGTTGAACAAAAAGAAATTTAATCTTTCTGTCTTTATTGCTCCTTTGACGTACAATTTACGTTATGTAGGTAACTCAAAGGTGAGTGAAACCTCATTTGGACTTGAAAAAGGCAAATGCTCTAAAAACAGCTTTGGTTCTCAAGTTCAACCTACATTCAATTGGAGGATTATTTCTGCTCTTACCTTTGACTCTCGTCTGAACTATTTGACAAACTATGAATGGGTACGTATTGAGTGGGAAAATACATTCAATTTTGTGTTAAATCGTTATTTCTCTACTAAACTTTATATTTATGCCCGTTATGATGATACAACGAAGCCTAAAGAAGATCAGAGTTATTTCCAGTTGAAAGAGCTGCTTAGCTTTGGTATCAATTATAATTGGTAATGCAAGCTGCGATGTTGTAAATATGTAATCGGTAAAATGATTTAATAATATTATAAGGTCATATCGATATTAAACTCGATATGACCTTATTTTTTGTTTAGAACAGAGTCTAATAGTGTGTAGATAATATTTAGATGAGAACGATGAAAACATCAGGAATTTATGTTGCCGGAAAAAATGCCTTCCCGAGTCCGACTATAGCAGTTGCTACGTCAATACCTACTTTTTTGGTTATACTGAGAAAATAGTTAATGATAATGAATTGTTGCTGAATAAACCAGTTAGAATTGCTTCGATGGCTGAATTCAATTTTTGTTTCGGAAGTGCTCCGATGTCTATGTTTACTATGGTTGATGCTGGAGGGCGTAAAGAGTCATTATTGGAGTGTGGAATTTGAAAATTTGTAGTAAAGCGTACGGGAATGCCTTTTATATTACCATTTATAAATGTTTTTCGGTAATGGTGGCGGCCCTTGTTATATCGTTTCTATCGGTAGCTACACTGTCGATCAATTAGATGTGAATGTATTTAAAGTGTTATTGATCCACTTATGAAAGAGCAAGAACCAACGATGATACTTTGTCCTGATGCGGCAAACGTGACTGAAAGAGATTTATATTATGACTTACAGCGAACAATGTTGAATCATTTTGGCAATCCGATGTTTAATCGTGTATTTATCTTAGATATTTTTGAAGGTTATAAAGACAGCAAAGATTTATCTGGTAATGTTGTAGATGAATTTAGGAATAACATAGGAAATTCATATCTTGATTTCAAAGTGGCATATTATCCTTGGCTAAATACATCAGTTGCCGAGGAAAGAGATCTTACCTTATTAAATATAGTTACTAAAGCTTTGAAAACCATATTAGAAGAATATAAATTTTTGGATTCTCAAAAAAGAACGATTCATATGGAACAAATCAATAAGATAGATGCACAGATGGATATGACTGAAAAAATAATACTTCATACTATACTGATGCAAAATTCTCATATATATAAAGAGAGATTGAAAGGTATGAAACAAATCGTGAATTTATTACCTCCTTCGGCTGTTATGGCAGGTATATATACATTGGTTGCCATTGTGAGGCCTGCTGAATTCATTGAAATTACTTTTTAGCAACAAATATTTGATAGATAGTTGATTTAGAGCATATTTAGAAAAGGATTTATACTATGAAATATCAAATAGCAAGAATCCTTTTTTTTTGTGCGCGATAACGTATATACGAAAAATAACATTTTTATATGCAGAAAAAATACAGTGAATGCTTCGTAGTTCACAAATAATGCTTAAATTTGCCGCAATTTGTAATGTTGAGTTTGCAAAATGGCTAATACAATAGAGCATTTAGGTATTGTGGAAAACATACAAGGTTCTCATCTATCCGTGAGAATCATTCAGACGTCGGCTTGCGCAGCTTGTAGTGCAAAGGGGCATTGTTCCTCAGCAGATCGTAAAGACAAGGTAATTGATATTACCGATACTTTGGCATCTTCGTATCGGATAGGAGAGCAAGTGACGATTATAGGAGAAACCTCTATGGGGATGATGGCAGTGGTGCTAGCTTTTGTAATACCTTTCGTTCTTTTGATTACTTCCTTATTTATATTTATGGCATGGATGGAGAATGAGCTTTATGCAGCACTTTCTTCATTAATTATTCTTATACCTTATTACTTCATTCTTTGGTTAAATAAAGCACGACTGAAACAAAAATTTTCGTTTACTATAAAACCAATAAATATTTAAAACACTATGAATTTGATTCTGATTGCAGTGATTTCATTGGGAGCAATAGCGCTTGTACTAGCCGCTATCCTTTATGTTGCTTCCAAGAAATTTGCCGTGTATGAAGATCCGAGAATTGCTCAGGTAGGCGAGGTGTTACCGCAAGCTAATTGTGGTGGATGTGGCTATCCTGGTTGTAGCGGATTTGCTGATGCCTGTGTAAAAGCCGGTTCGTTGGATGGCAAATTTTGTCCGGTGGGTGGACAACCTGTTATGGCAAAAGTTGCTGATATTCTCGGACTGGCGGCCGATGAAGCTGAACCAATGGTCGCGGTAGTGAGATGTAATGGTACTTGTGCTAACCGTCCGCGTATTAATCAATACGACGGTGCTAAAAGTTGTGCCATTGCTGCTTCATTATATGGTGGAGAAACAGGATGTAGTTATGGTTGCTTGGGATGTGGTGATTGTGTGGCTGCTTGTCAGTTTGATGCTATTCACATGAATCCTGAGACCGGACTTCCTGAAGTTGACGAGGTGAAATGTACAGCTTGTGGCGCTTGTGTGAAGGCTTGTCCGAAAGCTATTATTGAAATTCGTCCTCAGGGTAAGAAGTCGCGCCGTGTGTATGTGCAATGTGTCAATAAGGACAAAGGAGCTGTTGCTCGTAAGGCTTGTACAGTAAGTTGCATCGGATGTGGTAAATGCGTCAAAGTCTGTCCGTTTGAGGCAATCACTTTAGAAAATAATTTGGCTTACATTGATCCTTACAAGTGTAAATTGTGTCGTAAATGTGAAGAAGCTTGTCCGCAGGATACTATTATAGCTTTGAATTTTCCTCCGCGTAAACCAAAGACGGAAGAAGTATCAGTTGCTCCGAAAGTAATAGAATAATAACAGAATAAAATACAGAATTGTATGTTAAAGACATTTTCAATTGGTGGAGTTCATCCACACGAAAATAAATTGTCGGCACATCAACCTATCATCACGGCGGAAGTTCCTGCAAAAGCTGTTATCCTGTTGGGGCAGCATATCGGTGCGCCTGCCAAACCGATTGTTGCAAAAGGAGATGTGGTAAAGGTTGGTACTAAGATTGCTGAATCTGCCGGCTTTGTTTCTGCTGCAATTCACTCTTCAGTCAGTGGTAAAGTGGCGAAGATTGATACAGTAATCGATGCTAGTGGTTATGCTAAACCGGCTATTTATATTGATGTAGAAGGTGACGAATGGGAAGAATCCATTGACCGTAGTGCGACTTTGGTGAAAGAATGTGAGTTGTCATCAGAGGAAATCGTAAAGAAGATCGCCGATGCCGGTATTGTTGGTTTGGGTGGAGCCTGTTTCCCTACTCAGGTGAAACTATGCCCTCCTCCTTCTTTCAAGGCAGAATGCTTGATTATCAATGCGGTAGAATGTGAACCATACTTAACTGCCGATCATCAATTGATGCTCGAACATGCCGAAGAAGTCATGGTAGGTGTCTCTATCCTGATGAAAGCCGTAAAAGTAAATAAAGCCTTTATCGGAATCGAAAATAATAAGCCTGATGCAATTGAACTCATGACAAAAGTTGCTTCTAGTTATGCAGGTATCGAAATTGTTCCTTTGAAGGTGAAATATCCGCAGGGAGGCGAGAAACAACTGATTGATGCCATTACTAAACGCCAGGTTGCAAGCGGTGCATTACCTATTTCTACTGGCGCAGTTGTACAGAATGTAGGTACTGCGTTTGCAGTTTATCAGGCAGTACAGAAAAATAAGCCATTGTTTGAACGGGTAATTACAGTAACCGGAAAATCCGTATCAAAACCTTCTAATTTTCTGGCACGTATAGGCACTCCGATGAGTCAGCTGATCGAAGCTAGCGGTGGTTTGCCCGAAGATACAGGAAAAGTGATTGGTGGTGGTCCGATGATGGGTAAAGCATTGATAAATATTGATGTTCCAACTGCCAAAGGAAGTTCCGGCATTCTCATAATGAACCGTAAGGAAGCAAAACGCGGTGAAGAGCAAACTTGCATCCGTTGTGCTAAATGTGTCAGCGCTTGTCCGATGGGCTTGGAGCCATACTTACTTGGAGCCTTATCTGAGAATGCAGATTTTGAAAGAATGGAAAAAGAAAGAATCATGGATTGTATCGAGTGTGGTTCCTGCCAGTTCACTTGTCCCGCAAACCGTCCGTTACTTGACTATTGCCGATTGGGTAAGGGTAAGGTAGGCGGAATGATTCGTGCACGTCAAGCTAAAAAATAATGAAGTATGGAAAATAAATTAATCGTATCATTATCGCCCCATGTTCACAGTGGAGACAGCGTGCAAAAGAATATGTACGGTGTGCTGATTGCACTTATACCGGCATTCTTGGTGTCTCTTTATTTTTTCGGACTGGGTGCCCTGATTGTCACGGCTACTTCCGTGGCTGCCTGTTTGTTTTTTGAATGGGCTATTGTTAAATTCTTGATGAAGAAACCTGCCACAACCATCTGTGATGGTTCTGCCATCATAACAGGTGTGTTGCTGGCATTTAATTTACCTTCCAATCTGCCTGTATGGATTATTATTTTGGGAGCATTGTTTGCTATTGGTGTCGGAAAGATGTCTTTTGGCGGATTAGGTTGTAATCCTTTCAATCCGGCTTTGGCAGGACGCGTATTCTTGCTGCTTTCATTTCCGGTGCAGATGACTAGTTGGCCGTTGGTTGGACAACTGACCGCATATACCGATGCTACCACCGGAGCTACTCCGTTGGCGTTGATGAAGCAAGCTATTTATGGTGATACCAATGCTTTGAGCCAGCTTCCGGATGCTTTTAGTCTGTTTATCGGGCAGAATAGTGGATGTATTGGTGAAGTAAGTGCGTTGGCGTTGTTGTTAGGATTGGTCTATATGCTTTGGAAAAAGATTATCACCTGGCATATTCCGGTATCTATTTTGGTTACAGTATTTGTTTTTGCAGGAATCATGCATCTGGCTGATCCTGATAAGTATGTATCTCCGGTGCTGCAACTGCTTTCAGGAGGTCTGATGTTGGGAGCTGTTTTTATGGCAACTGATTACGTGACTTCTCCGATGAGTAAGAAAGGTATGCTGATTTATGGTATTTGCATCGGTCTGCTGACAGTGATCATCCGTTTGTTCGGTGCGTATCCTGAAGGAATGTCATTTGCCATCCTGATTATGAATGCATTCACTCCGCTGATTAATACCTATTGTAAACCTAAACGCTTTGGGGAGGTAGCGAAGAAGAAATGAAAAAGTTACAATCATCTTTGAAAAATATGTTGCTGGTACTTACAGGAGTCACTGCTGTCTCTGTTGCGTTGCTGGCCTATGTAAACGAACTGACTATGGGACCGATTGCCGAGGCGAATGCAAAGACGCTAAATGAGGCATTGAAAAAAGTGCTTCCTGCGTTCACCAATAATCCTGTAGCCGAAAGCGATACGATATTCAGTGAGAAAGACGGAAAGAAAATCGTAGACTTTATAATTTATCCCGCAAAGGATGGTGAAACTCAGATTGGTACAGCTGTAGAAGCTAAAGCAATGGGCTTTGGTGGAGAACTGAAAGTTTTGGTCGGCTTTGATGCAGAGGGTAAAATATACAATTACTCTTTGTTGTCCCATGTAGAAACTCCGGGATTGGGATCCAAAGCCGACAAATGGTTTGGTGCTTATGATCCTGCTAAGGGTGAAAATGCTGTATCACATAACGAGAGTAAAAAATCTATTTTGGGTATGAATCCGGGAGAATCTCCGATTGCTGTCAGCAAAGACGGAGGTCAGGTAGATGCGATCACTGCTTCTACAATTACTTCTCGTGCTTTCCTGAATGCAGTAAATGGTGCATATCAGGCTTATAAATCCGGAAATGGTGGTATGAATAGCGTTACAGGTGCTTCTCAAAAAGCAGCCGGAATGGATGTGGCTTCGGGAGCTACTATTAAAGTTGAAATTACTGATTCAGTCAGTGCAAATTAAGAAAGGAGACAGCTATGAATAACTTTAAAGTAATGATGAACGGGATTGTCAAAGAGAATCCAATATTTGTGCTCCTGCTTGGTATGTGTCCTACATTGGGTACGACTTCGTCGGCTATCAATGGTATGGGTATGGGATTGGCTACTATGTTCGTGTTGATTTGCTCGAATATGGTAATTTCATCCATTAAAAATCTCATTCCGGATATGGTCCGTATACCGGCGTTTATTGTGGTAATTGCATCGTTTGTAACTTTGCTTCAGATGATGATGCAAGCTTATGTTCCGGGGCTGTATGCTACACTCGGCCTTTTCATTCCGCTGATTGTAGTAAACTGTATCGTACTTGGCCGTGCCGAAGCTTTTGCGGCTAAGAACAATCCGATAGCTTCTATGTTCGATGGTATCGGTATGGGACTTGGTTTCACCATAGCCCTGACTCTACTGGGTGCTGTTCGTGAATTCCTCGGTACCGGTAAGATTTTTGATCTTACCATTTTACCGGAAGAATATGGTATGTTGGTATTTGTGTTAGCACCGGGTGCTTTTATCGCTTTAGGATACCTCATTGCCTTGATTAATTGTTTGAAAAAAGATAAATAATTAAAGAAATGGAATATATATTGATATTTATCTCGGCAATCTTTGTAAATAACATCGTGTTGTCGCAATTCTTGGGGATTTGCCCGTTTCTGGGTGTGTCTAAGAAAGTAGAAACAGCCATGGGAATGAGTGCTGCAGTGGCTTTTGTACTGACCATTGCAACTATTGTTACATTTCTGATCCAGAAATTTGTATTGGATGCTTTCGGATTGGCATATTTGCAAACAATTACTTTCATTTTGGTCATTGCTGCATTGGTTCAGATGGTGGAGATTATTCTGAAGAAGGTATCTCCTGCATTGTATCAGGCTTTAGGTGTGTTCCTGCCGTTGATTACAACCAACTGTTGTATTTTAGGTGTAGCCATTCTGGTTATTCAGAAAGACTTCGACCTGCTGACAGGAGTTGTATACGCATTCTCGACAGCATTAGGCTTTGGGTTGGCATTAGTGCTATTTGCCGGATTGCGTGAGCAAATGAGTCTGGTGAAAGTCCCGAAAGGAATGCAGGGAACTCCGATTGCTTTAATTACAGCTGGATTATTGGCTATGGCATTTATGGGATTCTCTGGTGTAGTATAATAAATAAGAGGTTTGGCAGCTACTGTAAATGAGATTCAGAAGTTGGTCAAACAATAAATATATAATTTATCAGACGCGGATGACGCGGATAACACGGATTAAATAGGTTTCGCTATATTTGAATAGTAAAAACTCCCCGTTATTCGTCTCATCCGCGTCTGAAGAATAGTGATTATGGACTTTTGATACAACTTCGACTTTCTGTTATATTTTCCGAATTAATTGTTCTATTAATACTCCAAGGAAAATAATTTTCTTGTGGATTATTGCATTCTCATTTTATTTCCATACATTTGTACCTCAAACAAATCGGAAACCGAAAGAACTAACCATATTTGTAAAGTTTATGAAAGAAAGAATTTTAGTAACGGGTGGAACCGGCTATATTGGTTCTCATACTGTTGTGGAGTTACAAAATAGTGGATATGAAGTAGTCATTATCGATAATTTGTCAAACTCAGGTGCAGATGTCGTTGATAATATAGAGAAAGTATCCGGAATTCGTCCTGCGTTCGAAAAATTAGATTGCTTGGATTTAGCGGGTCTTGACGCTGTATTTACTAAATATAAAGGAATTAAAGCTATTATTCATTTTGCTGCAAGCAAAGCTGTAGGTGAATCTGTACAGAAACCGTTGCTTTATTATCGTAATAATCTGGTTTCTCTGATCAATTTACTGGAACTGATGCCAAAACATGGAGTAGAAGGCATTGTTTTCTCTTCTTCTTGTACTGTTTATGGTCAGCCCGATGAACTTCCGGTAACTGAAAAAGCTCCGATCAAGAAAGCTGAATCTCCTTATGGAAATACAAAACAAATCAATGAAGAAATTATTCGTGACACAATAACATCCGGTGCTCCGATCAATGCTATTATGTTACGTTATTTTAATCCGATTGGCGCACACCCTACTGCATTGTTAGGTGAACTGCCCAATGGTGTTCCTCAAAACTTAATTCCTTACCTGACTCAAACTGCTATGGGTATCCGTGAGAAGCTGAGTGTGTTTGGTGACGATTATAATACTCCCGATGGTTCTTGCATCCGTGATTTTATTAATGTTGTGGACTTGGCAAAGGCTCACGTGATAGCTATCCGTCGTATTCTTGAGAAGAAACAAAAAGAAAAAGCTGAAGTATTCAATATTGGTACAGGACGTGGAGTTTCTGTATTGGAATTGATTAACGGTTTTGAAAAAGTTACCGGTGTAAAACTGAATTATGAAATTGTTGGTCGTCGTGCTGGCGATATCGAAAAAGTTTGGGCAAACCCTGACTTTGCAAATCAGGAATTGGGTTGGAAGGCTGTAGAAACTTTGGAAGATACATTGCGTTCTGCATGGAACTGGCAATTGAAACTTCGTGAAAAAGGAATTCAATAAGATATAAATTGTTTTTAAAATATACATAACCTTAAACAAATGAGAGAAACTGTTTGTTTAATTCTTTGCAAACCACTCTGACGCTTATTAGCGTGTATGTGAATATGCCTAATTAGTACATATGCCTCCCCGGCATAGACAGGTGATTGCATAGTAGTTTTGTCGTGTTTTATTTTGTGTTTGTGTTGTGACGGTACTACGACGAGAGTCGTGGTACCGTTTTTTTATGGAAGATCAAAGTTTTCTTTGATTTTTATAATTTTCCTTTGAAGCAAAATACATTTTCTTCAATATTAATTGGGGGGATAGAATATTCCGGTTCAAACAAACCGAAAACGGATGAACCAGAACCACTCATCGATGCGTAGATAGCTCCTTGAGCATAAAGTTCTTCTTTTATTTCCCTGATTACCGGATGTTGTGGAAATACACTGGCCTCAAAATCATTTATCAGTAACGACTTCCATTCTTTAATCGGACGCTTAATAACTTCTTTTACCGGGTATTTAGGGTAGTGAGGATCAATATTAGAAAAGGCTTCCCGGGTAGAAACAAATACATCAGGTTTGATAATGATAATCTGATATCCTTTTAATGAAAGTGAAATAGGAGAGAATTTATTTCCGATCCCTTCGGCAAAGGTAGGTACATTCCTAATAAAAAATGCACAGTCAGCTCCTAAAATTGCCGCATATATCTCCAATTCATTATCAGACAATTTAAGTTGATAATGTTCATTAAGCAATTTCAGCATAAAAGCCGCATCTGCTGAACCACCTCCCAGACCCGCTCCCGAGGGTATATGTTTGTATAAATGAATATCGATAGGAGAAAGATGATACTTTTTATCTAGTAGTAGATAAGCTTTTACTGCTAAGTTATCTTCTGGATTTCCTATTATTTCCAGACCATACTGATATAAATTGAACTTTTTATCTTCTTTCGTGCTAGTCTGAATTTCTAATGCATCTTCAAGAGCTACCGGATAAAAAACAGTTTCCAGATTGTGATATCCGTCCGGACGTTTTTCTGTGATAGAAAGTCCCAAATTTATTTTTGCATTAGGAAAGGTGATCATTTTATTGAGTGATTAAAGAGGTTATTGATTCGTTAAATTACTATTGTGTGTGCAAAGTTACTAAAATCTTCATTTTTCCTTATCTTTTCTTCGTGATTATGTTTTATCTTTGTCATCCCATTAAAAAAGAATCCATGGCTGAACAAAGAAAAAATACTCGAAATACTAAATCAACAAAAGTACAACCGGTCAATGATTATGGTCGTATTCAACCACAGGCACCCGAGCTGGAAGAGGCTGTTTTAGGTGCTTTAATGATTGAGAAGGATGCATATTCATTAGTGAGTGAGATTCTTCGTCCAGATTCTTTCTATGAACACCGTCATCAACTGATTTATTCTGCAATAATGGATCTTGCTGTCAATCAGAAACCTGTTGATATCTTGACGGTCAAAGAACAACTTAGTAAACGTGGAGAGTTGGAAGAAGTAGGAGGTCCGTTCTATATTACTCAGTTGAGTAGTAAGGTAGCTTCTTCGGCACATATTGAATATCATGCCCGTATCATTGCTCAAAAATCATTGGCGCGTGAGCTGATCACCTTTACAAGCAATATACAGAGTAAAGCTTTTGATGAAACCCTCGATGTGGACGACTTGATGCAGGAAGCCGAGGGAAAACTATTTGAGATTTCACAGCAGAATATGAAAAAAGATTATACGCAGATCAATCCGGTGATTGATGAAGCCTATAAGTTAATTCAGAAAGCTGCTGCACGAACAGACGGTTTAAGTGGTCTTGAAAGTGGTTTTACGAAACTGGATAAAATGACTGCCGGCTGGCAGAACTCTGACCTTATTATTATTGCTGCCCGTCCTGCCATGGGTAAAACAGCTTTTGTGCTTTCCATGGCAAAAAATATAGCAGTTAATTATCGTAATCCGGTAGCGTTGTTCTCTCTTGAAATGAGTAACGTTCAGTTGGTCAATCGTTTGATCGCAAATGTATGTGAGATCCCCAGTGAGAAAATCAAGAGCGGACAGTTGGCAACTTATGAATGGCAGCAGCTTGATTATAAGTTAAAAGACTTGTTGGATGCACCTTTATTTGTAGATGATACGCCATCTTTGTCTGTGTTCGAACTTCGTACCAAAGCGCGCCGTTTGGTTCGTGAACATGGAGTGCGGGTAATTATTATCGACTACCTTCAGTTGATGAATGCCAGTGGCATGGCTTTTGGCAGTCGCCAGGAAGAGGTGAGTACAATCTCTCGTTCATTGAAAGGATTAGCAAAAGAATTAAGTATTCCAATTATAGCATTGTCTCAGTTGAATCGTGGTGTAGAAAGTCGTGAAGGTATTGATGGTAAGCGACCTCAGTTAAGTGACCTTCGTGAATCTGGAGCTATCGAGCAAGATGCTGATATGGTATGTTTCATTCATCGTCCGGAATATTATAAGATATACCAGGACGATCGTGGGAACGACCTTCGCGGTATGGCTGAAATTGTGATTGCCAAGCACCGTAATGGTGCCGTAGGAGAGGTACTTCTTAGGTTTAAAGGAGAATTTACACGTTTCTCCAATCCTGAGGATGACATGGTTATTCCTATGCCGGGTGAATCTGTCGGAGCTATGTTAGGTTCTAAGTTGAATGCAGGAGATGTTCCATCTCCCGTGCCAGATTTTGCTCCGCAAACAGATAATCCGTTTGGAACACCGGCTGAGGGTCCTTTGCCTTTTTAAAATTAATTTGTACCTTACGGAATTCAAATTACACGAAGAAACCCTTTAGGGTCGTGCTTACATAGCGCTATGTATTATTTTACCTGCATCAAATGTCACATTTATAACTTGAACTCAGGCAGGAGCTACAATCAGAATAAAAATGTATTTTGCTATCATGCCCTCACTATCTTTCTAAACGCCCCTTTTTATAGGACTTTCAGCTATGATAGATCCTATGATAGTGGAGTGGTAGCAACCGTTTGCCCTCACTTTCTGCCGAAGCTATGAACTAACATTCGATTTAGCAGAGGAAATGGTAAAATTAGCATCCATTAGGATGCTATTAAACAAAATTCAAACAGACTCCGATTTATCTTTTATTCCGATAAAATGGGGCGTTTTTAATAAAAAACATAGAAGGTCGCAAATGGTCACTTACTTTTTTTGGCATAAAGGTATCTGTTTTCTACTTTTGTCCTCATAATATTTTATTTTTAATAGTCGTGTATATTATGAAAGTTGGATTATATAATATTATTAATGAAAATATTTTATAGGTTCTGGTATATCTGTAACATGAATAAATAGGTATTTTAAGGTACTTATTTAGGATTAGTAATATAGATGTTAGTTATATCTAATGTCTATATTATCTATGGTATTGATCGATAATGGTATTTTTTTTATAGAAGTTTAATAAAATCGATTCGCTGGTTAGGCATAAATGCATCCATATAAACTATCATTTCCTTTCTAGTAGAGTATTAACAGATAAGTTACTATTCATTAGGAGTAAACTTATTCAATTCTAATAGAAAACTTATTTTTATCAGATACAAATCTATAAATGCAAGTTCCGTTTGTACAAATGGAAGTTTTGATTGTATAAATGCAACTTGCATTTATACAATTGCAAGTTGCATTTATAGTTTATGTCAAATAAACAAGAACTTTACTATTAAATGAACAGAACTTTAGCTTTAATAAACAAGAACTTAACTAATAATACTTTAGAAAAAAGGTAGTATAAGCTAGTACATAATACTAGAGATCAATCAAAGATATCTTTTCCAAAAAATCATATTTTTGATTAAGCACAACATTTTTTTTGTTTGATCGAAATTAAATAAAATCGATTACTAAATGTTATCTTTGTGAGGGTAAATGGTATAACCTTGAACAACATGAAACACGCAAATATTATTCTGTTATCTGTAATAATCTGTATTGGAGGAGTCTTTTTCTTTAATGTCAGCAGAATTACTTATGAAACTAAGATGTCAGAGGTTAAAAAAAAAGCAAAAAAAGCTTTTGTTAAGGCATTAGATAAAGAATTAAAAAGTAGAAATATTGATAACTCTTTATTCTATTTTGATATAAAACCGACTTTAGCTACAAATATTCCAGATTCTGTTTATATTCAGGATTCATTAGGAAAACATTGGTATCGATTAGATCCTAAAAAACATCGTATGAATATGACTAATGATCCAAATCGACGTTTCATGCATTCAGTAACATTTGATGAGTATCCGATTATTCTCGATTCTTTGAATAATATTTGGAAAAAATATCTATTAAAATCAGATATTTTCGTTAAGTGTGCATTGTTTATTTCGGTTACGGGTAGAAATGGTGAAATTGATTCAAAGACTACCTCTCATAGTGAATGGTGTAATTCGTATGATCCAGTGTTTACTAATTATTTAGGTTATGCCTGTGAAATTGAGATAATAGGTTATCTTGCTTACTCTTTGTGGGGTATGATATATATGAAAATTTTGCTTTATTTGTTGCTATATGCTGTTTGCGTATATGTATTTTATAAAATTAGTGTTTTTGTTGGTATGAGATTCAAATCAATGCGCCAAAAGGAAATCATTGAAGTCCCAATTATAAAATTAGTACAAGGTGTACTTGATATTCCTGTACGTTCATATATACTAAATGATAATGTTCTCTTTTATGCTGAGCAAAGGATAATTGAAATAAATGGAATAAGAAAAAAAATGCCATTACAAGCTTGTTTGCTTTTGGAGTTATTTTTAAATTCTAAGGATCATATAGTGACAGATGCTGAAATCATGAATACCTTATGGCCGGATGGTTCCGGTAATTTGAAACGTGTCCATAAAGCGGTTGCACGCTTACGAACTTGTTTGATGACTGATTTTCCCGTTCGTATTGAAAGAGAGAATTTAGATACTTATCAGCTTATTATTTAATCTTAATACTCTGATGAAATAAGTACATTCAACATAACATAATTATTGTTTTATAGAATATAAGTAAAATTGATTGCTAAATACTATCTTTGTGGGGGTAAATGGTATAACCTTGAACAACATGAAACATACGAAAATTATTCTGTTATCTGTTATAATCTGTTTAGGAGGAATTATCTTCTTTATTATCAGCAGAATTACTTATGAATCTAAGAAGGCAGAGGTTAAGGAAAAAGCAAAAGAGACTTTTGCTAAAGCATTAGATCAGGAATTTAAAAGTAGAAATTTGAATTGCAAAATTTTATACTTTTCTGATATGAAGTCTACTGTAGCTGCAAATATTCCAGATTCTGTTTGTTTTCAGGACTCATTAGGAAAATATTGGTATAAATTAGATTCTAAAAAACATTGTATGAATATAACTAATGATGCAAATTTACGTTTTATGCATTCTACGGCATTTGAGAAAAAACCGATTATTCCTGACTCTTTGAATAATATTTGGAAGAAATATCTATTGAAATCAGATCTTTTTGTTAATTCTGCATTGTGTATTTCGGTTACAGGTAGAGGAGGAGATATTGATTCAAAGTCTACTTCTAATAGTGAATGGTGTATTTCGTGTAATCCAATGTTTACTACTTATTTAGGTTATGCTTGTGAAATTGAGATAATAGGTTATCTGCATTATTCTATTTGGAAAATGATGTATATGGAGGCTTTACTTTATTTATTGTTATATGGTGTTTGCGTATTTATAATTTATAAGATTAGTATTTCTGTAATAGTTAAATTAAAATCAATGCATCGAAAGGAAATCATAGAAGTTCCAATTATAAAATTAGTACAAGGAATACCTGATATTCCCGTTCGTTCATATATACTAAATGATAATGTTCTATTTTATGCTGAGCAAAGGATGATTGAAATAAATGGGATTAGGAAAAAAATGCCATTACAAGCTTGTTTGCTTTTAGAGTTATTTTTAAATTCTAAAGACCATATAGTGACAGATACTGAAATCATGAATACTTTATGGCCGGATGGTTCTGGTCATCTAAAACGTGTCCATAAGGCAGTCGCACGTTTACGAACTTATTTAATAACTGATTCTCCTATTCATATTGAAAGAGAAAATTTGGATACTTATCAGCTTATTATTTAATTTTTTTACTTTCATGAAGTAAGCACATTGAACATAATGTAATTATTGTTTTACAGAATATAAGTAAAATTGATTGCTAAATATTATCTTTGTGGGGGTAAATGGTATAACCTTGAACAACATGAAGCATATAAATATTATTCTGTTATCTGTAATAATCTGTATTGGAGGAGTCTTCTTTTTTACTATCAATAAGATTACTTATGAGTCTAAGAAGTCAGAAGTAAAAGAAAAGGCAAGAGAAGCTTTTGTTGAGGCATTGAATCAGGAATTTGAAAGTCGAAATTTTCGTAGTTACCCTTTATACACTTTTGATACAAAATCGACTTTAACCGCAAATATTCCGGATTCTGTTTGTGTTCAGGATTAATTAGGAAAACATTGGTATAAATTAGATCCTAAAAAGTATTTTATGAATATTACTAATGATGTAAACTTACGTTTAAGACATTCTATAACATTTGAGAAAAATCCAATAATTCCAGATTCTTTGAATAATATTTGGAGGAAATATTTATTGAAATCTGATATTTTTTTTAAGCCTGCATTGTATATTTCAGTTATAGCTAAAGATGGTGAAATAAATTCAAGGACACCTCTCATAGTGAATGGTGTAATTCATATAGTCCAGTGTTTGCTATTTATTTAGGTTATGCCTGTGAAATAGAGATAATAGGTTATTTAGATTACTCTTTATGGGGCATGAGGTGTGTGGAAATTTTATTTTGTTTATTGCTATATGTTGTTTGTATATGTATATTTTATAAAATAGGTCTTGTTGTTATGATGAAATTAAAATCAATGCGATAAATAGAAGTAGTACACGGAATGTCTAACATTCCTGTACGTTCATATATCTTACATGATAAAGTTTTATTTTATGCTGAGCAAAGGGTGATTGAGATAGATGGGATCAAGAAAAGAATGCCATTACAAGCTTGTCTACTATTAGAATTATTTTTAAATTCTGAAAATTATATAGTGACAGATTCTGAAATCATGAATACCTTATGGCTAGATGGATCCGGACATTTGAAACGTATACATAAAGCCGTTGCACGTTTACGAACTTATTTAATGCCTGATTCTACTATTCGCATTGAAAGAGAAAATTTAGATACTTATCAGCTTATTGTTTAGATTTTGTAATGAAATAGAATTATTTTAAGTCTCGATGAAATGAGGAATTTTAAATAAAAGAGATAGGTGGTCGCAAATGGTCACCTATTTCTTTTTGTATCTAAATTACTGTTTTCTACTTTTGTCGTAATAGTAATTTAATAATCTTATTTTATTAATGTATAAAACACTTATTTGTATGCTTGATAATAGTGTAACTATAATATAATTGTTATTTGGGTTATTTAATATGAAGTCTTAAAGAGTTGAGACCACAAATAAAGCTAAGATTCAATGGAAGTATATTAGCTTATTTTTTTAAGTTATATTATTGAACGGTTAAAAACGTTTTGTATTAACTCTAATTTACCGAGTATAATTAATAATATTCGGTAAGTAGATATTTTTGTTTTATAGGATTTGAATGAAATTGATAACTAAGTGTTATCTTTGCCCTACTAAAAAGCGTAAATGCAAACATTATGAGACGTACAAATATTATTTTGTTATTGGTGTTAATCTGTATTGGAGGAATTGCATTCTTTCTGATCTGTAGATATACTTATGAATCTAAGCAGATAGAAATTAAACAGAAAGCAAAAGAAGTTTTTATTGAAAGTTTTAGTCAGGAATTAAAAAATAGAAATCAAGAAGGAAGCTTTTCATTTAAATATAATGTTAGAAACTTTATGGTTTCTAATATACCTGACTCCGTTTATTTTGAAGATGAGCAAGGAAAACATTGGTATCGGCTAAATCCTAAAAAGCATCATATGAATATTACTGATGATGCAAATATACGTTCTTTGCATTCGTTGATTTTTAAAAAATATCCTATTAATCCTGATTCTTTGAATATGATTTGGGGCGGTAATTTAGGAAAGTATAATGTGTATGGTAAATCGGCTTTATGTATTTCTGTTATGGGAAATGATGGAGGAATAAAGTCAAAAAGTACTTCGGGTAGTGAATGGTGTTCTTTATCTAAATTAGTATTTACTGTTTATGTAGGTTATGCTTGTGAAATTGAGATAATAGGATATCTTAATTACTCATTATGGGGCATAATGTATTCGGATATTTTACTTTATTTATTCCTGTATTCAGCTTGTGTATTTGTTGCTTATAAGTTATGTCTTGTTCTTATAAGAAAAGTAAATTCAATATCAAAAAGGGAGATTATTGAGATACCTGTTATAGAAATAGTACAAGAAGTGTCTAATACTCCTGTTCGTTCTTATATGTTACATGATAATGTTATTTTTTATGCAGAGCAACGAAAAATAGAGAAAATAGGTGGAGTACAAAATAAACTTCAGCCTCAGACTTGTCAATTGTTGGAATTATTTTTAAAAGCGAAAGATGATGAATATATTTTGACGGATAAGCACATTATGGAAAAACTATGGTTAAATCGTGCTGGCACAGCAGATCGACTTCATAAAGCAATTGGTCGTTTACGTTCCTGTATCCAGGAGGTTGAGCCTACAATAGATATAAAAAGGAATACTTCAAGTAGTTATCAGTTGCTGCTTTAGTTGAAATAGGCTTTAATGAACGATTAAAAATAGCTCGATGGAATCGGGTGTTTTTGATGGATAACTGGTTGGTCTGAAATGGTCAGCCATTTTTTTTTGTATTTTGCTTTTGGTTCTTTACATTTGCACCCATAATTTAAATATTAATAAACATAGAATAAAATGAAGAAGTTGATTGTATTTTTATTTTTGTGTATTTTAGCTCTTTGGGGCGTTCAAAAAAAACGACAGGATAAAAAAAATTTGTTATTATTACAAAATATAGAAGCTTTGGCGGGAGATGAAGGTACAATTGCTGTTAGATGTTTTTTGATAGGTCCTATTGATTGCCCGATAGATCATAAGGGAGTTGAGTTTATTACTGGAGGTGATTATAGATGAAGTACTACATTAGTATTCTATTTTTTTTTCTTTTGATCTCATGTAGTATAAACAAGAAGAAATATGGTGAGGATGTATATTTTTACTCTAATTTTCCACGAGAAAAAGAAATAAACGGAGAAGTGATTAAACTAGACTCTGCTTTGTTTCGATATCCCTTTCGAATACAAGTGGATGGAGATAAAACCATTATTATGGATTTACATGCTCCCGATTATTACGGTCATCTATTTCAATACCCTGATTTTCGGTATTTGTCCTCCTTTGGTAAACGTGGTGATTCCCCTACAGATATGTTGTCTATAAATAATATACGGTTTGATAATCATAAAGTGTGGACGTTAGACGCAAATAAAAATGAATTAACTAGGTTGGGTTTTTCTCCATCCTGTGATTCACTTCTTCGTGATGAAGCGGTGACATTGGATGGAGATTTATTAAGACCTCTTGATTTTGTTATATATAATGATACAACTTTTATTATTCCTGATTATTCAGGAGAAAAACGTTTGTGTTGGGTTCATCGTAATGGAAAACTTATGAATAAGATAGGTGAGATTCCATCAGCTAATGAGGAAGCCTTGCAAAATGCGCGTCCGGCTTTGGCCCAAGTATGGCGAAGTTTCTTGGATTATAATCCTAACAATGGTGTATTAGCATCTGTAACTCAATTGGGGGAAGTGATAGAAGTCTATAATTTAAAAGATACTACTCATGTTGTGCGCATAGGTGAACATGGAGAGCCTGAATTCCGTATTACGGGGGGGTATGGAGTACCAACAGGAATTATGGGATTTAGTGATGTACAAGTTACTGATAGTGCTATTTATACAGTATTTTGTGGAACTACTTTTAAAGACATAGCACAGCAACATGGTCGTATTCCTAGTGGAGGAAAGTATATATATGTATTCGATTTGAGAGGAGAACCATTATGTAAATATATACTTGACCATTATATATCTGGAATTTGGGTTGATGAGATTAATAAAACTATAATAGCAACAGATGTAAATAATGACCAACCAATAGTGAAGTTTCGCATTGGTTAAGAGTAGTAGATAATTAACAGGGTTTTTGAAGGAGCATAATGATGAGTCATGGATTTTGCCGGATCTATTTCATATCTTATGCTCCTTGTTCTGTAAAAGTAGATAAGATTAATATATTTATCTGTTATGCGAATGATAAAAGAATAACTTATTTCAAAGAAACATAGTACTTGAATAAAATAAAATGTGTAGAATTATGTCGATGAAATGGGGCATTTTTAGATAAAAAGGGTTTGGTCCGAATTTGTCAGGCTTATTCTTTGGTATTCGTGATTTTATACCCTAAATTCGCACTCATAGAAGATACGATATTCATATAATTTAAATTCTGAGGGTATATTGAAAATTGTAAATTCTATAAATTATTTGTTTTTGAAGAAAAGGGGGGCTGATTGTTGCCATCATTCGGGAAAGTAATGGTAGTATTCAGTTTGCTCCTTTTCTTTTATAATTGTTCCACACTTCGACTGTAATATACATATATATAATAATAGGAGAAAAACACAGTTGTCATGTAAAAGACGTTAAGAGGATGAGTATCCACAGCTTGTAATGTGTGAGATATGCAACACAAAATAAAGGGGATAGAAAGTATGTTAATCGGTTGGAATTAGAAAAAGTACTTTGCTATTATCAAAAGAATCCTTCTAATAGTCTTAAATATAAAGCGGCTTGTTTTCTGATTGAGAATGTGTCTTACTATACCTATCTCTTTCTATAGGAAAACAGCTAGATAACTATAAAAAGTATTACGTTTGGTTGAAACGTTTTCCAAATAAGAGTCCTGAGGAAATTGCGGACTCTGTGAAGAAAGTATTTGGTCCATTAGGACAATTAGAAAAAAACGAGATATATAGGAAATAGATTTAGCTTATTTATGCAGTAATATAGAATGGGCATTTAAAGTCTGGCAGGAGCAACCATGGGGTAAGAATATTACATTTGATGTGTTTTGTGAGTATATATTGCCGTATCGTATTGATGATGAACCGTTAGTTTATTGGCGTGAGATATATTATGAAAAGTATAATTCATTATTGGACTCTTTGAGGATGTCTGATGAGCTGGATAAAGAAGATCCTATTATTGTGGCTAATTATTTGAGAAAAAGACTACCGATTAAAAAATATCATTTTACAACTTTCATACCCGGAAAATTGGGACATTTGGGTTCTAAATATGTTCAGGGATTATCCGGTTCTTGTCGAGATGCTACCGATTTTGGTATTTATCTTTATACAGCTTTGGGAATTCCTTGTGCAATAGACTTTCTGCCAATGTGAGGGGATTAGAATACTTCGGATTTTTGGATGGTAGCGTGGGATAAAAATGGTGAAGAATATATGTGGAAGTTTCCATCTCAATTAGGACCGGTTCGTGATGATTTCTATTATAAAAGTGAGAATAGTCCGAAGGTATTTCGCTATCATTTCAGTCTTAATCGGGCTATATGTGAGGCGATGGCTATGCAGCAGGAAGAAATACATCCATTTTGGCGTTTGCCTAAATTCGAAGATGTGACTCTTTAATATGCTTTCTCTTATAATGAGGAATTGAAGATTCCTTCTTCAAAACTATATCCGGAGAGAGGAAATGGGAAGATAGCTTATTTGTGTGTCAGCAGCCGTAATTTCTATAAATGATCCGGATACTTTGAAAGAACGGAAATTATATCTTTGCTATATTGCCGACAATCAAATGAAGTTTTATTGTAATGGGGAATATTTATTGCAGGTAAATCATTTTATGACTCAGACAAAATGTCGGCAATTTACAGATAAAGAAAGATAACGGCTGTGTGAAGGTGATAATGTAATTGCTGCATATGGATGCAATGATGAGGGAGCGGCATTATTGGATGTTGGTTTGTATATGGAAGATAAAACATATGGCGAAGTGGATACAGCATTTTTTTAACGAATGGATGTGCAAACTACTCAAACTCATTATATGTTTTCAATGTGGTGACGTAGAATTATGTCTTGATTTTGTTTCTCCTAGATTATTAAAGGGGCAAATCACAGAAGGAGCACCAATTGCCTTTATTACCTATCAAGTGTCTGTAGAAGACGGAGAAAAATATGATATAGAAATCTTGTTCGATGTGGACATAGAGTGGATGTTTGGTCAAAGCGAGGTAAGAGATGGTTTAGAACAGGATTGGCGGATTATTAAATCTTCCGGATTGTACTTGGGAGCTAAAAAGGAACGAACAGAAAGTTCATTTGATAATGGTCATGTAGTGTTATGTCTATGTCCGAAATTGTGTGGAGAGCATCCGGATAACGGTGTTTTACTTCTGGGGTATGAAGAGAATCGTGCTTTGCAATATAAAGGGAACAATTTAAGCCTGTATTGGAATAAGAGTGGGAGTGGTAGTGTTGAAGAATTGTTGAAATCTGTAGGGAATAGGTATAGGACTTCGTATGATATCGGATTGTTTCCGAAGATTAATCGTCAGGCGAAAATTGAGGATTGTAGTGTTGAGGTGGGGCTGATATGTTGATGATGGTAGCGGCGACTGTGGATGCAGAGGGAAATTCAGGATATGCAGATTTGCATTGGAAAGTATTAACTCAATCGGCAGCTTATCTGAATGATTCAATGGTTAAAGAATCTATTTCATCGGATGGATTATTGAATGGGAACGATGAGTGTGTGAAAAGATTTTTAGGATAGATGACCTATCAAAAACTTGTTCGATTATGAGGGTAAATGCAATAAAATCCGAAAAATATTCGAAGAAAGGACGATAAAAAAGAAATTTTTATCATAAATATGGTTGGTCCGAAATGGTCAGCAACATTATTTTGCATTTTCGTTTTTATTCCTTACTTTCATGGTCGAAAATATTTAAAGATCATAGAAGTTTGAATATTTAAAGAAGAACGATTATTAAATTTGATATTGTATGATGCAACAATATAATCTAGTTATTAAAAATGGATGAAGCTACTAAAATTAGAAGAGTGAAAGGTGCTAATAATAAACTGAATTTCTATAGACTAAAAAGATAATGTTAATTTATTAAAAAGGAACAGTATGATTACTGTCTTAATCTTGCCGGATTACTGGTATCACCTATTCCTGTATCCTTAGTAAGAAAGAAGATGGGTAAAGATAAGAATTTTATCAATTGTGGCAAATACGTTTTGCTTTCTTTAAGAGGAGTTATAGAGACAGTATTCGTATTTTTGAATTTTAATTTGAATAGATAAAATGGAAAAGTAAAAAAGTTTATTTTAGTAACATTATTTGTTGCAATGGTAGTTGGTTATAATATGTACTCATCAAAAAGTAATGTTCGTTTCTCGGAATTAACTTTAGTAAATATGGAATCATTAGTAGGTTCTGATGAAACAGATAAATGTAACTATTAAAATGGTTATACAAAGTTTGGTAGTAAGGATGGAGGAGCATATGATTGTTGTCCAAAATGAGTTAATAATGCACCGGACAAAGATGCGAAATTTTGTAGGTAGTAGAAAATAAATATATAATAGAAATGAAGAGAATCAGATTTTATTTAAAAATAAATCAAATTGTTTCCCTTCTTTTTTAGAATGTCAAATCTTATATTTTATATGAGGAAAAATATATGTATATTCATTCTTGTTTGTCTCTTAGTTGGCTGCCAAGAAAAAAAGAAAGATAATCTTCAAATACCTGTGAAAGAAATGGTCTGTGGAATCAAGAAAGAAATACAATGCCGTGATTCGGTAGAAATTTCTCAGGTTTTTCGTTTGTATCATTGGAAGATTATGGATGATAAAATTGTTTTTTGTTCTAATAGTTTAGAAAATTTTATTTCTGTCTATTCTTATCCTCAACTCAAATTCCTATATAGTTTTGGGAAAACAGGCCAGGGACCTGGTGAATTTGTTACAAAAAAATGGGGAAGTAATAAAGAGTTTGGTTTTATTACTTTATATGATATAATGAAAAGCTCTTTATATAAATATAGTATTGAAAATAGTGAGTTTACTTTAAAACGCAAATATTCATTACTTAAAGATGATGATAATCTTTGTAGACCGTTTACAAAAATAATTCAAATGAATGATTCTGTTTTCCTTATGAAAGAGGATGGAAGAGATACAAAACTTCATTTAGTAAATTTGCAAAACCAACAAGATTATGATACTTATCTCTGCACGCTTAGAGATCAATGTGCACTTAAGAGAGGAGAAAGTGTATCATATACCGCTTTTGATTACGACTTTGATGTAATAGGAAGTCATATCTTGTTGGCTTATAATTATATAGATAGATTGGAATTATTACATTTAGATGAAGGTAACAAAATTGTACCACAACTTATTTGGGGATCGGATAAAGATCAAATGGATTCGCCTGATCCTGATCTAAAATATTATTTTCTAGATATAGGTTCATATGATAATTTATTTTTGTGTTTAAAGACTAAAAATGGAGTAGAGGAAGGTAATGTCATATGTGTTTTTGATATAGATGGTAATTATAGGTCTCAAATTATATTAGATCAATATGTGAATTCGATTGATATTGATAAAATGGGAACTCTTGTTGCATATAAAGAAAAGGTTGATTCGTCTACATTTTATTGTTATAATTTGAAAGAGATTCTTAATGACATATAAGGTTAGATTACGTTCGATTTGCTGTAGAGTAAAATAGATATGTTTAATCAGAAAAAGATATATTAGATATTGATGAGAAAAAGATGGTAAAACGGTATGGATTTCAAATTGTCTTTGTAGTATTGCTAATCGTGCTGGGATGGCAAATTGTGGATTTATTGACCACTGAAAAAGTAGAGTCAATATCTCCATTGGAAGCTTCTTTGCAATTGGCCGGCGATAACAGATATGAATTAGAGAAAGTACTTCGCTATTACCAAAAAGATCCGGCTGATAGTCTGAAGTACAAAGCGGCTTGTTTCTTGATTGAGAATTCACCTTACTATAAGTATTCTACCGGTGAACAACTGGAAAACTATAAAATGTATTATGTCTGGTTGAAGACTTATCCCAAAAGGGCACCGGAGGAGATTGCTGATTCTGTGAAAAAGGTATTTGGACCGATAGGGCAATTGGACAAGAAATGTGATGTGATGGAAGTTGATTCTGCTTATTTATGTAATAATATAGAATGGGCATTTAAAGTATGGCAAGAGCAACCTTGGACAAAACATGTGACTTTTGATGCTTTCTGTCAATATATATTGCCGTATCGTATTGATGATGAGCCTTTGACTTATTGGCGCGAAGAGTATTATGAGAAATATAATTCATTACTTGATTCTTTGCGTATGTCAGATAAGCTGGATAAAGAAAATCCTATCGTTGCTGCAAACTACCTGATTAGTAGGTTGCCTGATAAATTTCAGCGTAATTCTACCGTTGCTCCATATACTTTTGGACACATAGGTCCGAAATATGTTCCCAACATGACTGGTACGTGTCGAGATCGTACTGATTTTGGAATGTATCTACTTCGAGCTTTAGGTATTCCGTGTGCGATAGATTTTATTTTGGGATGTGATCTTGCGAATGCAGGACATTTCTGGCTGACGGCGTGGGATCAGAATGGGAGAGATTGTAAAACAGAATTTCCGGATCCTTTTGTGTATACTTGTAAGGATGGTTGGTATAATAATGACGATGCAGCAAAAGTTTATCGTTATACTTTTAGTATAAACAGAGAGTTATATGATGAGATGGCTAATCTAAGCCAGGATTTGTATCCATTTTGGAAGCTTCCAAAGTTTAAAGATGTGACCTATTCTTATGCTAAGTATTATATGAGGCAACTGCGAATTCCTTCGTCTAAAATAAATAAAGATGAAGCGAAAGGAAAAATAGCCTATTTATGTATTACCAATCGTGACAGATGGGTTCCGGTGGACTGGACAGAATATGATGGCGGTGAATTGGTTTTTAGAGATATTCGGAAAGGTGCAGTTCTTCGTGTCGGCACTTATGAAAAAGGAAAACTATCTTTTATTACTGATCCTTTTTATATACATAGAATGAGCAATGAATTGCATTTTTATTCTTGTGCAGATGAGACGGAAGGTGTTGTTCTATACGCTAAGTTTCCGCTTGAAAAGGAGAACTTATTTAGGGAGCGATTGATTGGTGGCGTGTTTGAAGGTAGCAATAAGGCTGACTTCTCTGAAAAGGATACCTTATTTATGGTTCAAAGTAAACCTAATCGGATGTATACGTCCGTAAAAAGTTGGAGTGACAAGAAGTACCGATATATCCGATATTTCGGATACAAAAACACTCATTCTCAAATTGCTGAAATTGCTTTTTATGGTGTGAATGATACCATTCCGTTGAAAGGGAATCCTATAGGCACTTATGGCTGTTATCAGTTGGATGGTAGCCATGAATATCCAAATGCCTTTGACGGTCAGACATGGACTTGTTTTGATTATTTGGAGAATGACGGTGGTTGGGCAGGATTGGACTTAGGAGAACCTATGCAGGTAGAGAGGATTGTTTATACTCCTGCAAATCGGGATAATTATATTCGTCCCGGAGATACGTTTGAATTATTTTATTGTAATGGGGACTGGAAATCGGTTGGTAAAGTGAAAGCAAGTGCCGACTCTCTTGTTTATCGGAATGTTCCCCGAAATACAGTCTTGCTATTGCGCAATCTTACACGTGGAATACAGGAAAGAATATTTGTTTACGAAAATGGTTATCAGGCATGGAAATAAAAGGAAAGACAAACTATAATGGCAAATTGTTAATGATATGTTTGTATATCATTAGTTTGCTGACTGCCTGTGATTCATCAGAGCACATTGAGGTAATGACAAATGATATACATCCGTCTCGTCATATATTGCTTCCTTTGGCTCCGACTTTCTCGGTTGAAGTGTCGGGAGATACTTTGCATCATCAGTATTTACATATACCCAAAGGGAAGGATTTTCCATTAATGGGTATATTGTATGTAGATGGCAAAGGCTACCGTTTCATGGGGGCGGACTCATTGCGTATTCAAGCTTTGGCTCCATTGGCAGGAGATAGTTGCGGATGGAAAGGGAAATATTCTTTTTTATATCCGGGAGACGGCTGGAAAGAAAGGGAATATAACGATACCGGTTGGCACGAAGGAAGAGCCGCGTTTGGAACTGAGAATACCTGGTATATGACTAATACTTTCTGGGATGCTGAAAATATTTATGTTCGCAGGCATGTGATGTTAAATAAGGAAGCATTGAACAATTGTAAATTGTATATTCGCTTTCTTTGTGACGATGTAGCTACTATCTATTGTAATGGTGATGAGGTGGTACGCTTTAATTATACGAACAAAACAACTCATTGTCGGCAACTTTCTGATACAATTGTCCGGAAATTGAAAGCTGGAGATAATGTGTTTGCTGCCCATTGCTATGACATTTCATATAATGCGCTATTAGACTATGGATTGTATGCGGAGAATAAGGAGTATGATGATGTGGATACTGCACGATTGAAATCAGTTGATATTCAGGCAACTCAAACGCGTTATGCTTTTCAATGTGGCAGTATGGAGCTTCAACTCAATTTTGTTTCACCTTCTCTGTTGCAGAACGAGGAATTTATGGGATGTCCGGTAGGGTTTCTTTCTTATCAAATAGTGTCTACCGATGGTCAGCAACATGATGTTGATATCTCATTCGATATGGATATGGAATGGATGTCTGATCGAGTTAAAGTAAAAGATTCTGTGGAGCAGGGATGGAAGATAATACAAGGAGATAGTTTGTATTTGGCGGTGAAGGCAGAGGATGTACAATCTGTATGTAAGGATGGTCGTGTAATCTTGACGCAGAAGAATATGATGCGTAAGGGTATGGATCGTGGTGTATTGCTTTTGGGATATGAAGAAGGAGAGGTATTACAATATTTTGGTGAGAATTTACCCTATTATTGGCAGAAAAATAAAAATACGAGTATTAAAGATGTATTGAGAAATATAGGAGATGAATACCGGTCATTACAAAGTATGTGTAATGAGACTGATCTGTATTATTCTCAGAAATTATCTTTGCAGGAGAGTAAGATAAATGCTGAGAAAATGCTTCCGTATTATCGGAACTTTATGGCTACTCGCAGACTTTCAGTTGCTCCGGACGGCGGTTTGTTGTGTTATAGTAGTATCGTGGGTAGAGTAAGAGATGCTTTTGATAGCTTTCCTTATTTAATGTTTTTTGAACGCATGGATTGGATGAAAGGTACATTAAAACCTGTTTTTGATTTTTGCGAGAATGGCTATTGGCTTAAACAATTTCCTCCTTTTGATATTGGTTTTTTTCCGATTGCTATTCATCAGGAGAGTGTGAATGATTATGGTATCGAGATGGCTTCCAATATGTTGATGATGACCTTAGCTGTAGTGAAAGCAGACGAATCTTTTGATTACGCAGAGAAGCATTGGAAGGTTATATCTCAATGGGGAAACTATCTGGTAACAATGGTGACGAAACAACAGGGAGAGTTAGCTGAACTACAAAAGGATTCTGTTCGAAACCAAGAGCTTTTGGTTAAACAGTTGCCTGCAGCATATAAAGATGAGGTTAAGTCAATTTTGGGATTAATAGCATATCAGGAATTAATAGAATTACAAAAGAAACGATGAATATAGGAATGAACCGCATAATGAAATGGTTGAATGCTGCCCTGAATATAGTGTTTTGGGGGGTCTGCTCTTGTGTCGTATTATTCTTTCTTCAACTTTTTTGTTTTGCTTCATTCAAGATTCCTTCGGATTCAATGGAGCCTACTTTGCAAGATGGTGATTATATTTTAGTAAATAAGTTGATAGATGGAGCACGATTATTTGATGTGTCTGCGGCATTGAAGAATAAAGAAGTGCCAATTTATAGACTTCCGGGTTTGGGAGATTTGAAGCGTAATGATGTATTAGTATTTAACTTCCCTTATCGGAAAGGGTGGGATTGTATTCAAATGGACATCATGCGTTTTTTTGTAAAGCGCTGTATTGCACTTCCCGGAGATACTTTGGAGATAAGAAATGGACTTTATAAAATACGTGGTTGTGATGAGGTATTAGGAAATAGGGAGGCTCAAATTGAACTAGCCGATTTGGAGAGTCCTGAGAAATGGGGAATTGTGACAAAAGCTTTCCCAAATGATGAGCATCTGGACTGGAATATCCGGGAATTTGGACCATTGTCTATTCCTAAGAAAGGACAATGTGTATTAATGAATGATACCACTTATCTACTTTATAAGCAATTGATTGGCTGGGAACAAAAGAAGAAGTTGTATCTCAAAAATGGTAATGTTTTATTAGGCGATAGTGTGGTACATCAATATCGTTTTATGAAGAATTATTATTTTGTCTCTGGTGATAAGATGGCTAACTCTAAGGATTCCCGTTATTGGGGAATGCTGCCGGAAGAGTATATTGTCGGAAAAGCAACTCGTATTTGGTACTCGAAGAATAGGAATACAGATAAAACCCGTTGGGATCGGATAATGAAGAAGATTGAATAATAAAGTAATAGATATGACATATATTTATTAATAGATAAACGATTTACCGATTAGTAAGAAAATAAGAAAAGGGCGTTTCCGGTTGCCGATGTTGGGGGAAAATGGAACAGGAGCATCTGGTTATGCTCTTTTCTTTCTTTTAATAAAAAATGTGGAATAAATGAGGTTGTAATAGCAAAAATATATATATATTCGCATCTTTGATATATATAATCTTTTTAGTTATTTTATTCTCACGGATAAAGAAATGGAGCACAAACAGTTACTTTCTATATTTGACTCACTTTCAGTGGGTGTAGGTTTTTTTACTTCAGATGGTACTTTGGTAAGATGCAATGAACGTTTTGGTCGGATTTTTGGGGCCGATCGAAAAATGCTTATAGAAAAAAAACTTAATATAAATGATAATTCCATTGTTCCTGATGTTGTAAAGGAAGCTGTTCGTCAAAGTACTCCGGTGCAAATGAGTTTTTTATATGACTTTGATAAACAAAGAGAGGATAAACGTTTTTTTTCAACCCGTACCCGTACCTGTTATTTAAAATGTAATGGTAATCCTCTTTTTGATAATACCGGAAAGTTTGTTAATTACGTTTTCATTTTTGAAGATATTACAGAAGTTGTAAAGAACGAAGAAATACTTCGACAAAGCCGTAAAAAAACAGAGCTTGCCATGAAAGCGGCAGATATTATGTTTTGGGAGTTTGATGTAATTGCTCAGCATTTTTATAGTGATAATGAACCATTAAATGGTTATGACGAGTCGAAACCTGTCAGTATAGCATTATATTTGGAAACCCTGCATCCTGATGATCGTGATGGGATTGCTAGTGTTATGGTAAGGATGGGCAGAGGGGAGAACTTTACTTTTTCTTTTGATGCCCGGGTTATGTTACCTGATAATCCTAATTGGCAATTTTGTACGATAAGTGGTGCACCCTATGAGTTTGATGCTAATAAAAAGGTAATGAAATATGTTGGTACACGGAAAAATAATACAGATGTACAGAAGAAGCAGCAGCTTTTCTATAATATATTAAATAGTCTTCCGCTTTCCGTTCATATAAAAGATATAGAAGATAATTTTCGATATGTTTTTTGCAATGAAGAAAGTAAGCGGATGTTTGGTACTAGTGAGGATAAGACTGCCTATGATATACTGGGTGAAGAGGAAGTAGAGCGCATTCAGAAAACAGATATCGAAGTTTTTAATACTGGAAAGCCTTATTTCGGAATGGAGCGTATTGTTCTGAAGGATGGACGTAGTTATGATACTATTGTACGCAAAAGTATTATTGAAGATGATGGAAAACGTCTTTTATTAAATACTCGTTGGGATCAGAGTATGGAAAATGATCTCAAACGTCGTGCCCAATTGCTTTCTATCACTTTGGAAACTATGAATGCTTATACATGGTTTTTCGAGCCGGCTAGGAATAGGGTAAGTTACGGTGAAGGATTTGATATAAAGGGGAAAAAAATATCAGATGTTAATACTGTTGAGAAGTTTTTAACTTTAGTGCATCCTGAAGATAAGCAGCAGTTTGTTGATACCTTGAATAAAGCAGTAGATAAAGGGGACGGTTTGTGGGATATAGAATACCGTATTGATTTTAAGGGAGATGGCGTTTATGAATGGTGGGAAACACGTGGTGTGGTTGAAACTAGTCTGCTGAATGATGCTCCTTATAAATTTGTGTATGGTATGTCGCAGAGCATTGATTCACATAAGCAAATAGAATTAACTTTATTGAAGAATAAGAAAGTACAGGATGCCTTGGTGCGGCAGAATGAACTGGTTCTTAATAATACCAATTCAGGTTTGGCATATATTACGAAGGACTATATAGTGCAGTGGGAGAATATTTCATTGTGTTCAAAAAGTCTTTCTTATGAAGCGTATAAAAAAGGCGAATTATGTTATAAAAGTGCACACAATCGTACATCTCCATGTGAGAATTGTGTCATGAAGAGAGCGTTTGCTTCACTCCAGACAGAACAGATTAAATTTAGATTAGATAGTGCACATACCGTTGAAATATTTGCTACTCCTGTGCTTCATGAAGATGGCTCTGTAGATGGAGTTGTTATCCGTATAGATGATGTAACCGAACGGGAAGCGATGATAAGAGAGTTGCAAGAAGCTAAACATCAGGCAGAACAATCTGATAAGCTGAAGTCGGCATTCCTGGCAAATATGAGTCATGAAATACGTACCCCATTGAATGCTATTGTCGGTTTCTCTGAATTAATGGCTTATGCTAACGAGGAAGAGAAAAATGATTATATCCAGATAATCAATAGCAATAATGAGTTGCTTTTGAAACTGATCAATGATATTCTTGACTTATCTAAACTTGAAGCTGGCTCGGTAGAATTGAAATATGAATCATTCGATCTTTCTGATCACTTCAATAATATGGTAGCTTCCATGAGACAGCGTATAAAGAATCAGAATGTAACATTGGCTGCTATTAATCCTTATCCTTGCTGTAAGGTTATTCTAGATCGTAATCGAGTAGCCCAGATTCTTACTAATTATGTCACGAATGCCATTAAGTATACACCAAAAGGTGTCATTGAGATGGGGTATGAATGTAAGGACAGAGGTATCTATTTTTATGAAAGATACCGGTATAGGTATAGCTGATGATAAAAAAACTAAGGTGTTTCAGCGTTTTGAGAAACTCGATGAATTTGCCCAGGGAACAGGACTTGGACTTTCGATTTGTAAGGCCATTGCAGAAGCGATGGGAGGTAATGTCGGTTTTGAGTCTGTATATGGTGAAGGTTCACTCTTTTGGGTGTTTTTGCCTTGCAAAGTAGATATATTTTCAACCATGGTAAAGGATGATGAAAAGGGCGGAACTGTGGAAGAAAAGCGTATCATTGGTGTTGAGAAATCCGCGCGGAAAACCATTCTTATAGCTGAGGATATGCAAAGTAATTATCAGTTAGTATCAAAGATATTGAGGGATCACTATCATTTGCTTCATGCAGTAAATGGGGAGGAGGCTGTGGAAATAGTCCGTAGTCAACAGATTGATTTGCTGTTGATGGATATGAAAATGCCTGTTCTGGATGGCTTGAAGGCTACTGCGGAGATACGTAAGTTTAATCTCGACATCCCTATTATTGCTCTCACTGCTCATGCTTTTGAGTCGGACCGAATTGCTGCGATTAAAGCAGGATGTAATCAGTATTTGGTAAAACCAATTGATAGGATGAAGTTAATATCAGTCTTGAATGAGTATTGCTAAGCTAGACTAATAATAATGAATGGTTTTGATATTATTTTAGCATGATTCTTATCATTGTTAATTCTGTTATAAAGTGAGTTACCACTATAAAAAACATATCTGGGAGTAAAGCATAAGAGAGAGGGGGAATGATTTATCAAAACTTCTAGTAGGATTTAGATATAAATAACTTCAGGTATAATTAAAGAAATACCGATAAAAAGGGGATCTAAAGATAAAAACACTATTGGTCCGAAATGGTCAGCCATATTTTTTTGCTATTCAGTTTCAATCTCATACATTTGTCGCAGAAATAATACAAAAATAATGAAAGTTTGAATCTTGAAAAAGAAGTGAATTAGATTTTTGTATTTATGATATTATAGTAAGTTCTATTGCTGATGACAATATGGAAAATGCGATTCTCATATATAATTAGAGGCAAAAAAGAGAATAAGTTTTTTATAGCAATGGACTGAAAAGTACTTAATAGTGATGATTCAAAATATATGATGAAGTATAGTATTCTGTTATTATTGTTCTTTTTATTCTCTTGTAGTGATAGTAAAAAGGAAAATATAGCATCCATATTGAAAGAATGGGAGCATCGGGAAATATTGTTTCCTAGTAATCCAATATTCTCAATACAAGGAAATGATACGGTTACTTGTCCGATAGGAGGTAAATATAAGGTGTTTTCTTATGTTGATTCAATCGGATGTATTAGTTGCAAATTGAAACTGAACGAATGGCAGAAGTTTATAGTTGATGTTGATTCTTTATATCCTGATGTTGTACAGTTTTTATTTTACTTTAATCCGAAAAGTAAAAATGAGATTCGTCGAGTTCTGTTGTTTGATAAGTTTAAATATCCGGTTTGTATAGATGAACAGGATTCTATCAATGAATTGAATCATTTTCCTTCGGAGGCGATGTTTCAGACTTTTTTGTTGGATGAAGAGAATAAAGTGATTGCTATTGGTAATCCAATAAATAACCTAAAAGTGAAGGAACTTTATATGAGTATCATTTCTGGTAAGGAGGGATATTCTAATGCACCGAATAATCAGCAACTGACGACAGCTACTTTATCTGAAACTCATTTGGATTTTGGAGAGTTTCCTTGGAACTCTAAACAACAAAGGGAAATTCAAATCACAAATACGGGAGAAAATCCTTTAGTGATAAATGAAATGATAACTTCTTGTGGATGTATGATTGTGGAGTATGATAAGCAGCCTGTTTCACCTGGTAAATCTATATCGATTAAAGTATATTATCAGGCGGAACACTCAGAACACTTTAATAAAACAATAACGGTGCATTGTAATGCAGAAAATGCACCATTTTTGGTAAAACTTAGCGGAGACGCTAAATAAATAGTAAGCTTGCATGATTTTATAGAAATACAACCATAAACCTTAACTTAGATTATGAAAGAGAGAATGTATTGTATAAACACTACTAGTCGGATTAGTTTGAGATTTGTTGTTAGTCTGGTAGTGTTTATAGGGGTAATGTCACTATTGGGAGTAGTATTAGTTTCTCCGGATCATTTTGATATAGCAGAAATGTCATATCAGAAGATGTGGCTCAGTCGGATGACTGTAGTGTTTGCAGTATGTTCTCTTTTTTCTCTTAGTATAAATGACAGAAAGGAAGATAGATTCTATAACTCGGTTATTTGGAGTTTAATTTTGCTTGGTGGTGTTGAAGCTATCTGGGGCTTAGGGCAAATATATGGGCAGTTTGTGTCACACCATTCATTATTTGCATTGACGGGATCATTTTATAATCCGGGACCTTATTCAGGTTATTTGGCAATGGTATTTCCTATTTGTTTGGGAGAATGGCTATTGTTGAAAGATAAGGCTAACCGGAAATGGATTGAACAAGGGAAATATTATATAAGTTTAGGTGTACTCTTATTGATTATTTGTGTTTTGCCTGCGGGTATGAGTCGTTCTGCATGGTTGGCAACAGTCGTTTCCGGATTGTGGGTATATGGAGTACATTATTCATGGGGAGCTCGTTTGAGAAAGGTGGTAAAAAAATATAAGAAAAGGGTATTTCTGGTTGCTGTCATTGGGGGAGTAGTAGTGTCAGCCTCCGGTTATGCTCTTTTCTTTTTAAAAGCTGATTCGGCTAGTGGACGGCTATTGATGTGGAAGGTTACTAGTATTGCTATTGCAGAAAAACCATTAATGGGATATGGTTTGAATGGATTTTCCTATGCATATGGAATGGCCCAAGAAAAATATTTTGCCAATGCAAATTACTCTGAAACCGAAGAATTGGTAGCAGGGAGTCCGGAATATGCTTTCAATGAATATTTGCAGGTTGCTGTGGAACAAGGTATTCCTTTTTTATTGGTAGTGTTATTTGTAATAAGTTTTAGCCTTTGGAAAGGCGCTACTGAAAAACGTTTCAGTACTTGTGGTGGTGTGATTTCGATTTTAATATTTGCATTTTTTTCTTATCCTATGCAAATACCTGGTTTTGCAGTGGCATTTTACTTCTTGTTAGCCGCCTGTGTTGTGGGGCGTTCTCGTTTCTATGTGCTATTATTTACTGTAATGATTACTCTATGGGGGACTTTTTATTGGAATCATAATTGGTATGATGCTTCCAAAAAATGGTCTAGCTATCAGATGCTTTATAAAATAGGTGCTTATCAAGCTGCAAAAGAAGGCTATGAGACATTATATTCGGAGTTAAATCGTAATGGAACTTTTCTTTTTGAATATGGACATTGTTTACATAAATTAAAGGATTACGAGAGCTCAACAAAAGTGCTTAAAGAAGCAATAGTACACTGTAATGATCCAATGGTTCTAAATATAATTGGAAAGAATTATCAGGCAGCAGGGGAATATGGAAAGGCGGAAGGATGGTTGATACGTTCTACGCATCGGTTACCTAATCGGATCTATCCTTATTATTTGTTGGCGAAACTTTATGCAGAGCCGGGATACAGGCAATTGGAGAAATTGAAAAGTATAGCGGAAATAGTGCTGACAAAGGAACCAAAAGTTCAGTCTACAGCGGTGAAAGAGATGCGGGAAGAGGTTAAGAAACTGGTGGTTTCACTAAATAGTAATGGAGGAGATAGTAATTGAGTTTTTTTCTTTAAATGTTAGGCTGCTTCCCAATTGCTATCCATCAGGAGAGCGTTAAATCTGTTTTAGGTGTGATAGCTTATCAGGAATTAATTGAATTACAGAAAATAAAATAAGAATGAGTATTATAATAAAAATAGTGGATGCTATTCTGAATATACTGTTCTGCGTAAATGGCTCAAGAAAGGTCGATTTTATCAATAATCTTAGTTTTTAATGTAGATATCATATACGCAAACCATATATAAATATTGTTTGCGTATTTTTTATACAGTTACTTCTTGGATATTACATAGAAATTCACGAAGTTTGGAATGATACCAGAACTTAAAGCTTAATAGTAGATGTATAACTTTAAATATAAATACAAAATGGCATGGGAAAGAATAATAAATGAATATGGGTGAATCATGATTAAGTGCTTTTTAGTTTACAGAGACATATAATCTTATATTAAATAATATTCAATAAGAAAAAACCTTATATGAGAAATTGCTTTAATAATAGTACTCATAATGATGACAGTTTATATGACTTATACTTTTCAAAAGGTAGAAACTATATTATCAAATTTAGCATTGTCGAATATGGAAGCACTGGCTGATAATGAGGGGATAACTCCCCTTGATTGTTATACGGCACATTGTTGTTATGACCCTTCAGCTGATTGTTTTGGGTATCATGATGGAGGGTGGCGTTATTGTTACGATATGAGAGGATATTAACTAAAGAATTAATGCTGGCAATGGATTAATAGAGTTCTGTGAAGAGGTATCTGATAATCTATTGTTAGCTTTAATTTATAAAAGTACTTATGAGAATATTTTGCACTTTTTATTTGTTGGTGGGATTATTTCCGTTTTTTGGTCAGGCCCAAGAATTAAATAGAAATATAGAAGAGTATATACGTAAAAATAATGTTGTAACTGTTTCAGCTAGTGACACGACTTATTATAAAAAAGGGAAACCTTATTTAAAGAATTATGGTGATGGGATTAAAACTTTGACTGTTCCTAAAGGAGCTATTGCTGTTCCGATGCCAAAGGGATTGAATGACATTAATTGTAAGTTTTATTCTCCTTTTGTGTCTTCAAATCTGGAATTTACTTTGTATATAGTCCAGTTAGTTGATGGTAAAGAGAAAATGACCGCTATAAAAGGTGGTGACATAAGACAGGGAGATAGAACTCGCGTTGATTTATTAGTTGATTGGTCAAACTATCAGAAAACTGTTATTTATTCATATTTTCTTAGTGGTTGTGTATTTAGTGCCCCTTATTTAATAGGAGAGAAGAATGTTGCTAAATTTGTTAACTTCAAAATGAGTGGTGAAATATTGGGGCAGAATATACCTGCAATTCTTATCTATGATGAAGGAAGTAAAGAGACTATGAACTGCACCCCAGAAGTTGGACGGATTATTTTGATACAGCTATCAAGTTTTGTTTTCGATATTGAACTGGACTGAATCCATCGAGGTTCAGTTTGATTCTTTTTGTATTGTAATACTTGATATATTTATTCAGTTCTCGTATAAATTCCTCTATTGAGGTGAACTTGCGTAAATATAGCAATTCTGATTTTAATAATCCAAAGAAATTTTCAATTACAGCATTATCAAGACAATTACCTTTACGAGACATACTCTGTACGACACCTTTTTCTCTAAGTAATCTTTGATACGTTTGATGCTGATAATGCCAACCTTGATCAGAATGAAGAATAAGGTTTGTATTATCTGGTACTTTCCTAAATGCTTTCTTCAAGATATCTGTAACCATATTAAATGTAGGTCTATATGACACTGTGTAGCTTATTATTTCCCTGTTGTATAAATCCATGATTGGAGATAGAAAGCATTTTACACCAAACATTTCAAACTGAGTAATGTCCGTTACCCATTTCTGATTAGGTTTGTCTGCAATAAAATCTCGCAATAACAGATTTGGAGCTATTTTTCCATATTCCCCTTTGTAAGATCTATACTTTTTGATACGAACCATACATTTTAATCCACAACTGTGCATGAGTTTAAGAACGGTCTTAGAATTTATGACATACCCCCGTCTTCGAATCTCTAAAGCAATACGTCTATATCCATATCGACCCTTATTCTCGTGATAAATAGCATGTATAATTCGTTTATATTCAATATATTTATCAGTAATATTACTCTTGCTTTGATGATAATAAAATGTGCTTCTAGCCATCCCTGACACCTTCAATAATACTGAGAGTGTATGTTCTTGCCTTAGTTCTTGGATGGCGGCAGCTCGTTCCCTTTCTCTTGGTCGATCCGCTGCTGAACTAAGGCTTGTAATTTTTTTAAGTAGGCATTCTCCGCTCTAAGGTATTCGACCTCCTTCTGAAGACTCTTATTTTGCACAGACGACGCCTCTTCTGATTTTTCATTTTTCTGCTTGCTTTTAATTGTTCGCATAGTTTCACTCCACATTTTATGATTACTGTATAGTCCGGCACTGCCAGAAGTATCATATAATCTCTTCCATGAAAGAACTGTACTCGGACTTGGAATACAGTATTTTAAGGCAGTATCATACAAAGTTAATTTATTTGTATACATATCCTCTATTACAGTGACCTTAAATTCACCACTATAGTTTAAACGACCAGGTAAAAGGCTATCTTCACCATGGCGTTCGCACATAGAAACCCAGTATTTGACTTGCATGTGATCTGCTCCAATTTCTTTAGCAGCAGCCCGTACAGAAACGTGATCATTTAGAACCTTTCGAACAGCAACTATACGCTCTGTAAAATCATGTTTCTTGTTTTTTCTTCTCTTTTCTTCGAACATAAGTTTATTGATTTATGTCCAACTTCTGGGGTGCAGTTCACTAAAAAGGAGAATTTAATAAAGAAAATGATTGTTGGAAAGGAGCTGGATACTAGTATTGAAAAATATAAAGATATTTATAAGCAACTGGGTAATTATTGTATTATTTATTATAAACTAACAAAGAAAAATGAAAAATAGTTTGAAAATATTTATAATCCTAATTCTACCTTTGTTCATTATGTCAGCATACTATGAAACTAAACAGTATCCTGATGTAAGTCTTTTTTCTTTTGATGATTTTAAAGAATGTATTGAATTGAAAGGAGATAGTGTTGCTTTTGATGATATTTTATTGAAGCCTGTTAAAATACATCTTATTGATTCTTTTTTGATAACTAAAAATAGAAATGTTGAGCAGATCTATCACATCTTTAATATGCAGTCAAAGAAAAAAGTGGGAGAATGTGTCACATTTGGTATAGGTCCTAATGAAATGATTGATCCGACCTTGATTCCGTCACATGATGGCAACATCTGGCTTTTGGATAGAAATCGTAGGGTGCTGTATATTTGTGATCAAAGCAAATTTCTTTGTGAAAATAGAGTTGAGATTGAACGTGTAATTTCCTATAAAGAATTTTGCAATGATATAGTTCCTTTATCAAGAGGTAAATTTCTTGCTTCTATGCATACTTTTGCTCATAAAAGATTTTTTTTGTTTGATGCTGATGGAGATACTCTTTTTACTAAAGGAGATTACCTTTCTCTTTCCAACTTGAATACAGATGTGGAAAAGATAGAAGGATTTGTGAATAATTTAGGGGTAAATGAAGAGGGAACTAAGGTTGTGGTTACCTATAAACGTACTGATTTGATTGAATTTTATGATGCTGATATGAACTTATTGAAAAGGCTTCATGGACCGGATCATTTTTTCCCGGAAGTACATCAGGAAGGAGACCGGATAAGATCTAACAAAGGATTTGAAAGAAATGGATATTTATATCCACATACAATAGGTGGATATATATATGTGCTCTATTCGGGAAAAGTTTTCGATCCAAAAGATGCAAGACATTATCTTAGAAATAAGATTCTGGTGTTTGATTGGGAAGGTAATCCTAAAAAATATTATCAATTGGATACGCCGATTTTTGACTTTGTTGTTGATGAAAAAGTTGGAATGATATATGGGCTGACTGATAATCCTGAAAGTCATATTGTACAATTTAGGATAAAATAATTTGTTCAAAAATTGTGTTTGAAAAATTGACATACGGATAAGATATTCTGAAAAAGTATAATGAAGAAGATTAAATAGGTTTTTGTTTTTTTTATTACAAAAAAATACATATCTTTGGTCGTTAATAATTAATAAAACAATCATGTTTTATTAATATATGGTCTTGATGAAATGATAAGGTGAATAAAGTGTTGTAGAATGTAGGACGAAATGGACTATTTTAGAAAAAAACAAGATTGGTTATAAATTGTCTGCAAGTTTTGAGTGTTTTTACTCACATATTTCTTACCTTTATTTTTGAAATTTAATGTATATGATATAGTAAAATAAATAATGATGGAAAAACACAAATGTAAGTGAGTAATACTTTGTCTTGCGTTAAGCATAATTGCAGTATGTTCTGATAAAAAAAATCGTCTGAGAATAAGGATAAAAAGGAAGAAGATAAAGATAAGAATAATATCGAGTTGCAGCAAATATGTTTTGCTTTCGCAGAAATGATAGATGTGGATTAAATGTTTATTTTTTAAATAAAAAGTATAAAAATGAAAAAGTTTATTTTATCTATATTGTAACACTGGTAGCTATAATTATGAAATATAATGTTTATATTAGTCAAGGGGTCAATTGTTTGTCAGATATGGTATTAACTAACATTGAAACATTCGCGAATAATGAGAGTGGAAGTGATAAAAAACTGGCAAGAAGGAGAAAAAACTATTGTTTCGACATCATCTTCTGGTTGGACATTTGATATTAAATTAAATGTTTGGTTATTTGAAGGAAAAGTTTCAAACAACACACCTTCGTCGATAGAAACTGTGAAAATAAAATGCTGTAGATCCAGATGGTTGTTCTTACGAAGAGTGCTAAATTTACTAACAGAATTGAATGTGGGTATCATAAAGTGCTCCACATTCAACTCATTATTATCATAAAAATGAAAAAATATATTTTTATTTTAGTGACATTTGTATTGATTATCTGTGCATGCTCTTCTCCTCAAAGAGGAATGGATTCTCCTGTTAATGCTGTTAATATAGATGTAAAAAACAATGAGGAACTAGATTTTAAGAAATGCTTTGACTCTGTAAAATATGTAGCATTGGAGACGACTAAAGAAATACTTATTGGCGAAATTACCAAAATGTTTGTAACAAATGAACATATAATTATCTTTGATCAAAAATCAATGGAAATTTTTTTATTTGGGATTGATGGGAAATTTACCAGAAGGATTGGCAAGAAAGGTGAAGGGCCGGATGAATATATGTTTATAAATGATATTCAGTTTGATAAAGAAAATATGTTAATATTTGCCCATGAAAGATTTAGAAATTGTATATACACTTATGATTTGTCTGGTAATTTGGTAGATAAGACTCAGAAATCATTAATATCATTCAATTCTTTTTTTAAAACAAAAGAGGGTCTTTGGGTATATAGCTGTTTTAGTGATCAGAACCAAGAATATTATAATTTGACACTTTTAACTTCAAATTTGCAAAGTGTTAGGAAACAATTTTTCCCTCAAAAAGAATTTGTAAATGTAACATTTTCACCAACTTTTGTGAGTGATGAGCATGGTAGGGTTTTCTTTTATTATCCATCAAGTAATGTCGTCTATGAAATCTCAGGTACAGATGTTATTCCTTATCTTCAAGTAGATTTTGGTGAAAAGACAATGCCTTATGATAAGATTATTGAGATGGATAACAAAGAAGAATATGATAAATTGCTTTCCGGTAAGACTTATTTGGGAGATATTAGTCGGTGTTTTATAAATAAAAATAGAATATTTTTCTCGTTTATAGAAAGCGGATTAGGGATAGTACATTCTTATAATTGTTTCTATAATATTAAATCGAAAAAAGGTTATGTATTTAATAATCCTTTTATGGCATCGGTAAAATATCCTATTTCGACACAACTGTTGTATTCTACAGATACTATGTTGATATATCCGGTTTATCCATCTATATTTACTGACGACAGTTTAACTGAATTGAGTAAGTCTCTGTCTGCTGATATACAATTTGATTCTAATGTAATTTTAGCAATATGTTCTTTAAAAAAGTAATAATCGTTTTGAATCTGGAATATGATTGTTATATTTTAACAACATGGAAAGCTTTTATTCGAATTCAAGGAAAATACTAGTCTTTCTGATATTATTTGTATCTGAAAACTATATTGAATGAGGAAATGAAGTTTAGTAAAGATAGACGACAAATCATACTGACAGAAATAACTCTTGATAAGTCATTTATTTCTTTTGGTGATTTTGCTTGGGAGCAAGAGCAAAAGGTCGAATTTGTATTAACTAATATAGGTGTCAATCTTTTGGTAATTGATAACATAAATACTTCATGTGGCTGTATCACGGTAGATTATATCAGGGAACCTGTTCGTCCAGGATATACTTTATTATTGAATGTGACTTATAAAGCGGAATATGCGGAACATTTTGATAAAACCATAACGATCTATTGCAATGTGAAAGATTCTCCTTTTCAGTTGAAAGTTACAGGAAATGCAAAGTAAAGGCTAGAATATATATATGATAAAACGCTATGAATTTCAGGCTGCTTTCATTGTATTGATTATCATGCTTTGATGGCAAATGTACGAAGTTATTGACTATGAAGAAAGAAGAACCAATATTTTTATTAGAGACTTCTTTACAATCATTAGATGATAATCAGCAAAAAAAATTAAAAGTACTTTGTTATTACTAAAAGGTCCGTTTGATAGTTTTAAATATAAAACAACTTGTTTTTTCGAGAATATGCCTTATTATGGATATTTTTCTGGAAAGTAATTGGGAAGCTATAAAACATTTTACGTCTGGTTGAAAAATTTTCCTGTGAGGCAACCTGAAGAGTTTGCCGATTTTGTGAAATAAGTATTTGAACTGATGGAGAAAGTGGACAATAAATGGAATATATTTGAAATTGATTCCATCTATCTGTAATAATATGGAATCGGTACTCAGAGTCTAGCAAAAGCAACCTTGAACAAAATATGTATTGTTTGATGATTTGTGACATATAAAAAAGGAAAATTATCTTTCATCACTGATTCAAGGAAACAACCGTCTGGATATTGCAGAGAAAGATACCTTATTTATTTTCAGTATAAACCATACTGCCTCTGTACTTTCGTAAACAGTCAGAGCCATAAGGAATATCGTTATTTGAGAAACATTGGTTATAAAAAAACATTGTCACATTGCTGGGATTGGTTTTTATGGAACTAATGATACCATTCCGTTCCAAGAAAAGGCTATTCCGAAAGAAGAGGCAGTATGTATCAATGAATGAAATGACTTATTTTCTATATAGACAGTTGATCGGTTGGGAGCAGAAATAGGATTTACGCTTTAAAGATGGTATAATATTATTAGGTTATAGTGTGGTACATCAATATCATTTTATGAAGAATTGTTTATTTATCTCCGGAAATAAGATTGCTAACTTTAAGGATTCCACCTATTGGGGAATGTTGATGGACGATTTTATTGTTGGGAAATCGACATACGAATAAGATATTCTGAAAAAGTATAATGAAGAAGATTAAATAGGCTTTCGTTTTTTTATCACAAAAAATCATATATCTTTGGTTATTGATGATGACTAAAATAATCATGTTTTATTTGTATATGATCTTTGATGGAATGATAAAGTGAATAAAATATTGTAGAATCTACGATGAAATGGACTATTTTAGAAAAAAAACAAGATAGGTCATAAATTGTCAGTAAGTTTTGAGCGTTTTTACTCACATATTTCTTACCTTTATTTTCGAAATTTAGTGTATATGATATAATAAAATAAAATAATGATGGAAAAACACAAATGTAAGTGGGTAGTGCTTTGTCTTGGGTTAAGCATAATTGCAGCATGTTCTGATAAAAAAGAATCGTCTGAGAATAATGATAAAAAGGAAGAAGGTATTTCTACTATACTCTCTGATGCTAAAAGTGAAGTGACCATCCAAATACTGCAAAGACAAGTTTTTAATCATGAACTTGTTAGTAATGGTAAGGTAAGTTCTCGAGATAAGGCGGAATTACGTTTTGAAAGTAATGAAGTCATTGCACATATTTATGTCAAGAATGGTGATCGGGTACAGAAAGGTCAGAAATTGGCGGAACTGGACAAATTTCGTTTGGAAAATAAGCTGTCACAAGCTGAAAATTCACTGATGAAAGCGGAACTTGAGCTGAAAGATGTTCTTATTGGTCAAGGGTATAATGTGGACGAACTGGATAAGGTTCCGGCAGATGTAATGAAGTTGGCTAAAGTAAAGAGTGGATATGACCAAACTAAATCTCAATATGCATTGGCTAAAAGAGAAAATGAACATGCTACATTAGTGGCTCCGTTTGATGGAATGATAGCTAACTTGTTTGCCAAACCTTTTAATCTTGCGAATACTTCGGAGGCATTTTGTACATTGATCGATACTAAGGGAATGGAAGTAGAATTTACGGTATTGGAAAGTGAACTCTCCTTGATTCAAAAAGGAGATAAGGTAGTGATTACTCCCTATGCGGGAGGAAGTGCTTTCGAAGGTAGTGTTTCTGAAATTAATCCATTAGTAGATACCAATGGGATGGTAAAGGTGAAAGCAAGTGTAAACGGTCAAGGTAAACTTTTCAGTGGCATGAATGTTCGTGTAAGTGTTCACCGTTCTTTAGGCGAGCAATTGGTAATCCCTAAAACTGCGGTTGTATTACGTTCCGGCAGACAAGTCGTTTTTACTCTGGAGTCAGGACAAGCGAAATGGAATTACGTAAACACCGGATTGGAGAATGCAACGGAATGTATCGTATCCGATCGGTCGCAGAATGGAGTGACGGATGGATTGCTGGCAGGAGATACAGTTATTGTAACCGGAAATCTGAATCTGGCGCATGAAGCTCCGGTGACTGTGATATGGTAAGATGACGGACTGAGAACGACAAATACTGAGAACATGATAAAATTTCTGATACAGCGTCCCATTGCCGTATTGATGGCTTTTACAGCTTGCTTTATTATCGGCTGTGTGACGTATTCTACTTTGCCCATATCCTTGTTGCCGGATATCGCCATACCGGAAATAACCGTGCAGGTTTCAGCCTCGAACACTTCGGCTCGTGAGTTGGAAAACACATTGGTTAAACCATTACGGCAACAGTTACTTCAAGTATCTGCTTTGAAGGATATTCATAGTGAATCCCGAGATGGTGCCGGCATTATTCGTTTGTCCTATGAATATGGGACTAATACTGATCTTGCTTTTATCGAAGTGAATGAAAAGATCGATGCCGCAATGAATTATCTTCCTAAGGAAGCGGAACGACCAAAAGTAGTGAAAGCCAGTGCAACGGATATACCTGTTTTTTATCTGAACTTGACTCTGAAAAATGACAATTCCTATAGTAAAACTGACCAGCAGGCTTTTCTTCAAATGTGTGAATTTGCTGAGACGGTTATCAAACGACGAATTGAACAATTGCCAGAAGTTGCTATGGTCGATGTGACCGGATTGCTTGAACAACAGGTACAGATTGTTCCCGACCGAGATAAGCTTGCTATCATGGATATTTCCATTGAAGATATTGAATCCGCTTTATCTTCAAATAATGTGGAACCGGGTAGCATGAGGGTGCGTGATGGTTATTATGAATATAATATTAAATTTTCCACATTGCTTCGTACCTCGGAAGATGTGGAGAATATTTATCTGAAGAAAGGGGATCGGATTATCCAATTGAAAGATTTCTGCCGTATCAATATTCTTCCTGTCAAAGAAAAGGGCGTTTCTCTGTCCGGTGGAAAACGTGCGGTGACATTAGCTGTTATCAAACAAGCGGATGAGAATATGGACCAGATGAAGGATGCTTTGGTCAAAACGATGAATAGTTTTAAAAAAATGTATCCGGATATAGAGTTTAGTATTAGCCGTAACCAGACGGAATTGCTTGATTATACTATTTCCAATCTTCAGCAGAATCTTTCTTTGGGATTTTTATTTATTTGTATTGTTGCTATCCTTTTTCTGGGAGATGTGAAATCTCCACTGGTTATTGGAATTAGTATGGTGGTATCTATTGTCATCAGTTTTGTATTCTTTTACCTCTGTGGTATGTCTCTCAATATTATATCTCTTGCCGGACTTATTCTCGCATTGGGTATGATGATAGACAGCTCGATTATTGTGACAGAGAATATTTCCCAATATCGTGAAAGGGGATATTCATTGCGTCGTGCATGTATTGTTGGGACTAGTGAAGTGATGACTCCGATGCTTAGTTCTTCTCTGACCACGATCGCAGTATTTGCACCGTTGATCTTTATGAGCGGTATAGCTGGAGCTATCTTTTTTGATCAGGCTTTTTCAGTAACTGTTGGTCTGATGGTTTCTTATTTTACCGGCATTATGTTGCTTCCGGTACTCTATATGTTGGTTTATCGTACCAGCATCACCACCCGAAAATGGCGATGGCTTTCTTTTAAGTTTAATAATCCGATTAAAGATCACACTATGGACCGTTTTTACGATGCTGGTGTGAATTGGGTATTCGCTCACAAGACTATTAGTGTTCTATTCTGTGTTGTTTCCATACCCCTTTGTGTTTTCTTCTTTTTCTTTATTGATAAAGAACGGATGCCAGAGATCGAGCAAACAGAACTGATTGTCCGTATTGACTGGAATGAAAATATTCATGTAGACGAAAATCAGGATCGTGTAGATGCCTTGTTTCGTGCAGTGGAGGGAAAAGCTACTGAGCATACTGCTTCTATCGGGCAACAGGATTTTATTCTGAAACGAGACAGGGAACTTTCTTCTTCTGAAGCGGAAGTCTATTTTAAAGCTAAAAGCGTAGAAGATATTCTTGCTTTGCAAGAAGAAGTGTATCAAAAGATAAAATCTGATTATCCTTTGGCAGTAGTCTTTTTTTCACCACCCGAGACTGTGTTTGAGAAGCTGTTTGTCACTGGTGAGCCGGATATTGTAGCAGAGTTTTATGCCCGTAACAAGAATCATGCACCGGAAGCGGGAACATTACGCAAGATGGAAAAGAATCTGGCGCAACAAACAGGAGTAGAGCCTACCAGTATTGCTTTCGAAAACCAGTTGAATTTAACAATCAATAAAGAAAAATTATTGCTTTATAAAGTGTCATATAATGAACTTTATCGGGTTTTGAAAACTGCTTTCAGAGAAAATAGTGTCAATATGTTACATTCTTATCAGCAATATCTGCCGATTACTATTGCTGGAGAAGAGAAAACGGTTAATGAGGTTTTGCATGAGACTTTGGTCCAAACACAACCGGACTCAAAAGGACGTCCTAACTATATTCCTTTATGGGAACTAGTGAACGTGACTCCGTCGGAGGATTTAAAAACGATAACTTCGGGCCGCAATGGAGAGTATGTTCCTTTTGACTTTTATAAGGTGGAAGATGTTAATACTTTTATTAAAGACGTTAAACAAATGGCAGATAAAAGTGGCGGATGGGATACAGGTTTTTCCGGTGGCATATTTTCTAATCAGAAAATGCTGGATGAATTGGTAGTGATCTTATTTATTTCGCTTCTACTAATGTACTTTATTCTAGCATCTCAATTTGAGAGTTTCCTGCAGCCATTGCTTGTGTTAGCAGAGATTCCTATCGATGTCGCTTTCGCACTGTTATTACTTTGGTTGTGCGGTCATACACTGAATCTGATGTCAGCTATCGGATTGATTGTGACCTGTGGTATTGTAATCAACGACTCCATTTTGAAGCTAGATGCCATCAATGAACTGCGTAAAGCTGGGGTACCTCTGATTGAAGCTATTCATGAGGCAGGACGTAGACGTTTGCGGCCAATTATTATGACTTCACTGACAACTATTTTCGCTATGGTTCCTTTGCTTTTCTCTTTTGATATGGGTTCGGAGCTGCAGAAACCTCTTTCTATTGCTATGATCGGAACAATGACTGTCGGAACTGCTGTGAGCCTGTTTATCATTCCTTTGCTTTATTGGTTTATTTATCGGAAAAAATAAAATTGAATATGAAGAAAATATCTGATTACCTGATAGCTGCGGTCTTCCTTTGTACTCCATTTGTTGCTGTAGATGCTCAGCAACCTGTTATGCTAGACCTGAATCATACGATTGAACTGGCAAATGACAGTTCTCTCGAAGCCTTCCGTACTCAAAATATGTATCTTTCCGGTTATTGGGCATATCGTACTTACCAAGCAAACCGCTTGCCGAGTCTGACAATGAACCTGACTCCTGCTCAATATAACCGGGATATAACGAAACGTTACGATTCAGAGTCTAATCTTGACGTATATCGTACCCAGCAGTCATACTATGCTTATGGTGGTCTGTCTGTGAAACAGAATTTTGATTTAACGGGTGGTACTTTTTATTTGGAATCGAATTTAGCATATATGCGCAACTTCGGTGATAATAAGGCTATTCAATTTACCAGTGTGCCTATCCGGGTCGGATATTCACAAAGCTTGCTTGGATATAATGCTTTTAAATGGGAACGTAAGATTGAACCATTGAAATATGAACGTGTAAAGAAAGAGTTTCTTTATAATGTAGAGAAAGTATCAGAGAAAGCTACCTCTTATTTCTTTTCTTTAGCTATGGCACAAGCTGAATATGACTTGGCGAAAGAGAATATGGCTTCCAGTGATACTCTTTATCGTATTGGTGAACAACGGCATAAAATTGCGGCTATTTCTCAAGCTGATTTGCTGACTTTGAAGCTAGACCGAGTAAATGCGCAAAATTCATTGAAGAATAAAGCGATCGACCTGAAACGTGCCATGTTTTCATTGGCTTCTTTTTTGAACTTGGATAAAAATACACAAATTAAATTGGAACTTCCATCTCATCTTAATGATTTGCAGATTCCGGTAGATTTGGCTTTGCAATGGGGAAGGAGCAATAATCCTCAACTGCTCGAACTGAAACAGAATATTTTGGAAGCGGAACGGAGTGTGGATAAGACTAAAAAGGAATCACGGTTTAATGCTAGTGTCAATGCCAGTATCGGTTTCAATCAAGTAGCGGAAAATTTTGGTGATGTGTATCATAAGCCTATGCAGCAAGATCTGGTGGCTGTCAGTGTTTCTATTCCTTTGATTGACTGGGGGGTGAGAAAAGGGAAATTTAATATGGCCCGGAACAATTTGAATATCGTGAAAATATCTTCCCGTCAGGATGAGATCAGTATTGAAGAAGAGGTTATCATGACAGTGAATGATTTTAATATTCAGGAACAGCTGATTGCCAGTGCAGAAGAGGCATTGAATTTGGCGATATTAGCATATGATCAAACTCGTCAGCGTTTCATTATCGGAAAGGCTGATATCAATAGTTTGACCCTTTCGCAAAATCGTCAGCAACAGGCACAACGTAATTATATTTCTGCATTGCAGGAGTATTGGCTGAATTATTATAAGATCAGGCGACTTACTTTGTTTGATTTTGCTACAGGAATTTCACTTTCCGACCGATTCGATTTTAATGGAGGAAGTATAGTTAAATAAAGAATGAAAAAATAAGAATGAAGAATTTACCGGAGAAACAAAGTCATTCAAAAGTATCTGCTTTTACTTTGATTGTCGCTTTTATTTGTGTGGCATTGGTTGGGCTTACACTCATTCCACTGCTTCCGGTGAAGCTGAACCCTTCAAGGACTTCACCCGGGTTTTCCGTATCATTCAATATGTCTGGTGCTTCTTCCCGCGTAGTGGAGATGGAAGCTACCAGCAAACTGGAGGCAATGCTTGCCAGAGTCAGAGGGATAAAAAGTATTTCTTCTACTTCGGGGAACGGGTGGGGAAGAGTCAATGTAAGCTTGGATAAACATACAAATGTAGAAATGGCGCGTTTTGAGGCGTCTACTATTATTCGCCAGACTTGGCCTGAATTACCTAAAGAGGTAAACTATCCTACTATTCAGATGAGTGGTGTCGGAGAGAGAAATCAGGGACCTTTTATCTCTTTTACTATTAATGCGCCCTCTACACCAATTCTCATCCAGCAGTATGCAGATGAACATATAAAACCGAGATTGTCGCAAATAGCCGGTGTTTACAAAGTGAATCTTAACGGAGCCACTCCCATGGAATGGAGACTGGAGTATGATAGTGAGCAATTACGGAGCTTGGGGGTGTCGGTGGATGATATTAGGCAGGCAGTCGGCTTGCATTATCGAAAGGAGTTTATGGGGACATCGGATGTGGAACATTTCGGTGGAGAAAAAGAATGGATTCGATTGGCATTGGTTCCGGAAAAAGATAACAGAATCTTTGATCCTGCAGATATTTCAATAGCGATTAAAGATGGTAAAATGATCAGTCTGAATGAACTAGTAAAAGTTACACGTGAAGAAGAAAAACCACAAAGTTACTATCGTATTAATGGACTGAATTCTATTTATTTATCATTGGTGGCTGAAGAAACGGCCAATCAGTTGGAGTTGAGTAAACAGGTAGAAGCGGTTATGAAAGAAATTCATGAATTTCTTCCTGCAGGGTATGAAATACACATGAGTTACAATGCAACGGAATATATTAAGGAAGAACTAAGCAAAATTTATTTGCGTACTGGAATGACAGTGCTTATTCTTCTCTTGTTTGTGTTGTTAATTACTTGGCGACCTAAATATTTGTTTCTGATTGTTGTTAGTTTGACTATTAATATGGCAATCGCCATCATTTTCTATTATCTGTTTGGATTGGAAATGCAGCTTTATTCCCTGGCAGGTATCACTATTTCTTTGAACTTGGTGATTGACAATACGATTGTGATGAGTGATCATTATCTAAGACACAGGAACTTGAAAGCTTTCTTGTCCGTGTTGGCTGCTACGCTGACTACTATGGGGGCTTTGGTAGTTATATTTTTCCTTGATGAAAAAATACGTCTGAATTTGCAGGATTTTGCAGCGGTAGTTATTATTAATCTGGGAGTCTCTTTATTGGTCGCTTTATTCTTTGTTCCTTCTTTGATAGAGAAGATTGGGCTGAAGAGAAAAGGTAAAAGAAAAAAGAGCGGTGTCAGATGGCAGAGACTAATGAACCGTAATTGGTTTCGATGGATCAGGCGGATAATGAGACGGATACCTGTTTATTTTTCTCATTTTTATATGTGGCTGATACGGATTCTTTGCCGTTGGCGAGTTGCAGTTTGTTTATTGCTTTTGTTTGCGTTTGGATTTCCTGTATTCTTGCTTCCCGAGCACATGAAAGGTGAAGATAAGATGGCTGATTTTTATAATCGGACTATAGGAACACCCACTTATAAGGAGAAAGTGAAACCCATAGTAGATAAGGTCTTTGGTGGAAGTTTAAGGTTGTTTGTTGAGAAAGTTTATGAAGGTAGTTACTTTACCCGCAACGATGAGGTGGTATTATATGCCAATGCAACTTTACCAAATGGTAGTACGTTGGAACAGATGAATACATTGATCAAGCGTATGGAAGCCTATTTGAGTGGTTTTAAGGAAATTAAGCAGTTTCATACTTCCATACAAAGTGCCCGGCGGGCTTCTATCAGTGTTAATTTTACGAAGGAACACCAGTATAGCGGTTTCCCTTACACGTTGAAAGCAGATATCATCAGCAAAGCATTGCAATTGGGAGGTGGTAGCTGGGATGTATATGGGCTTCAAGACCAGGGATTTAGTAATGATGTCCGTGAAAGTGCCGGTTCTTTCAGGGTAAAAATGTATGGTTATAATTATGATGAACTTTACTCTTGGGCAGAAAAATTGAAAGAGAAATTATTATCTCACCGTCGTATCAAGGAGGTAACAATTGGTTCTGAGTTCTCTAATTGGAAAGATGATTATAAAGAGTTTTATTTTGACTTAGATAAAAAGAGAATGGCGGAAGAAGGGGTAAATGCTCAGACTCTGTTTGCAGCTATTCGTCCTCTTTACGGTCGTAATATGGAGATTGGTTCGGTACTGACACAAGATGGAGTAGAAAAAATTAAATTATCTTCCCGTCAGTCGGAAGAACGAGATGTCTGGGCGATGCAATATTTCCCTGTTCAGGCAGGGCGTCGGGAGTATAAATTGTCTGAATTAGCAAAGGTTGAGAAAGGGCAGATGCCCCAGGAAGTCGCCAAGGAGAATCAGCAATACCGTTTATGTCTCCAATATGAATATATTGGTGCTTCTGAGCAAGGCTATAGAATATTGGATAAGGATTTGGAGGAATTTAAAGAAATTCTTCCCATGGGGTATTCCGCCAAGTCAGAAAGGCAAAATTGGTCTTGGGGATCGAGTGGCGTGAATAAGCAATACCGCTTGTTACTAATTGTGGTTGCCATTATTTTTATGATTACCAGTATTTTGTTTAATTCATTGAAACAACCATTAGCTATTATTTTTGTGATTCCGGTTTCTTATATAGGGGTATTTCTTACTTTTTATTGGTTTAAGTTAAATTTTGACCAGGGAGGTTTTGCTTCGTTTGTATTGCTTTGTGGTATTACAGTGAATGCAAGCATTTATATTTTGAATGAGTATAATGCATTGCGCAGGCGTTTCCCACATCTTTCTTCACTTCGTGCGTATGTGAAAGCTTGGAATATTAAAATTATCCCTATTTTCCTGACAGTAACTTCTACTATTCTAGGGTTTATACCTTTTATGGTAGGGACTGAAAAAGAAGGATTCTGGTTTCCGCTGGCGGCGGGAACAATCGGGGGATTGATCATGTCAATGGTTGGTGTTTTCATCCTGTTACCAGTGCTTACATTAAAAAAGAAAGATATTCTAAAAGCTTATACTTAATTTAGCAGGAATGATAGATAATTGTTGTGTTGTTCCTTTAGATATAAGGTTATTTCATATTACAAACATAAGAACAAAAAATGATATCGTGATTTCATTGGTATGATGACATCGTTTTGATACTATGATGAGAGTGTGTCAGACTTTGATTCACCCTCATCATCTTTAATGGTACAGGATGACTCCCTTTTGCATTTTTCTTTCAAATCCTTCACTACCAACCAAAAAATCTTATTAACTTTGCGAATCTTTTTGAGAAACAATAAAAATTTAATTATATGAATATCTCTTATAACTGGCTGAAAGAGTATGTCAATTTCGATTTGACGCCCGATGAAACGGCGGCTGCGCTTACTTCTATCGGCTTGGAAACAGGTGGAGTGGAAGAAGTACAAACTATTAAGGGTGGTTTGGAAGGACTTGTGATCGGCGAAGTGCTGACCTGTGTTGAACACCCTAATTCTGATCATTTGCACGTTACTACTGTTAATTTGGGAGGCGATGAACCGGTTCAGATTGTTTGCGGTGCTCCCAATGTTGCTGCCGGACAAAAAGTGGTTGTTGCTACTTTGGGTACAAAGCTTTATGACGGGGATGAATGTTTTACGATTAAGAAATCTAAAATCCGTGGTGTAGAATCTACTGGCATGATTTGCGCAGAAGATGAAATAGGTATTGGAACTGATCATGCGGGAATCATCGTATTGCCGGCAGAAGCTCTTCCGGGTACTCTTGCTAAGGACTATTATAATATTAAAAGTGATTATGTACTTGAAGTAGATATTACTCCAAACCGTGCTGATGCTTGTTCACACTATGGTGTGGCTCGTGACTTGTATGCTTATCTTATTCAGAATGGTAAGGAAGCTACATTGCAGCGCCCGTCAGTGGATACTTTCAAGGTAGATAACCATGAACTAGATATTGATGTGAAAGTGGAAAATGGCGAAGCATGTCCTCACTATGCCGGAGTAACTGTAAAAGGTGTAACTGTGAAGGAAAGTCCGGAATGGTTGCAGAATAAACTTCGCCTGATTGGTTTGCGTCCTATTAATAATGTAGTAGATATTACTAATTATATAGTACATGCTTTCGGTCAGCCATTGCACTGCTTTGATGCCGGAAAGATTAAAGGCAATGAAGTCATTGTAAAAACAATGCTTGAGGGTACTCCGTTTGTAACATTAGACGAGGTGGAACGTAAGTTGAACGAACGCGATTTAATGATTTGCAACAAGGAAGAAGCGATGTGTATTGCGGGTGTATTCGGTGGACTTGATTCAGGTTCTACGGAAACTACTACCGACGTATTTATCGAAAGTGCTTATTTCCATCCGACATGGGTACGTAAAACAGCCCGTCGTCATGGATTGAATACAGATGCTTCTTTCCGTTTCGAACGTGGTATTGATCCGAATAGTGTTATCTACTGTTTGAAGCTCGCTGCCTTGATGGTAAAAGAATTGGCAGGTGGTCTGATTTCTTCTGAAATTAAAGATGTATGTGCTGCTCCTGTTCAGGATTTTGTGGTAGAACTTTCTTATGAAAAAGTACATTCATTGGTTGGTAAAGTGATTCCGGTAGACACGATCAAGAGTATCGTGACTAGCTTGGAAATGAAAATATCGAATGAGACTGCTCAGGGGTTGACATTAGCAGTGCCACCTTATCGTGTGGACGTACAACGTGATTGTGATGTGATCGAAGATATTCTTCGTATTTACGGATATAATAATGTAGAGATTCCTTCTACATTGAAGTCTAGTCTTACTACGAAGGGGGAGCATGACAAATCAAATAAATTGCAGAATCTGATTGCTGAGCAATTGGTTGGATGCGGATTTAATGAAATTCTGAATAACTCGCTGACTCGTGCTGCTTATTACGATGGACTGGAAACTTATCCTTCCAATCATCTGGTGATGTTGATGAATCCGTTGAGTGCGGATTTGAATGGTATGCGTCAGACATTGTTGTTTGGTGGATTGGAAAGTATTGCTCATAATGCTAACCGCAAAAATGCTGACTTGAAATTCTTTGAATTCGGTAATTGCTATCATTTCGATGCTGATAAAAAGAATACAGAAAAAGTATTAGCCGCCTATTCAGAAGATTATCATTTGGGATTGTGGGTAACCGGCAAGAAAGTTTCTAATTCGTGGGCACATCCTGATGAAAATTCATCTGTATATGAGTTGAAAGCTTATGTTGAAAATATACTGAAACGTCTCGGACTGGATTTACACAATCTGGTAGTCGGAAATTTGGCGGACGATATCTTTGCTACTGCGCTATCTGTAAATACCAAAGGTGGTAAACGTCTTGCATCTTTCGGTGTGGTAACAAAGAAATTGTTGAAAGCATTCGATATAGATAATGACGTTTATTATGCTGATCTGAATTGGGGTGAATTGTTGAAGGCGATTCGTTCTGTGAAGATCAGTTACAGGGAAATCTCAAAATTCCCGGCTGTGAAGCGCGACTTGGCATTGCTGATTGACAAGAATATACAGTTTGCTGAAATCGAAAAGATTGCTTATGAGACAGAGAAAAAACTGCTGAAAGAAGTAGAACTCTTTGATGTATACGAAGGTAAGAATTTAGAAGCTGGTAAGAAATCGTATGCCGTAAGTTTCTTGCTTCAAGATGAAAATCAGACGCTGAACGACAAGATGATTGATAAAATCATGTCGAAACTAGTGAAGAATCTAGAAGATAAATTAAATGCAAAATTAAGATAATACAAAAATAAATCATATTATAAAAATATAAACCAATGGGAAGAGCATTTGAATATAGAAAAGCCGCTAAGCTGAAAAGATGGGGTCATATGGCTCGTACATTTACAAAAATAGGTAAACAGATTGCTATTGCTGTAAAAGCTGGTGGTCCGGAACCGGAAAATAATCCTACTCTGCGTGCGATTATCGCGAATGCAAAGCGTGAGAATATGCCGAAAGATAATATCGACCGTGCTATTAAGAACGCAATGGGTAAAGATCAGAGTGACTACAAGAGCATGACTTACGAAGGATACGGTCCTCATGGAGTTGCTGTATTTGTGGATACATTAACTGACAACGCTACACGTACAGTGGCTGACGTTCGTTCAGTATTCAACAAGTTTGGCGGAAACATGGGTACAATGGGATCTCTAGCATTCTTGTTCGATCATAAATGTATGTTTACCTTTAAGATGAAAGATGGAGTTGATATGGAAGAATTGATTCTTGATCTGATTGATTATGATGTGGACGATGAGTATGAGGAAGATGAAGAAGAAGGAACAATCACTATTTATGGAGATCCTAAGAGCTATGCTGCTATCCAGAAACATTTGGAAGAAAGTGGCTTCGAAGATGTCGGTGGAGACTTCACTTATATTCCGAATGACTTGAAGGACGTAACTCCTGAACAACGCGAAACATTGGATAAGATGGTAGAACGTCTGGAAGAATTTGATGACGTACAAACTGTTTATACTAATATGCGTCCGGAAGAAGGCGAAGAGTAAACAGGTTATGGAATATGTATATAAAACAAAAGGCACTTGCAGTACGAACATTGAACTGAATGTGGAAGACGGTATTGTGAAGGAAATAACCTTTTGGGGTGGATGTAACGGAAATCTTCAGGGTATTTCTCGGCTGATAAAAGGTATGAAAGTCGAAGATGTGCTTCAGAAATTAGAAGGGGTACGTTGTGGAGGTAGAGTTACTTCGTGTCCAGACCAATTGTGTCACGCATTGCACGAGATGGGATATTGATCAATCTTTACTACCCCCCTTTTAAATATTATTTTAGGCGCGGATTACACGGAATCTACAGTTTTAGTTAATAAAAACTGTGTTTTAGTGTAATCCGTATTTTTTTTTGCCTGTTATTCACTAGTTGCCCATTCCTTATTTGTTGGTATTTTGAACTAAAAATAGCCTGTGATCGTTATTTATAAGTATATTTGTATTCAATAAACTATTATGCAATAATGAAAAATATTTTTCAAGACTTAAAACGCAAAGACCACAAACGATATCTGGGTGGATTGGATGTTTTTAAATATATTGGTCCCGGACTTTTAGTAACTGTTGGCTTTATTGATCCGGGAAACTGGGCTTCTAACTTTGCAGCAGGTTCCGAATTTGGTTATTCACTGCTTTGGGTGGTAACTTTGTCTACTATCATGTTAATTGTCCTACAACACAATGTAGCCCATTTGGGCATTGTAACGGGACTTTGTCTTTCAGAAGCTGCTACAAAATATACCCCTAAATGGGTTTCACGTCCGATTCTTGGTACTGCGGTATTAGCTTCTATTTCTACTTCATTGGCTGAAATTTTGGGAGGTGCTATCGCACTCGAAATGTTGTTTGATATTCCGATTATATGGGGCGCGGTATTGACTACTCTGTTCGTTTCTGTCATGCTATTTACTAATTCTTATAAGAAGATAGAACGTTCAATTATAGCCTTTGTGTCAGTGATCGGACTTTCGTTTATTTATGAATTATTTTTAGTAAAGATAGACTGGCCGATGACAGTAGAAGGGTGGATGACTCCTTCTTTTCCTAAAGGAAGTATGTTGATCATTATGAGTGTGCTAGGAGCTGTAGTAATGCCTCATAATCTCTTTTTACATTCGGAAGTGATACAGAGTCATGAATATAATAAGCAAGATAATGCCTCTATTAAGAAAGTGCTGAAATATGAACTGTTCGATACTTTTTTTTCTATGATTGTTGGCTGGGCTATTAATAGTGCAATGATTTTATTGGCTGCGGCTACTTTCTTTAAAAGTGGAATTCAAGTAGAAGAATTGCAACAGGCAAAATCTTTGCTTGAACCATTGTTGGGTAGCAATGCTGCAGTTGTTTTCGCACTGGCTCTTTTGATGGCAGGTATATCCTCTACTATCACAAGTGGGATGGCGGCTGGATCTATCTTTGCAGGTATCTTTGGGGAGTCTTATCATATAAAAGACAGCCACTCTCAGGTGGGTATTCTTCTTTCTTTAGGTATTGCTCTGTTACTGATATTCTTTATCGGGAACCCTTTCAAAGGCTTGATTATTTCACAGATGGTTCTTAGTATTCAGTTGCCTTTTACGGTGTTTTTGCAGGTGGGACTGACTTCTTCCCGAAAAGTGATGGGGGATTATGTCAATAGTCGTTGGAGTACTTTTGTACTTTATGCTATTGCTGTGATTGTATCAGTATTGAATATTATGCTGTTATTTTCATAAAAACAAATAGATATAAATCAATAAACAGATATGATGAAGATTATAACTTATAATGTGAACGGACTTCGTGCAGCTGTTACTAAAGGATTTCCGGAATGGTTGGCGCAAGAAAATCCTGATGTTCTTTGTTTGCAGGAAACGAAACTACAACCTGATCAATATCCGGCTGAGGTATTTGAGTCGTTAGGCTATAAATCTTATCTCTATTCGGCACAAAAGAAAGGGTATAGTGGGGTTGCTATTCTGACAAAGCAGAAACCTGATTATGTGGAATATGGAATGGGTATAGAGGCTTATGATAACGAAGGGCGTTTCATTCGTGCTGATTTTGGAGATCTATCGGTGGTCAGTGTTTATCATCCTTCGGGGACAAGTGGGGACGAACGTCAGGCATTCAAAATGGTCTGGCTGGAAGAGTTTCAGAAGTATGTGATGGAATTGCGAAAATCTCGTCCTAATCTGGTTCTTTGTGGTGATTATAATATTTGCCATGAGCCGATTGATATCCACGATCCTGTCCGAAATGCAACTAATAGTGGTTTTCTTCCGGAAGAACGGGAGTGGATGACGCGTTTCCTTTCCGTAGGTTTTATTGATTCTTTTCGTTTACTTTATCCTGAAAAGCAAGAATATACATGGTGGAGTTACCGCTTCAATTCACGTGCTAAGAATAAAGGTTGGAGAATTGATTATTGTATGGTGAGCGATCCGATGGGTCCGATGTTGAAGAGTGCGTGCATCTTGAACGGTGCTGTACATTCTGACCATTGCCCGATGGTGTTGGAAATAGAACGCTGAGTCAGGATTATAAAATAGTAATACTAAGTTTACGGGTGTCTCCTCCATCGCGAAATTCGCAGAGGTAGACACCTTGCCATATTCCCAGGTTTAGCCGATAATTTTTTATGGGAATAGTAACAGAACTTCCTATAAGCGATGCTTTTATGTGTGCACTCATATCGTCCGGACCTTCACAGGTATGGATGAAGTATGGAGCACTGTCCGGTACTAGTTTGTTGAAGAAAGTTTCAAAATCTTGCCGGACATCAGGATCTGCATTTTCATTGATCGTTAATCCCGCAGAAGTATGTTTAATAAAGATTACGAGTAAACCGCTTTCAGGTAGTGGAGGTAGTTGTGCAACTATGTCACGGGTAATCAGATGAAATCCGCGTGAGTAATGGTGTAACTGAATATCAAATGTTGTAGCCATTGTTTTCTTCGATTAATAAAACGGCTGCAAAGATACTTTTTTATACCTTTGCATGAAAATAAAAAAAACAGAAATGGAAGATAGAATACAAAAAGCAGTGGAGTTTTTTAAAAGCGGATATAATTGTTCACAGTCGGTAGTGGCTGCATTTGCAGATATGTATGGTTTTACTCAGGAACAGGCTTTGCGTATGTCTGCCTCTTTTGGTGGTGGAATTGGTCGTATGAGAGAAACGTGTGGGGCGGCTTGCGGGTTATTTCTTGTAGCGGGACTTGAAACGGGTGCTACAGAGGCGACAGATCGTGAAGGAAAAGCGGCAAATTATGCTGTTGTCCAAGAATTGGCTGCTGAATTTAAAAAGCGAAACGGATCGTTGATTTGTGGAGAATTGTTAGGATTAAAGAAAACGGAGCCTATTGTTTCACTTCCCGAAGAACGTACTAATCAATACTATACGAAGCGTCCGTGCGCAAAAATGGTGGAAGAAGCTGCCAGAATATGGGTAGAATACCTTGAAAAACGCTCAAAATAGGTAAGAAATAGCTGTTTTTATTACAAATAAAGCAAAAAAAGAATAGATAAAGTGTTATATAACATAAAAATAGCTATCTTTGCCACCGATATAAAATCTGATAGTTCTTTTGAATTGTTGATTTAATAGTATGTATAACTAAAATTTTCAAAGCAAATGTTGAAAGAAAAAGCAGGTGAAATTGCAGGAAATATCTGGATTGCACTGAATGGAACAGAAGGTATGACTGCCAAACAGCTGAAAAAAGCAACTAAATTGGTTGATAAAGACTTGTTCCTCGGCCTTGGCTGGTTATTAAGAGAAGACAAACTTTCTGTAGATGAAGTTGAAGGTGAACTTTTTATCAAATTGATTTAAGCGAGTAACTCACTTAAGCGATAAAAAAAATGCGTTGATACATTGTTATAATGTTATCAACGCATTTTTTTATGTTCCGCCATTTACGTATCTTTGCACACCAAAAAGATAAAATAAATTAGAATCCCGTATGAAGAATATACGAAACTTTTGCATCATTGCTCATATTGACCACGGTAAATCGACTTTAGCAGACCGTTTGCTGGAGTTTACACATACAATTCAGGTAACAAATGGGCAAATGCTTGATAATATGGACCTGGAGAAGGAAAGAGGTATTACGATTAAGAGCCATGCTATCCAGATGGAATACACTTATAAAGGTGAAAAGTATACTCTTAACCTGATTGATACTCCGGGACACGTAGACTTTTCATATGAGGTTTCCCGTTCTATTGCTGCTTGTGAAGGTGCATTGCTGATTGTAGATGCATCACAAGGGGTACAAGCACAGACTATTTCTAACCTGTATATGGCTATTGAACATGATCTTGAGATTATTCCTGTGATCAATAAATGCGATATGGCAAGTGCTATGCCAGAGGAAGTTGAAGACGAGATCATCGAATTATTGGGATGTAAGCGTGAAGAGATTATTCGTGCGTCCGGTAAGACTGGTATGGGCGTGGAAGAAATTCTTGCTGCTGTGATTGAGCGCATTCCTCATCCTGAAGGTGACGAAGAGGCACCTTTGCAAGCATTGATTTTTGACTCGGTATTCAATTCTTTCCGTGGGATTATAGCCTATTTTAAAATAGAGAATGGAATAATCCGTACCGGTGATAAAGTGAAGTTCTTTAATACAGGCAAAGAATATGCAGCAGATGAAGTAGGGGTGTTGAAGATGGATATGGTTCCACGTAAGGAGTTGCGTACTGGTGACGTGGGATATATCATTTCCGGAATCAAGACTTCAAAAGAAGTAAAGGTAGGAGATACGATTACACATATTGCACGTCCGTGCGATAAAGCTATTGCAGGGTTTGAAGAGGTAAAACCGATGGTGTTTGCCGGAGTCTATCCGATTGAAGCTGAAGAGTTTGAAGATTTGCGCGCTTCATTGGAGAAGTTGCAGTTGAATGATGCTTCTTTGACTTTCCAGCCGGAATCTTCACTGGCATTAGGTTTTGGTTTTCGTTGTGGTTTTTTGGGATTGCTTCACATGGAGATCGTTCAGGAACGTCTCGACCGTGAGTTTAATATGAATGTGATTACTACTGTTCCGAACGTTTCTTATATGATCTATGATAAACAGGGGGAAGTGAAGGAAGTGCACAATCCGGGAGGTATGCCCGATCCGACACTGATAGATCATATTGAAGAACCGTATATTAAAGCGTCTATCATTACGACTACTGATTATATCGGTCCTATTATGACGCTTTGTTTGGGTAAACGTGGTGAACTTATCAAGCAGGAGTATATTTCCGGTAATCGAGTGGAAATCTTTTATAATATGCCTTTGGGAGAGATTGTTATTGATTTCTATGATCGTTTGAAGAGCATTTCAAAAGGATACGCTTCATTTGATTATCATCCGAATGGTTTCCGTCCGTCAAAACTTGTCAAGTTGGATATAATGTTGAATGGAGAGCCGGTGGATGCTCTTTCTACGTTGATACATTTTGACAATGCATATGATATGGGGCGTCGGATGTGTGAAAAATTACAAGAACTTATTCCCCGGCAACAGTTTGATATTGCTATACAGGCTGCTATCGGTGCAAAGATAATTGCCCGTGAGACGATTAAAGCAGTTCGCAAGGATGTGACGGCGAAATGTTACGGTGGTGACGTGAGCCGTAAGCGTAAGTTGCTTGAAAAACAGAAAAAAGGAAAGAAACGAATGAAGCAAATTGGTAACGTGGAGGTTCCTCAAAAAGCCTTCCTCGCTGTACTGAAGCTGGATTAAGATACTACCGCAAAACGATTTTTCAGAGTCTTTTTCTGAACAAATCGTTTTGCGGTTAGTTTTTTATATACCAGGTGATTGCTCTCTGTCTACAGAGCTTTCCCGGGCAATCACCAAGATTAAAATATATTTATAAATATGAGAAAAGTTCTGTCTTTTTCGGGTTTCCTGATGTTGGGACTCGTTGTTTCACAATTCCTGCCGATGATGGCGGGTGACGGTTTTGGAACCGTTAAATCAGTAGCCAATGTACTACTCTATGTATGTCTTAGTTTTATCATGATTAATGTAGGTCGAGAGTTTGTTCTTGATAAGTCGCATTGGAAAAGTTATGCACAAGATTATTTTATAGCGATGGCTACTGCGGCTTTACCTTGGTTCATGATTGCAATCTATTATGTTTTTGTATTGCTTCCGCCTGAATATTGGAATAGTTGGGAGGCTTGGAAAGAGAATCTATTGCTGAGCCGTTTTGCTGCACCTACGTCGGCTGGTATTCTGTTTACGATGTTGGCAGCTATCGGGCTGAAGTCGAGTTGGATTTATAAGAAAATTCAGGTGTTGGCTATCTTCGATGACTTGGATACTATTATTTTGATGATTCCACTTCAAATTATGATGATTGGATTACGTTGGCAGTTGATTATTGTGGTTGTAATTGTATTTTGGCTTTTGGCTATTGGTTGGAGACAACTGAATAAATATAATTGGCGTCAGGACTGGAAGGCGATTCTCTTTTATTCAGTGATTATTTTTCTGGCTACACAATTGCTTTACCTTGGTAGTAAACAATTGTATGGTGAAGCAGGAAGTATTCATATTGAGGTGCTGTTGCCGGCATTTGTATTGGGTATGATTATGAAGCATAAGGAACATGATACGCCTGTAGAACGAAAAGTTTCAACCGGAGTTTCTTTCTTTTTTATGTTTCTGGTAGGAATGAGTATGCCTCATTTCATAGGAGTGAATTTTGCAGAAACTCATGCAGGTGCTTATTCGGTAACTGGTTCACAGGAAATGATGTCATGGGGAATGATTTTGTTTCATGTAGTAATCATTTCCTTCTTATCAAATATAGGAAAGCTATGCCCAATGTTTTTCTATCGTGACCGAAAATTGAGCGAGAGACTTGCTTTATCTATTGGTATGTTTACCCGTGGCGAAGTGGGTGCAGGAATTATATTTATTGCTTTAGGATATAATTTAGGGGGTCCTGCTTTGGTTATTTCCGTTTTGACTTTGGTACTGAACTTAATTTTGACGGGAATATTTGTCCTTTGGGTGAAAAAACTTGCTTTAAGAAGTTATTCTGATTAAGAATTTACTCTTACCAATAATTGATTTTTCAATTGTTGTTAACATCAAAATGAAATGCACTTCTAAAGTCTAAATATAACTTTGAAGTGCATTTCGGAATGTTAAGTTTAGTCTGGTTTAGTTTCTTGTTTTTTTATTTAAAAAGCGCTTGGCTAGGTATTTCCGTACAGGTTCATCATATAGTTTCAAACATAGATAAGCAAACAAAATATTCCATGCGTAAACGCACAAGGCAACTTGCCAAGTCTGTTCGAAAGTAAAGAGTTGATTTTTAATTAACCATGCGTAGAACAGATACATAAATGGATAATGAATCACATAGATTGGATAAGATATATCTCCCAAGAACTTGCAAATTTTAGTTGAATTCTTGTCAGTAGTAGTTCCCGATGCTCCCAGCCAGAGAAGAATAGGGAAAGCTATGATAATACAAAATGCTTCATAAACACCGTTTGTACAAATTGGCTCTGTACCTTCCAAATAAGGTACTGCGAATAAAAGAATTAATATGATTGTACATATCCAGAAAGTACCTTTTACTTTAATAGGCTTAAATTTACGCGATAAGAGCATACCCATAGAGAAAGGAAAAAGCATTCTTAATAATCCGCCTGCAAAGTTTACTCCGTCTAATGTCCAACCTACTCCTATATTTCCATAACCTGAGACATCAAGGATAGCAAATAATGCTAATGCAATTCCGGTCAATATAACAAGTACAGTCAATCCCTTATTTGACAAGCGACGAATAAATAAGGCATAAAGGATATTTCCTATATACTCAAAAAACAATGACCAACATGGGCCGTTCAATGGGAACATTTCTCCGTTACCACGAACTTCGTAGCCAACACCCGGCATTGCAGGGATAAAGAATATTGTACAAAGGAGGGATAGCATAATCATAGATATCCCAATATGTGTTCCGTCCCATTGCACGCAACCTTGAATGTAAAATGTAATAGCACCCAGAACGGCACCCATCACTACCATGGGATGAAGGCGTATTAAACGGCGTTTAAAGAAGTCTTTCATTGTCAGATTCTTTCGCCAGCGATCATCGTATGCATAAGCAATAACGAAACCTGAAAGGATAAAGAAGAAATCTACCGCTAAATATCCGTGATTGAAGGTTTCGATAGCACCGCCACCGGCAAAAGCGTAGCCTTCGAATATATGATACCATATAACCATAAGAGCTGCTACACCACGAAGTCCGTCTAGAAGATCATAATGTGGCTTGGTGTCTGTAAAAGCTGATGAAGAAATACTTGACATCTGTTTTTTATTATTTTAGTTAATATTTTCAGATGGTAAAGATACAGCTTACAAAACGAAGTTCTTTTGCTCTAAAGCAAAAAAGACCCATAAATATCTATTTTTTAGCGCGTACCCGACTGAGTGTATAGATGGAAATACCGAGAAACGCAGCTACATACTTCAACTTCACCCGATTTATTAATCCGGGATAACGCTGATTGAATTGTTCATATCGCTCTTTGGGCGAAAGTTGAAGTCTTTCTACAAACATATGACTGAGTTCTTTATTGACATTCTGGTGCAGGATTCTTCCCCAATTAGCTATGTCAATATACGTTTCGTAAAGAATATTGAGTTTATCTATATGGATGACATAGATTTTGCAATCCGAAAGAGTTTCAATACTTTCTATGGATGGTTGTTTATAATATAATGAATCCATCCCAAAAGTAATGTCACCTTCTTGGCTGAACCAAGTAGTAGTGTCCTGTCCATTGTGGTGAAATACAGAGCGGGTAACCCCTTCTTCAATGAAATAAACCAACCGGTCTGTTATTCCGGATTGTACTATATAAGTATCTTTTGGATAATGCATTAATTGCATATTTGCCTGCAATGCCTGAAGTGCTTCATCGGTGACCGGGTAAACTTGTCTGATTTTGTAGATGATGTTTTTCATTAAAGAGGAATTCATTATTCTGCTTGCAAATGTACATGATTTTATCAATTTTTAAAAATTATCTATCTTAAATCCACTGCTTTATAAATGAAAAATACCCAAAGCATTGAAATGTAACAAGTCGCTAAATGAATAAAATAGATAGATTTTAATCTACTTTTGTTTTTTATTCCGAAAGCATAATCTTGATGTTTTTTGATTAAGATCTCTTGTTATCATGATTTTGTTATTATAATAATATGGTGAAACAGATGTCTACTAATAATAATAGTTAAATAACTAACACTGTTAGTAGATTAACTATTGTTATTAGTTGTTTGTTTGATTATAAGTATTATATTTGTGGTGTAATACTAAATAATAGCATGGAAGGTATGAAACGATTAACAGTAAAAGAAGAAGAAATTATGCGAATGTTTTGGGAGAATGGTTCTATGTTTGTTCGTGAACTATTAGTGTATTATGATGAGCCTAAACCACATTATAATACCGTTTCTACGCTTGTAAGAGGCTTGGAAGAGAAAGGATTTGTTGGGTATAGGGCTTATGGAAATACTTATCAATATTATGCCCTTATTTCGGAGAAGGAGTATAAAAGTTCTGCTTTGAAAGATGTCATTTCTCAGTATTACAATAACTCTTATGTTAATGTCGTGTCTTCTTTTATTGAAGAAGAAGGTATGTCTGTTGATGAATTGAAGGCATTGATAGACAGTATTGAGAAAGGACGATCTAAAAAATAGTCTTTACTTTATTGGATAATATATCTTATAAAATACTCAATTTCTAAATAAGTTGATACCAATGGGCGAGTTTTTATTTTATCTGCTGAAATCTGGATGTTTCCTCATTATCTTTTATCTGCTTTTTAAGTTATTGATGAGTGGAACTACTTTCTTTCGCTTTAATCGGATCGTCTTGTTAGCTGGAATATTGGGCTGTGCATTTTTACCTTTGATAGAATTTACTACTGTGGAGGAAACTCTTTTTACTATTCCTTTGCGGACTATTCAGGAGGCTTTGGGTGATGAACGGAATATGGTGTTTCCGGATGGGGTGAACTGGACTATGCAAAAGGATGAAAATGGGAGCGGACGGACTGTGAATTGGTGTCCTGTTATTTTTGGGTATATTTATTTTTTAGGTGCTTTGTTTACTTTATGTTGGTTGTCGGTTTCTCTTTTCCGAATGTTTCAGTTGATAAAGACCGGAGAAAGGTATCAATGTGGAAAATATAGGCTGGTAGTTGTTTCACAACCAGTCTCCTCATTTTGTTGGGGGAAATATATTGTAGTTTCAGCATCTGATTATTCTCGGCAAATAAATGAAATATTACTTCATGAGACGATGCACTTATGTTATCGACATACGCTTGATCTATGGCTTATGCAATTCTTTTTGGTGTTCTATTGGTTCAATCCGGTGATTTGGTTATTGAAGCGAGAATTACAGGAAATGCATGAATTTGAGGCGGATAATGGAGTGCTTAATACAGGCATCGATGCAAAAAAATATCAACTTTTATTAGTGAAAAAAGCTGTTGGTACAAGGCTCTACTCTATGGCTAACGGCTTTAATCACTCTAAACTTAAAAAACGTATTACTATGATGTTGAAAGAAAGAACAAACCGTTGGGCTAGGTTAAAGCTATTGCTTGTAGTGCCCATTATGGGTGGGGCAATTTATGCATTTGCACAGCCCGAAGTGAAGAGAACATTGACTCCAATTGTGGAGGAAGTCGCTCAGAAGCAACAGGAAGATAATTATTGGGAATTGATGAATTATTTTAGTAATGAAGAAGATGCTTATCGAAATCGAATGAAGGGTAAGAAAGGTTTCTTTTTTCATCATAATGGTCTTTTTATAAATAAAGAGAATCGGCTTTTGTTTAATGGAGATTATCCCGAACTAAAGGATTTGCAAGGGATAATAGAGGAACAGCTTTATAATTCGTGGAAAGAGCATAAAAAATTTACGGAGGTTTTAGTGTATCAGTTTGACCGGAGTGCTAATGAAAGTACAATGAGGGATGTTTTTCAAAGTGTAAAGGGTGCGTATACTAATATTCGGACAAGAATAGCATTGGAGTCCTCTAATGATAATAAAGCTTATTTAGACTCTGTATTTCCAATTCTTGTTAGGCAAGCTGGTCCTCCTAAAAATTATAAAAAGCAGGTGGGGGCTCCTAAAAATAATAATAAAAAAGAAACAACTGAAGTGATATCAAAAGCTACTGTTACTCTTCACGAATCCCCTGACGGAATAAAGAAGGAATTGAAGGATTTTACTTTGGAGGATTTGAGGAAGGAAATAATGGCTGTCAAAACAACTTCGAAAGATTCAGATGGAATAACTATCGGTCTGAAAGTAACTAAGGATTGTGCAATAGGAGTAGTAGAGGATATAAAGCAAGTTCTTAGAGAATGTAATGCATTGAAGGTTAATTATTGGATTCAATGATAGACGTGGGGAAGTAAAACTCCATTATGTAACTGCTTAAACGTAGATTAATCCAGATTATCGCAAGTTTCCTTTTAATGTATAAAAAAGGTGACGGTATAAGCTCAGGATAGTGACGATATTGTCCTTATATACCGTCACTATCCTTACTGGATAGCGTCACTCTTTTGTATAAGAGAATCCACCAACAAAGATTTCGGCTTTATCCGATTTTCTTGTATACTAATGGCATAATTCTTTGTAAAAGCTATTCAAATTATAATAAATGCCATTAGTATTAATTCCATTTGATAAAATGAATACTGCAAAGTATGCAAAAGTAGGTAGATTGTTGGATTGTTAGTTATATATAAGGTTAATCTATAAGATCATCATCTTCATCATCAATAGGAAGAATTTTTCTGCTTTCTTCTTGGGGTAATTGTTCTACTTGTCGGAGTCTACGTTCGATAGCGCGAGTGCGTTTACCCATCACCTCTTCTAATTGATCACCCGCATTTTGTATATTTTTCTGTACCTTTTCAAGTAATCCGCCGAATTTGCTGAATTCTGTTTTTACAGCACCTAATACTGTCCAGACCTCTCCGGTACGTTTCTGAATGGCAAGTGTCCGGAACCCCATTTGGAGACTATTCAGAATGGCACCCAAGGTTGTAGGTCCGGTTACCACAATCTTATATTCTTTTTGAAGAGTATCCACAAGACTGGTTCGTCGTATCACTTCGGCATAGATACTTTCAAATGGTAGAAACATAATAGCAAAGTCTGTTGTAAAAGGAGGATCTACATATTTATCATGGATATCTTTAGCCATTTTTTTTATAGTATTCTCTAATTGTTTGCCGGATGACTCTATTAAAGTAGTATCTCCTGCTTCAAAAGCATCATAATATTGCTCGTATACATCTTTGGGAAATTTAGCATCAATAGGAAGATAAACGATGCTATTTGTGTCATCCTTTCCGGGCAGTTTAATAGCGAATTCAACAAATTCAGTTCCACTTTTTTTTGTTTTGACATTGGCATCATACTGTTCCGGACTCATCATTTGTTCCAGTAAAGCACTGAGTTGTACTTCGCCGAAAGTACCCCGCATTTTGACATTACTGAGTACCTTTTTCAATCCGCCGACATCTTGTGCTAACGATTTCATTTCCCCTAACCCCTTTTGTACATTCTCGAGTTGGGAACGTACAATCTCAAATGACTGCCCGATTCGTTCGTTTAATGTCTTTTGTAGCTTTTCCTCTACCATCAGGCGCATATCATCCAATCGCTTTTCTGTCGATTGTATTAATGTTTCCTGTTGCCGTGCCATTGCATCAAACTTCTGACGTTGCAGTTCTCCGCTCGTCATCATGCTCTTATGAAGTACGTCTTGAAGTTGTTGCAAATTTTGATTCAGCGTTTGCATCATTTCCATGCGAAGTTCCCGAATACTTCGATTCAGTTCTTCGCGATTCTCTTGCATTTGCTGACGCAAAGCTGTTTGTAGTTGTTCTGCCTGAGCTTGGCTATTACTTCTTGTTAGTGATAGTATAAGTAGAGCGATCACTAGTACGGCTATTACTATCAGTAAAATCAGTTCCATTAATTAATAAGTTAAGATTTCATTTCCGGTTTCAGTAATCAGAATCATATTTTCCCATTGAGCAGAAGGCAGTCCGTCATCAGTGCAGACTGTCCATCCGTCAGAATCATCTATAAATATTTCGAAGGTTCCCATATTGATCATGGGTTCAATAGTGAAGGTCATACCCGGTACGATTACCATACCTGTGCCACGACGTCCGAAATGTTCTACGTCCGGTTCTTCATGGAATTTCACGCCTACACCGTGCCCGCAAAGCTCACGCACGACACCGTATCCATTTTTTTCTGCGTGTTCCTGGATAGCAGCACCCACATCTCCCAGTTGTTTCCAGGGTTGGGCGGCAGCGATACCAATCTCCAGACATTCTTTGGTTACTTGAACTAACTTGCGCATTTCCGGGCTGACTTCACCAATCATAAACATACGGGACGCATCAGAGAAGTATCCTTTGTAGATAGTAGATACATCCACATTGATAATATCTCCGCTTCTCAGCAGTTCCGACTTGCTGGGAATTCCGTGACATACAACATCATTGATACTCGTACAGACACTTTTGGGAAAGCCTTCATAATTGAGTGGGGCAGGGATAGCTCCATGGCTAGTAGTGAAATCATACACTAATCTATCAATCTCTTCGGTAGACATTCCCTCATGAATATTTGCAGAGATATAGTCTAATAATGCAGTATTGATTTTAGCACTTTCGCGGATTCCTTCCAATTGTTCAGGAGTGCGGAGAACTTTACGTGGAGGGAGTTTATAACCTTGTTTCCTGAGTTTTTGTATCTTTTCTTCTACTTCTGCCGGATAATTGGATGGGGTGAACCGGAATCCCTTGATAAACTTTTTCATTATTATAAGATGTTTTTTTGAATCTTTTTACAAAGGTAGAGAATAAAATGAAAGATATACTTTCTTCTATTCTAAAACTTTCTTACTTTTACACCAAAATTAAATGGTTTTCACATATGAATCCTTTCGTCTTTACATGTGAAGACGAAAGAATTCATATGTGAAAACGAAAAGATTCACGTGTGGGTACGAATACTTTTTGTAATAATTATTAAATAAAGGTGAGATATGGCAAAATATGATATATATAAGGTGCATGGTATTGATAACAAAGAGAAAGAAGAAAAATATCGAGCAAGAATTGTTCCTGAGGGAACGATTAGTAAAGAAAAACTATATAAATATATAGAAAAAACTTCCGGTGGATTCAGTCGTGGGCAAGCTGATGCTATAATGACTTGTATTACAGATGCAGCCATTGAATTTCTGCGTGATGGTTATATTGTACAATTAGGCGAGTTAGGATATTTATCGGCTACCGTCACGAGTCGTCCGGTGAAAGAGAAAAAAGAAATCCGTTCCGGTTCTGTTCATTTTAAGAATGTAAATCTTCGAATGAGTACTAGTTTGCGGAAAAGTATGCGTTCAATTCCTTTGGAACGTGTAGAAAAGCCTGTAGTTGTTTCTAAAGAAATAACTTTGAAACAGAAAGAAGATATATTAAGAGGTTTTCTGGCAACTCATCCATGTATAACTCGGACTGATTATTGTCATATTACTCATACACTGAAAAATAAGGCAGTGGATGATTTGAATCAGTTTGTGGCAGATGGGTGGTTGAGTCGGTATGGGGCAGGACGGACAGTCATTTATTTGTTGGTGAAATAGTTGTTGATATATTGCAATTTTGTATTTTAATTGGGAATTGAGAAATAAAATTTACTTTCTTGAAAGTTAAAATAGACATCTGCAGAGTTATTTATGGAATAAATAGTTTTAACTAAGATTATGTTTGTATTGTGTTTTCATTCCAAATATAATCAACAAGCTTACCGACTGTTGCATGGCACTTCAAGGTGTATTCGTCAATGTTTATACCATATTTTTCATACAAAGCCTTTCCCAAATCTGTATACTGGATTTCTGCAATATAATAACTGGAATTAAGTGTAATTAGTTTTCCCTTACAAAAATGATGAATAAAATTGAATACATCATTTTTAGAATTAAAAAACGTCCTACTATTTTGGGGTGAAGAATATACATTTGAGGTCGTTAAAGTATATTTTTCCCATATTGAATCTACGAGGTTTCCTATAGTGGAGAAATTACTAATTGCACTTTCAGTTGTAATTTGAATTCAAAGTTACAGAAATATTCTATAATATAAATGAATTTTTTCAAGTATTTAATACTGACATATATCTTTTTATCAAAACAGTTTTATATCGGTGTGAAATTTGAATAGGAGAAATATGTATTCTTTTTTTAAATTTTATTAAAACTCTTACTTTTATGTCTGATTGTTGAGATACTGTCAGCAGTTCCTGTGGGCGTAATTAACTGATGTGGTTATAAAGGAAAGGTCGAAAAACAAATGTAAGATATACTTTTTCATTTTTGTAATTGTGTGTTTCACCAACTATATGTAATATTGCATTGAGGAATCCATTCCCATTTTTTTAATATCATATTATGTTGATATTGAATTCCTGTTTTTATCTTCCAATGCTTGTTTAATTTAAAAGAAATATTGCTACCAAATTCTGTCGGTATGACTTCAGAAGGGAATCCTCGATATCTTTGATTATTTAGATACTGCATACCATATATGTTCAGAGTCCACTTTGGGGATAAGTGATATTTCATAATGGTTTGAATATGGAAGTAATTGGATGTTTTGGAGAAGTTACTTTTACTTTCGAAATAAAGATTTTTGTTAAGTTTTTGCCATGAATATGTGGGTAAAAAGGTCGAATTAGAGAGATGAAAATCTGTTTTTATGTTAGTTGAAAACCGAAAGAGATTACTTGAAGATGGTTTAAGTGTTGGCAATGTAGTATCAAACTCAAAATATGATCTTGATTGATGAAACTCGCGCTCTAGCATTTCAATTCTATTTTTGTTAATTATAATTTCCTTATCAGATTCTAGAAGTTTTTTTAGCTTCAAAGAATCCGTTAGGCTCCATTCCTGTGCGGTAATAAATGCAGGGAGTAACAAACATAAAATAATAAATTTACATTTTCTAAGGTTCATACATTTAGTTAGGTTTATTGTATAGACGTGGAAAATGTATGAATGTTGCTTTATATTGTTTGAAAATGCTTGCTGTTTTACAAGTTGTAACAATCTTTGTCTAATATGTTCATAATAGGTATTAGGATAATCTTTTTAAAAAGTAATCTTACAATGTTGATGCTTTAAACACTGGTTCTATTTTTTGAACTTCCGATTCAAAACCGAACCAGTAACCGTGTCCTTCTTCATCAACTGGTAAAAAGCATAATCTGAGATTTTCCTGATAAGAGCCATATAGCACTTGCCAATCCTCTGGAGGTGTTTGTCTTTTTGTTCTAACTTTTTCTGCAGGAATTTTTTTAAGAGACATACCTGCTTCTATCCAGGCAACTGTAACCTGAGTCAGAAAATCCGGATAATGATATTTACAGAAGTTATAAAGAATCAGTCCTCTTTTTTCTAAACTTAACGGATTATCTATTACATCAGTTTCTACGAGATGATGAAGTAAATCATGGAGGAATTGTGGATTTTCCAAAATTAATGTACGGGTAATTCCTCTCCATGTAGAAGTATTGTAGAATCCGTCTAGTAATCGGGACAGATAATGTGCTGTTTGTAACTCCTCTACAGAAATTTCCCGGGTTTGTAATACTTCATAAGGAGGGAGAGGGGAATATTGAATGCCTAGTTCTTCGGCTCTTCTTCTCATTTCCGTTCCAGGTAGTAATTTAAGGGATTCCAATTGTATTTCTCCTGCACCATAATCTACTAAGGTGTGTACATCCTCGAAAATTTCAGAAAGGTGGTAGAGTGGGAGGCCTGCAATCAAGTCAGCATGAGTCTCCATATTTTCTAAAGAACAAAGGTATTTGAGTCCTGCTAATGCATCTCCAAGTTTACCTATTCGTCGGCTTTGCTCGAGTACAGGCTTTCTAAGACTTTGTATTCCAGCTTCCAGGTGTAATAAGCCTTTGGGCAAAGTGGTTAGTTCCTGTTTTAATTCTTCCGAGAGAAGAGCAGGATGGATTTCAAGGTGGAAACAAATGTCCGGATATCCACGGAATAAATCCAATAAAGCCTTTGCTCGTTTACTGTTATAATTAAACGTACGGTCTAATACCCGAACATTCTTTATACCATGTTGATGAATAACATTTAAACGTTCACGAATAGCTTCGATAGGGATTGTTCGTACTGGTTTTTCCCCTCCGCTAACACAGAACGCACAGGTATTGAAACAGCCTCTTGTTGTCTCTAACTGTACAAATGGTTTGCTCCAATTAAAGAAACAACTTTTTTCGGGGGGAACAAGTTGAGAGAAGTTGATGACACGGACAATTCCATTATCCTGATACTTCTCAGATTCATCCAGATAACAAAGACCCGGTATTTGGCTCCACTCTTTTTTCGGATGATTCCAGACTTTTAACCAAATAGGGAATACTTCTTCGCCTTCTCCACGAAACACTCCGTTAATAAATTTGTTCTTTCTTAAAAAGTCTTCGTTTTCACCTAGAAATTCCGGACCGCCAAGAATAACGGAACTATTTGGAAGCAGAGACTTTGCGCGTGAAACGATGTGAAGCAATTGCTCGTGGTTGAATAACCAATTGGTAGCAGCTATAATATCGGGTTGATGATAATAAATCTGTTGCACGATATTGCCAATATTTTCGTTGATAGTTGCTGATACGATACACCATTCAATAGCGGTGTCATTTGCTATCTGGGCATGTAATGCAGGCAGTGCTAATGATGAGTGGGCGTATGAACTATTCAAATCAAGCCAAAGAAGTTTCATGAGAGAGTTTTAATATTATGATGCAAAGGTACAAAAAACTTGTGGCTTGCCATGTATCGTAAAATAAAAATGCTACTTTTGTAATGTGTAAATGCAATAAACTAGAATAATATGAAAACATTGAAGAAATATGCAGGTGTGTTAATGATGCTGACGTTGCTTGTCAGCTTTACTTCATGTGAGGATGATGAAACGATATTTGATCGTATTGTAGGCCGTACATGGATTGGTGATTTAGGATTTTACGTGAATGGTGAACCTGTAGAAAGTGGTATAACCTTTAAAAGTAATGGTTTTGGAGTGGATGAACAATTCTACTATGATTGGGGAGATAGGGCTGCTGTTTTAGATGTGCGTTGGTGGATTGATCATGGAGACTTATATCTGGATTATGGGAATAGATATCCTTTGTTGGTTTTAGAAGCTGTGTATGTAGATGGCAGATATCTTACAGGTCGATTGTATTCCGGTAACATAGATCAAGGAATAGTTACTTTGGAAATGGTTGATTAATATAAATATTTTTGTTGATCAAAAAACTATCCGTTGTATATATGATAAACATTATTCAGCGGATAGTTTTTTATAGCTCTCTTTTTATTTTAAAGTTATTTCTTTAGAAACAATTTCTTAAAGTCTGCCGGATATGGAGTCTCAAACTCCATTAAATCCCCTGTAACCGGATGATAGAAGGACAGTTTAAAAGCGTGGAGAGCCAGTCTTCCTATCGGATTGAGAGAATTTTCGCCTCCATATCTTCCATCGCCAATAATGGGATGACCTAAATCTTGCATATGTACGCGAATTTGGTTTTTGCGTCCAGTCTCCAAATCAAGTTCTAATAAAGAATATCCATTAGCACGTTTAATCGTCCTGTAGTGAGTGATGGATTTGGAACCTCCGTCATCATATTGACTGGAACTTACATAAATTGTTTTATCTGTTAGCCAGGAAACTACCGTGTCATAGTTTTTTTCCATCTCGCCTTCTACTACTGCAACATATCTGCGATCTGTTACAATATCGTGCCAATTATCGCGTAATGTCCGTTGTGTCTTTTCATCCTTTGCAAACATCATTAGTCCGGAAGTATCTCTATCGAGACGATGGACGATAAATACTCGGAATTGGCGTCCCGAGCGTTGTACATATTCGTTTAGAATTGTATAGGCAGTCCGTTCTTTCTGGCGGTCAGTATTTACAGAAAGTAATCCCTGCATTTTTTCAACTACAATAATATACGTATCTTCATATACAATTTTCAGTAATTTATTATTGAATTCTTTCTTGCCTTTTTCTTTGCTGATTTGTATTTTCATTCCTGGTTGCAAAGAAAAGTTGAATTGTGTAGTAATTACATTATCCACAAATACAACTCGTTTACTTAGAAGGGATTTCAGCTTTGTACGGCTCGCATCGGGCATTTTGGCAGCCAGAAACTCCATAAGTTCCATTGGCTCTTTGACAGTATAGTTTGTATATTGAGCACGGGCTTTTTCAGCTAGAGTTCTTCTCGGTTTTTTTTCCATTTCTGTTTTTATTTTAAGAACGATTCAATGAATTATCGAAGTTCCAGCAATACTACGTTTTCTACATGGTGAGTATGGGGGAACATATCTACCGGTTGTACCGCTTTTACGTTATATTTACTATCAAGTAATTGCAGATCACGTGCCTGGGTAGCGGGATTACAGCTCACATATACTATTCGCTTCGGTTCCGCAAACAAGATGACATCAATTACATCTTGGTGCATACCAGCACGCGGTGGGTCAGTGATAATCACATCAGGACGTCCATGTTGATTGATAAAATCCTGCGTTAGCATATCTTTCATATCTCCGGCGTAGAATAAAGCATTCTTAATATTATTAATCTCAGCATTTACTTTAGCATCCTCAATTGCTTCGGGTACATACTCAATGCCGATAACCTGACGCGCTTGGCGAGATACAAAATTTGCAATTGTTCCGGTTCCGGTATATAAGTCGTACACTAATTCATTTCCTGTTAATCCGGCAAAATTCCGGGCTACTTTATATAAATTATAGGCTTGTTCGGAATTAGTCTGATAGAAAGATTTCGGACCGACTTTAAAACGCAAGCCTTCCATCTCTTCAAAGATATGATCTTTTCCTTTGAATAAGTGTACATCGAGATCATTGATCGTATCGTTGCACTTATTATTAATAATGTATAGAAGCGAGGTTATTTCAGAGAATGAGTCGGCAACAAATTGCAATAGCTGCTTAAATAACTCCATTTCGTGCTCTTCCGTAATTTTGCAGATAACAATCACCATCAGTTCACCTGTTGAAGAAGTGCGGACAATCATATTCCGTAGCATACCTTCTTGTGAACGTAGATTGATGAATGAATAATCGTGTTCATAAGCATAATCGCGTATCGCATTACGGATTCGGTTTGAAATGTCATCCTGTAACCAGCATTTCTCTATAGCCAATACCTTGTCAAAAGCTCCCGGGATGTGGAAACCAACTGCATTCATTTGGTCATACTTCACATCCTGACGAATCTCTTCGGCTGTCAGCCAGCGTTTGTTGGAAAAAGTGAACTCAAGTTTATTCCGATAGAACTCTGTTTTTTCGGAACCTAATATGGGAGAAATCTCTGGTAATTCGATTTTACCTATACGTTTCAGATTATCTTCTACCTGTTTTTGCTTAAACTTGATTTGTTCCGAATAGGGGAGTACTTGCCATTTACAGCCACCACATATGCCATAGTGTTGGCAGAAAGGAACGGCACGGTTGGGCGAAAACTCATGAATCTTCACAGCTTCAGCTTCGGCATATTTATTCTTTTTACGCTTGATTTGCAGGTCTACAACATCGCCCGGTACTACATAAGGAACAAAAATAACCAGGTCATTTACTTTTGCAATGGCTTTTCCTTCGGCAGCCACATCCATGATTGTTATCTTCTCCAACAGGGGAAGCTCTTTTTTCTTTCTTGCCACTTTTACACCAATCTAATAATTATGATGCAAAAGTAGGTATTTTTTTTGGAAAAATTTTCGTGTCAGTGAAAATATTCCAGATTGTAATGTCGAAATTATATTTTGATAGAAAGTTTTTTCTTAAAAAGTTTTCTGGTTTGCGAAATATACTTAGATTTGCGAACAGAAAAAGTCATAATGTAACTTTAATCACAATATTATGGATAAAAAAAGAGTTTATACCTTTGGTAATGGCCAGGCAGAAGGAAAGGCTGACATGAAAAATCTATTAGGTGGAAAAGGCGCCAATCTTGCCGAAATGAATCTAATCGGTGTTCCCGTACCTCCGGGATTTACAATTACTACAGAGGTTTGTATAGAATATTATGAATTAGGAAAGGATAAAGTTGTATCTCTTCTGAAAGCTGAAGTGGAAAAAGCAATCGCCAATATAGAGACATTGATGAAATCAAAGTTTGGTAACATAGAAAATCCTTTATTGGTTTCCGTACGTTCCGGTGCGCGTGCTTCTATGCCGGGCATGATGGATACTATCCTGAATCTGGGTCTGAATGACGAAGTTGTGGAAGGCTTGACACGTAAGACTGGTAATGCTCGTTTTGCTTGGGATTCTTATCGTCGTTTTGTTCAAATGTATGGTGACGTTGTATTGGGAATGAAACCGATTAATAAGGAAGATGCGGATCCATTTGAAGCTATCATTGAAGATGTGAAACATAAGAAAGGTGTGAAGCTTGATAATCAACTGGAAGTGGAAGACCTGAAAGAGTTGGTAAAACGTTTTAAGGCTGCCGTTAAGGAGCAGACCGGAAAGGATTTCCCGACTGGTGCATATGAGCAACTTTGGGGGGCTATTTGCGCTGTATTCAATTCATGGATGAACGATCGTGCTATTCTTTATCGTAAAATGGAAGGAATTCCTGATGAATGGGGAACTGCCGTTAGTGTACAAGCTATGGTGTTTGGTAATATGGGTGAGACCTCGGCTACAGGTGTTTGTTTTTCTCGTGATGCTGCTACAGGTGAAGATTTATTCAATGGTGAATACCTGATTAATGCACAAGGTGAAGACGTAGTTGCCGGTATCCGTACTCCGCAACAGATTACAAAGATCGGCTCTCAACGTTGGGCTAAATTGGCTGGTGTCAGCGAAGAAGATCGTGCTACTAAGTATCCTTCTATGGAAGAGGCTATGCCGGAAATCTTCAAAGAATTGGACACTCTTCAGACAAAATTGGAAAATCACTACAGGGATATGCAGGATATGGAGTTTACCGTACAAGAAGGGAAGCTCTGGTTCCTCCAGACTCGTAACGGTAAACGTACGGGAGCTGCTATGGTGAAAATTGCTATGGACTTGCTTCGTCAAGGTATGATCGATGAGAAGACTGCTTTGATGCGTTGCGAACCGAATAAATTGGATGAATTGCTTCATCCGGTATTTGATAAAAATGCGTTGAAGAAAGCTAAAATTCTGACTCGTGGTCTTCCTGCTTCTCCGGGTGCTGCAACCGGACAAATCGTATTTTTTGCTGACGATGCTGCTGAGTGGTATGCTGCCGGTAAACGAGTTGTGATGGTTCGTATTGAGACATCTCCGGAAGATTTGGCCGGTATGGCTGTAGCTGAAGGTATTCTTACTGCTCGTGGTGGTATGACATCTCACGCTGCCGTAGTAGCTCGTGGTATGGGTAAATGTTGTGTATCGGGTGCAGGCGCATTGAATATTGATTATAAAGGTCGTACAGTAGAAATTGATGGTGTTCTTTTAAAAGAAGGTGACTATATTTCTTTGAATGGTAGTACAGGTGTAGTGTATCAAGGTAAAGTAGAAACAAAAGCTGCTGAACTTTCCGGTGACTTTGCTGATTTAATGAAATTAGCAGATAAATACACCCGTCTGCAAGTTCGTACAAATGCGGATACTCCTCACGATGCAGAGGTTGCACGTAATTTTGGTGCAGTAGGTATTGGTCTTTGTCGTACAGAGCATATGTTCTTTGAAGGTGAAAAGATCAAAGCTATGCGTGAAATGATCTTGTCTGAAAATGCAGAAGGACGTCGGAAAGCATTGGCTAAAATCCTTCCTTATCAGCAAGCTGACTTTAAGGGTATTTTTAAAGCTATGGCTGGTTGCCCCGTGACTGTACGTCTGCTCGATCCTCCTTTGCATGAATTTGTTCCTCATGATTTGAAAGGTCAGCAGGAAATGGCAGATACAATGGGCGTAAGTCTGCAATATATACAGCAACGTGTAGAATCATTGTGTGAACATAATCCGATGTTGGGACACCGTGGTTGTCGTTTGGGAAATACCTATCCGGAAATTACTCAGATGCAGACACGTGCTATCTTAGGTGCTGCTTTGCAGTTGAAGAAAGAAGGAGTTGAAACTCATCCTGAAATAATGGTTCCATTAACAGGTATCGTTTATGAATTCCAGGAGCAGGAAAAAGTGATTCGTTCAGAAGCTGAAAAATTGTTTGAAGAAATGGGAGATAGTATTGACTTTAAGATTGGTACAATGATTGAGATCCCGCGTGCAGCCTTGACAGCTGATCGTATTGCATCTTCTGCTGAATTCTTCTCATTTGGTACTAATGACTTGACACAGATGACCTTCGGTTATTCTCGTGATGATATAGCTTCTTTCCTTCCGGTTTATCTGGAAAAGAAAATTTTGAAAGTAGATCCATTCCAAGTTCTCGACCAAAATGGTGTAGGGCAGTTGGTACGTATGGCTACTGAAAAAGGTCGTGCTATCCGTCCGGATTTGAAATGTGGTATTTGTGGTGAACATGGTGGTGAACCTTCTTCTGTGAAATTCTGTCACAGAGTAGGTCTTAACTATGTTAGCTGTTCTCCATTCCGTGTACCTATTGCACGGTTGGCAGCGGCACAGGCAGCTTTGGAAGATTAGTGTAAAATGCTAAAATAGCGTATTGAAAGGCGTGTAAAGTGTAATAAATACCTTATACGCCTTTTTTGTGGAATATACTTATACACGGTTTTTTGTGTGGATTATGTTTGGATGTTTACTAAAAAACAATACCTTTGCATTGTTGGTGTTTACTGTATGTTTACTAGATAAAATGGTATGGCAGCATTTAAAGCGTGTGTTAAGTATAAGCGTAGTGATGGATTATATACGGTGTATATACGGATTACGCAAAATAGAAAAATCGGTTATATTAAAACGGATAAAATATCCGATTCTCCTGACGTTAATGGCGTTTTTAAAGACGTGCACATTAATAAGTATTGCGCAAATGCTATTGCGGGATACGCCGAAAAGCTTAATAAATCGGATTCAAAGAATTGGACCGTACAGGAGATAATGGCATATCTTAACTCGATAGATGAAGATATCTGCTTTAGTGAGTACGCTAAGAAGTTCACGGATAATATGTACAATCGTGGCCAAGAAAGAAACGCTAAGAACTATTATCTCGCAATTGGACATCTTGAACGATTTATAGGCACAAATAGGGTGATGTTTTCCCAACTGACAAGGAAGGTTATTGAACAATGGATAGAATCACTTTCAAACACCGCCAGAGCAAAAGAGATGTACCCAGTTTGCATAAGACAGGTGTTTCGCAAAGCGATGCTGGATTTGAATGATGAGGATAGGGATGTTATACGTATCAAAAGCAATCCATTTCTTCGTATAAAAATTCCAGAAGCGGATATGCCGGACAAAAAAGCGGTGAGTGTTGATATATTAAGGGCATTCATAAAAGCTAAACTCCCTCCAACTAAGATGCTTGTTCAGTCGGAAGAGATTGGTCAAGATGTGGCTACTCTCATTTTGTTTCTTGGTGGTATTAGCACGGCTGATCTATTTAGCCTAAAAGAGGAAATGTGCGATGATGATACTATCAGATATAATAGATGTAAGACAAAAAATTCCCGTAGGGACAGTGCTTATTGTGAGCTGCCTATTCCAAAAGATGTCTGTTCTCTTATAAGTAAATATAGAGCAAAAAAAGGAAGTGGTTACTATCTTAACTTCTATGAGAAGTATAGTACCTTGGATAGTTTTAATGCTGGTGCTAATATTGGTATTGCTAGATTGTGCAAGTTTCATAATATGGAAAGAATGAGTTCATATACTTTCAGGCATTCATTTGCTACAATCTGTCGTAATGAGCTTGGATATAGTGATGATGACGTGGCTTTCGCCATGAATCATTCATCCGGACATAGAATAACTAAAGGGTATATACGTGAAGATTGGAGTAGAACCACTCGAATGTGTGAAGCATTGTATGACTATATTGTAAATGGGGTTAAGATCGAGCAAAAGAAAGAGGTGGAGGTTGATGAAGTTAAGTCTTTTAGAATCGTGTCTTCTTATAAGTCCCTTATTTACGGTACGCTTTATTATAATAAAAAAAAGATTGGCGAGATCGCAGATGTAGGCTTCAATAATATCAAGGATGTGATGGAGAGGATGAATGAATTTCTTCCAGAGGATATTCCCGAGATGGCTAGAGTCGATGTTAAGATAGAGAACGCCGATACCGGAGAGATGAGAATTTATAATCGAATGGTAAAAGATGGGAAAATATGTGTGAATGATCATCATTGAAATTGGGACTAGGCACTGTCCGCCATTTTGTGTAAATAGGGGACTATCCATCTGATTGTGTAAATAGAAAACTACGGGATTTTTCTCGTAGTTTTTTTATTTATGTATTAACTTTGTAAAAATCAGATTTTATGGACATTCCTAAAGAATTTTTAAGTAAAGAGTTTCTGTCCCAGTTTAAGACAGGCGAACATGTGACTGCTTTCATGAAAGAGCTTCATACTCGTGTTTATGAGCAAATGCTGGAAGCAGAGATGGATAACCATTTAGGTTATGAGAAACACTCCAATCAAGGAGATCATAGTGGCAACTCCCGCAAAGGTAGTTATAGGAAGCAGATTCAAACCGAGATGGGTGAATCTGTTATTCAGGTTCCTCGTGATCGGGAAGGTGAATTTGAGCCTATTGTTGTTCCCAAGCATCAATCCCGCGGCTTATCTATTGAGCGTCTTGTCATCTCTCTTTATGCCAAAGGTATGAGCGTCGCTGACATTGAGTCGGAAATGCAGGAAATATACGGTATTAACCTCTCCACCTCCGCTATCTCCATTATCACTAATAAAGTTAGCCAGGCTGCAACAGAGTGGCAAAATCGTCCTTTGGACAGTTTATATATGATTGTCTGGATGGATGGCATCGTATTCAAAGTCAGAGAAAACGGCAAAGTGATCAACAAGACTGTTTACCTATGTGTAGGTCTGAACAAGGAAGGCTTGAAAGAAGTATTGGGTATGTGGATTGGCAAAAATGAGAGTGCTGCTTTCTGGATGGGCGTTTTAACGGATCTCAAAGCCCGTGGTGTAGAAGATATTCTGATTACAGTTACTGATAACCTGAATGGATTTACAGAAACCATCAAGAGTGTATTTCCTGCCTCTACTACTCAAATATGTGTGGTACACCAAATTAGAAACTCCTGTCGCTATGTCGTCTGGAAAGAAAAGAAGGAATTCACTGCCGATTTAAAGAACATCTATAATGCACCTACTAAAGAAGCAGCTGAGATGGAGTTGGATAACTTTGAGCAAAAATGGGGTGCTAAATATCCATATGCGATACGCTCATGGAGAAATAATTGGGAAGAACTGACCGTGTTCTTTGATTTCCCCGTCGAGATTAGAAAGATTATCTATACCACTAATCTTATTGAAAATCTGAATGGGAAAATTAGAAAGTACACCAAAAATAAGCTATCATTTCCGAATGATGATGCGCTGAAAAAATCTGTCTATATGGCTATTAACGAAATCGAAAAGAAATGGTATCAACCTATTTGGAATTGGGCATTGATATTTAACCAATTTATTACTATATTTGAAAACAGGATTCAAGTATAAAACCCGAATCCTGAAGTTTTCTATTTACACAAAATTGTGGACAGTGCCGTAAATAGCAAACTATGGGATTTCTCTCGTAGTTTTTTATTTATACAAAATAGTGAACAGTGCCTATACTATAAAGTTTTGATTTACACCAATTAGTTTTTTTGCACATTGGCTTTCATTCTTCTTCCGCCATTTCTTTAAATCTATCCTCAAAAGAACTTCTTGCAATTTCAGAAGCATCTATATTAACGCTTGATAGGGCGGGCACGACGAACTTGCTCATATCTATCAGTAACTTCAACCTTAACTCTGGTTTATCAATAGAATTAAGATCTTCTTGCATCTTTTCAATATTATCCTCTAACAGTTTGGCGTACGCTAGTCTTATCTTCTGCGTAGATTTATTGATTGATCCCTTCGGACGTCCATTCGGATTCCCTGTTTTCCCTTTTGGTTGTGGCATGTCTTTGAATGTAAACTACAATCATCTACAATTGATTGCGGTAGATTAATACTTAGAATCATTGCACAAAGTAAATCAGATACTTTCGCATAATCATTCTAAGTATTAATCATAAATATACATATATGATAGGATCAATTATCGGAGGGGCTTTAAATGTTGGTGGTGCGATAGCCGGTGGTATCATAGGGGCGAGGTCTGCACGTAAGCAGGCGCGTATGATCGCTGATGAAAAGAGTAAAAACCAAGCGTGGTTTGACAGGAGGTATAATGAGGATAGCACCCAGAGGGCGGATGCGCAGGCAGCTATTGCAAAGATGCGTGAAGCGATGAAGGAACGTACTGCGGCTGCTGCCGGAAGGGCTGCCGTTATGGGAGGAACGGAAGAGAGCATAGCTATTGAAAAAGAGGCACAGAATAAAGCTCTTGCTGATACTATGAGTAAAATAGCAATAAACGGAGAGGCTAGAAAAGATGCTATTGAAGCGCAGTACCAAGCTCGTGATGCTGAATTAATGCAATTGCAATTAGGCGATGAGCAACGGAAAGCTAATAATATCTCTAGTGCCACTGGTGGTATCTCTTCGGTTGGTGCTGGAATTATGAGTTCAATATTCCCTGATAAGCAGTAATACGATATGGGATCAATACAATCAATGATACTGGGTGAATCTAACAAGGATGAACCTATAGTTGTTCCTCCTATGACAAAGGAAGAGGTAAAACATGTGGGACAACCTGCTAACAAGACTAATTCTGCGCCTAATGACCTAGCTATTGATGAGCATTCTTCTGATGGAGTTAAAAACAATGGACAGGTGCAAAATAAAGAATCGCAAGTTACACAACATTCTATAGTGGGACAACAGCCACCTAAGCAATATGGGAGCATGGGAGATGTGGCGGATGAGATGTATAAAAAACGTATGCCTACCGAAGAAGAACTGGCAAAGGAAAGGAAACGTGAGAAGTCAAGGCAGATTATATCCGCTATTGCTGACGGTGTTTCTGCTATTTCAAATTTATACTTTACGGGAAAGGGGGCAAATAATGTGGAACAGACTTCGATGAGTGCTGCAAACACTAGACGTTATCAGGAGATACTTGATAGACGAAGAAGAATGCAAGAGAAGTGGGATGATGCTAGATTAGCTGTTTATGATAGAGATCGTTTATTTAATTATCATAAGGATCGGGATGATGCAAACTGGAACAGAACTAGTGAATGGCACGATAGTCAAGTTCGAACTGACAATGAACGCTATAAAGATACTAAGGAAAGAAATAAGGTACTTGATGAATTCAACATGGCTGATAGGGATAGGAATTACAAGTTGAGTGAGAAAGCGCAGAAAGATCAGGAACGAGCGCAAAAGGATGCTTCTTCGCGTGGATGGGCTGCTGTAGATACTCAAGAGAAGCGCATTAAGGCTCAAGAAGATAAACAGAAGGCATATAGTCAGTATCAATTCGAAAAGATAAACGGTTCGCCTGAACCGAAGAGGATAAATAGTGCTCGCAGTATTTATGTCGGTAGGAATACGTGGGAGCAGAATGCGGGACAGCTTGCTGGGGAGATAATAAAGGACATCGAAGCAAGCAATCCTGCTTTGGCAAAGCAGTTGAGTAAGCAACTGAATGGACTTAACGGAAAGAAAGGGGCTGACGCTAAGCAGACGGCTGCTATCGTCGATAAATACATCATGAGTTCTCCTCGTGCGCAACAGCTCGCCATTGAGCTAGAGAAAGATTACAAGAAGCGATATGAGCTTGCTACAAATGAGTCTCTTCCGCAAGAGGAAGATGATCCGTATGCTAAATATACTACGGGAGATGATCCTTATGCCAAGTACGCTGAATAATAAAAACCAATAAGACTATGCCAATATATCAAAGAAACGGTAAAACATACACCATACCGGAAGATGAAGTCGAAGGATTTGAAAAAACTTATCCTGATGCTACGCAGAAATATGTAGCTAATGGACGGAACTATAATATACCGGTATCAGAAAAGAGTGGATTTATATCCACTTACAAGGATGCTATTCCATTTTATAAAGAGATTAATGCAGATACTCATTTGAAGACTGATATTCCTGTTTCTCGTTTTGTTCAAGGTAAGGGAGAGGATACTACAATATTTGGTGTTCCTTATAGTATTTATACTCAGATGAAGCCAGAAAGTCAATCTCACTATTACCAGAAGGCCTTGGATGAGGAGAAAGAGCTGAAAAGGCAACAAATGGAAGAACAGGCTTTATCTATCAAAGGAAAGGCAGGTGAACAACACGTTTCTGCAATGGGGGATAAGGTGCAAGCTGATTATGATGCAGTGATAAATAATCCCTTTATTGCTATAAATGATCCTGTGATGGGGGTTGAGATGAAAACGCCTGACCAGACCAAATCACAAAAGAAAGTGGAACTGACCAGAGCGGCTTCGGAGCGTGCGGATGATACGCTTAACATGATTGAAGAAACTGGCAGAAAAGGTAATACTTCATTCGTTTCAGGGTTCGGGCGTGGCTTCTGGGAAAGAGTTTCAAAAACTAGCACCTGGGATTTCGGAGGAAGAGATATGCAGGCTAATCTGGCTATATCATCGGCCGCTAAAAAATATGAAGCAGGACAGACACTAAGTGATGAGGAAGAAAACCTTCTTGACGCCGTGGCATTAGAAGCGGCTGCAAGCGGAGAACTTTCCGGTGATCTGGGGAGAGGCTATAAAGCAGGAGGAACCACAGCTGAATCTCTTCCATTTATGGCTGAATTTATGATAAATCCTGCTACGGGAACCGGCAAGGCAGTTAGTAAAGCTGCTACAAAAAAGATTGTAACTAATTTTGGCAAAGAGGCTGCGAAGAGTACAATAGGAAAGATTGCGCGTAATTCAGTACGTGTGGGCGGAGATATTGCAGGTGCAGGAATTATGACAGGAACAACTGGAGCAATGAGAACGGCTTCCGACGCTGTTGATAGAATGAATGGAAACGTATCTCTTGTTGTAGACGCTGATGGATATTATCGTTTTGGTGGTACTGATGGAGGCGAAGGTGTGTGGGAGTCGCTAGCAAAGGCTTATGGAGCTAGCACTATTGAAAACTTCTCAGAAATGTTTGGTAACTATCTTGCTCCGATTGGTGGTGCATTTGCAGCTAGTACGGGGAAGGCCATGAATAAAATTGGTCTAGGGAGAGTTAATAGAGTTATAGGTGATATAAAATCAAGTGACGTAGCGAAGATTATTGATGATTTTCAGTCTAAAACTCAGTGGAACGGAACTATTGGCGAATATCTGGAAGAGCAGGCTGGGATGGCTATGAATGCATTGACTGTTGGCGACAATAACTTATCGGACATGTTTGATCCTAATGTGCAAATTGATACATTTCTTGGCGTATCTGCTTTGGGAGGTTTATTCTCTGGAGTCAAGACTGCCGGATATGCACGTGAGAAGTATTCTGCTAAGAACAAATTAAACGAAGCCGCCCGTTTTGCCTCTGGGGTGATGAACAATAGTAAGGAATGGATGGATTTGAAGGAACAGGTTGATGAAGCCGATGATTCGGAGCTTGTTTATATTCTTTCTGGAGTAATGAAGGATGAACAGCTTGCGGATGAAGCCAAGCAAGCTGTTCTGGTGTATGCAGGTAGGCTCAAGACTTATCATGGCGCTAGCTTGGCAGACTTGAAAAGAAAAACAGAGGGAGATACACCTGATGAGGTGGTCAAGTCTCAAATGAATTTTGATGAAGGGTACAGATTAGCAGAGGCAGACAGGAATGGGAAGAGGAAGGCTTTTAGAGAGATGAGTGAAGCCGAGAAAGAGCTAGATGATGAGTTCCTCTCTGGAGATGAAAACCTACAATACGATTTGATGAAACAAAGAGCTGAATCTGGAGAGGATGTATCGTATGAGCTTGCGTATATTAATGCCTGGTCAAGGTTTGATGGAATGATTCAAGGTATCCGTGATGGTATAGACGAAAAGGTTGCCCGATCTAATGAACATATTACTAACGTGACTCATAAAGACGGGAATGTGTATGATATTACTTTGTCTTCAGACGAAAATAAGCATGTGTTTCCCGTTAGTGGAAATCTTGTGTTTGATGAGAATGGGATAGTAGACAGAAAGCAATCTGATGCTCGCTTTATTGTGCATGATGACACGGGGAAGGTGGAGATGCGGTCTGTTGATGATTTATATAAATTGGAAGCGTCTGATAATGGTGAGTACTTGAAAGAGGTGACTGCTCAAACGATACGAGAACAAGAATCGGCACGATATGCGGAGGAGATAGAAACTCCAAGTGAAGAGGAGAATGCGGAAGTGGTTGCTTCTTTTCACCCCGGGGACGTTGTTTCTCTTAACATGCAAGGGATTAAAGCTACTGCTACTGTACAATCCAAAAGAGATGGATCAACGGTATTGCAATTAGATGATCCTATTGAATATGGTGGTGAAAAGGTTCAAGTGGTTGAATTATCTGATGAACAATTGAAGACTATTATCATTCCAGAACAGAAAAACAGTAGCAATATGATAGATATAGGTGATAAAAATGAGAGTTTATCACCGATGGAAGAAAGCAAATTGATAGATACGCCTATAAATGTTGAACCTGTTGCTGATGTCCCGGTTCAAGAGCAAACGACAGCTGCTTCGGTAGAAGTGGACGGTAGCCAAGAGAATCGGACAGTATTTATACCGGTAGATAAGAAAGGAAATAAGCTTTATCATAAAGCTTCAGTGGAAACGTCTTTGAAAGATATACGTTCCTTTGGCCTTGATGAAGCTGAGACGGATGAGTTTGTTGGTGCCCAAAAGATTGAAGCTTCCAAAAGATTTGAGAAGTTGCAGAAGAGCAAGCCGAAGGTTGGTATTAATCTTGAAAAGTATCAGATGGATAAAAAAGCATGGGCAGACGAGATGGCAGATGCTCAAGCACAGTCTGAGTATTGGAATGAACTAGAAGAGCAAGTACTAGCTACTCGTAAGAAGCCAGGTGATACTACTGCTGAGGAGATCACCTCTATGGGAGATCCGATGAACGGGAATGAGTTGGCAGCTATGATGCTTGGAAATGGAAAACTTCCTCTCTTGTATAGTGATTATAAGAAAGAGACTGGTTTTAAAGATAAAGAAGCTGGTGGTATGTTTGGTACATTTGCTTCTAAAGAGAATGGAGGCTTGACTATTGAGCAAGCTGGAGAAAAGTTGATGCTTGCTGACATGGAAGCTGGGACAAACTACTTTGATCAAGAAGATGCCAATGCTGGGCGTAATGCCATTCTTGATGTGTTATCATCTGCCCGTACTCGTGGGGATTTGACCGGGTATATAAGTAAAGGACGGGAGGCTATGGCGGAACGTGAAAGACAGGCTGAATATGAAGCATATGAACGTTGGTGTGATGAAGGTTATCATATGATACCGGAAGAATATGAGACTTACGAAGGGGAAATAACTGAGGATTTGGCAAAACGTTCTTTACCGGAAGAAGAGTATAATGAATTTATGTCTACTTTTGTAGATGAACAAAAAATGAATAGTAATGGACAACAAAGAATTACTGGAGAAAGCGAAACAAGCAGCGAGGTTCTGCATGACGAAGAATTTATACAGACCGGGAGAGCTGGAGGAATTGAAGAAGAATCCCCAGAAGTTGATGGCGGCATCGTTAGCGAGGATGGAGTTGTATCTGAAGGCTCATCCGGAGGAGAAATAAATTCATTTGGAGAAATCTATAGTCAGTTTAAAGGTAAAGCAAAAGAGGCCATTGCTTTCGAAAAAGAAGCACTATCATCTATCGACAAGACGACAGACACTGGCGAAAATCGAAATAATTTGCAGAGTGACTCAACTCTTCTTCAGGATGTTAGCTATTCTTCTGGAAGTAAAGATAGTGAAGAGCCTGAAAACAAACAAGTAAACAGTGAATTTATTGCTCCTTCTCATATGGAGGGGGAATCTCTTCTTGATTACGCAGAACGTGTGAATGGTGCTCATGTATTGCACCAAGAAGAAAAAAAGGTAAATACTGCTCCTACCGATACTCAGAAGGAAGCCGGAAATTACAAGAAGGGACACGTAAAGATTGATGGTTATAATATAACTATTGAGAATCCTAAAGGTAGTGAGCGCAGCGGTGTAGATGTTAGCGGGAAACCGTGGAGTATTACTATGAATAACACTTATGGTTATATCCGGGGAACGGAAGGTGTGGACGGTGATCATATTGATGTGTTCTTGTCTGATGATCCGACGCGAGGAGATGTATATGTAATTGATCAGATAAATGAGGATGGCTCATTTGATGAACATAAGGTGATGTATGGTTTTGGTTCTATGGAGGAGGCGAGAGTGTCTTATCTGGCGAATTACTCTCCGGGATGGAAGGGGCTTGGGGGGATTACGGGAGTTTCTAAGGAGGCATTTAAGGAGTGGATTGATTCTTCTCGTCGTAAGACAAAGCCTTTTGCGGAGTATGGGATTGCGCAAGAATCAAATGCGGAATCTGGCATGGTTGAAGAAGAATATCATCCGAAAGATGATGATCCTATTCTTTATACTCATAGTGGAGAATTACCTTTAAAAGAGGGGGAGTTCTGCCATGTTGAAAGAATATTTACTGAAAGTAACGCATTCTCGTTTACAGGGAAAGATAAAATAGAATCAACTGATGATGTAGCTTATATTTTCAGAGAGCTTGAAAATGTATCTGTAGAGAATTCATTTGTCGTACTCGTGAAAGATAAGAAGCCGACTGTTGTTCATTTAGGAATGGGGGCATTTACATCTACGGTCGTTAATTCTGCGGCAATAAAAGCCGCATATAATGCTGTCGGTGCTGATGAAATTTACTTTGTTCATAATCATCCGTCAGGTGTTTTGAAGTGCTCAAGAGAAGATATTGGAATATTGGGAAATATTGTTAATATGTTTGAATCTGAAGAGGTTGTTGTTCGAGATGGAATAATCATAGATACTACATCTGGGGAATATGGCACTTTTAATTTGGAAGGAGATAGCGAGATGTCCAAACGTCCTGATAAGCAAGATGAGGTTTCATTGAAATTATATACTTTCGATCGGTTGGTGTTTTCTAAGGATTATGACGCGAATAATTTGAGTATTATTCGGTCTTCAGAAGATATAGCTGCTTTGGTGTCTTCGCAGCGTCTCGGAAAACGAAAGAAGGTGAGTTACATGATATTGGATAATGCTGGTCGTGTTTTGGGTAATCTGCATACCACTTTTTCATCTGTGAAAAGGTATGAGAACGCTCTAGCTGATGATATTGCAAGGAATGTTATCCGTTTTGGTGGAACGTCGGCTGTGGTATATGGTAATTTTGATATGATGAAATTTAGTCCTGGCGCATTGAATGGTAAAATCAGAAAGCTGTCCGCAGGTAATGTTCGGCTTCTTGATTGTGTCAGTGTCGGCGGAATGAATACGAGGAGTGCGGTTGATGATAATTTGATGGAGCCTGAAAGTGTTTATGGGGTCGGAGAGATTGAACCTACGTATGAGAATGAAAGGAAAAGAAGTGGAGAAAATGAGAATATATTTGATTCCGCAGAGCGCATTGTGGAGCAAGAAAGAGTTAATAAGAACTACGATAATGCTCTGAATGCTATCAATGAGTTTTCCGAAAAGTGTGCAGGTGCTTGTAGAACTTTGGTTGTTAAGTCTAAGGATTCTCTTCGTGAACAAATGGAGGTGCTTCATATAGAAGATGAAGATATTGACAAGTATGAACGATGGATGAATGAAGGTAAAACGTCGGCCTTTTATTCAGGAAGATATGAAAGAATATTTGTTTTAGATACTGATGTTACAAAAGAAGAGTTAAATGCTTATCTTTGGCATGAGAATATTCATAAGGCATTAAAAGATTTGTATGGGAACAATATGCAGGAATACATTGACAAAGTGTACGACGATTTGTCAATGTATACGAAAGAAGATTTTAATGAAATTATCGGATTGTATTCGGATAGGTCGGAAGCAGAACAGAGAGAAGAATGTATTGTATGGTTTGTAGAGGATTTATATAGGATATATGGAGACGATTTTTATTCAAATTTCATTGAGAAAATTAATAAAAAAAACCTTCTTAGCACGAAAAATGTATTAACGGAAATATATAATATAGTTGTTTATGGGACTGAAAGAAAAGAAGTTGGAAAGTATGTTCGAGAACGATCAGGACGGGAAATTGATGGAGGAGTTTCAAAGTGGAATGAAAAAATCGATGGAGGAACTCAGAAAGAGGAAAGAGGAGGGGAAGCCCTGGAAATGCGGAACTCCGATGGAAATATCAGATCTGAAGAAGAAAGCAGAGGCGGCTGGATTGACTTACGAAGCATACTTGAATCGGGAGAGGAACGCTTACGAAGAAAAGATAAAAGGGAATCCGACAATTCGGGAGTAGAAGATCCATCTACAAATCGTGATGGTAATCCTGAAATACATGAAAGGGTATATGCACGGGATAGATACGAGCGACGAGTGCGAAGCGGAATGTATCAAACACAAGAAGCATTACAAGATAGTATGCTAGGATTGAAAGAGGCTATGGATGCTATTTTGAAAGCGGAAGGAACTGATAAATATATCGAGGATATCAGTGGTTTTGAAAACGCTTATCTTGGTGAAAATAGCCTGTCTTCGGTGAATAAAGCAGAAGCGGATGCTTTTGCGCATACGATATTTAAACCTATGCTTGATGAGGTTGCAAATTTCGCCAAGAATGAGGACGAACGCTGGAATCTTACTGACTACATGATGGCCAAACATGGGCTTGAGCGTAATACTAAAATGGCTGAGAGAGATGCACAGGAAGAAGTAAAAGCGGGCAGTACAGAATCATTTGATGATATTCTTGCCAAATATCGTCAAAAAGATTATTCCGGTCTTACGGCTTTGACAGGAATTGGTGAGGTTGCAGATGCGGAAGAGGAAGCTAGACGAATGGTAGATGATTACGAACGAGGCAATGATACGACAGAACTGTGGACAAAGGTTCATGCTGTAAGTAATGCTATCCTTGAAAAATCATATCAAAGTGGGATGATGTCGAAAGCTACTTATAAAAAGGTAAAGGAGATGTATGAGTTTTATATTCCCTTGCGTGGTTTTGATGAAAAAACAAGCGATGAAGTTTATGCTTACCTTTCGAGCAAACAGAGTGCATTTAATGCACCCATAAAGAATACGAAAGGTCGTAAGTCGAAAGCTGATGATCCATTCGCTAACTTGGAGAGTATGGCAGAAAGTGCAATAATGCAGGGCAACCGTAATAGACTCGTAAAGCAACGTTTCCTCAACTTCGCACTCAATCATCCGAGTGATCTTGTTAGCGTTAGTGATTTGTGGTTGGCGTATGACAAGACATCTGACGAATGGAAGCCTGTATTCCCAGATAACATAGTGGATACCGACACTCCGGGGGAAGTAGAGAAAAAGATGAAAGACTTCGAGGAGAAGATGGAGAAACTTTCGGAGAAATACCCTGACCAATACAAGAACGGAAAAGATGCTGAAAATATTCCGTATCGTGTTGTTGAAAGCCGTGATTTGCGCCAACATCAAATAGTGGTAAAGTGCAGTACCCGTGATTACGTTGTTACTATTAACGGAAACCCGAGAGCAGCTCAGGCTATCAACGGTCAAACCAACCCAGATAATGATTTATCTGGCTCCATTGGTGCAATACTAAAAGTAGGAGAAATGGTAAATCGCCAGTTGAGCGCATTTTATACCACACGTAATCCGGACTTCGTTGTATCTAATTTTATCAGGGATATGATCTACTCCAATACAATGGCGTGGGTTAAAGAAACTCCGAACTATGCACTTCGTTTCAATAGAAACTTTGCCATGATGAATCCTGCCAAGATGAAAATGTTGTTTTCTAAATATCGCAAGGGTGAAATTGCCATGAATGATGCAACAGAAAGAATGTTCCATCAATTTATTATAAATGGAGGAGAAACCGGTTATGCTAATGTTCGTGATATTGAGCAACGTAAGAACGACATTCGCAGAGAATTAAAACGGTCCAATGGCAAACTAAAAATCGGTCGTGCTATAAGTTTACTTGGTGAACGCTTGGATGAATACAATAGAGCCGTTGAAAACTGCGCACGTTTTTCCGCATTCGTTACCTCTCGTGAAATGGGGCGTAGCATAGACAGATCTATTTACGATGCAAAGGAAATATCCGTAAATTTCAATAAAAAAGGTAGCGGATCTAAGTTTATGGGGGAAACTGGACAGACAGCGGTAGGTAATGTCAGTGCTTTTGTTTCTGGTATTGGTCGCATTGGCTACGTCTTTTGGAACGCAGCTATTCAAGGTAGTGCCAATTTTGGGCGTCAATTCAAACGACATCCGGCAAAAGCTTTTATTGGAGCTGCGGCAATGTTCACTCTTGGAGCAATAATGGCTGGTCTTGGTGGCGATGATGATGAAGACGACAAGAATGCATATTATAATCTTCCTGAACATGTAAGACGTAGCAACATACTCTTTCGTATAGGTGGTCAATGGATTTCAATACCGTTGTCGGTTGAATTTCGTGGCTTTTATGGGATGGGTGAGCTAATGATGAGTATATTAAATGGAAAAGAACATCTTACAGGCGGAGAGATAGCTGAGGCTATCGCAGGGCAAGTTAGTCAAGTATTGCCAATTGACCTTATGGAGGGTGGTGGCAACGTGACTGCATTTATACCAAGTGCGGCAAAACCTATCTACGAAGCTTATGTGAGTGAAAAAGGATGGACTGGTATGCCATTGTATAAGGATAGCCCTTACAATAAGGATATGCCCGAATGGACGAAAGCATATAAGAGTGCCAACAAATATATCGTAAATCTTTGTGCGGTACTCAATGAGGTGAAAATGCCGTGGCAGACAGAATTTGAACGAGGTGACGAATATACAAAAGGTGCAATAGATCTTAATCCATCCAAGATCGAATACATGCTGAATGGGTATTTTGGCGGTGTGTCCAGCACAATTGACAAGCTCTCCAAAATGACTGAAACGATTGCCGGGCAGAGGGAGTATGATCCTCGTAGTTTCTTGTTATTGAACCGTATTGTGAAAAATGGCGATGAAAGTACAGAGTACAGGGCTGTGAATAATGAGTATTTCCGCTTGAAAGATGAGCATGATAATTTGAAGTCACGACTCAAGCATTATGAGGAAGATACGTATAACGATATTTTCGATTATGCTGAGAAGGTTGATTTTCTCTACAACTCACCCGAATATGAACGTTACGAAATATTTGAGAATTACAAGGGTGATATTAATGCACTCTACGAAGAACTGAAAGAAATTGTTGATGAGGATGAGCGAAAAGTGGCTGAATCCGAGTTGAATATAATTAAGAAAGAGATGATTGATGAGATGAACTTAACTCGCAAACGTAAATAAGAAAGTGCTGAAGAGGATGCATCATTTAGACACATCCTCTTCATGATTAATGGATAGAATGTACTCATGACTGGTTATATTTTCCTTTGCCGAAAATATTAATTCATGGCAAATAGAAAGTTGATACCAAAGTCCAGAATTACGGAGGGCGTGGAACTGGACAGTGTGAAAAGAGAAAGTAGCAGGGATCTTGGGAATAATTTTGATGTGTTGCTTCAGGCGCAGCATTGTTGGGATGGGTTGCGTTCTTATCGGGAGGAGAGAGCGAGAAATAAAAAGTATACTTATGGTGATCAATGGAGTGATTTAGTGGATAATGGTGATGGCAAGAAGATTACTGAAGAGAGGTATATTATGGAACAGGGAAGTGTTCCTTTAAAGAATAACTTGATAAGAAGGTTGGTGCGTACTGTCATGGGAGTTTATCGGGGGCAAAGCAAGGAGCCTACTTGTACCGCTAATGATAGGGATGAACAGAAGCTTGGGGAGACGATGAGTATTGCGCTGCAATGTAACTGGAAGGCGAACCGTATGCAGGAGGTGAATGGAAGAATTTTTGAGGAATTTCTTATCAGTGGTGGTGCTTTTGAGAAGGAGGTGTATGAATGGAGGAATGATAAGATGGATTGTTGGAGTGATATGGTGAGCCCTAATCATATATTCTTTGATGGGGTGATGCGAGATGTCAGGCATTGGGATATTTCTCTTATTGGTGAGATTCATGATTTGACGTTCGAGAGGTTATGTGTTTCTTTTGCGAAATCTCCAGATGATTATAAGATGTTTCGGGATATTTATAATCTTGCTGCAGATAGACGTTTCTTGTCGGAGTATGCGGATCGATTGGATAAGAGTGATTTGAAGAATATCGATTTCCTTGCTCCTTATGATACGAATTTATGTCGGGTGATTGAGGTCTGGAGAAAGGAACAGAAGCCGAGGTATCGATGTCATGATTATTTGGATGGTGATTATTATAAGGATGAGGTTGATAATCTTTCTAATATTGAGACCGAGAATCGGGCTAGGATAGAGGAGGGACTCGCTGCTGGAATTGATCCGGATGATATTCCACTGATTGAGTATGAGTGGTTCATGGATGATTATTGGTATTATCGTTTTTTGACTCCATTTGGTCAATGTCTGATGGAAGGGGAGACTCCTTATAAGCATAGAAGTCATCCGTATACGATTAAACTTTATCCGTTCATAGATGGGGAGATTCATAGTTTTGTGAGTGATGTAATTGATCAGCAGAGGTATGTGAATAGATTGATTACATTGAATGATTTTATCATCAGGGCGAGTGCTAAGGGTGCGTTGTTGGTTCCGGAGGAGTGTATTCCGGAGAATATGACTGTGGAGGATTTTGCGGATGAATGGGCCCGGTTTAACGGGGTGATTGTTTATACTTCTAAGAACACTGATAAGGTTCCTACGCAGGTTGCGAATAAGAGTACGAATATTGGAATTTCGGAGATGCTTCAGATGCAGATGAATTTGATGGAGGATGTTACGGGGGTTACAGGGGCTTTGCAGGGGAAGCCTGGGTATTCGGGTATGAGTGCTTCTCTGTATAACCAACAGCAGCAAAATTCATCGTCTTCTTTGCTTGATTTACTTGAGTCGTTTTCTAGTTTTATCATTGAATCGAGCATAAAGAAGGTGAAGAATATCCAGCAATTCTATGATAGTAAACGGGTGCTTAACATTGTGGGACAGAGTGCGAGTGGTGTTTCGGAATATGATCCGGAGAAGATTAACGATGTGGAGTTTGATCTTTCTATTGTGGAGAGTTCTAATACTCCGACTTATCGGATGATTGCTAATGATTTTCTGATGGAGATATGGAAAGCTGGGCAGATTAGTGTGGAGCAGTTGCTTGAGAATGGTAATTTCCCGTTTGCTGATAGGTTGTTGCAAAGTATTAAGAGTCAGCGCGAGGAGATAGAGAACGGGAATTTACCGCAAGGGATTTCTCCGGATCTTCAACAGCAGGTTGCTCAAAATGCGAATCCGCAAGTTGTGCAAAAGTTACAGAGTGCAATGAAATAAGCTAGAAACAAGGGGCTGTGTCAAAACCCTTATAAATGAAAAAGCATCTTTGCTACAGTTATCTGTGGTAAGGATATTTTTGTTAAAAGAGGAGTTTTGACACAGCCCCTTGTTTTATCTAGTCGCTATTTTATACTGTATGGCTAACAGTTTTAGTCTTATTTTCAGTCGGATGAGGAAGGGGGTATGGTATGTGTTTTTCTTTCGAATTCTGGATTCTTTCATGTATTTGTGGAACATGATCCGTTTAGCTTCTTGAATGTCGGGGGTTATGGATTCTGATTCGATTGTACAAAAAAAGGTGTTATCTTTACTGTCGCAGTATGTGGAATGATCATTTTTTGTTTTTATTTCATTAGAATATGGTGTAAAATAGAAGCTTTCACGCTTTAAGTCATTTATTTTTGCGGCATAAGATATGCGTCCGGAATGTTTCAGTTTTCTGAAGGATGGTCGGTGCATGATTATTAATCTGTCTCTCTCATCTGGCATTACGAAATAACGTTTCCCGTTTTGACTGTGGGCTTTTTGGGCCATGTAGATGGCTAACTTTAATTTCAACTCATCTACATTGTAGTGGATGTAATCACATAATGATCTAATTAGTTTCATAATTTGTTTTTTATAAAGTAGCGGCAGAAATGACTTTCCTCTTGGCTGCTTTGGGTTTATTTTCTATTATTTTAGGTATTGGCATATTGTTGGATATGTGTAGGGCGATGGCTCGAGTCATTAGCTTGTCATCGTGTTTCCCATCTATTGCGCCAAAAGCTCCATTTTTTTTCTTTTCATAACAGAGGTATTCATCAATAGTATCATTGTCTCTTTCTATGTATAGTTGTTCTTCAATGTATCTTACTAAATTGTCTATTATCAATGGTTTAGTGAGCCTGTTTGTTTGGAATCCCCACATGGTGGGGCGTCCTTCTTTTATAGATTGTTCGGAGGCTTCTCGTTTGTACATATTGGAGTATACTTCTCCTATTTGATTTAGGATGTATTCGGTGTGGTCTCCGTCAGTATCTTGGTCTTTTTCATAAGTATTGCTTTCGACTACTAAGAGTGCGCGGTTGTAGAATTCGGCTATTTGTGCCATTTTCCATGCCAGGAGGTCGTGTCGGATGTGTCCACTCCATTCGGCTACTATAACCGGCTTGTCGCCATACATGAGCCAGAATCGATCTAAGATTGTTATTATGGAAAAATCGGCTTTGTCTGATCGACCACCGACATCGACTACTACAAGGTAGCGATTGCTAACGATTATTTCTTTGTCGGGGAGTTCCCAAACTTTGAATAATCCTTGATTATCTGGTACGAACTTTGTAGAGAACAGGGCTTTTTTCCCTTCGGTGGCTTCTCCTCTTACTTCTCCTTTGAATCGAGGGTCCCGACAGTATTTGCGTAATTCTTCTACTGCATATTGGTCGAATACTTTTTTTCCGGAGTGCTTGAATGCTTCGATATCATCAGATGGAAACTCGGCTGCCATGTCGGAATGTGAGTTGTAGGACTTGCGCTTGCTTACATACCAGTTGATGGCTTCGAGCGTTGCTCCCATTTTCCATAGCCGCCATAGATAGCGTCCACTCTCGGAACGAGATGTTTCTTCTGTATTTTCTCTATTATCTATGAGGAAGTTGATAAAATATTCTTTCTCACGATCTGACTTGAATGGCTTTGAATACATATCGATCTCGAACCACGAAACGAATACTGGCGTCCGGTCTGATTTATTATCCTTGGCAGCAAGCCATTCAGTGTGGAAGAAGTTACCGGTTCCGTTGGCTGTTGATTCTATGACGTCCATAGTTAGTGGTTCTAAAAGGATGGAGGAGGATACGGAGCGTATTATGTCTTCCGGAGTTTTCCCGTCGGTGGCTTTCCAGAGTCCTACTTCGGACATATGAGCTAAGGATATATCACCACCACGAATTGAATCCGGTCGCTCGGCTGTTCCGATACATATTACTGAATCTCTTGCTAATTCTCCTTTTTGGGAGATGATTGTATCATTATGAGAGCCTTCATAGGGTGTTAATTCCAGTTGCCGAGAAGGATCTAAATCTAGTAATTCGGGTGGGTACTCTTTTAGCATCTTAGAGTACATAGCACGTATTTTGCGGGAGGTACCGGCATCTTGAGCTACGATAGCGGAGTAGAATCCTTCTTTATGGACCAGCTGAATCCATGCCATATAGATTTGTACTAAGGTAGATCCTCCCCATTGACGAGCTTTGAGGAGTATTATGCGTATGGGAAGTCCCGAAAGTCTCATCTTTTCGAGTACTGATAGGAGTTTCCTTTGGGGGCGATTGAGTTTGAATGGTATGTTTTTCCCTCCAAACTTATTCTTTATTTTGACGTAAGAGTATGCCCAAAAGGGGAAGTCATGTTTTATTCTTAGTAGGACGAACTGTTTAATTAGGTTTTCCCGCTCTTGCTCTATTTCATCATCTGGCACATTTATGGATTTTAAAAATGATAATATGGATCCACTTTTGGATAATTTAATGACTAGTTTTTTGTTGGCCATTGATTTGGGGATATACTGGATAGGGAGAACATAGTCAGATATTCGAAGGGGAACTCTCTCTAAGGGTGATCCTTCTCCAGTGAGTGGGTTGAATGTGCTATTGATCAAATTCAGCCTTTTCTTATTCTCTTTTATAATATCAGCAACAGTCATTTTTAAAACGATTTATGTTCTTGTAAATGGCAGACACTGTGAATCCTAGAATAAAACATGTCAAATGGATGCCACCTGCTATATGTGGGATTATGAATCCTGTAATCAGTATAATGGTTGTGTATATAATATTTCTTTTAGTAGGGGCTGATATGAGATTGATTCCTATTATAGAGAAGATCATTCCGGATGATCCAACTGTGGGTATTGAAGAGGGTATGATGAAAGACGCCAATACTGACATTAGGTATATTGACAGGAGATTCTTAAATGAGGCGTTTTTCTTATTTAAACAAAACCATAAAGCGTAGGCATTGGATAATAGGTGTATAAAACTTCCATGTAAAAATTGATATGTGAAATGAGTCCACCAAGGGGAGGTGGACGAAACTCCGTATGAATCGGATGGGATTCCAGCACAGTATATTATCGTAAGAATCGTAATAATTGTAATCTTTGTTGGCACCATTTTGACTTTATCTGACTGATGATTACTTTCGCTGATCCGGGTGTCATGTAGAAACATGGTGCTTCTTGCGCTACTACTATTTCTACTAACTTGAAAATGCGTATATCTGGGTTATTTTGGTGTAGCTTTGTTACCCGGCTAAGAATTTCTTCAAACATTTTTCTTTTATTCTTTCCCATATAGTCTATATTGTTCCCTTTCATCATGTAGGATATTACTTTGGAGGCTTGTTCTTCCGAGACCCAGAAGCGTTTTGATTTAGTTTGGACAATACGTTGATATACGGATTCCATACTTTCTTCTTCAGGAGAAGACATTATGCATTCACGAAACACTCGTAAGAGATCTGAGTTTCGTTCATCTCTATATTCAAAGAATCGGCCCTTTTTTCCTCTTTTTCCCATAAGTGAAATAAAAATAGAATATTATCATGCTGACAGATACAAAGTTAATGAGAAATGAAGTATGCTCGTTAATATGTAGAAAAACATATATAAATGCGGATTGTACATTTGCTTTCAATAATAATGGCGTAAAATAGTAAATGTATGGAAAGTATCGAAAAACAGGATGTTAAGAGCAAAAAGGATCTTTTTATTGAACGGATGAAAGCTAAGCGACCGGATTTGAACTATGAAGATGAGGATGCTTTATACGGTTCCATTAACGACGATTACGACTCTTACGACGGAGAATTGAAGGGTTACAAGAAGAATGAAGAAAAATTGTTGAGGGCTTTTAATAAGGATCCAAGAGTTGCTAGCATGTTTTTAGCTATGACTAATGGTGAAAATCCTCTATTGTATCTGATAGATAATTTCGGACAGGATGAAATAAGGACTGCTTTGGATGATCCGGATATGAAAGAAAAGATTGTAGAAAAACAGAATGCTTATCTTGAAAGACAGTCGAAAAATAGCAAACTGGAAGAGGAGGCGAAGCGGAACATATTGATTTCTATGGATGCGTTGGAAGAGGCAAGGAATGAGCTGGGGGGTAGTGATGAAGACGCAGACAAGGCCTTTGAAATGTTTGCTCAGATTCAGGAAGATGCTATCGTAGATAAGGTGACTAAAGAGACATGGATGATGTTGTTAAAGGGGCTTAATCATGACATGGATATTGAGAACGCTGCGTATGAGGCTGAAATAAAGGGAAGAAATGCAAGGATTGACAAAGAGAAGAAGAAGAAGACTGTTCCCGAGGGTATTCCGCCTCAATTGGGTGGGCAGGGGGCATTGAACGATAATGTAAGTAAGAGGCCTATAATTGAGGGTGCGTTGGCTAAGTATTCGGATGATGATCCTGATGATATTTGGAAGAGAGGTAGGAAATAATAGTTATTAATTAAATATAGACAAAAAAATGGAAAAAGGTTTTGTTTTAAAGTTTATGGGGGCAATGCTCCTAATGCTCATCGCATTTTTGACAGGTGCTTCGGGTTGTGTTATGTTTGCAGAAAGTGCGATTAACTTGCCGGATGCGGGTAAAACTATACCCGGTGCTTCTACTATAACAGACGGGAAAGAAGCGGTGGATGAACTTTACACTCAGGAAATTGACAAGAGAATCACGAAAATTCGTCCAATGGCTACTCCGATTGATCAGATTACTCGCCATGCGAAAGCTATGGGTACAAAGAGTATGGAGGTAAAGTATTATACTGTTGGTACTCGTCCGATTAAGGGAAAATTGACTGCTGCTTTTTCAGCACAGACTACGGGTAATACGGCTGAAATTGTAGTGAATGATCCTGATATGTTTGGTGAGTCAGATACGATACGTGTAATAGGTGTTATGGGGTATAAGCAAGATGGTACTACTCAAGATACTAAGGAACTGGTTCTTTGTGTATCTGGTGCTGCAGCTTCGGGTAATCCTTTAGTGTATGCGGTGAATGGAAAGAAGGATGGTAATGGAAATAATATATGGATTCCAGCTATTCCAATTAATACGGTTATAATACGTATGGGTAAGGCTTGCGCAGAGTTGGATGCTCAGACTAGTTCGTTTAGTAATATTCCTACTCCGGAGGTTCAGTACTGCCAGAACTTTATGACGCAGGTGGAGCAGTCTACACTTGATAAGTTGCAAAGTAAAGAGGTGGATTGGAACTTCAGTGATTTGGAGGAAGATTCGATTTTTGATATGAGAATGGGTATGGAGAATACCTTCTTGTTTGGAGTGAAAGGAAAAGCTAAACATCCGGTGAAAAAACAGAGTGTATGGTTTACTGGAGGTATCTGGTGGATGGCTGGAAAGGATATTATTGTAGGAGACTGGAATACTACTACTGGAGAGGCTGAAATTACAGATAATGAACTGGTGGATATCACGAAGGATTTGTTTACTGGTGTCGGAGTGGGCAATAAACGGAAAATTCTTTTTGCTGGAAGTGATATGCTCGCTGCTTTCTCTAAGATTAAATCGGATAAGTTCCGTTTGAAGGAGAGTGTGGAGAATTGGAGCTTGAAGTTTAAGAGTTTTGATACAGATTTTGGGGAAGTATTGGTTATTCATCATGAGTTGTTCGATCAGAATGGTATGAGTGATTGTGGCTTGGTTCTTGATCCTCAGTTTTTGACTAAGCGTACGTTTGTGAGCTGGAGCAGAAATATTTTGGACTTAAAATCTGCTGGGGTTAGAAATACTGACGCAATCGTATTGCAGGAGATCAGTTGTGTTTATTTGAGATACGCTAAGGCACATGCTCGTTTGAAGTTGGCTAAAGCAGCATAATTAATTGGAGTATAAACTTAGGGGGCGGAGTTATCCCGCTCCTTTTTTAATTTTTATTCGGATATGATAAAAGTATATAGATGTGTGTCTGAGATTTCTTTTAATCTGAAAATTGGTGGGAATAAGAGAAGAATTATTTTTGATTCTATGACGGGGGGTAGAAGCCAGTATCGTACCAATGACATGGAGGTGCAAAGAGGAATTGAGGGATTGGAACAATTCGGGAGTATTATTGAAGTGAAGGAGATTATTGAAGAGGAATCGGACAAAGAGAAAGGGAAGGTTGCGAATGATTCTTTTGGGGGTGGTGAGGGGTCTTCAGGATTGGAAGGCGAAAAATATTCACAGGGCAAGAATGGAGGTGAACCGAAGGATATTCAAGAGGGCATTATTTCATTTGCTGAAGCTAAGGAGTATCTGATTACTAAGGGTTGCGATAAGACAATCCGTAGTAAGGATAACATATTGGCTTACGCGCAGGAACTTGGTGTAGAATTTCCTAATTTGAAATAAGATGAATTATAGCGTTCAAGAGGTGGTTAAGGATGTCCGGAAGGCTTTGGATGAAAATGAGGTTAATACATTTTTTATTGATGATGTCTATACTCTTTCTATGGACGCTATTATTGAGCAGAAAATTTTGGATGCTACAAGATGTATAACTGAAATGGCTCCTTCACGACTGTTGGACAGTGGAGTGAATTTCGCTTCAAATTTGTATTGGGAAAGTGGATCGAGTGGTAAGGGTATGGGGTATACTGTTCTTCCTGATGATTTTATGAGATTAGTTGTCTTTCAGATGAGTGATTGGAAGAGGCCTGTGGTGATTCCGATTGAAGATACGGATCCTTTATACTTTTTGCAAAAGTCTAAGTTTTCGGGTATTAGAGGAGGTATTGATAAGCCTGTTTGTGCAATAACAACTTATCCTACGGGAAAGGTGATGGAGTTCTACTCGTGTGTTGGTGGGGCGTCTGTTGGTGTTAAAGTTGCAAAGTATTTGCCTTATCCTTCAATAAAGAATGGGATTGTTGATATTTGCGCTCATATTTATATGCCTATTGTTTATTATACAGCTGGAATGGTATGTCAAACATATAAGGAGAAGGAACAGGGTCAAGTGTTGTTTTCAATCGCTAAAGATTTTTTAAAATGAAGGACGAGCGTGATTTAGGGGTATTTGATACTTTGGAGAAAGTATGGGATACTTATCCTTATGGAGGATGCCCTGGGGATTATGCCACGATTAGCGGAGAAGTTGTGTTTTGGAATGATGAACGCAGGGTATGGGGGGATTATGGAGATGATATTTCATCGGATAAGGAACAGCTAATAGAGGGTAATTTGACAGTTGATAAGGATTTGACTATTGGTGGGGATATTAAAGGGAATGTTGCTGATTTTGAAAAAGTAGTTACAGAAGTACTCGAAGTTAAGAATCCTCCTTATGCCTTAAAGACTCATAAACATAATTTGAGTGATGTTATTGGAGTTGAGGATGGGGTGGTTATTCCCGGAAAGGTTGAAAATGCTAAATATGCAGATGAAGCTTATGATTTGGATGCGATTAGTCCGGTGTATGACAAGGTTCTAAGCAAAAACAACGACGACAAAGCCGCCGGTCTTATCACTTTCTTAAAAGGTTTTGTTGCGAAAGGTTTGATTCAAGCCGATTTAGGAGCGACTTTTGGTAAATTCATTACCGGCATATTAGGTTCCGGTGCATGTATTAAGATTGATCCACTAACCGAGAAGTCTTATCTCGAAGTCGATGAGCTGTTCGTTCGGGTGAAATCATACTTTAACGAGATGATTATAGAAACCCTATCGCATGTAGGTGGTGCTCTCATCTTATCACCCGCTAGAATGAAATGTATCAAAGTCGATGAACTAGAGAACGTATATCGTTGCTATTTTAAAAATAAGGAGGATGAGAAGATCATCCATAACCAGTTTGTCGTTAATGACCAGGCTAAGGTAAAAACAGATAACTACCAATCAGGCACATCCTATAACGCCACAAATAAATATTATTGGCGACTGATTACAGCAATCGGTGCAGACTATATAGATCTGAGCAAAACTGATTTTGATACAGGGAGTGATATTCCTGAGGAAGGTGATGAAATATGCCAGTTAGGTAATCGCACGGATCCGACGCGGCAGAATGCGATAATACTATCCTCCTATGGTCCCGACGCTCCCTCTTTCAAACAATATACAGGAATCAATTCCTATTCACTCGAAGGCAAAGAAGTGTCAGTTACTTCCCCTGAAGGAAACCGCTATGTAGGTGACTTCATTTTGAATACCGGCATCAATATCGCCACACAGTTAAAGGTCCTTGAGAATCTTATAAAAACAGAGATTCAAAGTGTAGAACACTGGATCAATGATGAAGACAACTATCTTCATAATGCCTCTTTTTCTCTGAATCTGGAGGACTGGCTGCGTGAATCCGATCTGGAAGTAATCGCGGCGGAAGAACCTATCGTAGTTAATGGGGAATATTACGCTGATGCAACGAAGATAGCCGAGGTTGTCAGCTATGAAAATAAGTATATGCTCCATTTGAAAGATAGTTTTGTCAGGCAACTAAACAGCAATCTTGACCAACCTGAGAAAGCAACCATATTTTACATTTCTTTCCGCTATCTGTGTAAAACTCCGGGAACACTGACCTGCGGCTTTGAAAAGCAGGGGTTGTATAAAACAGCTCCAATAGCTACTAATCTCCAAACACGAATTTTCGAGTTTTCCGGTACATGGGATGGCACCGGTGATTTCCTGATACAATTCACCGGTGATATTTATATCAGTCTGGTAACTCTGACCAACCGCCCATTGGATGATTTTAAAAAGGAAATAAACAGTAAAATAGAACAGACCGCCACAAGTATAGAAGCTACCGTTAAATCTATTGATAACATCGCCAAAAAAATAGAGGAAAGCGGCTGGCTAACCGAAAAAGACGGTACAAAAATATGGGCCAGTTGTACATTTTCCGATGGAACCAAGGCGATGTCGCTTTTCAATATCACCCCGGAAGGGATCTTTCTGAGCGGGTCACATATTAATCTGAAAGGTCTCGTCACCTTTGAAAGCTTCAGTGCTGATTTTCAGACTGCTTATAATCAGGCATTCGGCAATGCAAGCATGACGGCAAAAGATGATGTTGCGCGACAGCTAGGTTACACTAATTATTCTCAATTAGTTGAGAATGCGGCTACAACAGGAAAAGCAATTATGATAGGTGGTTATTTGAATCTGGAACTGATTGACGTGAATACTTTGCTTGCTGATAAAGTGATATCAAACAAGATCGTTACTGCATTGTCCGGAAAACGCATAGAAATAGATCCACAGAAAAATGCAATCTTAATGTATAATGAGAATGGGCATAAAATATCAGAAATCTCATTTATTGAATCTTCTCATTCAACTAGTGCTAATCCGATCAGTATGGCTATTGTTAGTTTGTATAACCTGTCCGCCGACGGTGATGTGATAGCTCTTTCAACGCTTCAGGCAGGAAATTTCAACTTGGAATCCCGGCAGTTTGAACCGGATATTTATAAAGTAAATGTGAGTCCTATGGGAATTACATTTACGAAAAACGGATCTATAACAAATTCAATTTCAAATCAATCATAGATATGGGATTATTAGACGAATTAACAGACAATGAATTACGCCGGCTCGCCTCACTCGTGGCTCCAGTGATCAAAAATGAAGCTATACAGGTAGGTAAACTTCCTGTAGCCGATACTACGGATGGCGTGTATTCGCTTCCTGCTATCCAGCAATATGAGGGAGTTACTAAAACAGTGATGGTTCCCATATCCAAATTGCAGGGACATGACGGCTCCAAAGGAGACAGTATTGAGTTTGTAGTTCTTGGCAGCTATCAAACTCTTGATGAGCTTATGAACGCCTATCCGGAAGGTCCTTGCGAAAATGGATTTTTCAAGGTAGGCGATATACCTTACATTTGGACAAGTGGTAAATATGAGCCTTTAAACCTTGATGTCTTCCGTACTTTCACTCTGGAGCAGTTTTCTGAAATCATGCCTGTTTCCAGCAATATTACCATTGATTTTGTTAAAACCCCTTATGCCAAAGTTACCCTTTCGGGTGATCATAAGATATTCAATCTGTCAATCAATAACACGAAAGACGGAAGCAGCGGAAAGATACTTGTTTTTCAATCCGGTTTTAAACAGATATCTGTGGCCAGTAACATAAAGGGAACTGTAGACCTCCCTCTCAACAGGGACACTATCGCCCTGCTCCATTACAACCGTCTGGGTGACACTATATATATTCATACAAATACAGTGCTTGGCGACATCCAGTTTCCCACCCCCCAGAAAGTCAGGGATTTCATGCTTGTATATTCCGATACTTCCGTATGTATGGTCCAATGGTCTGCCCCTTATGCCAATAACATTTATGACAAGGTTACCGAATATGATATACGTTATTCCAATTCTCTTGTCGATGCTGATGATCCGAAAGTTTGGTCAGGCCTCAAGAAAGTATCAGGTGTTCCTGAGCCCGCCATACCGGGAGAAATCCAGAAAATGACTATCAGTGGTCTGACATCCAATAAAGAATACTATGTTTACTTGAAAAGCATAAAGATTAATTATGGGATCGAATACAGTTCAGATTCATCAGACTTTATCTACTTCAAGACATTAGGCAGCGGAGATACAAAGAAAGCTTTCCGTATTAACCTGACCGAACGTAATCTGATTCCCCAGTTACGCAATTACCTGACCGACACGGACGGTAGCATCTGTTCAATTGGGAATATAGTTGATGAGACGGAAAAAAATGTATTTCTTGATGATGGATACCCGGATATGAAAAATAAGGACTATACCACATTCTGGTCACAATATAAGTATAGCCGTGATACTTCTCCGTTCAATATAATTATTGACTTGTATTCCACTTATTCCATCGATAAATTGTTCGTGTATTCCAGGAGCAAGCCTTACTTTTCAGTTTATGGTATGAAAGACCTCGGATATGAATGGGAACGTTTTGGTGAAATAAAAATCGGATTTAATGAATGGAAGTCACTTGATTTCCGTTCCGGCCAATGCCGGTTTATTAAGCTGTCATTTGATCAGATGGACTTTGGAGCGAGTTCAACCAGCCCTGTCATGCCTGAAGGAACGGAAGCTTTTCCCGAACCGGAATACAATGGCAGCATTGACAGAATAGACAACGTCCTTTTATACGGTCGTCCCGTGTCTACATGCCCTGATGGTATCATGTCCCCGCTTCGCCGCTCTACGGTCCGTAAAACCGTAGACCAATTCTTTTGCACCAATGGTCATGCCTACCAACAGGGAAGAATCCATAGCATGTGTTCAGGTGAGAGAATGCGTATGTACATTCACTTTGGACATTTTGCTGTCGGTTATGGCACCCCTGACGCTTATACGCGTCTGGCCGATATGAGATTTAAGGTCAGTGATATTTCTTGGGTATATAGTAATAACGGCAGTAAGGAGGGATTGCAGGATATGCTCCTGAATACTTACCATAGATACGGACTCAAGCCATTCCTGTGCAATACTGGGGTTTTTGATTACTGCTATTATAATCGTAATCAGAGTGTTCATAACCGTCCCTGTGACGGTTATTGGTTTCCCGGGACATGGCGTCCGGTTCCCAAGCGTGGTGTCAGAGGGCTTGACCGGTATTTGGGTATTACTACCGACGCGGCTTCCTATAAAACTTACGCCAAACTTTGCCAGGCACTTGCCGCGAAATATGGCAGGAACGCTGTGCCCGGTACCGGATTCTTTTACGATACAGATGAAACTACCGGCTTAAACTTGCTCAGCGGAATAGAACCGGAAAATGAACCTGACCAGAACTGGTCCGGCTGGCTCGGATATACACATGCTGAAGAATACGCGGCCATACTGTCCGCTTCAGCCGACGGTCACGACCGTACGCTGACAGATGAAGACGGTATTGTACTTTCCGGCATTAGATACGGTGATATTCAAGTAGTGAGTAGCGGTACGGCTTCCGTTAATAGAGGTTATTTGCTTCCGGCTATCCTACATTGGAAATCCAGGCGGCATAATGCCGGTATTCCCGTTGATGTTTTTTCCATGCATATGTATTTCTCCAATATAGGAAGCCAGGATGCATCGAAGGAAGCCGTCCAATATGGCATTACTTTTGAAGAAGCCATGAAAAACAATACCGGCGGTGAACTCATTAAGATGATTGAATTTCGTAATCGTTTCGCTCCCGACAAAGAAATAGCTCTGACGGAGTTTGGATGGGGTGAAAGTGGTGGGCGTGATACGGCAAGTAAATACCAATGTTACACACAACCGGGATGTCAGATCGGCGACTGGACTGTTCCTGACCGTCACCGTTCGGATGTAAAAGGCGCCTGGATTGTCAGAGCTTGCGTACAGATGATGAAATTAGGTGTTGATTTTGTCAATTACTACTCGACTGAAACGGAAAGCAACTATTTCGGATCGGGCAACTGGGATAGTGGTGCCGGTTTCGAGATGTTTCACTGGAACGACTGCACAGACACTACTCCCGGCGCCAAAGCGGAAGCGATCAGAAGATATGAGCATTCATATGCCCGTGGCGGCTTTGCCACTACCGGACTGTTCGGACAAATCCTGGGTAACGGTGCCTACCCGATCACCCGGTCATATTGGTGGGTTGCAACTATGCGTAACCGCCTGAAAGGCTATGTGTATACAGGAATGAAATACATTGAAACTGATGAACGTATTGTAGTTGCCTGTTTTAAAAAACAGGATGAAGATAAAGGAGCGTACGTGGTATATCTGGATGACAACCGTAATACAGGCATGGCAAGAGTTGAAATTCCTGTACCTGAAAGTGTCGGTTTGGTCCGTCATGTCACAGTTTATATTCCTGACATTCCTAATCCACAAAATGTTCCCGGAGACTTAGGCAATGACCATGCGCGTACAGGACTTTCCGGGGCGCGGCATGAACGGTATGTTAATGGTGAATGGATACTGGTACACCAACCTTACTATCAGGACCGTTATGCCTCATATGCGCAAGGTCCCGCTTTTTACCCGGAGAATCCGCATGAAGGTTGCGAAGTCGTGGTTCTTCCAACCACTGAAGAAAACCCTTACTTCCCCATTACAGGTCCCGTCCAGGCAAAAAACAGCAACCGCGGAAACAACCTGAGTGCGCAACAATATGAAACAGATCGTGAAGAATGGCAGAATGAACCGAATGTTGATGCGGAAGGAAATATCATCTGGAGTGTGAAGAATGATATTTCTTTATCTTGGCGCCAGGTAGAAGCAGTATGTGATTATATTGATTATCATCCGGAAGGCATACACGGACGTACCGGTAATGAAACCATTGAAGAGCCTGTCCGGGGAATGATTCGGGCAAATGTCTCCGAATTTCCGGAATACTTCTTTTTTGATGCGATCCCTGAACCTGATTTCAAGTCTTTGGTTACTGATTTTAGTTCACGGACCATATCCGGTTCCGCGGTAGAACTTTTCTGGAACAATACTAATACGGAAGATACCGGATACCAGATCTTCGTTTCAGAACTTCCTGAAGCAGGCTATACTTTATTGAAAGAGATTCCGGTTTTTATCGAAAACAGGTTCACCATTTCCGGACTCTCCCCTGACACGACCTATTATTATAAAATCCGCCCGGTCAAAGACAGACAAGTGGGAACGATGAGCGACTATACCAGCGTTAGAACATACTCTGAACTTCCTTCTCCCGATAATCTTCGTGTGACATCCCGGACTGTAACATCCGTCACTCTGGAATGGGAATATACATCTATGCCCGTAGCGGACTTTGTTTACTATGCCATTTATCGTGCTGAGGAATCGGGTGAATATATTCAGACCGGAAAGGTAGAAGACAAATCCATTTTGACCTACACCGATAACGGACTACTTGTGGGGCATACTTATAAGTATAAAATTCGTGCGGTTGGTTTAAACGGTCAGAGTGAATATTCCAAAGAAATTACGACCCGTACTCTGATGGCAGAAGAATGCTCTCCTACGCTGCTACGGGCAATGACAGATAAACTCGGTTCGAAAATCATTCTGACATTCGACCTTCCGATCGGAATCATTTCAGCAACTGCAAAGGAAAATTTTACTCTCACCGAAGACGGTAACCTGCGACTGATACAAGCGGTATCGCGTGATGAAGCCAATACAGAAAATCTTATCCTTTATATACCGGAAGATTCATTAAAAGACTATGACCGCCGCAGCGATGTACGTATCAGTTATATGGGAATAGGTATCGAATCAGTGTATGGAATTGCCCTCAATGGCTTTTCAAACGTAAAGGTTATAAACATAATCGGTAATTTTACAAATCTGGAAGCGACATATAAAATCAACTTTACCGGTAGCGGTTCACCTCTGCCTCAGGACGAAGAATGGAATAGTATTATTGGAAATCCGGAGACAGAGACAATATCTGTAAATTTGAAAGATACATATCAACGTGTCTCCGACATTATAATTTCTCCCATACAATCCAGCCCTAAGTATTCGTGGAGTACCAACATAGACTATGGTTACTGTGAAATCGAAGGTATTGAACAGTCCGTGTTTAAATACGGCTGGCGTGGTCCGGGATTTAAAAGCGATGTGACAGAAAATATAGTAGCGCGACTCCAATTATCCGGTTTGAAAGACGAATATAGGTATACAATCCGGCATTTTGGGGGTACGAAAGCCGGCAATGGCGCTTCTGCCAAAATCAAGGTGGGCAATAAATATTCCGGTGTGATAAACCAGAAAGATAACGGTACATCTTACCTTATGATTGAAGATTGCCAGTCTACAGAAGGTATATTAAATGTAGATGTGATCAATGCCGTTGAAGACGGAAGCGCAAATTCTACCTATCCGATTACGACATTCATGATTATCGAAGAGTATAAATCAAACGACGCGCCTGAAAACACGGATGTTTTCTTACGTGACGCCACTGTAATCGAGGCGGTGGACGACATTGTCAAGTTCCCGGACGTCACTGTTCATTTGAATTGTATCGGAACGCCTACGGCTTACCGCATATCAGAAAATCAGGATATGACAGGCAGTGGATGGGTGGATATTCCAAACGGTGAAATGGATGTACCTTATATGATTAGTGAAGGTTTTGGAGAAAAAATACTTTATGTACAAGTGAAAAATCTTTTTGGAGAGTCTAACATACGTACAATTAATGTCGAGTACCGTGATCCGTATGTGCCTCTTGTCTTAAAAAACATCTATATTAATAACGATGACAGCCGTACCTATACCCGTGAGGTGACCGTCATGGCCGACATGAACGGTATTCCTGCTTATTACCGTATATCGGAAAGTCCGGACCTTTCCACTGTTGAATGGCGACAATGGCCTGACCCGAAAGTCTCGGAAGTATCTTTTACCTTATCCGAAGCCGAAGGGCAAAAAACTGTTTACATGCAGATCATGGATGACAAATCAGTCTGTGACGCTAAAGCAGATACCATCTCGCTTGTTATAATTGAACGTAAGGATATTATCCTCATCATCACACTCCCGGACGGAATCGATTCCGGCGCGGTTAATGCTTCGCTCCCTGTCTTGAAATATAACAAGAAGTTTATATTCACCTATACGGCAGATGATTGTCCTGTAGGGGCCTACGGAAAAGTATTCCGAGCTATCAACAAGAAATGGGTTGATGACGAAAAATATTATCACAAGGGACAGGTACGCACAACGGGCTATATTCCCGCTACGACATTAGGCTATACGGATGGATGCGGAAAGGAGCACCGTATGCCTGTCGGCGTTGCCATCTGGCCCAATCTGGGCAACGATTATATAAATGACTTTATGGACAGGCAGGATGAGGGTAAAAATTATCCCTACCTCATATGGCCGGAAACACTTCCAATCATGGATTTTGGAGGAGCATTGTACTGGCATAATGTAAACGAGCGCGCCTGGTACAAAAACGATCCTTTAAAAATACTTGAAGGACTAAAGGAGGACCAGTTAAAGACCGTAGGAAAGTCCGGGCGTGGGATGAAGGTAATGATGCGACCGGATGGAAATAATAACTATATTACAGCCGCCGTCATGGCTGGTGATGTAGTTATGATGTGTGGTGAAAACTCTCCGGCTATTGAGTTATATCCGTCCGATAATCCGGATCTTTTCAAGGTTACCGGTATGCGCAGAATATATTCGGAGAATAACGATACGGATTTTGCGTGGATAAAAGCAATACACGATTCCGGTAACCCTCAATGGTGTCATTTGTTTACTCATACTCCGGGGCAACCGATTGTTGATCTACTTACGCGTGTTAATAATAATTTCGGAAAAGACGGTGATGACTCAGCTTGGATGGCTACTGTTGATGAAGTGTACGAATGGTGGTTTGTACGCAAGAATGCCATGATACGGAAAGAAGCAGCCGGACAGACAGTGGAATTTACACTGTCCATTCCATCGGATCAGTATTTTTATCACAAAGACATTTGTGTTTTAGTAGACGGCATATCCAGTGTCTCAGGTCTTTCAATTAAAACTAATGACACGGCAAATGGTCTGAATTATGGAATAAACAACGGAAATCTTCTGATAAATGTAAATTATGACGATCACCTTCCCATATGTGCGGAGAAATATACCAGTGCATTTGAGCATAGCCTGAATGAGGAGGACAGATCGGACGCGATGTATTTCATCTCTCTGTTACGGCAGGAACTTTCGGACGCTTACCTGGCAAGGATAGAAGCGATAGCGAAGCCTCCTGTACTGAATGAATTTTATATTTATGAATCTACTCCATCCGTTACGGATACCCCGAATATAGAATTTTATTATTCGACCGACGAACGTGCCACGCATTATTGCATCTCTGAATCTCCGACTTTCGAAGGGGCAGAATGGGAAATGATTCGTTCGGCACATGAAAATTTTACTTTGACTAATGTTCCTGGGCTGCATACTCTTTATTTGAAAGTCAAGAATCAGTTTGGTGAATCCCGGATACTTAGCGATAGTATTGCTTATATGCCGCAGCAGATTGAATTGACAGGTGTTTCTGTTAATTTCGGCGCGCCAAGCACAACAGCGCGGGAAGTTTCCGTTGGGATTACATACAATGGGATTCCAACTCATTACCGGGCGGGTGAGTTATCCGACCTGTCAGATATGCCCTGGTATGCATTTAGTGAAAAGTTTGTTTATTCATTCTTGAGTCCGGATTATGGAACTAAAACCGTATATGTGCAGCTAAAAGATGAGTTTAATAATATAAGTTCTATTCTTTCAGATAAGATTGATTATGTAGAACCGGAGCCGGTAAAGACAATCGTTTCATTTAGTAATAGTTATAACAATATATCCTATGATTCAGTAGGTGGTAAGATCGTAAATTGTGTCAGCAGTTCCCTGGCTGTTTCATACAAGACTCTTGCATTACGGGATTCTGGTGGGGCTCAAAGTTGTGAGTTCTGTAAAAATCCAAGTGATTATCCGGGCGTAATTAATGTGGATATCGCTCCTCTTAACGAAAACATGTTTGCTCCTGCAGTGGATGACAGTGGAGCATATCCTGCAAAATACATTAGTAAGCATGTTTGTAATGGAAACGCTCATACGGGTCTTAAAGCATATCTCCGGTTTAATAATCTAAAAGCGGGAAACTACAAGGTTAGACTTCTTATATCATGTGGAGAAGGTGCTTTTATTGCTGAGAATAATTATAATAAGATATTCTACCAGGCAAATGGTATGTCAGTCAATATTAATTTCAATCCGGTAAATAATATGACGCAATTTATAGATATTGATAATGTGAATGTTGGAACGACTGGAAGGCTGGATATTTCATTCTGGAATACAGGCAGTATGTACTACAGACCGGGTATTAATCTGCTTGAAATTATAAAAAAATAGAAAAAATATTGTCTCATATTGCAAAACGTGTATGAAGTTAGTAATAAGAATATAAAATTAAAATATATGAAAGGACTAAATGAACTATTTGTTATCGGCTGGATGCTTTTTGGCATCTACATAGAAGTATTTATTATGATACTGGCTGATCTTTGGAGTGGAATACGAAAAGCGAAATTGCGTGGTGAGGTACGTTCCAGCTTCATGTATAAAAAGACTATTGACAAGATAGCCAGGTATTATAACGCTCTAATTGCTCTGACAGTAATTGACGTAATGCAGATGAGCGGGGTATGGTATTTAGATGGGTATTATGGTTGGTCTATACCGATTTTCCCTGTGGTTACATTGCTTGGAGCTTTAGGTATCTCATTGGTTGAATTGAAGTCAATCTATGAGAAGGCAGATGAAAAAGTAAAGGGGGATTATAAAGAGGTAGCTGCCCTTGCGGCTGAAATAGCTAAACATAAAACTGATCCGGCTGAGATAATAGAGGCTTTGGGTGAATACTTGAAAAAAGATATGATTAAAGAGGAGGAAAAGAAATGAAACATTTTACATTAAAAGAATTGTGTCGTTCTAATGTAGCAGAGGTACGGAGAATAGATAACAAGCCGAATCAACAGCAAATTGATTCGCTAACGGCTTTAGTGGATAACGTATTAGACCCTCTAAGAGAGAGATTCAAAAGACCTATCATCATCAACTCAGGATTTAGGTCTAAGGACTTGAACGGAGCTGTAGGAGGTTCTAAGACTTCCCAACACATGAAGGGTGAAGCTGCCGATATTTATGCCGGTACAAAGGAAGGTAACAGGGAATTGTTTGAATTGATCCGCAAACATCTACCGTTTGATCAGCTAATCAATGAGAATGACTACAGCTGGATTCATGTAAGTTACCGGGCTGATGGAAAGAATAGAGGTGAAATACGGAAGCTATGAAAGCGTTAATCTACTTAACCATATTCCTGATGTCTGGAATATGGTTCACTTCCTGCCGAAGTACTCAGTACGTCCCGGTAGAGACTATCAAAACAGAAGTGCAATATAAAGATCGTTTGCAACGTGATTCAATTCATGTGCTTGATAGCGTATTTATGTTAGTGAAAGGAGATACGGTATTCCGGGATAGATACCGTATTGAATATCGGGATAAGCTGATCCGGGATACGACGTATATTCATAAGACTGATTCGGTTCAAGTTCCTTATCTGGTCGAGAAGAAACTGAGTCGGTGGCAGTCTGTGAAGTTAGAGTTGGGCGGTTGGGCGTTCGGGATAATCGTATTATTCGCTCTGTTAATTGTCGGCTGGTTGGTATATCGTTTAAGAAAGAAGTAGTATCTTCGCATAATTGTAGAAGCTGCTTATCATTGATAAGCTGTCCGCCCTGGGTTTTAGGATTCAGGGCTTTTAATTTGATTATTTTTAAAAAGGTTTTCTGTATATCAAAATAGTTATTATATTTGAACAACTGAAAAAACATAGACTATGTCAAGAATAAGAAAATATGTGAAAGATTGGCTCGTTTTGGGAACTGTTATTATCGGGGTAATCATAATAGTAATTCTAGGTTACTATTTCAATCAAACTTGGGGAAGTTTTGAAAACAAACAGATTAATTGGGGTGAATTTGGAAGTTTGTTAGGAGCGATAACTGGCTTGATAGCATTTGTCGGAGTTCTTTTTACGTTGAGACAGAATAAACAGCAATCTCTTGACAGCGAGGAGAGGTCTGTCTTTTTTGAATTACTTAGGATTTTTATTTCGTATAGGGATTCTTTGCGGGTGCAAAGAATTGACTGGGAATACAATGCGAAGCAATGTCAATGGAAAATAACTCCATATAATGAGTTTTGTACACCTGAAAAAACTTATAGGCAAATTTATGTAGAGTTATATCATACTTTCTATCTGGAGATAAGAAGAGGCATTCCTGAGAATTTTTCTAAGGAAGAGTTCACCAAAAGGATTATTCCCAACAACATGTCGAGAGAACAATGGATGATGAAGTATATACATATATCTACTGCCATTAACAACACCTACCTAGAGTATGATTGGTGCATGAACGGAGGGAGTATGATTACGTCACCCGTACACCCAAATGCCTATGATTATCTATGTCTGAATGCAATAAAACTCTATATCGAGCAGGGTAATTTCAAACCTATAGCTGAAGCCTGTAAAAAAGCCGCTGACCATTGCTTTGCTCCATATAAAAATCAGCTTGGCACATATTTCAGGAACGCTTATTACATCTTGGAAATGGCTTCAGAATTCAATTCACCTAAAAAATATTCGAAGATATTCCGGGCGCAACTATCAAAATATGAACTTGTACTCCTTTTTTTCAATTCATTCAGTTCACTATCTAATCCCAAGACACGAGAATTATATCAGAATGCCGATCTGTTCAATAACCTTGAATTAAAGGATGTACGATTGAAAGAGGGAGCAAATGATGAGTCTGTATCCCGAATGGAATATATAAACTTTCCGCCCACTTTGTTTGAAAACGTGATTAAAAATGAATATGTATCGCATGATTTTCTAAAAAAACTGTACGATTCAATTCAGAAAGAAAATAGCGATGATGTAAAAACATTATAAGATGAAGCAGCTATGAACAAATAGGTAGACATCAAATTGAGTTTAAAAGGAAGCTAGTAGGCTGTCTTTTCTGCATCTTGTAATTTTGATAAATCATCTCTTATTCGTAAGCTTATCATACATGTATCATAAAAATAGTAGTAGCTCCGGTCTTAATAACTGTAGGGCTGAAATAGTTTCAATCAGTCTCAAACAAGCTAAGAAGAAAAGGAGTGCTTGTAATATTTGCTACAGATAAGATAAAGGCAGCCCAATAAGCTGCCTTTACTTTTACCCTTTCATCATCATTATATCAGCTTTTGTTTTCCTCAAACACATAATCAAATAGCTTGAAAGTAGCCTCATTGATGAGAGATTTTTTTTTGAATATAAAGGTCGGCTATTTTCATAATGAATCAACATGACATAACATTTCATTTAACTTACTATCATAATATGAAATAAAAGTCAAGGTAATGTTACCTACTTCTTGGAACACATGATTTTCCATATCCAGAATTGGTGTGTACAAAATTGGAGATTGGTAGAATGATGATTAATATGTAGAAGATATCAATGGGATGTAATATGTTTATTTGCGTATAAAATAAAAAAGTATGGATATAGTGCTTACGATAAAAAAGGCTAATGTGTATGATGAGGTAGCAAAGCTGACAGGATATGTTGGTGCAAAGACTATCGAGGATACAGGAAAGGCTTATGATAGAGTGTTTACGACAGATGATGATCGTCTGATGCTTGAGAGATTTTGGAGGGAGGCAATAGGTGCTATCACGGATGAAGTTAAAAGATTTATTTCTACTGTAAGTACATCTAGTAATTCTCAATCAATAGATATATCTGAGGTTTGGACTGTTACACTTGATATGCCAAGTAATTTTGATAATAATCTTACTGTGTCAATCAATGATTCTATATTTTCTTATGCGGTGAATTCTATTGCTAGTAAATGGTTTGCTATCACTAATAAGGAGGAAGAGGAAAAGTATAATACAATGGCGGTTGCGTCCGGTAATGAAACGAAGAGTAAATTATATTATCGAAAAAAGCCTAAAAGAGTAATTCCTGTAATTTGAAAATATTTACTTAAAAAAAATAACGTATGGCAAAGAAAGAATTAGTTATTACACTTGTAAAATCGGAACTTATTTATGAGGTACAGAATAAGACGTATTTAACTGGAAGAAGCCGGGAGACGGGAGATAATCATGAGCAAGTAGCAAATATGCAAATGAATGATGATGAAGAACATAAGAATCAGATTCTTCGTTCACTTGGGGACGCATATCGTGAGTTGAAAACAAAGTTATCTAATTATTTGGTAGATACAGCTGTAAAATCGTCAGACGTACAGGAGATGGAAACAGGAGATTTCAAGCTAATGCTTAATATGCCAAGTAATTTTAATCAATCCGTAGCTGACAGTATCACAGCTGCTTGTCACAAGTATATGGTGAATACGGCTATCTGTGACTGGTTTACTATAACTAAACCCGATGAAGCAAAGAGTTATGCTGATTTATCGGCTATCTCTATTCAGGCTATTAGAGAATCGGTAAACAAGAGGACTACTCCTAAGAGGGTTATCCCTGAAGTTTCTACGACATGAATAGTATTATTACTATAACACTACTTCGTAATGAGATTATGTATGATATTGAGCTTATTGCTTACTCTGTCGGTGATACTGTAAAGGGAATGGATGAGAAAGAGCGTAGTTTAGTGATGGATGTTGGAGATGATGGGAAGGTCGATAAGACGACTCAAGGCATCAACAAGGCTTGGGGCGAGTTGTTGAATAGTATTACTGGGTATACAAAGATAGAGACTAATGAGGATTTAAATGTTGATAATAGCTTTATTATTCCGAATGAGTATTCTGTGCGTTTATGTGTCCCATATAGTTTCTCTAAACTAAATGCGGAAGCTGTGAAGAATTCAATGCACGCTTATCTTGTTAATAAAGCCCTTTCTGGGTGGTTTGCTATAACTAAAAAGGATGAAGTTTCGTATTATGAGAGTGAGTCTCTCATAGAACTAGCAAAAGTTAAAAAATTCTTGAATGTGAGGGTGAATCCTGTCAGGATAAAGATGCATCCTTTTTAAGTTGAATAGAAAAGAGCCACTTTTTTGAAGTGGCTCTTTTCTTATCTAAGTTTATTGGTTTGTTTGGTTTCAAAAACAATGGAGGTTCCTGAAATACTTTCTCCAGGAGATAGTTCCGTTAAAATTGCAAATCGGAAATACTTGTACGGACTTCCATGAATTGAGTTTATGGATCGTCCGGCGTTTGATGCTATGGGGATGAAGTTGATACAATCACGTGATCCATAGAGAACTGTTTTGATATTGCTCTCTGCGAATATTCCTCTGTGTATGGTCTGGTTGATTGTTTTTAAGAGATCAGGAGCGTCAAGTTTTAGTGGACGCGTGATAATAATACCATTTAATTTTTCTTTCTTGGTATTGGATATATTGATGAGGGTGTTTTCTTTTGTCATTATATAGGAATCTGGGTATGAATTAATTGCGTATTCAAAATTAGATGAGAGTATATTCCATGTTTTTGACTTTAAAGACCATACATATGAATAGTCTTGTTTTTTGTTAAATAATATAATCCGTTGGTTTTTATAGTCATAAGATATCATGCATTCTTTTATGTAATCTTTGAATGGGATGTATTGAAATTGATTATCTGTAAATGTAGATATTTTTATCAGCTCGTTGTATCCTCGTAGTGTTGTGATATCGAATGGTTTTTCATTAATTATGTCTGATATACATATACTTTCAGATCCTTGAATAAGCATTATACCGCGATCGGAGGAAAATAATACGGCAGTATCTATCTGTGTGATGGAGTCAGGATTATTACAAACATCCCGGGTAATTGGTTGTTTTGCGATAAATGTTCCTTCGCTGGATACTTCGAGTGCCCAGATCCCTTCGTCTGTAAATGCGTATAGGGGGAATTGACCAAACTGTCCTTGCGAAAGTGCTTTGGTGGCAGAACGAATACCTAGTATTTCACCAGAGCCGATGGTTTTTACTCCAGTTGATGGAAAACTAAAAGGATTATTGATTTCTGAGGTATAAATTTTATTGTAGTAGGGGATTCCACGACTGGTATTATGGAGAATAGATGTGTCGAAATCGGTGACGAAACTATTGATCGCGCTGTTGTATGCTCCATTGAGGAATTGATGTTCTTCAAGTTTGTTGTTTGAATATGTTTTATTTCCACTGCTGTCTTCTCTTTCTATGATAAGTTTGTATGCTTTAGGATCTGGATAAAAAAAGTATGAACCATTTGGAATATTGATTTCTATGGTACTTGTACAATCTATCATTATATCTTGTTTCTCTGATTTGATGAATATATAAGCTTTGTATTTATATACTTTATGGATTGCTATTTCGGTTATTCCAAAAATATCAAATTCTCCATTAATATATTGACAACAAGATTCTAGGGGAGTGATTTGGGGAATTATAGTAATATTAGCCAAATTGAGTCGTGAATTGTATGTGAAAGCATATCTGGCTACAATTGTACCATTTTTCTGGCTGTCTCCTGTCATTTGCTTTCTTCCGATGAGTTCAGTAAGTATTCCACTTTCTAAAGGAAGAAGTTTTTCTCCTGATTCTAGATTTTTTATATTTATAGAGCAGATATGGTGGAAATTGAACATACCATCTCCTGCATTGGCTTTTATCGATACAGGAATAAACTTCGTATCTTCGGTGAAATGAATATATGCGTAATTTTCAATTTTATGATATATTTCTGTGTTATTATTTTCCCTCCCTATTGACATGGTGAAATTAAGGTCTATTGTTCCATCGCCTACCCCTTCTGTTATTGAATTTTTGAAAGAGTGAACAGGCTGGTAGTTTTGATCCATATAATAGCATGGAGGGGTGATGAATACAGATATATCTTTAATTATATCTTTCCACTTCTCCATTTCATTTTTTATTTCATCAAAATTACATATTTGATAATATAGTCTTGAACCAAGTCTGTGCATACTAATTTCTACATCATATATCATGGAGTATTTTCCAATATTATCAGAACCATTATCGTCCACGTAGTTGTGGAAACTTTCTACTTTCATTAAATATGGAGTTCCATCGCCAGCGTTCATGTATATTGGAACTGAGTGCATGGATAACGACCCATCGTATAGTTGGTATGCATATCTAAGCATGAAGTCAAACTGGAAACCTCCTGAGGCTTTTACTGCTTCTGAATCTGGATTAATATTAGCGTAAATAGCTTCTGAGGTGGTTGGATTATCTAGAAATAATAGTCCAAGATTTTTTTGATCAAATGGGTTGGTAGATGTGATTTCTTTGTAATATTTAGTTTTATTCTTAAATTTTATGGTAAATTTTTTTATTTCACCAACTTTTCCTTTTAGACGAAAAGAAATGGAAGGAAATGGGGGATTATTACCAAGCGTTTCATAACTTCCTGACTTATATAGGGCGTAAATCAAACCGTTATCGGTGAGTATAACTAATGTATTTCCAATAGAGGTTATCTCGTATAACTTTTTTCCCCCTAGTGAAAGAATATTTGTTGTGTTGGCAGGATTTTCTGTAAAATAAGATATTTTGCTTTCAACTTTATTATTTCCGATATTATGTATGATATAATTACAATAATCTGATGTTTTATGGATATAAACTATTTTTTGAGCGTTTTCTAAAGTAAAAATGGTTTCTGGCGAATTGACAGGCACTAAGTTCCCATTCTCATTGATGAGGTTTATCATTGTTGAGATGTCTCCATCCGGACAATCGTAATCGGATGGAGTGCTTGTGATACCTGTATATTTAATTTCTTTCTGCTGCATAGTTTTTTCTAGTTATAATTGGTAGAACTTTTAGACCGTTTATTTCATATGGCTCTCCTACGCGGTAAGCTGCAAAATTGGCTCTTCCGTCCATGCTTATAATCTTTCTGCATAGTGATGTCCATCGGACACGGAGATATCCGGTTGTTTTCGATGTGCGTCTAGCTATACCTGCGATATTATCATTGATGGCTTGGCGCATATGCACGTAAATATAAACTTCATCATTATCATACGATATCTGTATTGAGTCTCCAGCTTTTATGTCCAAAAGAGACACTACTCTCGATGTGAGGTGAATGTCTCCATTTGGCATAAACTTAATGTCCGGTTTGATATTACTTGCTAGCTGCTTCATATTGGAGTATATATTCGGTTGATTCGTTTAGAGTTCTTTTAATAAGATTGAATCTTTGGTCTTGATTGTGGAATAGACCAAGATCGAAGAATATGGCTTGATTAGTGGGGCACATATTTTCGAATACATAAAATCCCGTTTCTCGGTTCTTGGTTACTAATCCGACTTGTGTGCGTACGGCAAATTCATATTTTACACGTCTTAAGGCGTAAACAGTTTTGGAATTATATTCCGTTTTGTAAACGAAGATGAAAGGGATACCTCCTTTTTTGACACCTAATTCTTTAACTGCTCCATTTGATAGGGAGATGAAGTTTGTATCGCAATGGAGGATAACGAATAATCCTTTGCGTGAATTATTGGAACGAATAATACTGAGTAAATTTTTGAATTTCATATTGCAAATGTATGTATTGAATAATGAAGGCTATTCTATATATTAATCACCTAGTTCTTCCCTGATTCTATCAAACCGATTTTCTATCCGTAACAAGATATTATTTGTCTTGAAACTGATGATTCCTATCACTTTCATGGTGGCGTTTTCTTTCATTATTTTATCAGAAAACTTTTGGGCTTCTTTTTTAGAAGGGTAGGGAGTTCCTGATATATAATCTTGTTGTCCGTCAAACAATAGGACGGCATAATAAGTGTTTTTCTTTGAGAAAAACTTACTGAAAATTTTTTTTAGTCTCTTCATTTGTTTTTTTGATTTCTATTTGATTTATTTGCTAATATTGTAAGCCTGGAAACGTTTCTTCTCCATACTGTATAGTTATAAATAGAAGTAGCGTACATCTTAAGTTCCCAGATCTCTGAAAAAACACCTTCAATGCTTCAGCGTAGAGGTTATTATCTAGTTGTTCCATTGTTAAAAAATTAAGTCCCCACCTTTCTGATTACTAACAAAGGGTTAATTAGGTGGGGACTGGGTGAATAAAAAAGGCATCGAACCGTGAGATTCAATGCCTTGGGATAATTGTGAGAAGGAAAATGTTATAGAGAGTGCTTTCCTAAGATTGGTTTCAATTCTTCGG
>NZ_JAQVBV010000106.1 GCF_028690125.1 Bacteroides sp. | reverse complement strand
TCGCATATGATTACTATTCTGAAAGTGGCATAAATGATAGTTGGAATGCAATCCCTATTCCTTTTGGTAGTGTAAATAAAATACCATTGGCATGGGTTAATTTATTTAGGTCAGAATTTATAATAGGTTCTGGGCCACTATTTAATGTAAATAAACTGTACTTTGATAAAGTCGTTGTTTATGACAGAATAGAAGAAAAGAATGGATATAAACCAACTCCAGAATCACCAGAAATTAAATTTAGAATATTTAAAGGTACTGGTTCTATCGGAAGTCCAGAATTTGTTGATGGCGTAAAATCTGAATATCCTGGATTTGCATATGTTCAACTTTATAAAATTGTTGATGGTGTAGAAGAACCAGCAGACCCATTAACTCCAGATGGTGACGTAAGCCAACTATATGCAGATATAGAAGGTATTGTAAATGATACTGGAACTGCACCTGAAAGAAATCCTATTAAAATCCTATACATGCTGTTTACTAAGCCTTACACAGGTTATGAGGGGTATGGATTAGAAATAGACCCAGATGATTTAGACTTTGATGATGCTATTTTAGAAGCAAATATACAAGGGTTTAAAATAGATGGTGCTATTGATAGGATTGCTGAGTTTGGTGAATGGGTAGATGAATTATTGCGTTGTGCTCGTGCCTCATTAACAGAAGAAGATGGAAAAATAAAGGTATATGTAGATAGTGCAAAAACATACTCTGGTGTTCACTTTGATGCAAGTGGTGTTAATGGCTATGAATGTGACATTAGTCCGTGGACAGAACCAGAGGTAGACGCACAGATAAATAGATTAAGGCTATCATACTCATGGAATTTTGAACGTAATGATTTTAATAAAAAGCCAGGTGTGCATGAAGAATCTCCTCTACGTGACCCATATTTAAAAGATGAAGCACATGCAGTAAGAATCGGTAAATGGAATACTGATACTATTGAATTTAAACTAATTAAAGATGATACTACTGCACATAAACTAGCACAATACTATTTAAAATCAAAAGTTAAACAATTAAAAACCACTAGTTTAGTTACAGAAGTAAACATTCCTAATATAGATGCCGGTGATTTAGTTAAAGTTTCATATGAAAAATTTGGTTGGGTAGAAAAAGAATTTGTAGTTACAAAAATAAAACGTAATGAAGATTCAACTGAATTGGATATTAAAGAGTACTCAATTGATGTATATACATTTGTTAGTCCAGGCGAAGAACCAGAAGTGCCTGGCAATCCATATTCTCCGTATAATATTCCTACTAAACCTATAATGAACTCTCTTGAAGTTGTCAATACTATACTTCAAGATGGTAGTAATCAAACTTTAATTAAAGTAGAGTTTACACATACATCTGAAAATGCACAGATGGTTGCACTATATTTTAAAGAAGCATCAGAACCAGAAAGTGCATTTTGGCAACTAGACTCAACTGTTAATAAAAATGTAATTACAACCATATGGAAAGGTAGAGTAACTGGTGATTATAATTTTAGATTAGCAACAATTACTAGCATGGGAGTTACATCCCCAATTACAATAGAAGATGGGGATCGCCACTATTACGGACAACCTACAGAAGAAGTTCCCGCTTCTGTACATGTAGATACCGAAGCTCCTGGCACTCCAAGTATATCTATTGTAAATCCATTTGTTGGTGGTGTTTCAATTTATATAACAATCCCAGACGGCATACCTGAGGATTTTGCATATTTTAAAATATTTAGAAAACTAGGTAATTCGACCCCTGCTTTATTAGCTACATACCATACATCTGCTGTATTTACTGATAGTGAGCGAGAAACAGTTGAACATTCAAGAGTTTACTATGCAGTCGCCGTTGATAGAAACGGTAATGAGTCCGCTATGTCTGCCGCATCTGCCGCATCTACACCTTTAAAGGTAAGTGATGCTGATTTATCGGCAGACGCGATAAAAATGCCGACCGGTGCCATTTTGAGTCTGTCGGCTAAAAACTGCACTACCGCCAGCATAGCCGAGGTTGATGGTGTAAAAGATGTTTCTGGCAACGGTAATCACGGGCAGGCATTCGGTGGCGTTGAAGTAGTTGATTCAGAGATGGGAAAGGCGTTTCAGTTTAATGACATTAATGATATTATCCACACTAATTTTGGGGCACCAGAACTTAACTCCACCGATTCTTTCACTATTTCTGTTTGGGCTAAATATGGTGGTGGCGGTTACAGCACCGTCCAACATGTCGTATCGTCAGGTTCACTAATTTCTATCACAAAATATTATGGCAATTGGTCATTTGGGATAGGTGATTCCCCAGTATCAGCATATGCTCCAGTCGCCGTTAGGGCTGGCGAGTGGATACATTTTGCTTTGGTAGTCCAAAAATCATCAAGCACGGCTACTTTATACGCCAACGGTAAGCCAATCAAAACCAAAACCGGCTGGGTTTGGACTGATATAACTGACGATTTAACCCTGTCTCGCGTCCAATATTATTGGTTTAACGGTCTTATCGCACATCTAAAGATTTATGGTCGTGCAATTTCCCCATCTGAAATAAAAACTCTTTACATGTTCCCTGATGATGTAGCATTCGGCCAGATTACTACGGATTTTATAGGAGCAAATGCAGTTACTGCTGGTAAAACTTTATTGGCCGCAATTGACGATGTAACAGGTAATTTAAATAATAATGTTGTCGGGGAATTACAACTGGTAAATAATGCTGTAACTGAAGCTAAAATCGCTGTAAATGCAGTTAATACGGGGCAAATAAATAATCAAGCATTGAAAGCACCAGGCGGTGCTCTTCTTAGCTTATCGGCTAAAAACTGCACTACCGCCAGCATAGCCGAGGTTGATGGTGTAAAAGATGTTTCTGGCAACGGTAATCACGGGCAGGCATTCGGTGGCGTTGCGGTCGTGAATAGCGAATATGGGAAGGCGTTCAGTTTTGATGGTGTGAATGATTACATACAAACAAATAATCCACTTGGGTTATCTCCAGAGGAGTTTACAGTAGATTGTATTGTTTACAATGACGGTGTAACAGCTACCTATTGTGTAGCTTGCTCAAGAACAGTTTTGGGTGAAGGAATCGCTATTTTCGTTTTGAACGGAAAACTTAGATTCGATACTGGGGCACAGTGGGCTACGAATATATCAATCCCATTGAACAAATACGTTCACTTATCCGCTGTCTACAAAAAGTCCGCATATAAAAGGTTATTTGTTAATGGTATATTGGCGGCATCCACAGATGTAGCAACCGAGTGTGGGAGTGTCGATGCAAGTAGAATGCAATTCGGTGCGTCTGCTGTAAATGCTTCTAATCTTTCAAATTGGCTCAAAGGTCTAATCGCCCAACCTAAAATATTCAATCGTGCACTTTCACCATCTGAAATCAAAACTCTTTATATGTTCCCCGACGACGTAGCTTTCGGACAGATTACAGCTGACCTTGTTACGACTGGCGAACTTATCACGAAGTCCGCACAGATTGCAGATGCGATTATAAGTAATGCTCATATACACGACTTGAGTGCAGAGAAGATAAATGCTGGTACCATAGCCGCTGACCGTATAGGTGCAGGTAGTATAAATGCTTCTAAACTATTGATTGGTCGTGTTGGTGCGGCTCTTAATGATGACCCTAACTTTGAAGACCCTAGTGCATGGATTGTACCAATTAATGGTACATTTGCATCGGTTACTGACGGGCAAGTTGGGGGTACTGTTGCTAGGCAGTCCGTTGGATATGGTATATGGAGAAATGTAAAGTATATTCCTATTGATAGAAGTAAAACATATCGCGTACGGCTATGGATTAGAACTGACTCCGCTGGAAATGGTGCAAGTAAACCGGTTTCAATAGGTACAAATTACTATACTGCATTGGGTGGAATCGAGGATACAAGGTTAGAACATGGCACGAACATTCCGATTACAACAAGCTGGCAAGAGTTTTCATATATTATAAATGGTTCAGATTTCCCGCCTACTGCGAAATACATGAGAAACCGAATTGGTCTATTTAATGGTACTGGTACCGGTTATCATGAAATGCAAGATTTAAGAATAGAAGAAGTTATCCCAGCAACTCTAATTCAAGACGGCTCAATTATAACTGAGAAACTGGCTGTAGGTGCCGTTACTGCTGAGAAATTACTTATCGGTAAATCTGGTGCGGCTCTCAATGATGACCCTAACTTTGAAGACCCTA
>NZ_JAQVBV010000023.1 GCF_028690125.1 Bacteroides sp. | reverse complement strand
GAGTATGAACTAAAATGAATGAGCACTATGCAGACCGAATTAATTATTGTCAGTGAATACTGTCACAAATGTCATATTGAGCCTTCATTTATAGATTTGTTGGAAGAAGGTGGTTTGATTGAAGTACGTGCCGAAGATGGAGAGCATTATCTGCTCGTGTCACAACTTCCTGAGGTGGAGCGTTATAGTCGGATGTATTATGACTTATCCATTAATATGGAGGGTATCGACGCTATTCATCACTTGCTGGACAGAATGGAAGATATGAGACGTGAACTAGACTCACTTCATAAACAACTTTTGCTGTATCAGGGACGTGAAATCGAAGATATAGATTGGTGATAAAATGAAACCTCTGTTTGATAGAAACGGAGGTTCTATTTATAGTAAACAGAGACTCTGATTCATTTGAATGGAGCCTCTGTTTTTTTGTATTTGTTCTTATACTCGTTAATTAGTTGATATATGTACAAATTTCTTCCAGATAGCGCGCATCTGTTTCATCGAAACTGTTCAGCATATTACTGTCGATATCAAGTACTCCAATGACCTTTCTTTCCTTGACAATTGGTATCACTATTTCTGATTTAGATTCGGAACTACAAGCAATATGACCGGGGAACTGGTCTACGTCAGGTATAATTAGTGTACGGACTTCCTTCCAGGCAGTACCACAAACTCCTTTGCCGTAACGGATGCGCGTACAAGCTATAGGCCCTTGAAAGGGACCAAGTACAAGTTCATCTTCTTTTATCATATAAAAGCCTACCCAGAAGAAATCGAAAGTCTGCTTTAACCCAGCTGCAATGTTTGCGAGGTTAGCTACTCTATCTGTTTCGGTACTTACTAACGAATATAGTTGTGGAAGTAATTCCCGGTATTTCTCTTCTTTACTTCCTGCATTGATGAATAAATTTTCTGCCATATTCTTAATTTACTTCTTTTTACGGTTAAGGATATATTTATTTAGATATTTGGATCATAGATAAAATCGTATTATTTTTCTTCACACAAAAGTAAAGAATAATAGTGAAACATGATAGAAATAGGAAGGGATATTTTACTCTATAGAAACGATGCTCGTGCTATACACAATCATTCATTTTTAATTAGAGTTCTATCTGTTGATTTTTGGTTGGAGATTGTTTGGTTCCTACTGGGAAAGGGATATAAAAAAGCATCCGCTTCATAAGAAGGGATGCTTTTTAGATTGTTTATCTCTTTTCGATTATTTCTTATAGAAAGCTAGTTCTTCCTGATCGAAACTCTTGATAAATTTAGCGTGTTTTTCTACTTCTGCTTCAGCATAGTTCAAATATACGTGTGCAGATTTAGCAAACAGTTCCGGAGCCTTAGTTGCATCCTGAATTAGTAAGTGAGACATGATACAATCTGCTGCCATTTCCATAAGTCTGCGAGCAGTGAAGTCGAGCAGTTCCTGATTTTGAGTCTCTTTTACGAGGTTGGTGCAAGCTTCAAATTTATCTGCCATCTTCTTCAGACTAGACATTAATGGTGCCATCTCCGGTGAACAAGGAATTGTTTCAAATTCGCGAATGGTTGCAATATAAGAACCATTTGTCACATAACGGATGGCAGCTACTGTCTGCAACTGAGTTGTACCTTCATAGATGCTTGTAATACGTGCATCACGGTAGATACGTTGGCAAGCATATTCCATCATGAAACCTGAACCGCCATGAATCTGGATACAGTCGTATCCGTTTTGATTAGCATATTCAGAGTTCATACCTTTGGCAAGCGGAGTAAAGCTATCAGCCAATTTTGCATATGCCTTCTGTTCCTGACGTTCTTCCGGAGTCAGTTTACGTTCGCGTGAAATATCGTCCAATGCTTTGTAGATATCTACGTAACGTGCAGTCTGATACAACAAAGCACGTCCTGCGTCCAGCTTACCTTTCATGATGGCAAGCATATCATATACAGCCGGGAATTCAATAATTGCCTTACCAAACTGTTTACGGTCTTTAGCATAAGCCAATCCTTCGTTATAAGCAGCTTGGCTCAAACCTACAGATTGTGCAGCAATACCCAGACGCGCACCGTTCATCAAAGCCATTACGTATTTAATCAAACCAAGTTTGCGGTCACCGCAAAGTTCAGCTTTAGCATTCTTATATACTAATTCGCAAGTAGGAGAACCGTGAATACCAAGTTTGTTTTCAATACGACGAACATCTACACCACCCTGACGCTTGTCATAGATAAACATAGACAGTCCGCGACCATCTCTGGTTCCTTCTTCCGAGCGAGCCAATACCAAGTGAATATCAGCATCACCGTTCGTAATAAAACGTTTCACACCGTTCAGCAACCAGCAACCGTCTTTTTCGCTGTAAGTAGCTTTCAGCATCACCGATTGAAGGTCGGAACCTGCATCCGGTTCAGTCAAGTCCATAGACATTGTTTCACCTTCGCAAATACGTGGGATGAAACGACTGTGTTGCTCTGCATTACCAAATTCGTACAGTGTTTCGATACAGTCCTGCAATGACCAGATATTTCCGAAACCGGCATCAGCTGCGGCTACGATTTCAGCACACATGGTATACGGAGTAATCGGGAAGTTCAAACCACCGAATTGGCGTGGCATGGTCATACCGTTCAATCCTGCTTTTACCATAGCATCCAGGTTCTGTTTTGTCCCTGATGCGTATTCTACGCGGCCGTTTGCACAGTGAGGACCTTCTTCGTCCACCCCTTCTGCATTGGGAGCAATGATTTCACCGGTAATTTCTCCTGTGATTTCCAAAACTTTGTCGTAAGAGTCTACGGCATCTTCGAAATCTATCGGAGCATAGTCAAATTCATCTTTATCTCTGTAATTGCGCTCTTTAAGTTCGCAAATACGCTTCATCATCGGATTGTTCAAGTGATACTTGAGTTCCGGTATTTCTGTATAAAAATTTGCCATTTTGATAATTTTATTTTTTAAGGTAAACGAAAGTGGGCAGGCATGACACAATAAGTAGGGATGCTTTCTCCTTCTATTTTAGCAGGTGTCCATACACTTTTTTTTGATACTTTCTTAATCGTATTCAGCGCAGCTTCATCTAAAATAGGGTGTGCAGATACCAACACTTCGGGGTTAGTGATACGTCCTTCAAGGTCAATAATAAACTGTAAAATCACTCTCCCTTCTATTTTTTGTTGTCTGGCTTCACTCGGATACTGAATAGTGGCAGCTAACTTACGTGCAAAATTCATTTTACCTCCGGGAAATTCAGGAGCCTTATAATATGGTTTGAATGGAAGTTCACTTCCATCTTCTGCCCATAACTTTCCTTCTACGCATTGATCTTTATCATAAATTTCCTCTCTGCGTCTCTTTCCATCCGGATAAAACTGCACTAAATTGCCATTTCTTATTCTTTGTTTTTCATTATAAACTTGATAATTTTCAACTCGTTTGAGTTTACCATCCAGTGCATAATATTTGACTTTGATCTGCTCTTGGCCTATTTTAGTAGCAACAGCATATTCTATTGCATTTTCTTTATTTACCCATTCAGTATATTTATTTACATAAATAGTATCCTGTGCAAATGAAGTATGTGTAATCCACGATACCATTAATACTAAAATAAGTCCTTTCATATTACCTCGTTTTTTATTTGGATTTTTGTTTGTAATATTTAATCATCTTTGGCACAACTTCTTCGATTGTTCCATTGATTACATAGTCAGCAATCGTATTGATCGGAGCATCCGGATCATTGTTGATTGAGATGATAATACCACTTTCCTGCATACCGGCGATATGCTGAATTTGTCCCGAGATACCGCAAGCAATATACAGTTTTGGGCGAACAGTTACACCTGTTTGACCAATCTGACGGTCATGTTCTGCAAAACCTGCATCAATGGCAGCACGGCTGGCACCTACTTCTGCATGAAGTTCCTTAGCCAAGTCGAACAGTAAATTGAAGTTTTCTTTAGAACCTACACCATAGCCACCTGATATGATAATTGGAGAACCTTTTAAATTGTTTTTAGCCTTTTCTACATGACGTTCGATTACTTTTACCACATAGTCTGTATCGGCTACATATTTCTTCACATCGTGACGAATCACTTCTCCATTATAATTTGGCGAAAGAATTTCTTTTTTCATCACACCTTCGCGAACCGTTGCCATCTGTGGACGGTGTTCCGGATTAACGATGGTAGCAACGATGTTACCTCCAAATGCCGGACGAATCTGGTACAAGAGGTTCTTGTAAGTTTTACCTTCTTTCTTATCCTCGTGATCACCAATTTCCAATGAAGTACAGTCGGCAGTCAGACCACTGGTTAATGCTGAAGAAACGCGCGGACCCAGGTCACGACCAATAACGGTAGCACCCATCAGGCAGATTTGCGGTTCTTCTTCTTTGAAGAGATTCACCAGAATAGAAGTATGAGGAAGAGAAGTATAAGGATAAAGTCCTTCACCGTCAAAAACATGGAGTTTGTCTACTCCATAAGGAAGGATTTGTTTTTCGATATCTTTGAGGTTCGTTCCGGCAACCACTGCTTCGAGTTGGCAGTTCAATTGGTTGGCTAACGAACGACCTTTGGTCAGAAGTTCAAGGCTAACGTCTGCGACGATACCTTCTTCTATTTCGCAATATACAAATAAGTTATTCATATTATAAATGTTTTTTAGTAGTTAAGTAGTGGTGCTACTTAATTACTTTATCCAATAGTGTGGTTAGCTAATAGTTCAACAATTAAGTCTTCCACGTCACGGTCGCTGCCGCTGATGGTTTTGCTCTCTTTAGCTTGGAACACGATGTTCTGAATAGCTTTTACTTTGGTTGGTGAACCTGAAAGACCGCATTGGACAAGATCCCCGTTTACATCGGATACGCTCCATTCTGCCAGATTCAAGTAATCGCGTTTGTCGTACAAGTCAGTGTAATCGAGGTTACCTTGTTGTTTTTCTGTAATAGTCTTGGCGTGTTTGTACTTCTGTACCAGTTTTGCATTACGCGGGCGGCAAGGAGCAGCAGAGCCATTTACAGTAATAACGATAGGCAGAGGTCCTTCTACAGTTTCTACACCACCGTCGATATGACGTTTTACCTTGATCTTACCTTCTCCTACTTCCAAAATTTCTTCTGCGTATGTGATTTGTGTCAAACCTAGCTTTTCCGCTACTTGTGGACCTACCTGTGCAGTATCACCATCAATAGCCTGACGTCCGCCGATAATAATATCGCATTCACCAATCTTACGGATAGCAGTAGCAAGTGCATAAGAAGTGGCCAGTGTATCTGCACCGGCAAAAGCACGGTCGGTCAGTAAATAACCATTATCTGCACCACGGAAAAGTCCTTCACGAATAATATCGGCTGCACGTCCCGGTCCCATTGTCAGGATGGTAACGGTGGAGCCTGGGTGGGCATCTTTCAGTCGAAGAGCTTGCTCAAGAGCATTCAGGTCTTCGGGGTTGAAGATGGCAGGGAGTGCCGCACGGTTAATCGTTCCGTCGGCTTTCATGGCATCTTTCCCAACATTACGTGTGTCGGGAACTTGTTTAGCCAATACAACAATTTTCAAACTCATGTTATTAATTTTAGTATTAGTACTTCTACAAGTTAGCAGCCAGTAGTCAAGTAGTAATCTCTTGCTATCAAAACTATCCGGTTAACTATCAGCGTGCAAAATTACTCAAACGCTTGGTTCTGACAAGAAAACAGCATAAAAAATGCACAAGCTTAAGGATTTTGAGCAAAAGTACAGGATTTAAAGGGCCTGTTATGATGTCATCATTACTTTATTGCGAAGTCTTTATGCTCGTAAAATACTACTATCATAAATGATGTATGAAACGACCCGTTAATTAAATAGGTTTATATATTAGTCTTTTCTTCCAAGTCTTTATCATGCTGACAAACTTGAGTAAAATTTAAAAGAAATGATCAGATAATCTTGGAAAATCTCTATATTTGTGTGAATTTACATTAGAAAAACACTCATTGAATATGCCCCGATTTAGCCTTTGTTTAATACTATGGATACTAGGAATTCTGTATAGTGGCTTAGCGTTAAAGGCTGGAGTCATTTCCGATTTAAAATTTATTCCTATCCAGTCCAAATTGCTTCCTTCTAATGAGGTTCGAAAACTATATCAGGATTTGGACGGATTTATTTGGATTCCTACTTATAACGGACTCGTCAGATATGATGGATACAATGTTGTTACCTATGGACTTTATAATGGGATAGATGAGTCTTTCAATTCGTATCTGAATGCTGTAATTGAGGATGATTGTAAGAACTTGTGGATAGCCGCTGAGAAAGGCTTGTATAAATTAGATAAAATAACAGGTAAATTGTCTTATATTCGTTCTAGCGAGCTAGGACAATTGAATGTTGCCGACTTAGTCTATGGAACAGATAAAACCCTATGGATCGGAGGAGATAAAGGGCTTTTTAAAAAAGAAAAGGATGGAGAGTTTAAACATATAGATTTAAGAGAACCGTCGGGAAAGAAAGTTTTGCATATCAGTTCCATCATGGAAGACTCTCAGCAAAACCTCTGGATTACAGCTTGGGAACAGGGATTGTTTCGATATGATATTCAAAATGATAAATTGTATTCATATATAGATCCGGTCCTTCGGACGGCTAATGTAGTATTTGAAGATATCAATCATAACTTATGGGTTGGAACATGGGGCAGAGGGTTGTTGAGATTGGATTATCCTTATACCGCTGAAGATATGAGTTATAAGCAATATCTGCACGACGATCAATCTTCCGGTTCATTGTTAGATAATATAATCTATGATATACAACAGGATAATGCGCATCGGCTTTGGATTGGCAGCAGAAGTGGTTTGAGTATTCTTTGCGATGAGTCGGATGTGAACTCATTTGAAAACTTTGTTCCAAACGGTGAATATGGTGCTTTGCCTTACAACGAAGTAAGTTCAATTCTGCGGACGAGAGATAATCTTATGTGGATTAGTATGTTTGGTGGAGGGTTTTGCAAAATCCAGACAGAAGGGAAGAAGTATGACACGGACAATCTGGAGTCTGTGAAAGAGAAACTTAAAACCAATTCGGTTAGAAGTATCTGTTATGCCGGAAATAACGAGTTCTGGATGGGGATTATTGGATTCGGTATGATTAAATATAATCTGGAGACTCGGACTTGTGCCAACTATGTAGATATTCCTGATTTTAAAGCATTACCTTATACTTCTACAGTCGATGCTATTATTAAACGAAAGAATGGAGAAATCTGTTTTGGAACCTGGAATGCGGGAATCTGGTTTTATAATGAAGCAAAACACAAAATTACTTTTCTAAATCAGTTTGTCAATCGAAAGTTCGAAGATGATTGCATTCATGTCTTAAAAGAAGACTCTGAAGAGAATCTGTGGATAGGTACGAGGAAAGGTGTCTATATCTTAGATAATCAAGGACGGTTTTATACTTTGTCCGAATGGCTTCAATGCGACCCCAATTTTATATCTTCCAATGTTTTTGATATCAAAGAAGACTCCAACAAGAATATTTGGATAGCTACCAATTATGAAGGAGTTATTAGGATTAACCGACATACAAAGCAGTATAAAAAGTATGCCATAGAAGGTAAAAAAGATATTTATAATACAGTTTGTTTATTGGTTGATTCCCGTCAGCGGGTGTGGGTAGGAACTATGTGGAGCGGATTGGCCTACTACCGGAAAGATACAGACTCTTTTGTAACTGTATCATCAATCTCAACCATCGAAAACAGAGGTATATTAAATATACAGGAAGATGATAATCAAAGGATCTGGATAACAACCAACAGCACTGTACTTTCATTTGAAGTAGATGATTATTACCGGCTGCAGAAAATCAATTATTATACGGTAACAAATGGAGTTTCAGAATTCTTTTTTAATAAGAATGCTTCTTTTAAAATGGAAGACGGAAGGCTCATTTTAGGAGGATCACAGGGACTTCGGATTTTTGAATCAAGTTTGCTGGCAGAAGATACCCCCTTGTCTTTCCCTTTGGTTATCACTGATTTTAAAATACATAATCAGTCTCTGAGAGACTTTCCGGAGAAAAAAAGGGAAAAGCTAACTAAACATGATATTGACTATACGAAAGAAATCACATTGACTCATGATCAAAATAACTTCTATATTGAATTCTCACTCTTGAATTATGAAAATCCTCAGGAAAATCTTTATTCCTATAGGCTCGAAGGTTATGATGAAAAGGATATTGTAGTAGATGCGCAACAACATTTTGCTATTTATAATAATTTACCTGCCGGTACATATACTTTCAGATTAAAAGGCACGAGTGCGAGTGGAGTATGGAGTAAGTATCAAAAGACATTGACGATTCACATTATGCCCGAACCCTGGAAATCATGGTGGGCTTATTCATTGTATATCCTGCTAGGCTGTACCTTATTCTACTTTGTGATTCGCTTTGTACGTTATCGTTGGCGAATGCAGCAAGAGATTCAGATCAGTAAACTCGAAAAGCAGAAGATAGAGGAAATTAACCATGTTAAACTTCAGTTCTTTACCAATATAACGCACGAACTGATGACACCTCTTAGCATTATTCTTGCTTCATTGGAGAATTTAAAAAGTAATAATGGAGATCAAGCATCCCTATATTCAATAATGTCATCCAATGCCACACGATTGATGCGTCTGATACAACAAGTGCTGGAATTCAGGAAGGTTGAAAGTGGAAACTTGAAAATATCTGTATCTCATGGGGATATTTCCGCAGCTATTGAAAACTGTATTGAGGCTTTTGCCCCATTAGTAGGAAAAAAGCAGTTAAAGATAGATTTCCTTAGCGACCCCCATACCATCACCGGATACTATGATTCGGATAAATTAGATAAGATCATCTATAACCTGTTGTCTAATGCTGCCAAGTATACACCGGAAAAAGGAAAAATAACGGTGAACCTGAGATTAATTGAAGAAGCTAAGATACAAATAGAGTTCATCAATACGGGAGAACCCATGAGTAAAGGGAAGATAAACACTCTTTTCCAGCGATTTTATGAAGGGGATTATAGAAAATACCACACCATTGGGACAGGGATCGGATTATCTTTAGTGAAAGACTTAGTAGAGAAGCATCATGGAGAGATTACAGTACATAGTGAAGAAAATGTAGGCAATTGTTTCAGAGTAACCCTTCCCATCGTCAAAGAGGCTTATCAGGAAGAAGAGATTGACGATTCTGTTAAGTCGCAGATCGTATCGAGTTTGCCATATATAATGTGTGAAAATGGAATCCATACGGAAGAATTGGAGCCTATAGATGGCGTACAAACAGATTATACAATCCTCATCGTAGACGATAATGAGGAGCTGTGTATGTTATTTTCCAATTTGTTTGCTAATTATTTCCATGTAAAGACTGCATTTAATGGAAAGCAAGGACTTGAAATACTCAATGATACTCCTATCAATTTGATTGTTTCGGATATCATGATGCCCGAAATGGACGGAATAGAATTTTGCCGGACAGTTAAAAGCAAGTTTGAATTTTGTCATATACCGGTTATTCTATTGACCGCCAGAGGAACCGAAGAAAGCCAGATAGAAGGTTATAATTCAGGAGCGGACGGATATATCAGCAAACCCTGTAATTTCTCTTTGTTATATGCTCAAATAATGAACCTACTTAAAAAACAAGAGCGAAAAGGAGCTGATTTTAGGAAGCAGTTGGTTTTTGAAGTGGGAAAACTGGAATATACCTCAATGGATGAAAGTTTTATCCAAAGAGCTATTGATTGTGTAAACTCGCATTTGAGTGATTGTGAATTTGGACAACCCGAGTTTGTGAAAGAGATGGGAACGTCTCGCACTGTGCTCACTGAGAAACTAAAATCTTTAACAGGTCTGACCCCGTCCATTTTTATTCTGAATGTACGTTTAACGGCTGCCTGTAAGTTGTTGGAAGAACAAAAAAGAATGAGGATTGCAGACCTGGCTTACTCTGTCGGCTTCAATGATCCCAAGTATTTTAGTACCTGTTTTAAAAAGAAATATTCCTTGTCTCCCAAGGAATATATGGACCGTTTACAACCTTGATTGAGATTATTCTATAAAATATGTGCCTTCTGAAGGCTTTAGAGAAGTATTTCGGTAAATATTCGACCTTTTAGTTATCGAAGCTCCCTATCTTTGAATTGTCCAAAAAGCTATTGGCAGGACAATTCATCTTATATTTATGTTAATCTTAAAACCAAATCTATTATGATGCACTACAAACCACCCTAGCTTCTCTGTCGCTAAAATCCTTTTGTCTAATATTTATTAATGCTAAACTAATAATTCTGCTATTTATCATGAAAATAGAAAACACATTATTAAAAATCTGCTTTATTCCTTTATTATATATAGGAATGATGATATGTAGCTCCTCATGTACGGATGAGAATGAAACGAACGAGCAAAATCAACCATTTAAATCTGTCTTTGTAGAAGTAGATAAAGAGAAAGTACAAGCTAAAGTGGTGGATGGGAAAAACCTTTCTTTATCTTTCGAAACTGCGGAGAACTTCTCGGAAGCCAAACTGAATATTGAGTTAAACGATGGTTATGAATTGATTTTCCCTAAAGATATTAACAAAGCAGATCTGGCTAATTATCCTGTATTGAATTTCAGAGCACCGGATAACCGCATTGTCAAATACTGGTTTAATATCTTTTCAAAGGCATTTCCTATTTTGGATGATACGAAGATAGGAGTGGTAGGTTTACCTAATGATGTAACCGTTCAAAATTCTACTAAGGAGGTTTTGGTCAATTTCAACAAGAATGTAATGGACATGAGCAATGTTGAATTGCGTTTTGGAGAAGGAGCTTTGATGGAAGGGGCTGAGATTGTGAGCGATTTGACCTATGACTTTACCGAAGGGCTTACACAAGATCTTATTATTAAATTAGATGGAATCGACCGTCCATATAAAGTGAGATTGAATGTTGCTACGGCAATGGGCGATCCCAAATCTTACGGATTTACCAATGTCACCAATGATTTTGTAGATGCTCAGCAATATCCTTTTTTATCCGTATATACTGCTACTTCGGTTACCAAAGTACCGATCAGAAATAATGCCCCCGAAACGCCTTGGAGTTGGGATGTGCCGGCAGACAAAGTTCCCGAATACCTCGCCTTTATCGGCGATTGGAGCACCAACAGACCGACAGAAACTATTGGCAATACCCTTTTTGCTATTGCAACCATTGATATAAAGAAAGCCAACGCTTCAATGAAATCCAATAATCAGCTACAGATAGCTGTAAAAGACGCAGGTGGACTGATTACAATGAGTGGGAAGCCCCTTGGTGAGAATACGATACTTTATTGGGATGGACAAGTATTAAACAGAACAAATACCAGTGATGCCGGCTGGAGAGCAGCGGTAGGCTTCGATGATGAAGGCAAGGTTTCATTCTATAATGCCGCTATTCAGAATGATAAGATGATCCGTATGCCTAAGTATGCCTCTTACCCTGATGATTATCTGGCTACAGCATCTGAGTGGAATGTGAAATCTGCCGCCTGCGGACATCCCTGGCTAGTGAGAAACGGACATAGCATGACGCGTTTGGAAATGTACGTCAATGATGCTACCAATTGGGAGGTTGCTCTTGGAGAGGCGTGGAACGGAACTCGTGCCCGCTCTTTTATAGGAATCACCTATGATAATAAGGTTGGTTGTGCAGTCGTTGCAGATGGAATGAGTACTTGCCAAGCTGCTTGGGTACTTGAAAAACTGGGATGGAAAGAAGTCTTTTATGTAGGTGGTAACTACTATATGGCTAATGATTTCATTCCTACATTGTGTGTCAATGGAAAGCTAGTGGTAGGTGATATGAATCAGCAAGCACAATATTGCATTGCTATTGATGCAAAATAATAACTTTAAATGAGATATTATGAAAAAGAATATATACTTGATTATTGCGTCCCTGTTATTGCCTTCGACCTTGATGGCTGTTTCCGGAAGTGGATTGGATAAAGAGTTTCCGGGAGCAAGTTCTGAGGTGGTGTCGAGGGTGGATAAAGCCATCGTGTATAAAGGAAAAATATTGGATGATAAGACTTCGGAACCATTAATCGGAGCTACCATTCTTGTGAAAGGAACCACTATTGGGACGGTTACTGATGTAAACGGAGAGTTTCAGTTTAGTGTATCTGACGAGATTAGTCCTGTCGTTCTGGAGATATCCTTTATCGGATATATAAAAAAGGAAGTAACTCCTCAAAAGCATTCGGATATTGTGATTCGTCTGGTAGAAAACACCGAGACATTGGAGGAGGTGCAAGTCGTTGCGTATGGCAAGCAAAGTAAGATGTCTGTCACCGGAGCTATATCTTCCATCAATACCAAAGATCTGTTGAAGTCTCCCAGCGGAAGTGTGGCAAATGCTTTGGCGGGTGCTATAACAGGTGTCTCCAGTGTGCAAACATCGGGGCAGCCCGGTGCGGAAGATCCGAACATATATGTTCGTGGAACCGGATCATTAACTGCCGGAGCTTCTAAGCCGCTTATTTTGGTAGATGGAGTAGAACGTTCCTTCTTCCAGATGGACCCTAATGAAATAGAGAGTATTACGGTTCTAAAAGATGCGGCTTCAACAGCGGTGTTTGGTGTGCGTGGTGCCAATGGAGTAATTCTCGTAACTACCAGACGTGGAGTGGCGGGAAAACCAAAGATTACGTTAAGTTCTTCTTTTGGTTTGACACAAGCTTTAAGAAACCTCAAAGGGGTAGATAGTTACAGTTACGCAAACTTATATACAGAGGCACAACGCAATGATAGTCCGAATATTTCTGACGATCAATTAAAGTTTTCGCCGTATGTCACAGAAATGTTCCGCACCAAAGCAGATCCTATTATGTTTCCCAGCGTAGATTGGGGTAAATACATATTTAAGGACCTTGCCTGGCAGACTCAACACAATGTCACGTTGTCCGGTGGAGCCGACCGTTTCAGGTACTTTGTTTCACTGGGTTACTTGGGGCAAGATGGTATGATGAAGCGAACCTATGAAGTTTATGACCCCAACTATTCATATAAGCGTTTCAATTATCGTTCGAATGTGGATATTGATTTGACCAAATCTACTTTACTGAAGATAAATATCGGAGGGCGTATTGGAGTCAGAAGAGAACCGCAGACATACGATATCTGGCGGAATATAATGTGGTGTACCCCATTTTCCAGCCCCGGTTTTGTTGATGGCAAGTTCATTCTGAATCAGAATAATAAATACATCCCTTTGGAGCAATTGACCAGCGGGTTAGATTGTTATTACAATTGGGGATATCAGACCAATAACGACAATGTCCTCAATCTGGATCTTTCCTTGAATCAAAAGTTGGATATGGTAACGCAAGGATTAAGTGTTTCGGTGAAAGGTGCTTACAATACAAACTATTCGATGACCGTAAGTCGTGCCCCAACAGTGACCGACAGTGCTTATACTCCTATTTATTTAGGAACTAAGACCCAACCGGGAATGGATCTGTCAGATCCTCGTTTTGATAATACAATTGTATATCAGACGGATGGAGTGATGGGACTTAGAGAACCTTTGGACTATAAGGATTATACCGGAAGGGGGCGTAACTGGTATGCCGAGGCCAGTTTGAATTACGACCGTTCTTTCGGAGATCATGGAGTGACTGCTTTATTTTTGTACAATCAATCCAAAACATATTATCCGGGTGAGTATACAGAGATCCCCACAGCTTATGTAGGCTATGTAGGTCGTATTACCTACAATTGGCAGAAACGCTATATGCTTGACCTCAATGCCGGATACAATGGTTCGGAGAACTTCGCACCGGGCAAGCGATTCGGCTTTTTCCCTGCTGCTTCCGTAGGATGGATACTTTCCGAAGAGAAATTCATGAAGAAGTTTGAGTTTCTTGATTTTCTTAAATTACGTGCTTCTTACGGTATCGTAGGTAATGATAAGTATAGCGGACATCGTTTCCTTTACTTAAATGGTTCATGGAATGGAAATCATCAGGTATGGGGCGGTAATGGAAGTTACCAGTTCGGTCAGGGGGGCAGTTCAAGTTTGCTACCCGACGCAAAAGAAAATACGATAGGCAATTCAGAAGTAACTTGGGAGAAAGTAGGAAAGCAAAATTATGGAATAGACATAAAGATGTTCAATGCTCAGTTGAGCTTTACCGCTGATGTCTTTTTTGAAAAGCGAAAGGATATTTTGTCTACTCGTAATACCCTTCCCTCGATAGCCGATATTCAGTTGCCTCTTATCAACTTAGGAAGAGTAAATAATCATGGATATGAGTTATCACTTGGCTGGGATTCGAGAGCCGGTAAAGTCGATTATTGGTTACGTGGAAACGTATCTTATTCGAAGAACAAAATTATGTTTATGGATGAGGTCTTTCCCAACGAACCCTATATGGCTCAAACAGGTCGTAGCACAGGATTGAATTTCGGTTATATGTTCGACCGTTTCCTTCAAAAGAGTGATTTCGATACACAAGGAAACTTGAAAGTCGATTCGGAGGGCAAGCAGATATTACCTGAAATGTCATTAGGAAATCCCCGTCCGGGTGATGCTTTATTCAAGGATATGAATCATGACGGTAAGATAGACGGCAATGATAAAACCTACTTCGGTTATAGTGATCGGCCCGATTATACATTAGGCTTTTTAGGTGGATTGAGATGGAAGAATTTTGAATTTTCCATGCAGTGGACGGCTGCTTTAAATGCTTCAAGACTTCTGGATCAGGAATACAGAGATTCGTTTGGCAGCACCAACAGCCGTATGCTTCTTAAATTCCTGGCGGATGGCAGATGGAATGAAGGAAACCAAGACAATGCGCGATTCCCCAGACTGACTTTCCAAAGTAAGTCTCACTATACGGAGCAATCAGATCTTTGGTTGATGAATGGTTCATACTTACGCTTGAAAACAGCCGAGATATCTTATACCTTCACCAATCGTAATTTATTAAAGAAAATAGGTGTTGAATCCGTGAGGTTATATGGAAGTGGATATAATTTATTGACTTTATTCTCTGATTTGAATGATATTGATATTGACCCGGAAGGCATGACTAGCGGAGAAAACAGTGCTTATCCTAATATACGTATTTATAATTTTGGAGTTAATATTTCATTTTAAATTAGTATGACATGAAGAATTCTATAATTACATATTTGCTGGTTGGCGGTTTGTGCCTCGGCACGTGGAGTTGCAGTGATATTGCTTTCGGTAATGATTTTTTAGAGAAAGCTCCCGGAGGAGATATAACTATAGACACTATATTCTCATCAAAAATGTATGCCGACAGAGCACTGACTTCAGTTTATGCCACATTGAGAACCGGACTGACCGTCCATGAGAACAATGGGCAATACTTCGAATATCAAAGTCCCGGAAATAAATTGGGTTGGGACAATCTTGACGCGCTGACCGATATTATCAGCTCACGCTGCAACTGGGGAGGAGTATATGGTACTTACTATGGTGGGCAGTATAATGCTGAGACTGAAAATGGATCTTTTGCCACTAAGTTCGGTTTCAATCCGGTGCAAGACGCTTCGTGGACCGGAATACGCAAAGGTTTTCTGTATATTAATAATGTAGACCGCGTTCCGGATATGACAGATGAGGAGAAAAAGATCCGTAAAGGAGAAGCCCGGATGGTCATTGCCTGTCAGTATCATGAGTTGATGCGGCATTTCGGAGGTATCCCTTTATTGTATACGGATATCCAGGCAGGTAATGATATGGGAACCGATTATTCGCGGCAGACTTTTGAAAAGACGGTGAATTATATCGTTTCTTTATGCGATCAGGCTGCTTCGGAACTTCCGTGGACTGTGGCTCCCGTTGATGACGGCCGTTTTACGAAAGCATCTGCTATGGCGTTGAAGATAAGGGTGTTGTTAATGGCAGCAAGTCCTTTGTTTAATGCTGACAGGCCTTATCTCGAAATGGGGAAACCCACTGTTGCCAACGTAGGTAAGATACCCGCCGAGAATATTGATAAAATGGCTTGGTATGGCAACTATGACCAGGCTCGCTGGGAGAGAGTCGTTACCGCCTGTGAGGAGTTTTTTGCGGAAAATAAGAAGAACAACGACTTCTACCATTTAGTAGAACCGGTCAGTCAGGATGTGGAAGGCTATCGTGACGCTTTTTCAAAGTGTTATGCCGAACGGTATAATGGTGAGATTTTGATTGCTACTTGCCGCACAATGAGAACATTCGGAGAACTTTATCATAGAATGTATTTTGGTCCCTCGGCCGATACCAACGGAAATGCGGGACGTGGCTATGGTGGTGGATGTATTACACTCAATTATGTGGATATGTTTCCATACTCTAACGGTGAGAAGGCTTCGTATACTCAATGGATACAGGAACACGGATCAATAGGTACATTAGATAATAATCCATTTGTAAATCGTGATCCCCGTCTATACGAATCTGTTATGATTGTCGGAGATAAATTTCAGGGTCGCGTGGCCGAAATGTGGGTTGGAGGACGTGAAAGAGTCGCTCAGGATAACCCGCGGGCTATTACAGGATTCTGTGTCAGAAAGTATCTGTGGGAGTATAACGAAGCCACTTTCCATAACAAACCTGCCAATTATGCCTACATGAGACTTGCGGAGGTATATCTTGCCTATGCTGAGGCTTTGAATGAAACAGGAAATAAAGACGGTGCTTATAAATACCTGAACAAGGTAAGAAACAGGGTGGGGCTTCCGGATATGAGTGATGCCTTGTTACATCGTTTGCAGAGCGGAAAGACTTTACCTTCTTATTCCGAATGTCCATTGATAGGAAACCCGGAACTGCGTGAAGAAATTCTGGACGAGCGTGCTCGTGAATTTTCGTTCGAGGAAGTGAGATGGTTTGATATCGCACGTTGGAAGAGAGGCGATATTTTTCGGAAGGACTTGTATGGTATTACTATCATGCCCGAAGGAGGTTCTGTGGATGCGGGGAATATGAAGCTGTCCTTCTCGGAGCCAACGATGGAAAACTTACGTTATTGGAAGAATAAATTTAGTCCGAAGTGGTTCTTGAGCGCATTTCCTACGAGTGAGATCAATAAAGGATATGGACTTATTCAGAATCCCGGTTGGTAGATATTTGTTAAATCAAAACAGAGATTACAATGAAAAGATTCAATATATTAATGGTGTTCATATGCTTTTCGTGCCTTATAAAAGCGCAGTCATTGCCTGTGAACGTGTATGTGATTGATGAACAGAATAATCCGGTTCCGGGGGTAGTGATGAAGATTTCCGGCAACCCGAATGAGATATTCACTACGGACGAGAAGGGCGTCATTCATTTTCAGGCAGCACCGGGGACAGAGGTTACTTTCTCGCAGTTCAATAAAATGCTGCGCAGGCTGACGATTAAAGATAAAGACGTACAGGTTCGCCTTGACCGCAACAATCGTTTGTTCGAAGTGGGATATGATCAGAAGATAACTAAGGAGAATACTGCTTTAGCTGTTAGCGGAGTCACTGCCGAGGATATGCAAATATCCGGGCAGTCCAACGCAATGAACACTTTGTATGGATTGATTCCGGGCTTAACCGTCCTGCAAAGAGAGAATCAACCCTGGAATGTGACACCTTCCATTTATATTCGTGGCAGAGGTTCTTTCGGAGGCAACAGTGTGATTGTATTGGTAGATGGAGTGGAACGTGATATCTCGAATATAAATAGAGATGAAATAGAGAGTGTGACTGTGCTGAAAGATGCTGCCTCGCTGGCACTGTATGGAAACAGGGGAGCCGACGGAGTGATCTGTTTCACAACGAAACGCGGAGGAGATCATAAACTGCGTACACAAGTTGATTATAACTTTAGCGTACAGACTCCGTTCCGGATTCCCGAAATGGCGAATGCTCCCACTTTCGCGAATGCTCTGAATGAAGCATTAGAAAATGACGGACTCGCTCCCAGATATAGTCAGCACGACATTCGTAGAATGACGAGTGGGGATGGAGGAACATTGCTTCCAAACGTGGACTGGAACAAGGAACTGTTGCGAAAAGCGGCTTTCAATCATGACTTGAATTTATCCTTCGACGGTAATAGCCAACGGATGCGTTACTATGTTTTTGCAAATTATACAAGCAACCGCGGCCTTATCAATAACACCAATCTCAACGATGGATATTCTACCCAAGTGGAGATGTATGCTCTTAAACTGCGTACCAATCTGGAGACTTATATTACTCCCACTACAGTTGCCCGGATGAATTTGATGGGGCGTTTGCAACAGTATCAGCAACCCACTTCCGGAACAGATCTGGGGTATATGTATAATACTCCCTCTTCTGCTTTTCCTATAAAGAGCCCTCAAGGGGTATGGGCGCAGAACTGGCAGTATAGAAATCCTTTGGCAGAGAAAACGGCAAGAGGATATAGTGTCTTGTTGCAGCGTACTTTATTTGCCGATCTGACCATTGATCAGGATTTATCCGTTGTAACCGACGGTCTGTCGGCACAACTCCGTATAGCTTATGATAATGGAGCCGAAATAAACGACTCCAAGTCGAAGGATTATGCTTACTACAATACCACTCAAGTTTTTAATGAGTCGGGCAATGTTTCGGACGTCCTTTATTCGAGATATGGCAATGATACGGAGCTAAGTTTTAATAACGGGCCATTATCATGGCAGGTTATGCGCACTACCATCTGGGGAAAGGTTGATTACGTGAAAAGTTTCAATCAACACCAGGTGAAGGCGGCAGGTATCTATAGTCAGGGAAGGGCAAAATACAGAGGAGCCAACAATACCTATATGTATCGGGATTATATACTCAATCTGGAATATAATTATGATAACCGCTATATTGTAAACGGCGTTCTCTCTTATTCGGGCAGTGGCAAGCTGTCTTCGGGTGACAAATACAGGCTGTATCCGGCTGTTTCTGCCGCATGGATACTTTCGAATGAAAAGTTTATGAGTAATTTCAAAGCGATTGATTACCTCAAACTGCGTGCGTCGTATGGTATAGTGGGTATGGATGGCCGTCTCTCTTATGATATGGACAAACAGTTCAATGGTGGCGGACAACAATATATTTTTGTGGGAACCGTGTTAGAGCCCGGTATGGCTCAAGGTAGCCTGCCCTCTGTCCATGTGGAGCCGGAGAAAGAATATAAAGCCAATGTTGGAGTGGAAGTGGGACTTTGGAAAGGGCTTTCTGTTGAGGTAGATGCTTTTTATAATCGTCGCAAAAACATACGTGTATCTTCCGGTGGCTCGGTATCATCAGTACTTGGAGTGGGAGTGCCCGATATATTTACCGGTGAGGTAAAGAACTATGGTGCTGAATTCTCACTGGGATGGAAACAGCAAATACGTGATGTAGGCTATTCTATTCAGGGAAACATTGCTTATGCCAAAAACGAGATTATCAATATGGAAGAAACCTATCATCCGTATGCTTATATGAATGAAACCGGACAATCCATTGGTCGTTTTTACGGGCTGGTTGCCGACGGGCTTTATCAGAAGAGTGACTTTGACGCCGACGGAAAGTTGAAATCAGGAATCCCCACTTCTTCCTATATTGCCAATTTACAGCCGGGCGATGTGAAGTATAAAGATTTGAACGGTGACCGAAAGATAGACGATTACGATAATTGCTACCAGTTAAGAAACCAACTGCCGGAGATTTATTATGGATTTACGTTGGGGGCAAACTATAAGAATTTCGGATTGAATGCTTACTTTCAGGGAGTGGCTCATTCTACGGTCACTACTAATCTGAGTAGTATCTATCATCCGCTGTATGGAAATGATAAGAATATATCCAATCATTACCTGCAAAATTACTGGTCGGAATATACTCCCGAAGGTCGCTATCCACGTTTGACTACGTTGTCCAATAACAACAACTACCGTGGCAGCTCTTTATGGACTGAAAAAGGAGATTTCCTGAAGTTGCGTACACTGGAAGTTTATTATAAGATGCCGGTCCGCTATATCAAGAGTCTGAAAATGAGCGAATGCCGTTTCTTCTTTAAAGGTCTGAATTTATTCTCTATTGATCATGTCGGAGTGATGGACCCGGAATACATCAGCATGGGTTATCCTTCCATGCGTAGTTATCTGCTTGGTGTAAATGTGCAGTTTTAAATAAAATAAGTTGTTTATGAAAAGATATATATTTATTTTAACCGGTTGCCTGTGGCTCACTACTTCTTGCAGTGACTTTCTGGAGCTGAATGAATCTCAGTATCATACAGTGGAATATCAATTCTCGACTTTCGAGAATGTGAAACAGGTAGCAACGAATGTGTACGGATATGTTCAGGATGGCTTGGCCGATGTTGGTAACACCATGAGAGACGCGGCAACAGATGATGCTGTATATGCTTGGGAGTCAAACAATCTGAAGACGTATTATGACGGTAGCTGGTCGTCTACAAACCTGATTGACAATCAGTGGTCTCACTACTACTCTGCGATTAGTGCAGCCAACTACTTCTTAGAGAATTGTCCGTCGGATTTTCCTGCAACCATTTATCAGGAGAACTATAAAGAGAAGGTGCAACAATTGAAAAACTATCCTTTGGAGATCAAGGCACTACGTGCTTACTTCCATTTTGAATTGTTGAAGAGATACCGCAACATTATATTGGTAGATCATTCTCTGTCCATTGATGAAGTGAATAATTTAAAACCAACTCCTTTTGATCAGGCAGTCAGTTGGATTGTCGATCAGTGCGACGAAGTCATACCTCTGCTTCCCGTTACCTACGAAAATACAACGAAAGGAGAGATAGCACGCACCACCAAAGGAATGGCTATGGCTTTGAAAGCCAGGATACTGCTTTACGCTGCCAGTCCTTTGAACAATCCGACGGATGATAAAACGAAATGGTTAAAAGCAGCGGAAGCTGCCAAGCATATTATAGATGCTAATATCTATCGTCCGGTTAATGAGGAGGTAGTAAATAATGCGGCAGCGGCAGGATTGATTTTCGGAAAATGGAATTCACCCAACAACAACTTTGAAGCAGCCAACTTTCCAATCGGATTTGAAGGAGGATATTCCGGAGTCTGTCCGTCACAAAACCTGGCGGAAGCATTCGATCTGATTGACGGAACTCCTTTCGATTGGAATAACGAAGAACATCGTAAGTCAGCCCTTAAAGTGGAAAACCGTGATCCTCGGTTTCAAAAGACATTGCTTCCCAACGGAGTATCTTTTAAAGGCGAAATCATTGAATCTTTCCTGAATGGAAAAAACGGTTTGCCTAAAGAAGGAGCTACACCCACGTCTTATTATCTGCGTAAGTTGCTCAAAGAAGAAACAAGTCTGATACCGGGCAGCACAACCAGTTATCAGCACATCGTTCCTCTGTTCCGGTATGAAGAAGTTCTGTTGAACTATGCGGAAGCACTGTTGGAAGCCGAAAAGAATCCTACTTATAAAGGGAAACAGGGAGAAGTGGACTATCAACTGTCTCCGCTGGAAGCTGTCAATCAGGTAAGAAAGCGTGTAGGAATGCCCCGTTTGCCCGATAATCTGGATTACTTATCGTTCCAAAAACGTTTGAGAAACGAACGCCGCGTAGAATTGGCTTTCGAAGGACATCGTTTCTGGGATATCCGCCGATGGAAGATGGGAAAGGATACCAAAAAGGTATATGGTCTCACTCTAACGGCTAAAGGTGACGGTACGCTGAATGTGCAACGCACATTGGTGCACGACCGCATCTGGGAGGATAAGATGTATTATTATCCTATAGCGGATTTTGAACTCTTTAATAATAAGAATCTGACTCAAAATGATGGCTGGAAGTAGCAGCATCAGGAGAGTTCTGTTTATATAACCTGTTTAAAATGTAGAACAATGAAAAATAGTATCTTATTAACCTATTTCCTCTTTCTGGTATTTGCTTCGGCTTCCTGTAAAGAGGATGACATGACGACAGTAAATGCCCGGTTTAACGAACAGTCCGGATATGCTCCGCAAGAGTTGTCTTCCTGGGCGCACGCTCTATTTGTTTTTGATAATCACTCCTGCACAGGATTGGAAATGGCTCCGGATAAGGCATCTTTGAAGGATATATCAATCGGTGCGGGCAACAGGGCTACGGTAATTGCCTATGAAAGTGATAAGAACCTGAATTTTGGTAAGGTCGGGTCAGGCGGTATCTCTACCGACTATTATGTGTCGTTGAAAGACATCAACGGAGAGATTCCACAAATATGGATGGAACATACTCCTTTGAATGACGCTGCCAATGGCTTTGCTATGAAGCCACTCACTTCTACCATCAGTGTGAACCTGCTTAATGCTCCGGAAACATTCGAACAGATCTCTTTTTCTTTACCGGGCATGACAGATGCGTTGTACCTGTCATCGGGTAAGGTTGAGGTACTGAATACCGTGCAGGATAAGCAAATCACTATAAAAAGCGGAGAGTCGGGCAGCAAGAAAGCTGTTTTTCCGATGTTGAAGGCTGACGGAAGCTGGGTGCTTGCTTACCAACTAAAGATGAAAGATACAACTCTGGAAGGTGTACTGGAAATAGCTAAAGGAATCAAGGCAGGGCAAACGCTGGAGTTGAATGTTGATTTCTCCAAATATCTCTCCGAAAGTTTATACACGTTGGCTTATCGGTATACGGCTTACCACGCTGATCTTTGGACGGAAAAGAAAGAAGAGTTCTTCAGACTGTGGCCGGGTGATGACACATTCAAGGATAAGAACAAATATTATAATGTATATGTATTGCAGGACGGACGTTGGAAAACGGTAGATGTACGCAATACCTTATGTTCGGACGGGCCGAGACATCATGCTGAGATATGGAACGACTGGGATAACTCGAAGATGCTTCGTGACACGATGTGCTACGCCAACTTCATTGATAAGTTTACAGGTCCGGTGAAGATACGTGTAGAGAAACGTACAGGCGGTAAGTTCAGTACGTTCCAGGTACGTCCCAGCTCGTATGGCATTCAGCCCGTGGAATGTGCAAAGAACACCATTGAGTTTACGTTGCCCGACTGGGAATCGAGAAAAGTTTCTGTGGAATTTGACGGAGACAGATATCATAACCTGTTCTTGTTCCCTAACCGTCCCGACACAAACAAACCGGATGTGACAGCCGCTAACGTGAAATATTACGGTCCCGGAGAGCATCATACCGGACCTATCACCTTACTCGAAAATGAAACACTTTATATAGACGAAGGTGCTACCCTCTATGCGGAAAAGCTGTTTGTAAGAGGTAATAACGTAACCATCACAGGTAGAGGAATACTTTCGGGCGAGAAGAACCGCCACTGGGGAGGGGATTACGCCAACGGAGATATCCTGCTGTCCGTGCAAGGGCAGGGGGTAGGATTGAAGAACTTCACTTTGTCCGGCATTACGATTATTGATTCGCCAAGTTGGACCGTATCGGTTTGGAATACAGACAATGTGATGATTGATAACATCAACCTTATTGGCTGGATTCTCAACGGCGATGGAATAGACCTTTGCAGTGTGGCGGGTGCTACGATCAAAGACTCGTTCATACGTACCTACGATGACTGTATCACTTTGAAAGTACGCTTTAACAATGATCCGAAGACAGACACCAAAGACGTTTTAATACAGAAATGCCTCATCTGGTGCGACTATGCCCGAGGCATCATCGTAGGTCCGGAGTGTGGCGACTGGACATGGGGTACGGGAGGAATCAATAACTGTTTGATTGAAGATTGTATCGTACTCGAACAATCGAATGGAGACGGTGATTTCAGAGCTGCTTTGGCTGTGGTTCAGCAGGAACAACACGGTGGCGGAGCCGCTCCGATGAGGAACATCACGTTCCGTAACATCCTGATTGACGACATTCAGCCCACGGGTCGCCCCATTTGTGTGGAACAAACCCCGCAGAAGAATGGATGTACGATGGAAGATATACTGTTCCAGAATATTACGATTAAAGATACGTCCGGTTGCAGATACAAGTCTACCGTAGTGACCAACAATAGCTGGATATCCAGACTCACCTTCGAGAATGTCACCTATAATGGAGTGAAAATAATGGGCGAAGGCGACCGGTTAAGTATTTCGGGTAATGCGGAAGTATTTTATAAATAGGTAAAAGTTATGAGTATAATAGTATCCCCTCGTTTAAGAGCAAAAGCTCTTACTATGCTTTTCGTTTTGAGTTTGTATTGTATGTTTGCTTGTGCCCCCGAAAAGGGGGTGCAAGTAAACCTGATACCCGAACCTGTCAGTATCAAGTCCGGCATAGGATATTATAAGTTGGATAGTGCCAAAGTGATGAAAGAAGGTCTTGATTCCTTTGTTCACGGTAAGATAGACTTTTCTTTGAAAGATATCGGAGAGGAAGGATATATCTTGTCTGTAACTCCCGAAAAGGTAGAGTTATCAGCTACTACATCTGCGGGACTGTTTTATGGTAAGAAGACTATCTGCCAGTTGCTTACTTCTCAGGGACTTCCTTGCGTTGAAATAAAAGATTATCCCCGGTTTCCATACCGCGGTATGCACCTTGATGTTTCGCGACACTTTTTCCCCAAAGAAGAAGTCCTCAAGTTGCTGGATGAAATGGCTTATTATAAAATGAATACTTTTCATTTCCATTTGACCGACAATGGAGGCTGGCGCATTCAGATTGATAAATATCCGAAACTAACTTCTATGGGGGCTTATCGCGTGGAGAAAGACTGGCAGAAGTGGTGGGAAGGAAGTATCAGGGAGTTTTGTTCCGAAAATACGCCCGGCGCTTATGGTGGTTATTATACCAAGGATGATATTCGCGAGATCTTGCGCTATGCTGCGGAAAGACATATCAAAGTGATCCCGGAGATTGAATTCCCCGCTCATTCGGATGAGGTCTTTGTGGGTTATCCCGAACTCTGTTGTATGGGGAAATCATATACCAGCGGAGAGTTTTGTATCGGGAATGAAAAGACATTCACCTTCATGAAGGACGTGCTGACAGAGATTATGGAATTATTTCCTTCCAAATATATTCATGTGGGAGGCGATGAGGCTCGTAAGAATGAATGGAAAACATGCCCTAAATGTCAGGACCTAATGAAAAAGAGGAATATGAAAAGCGTGGATGAACTTCAATGTTATATCATTCAGCAAGCAGAAACCTTTTTAAACTCTCGTGGGCGAACAATGGTAGGCTGGGATGAAATATTAAAGAACAATTTGGATTCTTCTTCCATTGTAATGTCTTATCGCGGACAGCGAGGGGCTATCATGGCAGCCAATAAAGGTTACCGGGCTGTAATGACTCCGGGCGAAGTATTGTATTTCGACTGGTATCAGGCAGAACCACGTACTCAGCCGCAGGCTATGTACGGTTTCTCTCCTATTAAGAAGATGTATTCCTTCAATCCCGTACCTACTGACTCTGTGGTGGCAGCCCGTAATGAAGAATTGGTGAAGTCGAAACCTATCTCCCCGGATACGATGATGTATATTCAGCCACAGAACGCACATCGTATTATCGGTGTACAAGGTTCTACATGGGCAGAGTTTATTCCGGATGAAGAGCACTTGGAATATATGATATTCCCTCGTCTGCTGGCTGTAGCCGAGATAGCTTGGACACCTCAGCAGAATAGAGAATGGCAATCCTTCAAGTGCAGAGTGAATACTCACATTCCTCAGTTAAAGCAACGGGGGATACGTCCTTTTACATTCTCTGACGAGATGGAACTGACTACCCGTATTGTATCTGACCGTAAAGGAGTGGAAGTAACTTTGGATACGGAGAAGACGCCTGTAGAAATTCGTTATACAACGGATGGTTCGGAGCCATCCAAGCATTCTTCTGTTTATGAACAACCTTTCATCTTAAATAAGGAGACTCTGGTGAAAGCAGCCATTTTTAAAGGAGATCAAATTTTAGGGAAAGTACTGGAGAAACAAGTCAGCGTTTCCGAAGAGATAAAGAACTATTATGAGTATCATGATTAGTTTCCGAACATATCTTTTATGATTGTCCCAATGGTGGAGTTCAAAAGGTATTAGGGTGTCCGGAAATAGCGATAGGACCAATTTCACCGGGCAATCCGTTCAGTGTTCAAATTGTATTAAGGTGTCCGGAAATGTTGAGAGGATAAACTTATAGATTGAAGTCTCTTTAAATGAAATCCCACTATTCGGGTTCTGTTTTAGAATAAAATAGAGTCTGAATAGCGGGATTTATATTGTTGAAAGTACGGCTATAAAGAGTATCTTATTAATATTTTCCTATTTTAGACTTGCATATGGTATTTTTTTTTAGATTTGCTGTTAGTAAATGATCGTCTAACCAAATTAAAAAGAAAAAGCGATGAGCTGAAAAATATTTTCAGAAGTATCTGAGGGTATTGAGGCTATTACAGAAGCCGGGTTGGGTGTTTTAGTCGGAGGAGTAGGAGCAAAGCCCGGTGTAATAGTTGGCGGATGTAATGCTTCTGCCGGTAGTGATAGTAGAGAGCTATTAAAAAATGAGGTGTGTTTTAATTATATAAGTAATTATGAATAGAGATACAATTTTCAAAGTATGTTTGTTTTTAACTCCTATCCCTTTCTTTTTGCTAAGTTACTTCATTTTCGATAGTGCTGAATCACTAAAAGAAATGGTAATAGGAGCTATCTTGTGTGGATATGCGGTGAGTATAGGTCTATGGTCGCTATATAAGAAACGTGCGCGAAAATAACCTATTCCCCATCTGTCACCCTTATTTTTTACTCTATGGGTTTCTTTTTTACATAAACTCTGTGTGATCCTACACCGTCAATTCCTATTCCGGAATTAGGCTCGTACGCCCATTGTTTCAGCTCCTTGGTAGCTGCGGTTTGCAACAAACCGGTTAGTCTTCGATATTCCCGGACTGTCAGAAAAGTATGTTTGTCGAGATATTCCAAAGCTAATCTCAGTCGTTCCTCCGGTGTGTATTTTTGTGACGAACTTTGTCGTTTCCAAGGAGCCCTTTCCAAATTACACCTTGAATTAATGTTTCTTATCATCGTTCTATCTACACGGAAATTTACACCTCCTACTACAATACTTTGTGCGTTGCGATGTGTTCCTCCGCCTCCCGCTTCTTCCCGTTCTTTGCCTTCGCACAAAGCAAGTGCCGGAGTAAATGTACCTATCCCGTCTATTTTCACGGAATATCCGTTTGCCATTAAATGTGCCAACTCTATGGAAGCCTGAAGAAAAACTCCTTCGATGTTTCCGGCACTGAACCCGCTCACATCCTCAATTCTCTTTGCTAATTCTTTGGTACTCATTTTCTGTATCCGTGCAAACTTCGGATAGGTAACTTTTTTGCCCGTCTTGTGTATATCGGGCATCTCTTCCATAATGTATCGTGCCATACTATCTGTATTTTAAAGTATTAATAGATATCTCCTGTTGTATTAATGAAAAACTTCCTTTCCTTTAATAGAAAACTTCTTTTCTTCTAATAGGAAAGTTTTTCTTCCTTAAATATAAACTATAAATGCAAGTTCCGTTTTTACAAATGCAAGTTTCATTTGTATAATTGCAACTTGCATTTGTAAAAACGGAACTTGCATTTAAAGATTAATGTTAAGCAAAGATAAGTTTTCTATTTGAGAATAGAAAGTTTTGTACTAGAGAAGAATAACTTTTCTATTAATAGATAACAAGAGAATGATTATAGGATTTAGAGACTAAGACCAAATACAAAATAAACTTGTTCCTCGTATGGATTGGCAATCAGCTTCCCGAAGACAGGCAGTGAGAAGCTGGGGGTAATCTTTAATTCTTTAGTGGCTGAAAGCCCCACATTGACTACATTCAATTTGTTGGAATACATACCGTCCCAGGGAGTGAAACCTGCTTCGATACTCATGCTGACATCTTTTACGCTGAATGGATAACTTATTTCACAATAACTGGACCATGCACGTTTCTCATTCTCGCGATAATCGTTACCGGCAAATACAGTATACCAACTGATGGATAAAGGAAACTTCTCACTAAGCATATATCCGGCGCCAATCTCAAATGTATGTCCGGTAGAATGTGAATGGTAGTTGAAATATTTAAAAGGCTCTTCTTCCGTTTGTGTGAAGTAATTGTTGGCATAGAGAGTTAGTTTTTTGTACTCATATTCCAAAGACAAGTCTATTTCATTATTCTTATTACGAAACTCGGTAGAACCCCAAGCATAAGCAGTCAATCCTTTCCAATTGAAGCCGAGTGATGGCTGTACGCTGGCATTTCCACTGTCCATACCTCTCCATATATAACTGCTGACAAAATCTGCATTGATAAAAACGTCCTGTGCTTGTGCGGAGATAACGCAAAAGAGGATTGCGATAAGTGTGATAGTTTTCTTCATTTTGTTGGTTTGTAGCTTTTCGACGGCAAAGATATATATTAATCGTTAAATAAAAGTTCTACTTGCCGGTTGATTTTGTGGCGGACAATAATATAAGACGATACTATGTCGGAGTTTATTTCCCACGTGAATGACATTGAGACATTATTGGATTACTTTTCTATGATACTCAAGCGTCCTGTTCTGCCATTGCCGGAGGAAGTGGTTCAACTGTACCAAAGTGCATATGATTTGCTGATTCGTGCTGTTCTTACTATCTTCTTTCAGGGAGTCAGTGAATTGTATAAAGTGAATTGTATAAAAGGTACGGAGCTAAAATAAGTGAATCAATAACGTGGGAACGTGAACTGTATCAACGTTGGTGTGACTCCGGCACATTTCTCTAATGTGATTAAAAAAAACAAGCGGACATATTTTTTGTAGCAGGAGAGGATAAATTGGTAATCACTCTTTCAAGTCTTCTGAAAATGGAAGAACGGCTTTCCACGCATTTTATGCGGGTCCACCGTTCTTATATTGTTAATCTTCATAAGATAACTGAAGTGTACAGGCTTCGTATTATTTCTGATAAGAATACGTATATTCCTGTTGGCGATCTTCTGTTTGATCTTATTTGATGCCTAATTTCTTAGCGATATCTTTTGGAAGTGCATCTTTATGTACTACGATATTCATCGTTTTGTACGCAACGAATGGTTTGGAAGCATACCAGATTCCATTGTATTTTCCGGATTTACCCCATGAATTCTTTACCATGAAGTATTCCTTTCCATTCTGGTCTTTTGCAATACCATAAATTACCATTCCATGATCATCTGTGGTTTCCCAGTTGTCGAAAGCTTCCTGACGCATTTCCTGTGTGATTTGCATTTCCGGACGTGGCTGATTAGTCATTTCTTTACATCTGTCGGCAGCATTCTGACCCGTCCAACGAGCCATATCAGATCCGCTCTGTTCTGCATCTTTATTTACGTCAGGCATTACGGCAATACCATCACGAGTGAAACCTTGCTCACTAACGTCGCTACCCCATGCAAAGGTATAACCTTTGTTTACCGCATTGTCCATTACAGCCATAAATTCATCGATGGGCAAGTTGTAAGACAAACCGTTGCGCCAATTATCTTGGATTTCGATTGCGAATTGAGTGTAGAATGGATGATGAGTATATGAAGTCAATGACACGTAATCTTCTGCTTTCAATCCTAATGACTCAACCAAAGACTTTGGAGTGTATTCCTTGCCTTGATAAGTGAATTTCTCCGGACATACTCCCAAATATGTATCATAAATAGCACTTAGTCCCTTTTTCCATACCGGAGTCAGTTTGTTAAGTTTACCTTTGGCTATTGCATCTACATATGCTCCGGCTACTGCGTCCAGCTCATTATGAACCGGCAATGAATCGCCATACATGATACCGGGCATGGCTTCTTGTGGAACCAGACCATAGTTTTTCATACAATACAATATATCATAGAAACTTCCACCCGGAGAGAAAGAACTGTCACCGTGATAGCGTACATAGTTTGTTCCACGGTCCTCCATTGTTTTGTGTACTACAAACATTTCTGAGAAATCGTGGTTGCCTTTACCCATACGGAGTAGTTCAGCTTCCAGGAATCCGAGTGCGGAAAAACTCCAGCAAGTACTTGAACGATTCTGGTTTTTGATAGATGTGATCGGATTTTCTTTCACAGTTGTGAATACAAATCCCTCTTCGGGTTTTGCGTCTTGTGCCATAGTGCTCAGGCTAAACAGGCTTAAGGCAGCAATAAGTATTGTCTTTTTCATTCTTATGAATATTAATTTATTTTAGCTGCAAATATAGACAATCCTGCTGTATTTTCATCCGATTGTACACAAATTGCATAAAAAAAGAATGAATATTATTGTATTTTGAACCGATAGATTCGCTCGGAAAATGTAATGTTCAGGAAGAAGGAAAGACTATTAGCACGTTGATTCGTAGACAGCGAATAAACTTTTGTATATCTAAGAATGATTTAAAACAGTTGGATATTTATATTGAATGATAACATGAAATAACGCGGATTGTAAAAGCTTTAAAGCTGATAAATCCGCGTTATGAAGATAAAATGCTAATTTATTCCGTTTTCTTTTTGGGTGTTACTATATAGTCTTCTTTAATAAACTCATCATACACTCGTTTGGGATGATCGAAAGAGGCTGTACCATTCCTGCTTTCATCAAAATTCTCCCGACGGAATTGTTTGAGCTTTACATTATCTTCTGCATATTCCCTTAACTTTTTATGATCTCTTCCGTAAAGAGAGCTTTCAATAACGTCTGAATTTAGCAGACTTTCTTTAGGAGTAATAGTTGGTAAAAGTACTTGTTCTAACAGTCCGCGATAAGCACCATTGTACTCACACCATACTACATCTTGGGTTACAAATATACGGTACGTATACTTTGACCATGCTGTTTTGATTGTAACTTCCTTAGCATATATTTCAATGGTTGCTTCAGAACTGTATTCCTGATCACGGATAACAACAATGGTCCTACCGTTAATTTCTTCCAACACAGAAGAAAGCCATCGGGGAGAATTCATTATCTCCTCAATAATTTCGGGCAATCTTTCTTTAATTTCAAATTGTATCCTCATAGTGCTTGCCTGTGGGTCAGGACTTTTTATACACCCGCCTTAAAACAATTAAGGTCTTCTAAAGTTATGAATTAGAAATGATAAAAGCAAGAATTTGCATAAAAATTTAGATTTTTATGCAAACTAAGTGATGATTTTATTTGTTTTATTCGTATATATGCAGCAAACTACAAAACTTTGAGGTCTATGCAAAAGAGAATTAGGAAGAATTACTTCATTTATGCTACAATGTTACTCTTGTTCGGGGGACTTATTTATATTGCTATTGAAGAAGGAGACCGATTCTCGCATCATGCTGCGAATTTTACGACAATACAAGGTGAACCGTTTGCCATGTTCTGTCAGTTTATGACAGATAATTTGCATCATCCGCTTGCTACATTGCTTATTCAGATTATAGCAGTATTGCTGATGGTACGTCTGTTCGGATATCTATTTAATTATATCGGACAGCCCGGAGTAATCGGTGAAATCGTTGCGGGTATTGTGTTAGGACCTTCTGTATTGGGAGCTTTGTTTCCCGGTGCTTTTCAATTTATTTTCCCACCCGATTCTTTGACTAATTTGGAATTGCTGAGCCAGGTCGGACTGATTCTTTTTATGTTCGTTATTGGTATGGAGCTAGACTTCAGGGTATTAAAGAATAAAATCAATGAAACATTGGTAATCAGTCATGCGGGTATTCTGGTTCCGTTCTTTTTGGGTATTTTAGCTTCTTATTGGATATATGAAAAGTATGCAGCTTCCCAGACCCCTTTTCTTCCTTTTGCTCTTTTTATCGGAATTTCTATGAGTATTACTGCTTTTCCTGTTTTGGCACGTATTATTCAGGAGCGGAATATGACAAAAAGCCCTTTGGGAACGTTGGCTATTGCTTCGGCTGCTAATGATGATGTAACAGCTTGGTGTCTGCTGGCGGTTGTGATTGCCATTTCTAAGGCTGGAAGCTTTGCCAGTGCCCTTTATTCCGTTGGATTGGCTGCTGTGTATATTGCAGTCATGTTTCTGCTGGTTCGTCCTTTTCTGAAAAAGGTAGGGGAGGTTTATGCCAATCAGGAAGCTATTAATAAGTCTTTTGTTGCGTTTATCCTTTTAATTCTGATTATCTCATCTTGCATTACCGAGGTGATCGGTATTCATGCCTTGTTCGGTGCTTTTATGGCAGGGGTTGTGATGCCTTCTAATATAGGTTTCCGTAAGGTTATGATGGAAAAGGTAGAAGATATCTCATTGGTATTCTTTTTGCCTTTGTTTTTTGCTTTTACCGGACTTCGAACAGAAATAGGGCTGATAAATAGCCCGCAATTATGGTTAGTATGCCTTTTGTTGGTGACAGTGGCTATAGCAGGGAAATTGGGTGGGTGTGCAGTAGCAGCACGTTTGGTCGGAGAATCTTGGAAAGATAGTTTGACCATTGGAACATTGATGAATACTCGTGGATTAATGGAACTGGTTGCTCTGAATATCGGTTACGAGATGGGAGTCCTTCCTCCGTCTATTTTTGTAATTTTGGTCATTATGGCGTTAGTTACTACTTTTATGACTACTCCATTGTTACATTTAGTCGAACGTTTTTTTGTACATCGAGAAGAAAAGTTATCTTTGAAGCGTAAATTGATTTTATGTTTCGGCAGACCGGAATCAGGACGGAACCTTCTATCTATTTATTATCTGTTGTTTGGACAGAAACTGAAAAAAGAACATTTGATTGCTGCTCACTATACAGTTGGAACCGATTTGAATCCTTTGAATGCTGAGCACTATGCTCAGGAGAGCTTTGCTTTGATAAATGAGCGTGCAGAAGAATTGGATATTCAGGTAGACAACCGCTACCGGGTAACTGACAAGTTGGTACAGGAGATGATTCATTTTGTAGGTAAAGAACGCCCGGATATGTTATTGTTGGGAGCAGGTAGTCATTATCGCCCGGATACTTCCGGTACAACTCCCGGTGCTATTTTGTGGTTATCCTTGTTCCGTGATAAGATTGATGAAGTGTTGGAACAGGTGAAGTGTCCGGTTGCAGTGTTTGTAAACCGTCATTATCGTGAAGGGGCAGTAATCAGTTTTGTGCTTGGAGGGATGATTGATATGTTTCTGCTTTCCTATTTGGAAGGAATGCTTGCTGCCGGTCATGCTGTACGCCTTTTTCTGTTTGATACAGATGATGATAAATTCCGTTTCAAGATAAGAGAGTTGATGGAAAAATATCCCGGATTGATTTCTCCGGTTGGTTTTACAAAAGCTGATGATTTAGTAACAGAAGATAAAGATGGTTTAATGGTTATGAGTCATCTTTCATATACAAAATTGGCGGAAGAAGAGGAAGCATTATCTAAGTTGTCTTCTTTATTAGTGATTCGCCGAAATAAAAGCAATGGAAATAAATGAGTAATTTAGAAATTGATGAATTTACAGGATTAGTGTTGGAAGGCGGTGGTATGCGCGGAGTGTTTACCTGCGGTGTACTTGATTATTTAATGGATCGTGATATCCGCTTTCCCTATATGATTGGAGTTTCTGCCGGTGCGTGTAACGGACTCTCGTATGCTTCGCGTCAGCGGGGACGTGCTAAATATAGTAACATTGACTTATTGGAGAAGTATAACTATATCGGTTTGAAGTATTTACTCAAGAAACGTAACATACTCGATTTCGATTTGTTGTTCAATGAGTTTCCTGAACATATTCTACCTTATGATTATAAAACATATTTTTCTTCACCTGAACGTTATGTGATGGTGACTACAAATTGCCTGACAGGCGAAGCTAATTACTTTGAAGAGAAAAAAGATAAGAATAGGGTCATTGATATTGTTCGTGCATCGAGTAGCCTGCCCTTTGTGTGTCCTATTGCCTATGTAGACGATGTCCCTATGCTTGACGGGGGGATTGTGGATTCTATTCCTTTACAACGTGCTATTACAGATGGATGCAGTCGGAATGTGGTTGTATTGACTCGCAATCGTGGTTACCGGAAGGATTCAAAGGATATTCGTGTCCCTTCTTTTGTATATAGGAAGTATCCGAAGTTACGCGAAGCACTGAGCCGTCGTTGTGCCGTTTACAATGAACAACTGAAGATGGTGGAACGTATGGAAGATGAAGGAAAGATTACTGTCATTCGTCCGTTGAAACCGGTCACAGTAGACCGTATTGAACGAGATATTCAGAAATTAACGGATTTTTATGAGGAAGGATATGATTGTGCCAAAAGTCTATTTGAGCGAAAGCATACATCAAATTAAGAACACTTATGTATCAAGATTAGTATACTTTGAAACAACATTTATAGTAATAGATAATGGTAGTCGTTATCTTTGTTGCTGTTTCTAGGTTAGGGTTTATAGATATAGATTAGTTAGTAAAAGGACTGTTGGGTAATGATTCCTAAACAGCCCTTTTATTTTAATGGATCGCTCTGTTGTTATTCATTAATTTCTATTGTGTATCCTCCTTTGAAGGTTTCACCCGCTTGTAGATGTTGCATCCAATCTTTATCCTTATATTCTCCTGTATAGTGTGCCCAATCGCACCTTCCATACCAAGGTTCAATGCATATAAACGGAGCATTCTTTTCCGGAGGTGACCACAATCCTACTACCGGTGCTGTAAAGTGAAGACTGAGACAGGCTTTTTTCTTCCTATTATATAATGTAACAGTTTTTATCTGACTGTTTTCTATGATTAATGCATCCTTATCGAATGTATGAGTATCTAATGGTAATAGTTCGTCCGACAATGCCATTGTGTACTCAGTGGAAGGATCGGCACATCCTTTTTCTGAAATTAGGATATATTTAAAATTATCTTTTTTATCAAATCCGAAATATCCTCGCTCTTGAGTCGTTTCTTCAAAATCCGGCCAATAAAAAGCAGGATGCGCACCAATTTGAAAGAACATCTCTTTTTCTCCGGTATTCTTCACTTCCCACATTACTTCGATTTGCTTATTGTGAAGGCGATAGCCTATTTCCAGACAGAAAGGGTATGGATATTTTGCCAAAGTTTCTGTATTGCTGATGAGGCGGTAACGAAGTTCATCTGCTTCTTCGGAAATGAGCGTAAACGTCATGTCGCGCGCAAACCCATGTTGAGTAAGAGTATAAGCAGTTCCTTCAATGCGATATTCATTTTCCCATAAGCTTCCTACAATGGGGAAAAGTACAGGAGAGTGACGTTTCCAAAATGCAGGGTCCGCTTGCCATAAATACTCCTTTCCGTTGGCAAAAATACTGCAAAGTTCCGCTCCAAGCGGAGATACTTTAATGCTGATTTGAGAGTTGGATATTGTTTTCATGTCATTTATTGGTTGGATCATTTTTTGATTCGTTCTTTAGAATTATCTATCAATAGAATGCCTTTTTCTTATTTTGGAATGCACAAAGATATTATTTCTAGAAGGATATATAAATTTTATTTATGAAAAATGTTGCATGGTTAAGTGTTTTTTCTTTAAGCGGAACGGTGATTAAATTCTTCGGTCAGATTGGAGCTGAAGGTTATATCCCAGATATAGAATTTGTGGTAAAGATAGATACGGATAAATATAACGGAACTTGACTGAAAGACTGTTATATCTATCCTTCTACAGTAAAATTAGCAATGGAAATTAGGCTCTAGGTTTACAGAAAAATATCGTTAGGTATCAAATGTAACAGAGAATGAAACAAATATTTCATTTAGTAAAGCTAGTTTTCGCTAACTTTGCCAAGTGAAAATAACTAACCAACAAAACATTTAATACAATCTCTCTATTTATATAACAATTCCATGAAAATGAATCTTATTCAAGTTATAATTCTGTTATGATTAAGATGTCGTTGATTTACCATAACGGAGGGAACTGTGAAGAGAGGTTGCGACGATTGTAGTAGAGTATGTAGGGTGCAAAACAAAAGGAGATTGATTAAAAAACATATAAAGTATATAGCTGATTTTTTAAACTAATAAGATAAAACAATGGAAAATACAAAAAACTCTTCTCTTTCCAAGCTTATTCCTGTGATGCTTTGTTTCTTCGCTATGGGATTTGTAGATCTGGTAGGGATTGCCTCTAATTATGTAAAACAGGATTTGGGCTTAACCGATGCACAAGCTAATATCTTCCCCTCACTAGTATTCTTTTGGTTTCTGATTTTCTCAGTACCTACGGGTATGTTGATGAGCCGTATCGGTCAAAGAAAAACGGTATTATTAAGTTTGGTAGTTACTTTTGTCTCTTTGCTTTTACCGATTTTTGGTGACGGCTATATGTTGATGCTAATTTCTTTTTCTTTGTTAGGTATTGGAAATGCTCTGATGCAGACTTCTTTGAACCCGCTTCTTTCTAATATAGTACGGGGTGACCGTCTGGCAAGCAGCCTTACTTTCGGTCAGTTTGTGAAAGCAATTGCTTCTTTCTTGGCACCGTACATTGCTATGTGGGGAGCGACTCAGGTTATTCCATCTTTTGGTTTGGGATGGCGCGTACTATTCCCTATTTATATGATTATTGCAGTTATTGCTGTTCTCTTGCTTAACGCTACACAAATTGAGGAAGAAAAAGAAGAAGGCAAGCCTTCAACTTTTGGACAATGTCTGGCTTTACTTGGAAAGCCTTTTATTTTGATTTGCTTTATTGGCATCATGTGTCATGTAGGTATTGATGTCGGTGCCAATACGACAGCTCCTAAGATATTGATGGAACGGCTTGGCATGACTTTGGAAGACGCGGGTTTTGCTACAAGTCTCTATTTTATCTTCCGTACAGCAGGTTGTTTGCTGGGTTCTTTCTTTTTACGTAAGATGGCTCCTCAATCTTTCTTTGGTGTCAGCATTATTTTGATGCTTGTTGCCATGACAGGGCTGTTTATATTCCAAGATAAATTAATGATCTATGCTTGTATAGGTCTGATTGGTTTCGGCAACTCTAATGTGTTCCCGGTTATTTTCTCACAGGCATTACTTTATTTGCCGGGCAAGAAAAATGAGGTTTCAGGTCTGATGATTATGGGACTTTTCGGAGGAACAGTTTTTCCGTTGGCAATGGGAGTAGCTTCTGATGCAGTAGGACAGAATGGGGCAGTTGCAGTAATGACAATTGGAGTACTTTATTTGCTGTTTTTTACTTTTCGTATTAGAAAATAATTTTATATTTGAAGAAAAATAAACTCTGTTGATTATGAATAATATAATAGTAGGTATGGGTGAAGCCCTCTGGGATGTATTGCCCGAAGGCAAAAAAATAGGTGGTGCTCCGGCAAACTTTGCCTATCATGTGTCGCAGTTTGGATTTGATAGTCGTGTAGTAAGTGCAGTAGGCAAGGATGCATTGGGGGATGAGATTCTGAAAGTATTCAAAGAAAAGAATCTGAAACATCAGATTGAATGTGTGGACTATCCTACCGGTACGGTACAAGTAACACTTGATGGTGAGGGCGTACCTTGCTATGAGATCAAAGAAGGAGTTGCATGGGACAATATTCCTTTTACAGATGAGCTTAAACGTTTGGCATTGAATACACGTGCCGTTTGTTTTGGTTCTCTAGCACAACGTAATGAAGTGAGTCGTACCACTATCAATCGTTTTCTCGACACAATGTCCGATATGGAAGGACAACTGAAAATATTCGATATTAATCTTCGGCAGAATTTTTATACAAAGGAAGTTTTGAGCGAATCATTCCAACGCTGTAATATTCTGAAGATTAATGATGAAGAACTGGTCACTATCAGTCGTATGTTTGGATATCCGGGTATTGACTTACAGGATAAATGCTGGATTCTGTTGGCTAAATACAACCTGAAAATGTTAATTCTGACTTGTGGCACGAATGGTAGTTATGTGTTTACTCCGGGAGTTGTTTCTTTCCAAGAGACTCCTAAAGTTCCTGTTGCCGATACAGTTGGTGCAGGAGATTCGTTTACTGCTGCTTTTTGTGCTTCTATATTGAGAGGTAAATCAATACCCGAAGCTCATCGGTTGGCAGTTGAAGTTTCTGCTTATGTTTGTACGCAAAGTGGTGCCATGCCGGAATTACCTTCTGTTTTGAAAGACAAGTTACTATAATTTTCCCCGGATAAATATATTTTATAGTTTTAAAGATATAGACCTCTTGAAGTGAACTTGTTTGCTTTGGGAGGTTTTATTGTTTTAATGATAGTCAAACATACAAGACCGGAATGATAATCTTCATACTTTGAAACAAAATGTTTGCACCTTATTAAGCTAGTAGTTATGTTATAGCGAAATGATGCAAAGTATTTCATATAAGAGAATACATACAGTGTAATATAGGCTATTCTCTTGCTTCGATAAGATGTTTTCTTTGTGTGAAAATTCTGTATGAACCACCTGCAAAGAGAAAACTATTGTAATCTTTCAGTTATAGTTAATTAGACTTATATAATTTGAAGTTACAACTATAAATTTCTTATATATTGCAGCGATTAAAATCAATAAGATAATTGGTCTCTCTTATTGACTTTTAAGAGAAAACTGCTATCTTTATCCCGATATCGATTTACAAGGTTGGGATTGTATGGTAGAAGAAACAATTAGTAGAGAAAAACACGATACTATGAGGCATTTTCATTGGATATTAGTTTTATTTTGTCTTGTTCTAGTAGCATCCTGTACACAAGATACTCCTCGTTTTCGTATAGGTGTAGCACAATGTAGCGATGATTCCTGGCGACATAAAATGAATGATGAGATACTCCGTGAAGCAATGTTTTATGACGGTGTATCTGTAGAAATCCGTTCGGCTAATGATGATAACCGCAAACAGGCAGAAGATGTCCGGTACTTTGTTGATAATGGAGTCGATTTGCTAATAGTGTCTGCCAACGAAGCTGCTCCGATGACTCCGGTTGTGGAAGAAGCCTATAATAAAGGAATTCCTGTTATAATGGTCGATCGGAAGATTCTTTCTGATAAATATACGGCATATATTGGTGCAGATAATTATGAAATAGGTCGTGCCGTTGGAAATTATATTGCTTCCCGTCTTGATGGAAAAGGAAATATAGTAGAACTGACTGGACTTTGGGGGTCTACTCCGGCTATAGAACGACACGAAGGATTTATTGCTGCCATTGGTCATTATCCGGATATAAAACTAATTGACGAGGCAGATGCAGCGTGGGAGAGGGGACCTGCTGAGATTGAGATGGATAGTATGCTCCTTCTTCATCCTAAAATTGATGCTGTATTTGCTCATAATGATCGTATTGCTCCGGGAGCCTATGAAGCTGCCAAGAAAGTCGGAAGGGAAAAAGAAATGATTTTTGTAGGGATTGATGCGTTACCGGGTGAAGGGAATGGATTGGAAATGGTGCTTGACAGTGTACTTGATGCAACTTTTATTTATCCTACCAATGGAGATAAAGTGATGCAATTAGCAATGGATATCCTTCAAAAGAATCCATATCCCAAAGAAACTGCGATGAATACGGCAGTAGTCGATCATACTAATGCCCGGATCATGCAGCTTCAAACTACCCATATATCAGACCTTGATCTGAAAATAGAAACACTCAACGGGCGTATTAGTAATTACCTTTCGCGTGTGGCTACACAACAGACTATTTTATATGGCAGTCTATTGTTTCTCTTGCTTGTAGGGGGACTATTAATTGTTGTTTATAAATCACTTCGTTATAAAAACCGTTTGAATAAAGAGCTGTCTGCACAAAAGAAAAAATTGGAAGAGCAGCGTGATAAGCTGGAGGAGCAACGTGACCAGTTAATTCAATTGTCTCATCAATTGGAGGAAGCTACCCACGCTAAACTTGTTTTTTTTACAAATATTTCTCATGATTTTCGTACTCCATTGACTCTTATTGCCGATCCGGTAGAACATTTGCTTGCCGATCGGTCTTTGAATCCCGATCAGCATCGAATGTTGATGTTGGTACAACGTAATGTGAATATCCTTCTTCGTTTGGTTAATCAGATTTTAGATTTTCGTAAGTTTGAGAACGGAAAGATGGAATATATTCCCGTTTCAGTAGATATTCTTTCCTGTTTTGAAAGTTGGAATGAATCATTTCACGCGGCAGCCCGTAAGAAACATATTCATTTTTCTTTTGATAGTATCCCAGATGTCGATTATCATGCACTGGTAGATGTGGAAAAGTTGGAACGAGTCTATTTTAACCTACTATCCAATGCTTTTAAGTTTACTCCTGACAATGGAAAAGTAACAGTACGGTTATCTGTATTCGAAAATGAAGAACAGAAATGGTTACGTTGTACAGTTGCCAATACAGGTTCATTAATCTCTGCCGAGCATATCCGGAATATTTTCGATCGTTTTTATAAGATAGATATGCATCATGCGGGTTCGGGTATTGGCTTGGCACTGGTAAAGGCTTTCGTCGAGTTGCATGGAGGAACCATTACTGTGGAAAGTGATGAAAAACAGGGAACAATCTTTACCGTTGATTTACCGGCAAAGATATCTGTTTCTTCTTTGAATAATGATGATAATTCCCGTAAAAATACAGTTATTCCTCTTGTGAACCATATTTATAATGAAACAACAGCAAATGAGGAAGAAGAACTGGAAAAGGAATATGATTCATCCAAACCTTCAGTTTTGATTATTGATGATAATGAGGATATTCGTTCGTATGTTCATGGACTACTTCAGGCAGATTATACCGTTATTGAAGCTGTTAATGGTTTGGAAGGAATACGGAAGGCGATGAAATACGTACCTGATCTTGTTATCTCTGACGTGATGATGCCTGGTATAGATGGAGTAGAATGTTGCCGCCGTCTGAAAAGTGAATTGCAGACTTGTCATATTCCTGTTATGTTATTGACTGCTTGCTCTTTGGATGAACAACGTATCCAGGGATATAATGGAGGAGCTGATTCTTATATTTCCAAACCTTTCAGCTCACAAGTGCTACTATCACGTGTTCGAAACTTGATAGACTCTCATCGTCGTTTGAAACAATTCTTTGGTGATGGACAAGCTCTGGCCAAAGAAGATGTCTGCGATTTGGATAAGGGATTCGTAGAAAGATTCAAAGCATTAATAGAAGAGAAGATGGGAAACTCAAATCTCAATGTTGAGGATTTAGGTAAGGATATGGGATTGAGCCGAGTGCAACTTTACCGTAAGATTAAGTCACTGACTAACTATTCTCCAAATGAGTTGTTGCGCATTGCTCGTTTGAAGAAAGCAGCCTCTTTACTAGCTTCATCAGATATGAATGTAGCAGAAATTGGTTATGAGGTAGGATTTAGTTCACCTTCGTATTTTACCAAGTGTTATAAAGAACAGTTTGGAGAAAGCCCTACGGACTTTTTGAAAAGAAAAGGATAAAAAAGATGAGTGTTCGAGATCTTCGAAAGTTTATTAATACATTGTGATTGTTTTCAGAGAAAACTATGATCTTTAGAGAGTATTCCCCGATGATATCCACACAGATTCAAGCTTCTATCACTTCTTCGCTATACAGGGACGTATCATCTTAATCCTGCAAAAGCCGAATTGATGTATTATCCTGTTGTGAATGTTAATAGTCATGGAAAGAAGGTATGTGTCATAGAAAAAATGTAGAGAAATAACGATGTGCATTAATGAAAGACTATAAAGTAAATAAAACTAGTTTATCAGATGATTTTTGCAAGGATGTGTATGGAGTAGTAAAAGAAATTCCTGCAGGAAAAGTATCCACTTATGGCGAAATTGCTGCATTGCTGGGGTTTCCTCAATGCTCTCGTATGGTTGGCCGTGCATTGAAGCAGATACCTCAAGACTTATCTATTCCTTGTCACAGGGTAGTCAATGCAGCAGGTAGGCTTGTACCCGGATGGGAGGAACAAAAACAACTACTATTGGGCGAAGGTATTACTTTCAGACCCAATGGTTGCGTGGATATGAAAAAATACTTATTTCAGCCATTCGGACATTCTTTCTTTTCCGTAGAAATAGTAGAAAAGAAGTCCCAGCCAACTGGTAAGTAGAATTAATACGATAGCTATAATTCTTTTTTCTAAGGCAGCATTTAGATTCCATATTTCTATTGCTGCTTTGATAGTCAGTATAATACCGACAATCCAGATAATAAATCCAACCATATCTCGACGTTTTATTATTGTCCTTATTGGTGGAGGACAGTAGATTTTATAACATATAAACAAAAAAAGGTAGAAATCTGTTTTCAAGATTTCTACCTTTTTACTATATAGGATGATTACTTATTAGTCAATATCAGCACCCCAATTTTCCTTAGACAAACGTTTGTAGCTGTTGTAACGCCACTTAGCATTATCTTCAGCAGCTTTGAAGAGTTCGTCTGCTTCAGCAGGATATTGTTTCATTACAGAAGAGTAACGAACCTCGCTCTTCAAGAATGGTTGGAAATCAGCCCAGTTTGGTTCTTTGCTGTCGAGTTGGAATGGATTCTTGCCTTCAGCTTCCAAAGTTGGGTTGTAACGCCACAAGTGCCAGTAACCACATGCAACAGCTTTTTCTTCTTCTTCTTGGCTCTTACCCATACCCGCTTTCAAACCGTGGTTGATACAAGGAGCATAAGCGATAATCAATGATGGTCCTGGATATGCTTCAGCTTCACGAATAGCTTTCAGAGTCTGAGCTTGGTCAGCACCCATAGCAATCTGAGCAACGTAAACATAACCGTAAGTAGTAGCCATCAGACCGAGGTCTTTCTTACGTATGCGCTTACCTGAAGCAGCAAACTTAGCAATAGCACCCACCGGAGTAGCTTTAGAAGACTGACCACCTGTGTTAGAATAAACTTCAGTATCCAAAACAAGGATATTCACATCCTTACCGGAAGCAATTACATGGTCAAGACCACCGTAACCAATATCATAAGAAGCACCGTCACCACCGATGATCCACTGACTGCGTTTTACAAGATATTGAGTCAAGCTTTTCAGTTCTTTGCTAGTCGGACAACCGGCTGCAATGCCTTGTTCGATAATAGCTTCAATCTGAGGTGCAAGCTCTTTAGTCTTGTCTGCATCGTTCATATTTTCAATCCATGATTTCAGAACTTCTTTTGCTTCAGCAGGAGCGTTGTCGGCTGCCAAAATATTATTGAATAATTTAGCGATACGGGCACGCATCTTTTCGTTAGCCAATTCCATACCCAAACCGAATTCGCAGAAGTCCTCGAACAATGAGTTAGCCCAAGCAGGACCATGACCCTTTTCGTTCTTAGTATATGGAGTAGAAGGAACTGAACCAGAGTAGATAGAAGAACATCCGGTAGCATTAGCAACCATTTCACGGTCACCAAACAACTGAGAAATCAGTTTCACATACGGAGTTTCACCACAACCAGAGCAAGCACCGGAGAACTCAAACAACGGAGTAGCGAACTGAGAGTTCTTCACGTTGGCTTTGATATCAACCAGATGTTGTTTGCTCTTCACGTTCTTAGCACAGTATTCCCAGTTTTCTACTTCAGCCAATTGGCTTTCAAGATGTTTCATAGCTAATGCCTTGCCACCCTTCTTCGGATTACCCGGACAGATGTCAGCACAGTTACCACAACCCAGACAGTCGAGAACGTCTACCTGAATGCGGAATGTCATGCCATCAAATGCTTTACCTACAGCTTTCAATTGAGTGAAATTAGCACCCTTCTGTTCTTCTGCATCGAGTACGAACGGACGGATAGAAGCGTGAGGACAAACGTAAGCACATTTGTTACATTGGATACAGTTTTCTGCATTCCATTCAGGAACGAAAGCTGCAACACCACGTTTCTCATATTGAGAAGTTCCTTGTACCCAAGTACCATCTTCGATTCCTTTGAATGCAGATACCGGCAACAAGTCACCATCTTGTGCATTGATAGGACGAACAACTTCGTTGATGAATGCAGGATCATTGTTTTCAACTTTTGCTTCATCTGACAGGTTAGCCCAAGCCGGATCAACAGTCAGCAGTTTATATTCACCACCACGATCGACAGCTGCATAGTTTTTATTAACAACATCTTCACCCTTCTTACCGTAAGACTTAACGATAAATTTCTTCATTTGCTCAACAGCCTGTTCTACAGGAATTACTCCTGTGATACGGAAGAATGCTGATTGAAGAATAGTGTTGGTACGATTACCTAAACCAATCTCCTGTGCAATCTGAGTGGCGTTGATGTAATATACAGAAATGTTATTCTTAGCGAAATATTTCTTAACCTTGTTTGGTAGATTTTTAGCTAGTTCTTCACCTTCCCAGATAGTGTTCAGCAAGAAAGAACCGTTCTTACGCAAACCACGAGTTACATCATACATATGCAGGTAAGCCTGTACGTGGCATGCAACGAAGTTAGGAGTATTTACCAAGTAAGTAGAACGGATAGGGGTATCACCGAAACGTAAGTGAGAACAAGTAAAACCACCTGACTTCTTAGAGTCGTAAGAGAAATAAGCCTGACAGTGTTTATCAGTGTTGTCACCGATAATCTTAACAGAGTTCTTATTCGCACCTACAGTACCGTCAGCACCCAAACCGTAGAATTTAGCTTCGAACATACCTTTTCCACCCAAAGCAATTTCTTCTTCTTGTGGAAGAGAAGTGAATGTTACGTCATCTACTATACCGATAGTGAATTGATTCTTCGGCATTGGCATAGCCAAATTCTTAAATACTGAGATAATCTGAGCAGGAGTAGTATCTTTTGAACCCAGACCATAACGACCACCAACAATAACCGGAGCATTTTCTGCACCATAGAAGCAGTCTTTAACGTCAAGGTAAAGAGGTTCACCGTTAGCACCCGGTTCTTTGGTACGGTCTAATACTGCAATAGTCTTAGCAGTCTTAGGTACAGCAGCCAAGAAGTGCTTAGCAGAGAATGGACGATACAAATGTACGGCAACCATACCTACTTTTTCGCCATTTTCTACCAGATAGTCGATAGCTTCACGGGCAGCTTCTGTTACAGAACCCATTGCGATAATAACGCGTTCTGCATCTTCTGCTCCATAGTAATCGAACAAACCATATTTGCGACCTGTGATCTTATAAATTTCATTCATATATTCTTCTACAGCAGCCGGAACTGTTTCATAGAAGTTATTGCATGATTCGCGATGTTGGAAGAAATGGTCAGGATTTTCAGCCATACCACGTGCAACCGGATTCATTGGATTGAGTGCACGGGCGCGGAACTCAGCTAATGCCTCTTGGTCTACCAGCGGAGCAAGATCTTCGTTTTCCAACATTTCGATCTTTTGAATTTCGTGAGAAGTACGGAATCCGTCGAAGAAGTTTACGAACGGTACACGAGTTTTAATAGTAGCTAAGTGAGCTACACCGGCCAAGTCCATAACTTCCTGTACAGAACCTTCTGCCAACATGGCAAAACCTGTTTGACGAGTAGACATAACGTCTTGGTGGTCGCCGAAGATACACAAAGCATGAGAAGCTAATGTACGTGCAGATACGTGGAATACGCAAGGCAAGAATTCACCAGCAATTTTATACATGTTAGGTATCATCAGGAGAAGACCTTGGGAAGCAGTGTAAGTAGTAGTCAATGCACCGGCTTGTAATGAACCGTGAAGAGCTCCTGCTGCACCGGCTTCTGATTGCATTTCTTGTACTAATACTGTTTCGCCGAAGATGTTCTTGCGTCCTGCGGCAGCCCATTCGTCTACGTACTCAGCCATAGTCGAAGAAGGGGTGATAGGATAGATAGCTGCTACTTCAGAGAACATATATGAGATATGTGCTGCAGCTTGGTTACCATCACAAGTGATGAATTTCTTCTGTTTAGTCATAACTAAATTAAATATTTAAGTAAATAAATTATTTTAAAAATGGAATGGACAGTGGATATTTCCAGGTTTGACCATTCAGTCCTTTAATTCCTCCGATAATGGGAGATATAAATAGGATAAGTCCTGAAACGATAGAGAGAATAAGAAAAACACCTCCGGGACCTATCAGAAAATTAGCAATAATATCTGTAAAAATAGATATAAAGAAAAATGGGAATATATTATCGGCATCAGGAATCGGACTCGGAGAAGTGATACTTTTGGATAGTGCTGTTACTGTTGCAATGATAAAAACTCCTCCTATAATAATACCGTACAGAATCCAACTGATATACCAGTTTGTGATATATTTCCCTTGCTGGTTAATTTGCTTAGATAGATCCTTTCCCATTAACCATAATATAAGTGGTATTAGCCACCCCACGCAGGGTATGAGAATAAGAAAACTCATCAGAGCAAGATATGAACTTCCTTGAATACCTAAAGGTAATGGAATGCTCTCCGTGTGTACTCTACTTTGTTGGAAATCTTCGTCCTGTTTTATATTTTGATTCTCACTGTTCATCTATATTTTGTTTTTTCAACTTTGTCTGTTTGGCTAGTGAAAGTCTATCTCATACGATCTTGAATTATTTCAAAAAAGGAATAGAAAGCGGATATTTCCATACTTGTCCGTTCAGTCCCTTGATTCCTCCGATAATAGGGAAGACCAAGCATATAATTCCAATAATAGCAGTAAGTGGTAATAACCAGAATATACTTCCGAAAATGCCGAGAGGGCTTCCATATCCATTTATAATTACGCCTGGAAGAACAGCTAGTAATACTATTGTAGATATAATTCCGAAGATAAACCAGGTGATGTACCAGTTCAAAATATATTTTCCTTGTTTATTAATTTGTTCCGAAAAGTTTTTACCCATTACCCATAGCACGATTGGGATAATCCATCCAACATAAGGAACAAGGATTAAAAAACTCATTAAAGCCAGATAAGAGTTTTCTTGTAATCCAAATGGAATTTCGTTGTTTGGGCTAGAATTACAGGTTTCGTTCTCCGAGAATAACTTTTGTTTCTCATTTTCAAACTCTTCTTCAGTCAGTGCACCAGACTGGCGTAGCTTGTTCAATTCATCCAATTTTTTGTAATCCATAATTGTACTTTTTTGTATTAGTATAAGAATCCGAACATCCAGAGCGGTATCTGATTTCCCCGACCTATCTCTGCCTTATGCAGTGCATAGATTACTCCCGGATTATTTTTCACCCTTGCTCCTTCAGGACAAATCTTGAACGGCATCGCATCATCCACTAAGAATGAGGTGTTTTTATCTCCTTTGTGTACCTTGTGGTCCTTCCATAAGGTATTAACAAAAAAGGTGTCAAGCACGTCTTGTTCTTCCACTTTAACCGGATAAATGGAATACATCAAATTTGAGTTTTGCATCATAATCTTTGACGGTTTCTTAGGAAATTCTTCTCCTTTAGGATAAACCAGATTAATGAGGCGTGAATCTGCCAGATATTTGATATAATTCATTACTGTCGCACGGGAGGTCTGTATGTCGCTGGCCAATTGGCTGACATTCGGAGCCTTTGGACCATCGACAGCTAACAAATATAGTAATTTTTTTATCTTTGAGAGATATTTTAGTTCAATTTGTTTGATAAGCAAAATATCTACTTCTACCATCATGTTCATTGTTTTCAATAGGTTCTCCGAAAAGTTACGTTTTTCGAGGAAGAACGGGTAGAAGCCGTGATGGATATAATCTTGAAGATAATCTAATGGTCGTACTTTGGAAAGTACTCCTTTAGCTATTTGTTCGTGACTGTTTAGAATTTCTTCGAGGCTGTAGGAACGGAATTTCATTCCCGTCTGTAAATTTAGATATTCCCGGAAAGAGAAACCACGTAGATTGTAGCTTTTTACAATATCGCGCAATTCGAGGTTTTCTTCTTTTAACCGCATCACAGAAGAACCGGTAAATACAATTTTCAGATTGGGGTATCGGTCATAGCACATACGCAACTCTTTACTCCATTCTGTATGTTTGAATACCTGATCGATTAATAATACTTTCCCTCCCCGTTTTTGAAACTCATATGCAAAGTCTACAAGACTATGTCCCGAGAAATAAAAATTATTCATGTTAATGAACAAACACGAACGGTCAGTTCCGAATTTCTCTTTGGCGTATTGTAGGAGGAAAGTGGTTTTTCCTACGCCACGTGTCCCTTTAATACCAATCAAACGGTCACTCCAGTCAATCTCGTCCATAAGATCGCGGCGAACAGGAGCATTAGTGTGTTCGACAAGGTAAGCGTGTGTGCGATAGAATGATTCCATTTCTGTTCTTTGGTTTTCGGATGGCAAATATACTGCTTTTTTTAGTCTTTGCAAAGTAGAGATAGCAAAAATGTGCTTTAGAGCATAAGTTTCTCTATATTGTGGGAGTTCCTGATTATTTCCTGTATATATTTGCAAAATAATGTTTTAATCACATTTGAAATGGAGAAAAAGTCACTTTATATCTTTAATCCCGAACATGATTTGGCAATGGCAAGTGGTGAAACAAATTATATGGCACCGGCTTCTGCTCGTCAGATGGCGGCTGATTTGGCTTTACTTCCTGTGTGGTATGCTGAAAAGGGGGCTAAAGTACTGGCTCCTTCCGCTTATAATATAGAGTTTTTGAAGAGTATGCAAGAGCTCTTGGGAAACTTTGTGGAGATAATGACAGAGCCGGAGATTGCCAATGAAAAAAATGTAGAGTTTTCTCCGTGGGGATGGGACCCGGCTCTAAGAAAGCGTTTGCTATCGTTGGGAGCGGATGAAGAACAACTTTTCTCAAAGGAATATTTGAGTGCTTTGAGGGATTATTCAAATCGTTCTCATGCGGTAGATTTACTTGCTCGGTTGCAATTGAGTGAGAACTTTTGTGGAAAGTCTTTTTATTTGCGAACAGAGAAAGAATGGAAGGCTTTTGTTGAAGAACGAGAGGCTTGCTTGTTGAAAGCACCACTTTCCGGAAGTGGCAAAGGGCTGAACTGGTGTAGAGGTGTATTTAGTCCTTTTATATTAGGGTGGTGTACTCGTGTTGCTGCCTCTCAGGGGGGAGTGGTTGGCGAACCTGTATATAATAAAGTGAGAGATTTTGCAATGGAATTTCACTCTAACGGGAAGGGAAAGGTTGTTTTTGCAGGTTATTCCATTTTTCATACGAGTAGTAACGGTATGTATGCAGGGAATGAACTACTGTCCGATAAAAAGATTTTGAAAAAGTTATCGGAATATGTGCCGGTGAGAGAATTACTTCGGTTACAAGGGCATTTGGAAGAAGAACTTTCCACTTTATTGGGTGGCTTCTATAAGGGTTACTTAGGGGTGGATATGATGATTTGTTATTTTTCGGATAAATCTCCTGTTTATCGGATTCATCCTTGTGTGGAAATTAATCTGAGAATGAATATGGGAGTGGTTGCTCATTTTTTGACTGATCGCTATCTGGCTCCTGAGGTGGAGGGCGTATTTCAAATAGCCTATTATCCTAAAGCGGGGTTGGCACTGGAAGAGCATCAAAGAAAGATGGCTACTTCCAATTTGTGTTTGCAAAACGGACGTCTCTGTTCTGGCTATTTGTCACTAGTGCCTGTCACTTCTCGAAGTCTGTATCGTGCTTGGATAGAAGTTACTGGCATTGTTTCTGGTGGGAAGCATAATACTCCACTTATGCGTAATACTGTTTCAGAATGGTGATAGCATTCTATTGCTATCACCATTCTGAAACAGTATCTAGGGATTCTAAAGACCTTTATTTCCCGATTCCTATGGAATGTGTATTTAGACTTATCGGCTGTCCTTCATGCATACTTTTCACAGTGATAGTCAGAAAACAAAGTGTTCTGTATATCGTAACAAAGTGTCTCACTCTATTGAACATTTTGTTACAAGCGCTTGAAACAAACAGAACTGCCATATCATCTTGCACACCTGTTACTATCTTATAAACAAATAATTATTCATTAATAAGAGGTGCAAGGTGGCAGATGTTTTTGCATTTTTAAACTTTATGAGAAGGAGACTGATGAAGATTATTATCACTTAGCTCATATTTACATGATTTTATGCTAAATGTAACCAAGAGAAGAATAAATGCTTCTTGACCTCTTTGACGAATTTGATCCCTTAATTCAAAAAATGCATAACCTATCGTGGTACTCAGAAGCAAGCAATGCAGTTCTCCGATAATCTGTAGTAAAGCAGAATATTCTTTCTATTCAATTATTAGTAAGACGGTGATGAGAAACACCTATTTTCTTCCTTGACTCGCCTTACTCTCATTGCCATACCGATCAATGGCTGTTACCGCAAAATACTTTTTAGCGCTCCAAGGTATGATAGGAGCGTAGATATAACTAGTCTCACGAATACTTTGCGCAACGATATTTTCCGGGTTGTTGATATCAACCGGATATTTGTCCGAAGCATAAATTACATACATCGGTTTATTCCGTTGATCATTATCTGTTGCCTCTTGCCAACTTAATTCAGTATACCCATTATTAATAGGAGAAACTTTCAGTTCCGAAGGAGTGGATGGGGGAACATTGTCCAACCATGGCATGGAAGGTTGCAAAGCCGGATAGGAGTAGAAGTTTTCAATCAGTTCATCGTAGAGTCCCTGTGTGTTATCCATTACATATTTTACACGGTAATGTGCTTCCCCAGCCATTCTCTGGCTTCGAATAAAATTGATTTGTCGGTCGATCTCATCACGGCTCCATGAACCTTCATCCGGATGAAGGAAATAAATGCCAAGCCCCGGAATCACTTGTCGTCCGTTACTTTGCTCTTGCCAATCGAGAGCGAAAGGATAAAAACTATTTCCCTGAAAATACATCATAGGATATATCTGATCCTGAATACCCTCCCCAAGCCAGCCTTGTGGATCTTGATAGACTGTGTGAAAAGCATTCCACCCCCGTGAAGAGTAACGTGATGTATCACGATACTTCCCAACCGGACAAGTACTTACCTTCACCCAGGGTTTCATTACTTTTACGCCTTTATATATATAACGTACAATCTCAGATATGTTATCCCGCCTCCATTGTTCCAAGCTACGACCTTGACCGTATCGCTTGAAATCATATTTATCGGGAAACAGAGGAGCGTATTCAGGATAACGTAGATAATCGAAGTGAACTCCGTCTACATCATAGTTGCCTACTACCTCCCGTACCAGTTTCATTAAATATTCTTTTGTAGCAGGATTTCCCGGATTCAGGAAATATTCGCTTTTATAGGGTACACAGATGTCTTTGTTCTGTTTGGTTACAGACTTTTTACCAAGAGAAGCGACATGTTTTTTATTACCTAATGGAATGGTTACCATCCAGGCATGGCACTCCATTCCCCGCTTGTGGCACTCCTCAACAGCGAAAGCTAGAGGGTCATATCCGGGATTACCTCCGATTTGTCCGGTCAGGATAGAATTGAAAGGCTCGATAGCCGAAGGATATAATACATCACCGCGCGTGCGTGTTTGAAATAAAATCGTATTGAAATTAGCCTCTTTCAACTTATCAAGAATATCTACCAGTTCTTCCTTTTGTTGGAGAATAGTCTGTGGATTTGTAGCCTTTGTGCGAGGCCAGTCCAAACCATATACTGCTGTAATCCATGCTGCGCGAACCTCAAATTTAGGTTGTGCCATGGTGGATATGAAAGGAAACAAAAGTAAAAGAATGAAAATAAATAGGTGCATATTCCTTATTTTTTGTCTTAAATCCCTGCAAAGTTAGTAAAAGTGTCGGTATTGTTGTGTGATTTCGTGAGATTATGTTACATTTGCGTCAGTTAAAATAACACGTCATGATTACATTTACTCTGTGCCTGCTAGCGTTGATAGTGGGCTATTTCACATACGGGCGTCTGATGGAACGTATTTTTGGTCCGGATGACCGTAAAACTCCCGCTCTTACTAAAGCCGATGGGGTGGATTATATTCCATTACCTACTTGGAAAATATTTATGATTCAATTTCTTAATATTGCTGGGTTAGGTCCGATTTTCGGCGCTATCATGGGAGCTAAATTTGGAATTTCTTCCTATTTATGGATTGTACTGGGGAGTATCTTTGCAGGTGCTGTTCATGACTATTTTGCAGGAATGTTGTCTTTACGTTATGGTGGTGAAAGTCTTCCTGAAATAATAGGTCGTTATTTGGGACTAACTACCAAACAGATTATGAGGGGATTTACAGTTCTTTTAATGATTTTAGTAGGTGCTGTTTTTGTAGCAGGTCCAGCTGGATTATTAGCCAAACTGACACCTGAGAGTCTGGATACTACGTTTTGGATCATAGTAGTCTTTATTTATTATATTTTAGCAACGTTGCTTCCAGTCGATAAAATTATTGGTAAAATCTATCCGATCTTTGCGATTGCTTTACTTTTTATGGCAGTTGGTATCTTGGTTATGCTTTATGTAAATCATCCGGCATTGCCCGAACTTTGGGACGGATTACAGAATACGAATCCGGAAGCAGACAAACTTCCTATTTTCCCGATTATGTTTGTTAGTATTGCCTGTGGCGCCATTTCCGGTTTCCATGCTACCCAAAGTCCGTTGATGGCACGTTGTATGACATCAGAGCATCATGGTCGCCCCATATTTTATGGAGCAATGATAACAGAGGGTATTGTGGCCTTGATCTGGGCTGCCGCTGCTACTTATTTTTTTCATGAGAACGGAATGGAAGAAGATAATGCATCTGTGATAGTAGACTCTATTACAAAAGGTTGGTTAGGAACGGTTGGAGGAATTCTTGCTATTTTAGGAGTAATTGCTGCGCCTATTACTTCGGGAGATACAGCATTTCGCTCTGCCCGTTTGATCGTGGCAGATTTTCTGGGTCTGGAACAAAAGAGTATGCGTCGTCGTTTGTATATATGTATCCCGATGTTTGCTGTAGCTATTGGATTGCTCTTATATAGTTTGCAGGATGCAAATGGATTTAATATGATATGGCGTTATTTTGCCTGGGCTAATCAGACATTAGCTGTATTTACGTTATGGGCTATAACGGTTTATCTTGCAGTATCGAAAAAAACCTATTGGATAACATTGATACCTGCTTTGTTTATGACTTGTGTTTGTTCTACTTATATATGTATTGCGCCCGAAGGTTTAGGACTTTCTCATATGCTTTCCTACTACATTGGCATAGGTTGTGTAGTGATTGCTATTGTTTGGTTCTTTGTTTGGCTTGGGCGCCAAAAGTCAGGGAAATTATCAGAATGAAGAAAATTAGAAAATCAACAAAGGTTGCATTAGCATTCCTTATTTATGTATCAGTAACGGCTGCTTATCTGTTGCCTCGTAATACGGAAGTTAGTCAGACAGAAAAATGGCTTACAGTGGTAGTATCTTATGTCATTGTATTCATTCTCTGGTTGGTGCTTCGTAAAAAAGAACAGATGCGCGATCGTCAGAATAAAGATGAACAATCTATTCACTCTAAAAAGTAAATTCATGAAGAAATTAGCTTTAGCTATCTGCTTGTTAGTGGTTTCAATGGCTGCTCAGGCACAGTTTGAAAAAGGAACTACGATTATTAATCCTTCTGTTTCCGGATTGGATTTTTCGTACAGTAAAAATGATAAGGCAAAATTTGGTGTTGGTGCACAGGTCGGTACATTTCTAGCTGACGGTATCGCATTGATGGTGAACCTGGGTGCCGACTGGTCAAAACCGGTGGATGAATATACTCTGGGTACAGGAATGCGTTTCTATTTTAATAAGACAGGTGTATATCTGGGTGGTGGACTTGATTGGAACCGTTTTCGTTGGAGTGGTGGGAACCATCAGACTGATTGGGGATTAGGCATAGAAGCAGGTTATGCTTTTTTTCTTTCCCGTACGGTAACAATTGAACCTGCCGTTTATTACAAATGGCGTTTTAATGACGGTGATATGTCTCGCTTTGGCATTAAAATAGGATTCGGATTCTACCTTTAAATGAAGAACTAAAAATGAAGAATGAAAAATTAACTGCGCCATTATGCTGCATAGTGATTCTTCATTCTTCATTTTTAGTTCCTTATTGATTCATTTTTTCTTTCAGAAACTGTCCGGTATAGCTTGCTCCGTATGCGGCAACTTCTTCTGGAGTGCCTACTACTACAATATTTCCTCCTTTATCACCACCTTCCGGTCCCAGATCAATTACATAATCCGCACATTTGATAACATCCATATTATGTTCAATGATTACAATACTGTGTCCGCGACGGATTAGAGCATCGAAAGCATCCAATAGTTTGCGAATATCGTGGAAATGCAATCCGGTAGTAGGTTCGTCAAATATAAACATAGTTGGATCAGCTTTTTCCTGGCTTAAATAAAATGCAAGTTTCACGCGTTGGTTTTCACCACCCGATAGAGTAGAGGAAGATTGTCCTAATTTGATATATCCCAACCCTACATCTTGCAAAGGAAGAAGCTTTTTAACAATCTTCTTTTGTTCATGTTCTGTAAAGAATTCGATAGCCTGATTTACAGTCATCTCTAATACATCATAAATACTCTTATCCTGAAATTTAACTTCCAGTGTGTCTGCTTTAAAACGCTTTCCATGGCAGGATTCGCACTCCAATACCAAGTCTGCCATAAATTGCATTTCTACTGTAATGGTTCCATCACCTTTACATTCTTCGCAACGTCCTCCCTCGTTGTTGAAACTGAAAAATCCCGCTGTATACCCCATTTGTTTAGCTAAAGGTTGTTCTGCCCATAGTTTACGTATTTCATCGTATGCTTTGAGATAAGTAACCGGATTTGAACGGGATGATTTGCCAATTGGATTCTGGTCCACAAATTCTATATTCTTCAAATCGCGTAAACTACCTCCTATAGATGAGAATTCTCCGGGGCGATCACTGCATTCGTCAAGTTCACGTTTTAGTGCCCGGTAAAAGATATCACGTACTAATGTACTTTTTCCTGAACCGGAAACACCTGTAACAACTGTCATCACATTTAATGGAAAACGTACATTGACCCCTTTCAGATTATTTTCACGTGCACCTTTCAACTCAATATAATTATTCCAGGGACGGCGATGCTTGGGAACAGGGATTTCTTCCTCTCCTAAAAGATAACGCACAGTGTAACTGTTGCTGTCTTTTTTTAGGTCTTTCATATCGCCTTGGTATACAACCTCTCCCCCTAAACGTCCGGCATTAGGACCAATATCGATAATATAATCGGCAGCACGAATAATTTCCTCATCATGTTCGACCACTACTACAGTATTTCCTAAACGTTGCAACTGACGTAAGACATGAATCAGTCGGTCCGTATCACGGCTATGTAGTCCTATACTGGGTTCATCGAGAATATAAAGGCTGCCAACAAGGCTACTTCCCAGTGAAGTTGCCAGATTAATTCGTTGGCTTTCTCCTCCCGATAGAGAATTACTAAGTCGGTTTAATGTCAGATAACCCAGTCCTACATCAATTAAAAAGTGGATACGGCTATTAATCTCAATCAGGATACGGCGTGCTACATTATTATCATGTTCATTTAATTCTAAGTGATCGAAAAACTGTTTTAATTCAGTAATTGGCAGATCTACTAATTCGGAGATATTCTTTTCACCTACCCGCACATATCCGGCTTCCGGTTTTAGACGTGTACCGTGACATTTTGGGCATAGTGTTTTACCCCGGTAACGTGCCAACATCACCCGATATTGTATCTTATATTGATTTTCTTCCAACATCTTGAAGAAATCATTGATACCGTGAAAATATCGATTCCCTTCCCAGAGGGTCTTGCGTTGTTCATCTGTCAGTTCGTAGTAAGGAGTGAAAATCGGGAAATTAAATTTGTCCGCATTATGAATCAGTTCCTCTTTCCATTCTCCCATTTTCTCACCGCGCCAACAAACGATAGCACCCTCATAAATGGATAAAGAGCGATCGGGAATGACCAAATGTTCGTCAATGCCGATAACCTTACCGAATCCTTCACATACCGGGCAAGCTCCGATTGGGGAGTTAAATGAAAACATCTGGTCATTAGGTTCTTCGAAAGTAATGCCATCCGCTTCAAATTTTGTACTGAAAGTATGCAGTTGGGTGGTTCCGTCGGGAAGATAGAAACGCAAAATACAAGTACCGTCACCTTCATACATTCCAGTTTCTGCAGAATCCGTCAGTCGGCTGATGGCATCCTTAGTATTAGATACAGCCATACGGTCTACTAAGAGGTAAACGTCATCACCTTTGGCAGGTGTATACTCGTCGATACGTTTCATTTCACCGTTTACTTCGATTCTGTTGAAACCTTGTTTCAGGTCAATCTCCAGTTGTTGTTGTAATGTACGGTTTTCGCGAAGGCGTATGGGAGTCAATACAGTATATCTCGCTCCTTCCGGATAGGATAGCATACAATTGACAATATCCTCAGTTGAGTGTTTCTTCACCTCTTGTCCGGTGACAGGGCTATAAGTCTTTCCCACCCGGGCATAAAGCAGACGTAAATATTCGTAGATTTCAGTTGAAGTACCTACGGTAGACCGTGGATTTCTACTATTTACTTTTTGTTCTATGGCAATTGCAGGAGGAATTCCTTTGATAAAATCACATTCAGGTTTACTCATTCGTCCCAAAAACTGACGTGCATAACTGCTAAGACTTTCTACGTATCGGCGTTGTCCTTCTGCGTAGAGGGTGTCAAAAGCGAGTGATGATTTGCCTGAACCTGACAACCCGGTGATAACGACAAGTTTGTTGCGGGGAATATCTACATCTATGTTCTTCAGATTATTAACCCGTGCTCCCTTGATTGAGATATATTTGTTTTCTGACATAAAATACTCCTTTTTTATGGTAGTCGGCAAAGTTAACGAATTTATCGGGAGTTTGTATTATCTTTGCGACACATTATTATGATTTAAGAACATTATGAATCTGAAAAACTATCTTTTCCTTTTTGCTCTTCTTCTGGCTGTAGGAGTAGAAGCACAAGTGCCTTCGGGTAATAAATATCCCAAACGAGAATTTCGTGCCGCATGGATACAGGCTGTAAACGGACAGTTTCGTGGTATTCCTACTGAGACATTGAAGCAGACATTGATTAGCCAGTTAAATTCTCTTCAGGGAGCGGGTATCAATGCAATCATCTTTCAGGTACGTCCGGAAGCCGATGCATTATATGCTTCTCAATATGAACCGTGGAGTCGTTTCCTGACAGGTACACAAGGACAGATGCCTTCTCCGATGTGGGACCCGATGCAGTTTATGATTGAAGAATGTCATAAGCGGAATATGGAGTTTCATGCCTGGATAAACCCTTATCGTACAAAGACTTCACTAAAGAACCAGCTAGCTCCCGCACATATATATAATGAACATCCTGAATGGTTTGTCACTTATGGCGACCAGCTGTTTTTTGATCCGGCACTTCCTGAAAGTCGTGAGTATATTTGTAAGATTATCACTGACATAGTATCTCGTTACGATGTAGATGCCATCCATATGGATGATTATTTCTATCCTTATCCGGCCAAAGGACTTGATTTTCCGGATGATGCAAGTTTTGCCCGCTATGGTGGTGGTTTTAGTAATAAAGCTGATTGGCGGAGAAGTAATGTCAATGTATTGATTAAAAAGATTCATGAGACAGTGCGTGAAATAAAACCATGGGTGAAATTCGGTGTGAGTCCGTTTGGTATTTACCGTAATCAGAAATCCGATCCTTTGGGTAGCAACACGAATGGATTACAAAATTATGATGACCTGTATGCAGATGTTCTTCTGTGGGCACGTGAAGGATGGATTGATTATAATATTCCACAGGTTTATTGGGAAATAGGTCATAAGGCGGCCGATTATGAAACATTGGTCAAATGGTGGGCAAAACACTCTGAAAATCGTCCGTTATTTATAGGCCAGTCAGTGATAAATACTGTACAAAATGCTGATCCTCAAAATCCTTCAATGAATCAGCTTCCGAGAAAAATGGCGTTGCAACGTGCTTATCAAACGATTGGTGGTAGTTGCCAATGGTATGCAGCGGCATTGGTAGATAATGTTGGTCAGTATCGGGATGCTTTAGTACAAGAGTATCATAAATATCCGGCTCTGATTCCTGTCTTTGATTTTATGGATGACAAAGCTCCGGGTAAAGTCCGTAAAGTGAAAAAAGTATGGACTGAAGATGGTTGTATACTTTTCTGGACAGCTCCAAAAGCAGATGCAGAAATGGATAAAGCAATTCAATATGTGGTTTATCGTTTTGGATCAAAAGAAAAGGTAGATATTGAAGACCCTTCACATATAGTAGCTATTACCCGTAGTCCTTTCTATAAACTTCCATACGATGATGGAAAAACAAAGTATCGTTATGTAGTAACAGCCTTGGATCGTCTTCATAACGAATCAAAATCTGTAAGCAAGAAAATAAAACTGTAACAAAAATAGTTTATTGAGAAACTGAAAATGAAGAATTGGCTATACTTTTAATTGTACAGCCAATTCTTTATTTTTAGTATTTCATTTAATAAAGTAGTAATCCTGCTATCCCACAAGCAATAATCATCAAAATAGGGTTGGCCTTATACTTTCTGGTCCCGATGAAAGCAACCAAAAAGATAATGATACTGATTACAAACGAGTAAGTGTCCTTTGTTGGCGAACCAAAATTCTCTGCATTCATTAATACAAGAGCAGCCGAAGCCAGTAGACCAACCACTGCCGGGCGTAAACCATTGAAGATAGATTCTACTACCGGATGCTTCTGATATTTTAGAAAAAATTTACTGATTGTCAGCATGAGGATAAATGAAGGGAGTACTACGGCAAAAGTAGCAATGACAGATCCCCAAACACTTCCTGTAGAAGTAAATCCTATATAAGTAGCTGCATTGATTCCGATAGGACCCGGAGTCATTTGGCTGATAGCAACAATATCCGTAAATTCTTGCGAACTTATCCATTCATAGCGCGTTACTACTTCTCCTTGAATCATGGAAAGCATAGCATAGCCTCCTCCAAAACCAAAAAGTCCGATTTTAAAAAATGTATAGAATAATTGAATATATATCATGCTTTGAATTACAAATTAGTTGTTTTAACAATCTATATTTTGGACTTATCTTTAGGTAAGTTGAATTTTCCCCAAAGAAAACCTCCTAAGCCGGCAGCAATAATTATCCAGATAGGAGAGAACCCTAACAACCAGATCAGTAATGCTGATACGACAGGAATCCACAAATTGTAACGGTTGATTTTTGCTGATCTTCCCATAGTAAAAGTCGGTGCGGCAATCAAAGCCACTACAGCAGGACGGATCCCTTTAAAAATACGTTCTACAATCGAATTATCTTTGAAACTATGGAAGAATAAGGCGATGGTCAAAATAATAATAAATGAAGGTAAAATTGTTCCCAAAGCCGTGACAATGCTTCCACGAATACCGCGTAGCTTATATCCGATAAATATTGAAATATTTACTGCTAAGATTCCCGGAGCTGACTGAGATATTGCCAATAAATCAATAAAGTCGTCCTGAGTTATCCACTTTCGCTTAGTTACAATCTCATTCTCAATAAGCGGCACCATCGCATACCCTCCTCCAATGGTAAAGGCGCCTATTTTAAAAAAAATTCCAAATGATTCAATATAAATGTTCATTCTTAAGATACTCCTCCTTCCTTGTCCGCGTCCTCTCTTTTGCCATATTGGCTGGGACTTACATTATAACGCTTTTTAAATACTTCACGGAAATATTTCACGTCGCTAAAACCTACCATTTCAGATATTTCAGTAACATTATATTTTCCTTCTTTTAGCAATTGAGCAGCTCGCTTCAACCGAATCAGTTTTATAAAGTCAGCCGGTGCCTGATCGGTGAGTGCTCTGAGTTTATTGTAGAAACTAGTACGGCTCATACCAACAAGATTACAAAGCACATCTACCGTGAGACCGGAGTTATCAATGTTATTTTCTACATGCTTTCTGACATTGGCTAAGAATTTCCAATCAATATCTTTCGTGCAGTTAATGTTATTTTCTTCCTCCTCATCCATCTCCAAATTTCCATATTTATTTCGCAAAAGAGCACGATTCACTAATAAATTAGCAACTGTTGCTTTTAGTATTCCAATATTGAATGGTTTGACAATATATTCATCCGCACCGATTCTTAACCCTGACAAAATATCTTTTTCATTATTCAGTGCAGTTAATAATATAATTGGAATATGTGATGTTTCAATATTATTTTTAATAGTATTGCACAACTCATCTCCTCGCATTTCGGGCATCATGATATCAGAAATCACCAGTTCCGGTTTATATTCCGGTATAATCGTTAGTGCTTCTTTGCCATTGGAACAAGTCTGTATAGTATAATCCTCTGATAACGTTTGTAGCAGATAATTACGCAACTCATCATTGTCCTCAACAATTAAAATGCGCTGATGATCGGGATTTTGCTTCTTTTGTATGCTCTCATAAATTCCAACAGGAGGAGTATTTGTATTTACTGTTTCCTTTTGGCATTTATTTGAAAGAGCTAAGTGTGCCTTTCTGAAACGTTTGCTATCCTTCGGGAAAGAAACCTTGATAACCGATCCTTGGTTTTCTACGCTTGATAAGTTTATCTTACCTTTATGTAACTTGACTAATTTCCATACAAGCATCAGCCCAATACCACTTCCGGTAATCTTTGAATTGATGGCATTGCTTCCTCTGAAGTGGAGTCTGAACAAGTTCTTTTGTTCGTTAGCGGGAATACCAATTCCGGTATCACGCACTTCCACACTCCAAAATTCATCATTTTCAGATACGAAAATCTGTACACAACCATTCTCTGGAGTATATTTCAGTGCATTTGAAATAATATTCTTTAAGATAGACTCCATTTTTTCTTTATCGAACCATGCATTCAGATACCGGAAATTACTTTCATACGTGAATTTGATATGTTTGATATTGGCATAAGGTTGGAAAGCATTGAATATGTCATTCATATATGTATTCAACTCGTGTTCGGAAATATATAGTTCCGAAGAGTATACATCTGCTCTTTCGAAATTAATGAGGTTCGTTGTCAGTCGCAATAAAGCATTTACATTTCGTAAAGCAGTGTTCATATTCATGACTCCCTCTTTGCTTAACTGTTCTTTTTCACGTACATCCTCCATCGGTGCTTTGATCAGAGTTAGCGGAGTTCGAATATCATGTGCCGTATTGATAAAGAATTGTATCTTGTCATCGGAAGCTTTTCGTTGCTTTCTTAGAATCAGGATACGCAATGTGATAGTAGCTATACCGATTATAGCGATAGTATAAATCAATATTGCCCAAAATGTTAGCCAGAAAGGTTGGTCGATAACAATATCCATTTGCCGTTCTCCAAGTACAATTCTCTTGTCCTCATTAGAGACTGCACGTATCCGAAGTTTATATTCTCCGGGAGCTAGATTTGTGTAACGGATAATATTTTCAGTCCCGGGTTTACTCCATTCGTCATAGAATCCTTCTAACTTCCATGAGTAAAGAATATTAGAAGGGTAATCATAATTAATGGAAGAAACCATTAGTGAAAAAATGTTCTGGTTATACTTCAACTGTAGCTTTTTAGTCAGGTTGATATCTGCTTTCAGTGGAGAGTCTTTATCTCCCGGATAAATTGTTTGATAAAACAGCTTGAAGTCACTTAGAATCATTTTAGAAGAATAAGTTCTGGGTATCTTCATTTCTCTGCTAAATTCAACAGCTCCATCTACACTTCCCAAAATGAATTTATTATTTTTGCGCAGTATACCGGACAAAGGATTAAAATGCGTAGTCATCAGTCCCATCTCTCTAGTCCAGTTGTGAAAAGTTTTTTGTTTGGGATAGAAACTCGTCAGACCGTTTTCAGTAGCTAGCAATATATCTTCGTCTTCGTCTGATAATATTGTATAGATATTGTTAGAAATCAAAGCGCAGTTCTCTGTATAATAATGGCTAAAGAGTTTCTTGTCCGGATCATAAATCAACAATCCTGAGCCACTTGTTCCTATATACAAAGAACCGTTTTTAGTTTGATACAATGAATAAATATAAGTTGATTCTACCGGAAGTTGAATGCACTTGAATTTACCGGATTCTTTGTTTAAAAGATAAAGTCCGTTTGCACTACCTATCCACATCTCTTTCTCGTTTCTCTCAGTAATAGTAGTAATAGAGTTGAGTCCGTGATAGAGGCATATTTCTTTGGTATGAATATTAATACGTTTCAGGTTGTGGTATCCTCCTGCCCAGATGTATCCCTCTGAATCTTTATAGATATCACGCATATATTTATCTGGTCGAATGTTCTCATGCGAATACGAAGAAGGAGTAAAGAATTTTGTATTCAAGGTCTTTTTATTAATTTCATAGATACCCGACGAATAGCCTGCTGCCCAGATAATGCCGGGGCTGACTTCACATAAAGTTGTGAAAATATGATTTTTACTTTTCTGTGCTGCTTCATAAGAACTTAGAAAGGAACTCCATTTGCCAGTTTCGGAATCCAATAGACTTATTCCGTTGTTCGTTCCAAACCATAGATCGCCATCGCTATCTTCAATGATTGCATTTACCTGATCGTTGATTATAGATTGTTTATTACCGATAGAATGCTTGATCCATTTGTAACTGGAAAAGCGATTATTCCTAACGGTGATTCCTATGGGATAGTTGGCCATCCAAATACGTTCTTCATCATCAATGTAAATATCATTAATACTATTGCCATTTATGTTATTGTTACTATTATAATCAGCAATAATATATGGTTCAGTTTTGTAATTATCAACATTCAATTTATAAACACCTCCACCATCTGTAGCTATTAGTATCTCCTTATTGTTGAAAGGTTTAATCTTTGAGATACTGACATCGGTCAGACTATACTGTGGTTGTATGGTCATTTTTGATTCCATATCATACACCATGATTCCCCGCTGGAAAGTGCCAATAAATAACTTTCGGATTTTTGGGTCGAAATATAAATCATTAGTTTGAATGCCGATATTGTCCAATTTATCACAAGGAAGAAGTTCCAAGGTGTTGTTTTCTAATTTGGCATGATGAAGCCCCATTTCCGTACCGATGAAAAAATGAGTTTTATCAATTTGTTCGATGTCGGTAATTGCTTCGTTTAGTTTGTTTTCGACTTGGATAACTTCTTGGGTTAATGTGTTGTAAATAAAAATAATATTCTCATTACACAACCAGATATTATTGTTATCATCAAGCCAACTGTAGCTGATAGGGCACGGTAAATTTCCATATTCTTCTTCCGGTAATCGGTAGACACATTCAAACTTGTCATGAATATGGTCATAGTAGAATATTCTTCCTTTCTTTCCGATTTCCCAAAGAATACCTTTTGTGTCAATATATAACCAATTAATATTTAGTAAAGAATTTAGTTCTACGCCGTTATCCATTAATTTATATTGTTTGAACTCTTTTCCATTGTATCGGTCTATTCCTTCGTGAGTGAGGAACCACATATAACCGATTTTATCTTTTTGAATGCAATATACCCGTCGGTTGCTCATTCCATCTTCTACTCCAAGATATTGATAGGTTTGAGCCATGCAGATTATAGGACACAATAATAAAAGGAAAAGCCATTTTTTCATATAAATAGGACTTTTAGAGGTTATTGAATCTTTGTCTGAAGGGGAAAGTGTCACAAAATTAAAAAGTTTTTCCGATAATACCAAATTTTGAGATAAGATTACGTAGCTCTTGTAGTAAAAGGATTTTCATATTTTGTGACAAATTGTATATACTGTGTAATTATAGATGTTAAGTTGTAAAATACGAGCAGGAGAAGGAAAGGAATTTGAAAAAGAAAGGCTGTCACTCGATAAAGAGCGACAGCCTTTGTCTGTTTATAGAAAGAATGGCTTACTTAGTTTTTTCTTCCACCCATTTACGAGCATTAACGAATGCTTCTATCCATGGAGTTACTTGGTCACTATTCTTGCGATCTGCAGGGTAACAGCCGTTTTGCCATGGGAAGATTGCACGTTCCAAGTGGGGCATAATAGCCAAATGACGTCCGTCTGCGCTGGCAACTCCTGCAATAGAGTAATCGGAGCCGTTCGGATTGCTAGGATATTCATCATAGCTATATTTAGCAACTACATTATATTTATCTTCATCATATGGCAAAGAGAACTTACCTTCTCCGTGAGCTACCCAGATACCCAACTTACTACCACTCAATGAACCGAACATAACGCTACGGTTGGTTGGAACAGTAACACCCAGGAAGCGGGATTCAAACTTATGAGAATCATTATGTAGCATCTTACCTTTCTTCTTGTATTCAGGATTGATAAGATCAAGTTCCATCATCAACTGGCAACCGTTGCAAACACCTAATGACAGTGTGTCTTCACGAGCATAATATTTATCCAATGCTTCTTTAGCTTTCGGATTGAAGAGGAATGCGCCTGCCCATCCTTTTGCAGAACCCAAAACGTCGGAATTAGAAAATCCACCGCAGTAAACTACCATGTTCACATCTTCCAGCGTTTCACGGCCACTGACTAAGTCTGTCATTGTTACGTCCTTTACGTCAAAACCTGCCAGATAAAGTGAATAAGCCATTTCGCGCTCACCGTTTGTTCCTTTTTCGCGGATGATCGCTGCGCGGATACCACTCGGAGTACGACGATCCGGAGTGATGCCATATTGAGAAAGTTTACCCTTGAATCCCTGCATGAATGCGAATTCAACAGGCTGCATCTTATAGTTTTCAAAACGTTTCTTGGCGCAACCATTCATAGATTGTTTGCGGTCGAGTAGGTAAGAAGAAGAATACCATACATCACGCATATAATCAATACCGAATTGATAAGTAGCGTCATCTTTGGATACAAGAATATGACGCTCATCAGTCGGTTTTCCTAACTTCACGTAGCCTACACCTGCATCTTCCAGTATCTTTTTCACTTCTTCTTTATGCTTGTCGTTGATCTGGATTACGATACCCGGGTTTTCTGCAAACAGAATCTTGATGATATCTTTTTCCTTCATCTTGTCAAGGATGACTTCCAGACCACCCTCTACGTTAGAGAAGCACATTTCAAGCAATGTAGTGATCAAGCCACCGGCTGAAATATCGTGTCCTGCCATAATCAAGCCTTTATTTACAAGTTCCTGAACAGCAAGGAATGCATCACGGAAATATTCAGCATCCTGTACGCAAGGTACTTCGTCACCAACTTTACCTAATGATTGGGCAAAGGCTGAACCACCTAGTTTCAGTTCATCGAAACTGAAATCAATATGATAGAGTGTTGTTTTTTCATTATTTACCAATACCGGAGATACGACTTTCTTCACGTCGGATACTTCTCCACCGGCAGAAACAATTACTGTTCCCGGAGAGATTACTTTTTCTCCGTCAGGATACTTCTGAGTCATGGACAAAGAGTCTTTGCCAGTAGGGACGTTGATTTGCAGTGCACAGCAGAAATCACTCAATGCTTTCACGGCAGTGTACAGACGAGCGTCTTCACCTTCTTGTGAACGGCAAGGCCACATCCAGTTAGCTGATAAAGAAATGCTATCCATGCCTTCAGCCATCGGAGCCCATACTAAGTTAGTCAGTGCTTCGGATACGGAAAGGATAGAACCTGCTGCCGGATCAGCCAATGCTGCTTGTGGAGCGTGTCCGATGGAAGTAGCGATACCTTTTTCTCCACGATAGTCAAGTGCCACAACACCGCAGTCGCTTAACGGTAATTGAAGTTCACCCTGACATTGTTGGCGCGCTACTTTACCTGTGATAGAACGGTCTACCTTATTAGTCAGCCAATCCTTGCAGGCTACGGCTTCGAGCTGCAATACGTTGGTCAGGTATTCATGAAGTTTAGACAATTCGTATTTTGGCATTTCGTAATGACGTTCTACGGTTTTGTCTATCATATATGTCTTTGGTGAAGAACCGAACATTTGGTCTACGGCAAGGTCGAACGGTCGTACACCGTCAGCTTGCTGGAAGGCAAAGCGATGGTCGCCGGTTGTTTCACCGACTACATACATCGGGGCGCGTTCGCGTTCTGCAATCTTACGTACGTGCTCAATAGCTTCTTCTTTAATCAGCAGACCCATACGTTCTTGACTTTCGTTCGCGATGATTTCTTTAGCAGACAGAGTTTTGTCGCCAATCGGCAATTTGCTCATGTCAATCAGACCACCACATTCTTCTACCAACTCGGACAGACAGTTTACGTGTCCTGCTGAACCGTGGTCGTGGATGGAAACTACCGGATTCTCTTCTTCTTCGCAAAGAGCACGAACTACATTATTAGCACGTTTCTGCATTTCGGCGTTTGCTCGTTGTACAGCATTCAATTCAATGCCACTGCTATAACGTCCGGTATCAACAGATGATACAGAACCTCCGCCAAGTCCGATACGATAGTTATCACCACCAATTACGACAACCTTGTTTCCTGCCTCCGGTGTACCTTTCAGGCAGTCACGCTGAGTTCCGTAACCTACACCACCGGCAAGCATGATTACTTTATCGTAACCGTAAACTTCATTATTTTCCTTGTGTTCAAAGGTCAGTACAGAACCGCAGATTAGTGGCTGGCCGAATTTGTTACCAAAGTCAGAAGCGCCATTGGATGCTTTAATAAGAATTTGTTCCGGAGTCTGGTATAACCATTTGCGTACCGGAAGAATATCTTCCCATGAACGATCTTCGTCTGTGCGGGGATATGAGGTGATGTAAACGGCAGTACCTGCAATCGGCAATGAACCTTTACCACCACCCATACGGTCGCGGATCTCACCGCCGGTACCGGTCGAAGCACCATTGAACGGTTCTACGGTAGTTGGGAAGTTATGAGTTTCTGCTTTCAGAGAAATCACACTTTTGATGTCCTTGATCTGGAAAAAATCAGGTTTAGAATGGTCTGCCGGAGCAAACTGTTCCACAACAGGACCTTCGGCAAAGGCTACATTATCCTTGTAAGCAGAGATGATTTTATTCGGATTTTCCTGCGTTGTCTTTTTGATCATCTGGAACAAAGAAGATTCTTGTTCTACACCGTCAATGATAAACGTACCACCGAATATTTTGTGGCGGCAGTGTTCCGAGTTGATCTGTGCGAAACCGAAAACTTCAGAGTCGGTCAGTTTACGTCCGAGGTCACTTTCTACTTTTTTCAAGTAGTCCATTTCATCTTTCGAGAGGGCAAGACCTTCTTTTTCATTGTAAGCCTCAAGATCTTCGATGTGAATGATAGGCTCCGGTTGGCGGTTGGTAATGAAAACATTCTGGTCTAAACCTTTGTACATACGTTGAAGCATTGGATCACGGTCAGCATTTTCATCCTTTACCGGGAAATATTCCTCAATGCGGCTGATGCCTTCAAGTCCCATATTTTGGGTGATTTCAACTGCGTTTGTACTCCAGGGAGTAATCATTTCGCGGCGTGGACCAACGAAACAGCCTTTCAGGTTTTCTTCACTTTCCGTCACGGCTTCTCCAAAAAGCCAGCAGAGTTTATTACTTTCGTCCGGGGTAAGCTGATGGTTGCTCTCTACGGCAATCACGCTCTTGGAAGGGGTTCTGAAAAAAAGAATCATGTTGTATATTTACGATTTTACAATTTACTGAGTTGCGATTAAAGTCACTTGTGTGACTTCTTCTCTTTTTCTTGCCTGCAAAGATAATCAAATTCGTTGGTGGTAAGAAAAAAAAGAAGGAATAAATTCCTATACCTTTTATATATATAGATGTGCCTGTTTCTATACTTTATAAATTTTAGGTCGATAGACTGATATTCATCTGTTATGTAATGCTATATAAAGATATTCTGACAGATATAAGTGTTTGCTGTGATGTTATAAATGCCAGGTTTGTGTCACCTCATTGGCACAACTGTGCCATACCGGTGGCACGATCGTGTCAGTTCGGTGGCATAACTGTGCCAATAAGGTGGCACAAACTTCTTTGCTTTAATGTATTATTTTCTTTGCCGTTTACCAGTCATAATCATCTATATATGCGTCAAATTCTTGTGTTCCTTTCACTCCGTGTTTCTTTAGTATATTCAGTATTACCTGTTGTTCGGAAGGAGATAACAGACGTTCTCCTTTGCGGACACGATAATAAGTTCTACGTCCGAAAGCGCCCATTAGGTAAGGAACGATTCCTTGCATCTGTTTGCGGGAAAGGTTATCTAAAATTTCTATAAAACCTTTGGCATAACGTACTTTTGTGTTGGAACGATAATAAGGACATTCACCTTTTAATGTTGCAAGGTGTCTGGGACTGACAATACACCAATATTTTAAATCTTCCGGTGCGCTCTGTTCAGCCAACTGCCTTAAACAAGTAGTAGCTTTAGGACATTTTGGGTTGAGACACATTTGATACTCAAAAGGTACTACTGAGAAATCAATTTTTTCTTTTATCATGTTAATTTTTTCTTTGGGATTCTGATGTGTATGATATCGTTTTATTTAAATTTTCGAGTAAAAGTAGGTATAATTTTTTGATGTAGCTATTGTAAACTGGAATAAATCCATTATCATTTACAGCGTGACTATTTAAGTATTGTGTGGAAAAAACGTTAATATACTATCCCTGTCTCATAAAAAAGTGCGATATTTGCGACATGATTCAGATAGAAACAATATTCGATATATTAGTTAAAGGCTTTGTTATTGGCGTTGTTGTGTCCGCACCACTTGGTCCGGTGGGGGTTCTATGTATTCAGAGAACGCTAAACAAGGGACGCTGGTACGGATTCGTAACAGGTTTGGGAGCCTCTTTGAGTGATATAGCCTATGCTTTGCTAACGGGTTATGGTATGAGCTTTGTGTTCGATTATATCAATAAGAATCTTTTTTATTTGCAATTATTTGGTAGCATTATGCTACTGCTTTTCGGGTTTTATACCTTTCGCAGCAATCCGGTACAGTCCATTCGTCCGGCTTCGTCCAATAAAGGGTCCTATTTTCATAATTTCATTACTGCTTTCTTCGTCACACTTTCCAATCCGCTGATTATCTTCCTGTTTATCGGATTGTTTGCCCGTTTCGCTTTTGTGCAGCCGGGAGTATTGGTATTCGAAGAGATTACGGGGTATTTTGCTATAGCGCTGGGAGCTTTAGTATGGTGGTTTGGAATTACTTTTTTTGTAAATAAGGTACGTACCCGTTTTAATTTGCGAGGTATCTGGATATTGAATCGTGTCATTGGCAGTATTGTAATGCTGGTATCAGTAGCGGGGCTGATTTATACATTATTGGGTGAATCTATTTACTAATATAAAAAAACTATGAATCAGATAGCGCAACAACTGAAAGAAAAGAATATTGCCGAATACCTTATATATATGTGGCAGGAAGAAGATTTGATTCGTGCCAATCATTGTGCAATAGAAGAACTGGAGGCAAATGTAATTACTCGTTATCCGGAAGAACAGAGACCTGCCATGCGTGAATGGTATGAAAATCTGATTTCGATGATGAACGGGGAAGGAGTGCGTGAGACGGGACATTTACAAATAAATAAGAATGTCATTATTAATCTGACGGAACTTCATAATGCTTTGACTTCTTCACCTAAATTTCCTTTTTATGGTGCAGCTTATTTTAAAGCGTTGCCATTCATCGTAGAATTGCGCAACAAGAACGGAAAGAAAGACGATTCAGAACTGGAAACTTGTTTTGAGGCATTGTATGGTGTATTATTACTCCGTCTGCAAAAGAAGGCGATCAGTGAGGGAACGGCAAAAGCAATAGAAGCCATCAGCAGTTTCCTTTCGATGCTGGCGAATTATTATGAAAAGGAACAGAAAGGTGAATTAAAATTAGAAGAATAAATGAGAATTTTAGTGACTGGTGCCAATGGACAGCTTGGCAACGAAATGCAAGTCCTTGCAAAGGAGAATCCACAACATACTTATTATTTCACAGATGTAGAAGAACTCGATATTTGTAACGAGGAAGCTGTTTGGGCATTTATTGCAGAAAAGCGTATTGAACTTATCGTAAATTGTGCTGCTTATACAGCAGTAGATATGGCGGAAGATAATCAAGAATTGGCTCATAAGCTGAATAGCATTGCTCCCGGAGTGTTGGCTCGTGCCGCTCAATCTAATGGTGCTGCTATTATACAGATTTCTACAGACTATGTTTTCGACGGTACTGCTCATTTGCCCTATACAGAAGATTGTGAACCTTGTCCGGATTCGGTATATGGTTTCACCAAATTGGAAGGTGAACAGGAGGTTATGAATAATTGCGAGAACGCAGTGGTTATCCGTACTGCATGGCTTTATTCAACATTCGGAAATAATTTTGTGAAAACAATGATCCGCTTAGGGAAAGAACGAGATAACCTCGGAGTCGTTTTCGACCAAATAGGAACTCCTACTTATGCAAATGATTTGGCTCGGGCTATTTATACTATTATTAATAAAGGTGTAGTTCGCGGAGTTTATCATTTCAGTAATGAAGGTGTTTGTTCCTGGTACGACTTCACTGTAGCTATTCATCGCCTGGCAGGAGTTGCTTCGTGTAAAGTAAGACCTTTGCACACAGCCGAATATCCGGCAAAAGCAAACCGTCCTGCGTATTCCGTACTTGATAAAACAAAAATAAAAACAATATTCGGCATCGAAATTCCTCATTGGGAGGAGAGTCTGGGACGATGCATCGAGAAATTATAATATGGCAGATAATTCAGAAATACAGAGAAGGCGGACATTCGCCATTATTGCACATCCGGATGCCGGTAAAACTTCATTGACCGAAAAATTATTGCTTTTCGGTGGTCAGATTCAGGTAGCAGGTGCTGTAAAGAGTAATAAAATCAAGAAAACGGCTACTTCCGACTGGATGGAGATTGAGAAGCAACGTGGTATCTCGGTGACGACTTCCGTGATGGAATTCGACTATCAGGATTATAAGATCAATATTCTCGATACTCCAGGTCACCAGGATTTTGCCGAAGATACTTTCCGTACATTGACCGCTGTAGATAGTGTTATCATTGTAGTGGATGGAGCGAAGGGTGTTGAAACACAGACCCGCAAGCTGATGGAAGTATGTCGTATGCGAAATACACCGGTGATTATCTTTGTGAATAAGATGGACCGTGAAGGTAAAGACCCGTTCGATTTGTTGGATGAGTTGGAGGAAGAACTGCAAATACAGGTACGTCCTTTGTCTTGGCCCATTGAACAGGGAGCCCGTTTCAAAGGAGTTTATAATATCTATGAGCAACAACTGAATCTGTACCAGCCTTCCAAGCAAGTGGTTACAGAGAAAGTGGAAGTCGATATTCATACGGAAGAATTGGATAATCAAATCGGGAAGACATTGGCGGATAAGCTGCGCGGTGACTTGGAGCTGATAGAAGGTGTTTACCCGGAATTGGATGTAGAGTCTTATTTGGCAGGAGATTGTGCTCCGGTATTTTTTGGTTCTGCTTTGAATAATTTTGGTGTGCAAGAATTGTTGAACTGTTTTGTGGAGATTGCTCCGAGTCCACGTCCTATACAGGCAGAAGAACGTGAAGTGGAGCCGGATGAAGCGAAATTCACCGGATTTATTTTTAAGATCACTGCAAACATTGACCCGAATCACCGCTCATGTGTAGCATTTTGTAAGATTTGCTCCGGTAAATTTGTGCGTAATGCACCTTATTTACACGTTCGTCATGGAAAGACAATGCGCTTTTCTTCACCTACACAGTTTATGGCGCAACGGAAAACGACAGTCGATGAGGCATATGCAGGAGATATTATCGGTTTGCCGGACAACGGTACTTTTAAGATTGGTGATACGCTGACCGAAGGAGAAATGCTTCATTTCCGAGGTTTGCCGAGTTTCTCACCGGAGATGTTCAAGTATATTGAGAATGCCGATCCGATGAAACAGAAGCAATTGGCGAAAGGTGTTGATCAGTTGATGGACGAAGGTGTAGCTCAGCTATTTGTCAATCAGTTTAATGGTCGTAAAATTATTGGTACGGTAGGGCAGTTACAGTTCGAAGTAATTCAATACCGTTTGTTGAACGAATATAATGCTTCCTGCCGTTGGGAACCGGTAAGTCTTTACAAGGCCTGTTGGGTAGAAAGCGACGATCTCGAAGAACTGGAATCTTTCAAGAAACGAAAATATCAGTATATGGCGAAAGATAGGGAAGGACGGGATGTGTTCCTGGCTGATTCCAGCTATGTACTTCAAATGGCTCAAATAGACTTTAAACATATTAAATTTCACTTTACGAGTGAGTTTTAAGATTTACTACAAATTACATAGATTTGCCAAATTGATGATATAAGATTATGATTTATCTTATTAGAATTGGTGCAAATCTATGTATCTTAAGGTAAAAATGATCTTACGATTTATAGATTTTTATTCCTTTCTTATTTTATTTTATAATAAATTATTGGTAATTTCGAACGCTTTTAAAGCATCGCGACTTAAATAACTAATAATTTATTTTATGGAAAATATCGAAACAGCGATCCTGCTGATGGTGGTCGGAATGGCTACTGTGTTTGTTATTCTGCTGATTGTGATTTATTTAGGTAAATTACTTATTTCCTTAGTCAATAAATATGCTCCCGAAGAAGTGGTTCCTGTAAAGAAGGAAGCACTGAGAGGTGCTGCACCTATTCCGGGAAATATTATAGCGGCTATTACAGCGGCTGTAAATGTAGTGACACAAGGTAAAGGGAAAGTCACTAAAGTAGAAAAATTATAAACGAACAAAAAGTATAACATTGAAAAACATGAAAAGAGAAGTAAAATTTAGTTTGGTTTTCCGAGATATGTGGCAATCTGCCGGAAAATATGTACCTCGTGTGGACCAACTTGTAAAGGTAGCACCTGCCATCATTGAAATGGGATGTTTTGCCCGTGTAGAAACAAATGGTGGAGGTTTTGAACAAGTAAATTTATTGTTTGGAGAAAATCCGAATAAAGCCGTGCGCGAATGGACAAAACCGTTTCATGAAGCCGGTATACAAACACATATGCTCGACCGTGCACTGAACGGACTTCGCATGAGCCCTGTTCCGGCAGATGTCCGCCAACTATTCTATAAAGTAAAGAAAGCACAAGGTACGGACATTACCCGTACTTTCTGCGGACTGAATGATGTTCGAAACATCGCTCCTTCTATCACTTATGCCAAGGAAGCCGGTATGATTTCTCAATGTTCTCTTTGTATCACTCATTCGCCTATTCATACGGTAGAATACTATACCGACATGGCGTTGGAACTTATCAAATTGGGAGCAGACGAGATATGTATCAAAGATATGGCGGGTATCGGTCGCCCTGTTTCATTAGGTAAGATTGTAGCAAATATTAAAGCTGTACATCCTGAAATTCCCATTCAGTATCATAGTCATGCCGGACCCGGTTTCAATATGGCAAGTATTCTTGAAGTTTGTGAAGCGGGCTGTGATTACATCGACGTAGGTATGGAACCTCTTTCTTGGGGTACTGGTCATGCTGATCTGCTCAGTGTGCAGGCAATGTTGAAAGATGCCGGATTTCAGGTACCGGAAATTAATATGGAGGCATACATGAAAGTGCGCAGCATGATTCAGGAATTTATGGATGACTTCCTCGGATTATATATCAGCCCGAAGAATCGTTTAATGAACTCACTGTTGATCGGCCCGGGACTTCCCGGTGGAATGATGGGCAGTTTGATGGCAGACCTGGAATCAAATCTCGAATCTATTAATAAATATAAGGCTAAACACAACCTGCCCTTTATGACTCAAGACCAACTTCTTATCAAGTTGTTCAATGAAGTTGCTTACGTATGGCCACGTGTCGGTTATCCTCCGTTGGTGACTCCGTTCAGCCAATATGTGAAGAACCTTGCTATGATGAATGTTATGGCAATGGAAAAGGGTAAAGAACGCTGGGGTATGATTGCAGACGATATCTGGGATATGCTTTTAGGCAAAGCGGGTCGCTTGCCGGGTGAACTGGCTCCTGAAATTATTGGTAAAGCAGAACGTGAAGGACGTAAGTTCTTTGAAGGGAATCCTCAGGATAATTACCCTGACGCACTTGATAAGTTCCGCAAGATGATGAAGGAAAATAAATGGGAAACAGGACAGGACGACGAAGAACTCTTTGAATATGCGATGCACCCGGCTCAATACGAAGCTTATAGAAGTGGTAAAGCTAAAGAAGACTTTTTGGAAGATGTAGCAAAACGCCGTGCTGAAAAAGATAAATCTCCGCAGGAGGATGCTAAACCGAAAACATTGACCGTACAGGTGGATGGACAGGCTTACCGTGTGACAGTAGCTTATGGAGATGCCGAGCTTCCTGCTACGCCGGCTACTACACCAGCTCCGGTAGGAGAGGGGAAAGATGTGCTTTCTCCGTTGGAAGGCAAATTCTTCCTTGTGAAGAATGCTCAGGAAACTGCTGTACAAGTAGGTGATGCTGTAAAAGAAGGTGATGTGATCTGCTATGTTGAGGCAATGAAGACTTATAATGCGATCCGTGCAGAATTTAGTGGTACGGTAACAGCTATTTGTGCCAATCCGGGAGACACTGTTTCAGAAGATGATGTATTAATGAAGATAGGATAATGAACGAAATATTTGAAAATTTATATGACATGACTGCATTCAGCAATATTATTGCTGAACCGCAGTTCCTGATAATGTATGCCATTGCGTTCGTCCTGCTTTATCTGGGCATAAAGAAACAGTACGAACCATTGCTACTGGTTCCTATTGCATTCGGTGTATTGCTTGCCAACTTTCCCGGTGGAGACATGGGGGTGATTCAGGCTGACGAAAATGGAATGGTGATGGTGAACGGAGCCTTGAAGAACATCTGGGAAATGCCTTTGCATGATATAGCCCACGAATTGGGATTGATGAACTTTATCTACTATATGTTGATTAAAACCGGTTTCCTTCCGCCGATAATCTTTATGGGTGTAGGTGCCTTGACGGATTTCGGACCCATGTTGCGTAACCTGCGTCTTTCTATTTTCGGTGCTGCTGCACAGCTTGGTATCTTTACTGTGTTGTTGGTAGCTATCTTGATGGGATTCACTCCGAAAGAGGCAGCTTCATTGGGTATTATTGGTGGTGCGGATGGACCAACTGCTATCTTTACAACTATCAAACTGGCTCCTCATTTGTTAGGTCCTATTGCAATTGCCGCATATTCTTATATGGCACTTGTTCCGGTTATTATACCATTGGTAGTGAAATTACTCTGCTCTAAGAAAGAATTGAGTATCAACATGAAAGAACAGGAAAAAAAATATCCATCTACTACTGAGATTAAAAATCTGCGCGTATTAAAGATAATCTTCCCAATTGTGGTAACCACTGTTGTTGCACTTTTTGTGCCGAGTTCAGTGCCTTTGATCGGTATGTTAATGTTCGGTAATCTGGTGAAAGAAATTGGAAGTAATACTTTCCGCTTGTTTGATGCGGCTTCCAATAGCATAATGAATGCTGCTACCATCTTCCTGGGCTTGTCTGTAGGGGCAACTATGACAACAGAAGCTTTCCTCAATTGGACGACTATCGGTATTGTGGTGGGTGGTTTCCTTGCATTTGCTCTTTCCATTACAGGTGGCATTCTGTTTGTGAAAGCAGTAAACTTGTTTTCAAAGAAGAAAATTAACCCGTTGATCGGAGCTACCGGACTAAGTGCAGTTCCGATGGCTAGTCGTGTAGCCAATGAAATTGCTCTGAAATATGATCCTAAGAATCACGTATTGCAGTATTGTATGGCAAGTAATATTTCCGGAGTAATTGGTTCGGCTGTTGCTGCGGGAGTACTGATTTCCTTTTTGTCTTGATTTAATTCAGTGTAAATAAAAGTATAGGGCACGGAGTCTTTCTTGTTTTATTCAAGTAAAGAATCTCTGCGCCCTTTATATATGATGAGAGATTTTTTATTCGCTAGTCACTCTTCTATATTCTGCAATTGCCATCTTCTCTGACAGATACGCATTAATCAGGTTGGTATGTGCCTGTGTCCACGATAACTGAGCGGAAAGTACGTCCACCATGTTCGCTTTTCCTTCGTTGTAAGAAAAAGAAACGATATCCAGATTCTCATTGGCTAACTTCATGTTCTCAATAGCAGTTTTCACTTGTTGTTCCGTTTCCGTCAGTTTGGTCAGAGAACCGGAGAGTTCTTCGCTAATATTATCTTCCACATAGCTCTGCTGTAGCTTCTGTATACTGATATAAGCTTTTTGTTGGCGATTCGTTTTAAATCGCGCACCCCAACGGAAAATAGGAATATTCAGGTTAATGCCGAGAATTGGATTGAATGAGACGTCATAACCAAGATTAGGTGTTCCTGTCGCCCAACCACCACTAAAATACATATTTAGTTGGGGATTGAACTGACTGAGTGCCGCTTTACGCTGCGCCTGACTTTTCATTATATTTACTTCTGTACTGGCATAATCAGCACGTTGTTGTAATACGTCCTCCAGTGACAGTATTTGTACAGGTGCCGATGGTATCCCGATAAAGTATAAACTGTCTACCGCTGCATTAGGCTCTTCACCCATCAGAATATTTAATTTTTGTAGTGACAATGTATAGTTTTGACGAGCTTTGATATATTGCAATTCCGCTTCTTTCAACCGTGTGGAGATCATTAGCAAGTCTGTACGACTTATCATTCCATCGTCGAAACGGTCCTGAATAATATCAAATTGCTGTTTGACAATATATTGATATTTGTCAGCAGCCTGAAGCATCGCTTTTGAGGCAGAGGCATTCCAGTAGACGGCATCACTTTGGTAATGGATCTGATCTAAAGTTAGTTCTTGATTGAGTTGGTCCAGTTTTTCGTCAGCTTTTGCAATCTTATGCTGTGCGTTGAGTGCACCACCGGTATAAAGAGGTTGCGAAACAATGAAAACACCTTGATAAGTATGATTGCGATATTCACCCAGCGGCTCATTCCAGGCGCTGAGGTCACTCATGTTCAGCGTTCCATCTGCACTAATATCGATTTTCGGCAGAAAACCGGTATGAGCTATTTTTCTGGCCTCGCTGCTTGCCATCGTTTGAAGCTTTTGCTGTTTCAGTATTTGGCTGTATGCTTCTACTTTATCCCGATAGGCTTCGCGACTTAAATATGGCTCTTGAGCCACAGCTTCGAAACCTATGGATAGTAGTAACAGCGTTATAAGTTGAACTTTCATATTTTTATTTACGATTTTTGCATTTTACAATTTATGATTCTCATCCTTTGATACGCTGAATGGCGCAGTAAGCTACCGGAAGTACGAATAGAGTTAGTGCCGAGGCTACTAATAATCCACCCATAATTGTAGCTGCCATACCACCAAACATGGCATCGAATAATAGAGGCAACATTCCCAGAATAGTTGTTCCTGAAGCCATTGCAACCGGGATGATACGGCTGGTTGTTGCACTGATGACAGCATCCAAAGGTTGTTTTCCGGTCGCAGCTTCCAAATCAATCTGTTCAACTAATACAATAGCGTTCTTGATATTCATACCAATCAACCCGAGAAGACCGAGTATGGAGAAGAAGTCAAATGATTTTCCAAGTACAATTAAGCCTAATACAATACCGATGAAAATCAAAGGTAACATTAGCAGAATCACTATTGGCTTACGGTATGTTCTAAATAGGAACAGCAATGTTACAAACATCAGGAAAAATGTTAGCGGCATATTTTTTGCCAGTGCTTCGTTAGATTCTACTTGGCTTTCCTGTTCTCCAAAATACTTCATTGTGTAACCTTCCGGAACTTGTATTTCGTTCTGTACCTGTGACCATACCTGATTAAAGGCAGTAATAGCATTTATTCCGCGAAGGGGATCACATTGTGCCATCATTACCATTTGTCGGTTGTAGTCTTTTACATTCGAAAAACGATATTGGAAATCAAAATTAGATACTACCTGCTCCAGGCTGGTCGTTTCATTTCTTGCTCCGAACACAGGTAAGGTACGCAAGTCATTGATTTGGAAGGAATCTACAGTGTTGTCTTTCAGTAGAATAGGAAGTACTTGGTCACCTTGACGATATTCTCCCAAAGTCATGCCGGTAGTGCCTATTTGAATACTTTGTGCCATTCCCTGTCGGGATACTCCTAACGGTTGTGCCCGTTCCGGACTATATACAGGCTTCCAAACCGGTATCTTGTTTCCCCACGAATTTCGAACATTAATCAAATTTGGATTCTGATGCATAATTTCTAACGCCTGATTGGTGAGTGCAACCAGTGTATCTGTATTTGGTCCGATAAAGCCGATCTCAATAGCAGCATCTACAGCAGGTGATAACTTGAACAGACTTGTACGTGTGATAGCACTTGGGTAATTGCTTCTCATGTATTCGTCAAAATTCTCTTCATACTCCTTCGTATATTTGCTGTCTGTTAATTCAATAAGAATATTAGCGAAATTCGGTTTAGGACCTACTGAAGTGGAAGCTAGATAATATCGCAGTGGCGTACTTCCGAATGTGATGGAAACTGTCTTCACTTCCGGTTGCTCCTTCAGATGGTCTTCTACTTTTTTCATTTCTTTCACTACATCATTAATACTGTAACCGTCCGGATAAAAAACATCGGCACGGAAGTAAGGTTTATCCAAAGATGGGAAGAAGTTTTGCGGCATTAATCCCATAATGACCAACGATACTATGAAAAGTACCACCATGGCACTGAGGGTAAGCACTTTTTTACGTATCAGTATTCCCAGAATAGATGCAAATTTGTGATAGAAAGGTTTATCATACGGGTCTTTACCTGTTTCGTCCGTTTTTGCTTTTAAGATGAAGTTTCCAAAAACAGTCGTTTGAGTCAAGGCAAGCACCCAACTCAATCCCAACGAAATGGCGAGTACCACAAATAATGGCTTTACAATTTCTGCTACGGCAGAAGGTGCCAGATAAAGCGGTAGAAATGAACATATAGCGATGAATGTAGCTCCGAGTAATCCCCATTGGGGTCCGGTAGCACCATTGATAAGTGCATTCCGTCGATTTACTCCACGGGCAATAGCAATTTGTGCATTGTCCGTCACCACAATGGCGTTATCCACCAACATTCCCATGGCAATGATGAATCCTGCTAATGACGTACGATTCAATCCCACTCCAAAGAAAGACATGATGAGCAATGTACCTCCGATCGAGAAAATTAGCGACGAACCAATCAAAATTCCTGCCCGAAGTCCCATGACAAGCATAATGATGACTATAACAATCAGAATTGATTCTATCAGATTGATAATGAAACCATTGTTGGCCTCATTGGCAATTTCGTTTTCCAGATAGAGACTTTGCAGTTCCAATCCTAAGGGCATCAGAGGTAGTAGTTCATTCAGTTTTACTTTCACGTTTTCACCTGTTTGTACTACATCTCGTTGCGGGTCGGTAGATACACCGATACCGATTGCCCGTTTTCCGTTTACGTGCATAATATTGGACGGAGGGTCCATATAACCTTTTTCAATAACAGCGATATCGCCTAGCTTTACTTGTCCCGCTTTGGTAGTAATGACCTGATTGCGGATGTCGTCCACTGTGGTATACATACCATTAGCAGTAACACGTAATTGTTGTACGCCCGCACGTATCTCGCCGGTATTGATAATCTGGTTTTGCGATTGTAATAAGTTGGCGAGCTGTTTGGGATCAATACCCATACCCACAAGTTTATTGGTGGAAATAAAGATATTGACTACTTCCGTTTGTACTCCGAATAAGGCGACTTTCATTACTCCGTCAGCTGTCACTACTTGGGTTTTAATTCGCTCTGCCCAATTACGCATTTCTTCGTAAGAGAATCCGTCATCTGCCGTCAGTCCGTAGTAAATGCCGAATACATCACCGAAGTCGTCCGAAACCGTAGGACTTGATGCACCTGCAGGAAGCTGTGGCTGAATATTAAGTACCTTACGTCGCAATTCATCCCATTTTTGGGGGATAGAATTAGCTGCAAGTGAAGGTTGTAATTCGAATGTAATTTTAGATAAACCGTACATCGATTCAGATTTAATCTTGTACACTCCACTCATACTTTGTATCTCGCGAGAGATCGGTTCTGTGATAAGCCGTTCAACTTCTGCCGGTTCGGCTCCCGGATAGCGTGTCATGATGACCGCTGATTTGATGACGAAAGGTGCATCTTCTTTCTTTCCAAGTTTCCCGAAGGAAAAAATACCTCCGATAAGCAATACGGCAAGAAAGAAATAGATGATCTTCGTATTATCTAATGAATATTTGGCTAAGTTCATTTTCTTAATGGATAATTGATGATGAGCAATAATTAATGGAAAAATGTAGTGTGCAGAGTGAATAAAAGACAATGAATAGCAATGATATACTATTTAATTCATTGTACTATTTTCATCTTTATTTCTCCATTATTTTAACTTTTTCTCCTTCCACCAGTTGGTATACTCCCGCAATCACAATTTTCTCACCCGGTTTTAATCCCTTGGAAACAAGAGCTTGTGCTTCTCCGGTTGGAGCATTGACGGTCACTTCTCGTTTGTAAACTTTGTCACCTTCAACTACCCATACATACATTTTATTGCCTTCGCTTTCGCCAAAAACTGCGCTCAGCGGAACGATGCTCCAACTATTTTCTACCAATGGACCTACATCAGCAGTAAAACGAATGCTACACGTGAAACCGGGTTTCACAGCATATAAATCACGGTCGAACGATGGATCGTCAATAGTAATACTCACGGGAATTCCTGTTCCTTCAGTGGAAATATCAAGATATTCTTCCAACTTTGCTTGGAATATATGCCCTTTAAATGTATCAAACTCTACCAAAAAACGTGGATCCTTGGCACGAAGCAGATAAAGATAGACATCCGGTATGGTGAATTTAATACGTAAGTTTCGGGTATTGACTAGTTGTACAATTCCTTCACCGGAATTGATACGCTGATAGTTTTCTACCAATCTCTTCTCAATAGAACCATCGAAAGGCGCCGTCAGTTTAGTATCGCGCATATTATTAGCCGACAATTCATATTCCGATTTAGCTCTTTGGTAGTTGGAAAGGCTGATTTCATACTCTTGTACAGAGATAGCCTGACGCGAAAGAAGTCTTTTATTACGCTCTACCTGTGCGGCAGCTGTTTCATAAGCTGACTTTGTAGCAGCATATTGCAATGCGATATCTCGGGGATCAATAGCTGCAATTAGTTGCCCCGTTTTTACTTTTTCTCCTTCGATAACAGGCAGTTTAATAATCTGTCCGCTGACACGGAATGCCAGTTTTACATACTCCACTGCTTCTACGATGCCTGAGAAGTTCTTTTTGATAACTGACCTTGACTCAACCACTGTCGTTTTAACAGGGCGAGATGGCGTTTCTTTCACTTCTTTCTTTTGCTCGCAACCAGCTAACATTATAGCAGCTAGTACGATAACATACTTTCTTTTCATAAATTGTTCATTGTTTGGAGTTTCTCGGTTTTTGTTAGAGAAATAACAACTAGAAAGATAGGTATGTTCAGTGAAAATGTATGTTATTGAATCTAAACAGTATACGAATATGATGATGTGAAAAGAAAAATAGGGTGTGTCATACTCTGAGGCGACCTTATTGCGAGTAACGTATTGTTAATCAACGCTTATATTTGGGCAAAAAACTCAATTCCTACATTAGAGGCTACATATAGCCGTTGAGAACTTGAATTATCTGTTTGGCAAAGGTAC
>NZ_JAQVBV010000105.1 GCF_028690125.1 Bacteroides sp. | reverse complement strand
CAAAGACCGGCAAGCGTAGACACTAACGTTATCGGGCTAACCGATTATCTGGTACTATTTAGAATTACATGGAAAAACGACATAGAAGCCGTTAAGGAGCTTCTAAAGTACCGGATAGAAACTAAAGAGGAAATGGATAAAACCCTTTCAGACCTCCAGCATTTTGGATTTATGGAGGGCTACACAGTTGACTTTCAAGCTAAATAAATATACATTATTCTATATAGCTATGTAACCTCTGTATAGAGGGAGGATAAAGGAGTAATTAACATGGTTGACCTCGTACCAAAAGCAAAAATAGAATCAAACGGCATTGTTGACGCTCTCTTAATTGGGACTGTCAAAGCCGTAGAAGAGCGCGCCCTTATGGGCGTAATTGGAAACGGAACGGTAACAAGTGGAGCAATTAAACTTGTTTCCGGCGGAATTGTTCAAAGCGCCATAGGCGGAAAGACCGGTAAAATTGTCGGTTCTGCTTTCGTCATTGATGGAGTGGAGGACGTTGTACAGGGCTTAATCGTCCCTATGCTGTACGGAAAGACTGAGGGCGCAAGCTCGCAGGAATCAAACTGGTAATTCAAAGAAAATATAAGGAGTAGATAACATGGTTGCAACAGATGCAGGAGATATAAGAGTAGTGAAGACCGATGCCAGCGAAACTGTTAGGCAGGTACTGTATGAAACCGGCTCAGAAATTGCCGTATTAGGCGCAACAGATCCCAGACTAGCGCCTATTGTCCCTATGAGCCTCGCAGGAATGAGGGAAGACGACAAACTCTTAATTGAGTACAAGACCGGCACAGCCAGCCAGATAACCGGCGCTTCATGCTCTGCAAGAATCCCTATCAGGCGCAGGAATGTAAGAACCGGAAACGTAGCAGAAAGTTTCCTCCGTTCCTCTGATGTGTTCGCCGCCGGCGTTACCAGTATCGCCGCTTCTCAATGGGTCACTATCGGCTCTTACACTGTACCGGCTCAGGAAGAAATCAGAATCGGTCAGACTATCGCCGAAAACTCACGCCTGTACTTTAACCTCGTTGAGTAAGGAGGGCTTAAAATGTCCTCCCTCTTTGACTCGGATATAAAAGGCGTTCCTCAGCTTAAAAGCGTAAATGAGGGAAACGCAGGCGTAAGGCGCTTTCTTACTGTTTCTTCTTCTGCCACTACAGAAAGCGGAATAAAGAGCGCAAGACCTAATATTTACGGTCACCAGTGAGGCGGTAAAATGGTAGCAGAAGAATTTATTATATCTGCCGTTTCCGCTGTCGGTTTTCCTATTGTCGGTTTTTACCTCATGTACCAGCTTTGTAAAGACACAATAGCAAAAAATACCGATGCGCTCAACGAACTTAAAGAGGTAGTAATAAGCCTCAGAAAGTAAAAAGGAGGCGTTAAAGTGGTTCTTCCATTAGTGCCTATCCTTGCAGGAGTTGCCGGAGGTTCTATATTATCCGGCGCTCTTACTAAGAAAGGCGATACGAATACATATTCACCAACGACAACCACCACAACCACCAAAACAGATGCAAGGAGCTTTAATATCCAGTACCCTACTTATCAGGTACAGATAGACAGCCCTTTAGCCAGCCAGACCACAAAGAAAGAGGCAACAGCTACCAGTAAGGCAACCCCTACAATAACAACAGATGCCGGCGCTTCTAACTTTGACGTTTCAAGCCTTCTACCGATTGCATTAATCATAGGCGGCGCAGTAGTTCTTAAGGAGGTAGTTAAGAAATGATAATTCCAACAGGAAAAACAACCAGAATTGCCTCTTTTCACATGGAACGCTGTTATTTCGCCGTTCAAAATATGAATACTGTCTCAACAGATGCAGTTTATTTAATGCAGTCAGAAGAAGAGCCGGAAACCATGAAAAAAGCCGGCTTTGTTATCGGCGGCTATGGTCTGTTTGAAATGCAGAACTGCTTAAATGCACAGTCTAAAAAAGCATGGTTTGCATATACGGATATTGTCGGCGGCGTAGATGTCAGAGTAATGGATATATGAGGTATAAAAATGTCATATTTCACTGGAATAATGGGGTTAAATCCCGCACAGGTCACAGCTCTGATTGCGCGCAATGAACCTGATGGTGTTGCCGGGCTTTATGCCTGCAAAACCATCTTAAATGAGCATAGACCTGCATGCACAAAAGAGTATCATCTAACAGGCAAATATCTTGATGGTGCTGATAATCCTGACGTATGGTATCCAATAGCGGCGGGAACCGGGAGCGTAGTTTATGCAACTCGATATCTGACAATAACTTCGAGTACAGGTGCATCAGCAGGAAATAGGGCAGTTATTGACCAGACTAAGTTTCCTATAGCTGGAAACTTTATAGAGGTAACTTGTAAAATTGGTAGTGTAGTAGAAGGTGCAGGAGGAAACCGATATATAGATATTGGGTTTTCTAATTCTTTTGCCTCACATGGAAATACTAGGGCAAATTTTTTCTGTACTGCCGCTAACTATTGGGTTATTGGTTATGTAGGTGGAACAATAGCTTTAACTGCATGTCCATTAGGAAGAATGTTGCAAGCGGGAGATATCGTTTCTGTCCGCCTTGATAGACAGGAAGGAAGTTCAGACATAGATATAGCTAGATTCTATGTTAATGGACAAAAACAGTTTGAAACTGTCAGTATTCCAACAGTAGATGTATATGCTGGAATAGGTGTATATAATGATGCCAGCACTACTGATGCAATGTCATTTAGTACCGATTATTTCGGCGTAAGATATGTACCATAAGGAGGTGAGAAGATGAAAAAAGAAACAAAAAATCTGATAGGATTAGGTGCAGTTGGGGCAATAGCTTATCTTGCATATAATCAACTTTCCCCTTCTGATGAATCCCTCGGAGGTTCTGGAACTTTTGCGGGGTTAGGTTCGGGAGAAAGTGTATCAGATCAGGGAATTCTCGGAACTTCGGACAGTGGGATAAATTACAGCTTTAATTTTCCGGAAGTGCCTTCTTTTTCTCCGGATGGAGGCGGTATAATCGGCGGTGGTGATAATCCAATTATAACAGATACCGGCGATACCTCATTACCTGTTAGTAAGAAGGAAGCTGTAAGCTCTGGAAATGCATCTAAAGCGGAAACCTCCGGAAGTCTTTCTGCTTCTTTGGGTCAGGTATTTGGGACTCCGGAACAGAAGACAAATGAAAGGGGAGATTACTATACTTCTCCAGCCGGCGGCGGTGCCGGGGCGATTAAAGGGCAGTCAATAGGAGAAACTGTTCTTAATCTGCTTTCCGGTAAAACTGCAAGCGGGAAAAGTGGATCTGGAAATTCCCTTCCTACAGGTGCAAGCACGGAAGTTTCAAGCTATAAATTACCCTCAAATCTTGATTCTTTAAAGGGAATGCCTGCTCCGGTTAATACTTCCGGAGTAATGAAAGCTGGCTATAATTCCGGCGATATGGATTTTCTGCCGTCAAATTATAACAGTGGAGTAAAAAAGGTGAGTACGCCGGCAACATCTACAAAGAAAGTTCTAAGCCTGAACGATGCAAAAAATGGCAGTGTTGCTAAGTCTTCCCCTACAGTGAAAAAGAAAGTAACAAAGGTAAAATAAGGAGGTTTAAGGATGGCTAAAAATGCTATTCCTTCAATTTTTTATATCTACGGAAATAAAAATTATGAAGATGAAATTGAGGCATATATCAAAGGAAAATTTAACTATTGGCCGTTAGATATTTCTGCATCTACAGGATGCGGTTTTAAGATAGAATCCTATGATATCGGAGACTTGAAAGCCTTAGATATTCAACTTGAAAAATATGAGGGTTGGATACAGCAAACAAGGCGGACAGACTTTTCAGATTTGGAAGTTGATTTCCTAGATTTGGACAACTTCACTATAGGGTGTAATCACAGATTAACGCCTTCCTCTGACCCTACATGGGACATGTTAAAAATTGCATGGTTTATAAATGCAAGTAAGAAAACTGTAGCTATAAGAAACATGAATTACTCCAATACATCCGGGGCGTTAGGTAACGTAACTATGACTTTTGGTATTGATAAAATAGTTAACAGCATAGTTACTAATTCATCTATTGATAACAATAGATTGATAAAAAAGAACCTTCGAGATACTGTATTTTCCATAACTGGAACTAACGTTAGTTTAGACGGTTATGTGATTGAATATTACGGTGATGAATACCGGAATTTTAAACTTACCAGTACTTCATGTACTATAAAAGAAGGAGCTACTTTAGCCAGAGCAATAGACTACGATATAATTTCACGTTGCCCGTTTTCCTGTAATGGAGGTACTGCCGGTGGTGGTATTGATTTCATAGATCTTACGGTCAATGAAGGAGAATACCAGTACGAAACAGAGATAAGCGGAAAATATCTAAATTTGTTATTTAATCCGTTCTCTTATGCCTCTGATGCTACACAAAAAATGAGAGTAATTATATACTTGCAGACAAGAAAAGGAGTTAGTTTTTCCCCACAAACAGAAATATTGGACGAGACTTATGCTGCTACCACAACATTAAATGTTGGAAATTGTCAATGGTTGGCTATTCCTATTCCCGAAGGAGTTTCATTCAATATTATTCGGATGTATGTATGGGGA
>NZ_JAQVBV010000104.1 GCF_028690125.1 Bacteroides sp. | reverse complement strand
GTGTACTCACCCAAACAAACGAAGAGGCCGTTATTCTTATGGCCCTCTTGCGAAAACAGGGTATAAACAGCAAACTGATACAATCAATGGACGGTTTACGCTTTTGGAATATGGCTGAAATGAGGTATTTCCTAAGGTATATAGACAAACGAATAAAAATATCGTTAATTACAGAAGATTTATGGGAGGAAGCCAAGCATGCAACCTTCGCCGCTTATGACAGGAGCCTAAGTTTGATGTATGTGAAGCGTTGTATGGAGCAGTTTGAACAAACCAACAAGGTGAAATACCTCAGTGACTTCAAAGAATTTGTATTTGAGTCATCAGTGGAAGACTTCTGCGATGTTTCAGGAATCGATGTTGTGGTATCAACCATTCATAAAGCCAAAGGCAGAGAGTTTGACGACGTGTATATGCTCATATCCGACAGTTATGCAAAGAATGCCCATCTGATGCATCGATATTACGTCGGAATAACTCGTGCGAAAAATCGGCTGTTTATACATACAAACGGTGATTGCTTCAATCGTTTAAGTGCGGACCGATATCTTATCGACCAACAACAATATGACATGCCTGAAGAAATCGTACTACAACTCTCCCACAAAAATGTCTATCTGGGATTCTTCAAAGAACGGAAACAAGAGGTCTTAGCATTGAGAGGAGGAGATTCTTTGACTTACAGTGATTTCTTTTTGTATAGTTCATTGACCAATAAACCTGTAGCAAAGTTATCATCAAAAATGCAGGACACATTATCAGAGTGGGAAGAAAGGGGTTATAAGGTGAAATCCGCATCTGTACGGTTCGTTGTGGCATGGAAACCCAAAGATGCACAAAAAAATGAACCGGAAACGGCTGTTCTTTTAGTAGATTTGATACTGTCTTTGTAAGTTAAAACACTTGAAATTATCACATTATCGCTACCTTTGTGATAAGAATTAAAATATTATGCTCAAATAATAAGAAAACGATATAGGTACATAACAATACATTGATAACGGAATGCTCGGCCTACGATTTTAAGGAAATGTTGGAACGTAGTAAAGTGAAGTCATGGCTCAAATCCGTGTCGGCTTTTGCCAATACAGACGGTGGCAGTCTATTCTATAAAGTGAGCGATGATGGAGTAATTGTAGGTTTGGAAAATCCGCAAGCCGATGCTGAGGGTGTGTCAAAATGATGCATCCTCTTTTGTTTATTATCTGTTTCCTTATCAGAATCATTTGACTACATATTAATTCAACAGACCGAAGTATCAATAGCCTCACCTTTTACCTTCCGAAGTTACTTCTAACGTTTATATTCACTCAAACCTTTTTTGCATATTCACCACTTCCACCTCCTTCTCTAAACCCGCTCCCCAAAAGCGAAAGCGGGTGAAAGCATCAAAGAAAAATCTTATTTACGGAGCTTCAACAGCTTCACCTTATTTATGATACGAACTTGACTTACCAACCTATCAACACCTCTACTTATACTTACCTCAGCATACTTATACTTACCTCCGCACCACATCACGCGATACCCCATAATAACCTGCCACAGGAACATAAATCGGCTGCATACGTCTGCCCACATTCCTTAGTTTCCCGCCTTCCAGCAAGCGGCGAAGATGGCGGTTAGCTGTAGTCCGTGTCATAGAACATATTTCCTGAAAATCGTAACGAAGCATTACATCATGATCGGCGAAATACTCCTTTAAACGCATATCTATCTCCACCTCCGACAAAGGTTGTGAATGTCGTGCATACTTACACTGACTGGCTTTGATACCTGTAAGCTCCCCCCGCAAGCGAACATCAGGACGAAAACCAATCGTCTTCAGTTCCATCTTCATTGATTTATTCGGGGTACTGCGGGTCACTTTCTGCGTACTTTTCAAAATAGGCGCAAAATAGCCTAGCCCTTCAATATGCACCTCACGCCCTTCACGCAGCTCTTCACCACAAATTTGAGCCAACATTTCAAACGTGTTTTTTACATCACCCACAGAAAGCGAACTGCGCCCATGAATCATCTGGCACAATTTCTCCGTGTTTACCTTACCATTCAAAAAAATGCGGGGATGCAAACCTTTTTCTTCCGAGTCATCCGACTCACCGGGATTCTCGTACCAGTCATAAAGTATAGCCATACGTTGTTATCAGTTTTATAATAAATACTTTTCATACAAAAACATTGAATATATCAACGACTCACTCTGATGGTTTAAGCAAATCACATTTGTTATTCACTTAGATCACTAAAGTAATTCAACTGAACCACGAAAGTGAGTCATTATTAATTCTACGTCAAAGATACAATAAAAAGCAGAGAAAAAGAAGTGAATCACTGGACTTCTATTACCACTGAGAAATTATTTTCTTTTTATACAAAACACTTGCAAACCGCTATACTCATATCGTATATTCGCAGTGTCAGCAGCTGAAAAACAAACCTATTTTAGTCACTTAAAAACAGAAAAAAGAATGAACGCAATAACATTAATATGGAAACAGATATTGAAAGAATTGAAAAGACTCCAAACGGAAGAATTTACAGAAAAGAGCCAAGAAGAGAAAACGAAAAAAGGCCGGACAGAGTCAGTAGAAAGTGGTGGAGAAGAAGCACCCGCCGGAAAAGAGGGAGAAAAAGAGGTCAGGCAGAAACAACCTGTTCGTCTTACACAGGAAGTACGAGCGTTCCTGCAAGAGTATTACGATTTCCGCTACAACTTATTAACGGATGAAACGGAATATCGCCCGGCAGGAAAACGGGGTATGCCTTTCGAACCAGTAGGAAAACGGGAACTAAATACGTTCTGCATGGAAGCGCACGACCTGGGAATTAATTGCTGGGATAAAGACCTGAGTCGTTACGTTTACTCCACCTGCATTCCCGAATATCACCCTTTCCGGCTTTATATAGAAGAACTTCCCGATTGGGATGGCACAGAAAGGCTGGAAGCTCTGGCACGACGTGTGTCCGATCACCCGCTTTGGGTAAAGAGTTTCCACACATGGATGCTAGGTCTCACTGCTCAGTGGATGGGCATAACGGGAATACACGCCAACAGTGTAGCCCCTATTCTTGTCAGCAGCGAACAGGGACGCCAGAAGTCCACATTTTGCAAGGCACTGATGCCTGCAATGTTGTCACGTTATTATATGGACAATCTCAAACTGTCCGCACAAGGAAAACCAGAAAGGTTACTTGCAGAGATGGGGCTTTTGAACATGGATGAGTTTGATAAATACGGAACACAGCAAATGCCATTATTGAAAAACCTGATGCAAATGGCAAATCTCAATATTTGCAAGGCTTATCAAAAGAATTTCCGAAATTTGCCACGTATCGCTTCCTTCATTGGTACAAGCAATCGCTTCGATTTGCTTACTGATCCCACAGGCAGCCGGCGATTCATCTGTGTAGAAGCAGAACATATCATCAACTGCGAAGGAATAGACCATAATCAAATATATGCCCAACTGAAAGAAGAATTACTTTCAGGAGTTCCCTACTGGTTCACCAAAGAAGAAGAACGGGAACTGCAACGCCATAATACCGCTTTTTATCGTCCTTGTCCGGCAGAAGAGGTCTTTCACTCCTGTTATTGTGCTGCCGGACCTGATGACGAAAGACATGAACAACTTTCAGCATCGGACATATTTAAGAAACTGAAGATGTATAATCCCGCCGCCATGCGTGGAAGTAATCCTGCTACATTCGCACAGTTGTTACTTGCGGCAGGAATCACCCGCAAACATACTAAATATGGAAATGTGTATCTGGTGAAACCGTTGAAAGCATTATAGACTCTTCTACAAAGCGAAGGTTCACCCATAAGGAACTGATATAAATTGATTTACGCAACAAGGTGAAAAAGATGAAATCACCTGAATAGTCCTATGGGTACTCACGGACATTATCATAAACAAAACCAAGTAAATCAAATCATTTTAAAAGCATTAATTATTTTCCTTTTATTTCACTATATATTAAAAAAATATATATACCTTTGTAAAACACATCTTCGGTTCATCAGCGTGATAAACCAGATGGAGGTGTTTTTATTTTTTTAATTGGAGTAAATAACGTATTATCTCTCACATCGAAACTTAGCAATTTCATACAAGGAGAGATGATACAGCAGATACTCCACGTGGATGATTGTGTATAAACATTTCAGCTAGTGATGTGTTATATATAAACGATTAGCGTGGATATCTGTTGTTATCATTATCTCTTGCAGGGCATGCTAAGGCCTCGATGTGGATAATGGTTCAACAGTGTCCACGTCTTTTTGCATCCGGATGGTTATCAATAACCGCCCCAACTCCCCCAATTAGTTCTCCCCCTCCATCCGGAAAGCTAAAAGCGTGGATACTCTTGCTCCATATTGACAAAGGATTATTTACTCTTTACTTTTAAATATATAAATCCTTACTTTAAATCATATAAAAAGGAGTATTATGCCGGAATGGATTAGCACGGAAGAAGCAAAGAGCAAATATGGAGTCGAAGAAGAAGTAATACGGCTCTGGGTGGAAACGAAAAGAATTTCGATGTCATATATAGGAAAAACAGCTATGGTAGACAATGAAAGTCTTGAAAAGTTTTTGAGTCAAAGTAA
>NZ_JAQVBV010000053.1 GCF_028690125.1 Bacteroides sp. | reverse complement strand
TACAAAGACCACCCTGTTTTCTAACCTTCTTCCAAAGCTGTTGCAGATACTTCGCTGAATATTCAGAATTTAAAAGCACATGAAACTCATCAATATAGAGCCAGGTAGCCTTTCCCTTTTGACCATTCTCGACAATTCTCTGCTGAATTGCCTCCATCATTACAAGCATTGTGATAGGACTTAACTCGGCACCCAAATCTCTGATGCCATACACCGTGAAGCGATTATCCACATCAACGTTAGTCTGGTGGTTAAAGATATTAAGCGAACCATTTACAAACAACTCTAAAGATAATGCGATATCTTTTGCTTCTTCCTCTGGTTGCTCTAAAAGCAGCTCATAAAAATCACTCATTACCGGAATATACTTCTCCGAGCCATACTTGTTTGGCTTCTTCTGTGCTATATCCAGATAGAGCTTTCTTACACATCGGTCAATGATTGACTTCTGACGAGAATTTAAGCTGTTACCAATACACTGTTCACAAAGACCCAGCATGAATTCACCCTTTTCTCTTACCATTCCCTTGGAGTCGTTCGGATCAAGGCTCCAAACATCCATTTCCAGTGGATTTACATAGTTATCCGTATAGGTGGACATATTTACTACCGTTCCACCATAAGTCCGTGCAATGTCAAAATATTCATCCATTGGGTCTATAACTATAATTTCATCGTTTCCGGATAAAAATACATTACCCATCTCCATCTTACAAAAGAATGACTTACCAGAACCTGGAACTCCAAATACAAAGCCATTCCCATTAATCAGCTTCTTACGATTACCAATATTTACGTTCTTTGAAATCTGATTGATTCCGTAGTAATTACCTGTAGTATCGTTAAGTTCCTGTACATTAAAAGGCATAAGCACAGCAAGTGACTGTGTAAGCAGTGTTCTCATGTTCTCTACCTGTCTTACCCCGATCGGCAGAGCAGTATTGAGCGCTTCTCTTTGCTGTAAATAATGAGTATCAATGGTACAGCTATTTCGCTTCCCTATAGTCTCAATCGTTTCACATATGCTATCCAGTTCTTTTTTACTCTCTGCCATCACAATAATAGTGACCGCCACATAAAACAAGCACTGATCATTCTCACGTACATCATCCATGATTGCTTCAATCTCTTTTTTCTCCGTTCTCTTTGCATAAGAGATTTCCGTCGCAAAATCATTATTCTTATTTCGAATTCTCTGTTGCTTAATAATGTCTGATTCGATACCAAGATATTTCCTTTGAAGCACCTTGGTAGTTAAATCCTTTGGCACCGGAACGACATCTATACTTGTGATGGAATGTACTGGTAATGAAGTGATTTCATTAATAAATCGATCGGACAAGCTGCTGGGATATTTCTTAATAAAAAGCGCCCTGCAATACTTACTTTCGTCTTCAAAGTGATCCGGGAAATACTTAATCATTCCGTTACAAAGATCATTTCGAAAATCACTTCCCACCTTCTTCGCCTGCTTGATGTCAAAATCAAAACTTCCCTCGTTCCCTAAATGATAATAATCATAGAGTACACGAAGTCTCTCATTCCCAGACAATGGCACAATCTCAGCCCCAAGCTCAATAAAAGCCTTGTGTATAGCAGCCTCTAAGGTGGCAAACTGCGCCTTTGCTTCTTCAAAGTTCTTTCTCTCAATAGTAATGGTCAAGTATCTCTCCTGTTCGATACCTTGTCTTCCTTCCTGTATCTTCTCCTCAATGATGTCATTGTAAATTCTTCGAAAGGTATTATACCCATCCTCTTGTTTTGCAATCAGTACTTTCTCACGAAGCTCTGCCATATTCTTATTCTTATTGTTGATTGTTATCTTATAGTTGCAATCAAGAGAATTTAAGAATTTACAGTACCTTTCAAAAATGCCAATCTGCTCATCTTCCGTGGCGGTAGTATAGTTAATATCCTGAAAACGGTAGCACTTGGAATACTTATTCAATGACATTTTCTGTCCTTTACTGACTTCAAAAATCCCATTCTCTGCTACCGCCATAATCTCTATGGTTTCCTGTATGGATTTCGGTGTTTTAAAAAGCGGCTCGCTGGCTTTCTTTAACTCCTTAAACCCGTCTGCAAATAAACCCATTCTATCTAACCTCGCTTTCAAATACGATGCATAGCCGGGGACAATCCCGGCATATGCCTGGATTGTCCCGACCAGATATGTCAGACAATGATTAATGTTACTTATAGTTACCTGTACTATTGACATAATTGCCATTGACCATATAACAAAATATGTGTATAATATTGTTATATTTTATTTGGAGGTGCTAACTATGCCCACGATCAAATCAAGTGCTGAACTACGAAACAATTACAATGAAATCTCAACTATATGTCATAAATATCCCGAACCCGTTTTCATTACGAAAAACGGAAAAGGCGACCTTGCTGTTATGAGCATTGAAACCTACGAGGAAATGAACAGTCGCTTTGAATTATACGGACAGATAAAAGAAGGGATAGATGATATTGCAAATAACAATACCCGTCCCTTCTCAGAGGCAATCTCTTCCATCAGGAGCAGACGTAGCCGATGACTTACGACGTCCACATCACAGCTACCGCAGAACGAGATCTTTTAAAAGCCTCTGACCATATTGAATTCGTTCTCAAAAATCCAAAAGCTGCAGATGACCTGCTTGATAAAGCTGAACTTCAGATTAATTCCCTTGCTGATTTTCCCGAGAAATTCAGACTAGTAGATGATCCTGTTTTAGCATCTTGGGGAATCCGTTTTATAATAGTTGACGGTTACCTTGCTTTTTATGTCATATCAGAAGAAACTCACAGAGTTGTCGTTGTGCGTTTTCTCTACCAGAAAAGCAACTGGACTGCAATCTTACGTCAAGGTTTCTCCTTATTGTAAAAGTCAATGACCTGCCTTTTTCACGGCAGGTCGATTATTGTTACATCATATACCTGTTCGCCGCAAGCCCAGCAATTATTGCAATGATTATAGCAATGCCTCCAAATAGCATCTTTTTTGTCTTTTTCTTTATAGCTTCAAATTCCTCCTGCTTCTTTCGATTCTGCGAATCTGTCATTCTTCTTACTTCTGCCTTATTATCTGTACAAGATTTCTGCTTCTTCCACTTACTCATCTGACCAATTCCACCCACTTCAATCCGAAGTTCCTTGATTACTGTCTCACCTTCCGTAGAACGGTAAGTAAGTGCTTTGTTTCCAATCATGAAATAAATCTGTCGTCTCATGTATTCATAAAAGCTCATCCCGTTATAGGAATAGAAACCTCCCAGTGCAATCGGCGCCACACAGGGAATCGCCACATAAGCAGCTCCTGTAAGACCGATATATCGGTATAAGAGTAATACCATGCCTCCACCCACAATAACACTAGCAGTAGAGAATATAATCTGCTTTACATTTAAGCCCATTGCTACGGTCTCTTGATAGCGGTCGATATCTTTGTTCACTTCAATCACCAAATTTCTTACCCCCTATCGACTCATTTCTATTGTTTCTGGCTTTTTTGCGATTCCGATGTTTGCTTCATAAGTTGCCATACCATCCGGACACAAATCTCTTAACTTATCTACATGGAACATATAAAGGAGATATTCACAAAAGCCACTTCTCTGCGTCAGTCCTGTGAATTCTCCCAAATCATTCGTTTCGATAAACTTTTCTAACTCTGGCATATTGTTTAAGTCAACATAGGCACAGTAGTCAGGAGCTTTTATTCCAAGATTAACCGACATATCCCCGTAAGGTTCAAAGTATTCGTCTTCTCTACTCATAAGCCCGAGATAAAGTCCGTTATTATTCATATAATTGTTAATTTCCAGTTGCACCTCTACTGTGCTTCCCCACTGGGTCGCTAGTTCCATTGTTTTTCTATCTTCCATCTGCTTCTCCTTCTATAATCCAAATGCTTTACTTGTAAGTGACTGTGCTCCTTTCACACTACCCACGGTCATGGCAATCGTGAATGTCATTTCACACAAATAAATCAGGGTCTGTGCCCAGGCTGCATATCCTCCGGTAAAGGATGGAAGCCCTGCATTTACAAAGGCATTACATATAATAATGGCAAGTGCCATGGTTACTGCCTCAAATACAACAGATAAGAAGTATTTACAGTAGGTTACTACCGTATTGCTTACCGTTCTGTTTCCTCCCATGGTTGAAAAAGCAATTGCCCCAAGTGGTACGATAATCAATATCTTTAAGAACCGAAAGTACACCGTGTAAATAATAAAGAAACCACAGATAATGATAATAATGGACAAAAGTGCAGTCAGTATCAGCATGACCAAACTTTCTCCAAAGCCCAAATTCTTAATGATATCTGCCTGCGTACTGTCAATGGTAAGTGTGGTTGTATTTCCTGCTGATATAAGATTAACCAGATTCCCAATTGATGTGAAAAATGCTTTCATGATGGTCACATTATTTGCTACAAACCACTCCGCAAGCCCTAGTCGGATCAGCATACGAAGTATTACTTCAAATCGCATCTCCTCCCTGACATCCACACTCTCCGAACAAAAGCCAATGACGAAAAATAGCACCACTAGAGAAGAACCAACCGCTACAAAGATCGGTTCTATTCCCTCAATGACACCCCATGGTCCGCCACCTTTGAAATTTACCGGAGACTGTCCCAGCATTGAAAACACCAACGATATCTGGTTATTCCAAAATCCGAATACCATTTCAAGCAGGTCAAGTATTTTGCCTCCAAGTTTGAAAATATCCATACTTGTCACCCCTTCCCTATCGTTTGGGGTGTTTCCACCCCAAACTGAATATTCCTATACGTCTTAAAAACCCAAGAAGGTTAATACTGCTGAAATACCTGCCATCATGACACCCGCCACGATACCTTTAAGTGCAGAGTTCATTGTAGAAGAGTCCTGCTGCTGATATGCTTGTGCAAATTCCATAACATTCTTAGCAAGGATAATGACACCAACAGCGCCAATCACCGCAATTACTAATGTCTTTAAATTATCAAGCGGCTGTGTTACTGCTGATGTTCCAGATGCTGCAAAACAGGTTGTACTCATCAGAATCACACCCATCATTCCCCCTGAAATCGCTGGTACAATTTTCTTCGTTGCTCTACTAATTAATCCCTTCATCTTCTTTCCCTCCATCGTTTCATTGTTATTCATTACTGTAATCTGTTCTCGTTTCATAACGTTAAATCCCCTTTCTGAACTTGAGGCAGAAAAATAACCAGCGCGAAAGTTTTCCTCTGATCACTGGCTTATATTCTGCATTATTTTGTTGAATCTATATTAACAGGATTGCTCCTGGTACATAAGGATAGTCTGGATTCCCCCTAATAGGTGTTTTGCTCATACCACAGCCGATTAATGCATTGCTGCCTGCGCTTCTCGATATGTTCTCATCTGTTCCATTGATACATCGGGATAAAAATATTCCATAATCTTTATCTTTGAAATTCCGGCAGCGATTGCTTTTCTGACTTCTTCTTTTTGCTCAACAGAATAATCCCAATGAAGCATACGATTTGATATGGTATCCTCCCATGCAGGCGTTTCTCTTGGTACCACTCGTCTACTTCCCAAGGAATTACCACCCGAACCACCTGCTGAGGAACTATCTGATTTCTGTGACTCATCCATGAACTCAAGTTCATTCCCCAGTTCACGATTTATTTTATCCTTCTGTTCCTTCTCATCCCGTTTTGTAAATCTTCTTCCAAGCGCCTTATCTCCGAGCATCATAAACTCGTCATAAGATAGAGTATCAATATAGATGTTCTCACCTTTCTCCTTGCGCTTTTCATAATGCTTTACTGCCTTCTCCGACAGGATTTCAAAGGGTGGACCAAGCAGATTTGCTTTTCCATTTATCACATGAATATAGGGTTCTCCATTTCCATCTGCTGTTTGATTAAACATGGGATGTCCAAATGGAACATACTTGCCATCTATAATCGGATCAAACCCACGGATAAAAACAATGCATTTCTTGTTATCCAGTTTTCGCACTTCATCTGGCGTAAATAACTCTCTGCCTAACACATCATAGTTTCTGGATGAACTCCCCTGACGCCCCTTTGTTTCTCCGCTTGACTTCTTATCAATCGTGCCCTTGCCAAGAAGTTCCGACACGTACTTATGGGTCGCCTGCTCGTTTCCTCCGAGATAAATAAAGGTGTCGCAGTTCCCCGGAACGGTCTCCCAGGTATCCTTAAACAGAGCTTTTAGCTGGGCAAAATTCTGAATGATAATAATGGATGAAATCTCCCTGCTTCTCATAGTAGATAATAAGGAACAGAAATCATCCGGTAATGCCACATTTGCGAACTCATCAAGCATCAAGGTTACATGGATTGGAAGTCTGCCACCACAGTTAAAGTCGGCCTGATAATAAAGTTCCTGAAATATCTGTGTATAAAGCATACCTATAATAAAGTTGTAGGATTTATCGGAATCCGGAATGACACAAAAAACCGCTGTCTTCGTCTCTCCATCCCCATTCACTCCAATCCCAATATCCGCAAGATTTAGCTCATCCTTTGATAAAAGTCTTAGCACCTGTCGATTCTCCAAAAATGCAAGTCTGGAGTTCGCACTGATAATAATGGAACGAACCGTATCTCCAGCACCTCTCATACATTTGTTATACTGCTTCACTGCCGGATGGTTTGTCCCAAGAGGTGACTGCTCCTCTAAGAATTTCATTCGCACATCCAGTCGGGACGGCTTGCCCTGCTCGGTTACTTCTGCTTCCCCCAGTAGCTTTAATACGGTTTCAAAATTTCTTTTTGAAGGCTTTTCCTCCAGCCACACATAATAAAAAATCGCCTGTAGAAACATTCCTTCCGCCTTCTCCCAAAATGGATCCGAGGGATTTGCGCCTTTTGGTGTGGTATTCGAAATCAGGTTGGTGATCAGTTTTACAACATCGGTTTCTTCTCTAATATACGAAAACGGATTATAACAATCTGATTTCTCCATATCCAAAAGATTTATCACCTTTACATTGTATCCATTGTTTTTTAGCATCTGACCACAGCTTCTGACGATCTCTCCCTTTGGATCTGTACAGATAAACGAGCAGTTATGAGGCATCTGCATCAGGTTTGGTTTTACCTCATAAAAGGTCTTTCCCGCACCAGAACCTCCACAGATAAGAATGTTCCCATTCAATTTCAGTTTTCTGAAATCCAAAGACATCTTTACATTCTGACTTAGGATTCGATTGAAGTTTTCGTCCTTATCCATCAGCACTTTATTTACCTGTTTTGGATTCTCAAACCTTGCAGTACCAAACTCCTTGCCAGGCATATAGTTTCTCTGACTGGTGTAATACATAACAACAGCCATTCCATAGATTCCTACGGCAATGGCTATCGCTTTTACTGTATACACATTATAATAATTTGCCAATGGAGCATCACAAATCTCATGAAATCGATTCATAAACTCAGTAATCTTAATGCCACGCTCCCAAGCTCCACCAACCAGATATCCCATATACCCGGCAAGAACAGCCCCAAGCAGAAGAAGCAAGATAGATGGTTTCTTTTTACTTGTCTTCATTACCTCGTCCTCTTAGTGGATGTTGATGTCTTTGTCGTATTCTTCCTCTGGGTCTTTACGGTATTCTTTTCCACTGCACTTTCATAACGCTCACGTAGAGAAGATTCCACTTTGTCATAATGACTAAAGAGTTCATCTCCCCTCTTAGTTTCTAGGACACGATTCTCCTCATTGTACATCTTATAGTTCTTACTGGTATCAAGGAACGTCAGCATCGTCTTTCCATTATGAATATCCATGATATTCTCTTTATTGATCCAAAAATATCTTGCATTTTCTCCCCATGTTCCGGGTACTCTGGTCTTAATCGCATGGTCGTTTTCCTCTACCACCAACCTCTTACTGATTGTAATATCTGATAGATTTAAATTCTTTGATGCGGATACCGCTCTCATTCTCTCAGCCAGCTCCTGATATCCTCTGACACGATTCAGAAAAGCATCCTTATCCATTATCACTTTATGCTGCCCCTCATTATCTTTGGCTCCAATGAAACCAATAGTCTCAAGTTGCTTGATTACCGTTTCTGCCTGCTCATTTCCAATACTAAAATTCTCCTTAATCACGTCCACACTGATACTTTGTTTCTCCATGGCAAAAAGACCAACCTTCTCAATCAGTCCATCAATTGCAGCATTGATTTTTGCCCCTTCCTCAGTGTGGACTATTGTGGGGAATCCATTTCCCGTTTTCCCTTGCTGCTTTTTTAAAAAATCCATCATCTTCCCGAATGTATTCTCATCACCATTCTTCAGATAATCATCAAAGGTTGCAATACGACCAAACTTTAATTTCTGTATCATCATATTGGCTCGTGGTACAGCCTCTGTATGAAAAATCACCTCACTCTTCCCATCTGTCTTATTCATATCCGGCAATATAGAATACAGAATTCCGTATTTCTTGGCTAGCTTCTCCACCTTTGACATGTCTTCCGTCTCAAACTGTAATACCTGCAAATCACCGCCTTTTATCAAAAGCTTTCTCATGGATGTCTTCCCAAGCTGCTTCTCATAATCCAGTATTCCTTTTAGAAAGTCGATTGCCTTTTGCATGGCACTAATTCCTCCATTTCCAACTTTCATTGCAATCTCAATTCCGTCATATGCCACACGGATAATTTGCACTACTTCCTGAATTTCTTCTGCCATTAGCGTACCTCCATTTTTTCTTTCTTTACCATGGTTATTAACTCTTCGGTATCCGTTTGACGAATCTCCTCTATAGAAACATTGATACCATAAGCACTTAAAATATCCGCCAATCGATTCATTGCCTTTTCTTCCTCAATACGATACATTTCAAGTGCCACCAGCAAATTTTCAATCTGTTCCACCCAATTAGGCTTTTCATGAATCATTGCTGAATACTTTTGAATAATCTGTATTGACTCTGTGTCATTACCCGCCTGACAAAGCTCTTCAATCAAAAGACTCGTTAAATCCTTATTTCCAGACTTAAAAGCAAACTGTACTACGAATTCTTTTTCTGACTCTGAAAATTGATGATTTACCTCATTCATAATGAACACTGCTTCTTCCACAATTTCTAAATTCATACACGCCTCCTAATATGCCATACTGTTTTCCAGAACAGCAATTTCAATAATTTCTTTCATCTTCTCAGCTGCCACATTATTATTAATCAACTCCACTAACTGTCCTTCCGTAAGACCTTTTTCAATCCCGCTCTTAATCTGTATCAGTTGAGCTGGAGCCAGATCACCACATGCAACTAACTTTACGATATCTGCTCTGGATTTTTTCTTAAAACACAGCTTGGATAATAAACCTATGACCCCATTTGTTTTTGATTCAGATCTATCAAGCTGAACTCTCTGGATTACCCTTCCCTGCGTATCAACAACCGGTACTTGATAAAAAATAGGAATCCCCATCGGTTCTGTCAAAATTGACTGCTGTGTCACATTTGCGCCTTCTTTCTTCGCTTCGCTTTGAAGGTTCTTTCCCTCTTCCTTCTTTGGCTCCTGTGGCGTGACCGCACTAGTACTGGTGGCATGAAGCAGTTTATCCTCCAAGGTTTCAATTCTATTGCTCATACGGTTCATCTCCTTATCCTTAAGCTCTATCTGTTCACGTAATCTAGAAATTGCAGAATTGGCTTGGTTCAGTTTATCCTGCTGATCATTTAATAACTGCTCCTTATCCGCATTCTCCTTCACCAGATTGTCTCTGATCTGCTCATCTGCCTTCGTGGATTCAAATATAGTGAGCTTTTCATTTAAGGCATCATATCGCTCCTCCTGAAAACAGATTGTACTCACAATCCCCTCCATCTTCTTTATAAGCTCCTGCACATATTCTGGTTCCATAGAAGTCTCTTGCTTTACTATTTGAATCTGATCTATAAACTTACTAAATGCAGCTCTCATAGCAATAGGCATTTCCTTCCTTGCTACTACCTCTTCGATACTCCCAATCGGAACACCCTTTTGATAGAACTCAAATGCCACTTGCATCTGAGGCGCTGTTAACTCGCTTCGTTCTAATAATGTTACAAACTCATCCGATTTTCCATTACGCAAGCATTCCGATAATACTCTCATTTGTCCTATGTTATATCCTTGCTTTAAGTATAGTTCTGTCTGCTCCTTTGAAAGACCATATTCCAAATCCTCCTTCACCAATGCAATGATTTCTTCACTGTATCTTTTTGCCGCTCTTAAAACGTCAATATGCTTATTAATCTCACCTTTGCTTAGCGTCTGTTCCATACATACCTCCTAAAAAAATAACAGCCTATCGTCTTGGCTGCTCTTTCCTGTCACTGTCATATTCGATCTTTTTATTCATATCTTCTTGTTTTGCTTTTTCTGTTTCCTCCGCGTTTAGATCCTTCCAAATCGATTTACCAATATTCAATTCACGAAATACAGTCTTCTCCTTTGCACCTGTTAAAGCCATCTGATCCTTGTAGTAACATTTTAATTGTTCTACTTCTACGATGGAGTATCCATTTTTACGGAGCTGTTCTACCAATAATATCCACTGATTATGCTCTTCCATAAAAAAGGCATCCCCTTTTTGAAATGACTCTTCTGCAGGTTTTAGCATTTGCAATTCATTCGCAATCGCAAATAAATTTTCACACCTGGCTCTTGCACGATATACCTTACTCTTTTCAGAGGAAGCTTCCCTTCTCTTATCAGTCAGAATTTCTATCTCTCCTGCTAATTCAGCCATGTTGTGTATGTCGTGCCTAGTTAAAAACAGGTATTGCTCTTGTAGCTTTTTCATCCTTTGTATGTCATTTTTATACTTCCATACCTGGCTGTATGGTTTCTTCTTCATCTGTCCGATCCGATATAACTTAGCATAATATCGCTTTTGTAATCCTGACATTTTAGACCTCTTATATCGCTTCACGTAGCATTTCACAATTTGCGGCTTCACTGATTCTTTTCGTATCTGATAGAAAGCTAAGTCTTCCTTCCTGATTCGCTCTCTAATCTGCTCTTCGCAATAATTCTCTCCCATTGACCTGCATCGCTTAAACCTCGTCATCCCAGGCGGTTTCACAGCAAAATGCTTTCCTTGCTTTGTTTCATAACCTTTTTCAATCAATAAATTCACAAAATCATCAAATGAATTTGACTGGATAATGCAGGAATCCAAGTCGCGCTTTATCATATCTGACCAAACAAACTGTCCTTCCCGATATTCGCTCCAATCCTTATAATTCTCATTTGCCCGCTCTCCCTTTCCTTTTTCAATATCAATGATAGATAGACCATACTCTTTGCAGAGTCTGTTTGTAATAGGCTGAATATCTCTAGCCCAATCTCCTTTTTCATAACGATATTTCTTACCGGAAACAAAACTGACACTGTTAAAAACAATATGAGAATGAACGTGATCCGTGTTGTCATGTACTGCATATACAGCTTCATATTCCTCACCAAGATACTCCTGAGTAAATTTCTGTGTAATCTCAAGCGCAGTATCCGTGTCAACCTCATCTTCCTTAAAGGAAAGAATCAGATGATATCCCTGCCGCTTGTCAAGCTTATCAAAGACTCTCTTCGTTTCCTTCATCTGTTCAAACGCTGTATCCACCTGACAGTTGATTGCACCAACAAGTCTTCCCTCCTGCGTTTTCTCTGGTTTCAGAATATACTCCAGAGAATTTTTCAAATGCTTTCCATGAAACTCTCCTCCGCAGTCCTTCATATGAAGAATCTTACTGATTGCCAATCTGCATCACCACCTCATTCACCGAGGTATTCAGCTTTCTCATATAGGCAACCAGTCTGTTCTTATCTTCCTCTAAATAAAGTCCTGAATTATGGTTAAAAACAATCTGATTGATATTGATTCCAATACGGTTCACTTCATTAATCAAAGACTTTAAAAGTTTTCGGATTTCAGGATAGTCGTTGGGCTTCTGCCGGATTAATACGCGGATATATTCTGCTTCTCTCATTCCCACATCCTTTGCTTTCTCTGCCAGCTCTTTGGCTTCCCGCGGCATTAAGCGTAGCGTCTTCTTAATACAATGAATACTGTCTGCCATCCAATCACCTTCCTCTGTTACCTGTGGAATGTTGCTGTATGCCTTCTGAAACCGTGCGCACCGCTGTATCAATACCTTGTTTATGATTCATATTTTCTATGAACTCATTCGCAAGCTTTACCGCCAATGCTTCAATTTCACTCGCATAGTGTGTCATCTCAAATAATCTGTCCAATCGAATTTCATCCACTTTCAATCTCTCATATTCGCTTTGACGATCTGTATAATCTATGGAGTCCTTGGGTTTATTCCTACCTGCATCCGCCTCAAGAATCTTTTCATAGTTCCATTCACAAACGATATCTATTACCTCATCCATTGTGTATACTTCAATTTCACCATTCTCCTCCCCCATATCTTTCCGGTACAATACACCATCTTCACTATGTCCAATGGCATAATCATGACCTTCCAAATAACCAAGAAGAATCCCGGCATCTTCAATAAAGATATCATAAGGCAAATCATTTTCCTTCACCCACTTTATCAATTCTTCCGGCTTAGTAAACAGTATAATTTCCTGTTCCATTACTTCCTTGCACCTCCCTATCTTGTATCTCAAAAATCCCTATTCTTGCTTTTACGTCCCTGCTAAAGTTCCCCCCGTGTGGGGCTAGATACGCGTCAGAGATAGCTCTGCTCCTGACGCTTCTAGTTAGGGGAAAAATCCCCTAAAACCCCTTATTTATATAAGTGAGTGTACTTTTTACAATCACTTATGCCCTGTGAGTGTAATAATTACTATCACAGGGCAATTTTGAATGTATATTTTGCAATCACTTTTGTAAAAATATTTTACTCGGCTGTCATGACAATTTTAGTGAGTGTATTTTATGCACTCAATTTGGCTTTGTGAATTTACTTTATAAAATCACAACCTTTTTTTGATTGCACTATTTGCAATCACACCTTCTAACCCCCGTTTTGTAGCTACCAGCCATTCATTGTAGTCTTTATATCCGGCTGGCGGAGGAATATCTTCCACTTCATATCCAAGTCCATAGTATTTCTCACATAGTTCCTTGGAAGCCGTTCTACCCGGTTCATCATTATCAAGACAAAATCGTATGGATAAAATCTGTGGATTTTCCTTTAAGAACGTAATAAGTGGAGCATCTGAAAGCATACCAAGGGCTATTTTATTCGAATCAAAATCTGCAAAAATCTCCATGTAACTCATAAGATCAATGGCAGCTTCAAATACGACCAATTCAATACTTTTCTCATTTGTTACATTAAAGCCATAATTCTTATCATTGCCTATAACATCACATTTGAATGACTTTCCTTCCTTATCAAACACACCTCTCATGCTTGCGAATCTGGTAACTCCCTCTTTGTCATTTCCCCTAAAAATCACATTGTGATACTGTCGGCTCTCATAAATTAGTTTTTTATCCACAAAATACTGAATAATCTGAGTACTTAATCCACGATCTTTCCTAAGATACGTGTACAAATAAGAATTATCCTTTGATGGAATAGGAAGCACAAATTCCTTTGTTTCGTTCTGTTTCGTTACCACCTGATACTTTAATTCTATCTTTCTCTCATCTTCCGATATTCTCCGGTATCCCGCAAAATCCAAAAGCCAAAACACTGCTTCTTTTACTTCCATTCCACCAAAGACTCTAAGGAAATCAATCTGAGAACCCCCATTGCTCCCTTTTTCATACTGCCTGGACCACCGAAACCAATGAGATTTCTCATAAATTCTGATGGAGTCCATTTCTTTCAATGTATGATATTTGCCCACTCGTTTCACGGTAAATCCAAGACTAGAAGCAACCTCTGTCAAATCTACACTCTTAGCAATTGCTAATTCTTCTTCCGTAAATCTGTTTACATCCAAACACTTTTACCTTGCCTTTCCTCGCTCCGCTATCATGGGTGATGGAAAATCCAATAACTTGTAATCGTTCGTCAGTATAACTTTAGGATTCGATAGTAGTCCTTTTTCCTTAAAACTAAAGAACTCTCGGTTATCTGCTCCGACAATCACGTGATCTGTCAAATTTATCCCCATAAGGTCGCATAGTTTGTTCATTTTGTCCGTCAACATCGTATCTGCTTTGCTTGGCAATAAATTTCCAGATGGATGGCAATGGACGATGATCATACTAGCTGCATTACTAAGGATACTTGACTTAAACAATTCCCTTGGATGTGCCATTGCCTCATTTAGTGAGCCCATACTGGCAAAGTGTACATTGATCGGCGTAAGATCTGATTTCAAATTCACTACACATACGACTTCCCGATCCAGTTCGCACATAGAATCACCAAGAACGGAGACTACTTCATAGGGGCTATTGAAAGGACGCTCCGAGTATATGGGAGCATCCTTTACAAGTCTTACTGAAACAACATCCAGCTTAAATTCATTCTTTTTCGCCATTCGTGTCTGCCTCCTCTCCAAGCGAGATGCTTATGAGAAAGTCCTCTTCGGCGTTATTGATGAGCGTAATCAGTTCTTGCATGGTTAATGCTTTTTCCTTAAGTCCCTGCTCCATCGAAACCTCCTCTATCTAGACTGATTTTTGGCATCATAGATCAGCTTTGGTTCTGCAACAATCCCATCTAATCGCTTATTTGGGGTATCTGTTGCCAGGCTAAGCTTTCTGACATCCTTATCGTAGTGATATACTTGATTGGATAATCTCTCATCTAAAGCAACCTGATCCATATTGATTTCCGCTACCATCTGTGCAAGTTCGTTGGGATCACCCATGGAAGCAGATACAGCAATTACCTCGTGCAGGCTTGAAGGCATGATATAAAGGTCTGTTCCCAGATTCTCTGACAGACCGTGCAACTTATCCTCATATAACATAGAAATAGCCCCGTTAATACCTCTGTCATTGCTGATTACCCACATCGTCTGCTGGGCAGGTATCTCACCAATCATCATATCTGCCATCTCAGTAGGCATACCATCCTTCATAAACATATCACGGATAACATCATTCATAGACTTCACTGTTGGCGGGAAAATTCTTCTGGTGTTCTCCACCGCAAGTTTGAACATCTGCTCTTCGGATAAACCAAGCTTTTTCGCAAGTGAGTTATGGACCACTGTACTCTGAATACCGTCTGCATCCACTTTCACTATCCAGCGGTAAATAATGGATAAATCCTGAAAGCTTCTGTTAGGTGTGTCTTGTAGCATCTCTTTATTCTGCTCTGTATTCACAAGCTGGAATACGATGTTGTCCTTTGCAGTACCAAAGTCTATGGCAGGCACCATATCTGGCACTTCCTTCATGGCATGTTCAACTTTAGATGCTGCCGTCTGCAATATCTCCTGAAGATCATTCGTCTTCTGATAGTGCTCATACATGTCATTAAGATAGATCGTTGGTACCGTATGGTGATTTTCATCTCCTGTTGGAACCAGATTCAAAGCATCCATGGTCTTGTTAACCTTTGTTACGGAATGAACATCGACCCGATAGTCTTTGTATTCCTCTTGCATGAATTCCTGGAATTTCTCTGCCACTACTTCTTTGAATAGTTCGTAATTCATCATAAATTCTTTCGTAACCAGAATTTTTTCAGACGGGGGTTTTGTTCATTTTCTACTTTTATTAGACATAACTTGAATTTCAAATATGTCCAATAATGTTCAAAAACACAAAAATTCATCTTCTGGTCACTTCTCCTTCTTTATTGTTTTATATCCCCCTGGTAGAATCGTTACAATGAAAAAAAGAACTATTGCGTGTATGGCAATAATCCTTTTTGATTTTTCTTTCAAATGCAAACCAATTTTTTCCTTCCTTTATTGGATTTCCTATTAATAATCCGAAGATTGTGCTCCTTGTATTTTATTTATGATAGCATCATAATTATTCTATTCAAGATTCTGCAATCCTCTTCTGATGATATCTGCCGGAGGGGACTCCCTCGGTAAATATCATAATTAAAATAAGCGCATCCCTTCAGCTGTCCGTTCCTACCCCAGTAGCCATTCCGGAGTGTTTTCTCTACAGCGGTATGCAGAATGCACGCTCATACTGCAGATATCACCAACTGCGGATGCTATTCAATTGTCAATGTACCGTGGAGAATAAAAACTTTCGTTTTTTTCCCTCAGTCATCACACTTGGCAACTGCATGAACTTAAGTAGTTGTAAAATAATTTTTTCGAATTCTTTTAAAGGCATGTTTTAGTGCATCTGTTACTGCCGCCTGGGAAATGACCAATGCTTTTGAAATCTCTGTCTTGGTCTGTTCCAGAACAAAATGCCTATACACAATTTCTTTCTGGCGTTCTGTAAGGCAGGAAAGATAATCCACCATCGCTTCCTTATTACAAAGTCTCTCGATTGTCTGAATTGCCGGATCTAACATAATTCCTTCCTCTGCGTAATCCACATCATAAGAAATCTGACGTTTTTTCTCAGCCGCCTGTGTATTGTGGCTAATTTTCTGTTCTCCTTCCAGAATTAATCTGAAATACCACTTTTCCTGACGAAAACTCTCCGCAGCTATCACCCCAGACACACTCACTTCCGATGAATCTGTGTAGTCTCCTCTACAATCATCTACTGAGAAGATCGTTTTATGGGATGCCTGACGGTATTCCACATAACCATTTGCAAATACTGTCACCCTGGTATCTTCTGTGATATCTTCCTTCATCAGCATAGGAATACCGGCTTCCCTCAATGCTTTTGCACTTGGTACCTGATAAGAAACGCTCTTCTCCTTCTTGTTAACTTTTCTGATCATAGAATTTCGTGCGTTACAGTCATTAGGAAGCTCTTCTCGAATACCCTCCAATACCTTAATCAGATCCTGGAAGGTAACTACCTCCTGTGCTAATGTGCTACAAAATACTGTTTTTTTCATTTTATCCTTGCCTTTCCGCCAAAGGTTACGGAACCTGCATAACGCAGGGGTTAGCAAAGGACATCTATAGAAAATGTCTTTCCTCTCATGAAGCGCACTGACAGCCTTGTGAAATCGAAAAATGCACAATAAGCCAGAGGGTACTTCAATTGACCGTTTTCTTTTCAAAGCAGTAAAAGACTGCTTTTTGAAACGACCATATGAGATATCCTTTGCCAGATTGCGCACCTAAGGCTATTCGATATTTTTTTGTATTTATTCAAACAGGAGTAGCTCCTGCGAGAACCTTATGAAATATTGCAGCTTTGCCTAAACTAGCAAGTACCTAAAAAGATACAATGGTTTTTCCTGTACCATGGTGTCATTTCACTTCTTTTAATAGATTCTTTTGTAAAATCGTGGTATAATTTAATAAAAGTTTTTTTCTACAGATTAAAATGTTGCACAAGCGTTTTCTGCTTGTCCTTAAGATACCAGAAGACAAGTTAAATGTAGTTCGCACATAGTTCACGGACAGTTCAGATAAAGTTTTTTAAAGGGGGGATGGATATGACAGAGAAGTCGCTCACCATGCGGTCTTTCGGTGATGCATTAAAATCTAAAATGAGCAAAACTGTAAAGAAAAAGTTATTTGATGCGGACAAGAACAACTTTGAATCTCGCCCCGAAGCATTAGAACGCGATGCTTCCAAACAAGAATTTCTCTATGAACTCTTATTTGAATCACTAACATACAAATTGCAGCGAAAGGAAGAGTTAAAATTTCCTGACTTAAGCAAGAGTTGGATTAGCGGAACGATCAACAATAAAATTTCATTAAATGCAGCCATATTAAAAGCTGCCCAGCGAAAAGAGGCAGCTAAAGAGGTGGCTGACTATTTTAATCAAAATCTTATCCCTAACATTCCGATGAACCTTTTGTCCGTTGTAACTGGCAATGTTTCCGTTCTCGTACAAAATGATGTCACAATGGGGGAACCGAAAAAAAGATCCCTAGAGTTATCGTTTAAGAAAAAATCTGAGGCTGATTATCTCGCTGAGGTTTGGGTTTTAGCGGTATGCATGGGCGCTGGCACCCCAAAATGTAATCAAAACAAGACAGTTAAGCCGAAGAATACGTCGATTGTGGAGATTCCATCTCTCAATACCTCCAAAAAGCCCACTCCTTCTATTGATGTGAGTAGTTTTTTCAAATCTCATGTTCCGGCGAAAGAATTCATAGACCGCAAAGCACCGAGAAAATTGTTTTATGACATTCTTGGAAGTGAACCTCCGTACAATCAAAATGTCATTATGTATTACGGAATTGGAGGTATCGGCAAATCAAGCCTCGTAAAGAACCTCAAAGAGTACACGAAAGAGCAAGGTGTTCTGCTCTCGTCTGTTGACTTTGACGACCCCTCTTTGCGTTCTCCATATAAGGCATTAATTTCACTGGAAAATAAAATAGGCACAACATTCCCACATTTTGATATTGCGGTCACGTTGTGCTTTATAAAAAGAAACCCTCAATTTTCTTTTCGAGATAGCGGATTGCCTAATGCACTATCTCGAAAAGTTCTAGAGCTGCATCATTCATCCAGTAATTCTGCTCTATATAATTCAACCTCTGGTATAACAGAACTAATTTATAATGAGTTTAGTCAATATTTTGCTTTAGACGAATCCATAAAAGAACAGATTGCAGCACTGGAAGAATGCAGCGCAGCCGATATAGAGGAACAACTCCCAAGATTCTTTGCAGTTGATCTCTTTCGTCATATGGCGATTGAAGGCATCAATAAGTGTGTGTTGTTTTTTGATACTTATGAACTTCTCTGGGAGGTAGGTCGCGGTGAAGAAAACAAGCTCCGTAACGATGCCTGGATACGTACGATGGCGGATATGCTTAAGAATGTCGTATTTGTATTGTCAGGAAGGGAAAAGCTTCAATGGGAGCTCGAAAACAAAATGTGGCTTGACAAAATTCAACTCGTTCCATTAGATGTGCTTTCACCGGAGTATGCAAAGCTCTACCTTTCTAATTGTAAAATCGAAGATGCTACTATACAAATCAGTATCATCAATGCATCAAAGGGTCACCCGTATTATCTTGACTTATGTGTGGATACTTATTATAAGCTACAAAACTCGAGCAATGAGATAACTCCATCTTGCTTTGACGGAGGATTTCATAAAATTCAAGAACGGTTTTTTAAGAGTCTCGCAAAAAATGAAGTGTCTGTCCTGCGAATCCTTTCAATTCCTCGTTTTTATGATTTTGAAATATTTAAGATGCTCACTGAGCAATTTCAAACTGGTTATGCGATTACCGAATTTGATAATTTCAATTCCTTCTCATTCATTAAGCATGAACCTAACAGCAAATATATCATTCATATCTTAATGCGTGATGAGATAAAGAAACACATCAAAGATGAGTTAAGAAAGTCTATTGACAACTGTATGGTGAGCTACTATAAAGAACAATTATCCCCAGAGAAAATCCCCGTGGATGATATTCGCTTTTATTTTACAGAGCTGCTACATCATCTTGAAGCTGCCGAAAGTCAAGAACAGGTTTTGTCTCGCCTTGAATCAGAATATATCAGCATTGTTAAGCGTCTTCAAATATCAGGCGAAACGAATTATTTACTTGAACATTTCTTGAATATGTTTAACACAAAACGCAGTTTACTTGGTGGTACAGAGTTTTTTGCTGTAATGACGGATATGATTCACCTGTCCGGAAAATACAAAGAAGCTGTAGAGTTGATTACTGAGTATCTGAGCAAATTTCAGATTAATGAAATTGCCAATGACGGTTATCGCCTAAATCTTTATATCCGCAGAGTTCATCACCAGATGTTCTATGTGCCGCTTCTAACACTTCAAGATGATTTAAAAATAATTATCGATCTTGTAGACCAAGAAAAGTTTACTGCCCAATATTGTGAAATGCTCTTCATGCTTGGAGCACACATTCATCTCCCAATGGGCAATTTTGAACAAGCCGACCATTATTTACAGCAGGTCAATAGGATAGCAAAGGATAATGGGTTAACCGGTTTACTATGCAGAGGGATGCGGAAATATGCGGAAATGCATTGCGCTAATGGCCAGTTTGATTTAGCAGAGCAGATTTGCACTACGGGTTTAAAAATTGCAACGGATCATGCACTCTGGAGATATGCCGTTTATCTAAGATGTATTATCGGCGAAATAAAACGCTTAACAGGTAAGACGACTGATGCATTGGTTTATTTTAACGAGGCAATGCCTATCGCAACATCACTTGGTATAAAAGGTTGGATAGGACACATCAATCTTGCTCTTGGCAACTGTTATACTGATTTATTCAACTTTGATTTAGCATTCGAACACTACGAAAAAGCCAGAAACACTTATTTAGAAATTGAACAGAAATGGGGAGAACTCAACCTGGAAACCGCATATCAACGAGCTATATTGATTTCTACAGGTATTGCTGATATCGAAAAGCTTCATCAACTAAAGACAAGCTCAGAAGAATTAGGATATAACGTACTATCGAAAAAAATCATAAATCTTATTTCTGGGGATAAAAGCATCATAAGATTTGAATATCTATGATTGGAGGAAGAGAATATGTTTAAGAAACTTACAGCTACATCCATCAACGACGCAATTAAAAGTACAACAAGACAATATCTTGCTGGGCATCTCAATTTACCGCAGGAGCTCGACCATATCGACGATACCAATATTGAAATTGGTATTACAGACTACAAGGAATATACCATCGAAGCCCCTCATTGTCATAAGGTAGCTTACGAATATCAATATATGATTAGTGGCGAAACAAAGTATCTTAATGTTGACACAGGCGAAGAAACCTATTATACCTCTGGTGATTTTTACCGCATTGACCCAGGAACGAAATATGCTCAGAAATCTCTCGGTGGTACGACAATTTTATTTATTAAAACACCTCCCGGCAATGATAAAGTTGTTGTGGAAGCAAGTGATGATGTGCAGGAATGGTTCAAAAAATGGGATTAGTCTTGGGACGTTCCCTCAAAAAAATAAGCCAGTGGTCAAGATACAACCACTGGCTAAACTTAATCGAACAATAAATAATTTCAATTCTTAAATACCATATTCCGTTAACATTTCATTACACTGGGGGAAATCACGATCTTTCTAATACAATATCTTTTGCATAATTATATGAGATTATCTCCCCTTTTTGGGTTTCCTTATATCCAACTTCCTCATGTGAATAATTTGATATTTCTACTGATCCAAAATTTACAAATTTATTATATACACGCGTCATGACCTCGATCTCTTCTTGCGATAGTATATTCATATAATCAGAAGTCATTGGTAGTACATGATGTTTTTCATAACCATTTTCAAAGTTAATGCTAATAGTTATTATATTTTGAGCCTCCATCAATCCAAACAAAACATCATAATGCTCCGGAACCGGACCATATGGAAGGTGAACATATTGCGTTCCTGTAATTGATATTCCATTTTCTTTGTAAAAAATCGTATCTGAATAATTAAGCAATTTTAATAACTTTACCTTCAGTAATTCATCACATTTATTTGCAAAAAACAAAACTGAAGCATAGAATTTTTCATAATCAAAGCTTTTAAACCCATTCTCAATACAAGGCTCTTTTCGAAGCAACACATCAAGTAATTTACTTCCAATTCTATTTTCTTTCGTTCCCTCAAGTTCTACTAATCGATGCTGTAATTTTTCTTTTTGTGCGGAATCTAATCCCACCTCGTTCTCTGCCAAATAATCAGCCATGTTCATAGGTTCTCTCAAAAACAGCAACATACTATTATGTGCTTTATCCTGCAAGGAACCATTTTCATAACGATGTATTGTCTTATCGCCCCAGTTTAATAGCTTGGCAAAGCTTCTTTGACTTAAGCCATACTGTTCTCTGATTTGCTTAATTTCATCCGGCATCAGTAATCTATGTCTTTGGCGGTAAATATTATACGCGTTCACAAGAGTCTCATTATCTAATTCTTCATTATAAAACTCTTCACCACACTCGCAGCATGTCATTACTCTAGCTTCAACCGCTATTTTTTCGCCACATACATTGTATTCTTCTTCTCTTAAAACAACGGTTGTATTAACGTCTTTTCCACATTCTTCACAATATTTTTTCATCATCAATCACCTCAAAAGATATCATATAAATTCATCATCATGGAACCCTAAACACTTTAATATTTCTCTTCCATTCTCAGCCACTACTTTAAATTTTATATAAAACTGAGTTCCATTCATTGATTTCTTGAACTCCCAGATCTCACCTGGCTTATCAAAATCTTTTTTTGGTCCCTTATAATAGTTATTTATCACCAGTTCAAGGATTTCTTCCTTCGCATCTTTTATCGTCAATCCATGTTTTGCTAA
>NZ_JAQVBV010000052.1 GCF_028690125.1 Bacteroides sp. | reverse complement strand
AGTGTGATTATATTCGGGCGGGAAAAAGACTGTTTATAGCTTAAAGGTGGGGCATTAATAGTTGTCAGGAAGGGCATTAATAGTTATCAGGTGGGGTATTAATAGTTATCAGGTAGGGTATTAATAGTTATCAGGTAGAATATTAATAGCTGATATTCAGCGGATTAATACTATACAGATAAAGGGAAAATATGGGGGGGGATAGAGTATCGGAAAATCATACTGAATCTAATATAGCAAAATCATGATAATGATTTCTGCTTGTGGAAGAATAAGGAGCTAATCATAGAGTCTGACTGCTTGTAGCTAAATTGTCAAAGAAGCATTAGAATCCAGTTATACTTAAAAACAACTCAAATAGAGCACTTCAAAAAAACAAAGAACAATCTAAAAAGATTGCCCTTTGTAAAACGACTCCTCTATTATTATATAAAAATCAGCTTATTATTAGTGATGAGAAAAGTACTGTAAACAAAAGATTCATCCAAAGGAAAAAGCAAAATGATTCTCATCGTAAAGTTCGATCAAACCATTTTTACGTCCTATGCATATCTTATTCTCACGAGCTAGCCAACCAACAGCCAAAGCAGTACTTTCCACACTCAAATTGAGTTTTCGGGCAAGTTCCGGAATAGTAATTTTATCAATCTCTTTAAGAGCATGCCATACTTTTCCTGCGTTAGCTCCCACAATTTTCTTATCCATAGTAAGATTAAAATTAAAAATTAATACTAAAAAAGGATATATGCAGTTTAAAAGTAATCAATCACTGAGAGCTCGATAAATAAAGATCTTTATCTTATTCAAGATAATCGACAACACCATTTTTCTCAAAAAACAAATAAATGAGCCTTTTATCTTTAATATATAGCAACAAGAACTACTCCATTTTACAACACAAAAAAGAGAAGAACAACCATGCATATATAATAACAATATAGACGTTCTTACTTTTTCACGAATAACAACTATTACCCTAAGGTAAAAAGAAATCAGTAATCGCAATTACAATTAAAAAAATGGAACGCTTTTCTAAGTTTTATCTCAATAAACGCAATACTTTTAATACTTTGTAAATACAACAAACAAAAGCAATAAAAGATTATATCATCTTTCTTTTTTCTGTTCTAATCCTCTCAAATATCACATTTTTTAGCATTACAATTACAATTCCAATTTAAATTTTATACTCTTCTATTTTACGGTAAAGTGTAGTAAGTCCGATTTTCAATAGACGGGCTGCTTCTGTCTTATTCCCTTTCGTATACTCAAGTACACGAGCAATATGCCTCCTTTCCATAGCAGAAAGTTCAAAGCTCCCAATACTATCATCCGAACATTCATAATGATTGTTTTGAATTTCCAAAGGAAGATCACAAACATCCAGACATCCATTTTCACAAACAATCAGACTGCGTTCAATGACATTTCTCAGTTCACGGATATTTCCTTTCCACGGTTGCTGTTCCAATGCTTGCAAGAAAGCGGGAGTCATTTCTGTAACTGCATAAGAAAGTTTCTCTGAAAACTTCTCAGTAAAAGCTGTAGCTAGAATCTTTATATCACCCGTACGTTCACGAAGCGGTGGAAGATGCACTTGAAACACGGAAAGACGATAAAATAAATCTTCGCGGAAACGTCCTTCTTTAATTTCTTCTGTCAAATTACGATTTGTCGCGGCTATGATACGTACATTCACTCTGGTAGGTTTTGTATCTCCTATTTTTATATATTCACCCGTCTCAAGTATTCGCAACAACTTAGCTTGTAGTTCAAACGCCATTTCTCCAATCTCATCCAAAAATATCGTACCATTATTGGCCTCTTCAAAAAGTCCTTTTTTATCTTTCATAGCTCCCGTAAATGAACCTGCCTTATGACCGAACATTTCACTTTCTAAAAGCTCCTTACTAAAAGAAGAACAATTAACGGCTACAAAGTTCTGCTTACTTCGTTTACTATTGTAATGAATTGCCTGAGCAAAAACTTCTTTCCCTGTTCCAGTTTCTCCAGTCAGTAAAACCGGAACATCAGTAGTTGAAACTTTCTTTGCTAATGAAACTGCATCTTTCAGTACTTTTGATTCACCTGAAATTGAATCAAATGAATACATCTGACCAACTTTCCTCTCGAGCTTTTCGAGCCGGACATTCATATTTGCTTTATCAACTGCACGACTGATCAAAGGAATAATTTTATTATTATCGTCTCCTTTCGTGATATAATCGAACGCACCGTTTTTAATAGCTTGTACACCATCGGGAATATTTCCATGGGCTGTGAGCAGAATCACTTCAATGTTAGGATTGGCCTTTTTAATATTCAACACCAAGTCTACTCCATTCCCGTCAGGAAGAAAAACATCGCATAAAGCCACATCAGGTATTTGAACTTCAAGCTGTTTCATAGCAGCTTTGCAGTCACCTGCCTGGCATACTTCATATCCCTCCAATTCCAACATACGAGCCAAAAGGCTACGTATCTGGACTTCATCGTCAATAATAAGAATTTTACTCATAGTTAGTTTTTTAAAAAAGAAGAATGACAAAACAGGGTGCACAAATATAAGTTTTTTCTATGAATCAAAGAACAATTCTGCCTGTTTCCTTGTTATTTCCACAGGAAACTATTTACATTATTAAAATATGAAAATAATAATTATAGGAGGAGTTGCAGGAGGTGCAACCACTGCCGCACGTATAAGGCGAGTAAACGAGACAGCAGAAATCATTCTTCTGGAAAAGGGTAAATACATATCTTATGCCAACTGTGGGCTGCCGTATTACATAGGCGGGATCATTAAGGAACGCGAAAAGTTATTCGTTCAAACTACGGAAGCTTTTTCCACGCGCTTTCGTGTAGATGTACGGACAGAAAATGAAGTGATCTTTATCGACAGGAAACGAAAAACGGTAACCGTACGTCAAAGTAGTGAAGATACCTATGAAGAAAGTTATGATAAATTATTAATATCAACCGGAGCTTCTCCCCTTCGTCCTCCATTACCAGGAATTGACTTAAATGGGATTTTCACTTTAAGAAATGTGTCGGACACAGACCGAATCAAAGAATATGTCAATCAGCACGTTCCCCGTAAGGCAGTTGTCATCGGTGCCGGATTTATTGGACTCGAAATGGCAGAAAATCTGCACTTACAGGGAGCGCAAGTATCTATTGTAGAAATGGGTAATCAAGTAATGGCTCCCATCGATTTCTCAATGGCTTCTTTGGTTCACCAACATTTGATGGATAAAGGGATAAATCTTTTTTTGGGGCAAGTAGTTGCTTCTTTTGAAAGAGATGGTAAAGGATTGAAGGTGCTCTTTAAGGATGGGCAATTTATCTCCGCCGATATTGTTATTTTATCTATTGGGGTACGCCCGGAAACAAACTTGGCACGCGCCGCAGAATTAACGATAGGCGAAGCAGGTGGAATTGCTGTCAATGAGTACTTACAAACGTCCGATGAGTCAATTTATGCCATAGGTGACGCTATCGAATTTCCCCATCCAATCACTCGCAAACCATGGTTAAACTATCTCGCCGGACCTGCCAATCGCCAAGGACGTATCGTAGCAGATAACCTTTTGGGAGGTAAGATTTCTTATGAAGGTGCTATTGGTACTTCAATTGCTAAGGTATTCGATATGACAGTTGCTTCTACCGGACTACCCGGAAAAAGGTTACGCCAAGTAGGGATCAATTATTTATCCAGTACGATCCATCCTTCTTCACATGCTGGTTATTATCCGGATGCCATGCCGATGAGCATCAAAATTACTTTCGACAAAGAGACAGGTAAATTATATGGTGGACAGGTAGTTGGTTATGATGGAGTAGATAAACGAATTGATGAAATAGCACTTGTTATAAAGCACCAAGGTACTATTTACGATCTGATGAAACTAGAACAGGGTTATGCACCTCCATACTCTTCTGCCAAAGACCCGGTAGCTGTTGCAGGTTATGTAGCCGAAAATATAATTACAGGAAAAGTAAAACCTGTTTATTGGCGAGAATTGAGAGACATTGAAATGGAGAATAATTTCCTACTTGATGTCCGTACTCCAGATGAGTTTGCATTAGGAACTCTTCCAGATGCTGTAAATATTCCCTTGGACGAACTACGTGACCGATTGACTGAACTTCCCAAAAACAAACTAATCTACACCTTCTGCGCCGTTGGATTAAGAGGTTATCTTGCCTATCGGATTTTGGTACAACACGGATTTGAGAACGTACGTAATCTTTCGGGGGGATTGAAAACTTATCGTGCAGCTACGGCTCCTATCATACTCAACAATGTATCCATACAACAAAGCCCAAAGATTTCATCTACTGACGAAGTAGTTAAAACAATCCGCGTAGATGCTTGCGGACTGCAATGTCCGGGTCCCATCTTAAAAATGAAAAAGACAATAGATACACTTGCTTCAGGAGAACGGGTGGAAATCACAGCAACTGATCCCGGATTTCCTCGCGATGCTGCTGCATGGTGCAATTCAACAGGAAACCAACTTATTACCAAAGAGTCTTTAGGAGGAAAATCTGTAGTTATTATAGAAAAAGGAGAACCAAAATCATGTAATATTGTTACTTCTTGTGACAGCAAAGGAAAAACCTTTATTATGTTCAGTGATGACTTAGATAAAGCTTTAGCAACTTTTGTACTGGCTAACGGTGCAGCAGCAACAGGACAGAGAGTGACGATATTCTTTACATTTTGGGGGTTGAACGTTATAAAAAAGATGCATAAGCCGAATATAAAAAAAGATATCTTCGGAAAAATGTTTAGCCTAATGTTACCTTCCAGTTCAAAGAAACTAAAACTCTCTAAAATGAGTATGGGTGGAATAGGAGGTAAAATGATGCGATATATCATGAACCACAAAGGAATTGACTCTCTGGAATCTCTACGGCAACAAGCTTTAGAGAATGATGTAGAATTTATTGCTTGTCAAATGTCAATGGACGTAATGGGAGTAAAACAGGAAGAGCTTCTCGACGGAGTAACTATTGGCGGAGTGGCAACTTACATGGAACGTGCTGATAACGCTAATATCAACCTGTTCATATAAAAGTAAAACTAAAATAAATAAATATTAAGCTGTATATGAAAACAATATGTGCAATGCGTGAAGTATTCAGGGCAATGTCCAGTTTTGAGATTGCTTTTGAAAAGACGTATAATATTTCTTTGAATGAAGCTATCTTATTATGTGCTCTTCAGGACTCGATTCAAAAAATGACAGCCACCAATCTTTCCAAGCAAACAGAGCTTAGTCCTTCTCACACATCTAAAATGCTTCGGATATTAGAAGAGAAAGGATTAATTATCAGGACTCTTGGCAATCAGGACAGACGGCAAATGTATTTCCATCTAAGTCAAACTGGAAAACAGCGTATGGGTGAATTAAAATTGGATAAAGTAGAGATTCCGAATTTACTGAAGCCATTATTTGAAGATAAGTAATTATTATTTAAAGATAAGTCAGCAATATCAGCTTTTAAAGATTAATTACTATAGAATATACTCAAGAAACTGAAAACATTTAAGAGGAGAGACTGAAAAACTCTCTAAATGAAATATCACCCTCGTTATAACATTTAACGAGAGTGATTTTTAAATTCAAGACTTCTTAAACTTTTCTTTTTTGGCATCACAAAATATACCCCAAAAAGGCGACTGAATTATACACATATTCTCAATTTCCTTATTCAGGACGTATATTTAAAACATACCATTTTCTTACAATTTTCTAATTCAAACTGCTATAAATCGAGCTTCTAACCAAACTATTTTAGATCAATCATTCCAAAACTGCTCATCATTTAACGTAAAATTATCATGCATTATATCAATGAACTCATTATTCTGCGAGCCATTTTTTAATTAATGAAATAATCTTTTGCTTCTCTGCTTCCGGCATTGAACCTATCCGTGCCAAATGACTTCCATCAGGTTCTATAAAAACATGGATATTATTTTTCTTTTTCAGCCAAGTAACCCCAGCTGCCGTCCATGGATCATTTTCACCATAAATAAAAATCATTCTCGGATCATCTTTTTTTAAGAATCTGATAATTTTTTTACTCAGTTTCTTATCAAACTTTATAGCTTCCAATTCTTTCGGTAGCATCAAATGCCTTAGATAATCATTGCTTGTCTCAATGGAAAGATAAGATTTGAATGGAGTAATATCATAGCCATAATACCCTAGTTCATGAGTAGCTTGTACAAAAAAAGACAGATTGGGACTATCTGCTGCAAAATAAGCTGGATCACTGATAGCCAATAAATGACTAAAGATAATTTCATCAGAAGCAGAAGATTCGGGTATCTGACTGATAAGTGTCCCCCATTGCCAGAAAGCGAAAGAATATTCCAATACACAAAAATCATAAATATCTTCCAAGGGTGCTCGGAATGTGTGTTTTCTTTCAGTACATAGTTTTTGGAAACGTGGCAACAAACTATCCTTTCGTTTCAAAGCCTCCAGTTGAAAATCTTCTACTTTTTTCCTGTCGGTTTTCGTAGACACTTGTTGAAGAAAAGGCTCATGCCGACCATCTTCAAGATCATAACAAAGAGGGGCTACATAAGGTACGGAGATATCAACATCATCAGGAAAAAAAGCCCGATACAGAAGAGAAGTTTGTCCACCTTTACTAATGCCAGTACTGATCCATTTCCCGGAATAAAGAGTTTTAAAAGTAGTTGTGACAAAATGCAAATCTCCGGCAGAATTTTCAGCTGTTAGATATTGCCAGTCACATGAATCAGGTGTGGATTCCAGAAAATAACGATGCTCTACAAAGATCATATTCGCGTCGAATAAATCAGAGATTTCTTCCCTATATTGAGGCCTTAGCGCATATCCAGCGCCATATCCTTCAGTCACGATAACCGTGGGACGGTCGAAACCTATATGTCCTACAATTATGCGTTGAAGAAAGGTCCCTTTTTCTGGATGTCGATGATCCAATGGTTGTGTCAAAAACATCACATATTTTTCTGAAAACCGATTCGTTTCGAGCGATTTTATTCCGGTAATAGAAGTGTTTTTTTCAATCTTCTGAAGAAAACTTTCCTGTGCCAATAAAGATGAAGGCATAATTGCCGCGAACAGCAGGATAGAGAGCCATCCGATAAAATTTATTTGAATGCGTTTCATATAGTTAGAATGTTAATTATTTGGCAAAGATAATCATTTGAGCGAACCTTTTTACACTTTCCTTGTTGTTTGTAACAAAAGCCCCGAGGTACCAGGGCGCGATTTTTATATAACCTAAACATTATAAATGATATGAAGAAATTAATTCCTATTTTATTGGCGGTCTTCGCACTCGCTTCATGCGAAAAAGACCCGGACATGGGTAAGCTGGATGACAATTATCTGGTGTATACTAACTACGACAAGCAAGCCAACTTTAGAAGCTTTAGTACATTCTATCTGGCAGACCAGATATTAGTTATCTCTGATAGCAAAGAGCCGGAATATCTGGAAGGAGAAGGTGCAGAACAAATTCTGGCTACTTATGCGGAAAATTTAGAAGCTAGAGGTTACCAACCTGCTCCCGATAAGGAAAGTGCAGATCTTGGTATTCAAGTAAGCTACATTGCCAGTACTTATTATTTCACCGGTTATTCACAACCTGAATGGTGGTGGGGATATCCAGGCTACTGGGGACCTTCATACTGGGGAAATTGGGGTGGATGGTACTACCCATATGCAGTAACATATAGCTATAGCACCAACTCATTTCTGACTGAAATGGTAAATCTGAAAGCAGAACAGGGTGATAGCAAGAAACTTCCTGTTGTATGGACTAGCTACTTAACGGGATTTGAAACAGGTTCCAAAACAGTCAATCGCGCACTTGCTATAAAGGCTGTAAATCAATCATTCGTTCAGTCTCCCTATCTTACTAATAAATAAATAACTACAACTGTTATGAAAACAAAAAAGAATATATATTTCAAGGTGGTGGCATTGGCAGCCATTGCCATTGCCTTCGCTATGCCGGCTAAGGCTCAGTTATCTGACAACGGATATGCTAATATAGACTGGCAATTCAACGTTCCATTGAGTAATAATTTTGCCGACAAAGCCAGCGGTTGGGGTATGAACTTTGAGGGCGGTTACTTTGTAACTCCAAACTTAGGTTTAGGACTCTTTTTAAATTATCACAGCAACCATGAGTATGTTCCTCGCGAAACATTTAAATTGGGTGCAGGTGATGTAACTACTGACCAGCAACATACAATATTCCAGTTACCTTTTGGTGCTGCTGCACGTTATCAGTGGAATCGTGGTGGCATGGTTCAACCTTACGTTAGTGCTAAATTAGGTGCTGAGTATGCTAAAATCCGCTCCAATTTCAATATGTTGGAAGCCAGAGAAAACAGCTGGGGATTCTACGCTTCTCCTGAAATCGGTATCAATGTATTCCCTTGGGCTTACGGACCAGGTTTGCACTTTGCTTTGTACTACAGCTATGGTACCAATAAAGCTGATGTACTGCACTATAGTGTAGATGGACTGAATAACTTTGGTTTCCGCGTTGGTTTGTCATTCTAAAGAATAAATAATTCTACTCGACTTTATATTTACTAAGAGTGCCCTTCTCTGCTTTTTATAGCAAAGGGGCACTCTTTATTTCTAATAGTAAAGAGTATTTATTTTTTCATTGCCTCATAAATTACATCTTGTATCTTTTCACGAATACTCATCTTACCTAGCTTTCCATTGATTACCGTTGGATATATACGATTGCTCAAAAATACATAAACCAATCCATTATCCGGATCTACCCAAGCACAGGTTCCGGTAAAACCAGTATGTCCGTATACTTTTGCTGTAGCATGAGTTCCACATGGACTCATATTCGGTTTTTTAGTGTCCGGTTTATCAAAGCCTAATCCGCGACGGCTGATTTTAGATACTTCTGTGGTAAATAGCTGACATGTTTCTTTACTTAGATATCGTTTGCCATTTATTTCACCTCCATTTAGTAGCATTTGATAAACTTGCGCAACCTCGCGAGCCGTAGAGAATAATCCGGCATTTCCCGAAATTCCTCCCTGGAAAGCAGCTGTTTCATCATGGACAAATCCTTGAAGTGCCGTCTTACGTAAGAAGTTATCAATGGAAGAAGGTACTACCACAGACTTCGGCAAACGGTGTAAAGGTAGATATCCTGTACGTTCCAATCCCATCTGTTGATAAAATTCTCTCTGCAAATAAGTGTCCATTGACATACCAGCGAGTTCTTCCACCAATAAACGCAACAAGACAAAACCAACATCACTATACGTGTAAGTCTTATATTTCATTGGAGCTTCCACTATCTTCTTTTCCATCTCTTTCAGGAAAGTAGAATTCAGCCACAAGCTATCGGAAATCTGCAATGTATATCCTTCTTTTTTAGTGCAAGAAACATATTCCTTTTTAAATTCAAAATTGGGATTTGCCCAGGTAGAAGCACCTAATTGTACCGGATGATGTGTATCCTTACGTGTGCTAAACAGTCGCCCTTTATAGCTATCTTTATCTATTGCCTCCGAATAGAGTGCTATGCCAGAAGGCAATCCAGACTGATGAAACAGCAGATCTTGAATTGTTATGTCTTTCTTATTCGTCCGTTGGAGAAAAGGCAAATAATCTGAAATCTTATCAGTCAAGTTGAAACGTCCTTTATCGTAAAGTTTCATCAAAGCAAGCAATGTTCCTGTCGTTTTTGAAAGAGAGGCCAAATCGTAGATATCAGTTGATTGTACAAGAGGACTTCCTTTACCAGCATGAGTGCCAAATGCCTTATCCACCATCACATGACCGTCTTTCATCACCACTACCTGACAACCAGGATAAGCTCCTTGGTGAATACCATCCAAAGCAATGGAGTCAATTCGTTGCAAAATAGAAGAAGAAAGACCATATTCTTCGGGAATAAAATGCGACGGAGTCTGTGGAGTAATTGTAACTCCTTCACCAGCCCGAAATAAACCTCCCAAAGATGCAGACAGTCTTCCATCAGCTGTCGCTTTGGCAAATAATACATTGGCAACCTGAGTCTGAACATCATCATCATAACTATGAGCCAACACAACAGCCGAAGCAGCCATTACTGCACGTTGAATTTGTAGCATCATTTTTTCCTGAGTAAAGAAAAGATAAATAGCCGGGGTCTTAGGAACGAACTTTGCAAAAAATGGTTGATAAGGTGCAAGACGCTGTTCGCTAACAGCAACGATGATTCGTTTATAATTCGCCAAAGAATCCCGTAATTGCTGTGCTTGTATCTCTGTCAAATTTGGTTGCAAATGGAAACGAGATAGAGATACATAGTCCGACAGTTGTTTTGCTAACGGATTCGTTTCTCCTACATCACCAACTTCAAGTAATGCCACCGACTGGCTCGTATCGGCATATAAAGGAAGAATCTTATTCTTATTGTTTAGGACAGTTATTGCCGCAAAATTTAGTCGGCGAATCAAATCACGCGTCTGGGGAGTACTGATTCTTTGTCCCAAACCGGAAAGTTGTACATACTTTTTTTTCTTCAGTCCTAATACATATTTATAAGTCAGCACCTTACGGCATTTACCCTCAATTTCTTCTATGCTGATATCTCCTTTTTCCACAGCTTCAATCACTGAAGGTATTTCCTCTTTAAGATTACGTGGAGACAAAACTATATCATTACCAGCCTTCAAAGCTTGTAAGCAGATACTTTGATTACCTGCCACTCCTTTCATTGCGAGTGCATCAGTAAAAATTAAACCTTTGAATGCAAGTTCGTTTGTCAGCAAATCATACACAACATTACGGGACAAAGAAGATGGAAGTCCACCAATAGGTTCAATGACAGGCACTTGAAGATGCCCAACCATCATTCCACTTACCCCAGCACGAATTGCCTCCTTAAAAGGGTAAAGTTCCACACTATCCAAACGCTCGCGAGTAAAAGGCAATACAGGTAACTCTTTATGTGAATCTACATCTGTATCTCCATGACCGGGAAAATGCTTACATACAGAAAGTACCCCCCCGCCTTCCAAACCGGATGCATATGCAATTACTTTTTCGGCAACGTGTATTGGATTTTCACCGAAAGAACGTGTATTAATCACCGGATTATCAGGATTGATATTCACATCAGCCACTGGAGCAAAATTAGCCTGTATACCCAACAGTTTACATTGCCGAGCCATCTCCCTACCATATTCATAAATCAAACGATTATCTTGTATACACCCTAACACCATATTTTTAGGAAATACTGGTGTTCCACGCAAACGCATTGCTAGTCCCCACTCTCCATCAAATGTCAGCATCAAGGGAACTTTAGCCAGACGTTGCGCCCGGTTAGTCAATTCCACCTGGTTCTGCATCTTTCCTCCGGAAAACAACAAGCCACCCACTTTGTAAGTTTCAACTGCGTCTTTCAGCAAAAGTAGATTACGTTTGGTATCAACAGGTGCAATAGTATAAATAAATAATTGACCAATTTTTTCTTTAAGAGTAAGCTTATTCATGACAGAATCCACCCATTGCTTGCACTGTTCATCTTGATTAGCTTTATAAAGTAACAAAGGCTCTACAACTGTATGAGCATTTCCTCTCTGAGCTTTGACAGGAAGAAATAATAATACAGCCATCACAAATATCAATATTCTCATCTTTTATTCAAAGTCAAATCTAGGCGTCCGACATAAATTCCATTTTTACCGGTATGCATAATAGGAACATTTTTCCCATCCATATTCAAATAGTTTTTGGGAACTTTCAAAAAAGTATGTGAGTGCCCCCCCAGAATTACATCAATGTTGCGAGTGTTTGCTACCAACCTCTCATCCATCTGTATTCCCAAGTGTGACAGACAAACAATAACATCACATCCTTCTTCTTTCAACAATTCTGCAATTTCGTTGGAAACAGCCACAGGATCTTTATATATCAACCCTTCACATTTATTTGCCTGTATCAACCCTTCTGGTTGGACTCCCAACCCAAAAACTCCTATCTTTAAGCCACAACGTTCAAGAATAACGTATGGTTTCACTATATCTTTGAGTACAGTAGCATTCAAATCGTAATTGGCACATACAACTGGAAATTTAGCCATCTTGAAAATGCGTGCCATATTGTCCAAGCCAAAATCAAACTCATGATTGCCTATGGTCATAGCATCATATCCCATTTCATTCATCATGTTGATCTCTACTTCACCTTTAAATATATTGTAGTAAGGAGTACCTTGGGAAATATCACCACAATCAAATAATAGCGCATGAGGATTATCTTTGCGAAACTGAGAAAGAAAGGTAGCCCGACGAACAAATCCTCCTTCGCCATAATTTGGATCTCCTTGTTGAGTAATAGGCTCTATCCGGCTATGTACGTCACTGGTCTGCAATAAAATTAGCTTCTTCGTTTCCTGTCCCCACGCTAATGCAGGCAACAATAAAAAAACAGAAATAATATAATTACGAATAGTCATATAATATTTAGATTTCATTTTTAACATTTAATCTCTTCTCTCTCCTTATTTTTGAGCCGGAACCGGAACAATAGTGATACGTCCGTCTAATTTAGAAGTTATTTTCTTTCCAGAGGCAGTCTGTTGTTTTACATACTTAAGAAAAAGTTCACGCAATGTCGCACTATCCGGACATTCGCGTTTGTCTGCCTGCAGAAACGGAGTAAGTCCGCCATTTCCATCAGCTAAATAATCAATAGTGGCTACCGTATACTCCCTATTTTCTTCAATTAGTTTGCCCTGAACTGTAGCGTTCAACAGCTTTCCATCTTTTGTAATTTCAATCTGTGCTCCGCTTAATCCTTCCCCATGTTGAGAAGCAATCACCGTCAGCAAATTTTTTATTTCTGCTCCATTCATTGTCAATACGCAAAGAGAATTCTCAAAAGGAAGTATTTCATACACTGCATCTACTGTTATATTACCAGCCGGAAGGATATTCCTCAGTCCACCCATATTCATTACTCCAATGTCAGCAGGATGTTTCAACACACAATCTGCAGATATTCTCAACACTTCTGCAACCAAATTAGAAAGCAAACTTTCAGGGCGTCCTTTATCCATTTTCATTTCACTGACACCAATCACCTCATACATCATCTTATCCACTTTCTCTTTATATGAGTTGAGAATGGCTTTTGCCTTTGTATCAGAATTAACATCCCATGTTGAATCCATACAAATTCTGCTACCTTCAATTTTAGCAACCTCATAATTAGCCTGACTCGTTTTGTGAGTAGCACGACAAGAGGTAAATAATATCAAACCTGCCAAAAGAACTCCCGGAATAAGTATAGTATAACTTTGTCTCATTTTTATTCATTTTGTTGAAGCTACAAACTTATGAAAAAACGATGTAAAAAGCGAATAAAATTAGAAGAATACCAGAGATTTCTATCCGAACCTGAAAACATTCAGCGTACTAATGGCCAACTAAATACAGAATGTTACAGAATAATGATAGTATTTGGAAGAAAGATGGTCGCTTTTTAACCCCCAATAACTAAATAGTGATAGTAATGGCGTTTTCCACCCCAATATTATAACATATATGAGGGCACATCAAAGAGATTTAAATAAATTGCATGATTTCAGTGCCAGACATTCCACTCAAATGAGCAAAGAAATAGGAGGAGATAAGGAAGGAAATATGCGAAACATTTGGCTATCTGGCAAATAATTCGTTACTTTGCACCGCTTTCGCGCAATCGCTGTCAAGATAAGAGTTACTTGGTATGTTGCGTTGTAACGATAAAACAATTTAATAATAATAACAATGGATTTAATTAAAATTGCAGAAGAAGCATTCGCTACCGGCAAACAGCACCCAATCTTCAAAGCAGGAGATACTGTAACAGTAGCATATCGTATTATTGAAGGTAACAAGGAACGTGTACAGTTGTACCGTGGTGTTGTTATCAAAATCGCTGGTCACGGAGAGAAAAAACGTTTTACTGTACGTAAAATGTCAGGGACTATAGGCGTAGAAAGAATTTTCCCGATCGAATCACCGGCTATCGACAGCATCGAAGTAAACAAGGTAGGTAAAGTTCGCCGCGCTAAATTGTACTACTTGCGTGCTCTTACCGGTAAAAAAGCTAGAATCAAAGAAAAAAGAGTTAATTAATCAAACTCCAAGATTCGAAATAAAAGAGAAGAAATTTCAAAAAAATTTCTTCTCTTTTATTTTATTCAACTTTTGCTACTACCTCGTAATATCTAACATTCAAGATTTTCCCTCTTAAATAGTCATTTTTTTATAAGCTCTTCTAATTTTTGCTTAATAAATTGTATCTTATTATACTGTTTATAGCTGCAACCTAAACAAAATAACAGGACAGACATGAAAAACTATAATATTATCTTCTCCTTCGAACTAAAACTTAATAAAAACGTGCACAAAAACACGATAATAATATAAAATACTAAATTTGCACCAAGTGAGATAGTCGGTTTTATTTTCCACAAATATTCATTTAATAAAATAGTATAAAACAAAAAAATCCCTGGAACCTACACGCTCCCAGGGATCTCCATTACCTCTATTATAAAAATTGATATTATTCTTTCAGGTCTTTCAACTCCCAAGCCAATGCACTGGCACCCAGTACAGCAGCATCAGAGTCTTTTAATTCAGAAACAAGCAACTTTGTTTTTCCTCTATAGATATTCAGAATATTGTCATCAATTGATTTTTGAATCGGCTTCATGATATAATCACCCGATTTAGCAAGACCACCAAACAATACAATTGCTTCGGGACTTGAGAATGCAATAGCATCTGCCAAAGATTCACCTAGAATAGTACCTGTAAAATCAAATATCTCCTGAGCTAAGGCATCACCCTGCACCGCTGCATCATATACATCTTTAGATGTAATATTTTCAGCAGGAATATTACGAAGCAAACTTTCATCAGTACGAGCAGCTAGTAATTCGCGAGCTGTACGTGCTACACCAGTAGCAGAACAGTAAGTTTCGAGACATCCATTACGACCGCAACCGCAAAGACGTCCACCACGACGAGCAATTACATGGCCTAACTCACCTGCAAAGCCATCATGACCATATACCATCTGACCGTTGATTACAATACCACTACCTACGCCAGTCCCCAGTGTAATCATGATAAAGTCTTTCATACCACGAGCAGCACCATAAGTCATTTCACCAATAGCTGCTGCATTTGCATCATTCGTCAAAGCAGTAGGAATACCTAATCTTTCTTCAAACATGGCAGCCAACGGAAGGATTCCTTTCCAAGGCAGGTTCGGAGCGAACTCTATAGTTCCTGTATAATAGTTACCGTTCGGAGCACCAATACCGATACCTCTGACCTTATCTACACCACCATTAGCAATAATCAATGGAAGTAAATTCTTGCATACTTCCTCAGCAAACTCCTCTACTGTCGGGTGACCAGCTGTTTTGATTGAGCTACTAGCAATAATAGTTCCGCGTGCGTCTACAATTCCAAAGACGGTGTTCGTTCCGCCTATGTCAATACCTACTACGTAGGGCTTTTCCATGTTTGAATTCATGATACTTTTATTTAAAAGGGTTAGTTAATCACTAAATTTGTTGCACACAAATTACGTAAAGAAGATTGAGTCTACAAAATGTTTTCTGAAAAAAGTGCAACTCATTTGCAACTTTTCGTAACTCACAAGTACAAAATGATGAAAAAGGTCTCTACTTCCCTACTATTTCTTTTCCTTAAGCCCAATTTCGAAGAAATAATATATCATTAAAGTTTCTTATTATTTTTGCTATTTGGAACATAATTTAAATAATTAATATTACATTTCGAAAATATTCATAATAAGCATCCGATAATATTCAAAATAACTACTTATGAAAGTAATAGAAAGTAGAGAATGTATTAGTTCCAATAGTATTTGTACCAGATGCATTTGGCTATTTTTGAATATGTAGATTGCCTATAGCATTTCTTATAATTGATTCATAATCGTAGAATATCTTCTAAATGTCCTTTATAAACAATAATAAATTAACGAGCTCAATGTCTCAAACTATTTTACGTTCAATGTGTATAGTTCTTTTCTTTTTCTGTATAGCAACTCCCCATTACGCTGTCAGTAAGGAAATAGATATGAAGCATATTTTATTAATCAGTTCTTACTTCCCTGATAAGGAAAATAGTAAAATCATCATCAACACTTTATCGCATAAATTAAATACAGAGTTAAACTGCCGAATTACTGTTGAATATATGGATAGTGAATCTTCCACCGATTTTAATGAATGGGAAAGCTGGATGAAAGAGCTATTTGAAGCCTATAAAAATGCACCTGATATAGTAGTTATCATTGGCAACGAAGCATGGATAACTTACACTACTTCTTGCCCCCAAACATGGAAGAATATTCCAATAGTATTAGGAAGTATAAAAAATAGCTATATTGATTATAGCCACATTATCCCACAAGACATTAAAGACATCAAGGATATTCGTAATACAACAAAATCATTTGGAGATTTTCGCGTCACCGGATATTATGTAAAAGATTACTTCAAGGAGAATTTACAACTTATACGGCAGCTTCAACCGGAAGTCAGTCGAATCGCTTATATATATGACAATCGTTATAATTTCCGTTTTCTGACACCTTATCTCCAAAAGATAGCACACGAGGTTGGTTTCAAAGAATTTCATCCTTTATATGGAAGCGAGCTAACTACAACGCAACTTGTAGACTCTCTCATATCTCACGATAATAGTTATGCTATTATCTCTTCTGGCTGGTATACGGACATTCACCACTATTCTCATGCCTATTCTATGCTTCATAATGAATTGGTACTGCAACATTCGAAATTCTTTTATTTAATTAATGATCAGGGAACCACCAATCCAAACTACTTAGGCGGATATTTTGTCACAGCTGAAGATTTAGGAAATGATCTTGCCGAATTGACCTACGAAGTTCTTTCAAAAGGCATAGACAATAGCCGGAAGTTTCAAGCCACTCCTTCGGTACCTAAGTATTATATTAATTATAAAACATTGCTAAAAACTAACATTGCTCAATCACAATTGCCATCTGATACTGTATTATATAACAAAGAAGCATCATTTCTAGAAACTTATTTTTGGCAACTCTTTGTTGGTGCATTAGTGATATTGGGAATCATTTTGATCTTATTTCTGCAAATGCTCTATTATAAACGAATTACAACTGTAAAGGCACATATGATGGAAGAGCAAAAAAGATTACGAGAAAAGGCCGATGAATCCAACCGCTTAAAAAGTGCATTTCTTGCGAATATGAGTCATGAAATCCGTACACCACTCAATGCGATTGTAGGTTTTTCAAGCCAATTAGCTTATGCAGATGATAAGGAAGAGGCACATACATATATGAAAATCATCGAAACGAATAATGCTCTTTTACTTCAACTCATCAGCGATATTCTCGATTTGTCTAAAATTGAGTCCGGACAATTAGATTTCCATTATTCCGAGACTGACGTAGTCCAAATAAGCCGAGATCTAGCACATGAATACCTGCCTAAAATAAAAGAAGGAATAGCATTACAATGTGAACTGCCTGATAAGAAATGCGTTATTTATACCGAACGCTACAGACTGGCACAAGCAATATCGAACTTTCTGAGTAATGCCGTAAAATTCACAGAAAAAGGTTATATACGTTTCGGATTCGAGCATACTGTAGATGGATTACGTTTTTTTGTAGAAGATACAGGAAAAGGAATTGCAGACGAAAACCTGTCCAAAGTATTTGCCCGTTTTGAAAAAATAGATGATTTCACTCCGGGTAATGGATTAGGAATGTCAATATGCAAAGGCATTATAGAAAAGATGGATGGCAAAATTGGCATAAAATCCGAATTAGGAAAAGGAAGTACATTCTGGTTTACATTACCCTGCAAGATTATTTCTATAGAAAAATAGCATAAACATATTGACCGGTTCATTCGTTATTATAAAAAGAACCAATGAATATGAAACAGTTTATCATTTTAGTGATTCTGATAATTAATAATGTATTTTTAGGAATTGCCGGACCAATGAAAAAGCAAGCAGAAATCTATTTTGCAGGAGGTTGTTTCTGGGGGACAGAACACTTTCTGAAACAAATCAGAGGGGTAGAAAATACCCAAGTAGGGTATGCCAACAGTAACATTCTAAATCCCACTTATGAACAAGTTTGTTCAGGAAAAACAAATGCAGCAGAGACTGTTAAAGTCGTATATGATCCCGAAACTGTAAGTTTGAGTCTGTTACTTGATTTATATTTTCAAACAATAGACCCCACCAGTCTTAATCGTCAGGGAAATGATCGGGGAACACAGTATCGGACAGGTATTTATTATACGGATAAAGCAGAGATCCCCATTATCAATCAAGCTATACAAACACTGTTTGTTCAGTATAAACGCCCGATAATGATCGAAGTAAAGCCTCTGGAAAACTTCTATCCGGCAGAAACTTACCACCAAGATTATCTTGATAAGAATCCAAATGGTTATTGCCATATCAATCCGGCTTTATTTGAAATTGCACGTAAAGCCAATACTCCCCAAATAAAAGTTTATCAGAAACCGGACGATACAGTTCTTCGTAAAAAGTTATCAGCTGAACAATATGCTGTAACTCAAAAGAATGCAACCGAACCTGCGTTCCATAATGAATATTGGAATGAACATCGCCCAGGTATCTATGTGGATATTACTACTGGAGAACCATTATTCGTTTCTACTGATAAATTTGATTCCGGTTGTGGATGGCCTAGTTTTTCCAAACCTATTCAAAAAAATCTAATTAATGAGAAATTGGATACAACTCATGGAATGGTGCGAACAGAAGTACGTAGTAAAATTGGTGATGCTCACTTAGGTCATGTATTTACAGATGGTCCGAAAGAAAAAGGTGGACTTCGTTATTGCATTAATAGTGCCTCATTGCGATTTATCCCAAAAGATAAAATGCAGGAGGAAGGTTATGGAGATTATTTATCCCTTGTCAAATAAAAAAGAACGGTTCATATACTGATCAACAGAATATTGTCTACCTTTGTACCTGATTTATTATCAAAGGCGAACGATGAAAAAGTATAATAAAAAAAAGATTCTCCTACTTTCTGTTGGTGGGGGAATACTTATCTGCCTCATCAGTATTTATTTATATCGTAACACTCTTTTAGAGAATATTGTCGGTAAACGCATTGGCCGAATCGAGCAGGTGCATGGACTCAAAATTTATTATGATAAAATGGAGATGAAAGGATTGAACAAAATCATACTCCAACAATTATCAATTGTGCCAGACCAACGGGATACTCTTCTTACATTAGAATCTGCAATTGTCAAACTTAACTTTTGGAAGCTACTCACTCGCGAAATAGAAATACGTCATGTGACAGTGAACGATCTATCACTTGCCTTTATCAAACAGGATTCGATAGCTAATTATGACTTCCTTTTTAAAAAAGGCACAGAGCAACTTCCTCAAGCAAGAGTAAATGAAGCTAACTATTCAGAAAGAATCAATAAACTTCTAAACCTCTGCTTTGGTTTTTTACCCGAAAACGGAAAGCTAAACCATATCTGTATTACAGAACAAAAGAATAAAAATTTCGTTTCCATTATTCTACCTTCATTCATCATAAAAAAGAATCATTTTCAATCGAATATCAATATACAAGAGGATACTCTATCGCAGCATTGGACGGTGAATGGAGAACTCAAACAACATGATAACACCTTAAAAATCAATCTTTACTCATCAGACTCAAAAAAGATTTCTCTACCCTATATTACCCGACGATTTGGAGCAAAAGTCACATTTGACACTTTATCATACAGTCTAACCAAAGACATTCTAGACAGAAATCAAGTGCGCCTCAACGGACAAGCTCAGGTAAATGGGCTGGATGTTTACCATAAAGCTCTTTCCCCGGAAATCATTCACTTGGACCAAGGAAAATTGGATTATCAAATGAACATTGGTGAGAATGCTTTGGAACTCGATAGCACCACTACTGTTATATTTAATAAACTTCAGTTTCATCCGTATTTATATGCTGAAAAGCAAAAAGAATATTGGCATTTCATAGCATCGGTTAATCAATCCTGGTTCCCTGCAGATAATTTATTCAGTTCTTTGCCAAGAGGTTTATTCAATAATTTGGAAAATATAAAAACGAGTGGAGAATTAGCCTACCATTTTCTATTTGATGTTGATTTTGCTCAGATAGATAGTCTAAAAATAGAATCAGAATTGAAAGAAAAAGATTTTCGAATTATCAAATACGGAACTACCCCTCTTTCTAAAATGTCTGATGAATTCAGTTATACAGCTTATGAAAATGGAGTTCCTGTACGTACTTTCCCGATCGGTACTTCGTGGGAACATTTCACCCCGTTAGATAGTATTTCTCCTATATTACAAATGTCCGTACTACAAAGCGAGGACGGTGCATTCTTTTATCATCAAGGATTTCTACCAGATGCATTGCGTGAAGCACTCATCTATGATCTACAAGTGAGACGCTTTGCCCGTGGTGGAAGTACAATCACAATGCAATTAGTAAAAAATGTATTCTTAAACCGTAACAAGAATTTTGCACGTAAACTAGAAGAAGCATTAATTGTATGGTTGATAGAGACAGAAAGACTAACATCTAAGGAAAGGATGTACGAAGTTTATCTGAATATCGCAGAATGGGGACCGCAGATCTATGGTATTCAAGAAGCCTCCTCCTTCTACTTTAACAAACGCCCTTCCCAACTGACTATAGAAGAAAGTATTTTTTTGGCTTCTATAATCCCAAAGCCTAAACATTTCCGTAGTTCATTCGCCGACAACGGACAGTTGAAAGAAAGTATGGAAGGATATTATAAACTTATTGCCGGACGCCTTGCCAAGAAAGGGTTAATAAGTGAAATCGAGGCGGATAATATCCGCCCCGACATCCAAGTAACGGGCCAAGCCCGGAACAGTCTAGTCGGCAACAAGCCGGAGTCTAGTTCTCCTTCCGCTGAGGAGTAAATATATCAATAAAAAAGATAGGTTATCTTCTTGTGCTATTTTCCCTCTCCGAAGAACGAGAGGAACCACGACTACTATTACTTCTCGTACTTTGATTAGACGAACGTCTTTCGGTTGAACCTTTTGAAACATTTTCCCTACTGGTACCACGACTACTGCTACTTCCACGATTATTTTCCCGATTCGTTGTCGTAGTAGGTCGCTCTTTATTATTTTCACTCCTGTTTGGAACTACATCTTTACGAGACGATTCTCCTCTAGATGGAGTTGAAGGTCTGCTAGACGTAGAAGGACGTTCAGACGGTGAGGGCCTATTAGATGTCGAAGGTCTACCAGAAGTAGAAGGGCGTTCAGACGGTGAGGGCCTATTAGATGTCGAAGGTCTACCAGAAGTAGAAGGACGTTCAGACGGTGAGGGCCTATTAGATGTCGAAGGTCTACCAGAAGTAGAAGGACGTTCAGACGGTGAGGGCCTATTAGATGTCGAAGGTCTACTCGGTGCAGAGGGTCTATGCCCAGATTCGGGACGCTGATGATTTGATCCTCCTGGACGTTCAGAGACTCCCGGACGAGTTGGCACATTATGAGGACGAACAGAAGTATTAGGACGGAAATGCACCGAACCAAAATCCGAACGACGATAAGAATGGAATACTCTTTGGTCTCTCACTCTATGTGGTGTTGGATAATGTCCAAAGTCATTATATCTACCCCTATAATAACTTACATGATGGAGGTGTGGACGAAAATGAGCTCCACAATAAGTCCGGTAATGATAAGGCACACCAAAATAAAACAATCCTCGATTCGGATAGTTAATATAAATCCGGAAATTCCATCTTCCCCCGGTAACATAAATCGGACGATAAAAATAATCGGCTCCCATAAATCGACGATATTGCGAATTATTCAATACCCAACGAAGATCATCATTACGGATATCCAGAGCTTCATAATAGTCGTTTACTGCCCATTCATCTCCACGCACTACATAATCCATTATATTACGGACAGAATATATAAAATCATAATTGATTTCATAGATATCATTGTATTGCTGAGTATTCAAGTCCAATTCATATGCCATTTTATCAGTAAGGAAACGTGTCTCCTTACGCACTTTGCTAGTGCTCATAGAAGCCATCATAGTCATACTGGCACTCAGACCAATAGCAAAGAGTAAAAATAATATTCGCTTCATGATTCAACCTCCTCTTATTTATTATTTAAAACTCATTTTTTTATATAGCAGGCGGCAGAGGTAATGCAGGCCTACCATAGCCACTAAAAGTATCCATACTTACCACTTCACCATCCATAAATTGAATTATAATCGTCATAGGTGTCGGAGTTAGTGGAGTTCCTTTATCACGACGAAATTCCCATTCTTCCAGATCGCCTTCAAACCGTCGATAATCAGGTTTCCCCAAAAGCTGTCGTACCTCTTGTTGCGTCATGCCTTTCTGCACTTCCATCACTTTCTTACCGGAAACATAATAAGATGCACAACTACTACTCAAAATAAGTACCAAGAATAACAAAACAGCATGTATATTTCTCATAATCATATCTTTTTAATGAATATTGATAGCTTA
>NZ_JAQVBV010000004.1 GCF_028690125.1 Bacteroides sp. | reverse complement strand
ATACGAACCGATTCAATGAGCAGATTACCGCTTATGACAAGATGGGAAATATTCTGGGGTTGAAGCGTTACGGGCAGATGGCTGCAAGTAGCTACGGGCTGATTGATAATCTGACTTTGACGTATAACGGTAACCAGTTGCAGGCGATAAAGGACGTTGCCACAAGTTCGGTTTATGGGAATGGAACTGAATTCAAAGACAATTCCAATCAAACAGTGGAGTATGTTTATGATAAAAATGGTAATCTGACCAAAGATTTAAACAAGAATATTAGTAGTATTAGGTATAATATTTTAAATTTGCCTAATCAGGTAATCTTTGCGGGTGGTAACAGTGTTTTGTATGAATATGCTGCTGACGGAACGAAGCTGCGTACGGTACATAAAACGGGGGCTACTACCTTAACGACGGATTATTGTGGAAATGCGATCTATGAGAACGGGGTGTTGAAGATGTTGCTCAATGAGGCGGGGTATGTTAGCTTTCCGGATAAGAAGAATCATTTCTATATAAAGGATCATCAGGGGAATACTCGTGTGGTAGCGGATAAGGATGGAAATGTGGAGGAGACGAATGCTTATTATCCGTTTGGTGGTACTTTTACATCAACCAATAATGTTCAGCCTTTTAAGTATAATGGTAAGGAACTGGATCAGAAGAATGGACTGAATTGGTATGATTATGGGGCGAGACACTATGATGCGGCGATAGGAAGATTCGTCACATTAGATCCACTAGCAGAAAGTTTCTATTATGCAAATCCTTATACTTATTGTCTAAATAATCCACATAACAGAGTTGATCCTTCGGGAATGGCTTCTCGTTATAATTGGGAAAGACAAAGATATGAAGATGAAAATGGAAATGAGGTTTCGTGGGAAAGTGTGAGGCAAGAATATAGAATTGACGAGGATCCTACTTATGAAATATCGATTCCAGATGATCCTCCATCAAAGATGGAAGTCGATGGCATTACAGGAGCTGCCCGTAAACCAACAGCTATTGAAATCGCAAATTCTAAAAAAGAAGCAACTATAGCCCCCGCAATCCCATGGTGGCTGGTAGGATCAGAAATTATTGGTAGCAGTGTGTCAAGATTCCTCGGACCAATATCTATGATTTTTATATTACAAAGTGACACTGAGCAGTCTAAAGTTTATGTAGATGAGGCTAGTAAAAAGAAAAAAGTATCTTCTGCCGAAGCTGATTATGGAGAGCCATCGGCAGAACATAGACAAGCAAGACCATCTACTAAAGATATCCATCAAAAAGGCCGAAAACGTGTACAACGTGACAGAGGAGGGGAAAAGGGGGATGCACGAAGAACAAGAAATAAATAATAGAAATTATGGAAAAAGGAAAATTTTATTCATTTAAAATGAAAGGATGGAAAGAACCTATTTGTGGAGTAATAGAACGAATAGGCTCTGAATGGATACTTATTAAACATATAGTAGTAGATTATGTATTCGATGGCTATAGTTTAATACAAAGAAAATATATTAAAGATATAATACGCAACAATAATAACATATTTACAGAAAAAGTATTAATTGCGAAAGGAGTTATGGACATTAATGTTCCTTATGATATATCTCTGAATACTCAAACGACACCATTTGAATGGCTTCAAGAACATGATATAACTGCGGAATTCTATACTAAAGATAGGTATATCTGCTATATAGGAAAAGTTATAAAAATTACCAAAAAGTATTTTCATTATACTTCAATAGATACCAAAGGATGTTGGGATAACGATATTTATGAATGTACATTTGCAAATATAAGAGCAATTAGTATCGATACCGACTACACAAACTCACTACTAATCTATAATGAGAAATTTGAGAAGTAGTTTCAGAAGTAGTTAAAGCCACTGTTTTACCCTGATATAGGTTGTCTACTTAAAGATAATTTATATTAGGGTATTTTATGTATGGGAATGTTTATTCTATAAATGTTTACCAACTCTACCTGTTTAATACAGTAAATATTATGTGTAAATATATCTCCTTACCAACCAGACTACTAACAAGGACAGACACATCAGCCTGGAATTCAAGGATCGTGCTACTGAGAAGGTACTCCTTTCACGCGTAATGGACGGGGAAGTACTGCTCGATACCTATTACGTTTATGACAACTACGGGAATCTACGGATGGTATTACCTCCGGCGGCTTCGGACTTACTGACTTCGACCACTACACCCGCTTCATGGATCGAGACCGCGGCAGCCATACAAAAGTATGCTTATATCTACAAGTATGACGGACGGAACCGGTGTATCTACAAGAAACTTCCCGGTTGCGATCCCGTCTATACAGTGTATGATTCTGCCGACCGTCCTATCTTCGTACAGGACGGAATGCAACGTTCCAAAGGGGAATGGTCCTTCAGCATACCCGATGTTTTTGGAAGGATTGTCTTGACGGGAACCTGCAAGAATACGCTGGATTATACAAATGATCCGTTAAAGAACGTAGTGGTAAAAGCTACTCGGTCAAGTCTGGTAAGTCAGACGAATGTTCTGAAAGGGTATGATCTGCCGTCAGGATTCGCTCTGACTACTCCTACGGTGTTGAGTGTGAACTATTATGACCGGTATAGCTTTATCGGGGCAAATGGTATTCCGTCGGGCGCTTCCACTGCTTACGAAAAAGTAGCAGGGTATGATAAACTGAGAACCGAAGGAGTCAAAGGCTTGCTCACAGGAACACTGACGGCTAAGATATCCCCCAATGGAACAGTATCGGGATACCTGTACTCGGTGATGTATTACGATGAGAGGGGACGGATGATACAGCAACGGGGAAACAATTCTCTGGCAGGAGAGGATAAGATATTTACTGCCTACGACTTCCCGGGAAATCCCACGCAAGTCAGGAAAGTACATACTGTCGGGGCGGATACCCGGACGGAAGTCTATGTTCACACGTATGACCCGGCGGAACGTCTGTTAAAGACCACCTATCAATTGGACAATGCCGCGGCGGTGACTCTGGTGAATAACACCTACGATGAAGTGGGACGTTTGAAGTCGGACGGGCGAAACGGGAATGCTAAGCTGAAAACGGAGTATGCTTATAACGTTCGTTCTTGGACAAAAAGTATTACAGGAACGTTGTTCAGTCAAACGCTGAATTATCAGGAGGTAATAACGGGGAATACCCCTTGCTATAATGGCAACATCAGCAGTATGTTGTGGAAGGCTGGAACGGAAACGAGCCAGAGAGGGTATCGTTTCACGTATGACGGGCTTTCCAGGTTGAAGGATGCTCTCTACGGTGAAGGTGCTACGCTTGCTGCTAATACGAACCGATTCAATGAGCAGATTACCGCTTATGACAAGATGGGAAATATTCTGGGGTTGAAGCGTTACGGGCAGATGGCTGCAAGTAGCTACGGGCTGATTGATAATCTGACTTTGACGTATAACGGTAACCAGTTGCAGGCGATAAAGGACGTTGCCACAAGTTCGGTTTATGGGAATGGAACTGAATTCAAAGACAATTCCAATCAAACAGTGGAGTATGTTTATGATAAAAATGGTAATCTGACCAAAGATTTAAACAAGAATATTAGTAGTATTAGGTATAATATTTTAAATTTGCCTAATCAGGTAATCTTTGCGGGTGGTAACAGTGTTTTGTATGAATATGCTGCTGACGGAACGAAGCTGCGTACGGTACATAAAACGGGGGCTACTACCTTAACGACGGATTATTGTGGTAATGCGATCTATGAGAACGGTGTGTTGAAGATGTTGCTCAATGAGGCGGGGTATGTTAGCTTTCCGGATAAGAAGAATCATTTCTATTTGAAGGATCATCAGGGGAATACCCGTGTGGTGGCAGATAAGGATGGGAATGTGGAGGAGACGAATGCGTATTATCCGTTTGGGGGTACGTTTACGTCTGCATTTGGTGTTCAGCCTTACAAGTATAATGGGAAGGAGCTAGATGCGAAAAATGGGCTGAATTGGTATGATTATAGGGCGAGGAATTATGATGCGGCACTGGGAAGATGGCATGTGGGAGATCCGATGACAGAGAAAAATTATAAAGTAAATCCTTATAATTATTGTTTAAATAATCCCATATTATTTATAGATCCAAATGGAAAAAGAGAGTGGCCTGTAAATAACACATATAAAGGATATGGTAAAAGGCATGAAAATAATTTTGGAGCAGCAAGATCTAATAATAGGACTCATAAAGGAGTCGATATTAACCATACCGGTGGAGGTAACTCAGATAAGGGTGCTCCAATTGTGGCAACTCATGATGGAACTGTAACTAGAGTAGCAACAATTGCTGGAGGAGATAAAGATGCCGGGGGAAATAGAGTCGTTATAACATCTTCTGATGGGAGTGTTTCAACCTCATATATGCATTTAGATGGAATTAATAGCAATATTAAAGTTGGAGTCACTATTGCGGAAGGACAACAATTAGGAACGATGGGTGGATCTGGAAAAGGAATAGCTGATGAGTATTCTGCACATTTACATTATGAAATAAATGTAAATGGTATAAAAGTGAATCCGACAACAAGTACTACCAGCTTAATAGATCCACAAAATTTGATAGAGCCAATTGATGGAGGTTCACTACCTGAGGTTGTTGTAAACGGTAGGAAATTAAATCCGCTTATTCCGAAATTCTTAATAGATTAGCTAGCTATTTAATAATGAAAAAGATAAATATTAGTCATTAAAAAAATACTACATTAATGAAAAAAAGTTATTTCTATTTATTGATTTTAGTTGCGATTATAACAGCTTGCAATAATTTGAAAAGTAAATCATCTAATGAAACAGAAGTCTTTACTGCTTCTAGTGATACCTTATTAATTGTTTCTGATGATACATTAGATGCAAAGAGGAAGCTTAAAGAGGAAAAGCTACCAGAAGACATTTATCATTTTGAAACCGAAAAACAAGATACAATAATTGGTGATTATTATATTTCTTACACCATAAAAGATAATGCCGAGATTATTGCAACCTATCCAGTGGTGGCCGATAAAGGCTTAGATACAGCTTATTATGCAGGTCGCGAAGTTGAATTGAACATAAAATGTAAAGACACAACTTTACTTCATAAACAAATTGATAAAAAAACATTTGCTTCATATATACCTATTGAAGAAAGTGAAAAAATGACTATTTATTATTTTCGTTTAGAAAAAGTGAATGATGAAAAAAAAGAAATTACTTTTTCAATTAACATATGTATTCCTGATACAGACATTTGCTATTCATTTGAGATAAATATAATGAATGGAAAAGACATGGAAATTAAAGAAGTAATTTCGGAGGAAGAAGAATGGTAACATTTTAGATAGTTACACTTAAAAATTATTTATTAAGAACAGATCAAAAAAACTAGGATTATATTTGATAGGACTATCCATTAGATTGTGTAAATAAAGGCAGCCAATTCCCAATGAATTAACTGCCTTTTTTATTTGTATTAAACTATTCCGCAAGGAAGATGATTACATTAGCTCTATTTACCAGCAAGAATCTATATTATTAGAGTCCAATGCTTTAGCGCTCTTTGTCATAAAAGTTTTCAGTTGTTCACTAATCTGTGTCATTCCTTTTACAGAAGGATGACCGTTCTTCTTGTCAATATCGTGCAACTCTATGCAAGCTATACCATAATGCTGACAGATTTTCCGGATAGATTCATTAATTTCTTTTTTCAAATCAGTATTTAGTATAAAGTAGATCTCCACATTCTGATAATTGTGAATCACATGATCGAGCATATATGCCATTGCCGGACGAAATTTAGATAAATCATCTTTAGTCCATCCCCCGTATTTATAATCTCCGATAGGAGAATCAGCCCAACTATCATTAGTGCCGCCAAATATTAATATGATATCCGGAAATCCAAGTCCGGGCATACGGGTAATAAAAGAACGGTCACTGAAATCTGCTTTATCATATCCTGTATTGCAAATGGTAGCTCCGGAAAACGAGTTATTGATACAAAGCTGATATCCGTTTTCTTCGATAAATTTATTCCACCAGGTCTGTTTTACAGAAGTTACATCTGTCTCATTCTTAGGGGTTGTAGAATACCATGAACTATTTGTCTTTGGCTGCATATAACCTTCAAACGTTGAATAAGAATCACCCAAAATAGATACAGACTTACGACTCTGAGCGAAACTGACGTTACAAGATATTACAATCAGTATAAATAAATAATAAAACTTTCTCATATCAAATCCTATTTTAGATTACGTTATTATCGATTTTACTTGTGAATAACATCTGCAAATATAATAATTACGCTTCTAATTTGCAATAGAAACGACATAAAGAGAAAACTACTCATAAATTACATATCTTTGCAAACAGAGTTATCCATTCAATTAAAGACTACAATAGATGAAGAAACAGGTTATCATTCAAGCAATTCTGTCTATGTTGTTCACTATGACAGTAATAATCGGATTGCACGCACAAAGCAAAAGTAAACAAAGTTTAAAATTTCCCGGTATTGACAGAATCGAGGAAGTTTCAGACATGAATCAGGTTCCATTCTTTTTAGCCGGCAGAAGTTTATATGAAATAGGATTGATGGATGGTTCGTTTCCTGCACAAGGCAACGAAACAGAAGAACGGGGTGTCTGGTCTCACCCGATCAAACTATTAAATGGATTCACCTTTTCTTTATCCGAAAAGGATCAATATACTTGGTTACTTACCAATGCTAAGGAGTTTGAATCAGAATTTTATAATGCCAGATTTTTATTTTCCCAATACCATCTTTCTGTGATGCGGGAGGATTTAGTGGCTGAAAATGATAAAGCATTATTTATTAGACTGACAATAAAAAATGATTTACCGACAGATAGAATGCTCAAACTGGAATTTTCCGGCAAAGTAGATATTCGGCCTTCATGGCGGACTGAAACTCTTCGAGATGGGAAAGATACTATTTACTACAAAAACGGACAAATATGTGCAGCAGACTCTTCGGGAATTTTAATAATGGGCAGTGCTATTCATCCGTCAGCCAATAATGTCCGTCAAGATACAGCTGCATTAATTTATAATATCTCTTTGCCAGCCGGAGGCAGTATGGAAATTCCTTTTTTAATAACAGGAGAATATAGTACCGTATCTAAGTCGGCTGAAAGCCTTCAAGACCGTTACAACAGACTGATCAGTTGCTATGCAACCGAGAAGGAGAAAAAACGAAATGAATATATCCACTCTATAAATGAAGGAGTCCGTTTTGATTGTTCGCAAAAAGATATAACGGACGCATTTTATTGTGCAAAAGCAAATATACTAATGAATATAAAAGACGAAAGACCTTTTTATCCGGACTCATTCCTCGGAGCGGGTGTTCCTGTCTATCCTCGTTTATTTGGTACAGATTTTTGTTTCTCAATTGCCGGATGTTTATCAGGCGGATTTAAGGATATTGCTAAACGGACATTAAACAATTTACTATATTATACGGAGAAAAATTTACGAGGTCCTCATGAGGTATCAAGTGACGGAATTCTGTTGGGCTGGGATCATATTCAAGTTTCGCCTCAACTAGTAAATGCTGTATGGGAGTATTATTCGTGGACGCAAGACTCGTCTTTTTTAGCCAAAGCGTATCCTTTGTGCAAGCAAATGATGCAAGATATCATAAAAGACTTAAATGAGAAAAAAGGTCTCTATATTCCAGGACATGGACTTATGGAAGAGGCCGAATTCAAAAACAGTTGGGTAGAATTGACCACGGCAGCTTATACGTTCCCGGCTCTTCACTGTCTGTCCAAGATGGCAACCGTAATGCAAGATGGTATAGAGTCAGAAAAGTATTCAACTCTTGCATCAGCCTATCAGAAACGCTTTAATACAGACTGGTGGGATGATTCTCATGCCATATGGGCTAGTGCTTTGTCTGCCAATGGAGAGAAAATACACAGTTATTTCTGGAATGTAGTGTTTCCTCAGAAAACAAAGTTAGCTCAGGGCAGACATGGTCAAGAGGCTTTTAAAAGTATCCGTAAGTACTGGGTAAATGATCTCTGGGGAATGGTGGGCAAATACAATAAAGGGGCAGATATTTCACATGATGGAGTTGGTGTTGTGCATAATAACATATGTGCTACGGCTGCATTTCAATACGGACAGACTGATTTGGGATGGAAATTGATTCAACTTTCAGCGCAGGCTCCGTTATCACTTAAAGATTCTCCTTTAGGGCTATTCCCTGAATGCCAACCTCACGGTTGCTCGAATATATCTCAATTATGGTCGTATGCTACATTTATCGAAAGCATTGTAAAGGGGTTAGTTGGCATACAAATCGAGAATCCGGAATCTCCTGTCGAAATGTATCTGCAAATTCCAGATGACTTGGATTATCTTTCGATTGAAGGGGTAAAAATTGCCAATGATTTATTTTCGTTAAACTGGAGGAAAACAACAGACAAACGTTTGTTAGTCCGGATAGATTGTGATACTGAAAATAAAAAGAAAGAAGTGATAGTAAGAATAAAATCGTCTCTTCCATACGCAGTATCATTGAACGGAACGAAGAAGAAACGTTGGAAAAAAGAGCTTTTTAATGGTGTTGATACCAGAACTTGCGAATTACGTTTACCTTAGATATCTCTTAGAGATAGAAGATCATGAGTATAGGTTATAAAAATATACTCTTTAAGTAAAGAACATCTGTTTTACAAGGTGCTCATCCCAGTATGTACGAGATGAGCATCTCACGCTGTTCCAAATGAGTATTTCGTATTGTATGAGATGAGCACCTTGAACAATATATCTTAATGAGGTTGCCCGAAACAAGACTTCGTGCAAGTACTATGTATCCTGCATTCATTTATTGCCTCTTTATTATCTTCTTTACAGAAACATCCTTACGCTATTTTGGCTATAAAACCTCTGCTTATAATTTTTATTTATGGTTTACTGCTTGTTCCAACTGTTTCAAAGCCTGTTCCAACGTAGTACGCGGGCAGGCAATATTCAACCGCATAAAGCCCTCTCCTTCTTTACCAAATGTAGTTCCATCATTCAGAGCCAAGTGGGCATCCTCTACAAACAAGCGACTCAATTCTTTCTGTGTCAGCCCTAATCCCCGACAGTCGAGGAATATCAGATAAGAAGCCTGTGGACGTATCATTTTAATGGCGGGAATATGCTCCTTCAAATAGTCTTCAGTGAAATCAACATTTCCTTTGATATAAGAGATGACTTGATCCAGCCATTCGGTTCCGTTACTATAAGCAGCTGCCACACTAAGATAAGCAAACAGGTGGCCTTCACAAAATTCACTGGCTTCCATATAGGTATGAAAGTGACGACGTATATCATCATTCTCGATAATAGCAAAAGAGCTTGCCAATCCGGGCATATTGAATGCTTTGCTCGGTGACATGAATACAAGTGAATTCATTCGTGCTTTCTCCGAAATCAAAGCAAAACCAGGATGTTTATATGGAGGTAAAGTAAGGTCAGCATGAATCTCGTCGGAAATAACTAAAGTTCCACTTTCATAACAGATATCGGCAATCTGTGATAATTCTTCCTTTGTCCATACACGCCCTCCGGGGTTGTGAGGATTACTAAGAATAAACAGTTTACATCCTTGAACATTTTTTTTGAATCTATCGAAGTCAATATAATACTGTCCATCTCTCAATACTAACGGGCTGAATACAACTTCACGCTTATTTTTCTGTGAAACGAGAAAGAACGGATGATATACGGGAGGCATTACCATCACTTTATCACCTACCTCTGTAAAGCACTGTATAGCAAATGCCAGACCGCGGACAATTCCCGGTGTAAAAATTAACATCTCTTCCCTGATTGTCCACCCGTGACGTTCTTTTAACCAGTTGATAATGGATTCCGACCATTCTTTACAAGTAAACGTATATCCTAAAACTTCATGTTCCAGTCGCTTCTTCAAAGCCTCAACAACAAAAGGTGCTGTACGGAAATCCATATCCGCCACCCACATCGGGACTAAATCATTTCGTCCCCAACGACCTTCCACACCATCCCATTTTACGGAATTTGTACCCTTACGGTCTATTATTTCATCAAAATTATAGTTCATATGATGCTATGCTTTTATGTTAGATACAACAAAAGTAGCACAAATTTCGAAGTTTACCATATCTCATACAGATGATTGACAAAAGTTTACGATTACTTTTACTCATTTGATATCCATTTATCTATCTGCAATATGATACAAGATTATAATCCTCTATTAAGTCAGTATTTTACTACCGCACTCTCCTTTTAGAATAATACCAGTCAATCACTTTATCACTCAACTGCTTGCATAATTCCGGATATTTATCTGCCATGTTAGTTGTTTCATTAGGATCTTTTTTAATATTGTATAATTCCAATCGACTTCGGTCGGAATTTATCAATAATTTATAATCTCCCCTTCTAATGGCTAAGTGAGGACTTTGATGATGCGACTGAGGCGGACGACCAAAAAACCGGTTCCGACCAAAGTCCCACATCAGATCTTTATGACGACGCTGTTCTTTTACTCCTAACAGGGCTTTACTCATATCTTCACCACTATAATTGAACCCTTTTGGCATTTTTGCACCTGTGATCGCACAAAGTGACGGGAATAAATCAACAGAAGAAACCACCGATTCATCTTCTATTTCTCCACCTTTAATCTTTTTAGGCCAACTAATAATAAAGGGCATTCTTACTCCTCCCTCGTACAAGCTCACTTTTGAACCTCGCAAGCCATTGGTACGTATTTGTTCAAATGTAGGCAAAGCACCATTATCACTTGTAAAAATAATCAATGTATTCTCTAATAACCCCAATTTTTCCAAACCTTCAATAAAACGTCCTATCTGTCTGTCATATTCTTCAAGGACAGCTACAAAATTAGGTTTGCTAGTCCAGCTTTTTTTATTATCGAAAAATGTCGATTGTGGAATCCAGGGGTCATGCATATCATCAGGCCAAAGATTAACAAAGCAAGGTGAACTTTTATGCCGTGACAAAAAATCCAACGCTTTATCTACAAAATATCCCGTACGTTCCCACCTCTTAATACTATCTTGCTTACTCCAAATCCAATTCGACGCTGTTATTAGTTTATCTGGATCGGGACTTTCATACGTTGATACGTATTCATCAAAACCATAGAGAGGTATTTGTGGCGCATCGTCTACATCACGTCCGCCTCCCATATGCCATTTTCCAATATGAGCAGTGGAATAACCCACTTCCTTTAAGGATCTTGCCATAGAAGGAGCAGAAGCATCCAGGTAATCGAGTTGTTCACAATTCGCATTTCCCTTTCTATCGTGTAAGAATGTATTCACTCCCCATTCCGTAGGAAACATTCCTGTAGTCAAAGATACCCGGGAAGGCGAACTAACCGGAGATGCTGTATAGTAATGATTAAACTTAAGGCCATGTGATGCCAAACGATCAATATTTGGAGTCTTTACCCAACCACTATTATAACAAGATAAGTCTCCCAATCCCATATCGTCTGTATAAATTATTACGATATTAGGATTCTCCGCCGCTTGAAGAGAAGTCATAGAAACAGTCCCCAAAAGCCCTAAATACAATTTATTAAAAGTCATAGTAACTAATATTTTAAAGATAAATACCAACGAATAATTAACGTGTCACTTTCCACTCTCTCGGAGCCTTAAATCCTTTTTGTCCTTGATCGAATGGAACTTCAGGAACCGAAGGTGTTATCGTATCATATTTTTCGGTAATCTGATACAGGCGTCTGGCTATTTGTTTGTTATTCATTCTTGCATTTTTTCTCTCAAAGGGGTCTGTGCTATAATCAACCAAAAAATCTTCTGTCAAATTCAGCTTCGGATTACCATCTTTTCTGATAAACTTATAATCCTTATTCACAACAGCCCCACAACCCAGATAAAAATCACGTTCAATACATTTAATATCGCCTTTTAAGACAGGAAGTATACTTATTCCGTCATATGAATGTTTTGGAACATTCCTGTCTCCTATTATTTCTTTCACAGTCGGAACAATATCCACAAATCCTGTCACTTGTGAACTTAAATACTTATAATTACTTTCTGCCTTTTTCCAATAGACAATAGCCGGCACACGAACTCCTCCATCCCATTCCTGAAATTTAGCCCCACGCAGTTTTCCGGACGATGCTCCCGGCACATTACCCTTAGCTGGACCGTTATCGCTGAAAAAGATAAAAAGAGTATTATCCATGATCCCCTTTTTCTTTAAAGTGTCTACAATAGTTCCTATTCCCCTATCCATGCAGGAAACCATCGCACGATAAGTTATCCTTTTCTGCTCCTTCATTGGCAGATTTTCATAATTGTCACAATAGAGTTTAATGTCTTTATCTTGTGCTTGTAAGGGTGTATGAGGTGCATTGTAAGCTACATACAATAAGAAAGGGGAGCTTTTTTCATATGTATCAACACATTTGACAGCTTCCTTCGTTATAAGTTCGGTGGAATAGCCTTCGTCATAACATGATTCCCAGTCATTATGCCAGTCCAATTCCCCTTCACGCATATGATTAAAATAATCTATGGCTCCATTCAGATGACCGTAAAAATGGGTAAAACCTCTGCTCAACGGATGATGTACTTTTCTGGTGTGTCCCAAATGCCATTTACCAATAATAGCTCTGTTTTCATATCCATTACGTTCCAATAAGTCTGCCAAAGTTTCTTCATTCTCGTCCAAACCATCTTCACGCCAAGGAGGAATGACAGCTGTACGAATACCAAACCGATTAGGATAACGTCCTGTCAATAAACCTGCACGGGTAGGCGAACTAACAGGTGCTGTATAAAAGCGATCGAGTACCACTCCTTCTTCCGCCAAAGCATCCAAGCAAGGAGTCTTTATCTCACTTCCATGGAATCCGACATCACCCCATCCTAAATCATCTGCGACAACTATTACGATGTTAGGACGTTCCGACTGCGCATAAATAAACACAGGCAACAGACTCAATCCTCCCAATAAACTAAATAATTTCTTCTTCATTATTTATCTTTTATAAATTACAAGCTCATACTCAACTATCCTTTAGTTTATGTCATTCATCCTTACCCTTCGCCATATGCTCCAAAGCACGCATTTCAGTAAGCTGTCCTTCATCGCCACAGTACTTCATCCATCTCTTCAGTTCTTTATCCAGATGTCTGATCATGCGGGAATATTTATTATCCTCTGCCAGATTATTCATGCAATACGGATCATTTGGCACATCATATAATTCAATTGCCGGACGACGCTGATATTTAGTCGTCACGACTTTAGCATGAATGTCTGTTTCTGCTATTCTTTGCCATTCCTTAAATAAAGGGGATTCAACTTCCGTATTCCGGAAAGTTGCATTCGGAGTCAGATTAACAATATATCTGTATCGTCCGTCACTTACCGAACGAATTCCATAATAAGGTGATCCCTTTATAATTCCTCTTGTCGTTTGAAGAGAGAAAGTGTACTTTTTATGTTTTTTCTTTTTTCCCGTCAATACGCGCTTGAAACTTTTGCCATCTAATCTCATTTGTGGTTTTCCTCCTGCTATATCAATAAAAGTAGGAACCATATCTACATATTCCACTAATGCATCACTCACACTTCCCGGCTTTATTACTTGGGGCCAACGAATTATACAAGCAGAATGTACTCCTGCATCGTAGCAGGTCCACTTAGCAAAAGGCAGACTATTTCCCTGCTCACTCAGATACGTCACCACTGATTTGTCGGCAACTCCTTCTTTATCCAATATAGAAAGTAATTTTCCAAACTCCCAATCCATATAATTGATCTCTGCCAAATATTTTGTGAACTGTTGGCGAGTCTTTGGAATATCAACATACATCGGAGGTAAAGTGATCTTTTTCGGATTGAATAGCGAAGCATCTCCTTTATTCCATGGAGTATGTGGCTGTTTGGAAGCCACGAATAAACAAAACGGCTGACCTTTTTTCCTGCAATCGACAATAAATTCATGAATTGCCCGAAAATTCAGTTCCTGATTGTTATTATCAGGTACATAGAGATCGAAAGGAAACACGGATTTCGGAGCAATATGAGATTTACCAATCAAAGCAACTTTATATCCCAACGGTTGTAAATGATGCACGATACTTATTGTTCCTTCATCAGCACAAGTGTGATTAGGATATGCTCCACTACGAACAGGCCACAATCCCGTATACAGATTATGACGGGTAGGAGAAGACATCGGAACAGCCTGATATGCTTTGGTAAAGCGCATACCTTGACGGGCAAATTCGTCAATATGAGGTGTTTGTGAATCAACATTTCCGTAACATCCTAAATCATAATGCGAACAATCATCTGCGATAAATAAGACAAAGTTTGGTTTGGGGAGGTGTTGCGCATATATGCAGTTTATCATTCCAAAGGCAAAGGATGCACAAACCATTACTTTATTCATTTCATACCTCCTTTTTCTTTATTATCAGAATGATTGGGTAAAACAAAATTAGGTCTTTCCTGTGCGTAACAAAAGGACACCATAAAAAAGGGGTTATCACAATAAAACACTTTCTAATCATAAGCATCAATAGTATTAGATACGATAATTAATTTAGTTTTTAGATATCTCTGCAAATTAATAAAGTAGAGGGATATTTTATAGACCTTTTATTTGGCAAAAGTAAAAAATAAACTTTTTATTTTCAAGTTTATTAACTATAAATAGTGTCTTAAAATTTATATTTCAGAGTCATTGTTACGGAAATTTCTTTATAAGAGAGATGAGACAATCAAGAGTTCATTGCCAGCAAAGAATGAAATCGAATCATTCGCTTTTTCTCTTGTAATACAGCACCAAGGAAGCTTTTTGAATGGTATTGGCATCAATGTAAAAACCAGCCATAGCTGGTTTTGCATTTTATTAAACCCTAAAAATACGTTTTTTAAAAGCATATATAGTAAAGATGACTCATGTATTCCTCAATTAACAGGAGGATATGGTGGTCCATATCCTCGTTGTTATTCAAGCTTAGATAGTTTTCTAGAGACTAATCTTCACATAAAGAAAAAGTCTTAAAAAGAAAAAATATTGATATCAAATTTACATAGAATAAATATAAAACAGATAATTATACCAACTTATGAGTTGCTAAGAAGAACTCACATTCAAGCTTATTTATGACCTCCTTTACACTACTTATTTTTTCAGCAAGAAAGGCATTACTACCTGCAAATGCATATCCTTTCTTCATATTCCCTTTAGCTGCATTATATAGAGCTTTAATTATACAATAGGGGCTTTGGGTATAATCACATGTTTTGAGACAGTGGTATGAGCATGTTTTGGGTCTCTCCATACCGTTATTTACACTTTGAATAAAAGCTCCGTCAATAGCTCTGCCCGGCATTCCGACAGGACTTTCAATTATAAGTACATCTTTGGATTTGGAATGAATATATACTTCTTTGAAAGTTACTGAAGCATCACACTCCCAAGTTGTTACAAAAATACTTCCCATTTGCACCCCGGAAGCCCCCAGCCCAATAAAACGTGCAATGTCTCCACCTGTGGAAATTCCACCGGCAGCAATTACCGGAATCTGTTTCTTTTCCTTATAGTTGGATGCAATCGCCACCACTTCGGGAATTAATACTTCCAATGCATAATTCTGATCTTGCAACTGCTCTCTTTTAAATCCTAAATGTCCACCAGCTTTAGGCCCTTCTACTACAATAGCATCGGGCAGATAATTATAATTCTTCTCCCATTTGTCACAGATGATTTTAGCCGCTCTTGAAGAAGATACAATGGGGACTAATTTAGTGGTACTTCCGGGAGTTAAGTATGAAGGCAGATCAAGCGGAAGCCCTGCGCCAGAAAATATAACATCAATTTTTTCATTAATTGCGGTACGTACCATATCCGCATAATCTGATAAGGCAACCATAATGTTCACACCAATAACGCCCTTCGTTTTCTTACGTGCCTTTTGAATCTCTTCTTTCAGTCCTTCAATACATTTTTCAGCATAAGTACCTTTTTCTCTAGGATAAAGCAATCCTAATCCTGCGCATGAAATGACGCCTATTCCACCTTCATTTGCTACCGCCGATGCTAAACCGGACAATGAAACTCCTACGCCCATACCACCTTGTATAACAGGTGTCTTTATTTCAATATTGCCTATAAAAAATGATTTCATATGTTTCTATACCTTTCAAGAGTAATGTAAATATTCTATTTTGTTATTTACCAATAATTATTAATTCGGAGTGAGGAGGATAATTAAAGAAGAATGCCACTTACTAATAATATATTAAAAGAAGAATTATGCGATAATGGATCATTGCCAGACTCTGGCACAAAAGTAGTGCTATAATATTAAAAAATACAGGTTTGTTATTTATATTTTAAGATAAAAGAGATTATTATCATTTATTAATCAATGAGGAGATATCACTCTATCTTTCACGTACACTTATATGTCTACAAACAAAATGAAATGGTCCACTATATTTGTCTCTGGCAATGGTGAATATCTTGCCATTGTAATATGATTTACATATATTTGTGCGAAATTCATTGCATCAGAATATGAAAAACAAAAATCTTTTCAAATATCTCGTCAGTAGTGAAAAGGATTTACTCTGGGGATTAATCGTTGATAATGTAGGTCAAGCTGAAATTAGTAAAGACTATAAAATTTACCCACCTCAGGTAGGACATCCTACAGATTATTATTTTACTCTCCAATACGGACGTATACTGGATAATTATCAACTTATTTACATATCCAAAGGAAACGGTACCTACTTCACCTCCCCTAATGAAAGCATTTCAATAACAACTGGTGATATGCTGATCATACCACCCTATACATGGCACAGCTACTACCCTGACAAAAAAACCGGGTGGCAAGAATACTGGATAGGTATGCGCGGTCCCCATCTGGATGCAAAGTTTAAAAACGGTTTTTTTGGAATAAACCGATTGGTTTATAAAGTGGGGTTACGTGAAGACATTATTCAGTTATTCAATCAGGCTATGGATTTAGCTTTAGCGGAACAAGCAACTTACCAACAAACATTAGCAGGAATTGGCAATCTAATCCTGGGAATGGCTATTTATTATGACAGTAATCAATATTTTAAAAATAATGCAATCATAGAACAAATTAATCAGGCCCGTATAATTATGAGAGAAAACTCTCTGGCAGGAATATCACCAGAAGAAGTTGCTCAACAGATTAATATGGGATATTCGCGGTTCAGGAAACTTTTCAAAGAATACACAAATGTTTCACCGGCACACTTTATCCTAGAACTGAGAATACAAAAGGCAAAAAGTTTATTACTCAATTCCTCTCTGAGTGTAAAAGAGATTTCTTATATGGTCGGATACGAAGATTCGACCTATTTTACATCACTTTTTAAGAAGCTTACAGAGTTTACACCTGTAACTTACAGGAAACAATTTTCCTCCAATAAGAAACAGAACACGTCCGATTTACAAGACAATATAAATATATAAAAACCGGTACTGTGTTTCTTTGTTATATCTCATCATGGTTTGTATAACTTCACTGTATCTATCATTGCCAATATATTTTCTACCGGTGTTCCAGCTTGTATGTTATGGCACGAGCAGCAAATATAACCTCCATTCTTTCCGAGCGTGTCCAAACACATTGCGGTTTCTTCGATCACCTCACTGACTGTTCCCATCGGCAGAATCCGTTGATTCTCCACTCCTCCGTGAAAAACAAGGTCATTCCCATATTGTTGCTTCAAATTTACCGTGTCCATACCCGGGCAAACATGCTGTATCGGATTCAGAATATCTATTCCACATTCTATCAATCCGGGGATTAAAGGAAGAACGGCCCCGTCGGTATGATACAACACCTTCTTTCCATAACTATGAATGAGATCACACCAATTCTTCAGTCTGTATTTGAAATGTGTTTCCCACGATTCTAACGAAATCAACATACTGTCCTGCATACCCATGTCATCGCTTATAAATACGATGTCAAGATCATCGTTCAGTTCAGTCAGCATCCGTTCCAGCATCACTGTTTGAATGGCATCAATGCGTTCTACCGTCGCGTCCAGAAATTCGGGATTTGCCAAAGTATCCATGAATGCATTTTCCAGTCCGCGCATCTGGCAGTATATTTCAAAATGGGATATCCAGGGGCCGATAGTTGCGAAATTCCAGGAACGGGCTGCTTTTGCCAATGCTTTTGCACCTGTATAATCAAATCTATCCGGATCAGGCCAGGAATGATAACCAAGCAACTCTGAGATATCCATATAATCTGCAATCGGAGGATCAATATATTCCTGATATGTAGCCAAACCTGCTTTTATCATCCGGGTAGGAACCCCCCACATGGTTATCTCACCACTATCGTTCGGATCAAAAAAGCGTCCCCCATAACCTGGAAATATCCAAACAATTTTATCTATTCCCAACTGGTGATAAACTGCCAGTTCGTCTTGTAATGAAGTGTATTCACGTAGTGAATCAAGAACTTCGGGCGTACACCAGAGATCTATCGGTGGGCGATCGATGGGCTGACGGTTTATTGTTGCCCAAATACGTTCTTTAGGGGTCATAATATCCATATTATTAATAAATTACGAATTATTTGTTCTATATTGATTATTTTTCAACTTCCGGTAAATACATGTAAAATTGTTACAAATATCACAAGAGTAACTACTTTTCTTTACCTTCTTACCAATCCCTATAATACCGCTCACCGATTTTATAGGAATCATCAGACAACTATCCGAAAGTAAAATATTGCATTTATTGAAAGGTAGTAATGAAAAAAGCTGTTTCTGATCATCTATGGGCCAGTTACAATAACCGGGACTATAGCGATTAGTAATATTCATCCCATTTTTTTGCATCTGCCTTTCGAACTCCGACTGAATGAAATCCATTGACTTTTCGACCAAAACACTTCCCAATGTATCCACAACATATCCTTTCAGATAGTCGCCTTCCTTATTATATTTTCGAGCATAATCTGAGAATCCTTGTCCTGCAGTACAGATAAAAACAGCCATCATTTCTGCTCCTTCCATCAATTTACAGATTTTATGTGACGTTTTTATCACCCAGTCTTCTATTCTTATCTCTCCTATTTCTGGATACCTTTCAATATTCTCAAAAATAACGTATCCTCCTTGTATGTCAGAAATTTCATGTAATTTCGCATAGATGTCCATTACCTCACTCACTACCGGATTGTCCAATGAATGATCATCTTCATGAAGCATATCCAAAACATCTTCAGGGAGAATACCCGTTTCCGAGATTGCCGGACTATAATGAATAAATGTAGCCATCAAAAAGTGATCTATATTCTACTATTAAAAACTGAGAGTGCATTATAATATGCCTGAATATTTTCAGCCGGAACACAAGGGGGGACATCACAACCGGTCGATAATACAAAATTCGGAGACTCCGCAGTCTGTTCCAATAATGAAAGCACTTCCTTTTCAATTTGCTCCGGTGACATCATACGGAGTACCGCCACAGGATTTATATTGCCCATTACCAAGACATCAGCAGGACTCTGTTTCAAGGCCTCTATCATCGATATCGCATTGCCAAAATGGTAGGCCTTAGCTCCTGTATACAACATAGCATCTGTACATTGACCAATATTGCCACAATTATGTAAAGTTACCATAAACGATTCATCCTGCACATGATCAATAACGCTTTTTATATATACGGAAGAAAATTGCAAACAATCTTCATTCGATAATAATCCGGCTGCCGGTTCGGCAATGATCACCCCGGAACAGCCGGTTCGTTTCAGTTCCATACAATACATTTCTATAAAGCGGGAACACTTTTCGAGTAACAAAGCAATAGTATCCGGTTCCAAATAGCAAGCTACCATAATCTCAGACATTCCATATAATCTTCCGGCAAGAGAGAATGGACCTATGACTCCGGCAAAAACAGGTTTATCTGTTATCATTTCCACAGCCATCTTATTTGCTGTTATATATTCGGATATTCTACCGGAAGACAAAGAAGGAATTTGCAGTCCCTGTATCCCAGCAGAATCTACCAGACTTCCTAAAATATGTGGCATATCATTTTCGGGGAATGCAATAGCACTTCCAAAAGCTTCCGCCTCCACCGTCAAATCCATGATTACCGTAGCAGCTTTCGATGGATATTTATTACTCAGCTCATTAATTGCCTGTGCATGTATCTTTCCGTTTTGAACAGCGTCTTTAACGGTAGCACCTATCATCTCAATCCCGGGATGTGTCATAATGGGTATGGTACAACGTTCACGGGTAGTAATAATATCATTTATCCATTTATCAATATTCATATTATTCTATTTTATGCGATCAACTTATCCAAAATCTCCACCAATTCCTGAGGCTCATTTGTATAGTAATCAGCCCCAATCTTTTTTGCAAACTCATTATTCAATGGAGCACCACCGACACAAGTTATTATCTCAGGAAATTCCGATTTAATCATCTTATTTATTTTTTCCATATTAACCATCGTCGTCGTAAGTAAGGCAGACATTCCGACAAATGCTCCGGGGTTCATTTTTATAGCATCAATAAATTGATCGGCAGAAACATCTACACCTAAATCTATGACCTCATAACCATTCCCTTCGGCAATCATACTCACCAGATTCTTTCCTATATCATGCAAATCCCCCTCTACTGTTCCAATGATCAACTTTCCCTTTCTTTTCACGGAGCCATCCATAAAAAACGGTTTCAGATGTGCCATAGCTCCGTTCATAGCTTTGGCACTCATCAACACTTGCGGTACAAAAACCTTATTCTCACGAAATTTCACTCCAATACGTCCCATACCCACAATCAACCCTTTTGAGAGAACGTCAGAAGGAAAAACGCCCTCTTCCAATGCCTGTAAAGTGAGTTCATCTGCACCCGGCTGCCCTTTCATACTAGGCGGATAAGGAGAGTTTTGATTAATTTTTCCATTCTCCACACATAATGCGATTTGTTCTAAAATATCGTTCATAATTTGATACTGTTATAATATTAGTAACTTTACTTGCCGTATAATCTAAATTTTACCGGTGTCTTACAGCTATAAGTAAAGGAGGTCTTACCATTTTTTTCTACCTTCACATCTGTTGTCTTATTCTGTATAACCAATTTATATTTCAATGCCGGATTTAAACCTTGAATAACAAACCGGTAATCATCTGTAGAATTCACTTCCCATGAAATATCATTCTCGAAACATGGCTTCAATGTTATATCAATTGGTAAAGTAGACTCTCCGAAAACTTTCAAGAGTGTTTTTTCTTTATTATGCGGATACGCTATCAATCCTCCTTCTTGGGAAGAAACACCAAAAGCCTCCCGACATTTTACCGAAAATTTATCTGTTTGGATCTCATAATCATCGACATTCAACCTAATACGATAATCGATATCCCGTAACGTATAATTAAATTCTGTTCCATTAAGCATTTCAGACATATTCGGTTCCAATCCCATTCGGTTCCATCTTGGACGTATTCCATAAATATCTCTGTAAAGAGCTGTTACGCTGGTACAAATTCCCGCCAAAATATCTGAGCCCTGTCCTTCTTGTGTCTTACGGCTATATCTTTGAGACGAAAGTCCGTCTTTTTTATACTGTGCCAGAATATTGCGGATATATTTTAAAGCAATATGCTTGTCATATCCTACATAAGCTCTAACTCCCAGATATCCCCATGTAGGAAAAATATCTCCATTCTCATAGGTTGGAAAAGGCCAGTTACCATCTGAAACTTCCTCTCTCTTGAAAGAGTCAAAGCAAAGGGGCCAATGAAAAAGATTCTCTGCAGTAGTTCTTTTCTCAATCTGCTGAAGTATTTGGGAAATCCGCTTCTTATCGTCACATAAGCCAAATGCGATTACCGCAAAATTGACCGGAGTCACCAGATTATCTCCATGTACAGAGCCATCTTTATCCCTCCAATAAACATACTGTTTTTTCTCCGGTGACCAGAAACCTCCCTCGTAAATCGCTTTATTGAAGTTCTCTTTTAACTTCAATGCTACTTTAGTATAATAATCTGACTTGATTTTATCTCCTAAGACACGTTCGCAACCTGCCCACAGATTCAGAGCTTCATACATCTGGGCATTAACAAATGCGTTCTCAAAACTTGCCCAAACAATATCTAACCAATCGCTTGCCTTCTCTTCCTTTATAGAATTATTCATCATTTCGAAAATTCCATTGCCATTCGAATCTCTTTTTATCAACCAATCCAAGGCTTTTTCGCAACTAACTTTATGAGACTGAAGCCACTGAATATCACCACACAGATCAAATTGTTCCGCGGCATTGATCACATAACCTGTCTGAGAATCTATTGTATAGCCCCACCTTGCTTCATAATATCCGGTTTTATAATTAAATGTTCCCGGAATCTGATCGTCACCCGCATTATGCCACCGTGATAAAACACGTCCATCCTCCTTCATTGCATAATCTCTTTCGCGGTCCAATGTCGATGACATATTTCGTATGTAATTACCATCATTCAAAGCCATTCCAATCTGAGAGAAGAAAGGTTCATGTAAACACTTCCAATTGGTAGTCCATCCGTTAGCTCCTACAATAGCATTATCTACTACTCCATATCTCCCTGTAGTATTCATCAGTTCACGAACAACTTCTGCATCTATACCTGGAAGAGTTCCTCTTGAATATTCGGCAGCATAATCTACATATTTCATTTCAAGCGTCATGCTTACTGCTCCTTTCCGAACATCAAATGGACTAAATACATCCGCTTTCTGATGAACAAACCGACTCAATTCATATCGGGGTTCAAGTTCTTCATCTGTTACGAAATGGGTACAAACAAATTCATTTTTATCACTTTGCGAATATTTCGCTGCAATATGTTTACCTTCTGATATTGCCTTGATACGTAATGCATTTCCTGTATCAGGATTCCAAAAAGTCACTCCTCCGGTATGTACTCCATAAGTATCATTCACATTACTCAAATACTTGCACCAAACCATTCCTCCATTATCCAGAATTCCTCCTTTCCATATAGAAAGATCTGCAAAATTCCATTGAGGTAAAGCTGTTTCCTCAAACTTTGCAAGGTTACTATATTCACGATTAATATTCCAGAGTATTTTATCATCAACCAATTCAAAACTCCATGATTCATTCACCTTGACCGACTGATCTCCATAAACGATGTTTTTTATAAGGATCTTATTGGGTAATTTCTCAACCTTTACTTCTTCTGAACCGCCATAGGAAGTAAACACACCACCTTTTGTCGTGAAACCAGTATAAACACCTGACTCAGACAACACATTTTTACCCTTTACTTTTAACTGTGTTATCTTGCAACCATTTGAATAGACAAGCTGCAAAACTAGTTTTTGATCAGGATCAGCGATAGTCATTTTCTTTGATACCGGGTCGTGAGACATTTCATTATTCAGAGCATAACATTTTAGAGTAAACAAAGATATTACTAAAAAAGAAAAGGTTATTAGTTGTCTCATATTCATGTATTAAATAAATTAAGTTAGTAAGGAAAATACTGATATAATAATTTGGGAACAAAGGTCAGCATATTTTTTTCTTTGGAACATGAGAATTTGTTTTTTATACATGATATTATGATACAATCATCCAATATCACCAATATACTAAAATAAAATCATGACTAGGATTATACGACTAAAACAATTATCTTTGCTAGCTGTTTATTGAGACTTACAAGTATATAAATATACTCAATTCAAAAGAAATTTATGACAAGAGCTTTATTTTTTGATATAGACGGGACATTAGTCAGTTTTAAAACGCATCGTATTCCGGCATCTACTGTTGAGGCATTGGAAGTAGCTCATGCAAAAGGTATCAAAATATTTATTGCTACCGGACGTCCCAAAGTTATTATCAACAATCTTACTGAGTTGCAAGACAGAAATCTGATCGATGGATACATCACCATGAATGGTGCCTATTGCTTTGTTGGAGATGAAGTTATTTATAAAAGTGTAATTCCACAAGAAGAAGTAGATGCAATGGCAGTATTCTGCAAAAAAGAAGATGTTCCATGTATCTTTGTAGAAGAACATAATATTTCTGTTTGCCAACCTAATGATTTGGTAAAACAAATTTTTTATGATTTTCTACACGTGAATACCTTTCCTACTGTCTCTTTCGAAGAAGCAACAAGCAAGGAAATCATTCAAATGACACCTTTTATCACAGAAGAACAAGAGAAGGAAGTGCGTCCGTCTATTCCTACTTGCGAAATAGGACGTTGGTATCCCGCATTTGCTGACGTGACTGCCAAAGGTGTTACCAAGCAAAAGGGCATTGACGAGATAATCCGCTTTTTTAGCATGAAACTGGAAGATACGATGGCATTCGGAGATGGTGGAAATGATATCAGTATGCTTCGCCACGCGGCTATCGGAGTAGCCATGGGACAAGCTAAAGAAGATGTAAAAGCCGCCGCAGATTATATCACGACTTCGGTTGATGAAGACGGAATCAGGAATGCAATGAAACACTTCGGAATTATTGATTAATTGATTAGTGGCTTCAAAAAAATGAATGTAGACACTAGCAACACAGCCTTTCAGGATGCTCTCAATCTGATTCAATATACCCGCCAGTCGGTTTTTCTGACAGGTAAAGCGGGAACCGGAAAATCCACTTTTCTGCGCTATGTCTGCGAACATACCAAAAAGAAACATGTTGTACTCGCACCAACCGGTATTGCCGCGATCAATGCCGGAGGGAGTACCATGCACAGTTTTTTTAAACTGCCTTTTTATCCTTTATTACCGGATGATCCCAATTTAAGCTTGCAACGCGGACGTATCCATGAATTCTTCAAGTATACCAAACCACATCGCAAGTTGCTGGAACAGATTGAACTGGTAATTATCGACGAAATTTCAATGGTACGGGCTGATATCATCGATGCGATTGATCGTATTTTACGTGTCTATTCTCATAATTTACGCGAACCATTCGGAGGGAAGCAGTTATTATTAGTAGGAGATGTATTCCAATTGGAACCTGTCGTGAAAAACGATGAGCGGGATATATTAAACCGCTCCTATCCTACCCCTTATTTTTTCTCAGCACGTGTATTCAACCAGATTGACCTGGTATCCATCGAACTTCAAAAAGTATATCGTCAGACTGACCAAGTGTTTGTGAATGTCCTTGATCATATTCGTACCAATACAGCTGGAGCTGCCGACTTACAACTTTTGAATACTCGTTATGGAACCCAGATTGAAGAATCGGAAGCCGATATGTATATTACATTGGCTACCCGAAGAGATACGGTTGATTCAATCAACGACAAGAAGTTAGCCGAACTTCCGGGAGAACCCATTACTGTTGAAGGGAGTATCGAAGGCGACTTTCCTGAAAGTAGTCTGCCAACCTCACAAGAACTCGTAATAAAACCGGGTGCACAAGTCATTTTCATCAAGAACGATTTCGACCGCCGATGGGTAAATGGAACTATTGGCGTAATAGCCGGCATTGATGATGAAGAAGAGACAATCTATGTTATTACTGACAATGGGAAAGAATGTGACGTAAAGCGGGAAACGTGGAGAAATATCCGTTATCACTACAACGAGAAAACAAAAGAGATCGAAGAAGAAGTGCTAGGTAGTTTTACACAGTATCCTATTCGGCTGGCATGGGCTATCACTGTGCATAAAAGTCAGGGACTTACCTTTAGCCGGGTAGTAATAGATTTTACAGGAGGTGTGTTTGCAGGAGGACAAGCATATGTTGCCCTCAGCCGGTGCACATCACTGGATGGTATTCAACTGAGGAAGCCAATCAATCGCACAGATATCTTTGTTCGTCCTGAAATAATAAATTTTGCAGGACGCTTCAATGACCGTCAGGCGATTGATAAAGCGTTAAAGCAGGCACAAGCCGATGTACAATATGCTGCTGCCTCGCGGGCTTTTGATAAAGGAGAGATGGAAGAATGTCTGGAGCAATTCTTCCTTGCCATACATTCACGGTATGACATTGAAAAGCCCGTCGCCCGCCGTTTAATTCGCCGTAAACTCGGGGTTATCAATACATTAAAAGAGCAAAACAGAAACCTTAAAGAACAAATGAGGGAGCAACAGGAAAAGTTACGCCAATATGCACATGAATATGTATTGATGGGGAATGAATGCGTCACCCAGGCACATGATTCCCGTGCAGCCCTTGCCAACTATGACAAAGCTCTCAGCCTCGATCCCGACTACCTGGAAGCTTGGATTCGAAAAGGAATTACCCTTTTCAATCAAAAAGAATATTTTGATGCCGAAAATTGTTTTAATACAGCAGTCAGCCTGAGACCGACTGAATTCAAAGCTGTTTATAACCGGGGGAAACTCCGTCTGAAGTTAGGCAATGCGGAAGGTGCTATTGCCGATTTGGATAAAGCAACCTCATTAAAGCCTGAACATGCAGGTGCTCATGAACTCTTTGGAGATGCTTTGTTGAAATCCGGAAAAGAAGAGGAAGCCGCCTTACAATGGCGCATTGCTGAAGAAATCAGAAAGAAGAAATCCTAAAATCATTTGGTTTTTACAATTGAAAACGTAACTTTGTGCAACTCTTCATTGTTTAATAGCTGATTAGATAGATTTAATATTTGTTATATGAAGAAATTTATTTTATTTTTTCTTTCCATCTGCTGGCTGAGTGCTTGCAACGATGATGTCGATCTCAATATTTCCTCTACAGAGGAAACTATTATAGATAATTCAACATCTAACTTCTCAGAAGAAGATGTTGTCAAAGGTTTAATGAGGATCAAATTAAAAGAGGAACCGAAAGGACAGGTCGCGGTCAGAAGTGTTAACGGTAAAGTTTCTACCGGAATAAAGGCTTTGGATGGTTCAGCGTCAATTCTGAAAATCACTCGGATGGAACGTACCTTTCCTTACACTGAGAAATATGAGGAACGTACCCGTAGGGAAGGATTAAATCTTTGGTATGATGTATGGTACTCGGAAGAAGTGGCTACCACCCGTGCAGTTAATGAAATCGAAATACTGGATGGGATTGAAATAGCTTGCCCTGTTCATAAGGTTTCAACCAGAGCGGTAACACTACCTTGGAATGATCCTTATCTTGACAAGCAGTGGAACTTTTATAATTCAGGAACAGAAAACTGGCAAGTTGCAGGTGCAGATATTCGGTTAGCTGATATATGGGAACAATACAACGGAAATCCCAATGTTATCGTAGCAGTAGTAGATGAAGGTGTCGATGTGGAGCACCCGGATTTACGTGGCAATTTATGGAAAAACCCCAATGAGATTCCCGGAAACGGTATAGATGATGATAAAAACGGTTATATAGATGATGTATATGGATATAACTTTGTATCTAACAATTCTAATATCACCCCTGATAACCACGCTACACACGTAGCTGGAATCATAGGAGCTGTTAATAATAACGGAGAAGGAGTCTGTGGAATCGCAGGCGGAAACGGCAACCCTAATAGTGGTGCAAAAATTATGTGTTGCCAAATGCTTGATGGTTATCGTGACTCCCAAGGTGCTGCAGCCATCAAATACGCTGCAGATAACGGAGCGGTAATTTGCCAGAACAGTTGGGGATACAATAATAACAGCACAATTGATCCTGTTGATAAAGAGGCAATAGACTATTTTATTAAATATGCTGGTTGTGATAATGATGGTAATCAGTTACCTGATAGTCCTATGAAAGGAGGAATCGTCCTTTTTGCTACCAACAATAACAATAGTTCCAACCCTAAAAATGCAACTCCGGCTGACTATGAAAAAGTGATAGGAGTGGCTGCCATCCGATCTGATTATAAAAAAGGTTCTTACTCCAATTATGGTGATTATATTGATATCTGTGCCCCGGGAGGAGAAAATAAGAAAATAGACCCCAATAATACTGTGCTTGGAAAAGAGATATATAGTACATTCCCATTTGGTTCATACAATTATTTATATGGAGTTTCTATGGCATGTCCTCATGTAGCCGGTGTAGCAGCTCTTGTCGTAGAAAAGTATGGAGTAGGAAAAAAGGGATTTACAGCTGAACAATTAAAAGAAATCCTGTTAAGCACTGCTTATGACGTTAATGGTTACAATCCCAATTACATAGGACAATTAGGCAATGGATGTGTAAATGCAACCGCCGCCCTGCAAGCAGAACTTCCCAATGTAAATACCAGTAGTAAAAACTTTCTTTTAAGATCGAACCCAATTACTAATGGGACGTTATTATTCCGTGTCAATTACGAATTAGGAGGAAACGCAACTGTTACAATTTATAACAGCTTGGGTAACAAAGTCTTCCGTAAAAACATTACTGTTAAACAATATGTCACTACTTCGTTGGATATTAACAAATTAGCAGGAGGTTATTACACCATCGAATACGAATGTAATGGTAAAAAGATAAAAGATAGATTCATCAAATATTAATTTAAACCGAATATATACTTATGAAAAAAATATTGTTTAGTATCTTTATCCTTACTTTTGCATGGAATGTAAAAGCGCAAGATGATTTAGCTCCTATCAATACCGGAGCAGTCAATTTCCTTACTATTACTCCAGATGCACGTAGCGCGGGGATGGGAGGTGTAAGTGTCGCTTTGCCCGGGAATAACAATGCTGTTTTTTATAATGGAGCAACATCGATTATTAGTCCTCAAAACGGAGGGGTTACCTATACGTATGCTCCATTAATGCGCGATTACGAATCCGGACATTCTTTAAACAGTCTCGGTGGTTTTTACAAGATTAACGAACGTAATGTTATTTTAGGTGGATTTCGTTACTATAATTATCCATCGACGGGCATAATCAATGGTAATGAAGAAATGTACGAAAGCATAAACCCCAAAGAATGGGTCATCGATCTGGGGTATGCCCGCGAAATAATTCCAAATTTAGCTGTATCGGCAACAGCAAAACTTATACATTCTGATATGGGAAAAATTGGCGGAGCCCAAAGTGCTAATGCGTTTGCAGTGGACTTAGGTGCTGTTTATCAAAGAAGTTTCAAATTCATGGATAAAGCAAGTTGGACAGCCGGAGTACAAGTCAGCAATCTCGGATCAAAAATCAAATATCTGAAAAATAAAGAAAGTTTGCCGGCTTTTATTAAAGCTGGTGGTTCTGTAGATTTATCTTTTAATCCAATTCATCGTTTGATAGTGGCCGCCGATTTAGGATACAGAATGGTTCCTTCGGACGTACGAGCTCTTGGAATCAGCGCAGGAGCCGAATATACCTTAGTAGAACATTTTCTGTTTCGCGGAGGATATCATTATGGAGACAAAAAGAAAGGAGATGCAAACTATGCCACAGCAGGTTTAGGCATACACTACCTCGGAGCTCAAGTAGACTTTTCATGGCTATTTGCCGAAAAGAACACCCCCATGAGAAACTCGTATTGGTTATCTTTTGGTTATACTTTTTAATAGGATTTATTATTCATTCAACAATAAAAAAACCGTTTTATGAAAAAAGGTTTGAAAATCGCAGCTATCACAGTAGGAGTAATTATTATACTTATGCTCCTTCTTCCCTTTGCCTTCGAGGGTAAAATAGCAGGGATTGTGAAAACAGAAGGTAATAAAATGCTTAATGCACAATTTGATTTCAAGGATCTCAGTATTAGCTTATTCCGGGACTTTCCACAGGCTTCCGTCACTTTAGAAGATTTCTGGCTGAAAGGTACGGGCAATTTTGCTAGTGACACTCTTGTACAAGCAGGAAAAGTAACTGCCGCCATCAATTTATTTTCTCTCTTTGGAGATAGCGGATACGATATTTCTAAGATTTTCATTGAAGATACCCGCCTTCATGCTATTGTTCTACCCGACGGAAGAGCCAATTGGGATATTATGAAACCGGATTCAACAGCAAAAGTAGAAACACCGGATACTGAAGCGGAAGCCTCTTCTCCCTTCAAAGTCAAAATGCAACGTTTCGTCATCAAAAACATGGATTTGACTTATGATGATCAGCAAGCCAAAATATATGCTGATATTCATAATTTCAATGCTCTTTGTGCCGGCGATCTAGGAAGTGATCACACTACATTGAAACTGGAAGCAGAAACGGAAGCACTAACCTACAAAATGAATGGTATTCCTTTTCTGGCTAATGCAAAGATTTCCACCAAAATGGATGTAGATGCCGATCTTGTTAATAATAAATATATCCTTAAAGACAATACCTTTCAACTTAATGCCATTCAAGCAGGTATCGACGGTTGGTTTGCCTTGAAGGGTCCGGCTATAGACATGGATTTCAAACTCATTACTAATGATATAGGATTTAAAGAGATTCTGTCTTTAATTCCATCCATCTATGCAACTGAGTTTTCGAGTTTAAAGACAGATGGAACTGCTACCCTTACAGCATCCGCTAAAGGTATTCTGCAAGGAGACACTGTCCCCACTTTTAATCTTGATATGCAAGTAAAGAACGCCATGTTCCGCTATCCTGCTTTGCCAGCGGGTGTAGACCAAATCAATATCAGCGCCAAAATAGAGAATCCGGGAGGAAATATCGATCTGACCACTATCAGCATCAATCCTTTCAGCTTTAATCTGGCTGGAAATCCATTCAAACTGATAGCTGATATAAAAACTCCTGTCAGTGATCCGGACTTCAAAGCCGAAGCTAAAGGAATGCTTAACTTAGGAATGATCAAGCAAGTTTATCCAATGGATGATCTCGCATTAAATGGAACAATCAATGCTGATATGCAAATGTCCGGACGACTTTCTTATATAGAAAAAGAGCAATATGACAACTTTAAAGCATCCGGCACAATTGGTCTGACAGATATGAAACTCAAAATGAAAGATATGCCGGATGTAGAAATAAAGAAATCACTCTTTACGTTTACTCCCCAATTTCTGCAACTGAGCGAAACGACTGTAAATATGGGCAAAAATGATATTACTGCAGACAGCCGTTTCGAAAACTATATCGGTTATGTACTGAAAGGAACTACCCTGAAAGGCAGTTTGAACGTTCGTTCCAATTATCTTAACCTGAATGATTTTATGACTGCTTCTACAGATAGTACTTCTACTGCATCTACTTCACCCCAGACCTCCACTACCGATTCCATATCTGTAACCGGCATTGTTGAAGTACCCCGCAATCTCGACTTGCAAATGGATGCAAACTTAAAACAGGTATTGCTTGATAAGATGTCATTCAATAATGTGAACGGTAAACTTATTGTAAAGGACGGAAAAGTAGACATGAAGAATCTCTCTATGAATACTATGGGTGGCAATGTCGTGATGAATGGCTACTACTCTAGTATGAATGTGAAAAAGCCGGAAGTAAAAGCCGGATTTAAGCTTACTGATATCAGCTTTACACAAGCTTATAAAGAACTGGATATGGTGCAAAAGCTTGCTCCTATTTTTGAAAATTTGAAAGGTAATTTCTCAGGTGGTATCGACATACTGACTGAGCTGGATGCAACGATGACTCCGGTACTTAATACAATGCAGGGAGATGGTAGTCTATCTGTTCGTGATCTCAGTCTTAGTGGAGTAAAATCTATCGATCAGATTGCTGATGCTATCAAACAGCCGAGCTTAAAAGACGTGAAAGTGAAAGACATGAAAATTGATTTCACCATTAAAGACGGTAGGGTGAACACTAAACCTTTCGACATCAAAATGGGAGATTACACACTAAACCTCTCCGGTAGTACAGGGCTGGATCAGACTATCGACTACATCGGTAAAATTAAACTTCCCGCCTCCGGCAGTTTCTCCAAACTATCAACGGTAGATTTGAAAATTGGTGGTTCTTTTACTTCTCCCAAAGTAAGTGTAGATATGAAAAGTATGGCGAATCAAGCTGTTGAAGCCGCAGCTGAAGAGGCGATCGACAAACTAGGCAAAAAATTAGGTCTGGATTCCGGTTCTACTTCGAATAAAGATTCCCTCAAACAGAAAGCAGCGGAAAAGGCATTGGATTTACTGAAAAAATTGAAATAGATAAAAAGTTAATTATGCTTTTAAAACTATATGATAAAAACAACAATCCGCAAGACTTACAACGGGTTATTGATATTTTAAACGATGGCGGACTTATCATCTATCCAACCGATACGATGTACGCTATTGGTTGCCACGGACTAAAAGAACGTGCCATCGAACGAATTTGCCGCATCAAAGAGATAGACCCGCGCAAAAACAATTTATCTATTATCTGTTATGACCTCAGTAGTATCAGTGAATATGCCAAAGTAGACAATAACGTATTCAAGCTGATGAAACATAATCTTCCAGGTCCATTCACTTTTATCCTGAACGGAACAAACCGGTTACCTAAAATCTTCCGCAATCGTAAAGAAGTAGGTATCCGTATGCCGGATAATAACATTATACGTGAAATTGCCCGTTTATTGAATGGACCTATCATGACAACAACGTTACCCTACCAAGAGCATGAAGACTTGGAATATATGACTGATCCGGAATTAATAGACGAGAAATTCGGAGATAAGGTAGATTTGGTAATTGATGGAGGTATCGGAGGCATAGAACCTTCAACAATAATAAAATGTACAGAAGACGAACCAGAAGTTATCCGACAGGGAAAAGGCTGGTTGGAAAAGACCTAAAATTCAAACAATTATGATAAGAAGAAACCATCATCATAGTCTTCCTCAAATATTAATGTGCCAAAAGTCTATAAACAGTATCTTTTTAGAAGCAAACGCGGATAAACGCGGATCTTAGAACATAAAATCCGCATTATCCGCGTCAAAAAAATTACATATCGATAGGCTATTTTACTTTTGGCACATTCTCAAATGCTTTAAAACGAGACATTTCAAATAGCTTATTTTTATATCAAATGTCGATCATCTAATCAAAGATTCAGGGTCCAGATGACCTGCTTCAATATCTTTAAAATAACGATAAGTACCTACTCTCAGTTCTTCGGTAGCAGCATCATCACAAACAATGATTCCTTTTTCGTGCATCTGCAATGCACTGATTGTCCACATCTGAGTGATAGCACCCTCTACAGCATGATATAAAGCACGGGCTTTATTATGTCCGTTCACGATAATCATCACTTCCTTAGCAGAAAGGACAGTACCTACACCAACAGTCAGAGCAGTCTTAGGAACTTTATTAATGTCATTATCAAAGAAACGGGAATTAGCAATAATCGTATCCGTAGTCAGAGTTTTCTGACGAGTACGTGAAGATAAAGAAGATCCCGGCTCGTTGAAAGCAATATGTCCATCCGGTCCGATACCACCCATAAAGAGATCAATACCGCCATAAGACTTAATCTTTTCTTCGTAACGCGCACATTCCGCATCCAGATCAGGAGCATTGCCGTTCAGAATATTTGTATTCTCCGGTTTAATGTCGATGTGACTAAAGAAATTGTTCCACATGAATGAATAGTAACTTTCAGGATGTTCTTTCGGTAAGCCTACATACTCATCCATATTAAATGTTACAACATTCTGGAAAGAAACGATCCCTTTTTTATTCAGATCAATCAAAGCTTTATACATCCCCAAAGGAGAAGATCCGGTAGGGCAACCCAATACAAACGGTTCATCGGGAGTTGGATTAGCAGCTTTTATTTTTGCTGCAACATAATGTGCAGCCCACAGAGATACGGACTGATAGTCCGGCTGAATAATAAGTCTCATAAGTCGATTATTTTATAGGTTAGTCAATAAATTTATCTTATCACGATTAACGATCTTTCTTCAAACGGTCCGCCATCGCACGAGCCAGATTCTCACATTGAGTATAAGTAATATCTTTCATCGCCTGTTTCATTTCCACCGGATCGCCTACCAACTCAAATTTGCTCTTTTCCGCAAATTCTGCCATACGCTTCACGGCAGCACCTGCCCATGTGAAAGAACCAAACGTTCCCAAATAACGTCCCTTTAGTTCACGTACCAAAATCTTGGATAAAAGAGATTCTATTTCAGGAAAAATTTGATTGCTATAAGTAGGAGAACCAATAATCAATCCCTTATACCGGAAAATATCCGCTATAATATAAGAAGGGTGGGTCTTAGTCACATTGTGCATCACAATATTCTTGATACCTTGTGCCGAAAGTTCTTCGGCTATCGCTTCAGCCATTTGTTCCGTGTTTCCATACATACTGCCATAGGCTATCACTACTCCTTCGTCAGCATCATAACGACTCAAACGGTCATAGATACCAATTACCTTAGCTATATTTTCCGTCCAGACAGGTCCGTGTGTAGAACAAATTGTAGATATAGGAAGCCCTCCCAATTTCTGCAAAGCTTTCTGTACCGGACTACCATATTTACCTACAATATTGGAGTAATAACGAACCATCTCCCCCCAATATCTATCCAGATTCATACGAGTATCCAGAAAGCCACCATCCAACGTACCGAAACACCCAAATCCGTCGCCAGAGAAAAGAATGCCCTCCGTTTCATCAAATGTCATCATTGTTTCCGGCCAGTGTACCATAGGAGTCATATAAAAACGAAGTTTATGACGGCCTAATGCTAGGAAATCTCCGTCTTTCACTAAATACTGTTCACCTGTTACTCCATAGAAACCCTCGATCATACCGAACGTTTGCTTATTACCTACAATGATAATATTCGGATAGTGTTGCTTAATCAACCGGATAGATCCTGAATGGTCCGGTTCCATATGGTTTATAATCAAATAATCGATAGGACGCTCGCCGATCACTTGTTTGATTTTCCGCAGATATACCTCAAAATAACAGATATCTACTGTATCAATTAAGGCAATCATTTCATCATCAATTAGATAAGAGTTATACGAAACTCCGTAGGGTAAAGGCCACATCGCCTCAAAACGGTGTTTGCTACGGTCATTTACTCCCACATAGTGGACATTTCCTTTAATTCTTGTTTTCTCTTCCATTCTTCAACTTTATTAATTTCCCCTCACCACTTTGATATCTGTCAAAGGCCAATATCTATTCAGTGGTAAATTTATCTCCCGCAAAAATAACTCTTTTTTCCGAATCCATAAGCCTCTTACCTTGATAAGCCCCTCTTTCTTTCATTCTTTTTTGCAAACGGGTTACAAATTCATAATTTTTTAATCCCCAATCCGGAGCAATCAGTAGCTCTTTAGGAGACTGAGAAACAAAACGCTCTAATACCAAATCAGGTCTTAAATGTTCCACATAATCAATTACCAGATCAATATATTCATCAACTTCCGTAAACAAATGAAAATCAGAAGGATTCTCCATATATTCGTGTGCCATACGAGTTCCGCGAATCAACTGCAATTGATGTATTTTTAAAGTTGAGACAGGCAATTTAGAAAGTACTTCAGCTTGTGCCACCATCCTATCATGAGTTTCTCCGGGAAGTCCCAGAATGATATGCCCTCCTGTCAGAATGCCACAAGCAGCAGTCCGCTGAACCGCTTCAACTGTATCTGCATAAGTATGCCCCCTGTTGATACGCCGCAAGGTTTCATCACAAGTGCTTTCCATGCCATATTCTACCATCAGAAAAGTTTGCCGGTTCAGTTTTTCCAGATAACGAAGTAAATCCTCCGGCATACAGTCCGGACGAGTACCAATAACTAAACCAACCACTCCATCTACTTCGAGAGCCTCTTCATATTTACGCTTCAATCCTTCTAATTCCGCATATGTATTTGTATACGCCTGAAAATATGCCAGATATTTCATTTCGGGATATTTATGGGCAAAGAAACGTTTTCCTTCTTCCAATTGAATTGCAATAGATTTTTCAGTCCGGCAATAATCTGGATTGAAAGTCTGATTGTTGCAGTAAGTACAGCCTCCCCACCCTTTAGTACCATCACGATTGGGGCACGTAAAACCGGCGTTCACCGATATTTTTTGTACCTTATAAGAAAAATATTTTTTCAGAAAAGTAGAAAAATCATTATATAGATGTTCAGCCATTTTCTTTTTATATTACTATTTTGTTTATTCCACAAAGGTAGTAAAAACCAATGAGTCCTAAAAGTCATACCAACATATATTCAATATATCAAAATATTCATAAAGTTTATAAGTTTTTTTAATCTTTGCATAGATTCCGAAAGATTTTAATTAATTTTGCGTAGATTTTAGGCAATGCCGAGAGGACACTTGCGAAAGTATTGTGCAATTTATTCCCCAATTATGATTTCATCTCACCATACCCCATGCAACTCTCGTCAATAAAATTTCCTCTTTATATTCTGAATAAGGACGTAAAGAGGATTTTTTATATTTCAACCGATAATGAACTTTCTCCTCTGATATCAATTCGTTATTAAAATAGTAAATCGCAAGAAAGAAAAAATAAGTAAATATATATATATTTTATTCAAACATTTATTAAAACTTTCAATTCTGTATTATTTTATATATATTTGTTCTAATATTCAAGCAATTACTATGAAACTATTTATTCTTATTCTTTCTCCACTATCGACTAATGGGATAAAAATAAACTTTCATCCCCAATATTCGGAATGACTTGAAATCGTAGAACGGAATCTAAAACAATAAAACCATGATGAAACAATGGATAGCAGCTTGTATAGCAGTAACTTTTGCATTTCAAATACAGGCACAGAATAATGTACAGAACCAGTATCCTTATCAAGATACCAAACTCTCTCCCGAAGAACGCGCAGATGACTTGCTTCAACGTTTGACATTAAAAGAAAAAGTCTCCTTGATGCAAAATGCCTCTCCTGCAATTCCACGCCTAGGTATCAAACCTTACGAATGGTGGAGTGAAGCTCTTCACGGAATAGCACGCGCGGGACGGGCTACAGTTTTTCCACAATCTATCGGTATGGCAGCCTCTTTCGATGATACTTTGCTTTACGAAGTTTTCAATGCTGTTTCAGATGAAGCACGAGCAAAAAATCGTGATTTTAATGACAAAGGACAATATAATCGTTATCAAGGTTTGACAGTATGGACTCCTAATATCAACATCTTTCGTGATCCACGTTGGGGACGTGGTCAGGAGACTTATGGAGAAGATCCTTATCTGACAGGGCGTATGGGAATGGCAGTAGTCAGAGGCTTACAAGGACCGGAAGACGCCGACTATAATAAGCTTCATGCATGTGCCAAACACTTTGCCGTACACTCCGGTCCTGAATGGAGCCGCCATCATTTCAATGCTGAGAATATAAATACCAGAGATTTATGGGAAACTTATCTTCCGGCATTTAAAGACCTGGTACAGAAAGCAGGAGTAAAAGAAGTGATGTGTGCTTACAACAGATTTGAAGGAGACCCTTGTTGTGGTAGTAAACGTTTGCTCACTCAAATTCTTCGCAATGAATGGGGATATAAAGGTATTGTAGTCTCTGATTGTGGAGCTATCGGTGATTTCTTTCAACCTCATAATCATGAAACTCATCCGGATGCTGCACATGCTTCAGCTGATGCCGTACTAAGCGGAACTGATCTGGAATGCGGCGATCACTACAAAAGTATAACAGAAGCTGTGGAAAAAGGATTGATTCCGGAAGAAAAAGTCAATACTTCTGTCAGAAGGTTGTTAAAAGCTCGTTTCGAATTGGGAGAGATGAATTCTACTCATCCATGGTCAGAGATCCCTTACTCGGTGGTCGATTGTTCCAAACATAGAAAACTGGCCCTAAAAATGGCACATGAGAGTCTGGTATTGCTTCAGAACAAAGATCACTTGCTTCCACTAAATCGTCAGATGAAAGTAGCAGTAATTGGTCCGAATGCAAATGATTCTGTGATGCAATGGGGAAATTACAACGGTTTCCCGTCACACACTATCACTTTATTGGAAGCAATTCGGACTAAACTTACTCAGGATCAAGTAATTTACGAACCGGTATGTGGGCTGACAGATGATGGCAATTCAAAAAACAATACTACACAGAAAATCGATCTGAGCGCACCAAAACTTATGGACAAACTGAAAGAGGCAGATGTTATTATTTTCGCCGGAGGTATCTCTCCACAGTTAGAAGGAGAAGAGATGGAAGTATCAAGTCCCGGATTTAAAGGAGGTGACCGCATAGATATCGAATTACCCGGAGTACAACGTGAGATTCTTGCCTTATTGAAAGATTACAGAAAGAAAGTAGTATTCGTCAATTTCTCCGGTTCTGCCATAGCACTAGTGCCTGAGACACAAAACTGTGACGCTATCTTGCAAGCCTGGTATCCCGGTCAGGCAGGTGGAACGGCAATTGCCGACGTACTTTTTGGAGATTATAATCCAGCAGGACGTTTACCTATTACATTTTATAAAAGTTTGCAACAATTACCGGATTACGAAAATTACTCCATGAAAGGACGTACCTATCGCTACATGACGGAGGAACCTCTTTACCCATTCGGCTACGGATTAAGTTACACATATTTCTCTTATGGAAAAGCTAAGTTGAATCAATCGAAATTAAGCAAAGGTGAGAAAGCTATTCTCACGATTCCTGTAAGTAACATCGGGCAACGAGACGGAGAAGAAGTTGTACAAGTATATATTAGCCGTCCGGACGATAAGGAAGGACCGCAAAAAACACTTCGGGCCTTTCAACGAGTAAATATAGCTAAAGGAAAAAAACAGAATATAAGCATCGAACTTTCTTACGATTCATTCGAGTGGTTTGATATGACGACAAATACAATGAGACCTATTCATGGCACATATAAAATATTATATGGGAATAGTTCTAGAGCTAAAGATTTACGATCTGTCAATATTCAGATTCAATAGATAATTAACCTTAGTCCGGTCATATGCACTAATTTAATTCCGTCAATAAAAGAAATACATAAGTAATATGAGAAACAAGCTGTTCTTAATTAGCATGATTATGCTATTTGTCTATCCTTCGTTCTTGAAAGCTCAAAAAATAGATGTTTATTCAGAAAAGGGGAAATATGGTCTTATCGTTGATCAAAAGAAGGTTACCGAACCTATTTACGACGTGATTTATCAATTTAAAGATAATATAGCCAAAGTAGCTCAACACGGTAAATGGAGAAAAATAGGAAATAGAAGTGATTCTATGATTTTTCCTCTGATCAGCCGGGAACATAAAAAAGAGCAATATGATGGAGGAAAATACGGAGCAATAGACATAAATGGAAAAATTGTTATTCCTCTCGAGTATACTTTTATTGGGAATTTTGAAAACAACCGTGCCCGCGCATATAAAGGGAATATGCAAGGCATAATCGACTCGGAGGGTAAGGTTATTGTACCAATTAAATATACACATATCGGGAGTTTTGAAAACAACCGTGCCCGCTCATATAAAGGGAATATGCAAGGCATAATCGACTCAGAGGGTAAGGTAATTGTACCAATTGAATATACACATATCGGGAGTTTTGAAAACAACCGCGCCCGTGCATATAAAGGAAATATGCAAGGCATAATCAATTCAGAGGGAAAGGTTATTGTACCGATTGAATATACACATATCGGGAGTTTTGAAAACAACCGCGCCCGCGCATATAAAGGGAATATGCAAGGCATAATCGACTCAAAGGGTAAGGTAATTGTACCAATTGAATATACACATATCGGGAGTTTTGAAAATAACCGCGCCCGTGCATATAAAGGAAATATGCAAGGCATAATCAATTCAGAGGGAAAGGTTATTGTACCGATTGAATATACACATATCGGAAGTTTTGAAAACGACCGTGCCCATGTGTATAAAGGAAATATGCAAGGCATAATCAATTCAGAGGGAAAGGTTATTGTACCTATTAAATATACCTACATCGGAAAGTTTGAGAAGGGTAGAGCGAAAGCGCAAATAGGAAATAAAATAACATTTATCGACGAAAAAGGTAGTGAAGTTAAATGAATAATTCGGATTAATTATATGGAATGAAGGACGTATTTTTTGTGTCCTTCATTCCATATGCAATTATTCAAATTTATAAAGAAAAATATATCCGCACTCCTGCAATTTATGGAAAGAAACAAGAGTTCAGAATAAAATATAATTAGAAGTTCTACCAATTATAAAACTATAGAGGCTGTAATTTAAACTGTGTCAGCAAAGTTAATACTTTATTTGTTTGCTGACACAGTTTAAATTACAGCCTCTGTTTCAGTTCCATCGTCTCTAAGATTAATGATTGAGGTTCAAAGATACATCTTTTCCCAATGCCTCTACAGGCTTTTCTGTTGATTTACGGTCGATAAACCGATGAATACCAGATAAAAAGCAGTGAATAAGGGATGCTATTACTTAATATAAAAGGAACTGTTATTTTTAAAAATAACATAGGCAATACCATCTTTTACTTCTTTTATTGCAATAAAATCTTTCTCCTCATTGTATTCGTTCTTTGATATAATGGCAGAAGCATCAGGAGAAAATTCTTTTTCATCAAAACAATACACAATCGGGGTCTTCTTGCTAAAGCCTCTATCTTTCAACAGTCCAACAACCTTCTCACCAACAGTTTTTGCCTTCAACTCCTTCGGTGATTTTAGCGTTATCAAGATAACTCCATTTTGTCCCTTTTCCCCGTAACGATCTAAAGCCTCTTTACCTTTCAAAATTTTAAAATTTTTAATGAGTTCCACATTTAAATAACTTAGTAAGAAATTAGTTCCAACCTCCACTCCATCGATAATCAACCATGCATTCTCACTTGTTTCACCTCCTGTTTTCTCATATTGTTTATTCTTCTCCTGTTCTTCTAGTTTTAAACTAGATTCTAATATAGTAAATACAGGCACCGTCATACGTACCCTAACTTTTCGTTCATTTTGTATACCAGGAATCCACGTAGGCATTTTCTCTATCAGTTTCAATGCTACACTATCTAATTGGGGATCAACAGACCGGACAACTTTAGAATTAGAAATATTACCATCCTTCTCTACTACAAATTGAATAACAGGACATCCTTGTGTACCATTTTCCAAAAGTAATGCATCAGAAACAGGAACCTTTAAATATTCCATCATTTTAGAAACACCACCAGGAAATTGAGGCATAACCTCTGCAGAGTCAAGAACTTGTTGTTCTGTTTTCTGAGCAAATGAATATGAAGTTGTGAATAACAAAAACAGTAAAAACAACCTTTTAAAACCATTAAGACATTGTTTATTCATAATATTACCTTTTTGATATTATGCAATAATACAAAAAAACTGTAAAAAGAGTACTACTTATCTCTAAGATTTTGCTTTATAATCATATATTTTATATCGGTCTGGATTCACATATATTGGCTCCTTCAGTTTCATAGTTAGAAATGGCTACAGCCAATATTTTCAAAGTATGAAAAACTATTTTTCTTTATTCTTTGGTGATACTGTATACCATAAGTTATTACTATCTTATGATAATCAATGATATTAAAATAAAGATCAGAACATTAATTTTATTATTTACTTATATGTTTACATAAAATTATTTATAATGTAAAGCTACTTCTTTAATTCACCGAAATAAGTATCCAATAATCTCTTAGCAGCCACAAAAGAAGTCAGATTTCCACTCAACACCTGCAGTTCCTTCTCTCGAAGCATCGCTTCAATCTTCGGATTATGATAGAAACTGTCACGCAGTTGCTCATTGATACTTTCGTACATCCAATATTTACTCTGTTCATTACGACGATATTCAAAATAACCGTTGTTTTTCACAAAGTTAATGTATTCATAAACCATATCCCAGACTTCCCTTACCCCTATATTGTAGAAACCGGAATAAGTCAGGACTTGCGGAGTCCATCCGGAATCAGGAGCAGGAAAAAGATGCAACGCATTACGGAATTGTGCAGCAGCCAATTTGGCCCTTTCAAGGTTATCCCCATCCGCCTTATTGATAATGATACCATCCGCCATCTCCATAATGCCACGTTTGATACCTTGCAATTCATCTCCCGTACCAGCTAACTGAATCAGCAGAAAGAAGTCTACCATCGAGTGAACAGCCGTTTCACTCTGCCCCACTCCCACCGTTTCTACGAAAATCTTATCAAATCCGGCAGCTTCGCAAAGGATAATCGTCTCACGTGTTTTACGTGCAACGCCACCCAAAGAACCTGCCGACGGACTAGGGCGAATAAAAGAATTAGGATGTACAGAAAGTTGCTCCATTCGGGTTTTATCTCCCAAGATACTTCCCTTGCTACGTTCACTACTCGGGTCGATGGCCAATACTGCCAATTTACCTCCCTTTTCGAGTACGTGTAGTCCGAATACATCAATCGAAGTACTCTTACCCGCACCAGGAACTCCACTGACACCTATACGGATTGAATTACCGGAAAATGGCAGACACTTTTCGATTACTTCTTGTGCTATCACTTGATGTTCAAGCTTCACACTTTCTACCAACGTCACTGCCTGACTCAGAATAGTGACATCGCCTTTTACAATTCCTTCTACAAACTCTGCCACAGAGAGCTGGCGTTTTTTCGGTTTGCGTTTCAAATAAGGATTCACGGATGAAGGTTGCTCGATGCCTTTATTGACAACCAGTCCCTTATATTCTTCACTATTTTCCGGATGTTCCATAGCAGTGGTTATTAACGTTTGATATTTATTTCAACTTTCGGACGTAACGGGTCATTGGTTATCATCAAAATACGCAAATGATGTTTTTTATTACCTACATCCCGTTTATGAATGGTTACTTTCAACTTCGTGGTTGCCCCCGGCTGAACTACCGCTTTTTTCAAGCTTACTCCTACAGAAGAATTGAACACTTGCAATTTACTGATGACCAAGGGTGTTTTTCCCGTATTGGTTATCACGATGTTGTGACTTGCTTTCTTCTTTTTCAATAACGTTTCACTGAGATCAATGTTCGTTTCGGAAAGATGTATAACAGGAGCATTCAACGAATCCTGAGCCGTCATTTGTGAGAAGTTAGGCAGCAATACTGCTGAAACAGGAATTTCATTGTCTTCACTCACTTTATCACCTGCAAAACGAGAGAGATACACGGAAGACTGTGTCAGTCCGAAGTCTTGCAAAAGACCGGTATCCAATGTCAGCTTGATTGTACCTTTCTTGCCCTTTAACAATATGCCGGGTTCCTTCTCCATCTTCAGATAAGGAGGTAAGTGCATCAATACGGGTTCGTAGGGCCGATCGGACAAATTAACAACTCCAATGGTGAGAGTCGGATTTTCTCCACGATAAGAATCAGAGAAAGCTATTTCGTCTTTATCAATGCGGATATCTCCAATTTTAAAAGGATGAGTTTTAGTAAAGTCTTTTACTTCCCGTACCACTTCACCAGCAAATTTCAGATAGACTAGATGAGGATCGGCATTGCTGTAAATTGCTACTGACTTTTCAAAATGTCCCAATGCTTTTGCATCAAAAGACGCTCTTACCGTCCCCTTTGCTCCCGGAGCAATAGGTTCTTTTGTCCAATCGGCAACCGAACAGGCGCAAGAAGTAGTGACATTAGTAAGCACCAACGGTTCATTTCCGGTATTTGTAATGGTATACTCTACTGTTACCGGACTCTTCCATTCTATCTGCCCAAAGTTATGAATCTCTTTATTGGAAGAGATACGGGGTTGGGCAATAGCCGCCACAGTAACAGTAATCAGGGAAAATATAGATAGCAAACGACGTTTCATATAATATATTTTGTTTGATGCACAAATGTAGAAGTTTTATTTGATACATTGTATATCAAAGATTTACAGAGTTCTTTTTAAATAATTATGTTTAAACCATTAATTTAACCAATGCAAAGATATAAATTTCTAGTGAACAATCTTCTTAGGGATAAAGGAAAAAAGCAATGACTTGGAGAAGAGATGGGTATTAACTGGTAGAAATTAGTAGAATCCCTGGTATTGTATTTGTTCTATGTCTATTGTTTACAGAAGAAATATAAAGCATTTACACATTTTGCAATAAGAAAAAAACAGAATAAGAACCGTTACTTTATACACAGTGAGGGCCAATGGTGCTGCCACTCTGCCACCATAGTTGCTCTAATTGTTGCAACTATGATGAACAAAGGGATTGAAGTAGTAAATGAAAGCGTGAGAGCAAACGTTGATACAAAATCTCTTAGCGGCCTTGCGTAAAATTAAATTCTCACAGTTTGAGTTTTGACAAACCGGTTTTTCAGCCTGATGATTGGCATAGTTGTCATTCAAACTAAGATTTGATCTAAGTATATGGCTTTGGACACTGTAGGATTACTTAGTGACTTCCACCGTCATTGAACCAGAATATGAAGCATACTCCGGTGCATAAGCGCATTGTAGAGTAGCCATTCCTGTTTCATAAGTTCCTTCACGACTCACGCGATAACTGTATTCCAAGATATAGTCTCCTTTTACCAAACGATCGAAGAAAAAATTAGTGCTGACATCTTTTATATCGATATAATAACCAAGTCCGTTATTCCAATGATAGCCGGAGAGATTACCAATAGGTTCGAAGCAAACGCCACGCTGATCTCTCAACTGAACAAAGTCCATGGAGCGATCTACACGAATACTCAAACGGGAAATGACTTTATCGCCTACACGAAGAAGTGTTTTGTCAGTGATAGGTTCCAATTGAGGGGTATTAGTTGCTGCCATTCGCTCCACATATAACTTTTTCTGGACATTCAGTTTTTCACCTTGTTGCTTCACATTACGAATCGGTGAATCGTATTCGGCATAAACAGCTCCCCAGGCCATTCCCGGACTTTTTTTCTCCACTTTAATGGTGCGGGCATCAACTATATCCTGTTGAGTAAACGTACGTTTAATATATCCCAATCCGGGAATAGTAGTCTTGTCCGGAGAGTTAGTTTGGAATGTTTCGTTGGCTATTGAGATTTGCAGATTCTCTTGGTTATTGAGAAGATTAGTACCTTTCATCAATAAAGCATATATAGCATCCACACTGGCTAACGGAGAGCGCCATTGCTGAGTTTGCTTCTGTTTTAGTAGCCAAAGTTTCATTTCTTCCAAAGTTGCATCATTGCCACCAACCAGAGTTAATGCTTCCATTACGGTAACATGTGTCCGGAGTTTCATACCACTCCAAGTATATGGATTGTCATTGAAGTCAAAGAACATACCTTGTTCATCTGTCTTCGTCAGATGTTCTTTCAAAGAAGCAATAAACTTTTGCGCTTCTTCAACTTTTCCAGCTTTAGTCAATATAATGGCAGCGAAAGCTTTCGCATCCTCGGAAGAAGAGGAAAGTAATTCGCTGACTTTGGATAAGTAATAAGTATAGGCTTCTTTATTGGCAGCAGGAACTTTCTCACCTGAAATAGCAATCAGATATAAATAGTTTAAGATACTTCCTGAAATACCTATAAATTTCTTTTCCTTTTTCTGGACATCAAGAATTTCCTTATATTCCTTCAAAGCAGATTTATGGAGATAGTTAAAAGCTGCTTTCTGCATCACTGATATAGGATCGGCTGGTGCTGTATGGGTGAGCATAGTCAGGCGGGCATTCATTCCTAAGATAAAGGCAGTAACATAGGGGCTACTATCCATTCCCATATACCATGACCAACCACCGTCAGGATTTTGCAAGTTTTTTAACATCATCAATGCAGCAGAGTTATTGTTAAAGATATTATTTAAATCGAATAGAGTCGCTATCCGTTCTTTTTGCTGTTCTTCCGTTTGAGCTTCAAGTACCCAAGGAGATTCGGAAAGAATAATATTCTTAACCTCCTGGTTCTTTTGCAGATTACTTACAAAAGTTTCTTTCGTCCCGCCTTGCAGTTTCCAACTGTCAAATACACTCTTTATACGGGGCTGATTGTTTAGGATGTATGTAGCCAATGTATTTGCATAATAAGCAGTAGCCCACGAAAATGCATCAGCATTGGTAGGAAGTGCCAGTGAAGGCAATGCCTGAACAGCATACCAAGATGGATTGCCGGCAAACTCAACTGTTAGTTTACGACTGGTAGCTGTTGTGCTGTGGCGATTGAACAGAGTATCGAGTGAGAAAGTACGTGTCTCTTCTCCACGAATTGGCATCGGAAGAGTTTCAACCAAATGTTCTTTATTACTTAATACCGAAAGTAGTTGCTGTTCGCCATCGCTAAATATTTCGCTATCAGCTATCATGCGGCAACCTAGAATCTCATATTCATCAGTGGCAGTAAACAGGAAGTTCACACCGATTGTCTTACCTGCTTTTACTGTAAAGTCCTGTTTTTGTGTACTGATTACTTTATCCGTCATCGGATCAAAAAGAATCATACTTACAATTCCCGATTGCATTTTGCCTGTACTATTGGAAATGGAAGCGGCAATAGAAGTCTTGTCTCCCACACGTACAAAACGAGGAAGATTCGGAGTTAGCATAAACTCCTTGCTTGTGGTAGCTTCGCCGTTCAATGTACCCAGCATCATGTTTTTTGTATGTGAATATGCACGAAAGTTCCAACGTGTGAGGTTTTCGGGCACAGTGAAAGAGAAAGAGACTTCTCCCTGTTTGTTCGTACGAAGTTGCGGATAAAAGAACGCTGTTTCGAGAAGGTTGGTACGAATATCAGCAGCTACTGCAAGGTATGGTTTCTCCGGCAATACTATACTACCTGTGAGGGCATTTGGATTCGCTGATGTCCTCGCTTTAAATTGTTTGAATAGATTTTCATCGCTTATCTTTCGTCCGGCAATTCCTATGACTTTTTCATCTGTAGTAAAACCCTCCTCTAATTTTATATCATTATCTGGTGATGATTGCTTTGCAAACCTATCATACTCCAATGAAGGAGTCTTCAGATAGTCAATATTCCAATAATTAAACTCGTATCTCAGAATTCCTCCAGTCCTCCAACGAATGAATGGAAGCATTCTCCGTTTTTGTGGCAAAAAATACATAGGTTGGTCAAGAGATATCTTATCCAATGATGCGTCGTACATCATTGCTAACATCTCGGCATCGGCAGCCTCCCCCTGAGGAGCTTTAATCGTCAATTTCCATTCTTCTTTCTGGCCGGGATACAACTTATCACGAAATACCTCCCATTTCATTGACAACTTATCTTCAGGAACTCGTTTTTCCAGACGTAATTCATCCTGATACCACTTGCCATTCTTTGCCATACAGAGATTAACAGTAATGCCATCTCCATAAGTCTCCTTATAAGGATATTCAAAACGTACAATCGAATCGGATAAAATCAAGACTTTACTCTCTACCAACTCTGTCTGATTGAATACATTTACCATTACATACGCATCTTTCTCCGACGTACCGTAATAGAATACGGCGGGATGCGTTGCATCAAACTGAAGATTATCTTTATAGAACCAGACCGGAGTTTCAACAGGCGGACGTGTATCGTTGATAGAAAAGAGAGCAACATCGGTAACTGCTTCCACTTCTTTATCTTGATTATCTTTAACCGACATCTTTAGCATATACACACCCGAAGGAATATTTTTCCAATCAAGCTTCATGGCTTTATTGGTAATAAATGTTCCGGTTACAGCCGGCACTTCTTCCAGTTCTTTCATCAATTTATCTTTGATGCGGAACAAACGATAGGTACCTTGCATCTCCATCGGCTGCATACTCAAATTCTGTACTTTGAACATTACCGATGTAGAATCCTCCTTATTTATTTTCCTTTCACAAATCACTTGTAAGTTTAGTGAGTGGTTGCCGGCAGTGATAAGATCGCAAGACGTTTGTGTTTCACCCGCAGCATTTGTAACAGTAGCCTGTATCTGATAGTGATAATATATCTTATCATCATTCGTGTAACGTTGATCTTCGTCCAGATATACCGGTATTGAAAATTCTCCTTTACCATCTACCATTACCTCACCCGAAGAAATCTGCACATTTTGCATAGTATGCCCAAGTCTATAAGCCAAGCGCTCTATCGTATATTTTGCAGAAAGATTCTGTAACTGTACACCGCTATAAGATTGCACTTTACCTTTTACCTGTACCTCATCTCCCAGTTGATAACTCCCTTGTTGTTTTTCAAAGGTAATATCAAAGGTGGGGCGTTTATAATTTTCTACCAGGATATTGCATTCTCCATACGGAGTCTCCAGTCTGAACTTACCATTCAGGCAAGTGTAAGGCAAGGCAAAGTCAGTTGTGAATGAACCAAAATCATTGGTACGCAGCGTTTTATTTCCTACTTCCTGTTTATTTGCATCCATCAAAGAAAGTGTATATTCTTCATCCGGAATTACATAAGTCGAATCTTTCTCCATCTTATAGGCTATTCCTTTCACATATACAGTTTGTCCGGGACGATATAAGGCTTTGTCTGTCAGCAGTATTACTCTCTCTAATACTCTATTATCATCAAAACGTCCGACTCCTCCCCCATTATTAAATTGTTTCAACATAGCCGTGTCGTCACCTTTCGTAGCCACCAAATAATTGTAGTTAAACCGAAGAATATCCGCCTTCCCATCTTCTCCTGTGTCGAGAAACCTTTGCAATCCATTCTCACCTTCGTAAAAAGTAACTCGTGTATTCGGAATAGGATATCCTGTTTGCGCATCCAGTGTGAAAATGGCTAAGTGATTCTGTGGCAAGGGACAAGTCAATACCTTAATACGAGTCACAGCAAATTCTTTCTCGATGACCTTTTCAGTTGGATTATCAGGTACGACACGCATCATATAGGCTCCTAGCTTTTCCGGGGCATTGTATGTGAAAACAGTATCTTGCAATTGATATTCTTCTGAACGAGTCAATGAATAATGTTGCTCCGATATCAGATTCTTTGACTGATAAAGTTGAATAGTAAATCCATCCAAGTTTTTGTGATTTGCTTTTAAATCGATCTTCTCGCCCGGATAGGCAGTGGAAGATATATCTACTGATAAAGAAGTGCATAGAATATTCTTTCGAATATTCTTCAAGATATTGATTCTGTAATAATCAGGATACAGACGAATGGCCTCATCACATAGTTGCAAAGCTGTCACCCACTGTTCTCTCCAAAGAATATAATATACTTTTGCCCGATACACTTCCGCACATACTTCCAAAGATTGATAGTCAGTAATCAGCTCATTCAATCCGGCTATATAAAAGTTTTCGGATAAGTCAATTCCTGTTTCTTGTCCTTTTACAGGTACGTTTTTTTTGTCATATCTCGTAGTATTCTGCCATCTGAGGTAATCTAAAGAAGCTAACAAGATTCCTTCCTTATCTTCTTTCTTTCGATAAGTGGAAATCATATTTTTATAGAGTGTAGCAATTTCTGGCTTCATATTTTTACCCTGGCTCAAATCAAATTTGTCTATTTTCGTTAAAGCTTCAATGCTGCGAGAAGCCAGCAAATGATACATATCATGATGATAATACTCACTTGCTTCGCCTAATTCGACAAACGGCATATAGGTACGAGAAGAAGTTTTCAGTAACAGTACAGAATCTTTCAATGCTTCGCGGGTATGCATCTGTATTTTCTCTATAAACAGATTGGCGGTCCATTCTTTTATATCACTAGGTATTTTACCTACTATTTGCTTCTGACTCTGAAGTTTCCACCTGTTTTGAAGAGCATAGTCTGTATAAATTCCGGCAATCAGCGAATGTAAAATGGCACGGTCCATGGGTACTTTTGTTTGTTGCACCCATTGCTCCAGCCCTTCCAGGTTAATATAAAAGCTATCGGGAGCAATCGTTTCACGATATTTCATTCGCCACATATAGGCTTTCAGCATTTGAGGAGAGTCCTTTTTCTTCTCTGCCTTCCGGTAAATTTTATCCGTTAGGTCTACTAAGGTTCGGGGCAATTTGTTCTTTTCGGCTTGCTCTACCTGCTTCCATAATTCGTCAAAAGATTGTGCTTGTATACCCGGAATACTTGCCAGACATAACAGCATGACTATGCCAACCAACTTTATATTCATAACTTCTTCATTTTTAATTCAAGAATCACCTTACTATAAATAATTATATTCAAAAACTTGTACTTTTCAGTCTAAATCATGAATAGCGTATTATCCTCCCTGAATATAATAATTCTGTTCATCATTATGAGATTCGCATTTCCTCAGAAAGGCAACTAACATTGGTTGTATACCTATAATTGCTTTAAATGATTTTATTTTCATGGCTTCTATATCTATTTTATTAATATCATTTTTTATTAGTGTTAATATATAGATGCAGAACTCACGCTAATTCCACAAACAGCTTCTACTTTTTTATTTTTTATTTTGCCAGGCTCCCTTCCATAAACGAAAACTCTCAAGTCAGCAGTAAAATAATGTGTTTATATTTGCTATTTGGGCTCATCCAAACTAAAAAAGCTACGATATATTTCAGTCCCCATATTATTAAAGGCAACAATTCCAAATGTTAAAATCATACAGTTTGAATAGAATTTGCAGTATTTCATTACGACTTACTTTGTCAAAGAGGAATATACTTCCACTATTGTCGAAGCAGAACGAGATACATATTCCGGTGCATAAGCACACTGTATGGTAGCTAAACCTGTTTCATAGATACCTTCACGACTCACGCGATAACTATGCTCTAGTACATAGACTCCTTTTACTAAATGATCGAAGAAGAAGTTGGTGGAAGCGTCTTTGAAATCAATATAATAACCAAATCCATTTTTCCAATTATAGCCGGAAATATTGTCAATGGGTTCAAAACACGCACCACGCTGATCTTTCAACTGAATAAAGTCCATTGAACGACTGACATGAATACTCAAACGGGAAACGACTCTATCACCCACTTCAAGAATCGTATTCTTAGTAATTGGCTGCAACTGAATCGTATCATTTACGATACGCTCTACATACAGCTGTTTACGTACATTCAAGTCTCCACCTTGTTGTTTTACATCACGAATAGGTGATTCATATTCGGCGTAAACAGCTCCCCAGGCTATACCCGCGTTTTTCTTTTCCACCTGAATGGTACGGGCATCAACTACATTCTTTTGAGTAAACGAATGCTTGATATATCCTAATCCCGGAACAGAGGTTTTATTGGGAGAATTTGTTTCCAAAACGTTATCAGCTATTGTAATCCGCGTATCTCCCTGATTATCGAGTAAATTAGTACCCTTCATCAATAAAGCATAAACAGCTTCAGCACTTGCTATTGAAGAATCCCATTGCTGAATTTGTTTCTGTTTCAACAGCCAGAGTTTCATTTCTTCCACAATTGCATCGTTGCCACCAGCCAACGACAAGGCTTCCATTACATCAACATGTGCCTGAATTTTCACACTACCCCAAGCATACGAACTTTCATTGAAAGCAAAGAACATACCCTGTTCATCGGTTCTCGTGAGATGTTCTTTCAGTGAAGCAATAAACTCCTGCGCTTCATTCATTCGCCCTGCCTTCATCAATATGATTGCGGCAATAGCTTTACTATCCATCGAAGAAGATGAAAGTAGTTCACCTACTTTCGACAAATAATGAGCATACGCAGCTCTATTGGCAACTGGGACTTCCTCTCCTGAGATAGCGATCAGATAAAGATAATCCAGGATATTTCTTGAAAGGCCTGTAGAGTTCACTCCGTTTTTCCGATCCTTAAGAAAGCTTTTATATTCTTCCAAAACAGATTCATGGAGATAGGAGAAAGCTGTTTGTTGCATTTGCAATGCAGTATCAGGCAGTTTCTCACCGGTGAGCATAGCCAGACGGGAATTTAATTTTATTATATAAGTAGAGAGATAACGACTACCTTCCATACCCTTATACCACGACCAATAGCCATACTCTTGCAGCTCCTTTAATCTCGACAAAGCTACACTATTATTACTACGAATATTATTCAAATCAAACAAAGTAGCTATCCGTTCTTTCTGTTGCTCTTCCGTTTGAGCTTCGAACATCCAGGGAGATTCAGAGAGAAGAATGTTTTTTACCTCCTGATTCTTTTGCAAGTTACTCAGGAAGGTTTGTTTTGTTCCACCCTGCAGTTTCCAACTATCGAATACAGCCTTTATACGTGGCTGACTATTCACAATATAGGCAGCCAATGTATTCGAGTAATAAGCAGTAGCCCAGGAAATAGCGTTATCATTCGTAGGAAGTGCCAGTGAAGGTAATGTCTGAACAGCATACCAAGACGGATTACCTGTAAATTCAATCGTTAGTTTACGATCGGTAGCTGTGGCACTGTGATGATTAAACAAACTATCAAGTGAGAAAGTACGTGTTTCTTCTCCACGAACAGGTATTGGAAGAGCCTCAACCAGATGTTCTGTATTGCTTAGCACCGGAAGTAGTTGTTGTTCGCCATCACTAAATGTTCCGCTATCAGCTATCATCCGACAACCTAAAACTTGGCATTTATCACTTACCGTAAATAAGAAGTTCACACCAATTATCTTTCCTGCCTCTATAGTAAAATTCTGTTTCTGCGTATTTATTACTTTATCCGTTACCGGATCAAAAAGAATCATGCTCACTGTTCCCGATTGAACCTTACCCGTCATATTAGAAATAGAAGCAGCAATGGAAGTCTTGTCTCCCACACGTACAAAACGCGGGAGATTCGGAATCAGCATAAACTCTTTGCTTGTAGTAGCCACACTATCTAATGTGCCCAGTATCATCTCTTTGGTATGAGAATAACCACGGAAATTCCAACGCGTCAGGCTTTGGGGCATTGTGAATGAGAATGAAATTTCTCCCCGATCATTGGTACGAAGTTGCGGATAGAAGAAAGCAGTTTCGGAAAGATTGGTACGAATGTCAGTTGTTGCTTCAGGTAGTATTCCTGCCCCGGGAAGATTACTATCACTCTTTGATCGTGCTGATATGAGATTTTCAATATCTAAAGTTGATGTCGCCCCTGTCATAGATAGCATTTTCCGTTTTTCATAGGGTGCATAATTTATTTCATATATCATATATTCTTCAAAAGGATCATCCAAAAAATCATAGGACGGCTGGTTCGCAAAATGATCATAAACTATCCCCGGAACTTTAAGATAATTAGTATGCTCCATATAGTGAAATAAGTTATAATCAGCATTATATTGGTCCCAATAAATATTTGTCAGATTCCTTTCATAGTACAAACTAAAGTTCATTCCCCTCCTCGATATTTTATCTAATGAAATATCATACATAGTTGCTAACATTTCTGCATTAGCAGCTTTTCCCTGTGGAGTTTTAATTGTTAATTTCCACTCTTCCTTTTCTCCGGGACGTAACCTATCACGGAACACATCCCATTTCATTGTCAGCTCTTCATTTGGCTCCCGCTTTTTTAATCGTACAGATTCCTGATACACTTCTCCATCCGCTACCATACATAAGTTCACCGCAATACCAGCACCATAGCTTTGATGATACGGAAATTCAAAACGGACTATAGAATCGGATAAAACCAACCTTCTACTTTCTAACATTTGTTTACCAGTAAGTATATCCACCATCACATAAGCATTCTTATTCGATGTACCGAAATAGAAAACAGCCGGATGCGTTTCATCAAAATCCGTTTTATAATAATATTGCCATATTGGAGTTTTAACCGGCGGACATCTATCGTCTTTAGAAAAGAGAGTTGTTTTTACTTCATTAGTCATTTCTTTACCTTGGTTGTCCTTGACTAACATTCTCAAAACATAAAGTCCCGATGGAATATTTTTCCAGTCAAGCATCATTGTTTTGTTGGAAACGAATGTTCCGGTAGCAACGGGAGATTCCTCTAACTCATTGCCGGACTGGTCCTTTACACGAAACAACCGGTAAGTCCCATCTACTTCCACCAATTCCCCATTCAGATTCTGAGTTTCAAATGCTAAATTAACTAAATCATCCTTGCAGTTTCTGCTTGGCAAAGCCACGTGTAAATTCAACGAATGACTTCCTGCCGATACCGTATAAGTAGATGTTTGAGTTTCACCGGCCGCATTCCTAACAATTGCTTCTATCTCGTAACGATAGGAGATTTTCTCATTATTTTCACACCGTTTATCACCATCCAGTCGCACTGGAATAGTAAATTTACCATCCTCATCTGCCGTCACTTCACCGGAAGTAACATTTTTATGATCAATAATTCTCCAAAGCTCGTAAGCTGAATAACTTATCCTATAAGCAACGGTAGCATTCTGCAATAAAACGCCATTGTAAGCCTGTACTTTTCCCTGCAACAGAACTTCATCTCCCAACCGATAACTATTTTGCTGTTTTTCAAAAGTAATATCAAATGTCGGGCGTTTATACTCTTCCACCTCAATGATTCTACTTCCTGCCGATGTAACTAACTCGAAAGCACCATTCTGACAAACAGCCGGAATTATAAACTCCGTATAAAATGAACCAAACTCATTGGTTTTCAGCGTATTCTTTCCTATTTCCTGATGATTTGCATCCTTTAGAGATACTATATATTCTTTATTCGGAACTACATGAGCCGAATCCATCTTTTGGTTGTAAGCGATTCCTTTCACATATACAGTTTGCCCGGGACGATATAAGGAACGATCAGTCAATAAGATAACTTTTTCTTTTATTTCATCATTAATATAATATCCAAAATCTCTCTCTCTTCCAGTATTTTGTTTCGGCATAGCTGTATCATCATCTTTGGTAGCTATCAGATGTTCATACTCTGATTTCCAAGGAAATACTATTTCCCCTTCCAGCCCCGTGGTGAATTGCTGCAAAACTTCACCGTCTTTATTATAAAGGGTAATACACGCATTGGGAACGGGATGCCCCGTCTGTGCATCAAGTGTCAATACCTTATATTTTTGTTCGGGCAGACTACAAGTTAATACCTTAAACCGAGTCACCATCAAATCTTGTTCCATATCTTTCACTTCAGACTTGTCGGGGACAATACACATCCTGTACTTACCTACTTGTTCAGGAATTTTGAGTGTAAAAACAGTATCCTGTAAACAATAACTTTCCGGACGAACGACTGAATACTGTTGCTCTGACATCAACTTCCCTGCCAGATAAAGCCGAACAGTAAAGCCATCTATATTTTTATGAGAAGCCCTGATTTTAACTTCTTTGCCCGGAAAAGCAACCTGCAGTGTCCTCACAGCCAAAGAAGGTATTAGGATAGACTTACGAAGATTCTTCAAATCATTCACTCTACGATATTGGGGATACAGCTGAATAGCTTCATCACAAAGTTGCATAGCCATTACCAATTGATTCTTTCCCATTAAATATTCCACTTCTGCAATATATATTTCAGCACAAATATCGAATGACTTATAATCCTCAATCAGTGTATTTAGTTTTGCAAGATAAGGGTGCTGAGCCAATCCCTCCAATCCCTTCTTCTCATCGATGGCCAAAGACTCAATTCCCTTTTCATTCATCGGACGTTGGCGTTTCAAATAACTTAAGTAGGTTAATATATAACCTTCCTTATCATCCTCTCTTTGATAAACAGAAAACATATTTTCATAAAGCCTCACAATATCCTGTTTTATATTTTCTTCCTCTCTGGAAAATCTCATGATTTTACTTAAGGCATCAATGCTACGAAAAGCCAGCAGGTGATACATATTATGATGATAATATCCACTTGTCTCACCTAACTCCACAAAAGGAGCATAATTGCGCGAAGAAGTTTTCAGTAACAACACGGAATCCTCCATCGCCTTACGAGTATGTAATTTGACGCTTTCTATAAACATTCTTTCTGTCCATTCGCGCATATCTGTCGGAACTTCTCCAACAATTTCTTCACGGTCACGAAGTTGCCTCTGATTTTTATCTACATAATCCGCATAAAATCCTGCAATCAAAGAATGTAAAATAGCACGGTCCATGGGTACATCTGTCTGTTGAGCCCACTGCTCCAGACCTTGTAAACCAACATAAAAACTATCGGGAACAATTATATCACGATGTTTCATTCGCCACATATAGGCTTTTAGCATCTGGGGAGAATTCTTTTCTTTCTTTCCTTTCTGGTAGATTACATCTGTCAGTTTTACCACAGTTTCCGGCAAGCTTTTCTTTTCTGCTTGCTCCACCTGTTTCCATAACTTTTTAAAAGTTTGTGCCTGTGTGCCGGGAATACTTATCAGACATAGCAGTATTCCCATACAAATCTGTCTTATTTTCATAAGCTGTTATGTATTAGTTCAATAAACATCTTACTCTAGATTAACAAAGAAAAGAATTTTAATCCAGAAAGTTATACGTTTTACTTAAAATAATCGGTAGCATGATACTATTTCTCGAATTATTCTACTACTTCTTTTCTAAGAAACAATGATTATATATTTGATTAATGGGTTCTTTATTGTCGCATATTAAGAGAAAAGTTATTCTTACTTTATCATAAACTTCCTTTTGATTAAGAGTAAACTTCCTTTTGATTAAGAATAATCTATAAATGCAAGTTTTGTTTTTACAAATGCAAGTTGCATTTATATAATTACAAGTTTCATTTGTAAAAACAAAACTTGCATTTATAGTTTGATTCCTATCTAAAGAAAGATTAGTATTAGAGAACAAGAAGTTTATCACTAATAGACAATAATTTGTTTATTAATAGATATGCTTTAACTATATAATCATTGTACTGACAAGAGGCGATACATACTGTTTTATATAAAAAGAGAGGATAACACTTACAAGCATTACCCTCACTTAAATCATTTATTTAGTGCACTCTAAGTTCACTTACTAGGTTTGAAACCTGATAGCAACTCTACTTCGCAGAAGAAGACACTACTACCACCGTTGAAGCTGAATGTGAAGCATACTCCGGTGCATAAGCACATTGTATGGTAGCCAGACCTGTTTCATAAGTACCTTCGCGACTGACATAATAGCTATACTCCAATACATAAGTTCTTTTTCCCAAATGATCGAAGAAGAAATTGGTAGAAGCATCTTTGATATCGACATAATAACCAATGCCATCATCCCAACGATAACCGGAGATATTACCAACTGGTTCGAAACATGCACCACGTTGATCTTTCAACTGCACAAAGTCCATCGGACGATCTGCACGAATACTCAAACGGGAAACCACTTTATCACCTACCTGAAGGTTTGTCTTTTCAGTGACAGGCTGTAACTGGGCTACATTATTTACAATACGCTCTACATACAACTGTTTCTGTACATTCAATTCTCCACCCTGTTGTTTCACATCACGAATCGGTGATTCATATTCTGCATAAACAGCTCCCCAAGCAATGCCGGGATTCCGTTTTTCCACCTTAATAGTACGGGCATCAACTACGTTCTTTTGAGTAAATGAACGCTTAATGTATCCCAATCCGGGAACAGTCGTTTTGCTTGGAGAAACCGTTTCGAGCACTTCGTTAGCTATTGTTATCCGGACATCGCCCTGATTATCGAGAAGATTAATTCCTTTCATCAGTAAAGCATAAATAGCATCGACACTGGCTACCGGAGATTTCCATTGCTGAGTTTGCTTCTGTGTCAATAACCAAAGCTTCATTTCTTCTACAATTGCTTCATTGCCGCCAACGAGTTCCAACGCCTCCATTACATCAACATGAGTTTGAATCTTCATGCCACCCCAATCAAACGGATTTTCATTAAAAGCAAAGGACATACCTTGTTCACCTGTCTTGGTCAAATGCTCTTTCAAGGAAGCAATAAACTCTTGTGCTTCTTTCTTACGTCCTGCTTTATCAAGCACAATAGCTGCAAGGGCTTTAGTCTTCATTGAAGAAGATGGCAGCAGTCCACCCACTTTGGACAGGAAATAATCATAAGCGGTCTTGTTAGCGTCAGGAACTTTTTCGCCTGAAATAGCAATCAGATACAGGTAATTCAAAATATTTTCAGGAAGACCTGTTATCTTTATTCCTGCTTTCTGTGCTTCGAGAGTAGCTTCATATTCTTCTAAAGCCAATTTATGAAGATAGATGAAAGCATCTTGCTGCATTGCCAAAGCCAAATCGCCCGGTTGCTCACCTGTCAGCATAAATAGGCGGGCATACAATTCCATAATATAGGTAGTTACATACAGACTTCCGCTCATTCCTTTATACCACGACCATGTTCCATCACCATTTTGCAAGTTTTGCAGTCTTCTCAAAGCAGCAGAGTTATTGCTGAGAATATTATTCAGATCGAACAGCGTAGCGATACGTTCTTTCTGTTGTTCCTCTGTCTGGGCTTCGAGTATCCAAGGTGATTCAGAAAGAAGAATATTCTTCACTTCCTGATTCTTTTGCAAATTGCTCAGTAAAGTTTCTTTAGTTCCGCCTTGTAGTTTCCAGCTATCAAATACGGCTTTAATACGAGGTTGGCTATTCATAATATAAGCAGCCAATGTATTTGCATAATAAGCAGTAGCCCAGGAAATGGCGTTATCATTGGTCGGAAGACTCAATGAAGGTAATGCTTGTATAGCATACCAAGACGGATTACCTGTAAATTCAATTGTCAGGTTACGGTCTGTAGCTGTTGCACTATGGTGATTGAAAAGACTATCGAGTGAGAAAGTACGAGTCTCTTCTCCACGGATAGGCATCGGAAGAGTTTCAATCAAATGCTCTTTATCACTAAGCACCGGAATCAATTGCTGTTCACCGTCACTAAACGTTCCGCTATCAGCTATCATGCGGCAACCTAATATACTATATTTATCATCTACAGTGAACTCGAAGCTTACACCGATTGTTGCTCCCGCCTCGACTTTAAATTCCTGCTTCTGAGTACTTACTATCTTATCCGTCATCGGGTCAAAGAGAATCATGCTTACCGCTCCCGATTGCATCTTTCCTGTCATATTGGAGATAGAAGCAGCAATGGAAGTCTTGTCTCCTACACGTACAAAACGCGGAAGATTGGGGACAAGCATAAATTCTTTGCTGGTTACAGTTTCTCCATCCAATGTCCCCAACATCATATCCTTCGTATGAGAATATCCGCGGAAGTTCCAACGAGTCAGACTCTCGGGCATAGTAAATGAGAAAGAAACTTCTCCTTGCTCATTGGTACGGAGTTGAGGATAGAAGAAGGCTGTTTCGGCAAGGTTGGTACGGATATTATCAGTTACCGGAGAGATGGTTTCTCCCTCTGCCTCCAATATTCCCGGAACATTTCCTGCGAGAGCATCCTTCAAACTGCTGCTTCGAGTAGTTACAACCGATTCTTCGAGCACTGATCCTGTCTTTTTCTCTGAAAATTTAGCTCTGTTCTGTTGTGATGGAGATGCGATTCCTCTTATCCAGAATTCACCAACACCCTGCCCGGCTTCTGCTGGAATTGATGATGATGGTACTATCACAAAGTGATCATATTCGAATGAAGGTACTTTGAACAGCTTTTTATCCCACTCATATTCAAACCAAATAGAGGAAGTAAAATTACCCATCCAACTTATATTTATAAGATTTCGGTTATGGAATACCATGAATGTTTGCCTTTGCTTCCATATCTTATCCAAAGAAGCGTCATACATTGTTGCAAGCATCTCTGCATCCGCGCCTTTTCCCTGAGGGTTCTTAATCGTCAGTTTCCATTCCTCTGTCTGTCCGGGACGTAACTTATCACGAAATACCTCCCATTTCATATTCAGTTTTTCATCTAATGAACGTTTTGTCAACCAGACTCTTTCCTGATAGACTTGACCATTTCTTACCATATATATATTTACAGCAATTCCACCACCATAACTCGCCTGATAAGGATACTCAAAACGAGCAATGGAATCGGATAAATGCAATACTTTACTTTCTAGCAATGCCTCGTCACTGAATACATCAACCATCACACAAACATCTTTCTCTGATGTACCGAAATAGAATACAGCCGGATGTGTAGCGTCAAACTCAGTGTTACTCTTAAAATACCAGTCCGGAGTCTGAATAGGCGGTCGTTTATCATGAACAGAATAAAGAATTGTGCTCGCTTCTGCACTTCCTTCTCTACCCTGAGCATCTTTGGCTGATATTTTCAACACATAGGGTCCCGAAGGAATATCCTTCCAATCGAGGAATATTTCTTTATTAGAAGCAGCAGTTCCAGTAATAACCGGTGTATCTTCCAATTGCTTCATCGACTTATCTTTGGCACGATACAAGCGATATGTAACCTCTACATCAACAAGCTGACCTTGGTTAGAAGCATAGAAATCGAATTTGATTGGTTCATCCTTACATGATTTCGGCATTAAATATGTTCTTAAATACAATGGAGTATTTCCTGCAGAAATGACTTTTGTAGATGTCTGTGTCTCACCTGCGGCATTCGTAACGGTTACTTCTATCAAATAATTAAAGTAGTTTCCCCTACTGCTATTATATAGCGTATCACCTTCCAATTGTACTGGTATTGTAAATACTCCATCAGCACCGGTTGTCACCTCACCGGATGCTATCTGGTCATTCATTCTCAACTGCCAGAAACTGTAAGCTGAACGTTTTATGGTATATTTCACCGGAAGATCTCGTAAAAGGACGCCACTATAAGACTGCACCTTCCCTTTTATCTCAGCTTTATCTCCCAATTGATAATCTTCTTCCTGCTTCTCAAAAGTAATATCAAATGTCGGACGCTTATACTCTTCCACACGAATACTGGTTTCCCCGGCCGGAGTTATCAGTCTGAATTCTCCATTCAAGCAAGCCAAAGGCAAGGTAAAGCTTGTTGTGAACGAACCGAACTCATTGGTACGCAAAGTCCGTTTGCCCACTTCCTGATTATTGTTATCTTGCAAAGAGACTGTATATTCTTTATCAGTAAGTACATGAGCAGCACCCAGTTTAGATGCATAAGCAATACCTTTCACATAAACAGTTTGCCCGGGACGATATAAAGAACGATCGGTTAATAGAATAACCTTCTCCGGCGTATTATTCATAACAGGAGGTCTGAAAAATCCGTTTCTGATATCTTTTTTCTTCATAAAAGTATCATCCCCTTTAGTAGCTATCAAATAACTATAATCAGACTTCCAAGGGAATATGGCTTTCCCTTCTTCATTCGTCGTAAACACCTGCAAAGCTACATCCTTATTACTGTAAAGAGTAACTTGCGCATTTGCAATAGGATGTCCTGTCCGTGCATCCAATGTTATGACTTCGTATTGTTCTTTGGGTAATTCACTAGTCAAAACATAAAAATGAGTAACATTAAACTCCTTCTCTATTTCTTTTTTAACACGAATATCGGGAACAATACGCATTACATATTTCCCTACTCCCGGAGCTTTGAAAGTGAAAGTTGTATCCTGCGACTGATAATTCTCTGGTTGTATCACTGAATAATGTTGTTCGGATACGAACTTCTTTTCCCGATAGATACGAATAGTAAAACCATCCAGGTTTTTATGCGTAACTTTGATCTTCATCTCCTGTTCCGGGAAAGCAGTCTCTACTGTTTTGACAGACAAAAAAGGAGATAATATTTCCTCCCGAAGGTTCTTCAAAGCATTGATTCTTCGATAATCCGGATATAGCCGGATAGCTTCGTCACAAGTCTGCAATGCAGCAAGTGGTTGTTGCCTTTCAAGAATCAAATTAGCTTTTGCCAACAACACTTCGGCACAAATATCCAATGTTTTATAGTCAGCCGCTAACTTATTAAGATCTGTAATATACGGATCTTCGCTCAAGACATAAGGAACGGCTTTATCAATCACAGGCCGAAAAAAATAATTCGATTCATATTTCCATTTCAGAAAGTCTAAAGAAGTGAGCACATAACCCTCCTTATCCCCCTTCTCCTGATAAGCATAACGCATATTATCATAAAGCCCGGAAATATGTTGTTTTACATTCTTCTGCTTATCCAGATACTGCACTCTCAACAAAGCTTCAATGCTACGGGAAGCCAACAAATGGTACATATCATGATGATAATACTCACTCGTTTCGCCCAATTCTATGAAAGGAATGTAGGTACGTGAAGAGGTTTTAAGTAATAATACCGAATCGGCCATCGCTCTCTGGATATGAGTTTGTATTGTATCGACAAATATATTCGCTGTCCAATTGAGCATATTGGCAGGAACCACTCCCACAATATCTGTTTGCTGTTGAAGGGACCATTGATTTCTTGCTGCATAATCCGCATAAATTCCGGCAAGCAATGAATGTAGAATAGCACGGTCCATGGGTTTATCTGTATGTTCTACCCATTCTTCAAGTCCTTTAAGGCTAACATAAAAACTATCCGGAGTAATTCTCTCCCGATACTTCATACGCCACATATAAGCTTTTAGCATTTGCGGAGAATTCTTCTCCATTTCACCTTTCCGATAGATTTCATCTGTCAGCTTTATCACAGTTTCGGGCAGACTTTTCTTCTCCGCCCGCTCCACTTGTTTCCACAATTTGTCGAAAGTCTGCGCATATATGCCTGAAATACTTCCCAAACATAACAGCATGATCATACCAATCTGCCTTATTTTCATAATCTTTTCCATTTAAATTCAATAGATAACTAACCTATAAATAACAAAGTAAGGAAATAAAGTTTGAATTTTTATACTTTTTAGCTTAAAAAATAGTTTCTATCAAAAGCTGTTCTAAGAAGTAAAAGATATATTTAGTGTACTATTTATACGACAAAAAGGCGCAGAAAGCATATTATCCGCGCCTTTTAATCTCTTATACCTATTAAAAAGAAAATAGGATATATAGTAGAAAACTATTTCATTGGTGTCTGCTCCAAAGTAGCTACAAGAAAATCATAGAACTTCTGCACTGTCGGAATAAATGCTCTCTCGTCCGGTGAGTGCGGTGAACGCAAAGTAGGACCGAAAGATATCATATCTAATCCCGGAATAATAGCACCGATAATTCCACATTCCAAACCGGCATGAATCACTTTTACAGCAGGTTCTACACCAAACTGTTGTTTATAAGAAGCTTTCATAGCATGAAGAATAGGTGAATCAACATTAGGTTGCCAGCCGGAATAGCCTCCGGTCATTTCAACTTTCATTCCTGCCATAGAGAAACAGGATTCCAGACTTGTTGTCAAATACTCTTTCATACTATCACTGGAACTACGGGCAAGAATCTTAATCTCTGCCTTTCCTCCACCAATGGTAATAATAGCCAGATTGGAAGAAGTTTCCACTGTATCAGGCACCGTTGGAATCATACGTGTTACCCCATTCTGACAAGCAAAAATAGCGTCAATCAAATTATCCTGGATTTCTTCAGGTACTTCACCAACGGGAAGTTCAACACGTTCAGCCTTAAAGCTGATAGGTGTTTCAATTGCAGAAAATTCTTCATTGAAAAGATCCTCACAATACTTCACCAAACCAAGAAGTTCTTCTTCGTTTTCTGCCGGAATTGTAATGACTGCATGCGCTTCACGAGGAATGGCATTGCGCATATTACCGCCTTCCCAACTTGCCAGACGAGCTTCATAAGAAGCTACAGCTTCACGCAGGAAACGAACCAGTAATTTGTTTGCATTCGCACGACCTTGATTAATTTCCAATCCGGAATGTCCGCCACGCAAACCTTTCAACGTCACTTGTATAGCAATATCTCCTTCTTCAGGAGCTACTTCTTTATATTCTAAAGTAGCAGTAACATCCATACCGCCCGCACAACCAATATACAATTCTCCTTCATCTTCAGAGTCAAGATTCAATAGGATTTCTCCGTTCAAAGTTCCCGGCTTCAATCCGAAAGCACCATACATACCGGTTTCTTCATCTTTGGTAATTAAAGCTTCCAACGGACCATGTTTCAAATCTTTCGATTCCAATACAGCCATAATAGCTGCCACTCCAAGCCCGTCGTCGGCACCCAAAGTAGTACCTTTGGCTTTCACCCAGTCACCGTCAATATAAGTTTCAATAGGATCTTTTTCAAAATCATGTACTGTATCATTGTTTTTTTGAGGAACCATATCCATATGTGCCTGCAAAATCACACCTTTCCGGTCTTCCATTCCTGGAGTTGCCGGTTTACGGATAATTACGTTTCCTACTTCGTCTACAAAAGATTCCAATCCTAAACCTTTTCCAAAGTTAATCAAGAATTCAGTGATCTTTTCCATATGTCCCGACGGACGAGGAATCTGAGTCAATGAATAAAAATGCTTCCACACATTCTGCGGAGCTAAAGAAAGAATTGTACTCATAACAAATAATTTATTAAGTGATTACTTTCGCTGTCTATTGGTAAGCGGCAAGGCTACCAAACCATATATGCCCAACAAAGCTACTAAAAAGGTTTGAATCACGTGCACAATCAATGCAAATATTCCCGCATCTGTTACATTTACTCCATAAAGCATCATCATGGAAATAATAGCAAAATGCCATGGTCCCGCACCATTAGGAGTAGGAACAATCACAGCAAACGTACCGGCAACAAACATAACGAGTGCTGCCATTATATCTAAATGGGCTGTAAATGCAAAACAGTAGAATGTAAAATAGAAATGGAAAAAGTAACACGCCCAGATGGCTATTGTATAAAATATAAAGAGAGGAATATTACGTACTCCCTTCAATGACATCACACCTTCCCAAATGTTAAGAACAAAACCTTTTACTCGTTCATAAAAAAAGAGTGTCTTTCTCAGAGCATAAAGAAGAATTATCACGCCTATAAAACAGAAGAAAACAATATAAAACCAGACGGAAGACAAGAGATGTAAGAAAGAAGGTATCTTTGTACCTGTCTGATGTAGAAACGTAATAAATACGGGCATTTGCAACAGTACTGTAATTCCGGTAATCAGAAGAATTGTGAGGGTATCGACCAATCTTTCCGTGACAACTGTCCCCAATGACTTTGCAAAAGAAACATTATCGTATTTCGCCAGTATACCGCAACGACTCACTTCTCCGATTCGGGGAACAATCAAACTAGCCGCATAAGATACAAAAATGGCATTAACACAATCACTCTTTTTAGGAAAAGCATCTAACGGTTCCAAGGTCTGCCTCCACCGCCAACCACGAAACACTTGGGCAAATACTCCAAACACCAATGAAAAAAGCATCCATCCCCAGTTTGTACCGTATAGCAAGACATCACCGGCCTCTGCAAAATCAAAGTCCCGATAGACCCAATATAAGATAAAGCCACCCAAAACAATCGGCAATACCAGTTCAAGTGTCTTTTTTAATAGTTTCTTCATCCTTAATTCTTTATTCTTCATTTAAAAGAATTATCTTTGTCAGCTGCAAAAGTAATTATTTAGTTTGTAAATGAAATTAGTAAAGCCTAAAAAGTTTCTCGGGCAACACTTTCTGAAAGATCTGAAAGTAGCACAGGATATTGCCGATACAGTTGATACGTTTCCCGAATTACCTATCTTGGAAGTAGGACCGGGTATGGGAGTATTAACTCAATTTCTGGTGAAAAAAAACCGACTCGTCAAAGTCGTAGAAGTAGATTACGAATCTGTAGCCTACCTCCGTGAAGCTTATCCGTCTCTGGAAGATCATATCATTGAGGATGACTTCCTGAAAATGAACTTGCATCGGCTGTTCGACGGAAAACCTTTTGTACTGACAGGTAATTACCCATATAACATTTCCAGCCAAATATTTTTTAAAATGCTGGACAACAAAGATATCATTCCCTGTTGTACAGGAATGATCCAGAAAGAAGTAGCCGAACGGATCGCTGCCGGTCCGGGTAGTAAAACCTATGGTATACTAAGCATACTCATACAAGCATGGTATAAAGTAGAATATTTATTTACCGTCAGCGAATATGTGTTTAATCCGCCTCCTAAAGTGAAAAGTGCGGTCATTCGTATGACTCGCAATGAGACGAAGGAGCTGGGATGTGATGAGAAGTTATTCAAAGTGGTAGTGAAAACCACTTTCAATCAGCGCCGTAAAACATTGCGTAACTCCATCAAACCCATTCTGGGCAAAGATTGTCCATTGACAGAAGATCCGTTATTTAACAAACGTCCTGAACAACTATCAGTAGAAGAGTTTATCAGCCTGACCAACCAAGTGGAAATTGCTTTAAAAGCAATAAACACTTCAACAGCAAATTCTTAGTTCTTCCTTTTTAATTTTTGATTAATATGAACGAGGAATATATAGATAATGTAAAACAACTTATCGAGCAGAAGGATGCCGACAGGGTTAAAGAGCTTTTAATCGATCTTCACCCTGCCGATATCGCTGAATTATGTAATGACCTGAATCCGGAAGAAGCCAGATTTATCTATCGTTTACTAGACAATGAAATCGCTGCCGACGTACTTGTCGAGATGGATGAAGACGTGCGTAAAGAATTCCTCGAAATTCTTCCCTCTGAAACGATCGCCAAGAGATTCGTAGATTATATGGATACGGATGATGCCGTAGACCTGATGCGCGAACTTGACGAAGACAAACAAGAAGAAGTCCTTTCACACATTGAGGACATCGAACAGGCAGGTGACATTGTCGATCTGCTGAAATACGATGAAAATACAGCCGGTGGTTTGATGGGTACGGAAATGGTGCTGGTCAATGAAAACTGGAGTATGCCCGAATGCCTGAAAGAGATGAGGCTACAAGCAGAAGAACTGGACGAAATATATTATGTATATGTTATAGATGACGATGAACGTCTGAGAGGTATTTTCCCACTAAAAAAAATGATCACTTCTCCTTCTGTATCAAAAGTAAAGCACGTGATGCAGAAAGATCCTATTTCGGTACACGTAGATACTCCTATTGATGAAGTAGTACAAGTGATTGAAAAGTATGACTTAGTTGCTATTCCGGTAATAGACAGCATAGGTCGTCTGGTAGGACAAATTACCGTCGATGACGTTATGGACGAGGTTCGTGAACAGTCTGAACGCGATTATCAGTTGGCATCCGGACTTTCGCAGGATGTAGAAACAGATGATAATGTACTCCGTCAGACAACAGCACGTCTACCGTGGTTACTGATTGGTATGCTGGGAGGAATCGGTAATTCCATGATATTGGGAAATTTCGATTCTACGTTTGCTGCTCATCCGGAAATGGCATTGTATATTCCACTTATCGGTGGTACCGGAGGAAACGTAGGTACTCAATCTTCTGCTATTATTGTACAAGGTTTGGCCAATAGTTCGCTGGATACCAAAAACACATTCAAGCAAGTCACTAAAGAAGCGGTTGTAGCGCTAATCAATGCTACTATCATTTCTCTGCTGGTATATACCTATAATTTCATCCGTTTCGGAGCAACGGCTACAGTCACCTATTCAGTATCAATCAGTTTGTTTGCCGTAGTCATGTTTGCCTCTATTTTCGGAACATTGGTGCCTATGACACTTGAAAGATTTAAAATCGACCCTGCTATTGCGACAGGACCATTTATAGCTATCACAAATGACATCATTGGAATGATGCTATACATGGGAATCACGGTTTTATTATCGTAAAAACAAGATAAATAAAAAAAAACAAGCAAAATAGTATGAAGTAATCATTTTATTTCATTAATTTGTGATCCAAAACTAATATACAATGATGGACGCTCATGACACTAATCAACCTTTGAATCAAGGGGAATTAGAAGAAGAAAAGAAAACAGTCGAGGTTTCTGAAGAAATTACGGAAACTCCGGTTGAGGAAATTATTACCGAAATTCAACCTGAAGTAACCTCGAAATTTCCCACTAAGGAAGAGATATTGAAACGGTTGAAAGAACTTGCTCAGGATGCTGATAATGCTAGTAAGCAAGAAATCGATAGTCTGAAACAAACATTCTACAAGTTACATAATGCCGAATTGGAAGTTGCCAGAAAACAGTTTGTTGAGAATGGCGGCATCCTCGAAGATTTCGTACCTGAAGAAGACTCTGAAGAAAATGAATTCAAAGTCCTAATGACGACTATCAAAGAGAAACGCAATATGCAGACTGCCGAACTGGAACGCCAGAAAGAAGAAAATCTGCAAGTTAAACTTTCCATTATTGAAGAACTGAAAGAATTGGTAGAATCGGGTGATGATGCCAACAAATCATATACAGAGTTCAAAAAACTACAGCAGCAATGGAATGAGACTAAACTAGTTCCACAAGGTAAAGTCAATGAACTTTGGAAAAACTACCAGTTATATATAGAGAAATTCTATGATTTACTAAAACTGAACAACGAATTCCGCGAATATGATTTCAAGAAAAATCAGGAAATCAAAACCCATCTTTGCGAAGCTGCTGAAAAGTTGGCTGATGAAGAAGATGTAGTTTCTGCTTTCCACCAACTCCAAAAGTTACATCAGGAATTCCGTGATACAGGACCTGTAGCTAAAGAATTACGAGATGAAATCTGGAATCGGTTTAAAACTGCTTCAACAGCAGTGAATCGCCGTCATCAGCAGCATTTTGAATCATTAAAAGAATCAGAACAACATAATCTGGATCAGAAGACTGTAATCTGCGAAATCGTAGAAGCAATCGAATATAATGAACTGAAAACATTCTCTGCCTGGGAAAACAAAACTCAGGAGGTTATTGCCTTACAAAACAAGTGGAAAACCATCGGTTTTGCACCGCAAAAAATGAATGTAAAGATCTTCGAGCGTTTCCGTCATGCCTGTGATGATTTCTTCAAAAAGAAAGGAGATTTTTTCAAGAGTCTGAAAGAAGGAATGAACGAAAATCTGGAAAGAAAGAAAGATCTTTGTGAAAAAGCAGAAGCATTGAAAGACAGTACCGACTGGAAAACTACATCAGATGCATTAACCAAGCTTCAAAAAGAATGGAAAACAATCGGACCGGTAGCTAAGAAATATTCGGATGCTATCTGGAAGCGTTTCATCTCGGCTTGCGACTACTTCTTTGAACAAAAGAATAAGGCTACTTCTTCACAGCGCTCTGTCGAAGTAGAAAATATGGATAAAAAGAAAGCATTGATTGAAAAACTTTCTGCCATTGATGAAAATATGGATACGAATGAAGCCAACACTTTGGTACGTGAGTTGATGAAAGAATGGAATTCAATCGGTCATGTTCCGTTCAAAGAAAAAGATAAGTTATATAAACAATATCATGGATTGATTGACCAGTTGTTCGATCGCTTCAACATCAATGCATCAAACAAAAAATTAAGTAATTTCCGTTCTAACATCAATAATATTCAAGAAAGTGGTCCGCAATCTCTGTACAGAGAACGTGAAAAGCTAGTACGTACTTATGACAATATGAAGAATGAACTTCAAACTTATGAAAATAACTTGGGATTCCTGACTTCTACATCAAAAAAAGGTAGCAGCTTACTAACCGAGCTCAACCGCAAGGTTGATAAATTGAAAGCTGACTTGGAGCTAATTATGCAAAAAATTAAAGTTATTGACGAATCACTGAAAGAATAACAACGACTCTTTATGATTTAAAAACAGGTTTGATTGCCCCCAGGCAGTCAAACCTGTTTTATTTTTCTCCCACTCTAAATCATAGAAAGAGATATCGGAAATAAAATGTTTTTTAGGGTCAAAGCAGAAATCTTTATTGGTACTTTTTCAGGATCAAGTCAAAAAGTATGTGGGTGACAAATCACAACCGTAAATCATCGATGCAATCGGTATATAAATAAAGCTAATTATTGATTGATCTATAGTGTTTTATAAAAGGATATTATCACATTACAAAAAACATAAGCACTTCGATAATTTAACATACCCACAGGGCTTTCGGACTGATCTCTTTTTCAGACTAACTTAACGCCAAATCATAAAATACAAAAACCTACTAAAAAGATTCTTTTAGTAGGTTTTTATCTGTAAATAATTTATTTCTCTGTTGGGCTACCAAGACTCGAACTTGGAACGTCAGGACCAGAATCTGATGTGTTACCATTACACCATAGCCCAATAATATCCGTTTGCGGGTGCAAAGATACAAAGTTTTCGTGAACTACAAATATTTCCAATATTTTTTTTGCAAAAAAACTTCAAATTATCATTTCAAACAAAAGAGACTACACTAAAAAACACAAAAATTAGTCCATAACTTTCTTGTATCCAATAAATCAGCGTATATTTGTCAAAAATATCACGTTTATAAACTGAAACAAAGGGGAAACCTTTTTTGTTATAAACCAAAAGAGAACATGAATTATTAATTTCAATCAAAGAATGAACGAGACAAAGATATTAATTGAAAAAATAAAAGAGGGAATTCAAGAAAAGAAAGGTAAAAATATTATTATTGCCGATTTAACTAATATAGAAGATACTATCTGTAAATACTTCGTTATTTGTCAGGGAAACTCCCCCAGTCAGGTAAGTGCGATCGTAGATTCAATCAAAGAATTTGCACGTGAAGGTGCAAACAGTAAACCTTCTGCCGTAGATGGCCTGCGTAATGCAGAATGGGTGGCAATGGATTACGCTGATGTATTAGTGCATATTTTTCTACCCGAAACCAGAGCTTTCTATAATCTTGAACATCTCTGGGCTGATGCCAAACTTACGCAAATTCCCGATCTTGACTAATTTATAATTATGGATAATAACAACGCTAATAATAACAAGCCTACCAATAATAAGGTGAATATGCCCAAGTTCAATTTGAACTGGATGTATATGTTTATCGCTCTGATGCTTCTCGGACTCTATTGGAGTAGTAATTATCAAAGCAATGGAAGCAAAGCCGTTCCATACAGTGAGTTTGAAAAATATGTAAAAAACGGATATATCGGGAAAGTTATAGGTAATGATGACAGAACGATTGAAGCTTACATCAAATCCAATGCAGTAGGTGCTGTATTCGGAGCAGACTCCAGCAAAATTGGAAAAAATCCGATAGTAACGACTAATGGCCCGTCCAACGATGAATTAAATCAGTTTCTAAAAAAGGAACAAGAAGCAGGAAACTTTGACGGAACATTCGATTATCCGACAAAATCAGATCTATTTCCGACAATTCTGACCAGTATACTGCCACTTGTATTGTTAGTCGCTTTATGGATATTCTTCATGCGCCGGATGAGTGGCGGTGGCAGCGGTGGTGCCGGTGGTGTATTCAATGTGGGCAAATCTAAAGCACAGCTCTTTGAAAAAGGAGGATCTATAAAGATCACATTTAAAGATGTAGCAGGTCTGGCAGAAGCCAAACAAGAAGTTGAGGAGATTGTTGAATTTTTGAAAGAGCCTCAAAAATATACGGATCTGGGAGGTAAAATTCCTAAAGGTGCTCTACTAGTAGGTCCTCCGGGAACAGGTAAGACATTGCTTGCCAAAGCTGTTGCCGGTGAAGCAAATGTACCTTTCTTCTCCCTCGCCGGTTCCGACTTCGTAGAAATGTTTGTAGGCGTAGGCGCCTCTCGTGTACGTGACCTTTTTAAGCAGGCAAAAGAAAAAGCTCCTTGTATTGTATTTATCGACGAGATCGATGCGGTAGGACGTGCTCGTGGTAAAAATCCCGCAATGGGAGGAAATGACGAACGGGAAAATACACTGAACCAGCTTTTAACAGAAATGGATGGTTTCGGTTCCAATAGCGGTGTTATTATTCTGGCTGCTACCAATCGTGTAGATGTGCTTGATAAAGCCTTGCTTCGTGCCGGACGTTTTGACCGTCAGATACACGTAGACTTACCTGACCTGAATGAACGAAAAGAAGTATTCGGTGTACATTTGCGCCCTATCAAAATAGACGATAGTATCGATGTAGATTTGTTAGCACGCCAAACTCCGGGATTCTCCGGTGCAGATATCGCAAATGTCTGCAATGAAGCTGCCTTGATCGCAGCTCGTCACGGAAAGAAATTCGTAGGTAAGCAAGACTTCTTAGATGCTGTAGATCGTATCATCGGTGGTTTGGAAAAGAAAACCAAGATAACTACAGAAGCAGAACGTCGTTCTATTGCTCTGCATGAAGCGGGTCACGCATCTATATCTTGGTTACTGGAATATGCAAATCCATTAATTAAAGTCACCATTGTTCCCCGTGGACGTGCATTAGGTGCTGCCTGGTATTTACCGGAAGAGCGTCAGATCACTACGAAAGAGCAAATGCTGGATGAAATGTGTGCAACATTAGGAGGACGTGCTGCCGAAGACTTATTTATCGGTCGTATTTCTACAGGGGCTATGAATGACTTGGAAAGAGTTACCAAACAAGCATACGGTATGATTGCTTATTTAGGAATGAGTGATAAACTGCCGAATTTATGCTATTACAATAATGACGAATATTCTTTTAACCGCCCTTATAGTGAAAAAACTGCGGAGTTAATCGATGAAGAAGTCAAGAAAATGGTAAACGAGCAATATCAGCGCGCTAAACAAATTCTGTCTGAGCACAAAGAAGGTCATAACGAATTGACTCAACTGTTAATTGACAAAGAAGTTATCTTTGCTGAAGACGTTGAACATATCTTTGGCAAACGCCCCTGGGCTTCCCGTTCTGAAGAAATTATGGCAGCTAAAGAAAGCCAGGTAGCAGCCGAAGCTGAAAGGAAATTAGCCAAAGAAGTAGAAAAGGAAGAAAAAGAAATTAAGGAAGAAGAAGCTGAAAATTCTGCTAAAGAAAAGAATGCCGAATCCAATAACTAATAACACGATATATTTTGAATAGTAATTTTATAAAACGGGCTATTACTGGAGTACTTTTTGTAGCTATTTTAGTAGGATGTATTCTTTACGGGGTATTAAGTTTTGGCATTTTATTTGTTATAATCAGTTCATTAACTATTTTCGAGTATGGACAACTGATAAACAATCGGGCAGAAGGAGCCAACATTAATAAGTTCATTAATATGCTGGGAGGAGCTTATTTATTCCTGGCAATCATGGCGTTCTGTATTAATGCAGCAGATTCAAAGATATTCATTCCATATGTAGTGCTGCTACTTTATCTGATGATTAGTGAGTTATATCTGAAAAAGGAGAATCCGATACTAAACTGGGCATATTCTATGTTTAGCCAACTGTACATCGGACTACCTTTTGCTTTACTGAATGTACTGGCATTTAATGTAGATCCGGAATACGACAGTGTAAGTTATAATCCGATTCTACCACTATCTATTTTTATTTTTATTTGGTTGAATGACACCGGAGCCTATTGCGTTGGTTCATTAATCGGAAAACACCGTTTATTCGAACGCATTTCTCCTAAAAAATCGTGGGAAGGTTCTATTGGAGGCGGTATAGTAGCAATCGGAGCTTCTTTTGCACTCGCTCACTATTTTTCATTCATGTCTATGTGGCAGTGGGCAGGATTAGCCTTAGTGGTTGTTATATTCGGAACTTGGGGAGACTTGACTGAATCACTACTGAAACGCCAACTCCATGTAAAAGATTCCGGAACAATTCTTCCCGGACATGGAGGTATGCTCGACCGTTTCGACAGTTCTTTAATGGCAATCCCGGCAGCAGTTGTTTACATATATGCCCTGACTTGGATTTAAACCATCTTTTAGAGAGAAATATTATAGATTCCTTAATAGAGAAATCATAAAAAGGAAAAGACCGGAAGCTATTTTTATCAGAAAGCTCCCGGTCTTTTTTACACACTATCACATCAAAACATCACTATTATCATTGTATCATAGAAGAAGTAGTATGCACTGCCTTGGATTTTTCAGGTACTCCTACCGGATGATCAAAATCAAGAACGACAATTACACCGTCTCCATTTTCCTTTGAATTCATCTTTATCTTAAATCCTTTCATTACGGGCTCTGCATTTTCTTCTTTTTCTTTAGGATAAAACTCTTCAAGATTATAGGACACTCGTCCCCAACCCCAATCTTTTGTCACATCATCATAGGTATTATAACGTAATTCCAAATGTACATAACCATCTTCATCCACACTTTGAGTTTCTGGATTTTCTGGTACTTCAGGAGTTTTTATTTTATTCTGAACCAAGCTAATACGATGTTTTTTTGAATAAGGGACATTCTGATAGAAGATAATATTCAGAAATTTACCTCCAAGCCACATATCGCCCTGATAAATCAAAATAGGATCATTACCGAATTCTTCTTCATTCTCCGCAGTCATCTCTTCTACTTCTTTGGTTAGCACTTCATTAATGCCTTTCATCTGAACCTCCACACCATCTTTAGTATCAGCTAAAGGATTAAAAATAGCAACCACTCGTTTTCCATCCACCGGGCGATACCATGGAATTGCTGTAGTAACCGGATCAATAATACCCCAACGGTCACCTTCCAAATAATAGCTTCCACCACCTGTAGCATGAACGGTAGCCCAATCCCAACTAAAATCCTCGATAGAATAATAATCATCATTGTCATCACACGATTGCAGCACAGGTACTAATGCCAGCAACAACAAACTTAAAATCCAATTCAATTTTTTCATATTAGTTTTTTCTTAGTTAATCTTCTGTTTTATAAATAAAAAAGCCGGGCAATTACTGCACCGGCTTTACGTTTATTCAGAAAAAGAAAGTTATTTTTTCAAAATTCTCAGCATTTCATGAGCTGCCTTCTTAGGTGCACCGCCAGAACCTAGCCGTTCTGCCACGTACTCATAGCCTGCCAACATCGTTTTCTTATATTCTGCATCTTCAAGAATATTTTTTAATTCCAGTCGCATATTTCCAACTGTCATTGTATCGGCTACCAATTCTTTCACAACTTCACGATCAGCAATCAAATTGACCAATGAAATAAATTTCACTTTCAATATATGTCTGCGCAAAAATGAAATCACCTTTCCGATAGGAGTATGATAACAGACCACCTGAGGAATACGAAACAATGCAGTCTCAAGAGTAGCTGTTCCTGAAGTGACCAATGCAGCTTCCGCATTTTGCAAAAGCCGATAAGTCTGTCCAAAGATAATTCTCACTTCGACTTGCCCCACATATTGTTTGTAGTATTCCAGAGAAATACTTGGTGCACCCGCCAAAACAAGCTGATATTCGGAGAAAGCGGAAGCTGCTTTCAACATATCCGGCAGGTTATCTTTTATTTCCTGCTTCCGGCTACCTGCCAGCAAAGCAATGATAGGTTTATCTTCCAAGCCATTCTCTGTGATAAACTCTTGAAAGTTTGCGGGGTGAGCTTCCTGATAGGCAGTCACCTCATCCATTGTAGGATTGCCTACATAGTGAATAGGATATTGATGCTTACCTTCAAAAAACTCAATTTCAAAGGGAAGAATAGAAAAAAGTTCATCCACATCCCGTTTGATATTTTTAATACGGTACTCCTTCCAGGCCCAGATTTTCGGAGAAATAAAGTAGTAAACCGGAATTTGTGTCTTTTCATGCACAAATTTGGCAATTTTAAGATTAAACCCCGGATAATCTACCAGTATCACCACATCCGGATTCCATGCTACAATGTCTTCTTTGCAACGTTTCATGTTAGCAAAAATAGTGCGCAAATGAAGCAATACAGGAATAAATCCCATGTATGCCAACTCCTTATAATGCTTAACCATTTTCCCTCCAACAGCAGACATCAGATCCCCCCCGAAAAAACGGAAGTCGGCCTGCGGATCTTCTGCTTTCAAAGCAGACATCAGATGAGACGCATGTAAATCACCGGAAGCTTCACCGACAATCAGATAATATTTCATAAAACAAGAAAATTAATTACTCTTTATTTTCTTCCATCCAGCTATTTAGTTCTTCAATAAAACTATAAGCAGTTAAATCTACCGTAGTTGGAGTAATAGCCACATATCCGTTTGCCAATGCCCAGTGATCATTCTTTTCATTTTCCGGTTCATGATCAGCAAATTCACCTGTCAGCCAAAAGTAATTCCGGTCGTTTTGACGTGGGCAGACTTCCCATTCATTTGTCCAACATCCTTTCGCTTGTTCGCATACCTTTATTCCTTTAATATCAGGAGTATCAGGAAAATTCACATTCAGACAAGTCAGAGGAGGCAAACCTTTCTCCAGAACCATGGCTGCGATTTTACGCACATAAGGACCGGCAGCTTCAAAATCAGCACCCATATCATGATTACATAGTGAAAAGCCGATAGACGGAATACCATTCAGGCAACCCTCAATCACTACTCCCATCGTACCCGAATAATGCACGTTCGTAGCAGAATTATCACCATGATTAATACCTCCGACTACCAGATCCGGTCTTCGGCCGAGCACTGTATTCCATGCTAATTTAATGCAGTCAGTCGGTGTTCCGGAGCATTTATATACCGTCACTCCTACTTCTTGCTTGACCAATTTATAATGTACGGGTTGTGTCACTGTCAATGCACTAGCACTACCGGAACGCGGAGCATCAGGTGCCATTACAACTATTTCCCCCAATGTCCGAAGAAACTTAACCAATTCACTAATACCTTTAGCCATGATACCATCATCATTCGACACAAGTATCAGCGGTCGTTTATTTTCCATACTTTTCAATCCTTTCCTTTTTATTTAATGTCTGCACAAAAGTAACAAAAAGTAGACGTAATACCAACCACGTAGTTATTAATAATTAATTTATCACCGTTCATAAATGATGCTCTCGGTTTACCAAAACTAATTCGTTTTACTACTGTGTCCGTTTCGTTCTACATAGGTGGGATGAAACGGACACAGTGGTAGAACGAAGCGGCAACCTGGGTGGAACGAACCAAACATTACATTTTAAAATGGAAAAAATCACCACTCTACAAGGTACAAACTACTATCCGGCACATAACCACCCGTTTACAAATCTTAATCTTCTGCAAGCGACTAAAAAAAGAAATAGATTTCCAATATAAATATGTATATTTGCAAGCTCTGAGAAGAAAAACTGTTGATATAACTATCAAAGTTTTGTAATCGCCTCACCCGGCAGTTATTAACAAAACAGGCAACTTATCAACAGAAATTGCAAAGTTTCTATTTTTTCGTAGGCGCTCTAAGGATTTATCACTTATTTCGCTGCCAATAAATTTAGAGAATATGGGAAAGATTATTGCTTTGGCCAATCAAAAAGGTGGTGTAGGAAAAACAACGACTACAATCAACCTCGCAGCGTCACTTGCTACACTTGAAAAGAAAGTACTCGTGGTAGACGCCGATCCGCAAGCGAATGCCTCTTCCGGTTTGGGAGTAGACATTAAGCAATCGGAATGCACTATCTATGAATGTATTATAGACAGAGCCAATGTACAGGACGCTATCCTCGACACAGATATAGACTCTTTAAAAGTCATCTCCTCACATATCAATCTGGTAGGAGCTGAGATTGAAATGCTGAACCTTCCTAATCGCGAAAAAATACTAAAGGAAGTGCTCACACCATTGAAGAAAGAATATGACTATATTTTGATAGACTGTTCACCGTCATTAGGACTGATTACAATTAATGCATTGACCGCTGCCGATTCGATAATCATTCCTGTACAAGCTGAATATTTTGCCCTTGAAGGAATCAGTAAATTATTGAATACAATCAAAATTATTAAGTCAAAACTGAATCCGGCTTTGGAAATTGAAGGATTTCTGCTAACTATGTATGACTCACGTTTGCGCCAAGCCAATCAGATTTACGACGAAGTGAAACGACATTTCCGGGAATTAGTGTTCAACACTGTCATCCAACGAAATGTCAAGCTAAGTGAAGCACCTAGTTATGGCATCCCCACCATCCTTTATGATGCGGATTCAACCGGTTCTAAAAACCACTTAACTCTCGCAAAAGAGATTATCAACAGAAATAAATAACGAAGAAGATATGGCAACACAAAAAAGAAATGCATTAGGACGTGGACTTGACGCCTTGCTCTCAATGGATGATGTGAAAACCGAAGGCTCTTCTTCCATTAATGAAATAGAATTGGCAAAAATTTCTGTCAATCCTAACCAACCACGCCGTGAATTTGATACAACGGCATTGCAAGAATTGGCGGATTCAATTGCAGAAATCGGAATTATCCAACCAATCACTCTACGCAAACTCTCGGACGATGAATATCAGATCATTGCCGGAGAGCGCCGTTATCGTGCTTCACAAAAAGCAGGAATGAAAACAATCCCTGCCTACATTCGCACAGCGGACGACGAAAACATGATGGAAATGGCGTTGATTGAAAACATCCAGCGTGAAGACCTGAATGCTTTGGAAATAGCACTCGCCTATCAACATCTGCTCGATCAATATGAATTAACTCAGGAACGCTTGAGCGAACGCATCGGCAAAAACCGAACAACAATTGCTAACTATCTGCGTTTACTGAAACTGCCGGCTCCAATACAAATGGCCTTGCAGAACAAGCAAATTGACATGGGACATGCCCGTGCACTGATTTCATTAGGCGATCCTAAATTGCAAGTAAAAATATTCGAAGAGATACAAGAACACGGATACTCCGTTCGCAAAGTAGAAGAAATTGTTAAATCACTCAGCGAAGGAGAGGTTGTGAAGAGTGGTACACGGAAAATTGCTCCTAAACGTGCCAAACTTCCGGAAGAGTTTAATTTATTAAAGCAACAACTAACCGGCTTCTTTAACACAAAGGTACAACTCACTTGCTCCGAAAAAGGTAAAGGAAAGATCAGTATTCCTTTCAGCAACGAGGAGGAATTGGAACGTATCATGGAAATCTTCGATACGCTAAAAAAGTAAATGACTAGGAAAAGTAAAAGATATCAGTTACTAATCACTACCCTGCTTCTCTGTTTCTTACAGGTGGCAGGGATTGATATGTATGCGCAGGAGCCTGTAACTCCGGTACAAAAAGATAGCACAATCCAGCAACGTCAGCCTCCCAAAGCACGTGCCCGAAGACATCGTGATCCGGCTCAGGAACAAGATTCATTAAAGCAAGATTCCCTGAGACTTCTCAAACTAGAACGCTTGCAGCCAGTAGATAGCCTTTCTGCCGCTAAAATACATATAGCCGATAGTCTGGATGTATCCAACCAAAAAGAGTTGAAGAAAATAGAACAGCCAAACGCAATTGTGATTAGTCAAGACAGCCTCCCACCTGCGCAGGATTTAAACAAAAAAATATTTGTACCTAATCCGACCAGAGCCACATGGCTCGCTGTTGTTTTCCCGGGAGGAGGACAAATATACAATCGAAAATATTGGAAATTACCTATTATATATGGAGGATTTGCCGGTTGTGCTTATGCACTGAGTTGGAACGGCAAAATGTACAAAGACTATTCACAAGCTTATTTGGATATTATGGACAGTAACCCAAATACCAAAAGTTACGAAGATTTGTTACCTCCTAATGCTAATTATAATGAAGACCAATTAAAAAATACCATAAAAAAAAGAAAAGATATGTTCCGGAGATACCGGGACCTTAGTATATTTGCATTTATCGGAGTTTATATCATTTCCATTATCGACGCTTATGTAGATGCGGAATTGTCTAACTTTGATATCTCTCCCGACCTAAGCATGAAAGTAGAACCGGCAATCATTAACAACCAGTTCAACTCCAATAAAAAATCGGTCGGCCTACAATGCGTATTACGATTTTAAAAGCACAACTAAGATTGAACTTATTATTGAACATGAAGAAATTATCAAACTATTATCCGATTATTTTATTTTTTTTACTAGCAATTTCTCAAGCCAAAGCCCAAAGTGTAGATGTAGTCATTCATGAAAATGGAACCGAACGCAAAGAAAGCATCGAATTACCAATGAGTATGACATATCCGCTAGATAGCTTACTGAATGACTGGAAAGCTAAAAATTACGTTGATTTAGGTAAAGATTGCAGTACAGCAGAAGTAAATCCCCTATTCAGCGATTCCGTATACACAGACCGCCTTTCACGCATTCCAGCTATCATGGAAATGCCTTATAATGAAGTAGTACGTAAATTTATTGATATGTATGCCGGACGTCTGCGCAATCAGGTATCTTTCATGTTGAGTGCCTGCAATTTTTATATGCCGATTTTTGAAGAAGCTTTGGATGCCTACGGACTTCCAATAGAACTTAAATACCTCCCTATTATTGAATCAGCCTTAAATCCATCTGCCGTATCACGGGCAGGTGCATCAGGATTATGGCAATTCATGCTTGGAACTGGGAAAATATATGGTCTGGAGTCTAATAGTTTGGTAGACGAGCGTCGTGATCCTATTAAAGCAACATGGGCTGCTGCTCGTTATTTGAAAGAGATGTACACTATTTATGGAGACTGGAATCTAGTCATTGCTGCCTATAATTGTGGTCCTGGCACCATTAATAAAGCGATTCGCCGTGCGGGAGGAGAAACTGATTATTGGAAAATTTATAATTTCTTGCCGAAAGAGACAAAAGGATATGTACCTGCTTTTATTGCTGCTAACTATGTGATGACTTATTACTGCGATCATAATATTTGTCCGATGGAGACTAATATTCCGGCAAGTACAGATACAATACAAGTAAACAAGAACTTACACTTCGAACAAATATCCGAAATCTGTAATATTCCTTTAGATGAGGTCAAGAGCTTAAACCCGCAATATAAGCAGCAAGTCATTCCGGGAGATACGAAACCTTATACATTGCGACTTCCGATCAACGCAATAAGTACCTTCATTGATAAACAAGATACTATTTATGGACATCGTGCTGACGAATTATTCCGCAACAGAAAAACGGTTGCTGTAAAGGAAAAAGAACCCGCTACACGTAAACAAGCTACTTCTGTTGCAGGCAAAGGCACTCCGACCTATTATAATATCAAAAATGGAGACACATTATCTACTATCGCTGATAAGCTAGGTGTTCGAGTGAAAGATATACAAAAATGGAATGGAATGTCTAATACTAGAATATCTGCGGGTAAACGATTGAAAATATACAAATAAGCAGCTTCTCGCTTGCTTCATTCGGAAAATTGTTTATTTTTGCAAAACTAAGCAAGTGAAAGGATAACAAATATGGAGAATCTGACCCCCAAAGAAATAGCAGATGAGGAGATGATCAATCAGGCATTCCAGGAACTACTGAATGATTATCTTGCTACCAAACATCGCAAACGAGTTGAAATCATAACCAAAGCTTTCAACTTCGCCAATCAGGCACACAAAGGAATCAAACGTCGTTCCGGTGAACCTTATATCATGCACCCGATTGCAGTCGCTACAATCGTATGCAACGAAATTGGATTAGGTTCTACTTCTATCTGTGCAGCGTTGCTGCATGATGTAGTGGAAGACACCGACTACACAGTAGAAGATATAGAAAATATTTTTGGTCCTAAAATAGCTCAGATTGTAGACGGACTTACTAAGATCTCCGGTGGTATTTTTGGAGATCGCGCCTCCGCTCAAGCAGAGAACTTTAAGAAGTTACTGCTTACTATGTCTAATGATATCCGTGTTATCCTGATTAAAATAGCCGACCGTTTACACAATATGCGTACCCTGGGTTCTATGTTGCCAAATAAGCAATTTAAGATAGCCGGTGAGACTCTCTATATTTATGCACCATTGGCAAATCGTCTGGGACTCTATAAGATTAAAACTGAATTAGAAAATCTCAGTTTCAAATATGAACATCCTGAAGAATTTGCTGAAATAGAGGAAAAATTGACTGCTACCGCTGCCCAACGCGATAAAGTATTCAATGATTTCACAGCTCCTATCCGTACACAACTAGATAAGATGGGGCTCAAATATCGAATATTGGCAAGAGTAAAATCTATTTATTCCATCTGGAATAAAATGCAGACTAAGCACGTCCCCTTCGAAGAAATTTATGACCTACTGGCTGTCCGCATTATTTTCGAACCACGCAATCAGGAGGAAGAGTTGAATGACTGTTTCGATATTTATGTATCCATATCTAAGATATATAAGCCGCATCCCGACCGTCTGCGTGACTGGGTAAGCCATCCGAAAGCCAACGGATATCAGGCATTACACGTTACCTTGATGGGGAATAATGGTCAATGGATTGAAGTCCAAATCCGTAGTGAACGTATGAACGATGTTGCTGAACAAGGCTTTGCCGCTCATTGGAAGTATAAAGAAGGGGGAGGTAGCGAAGACGAAGGCGAATTGGAAAAATGGTTGAAAACAATCAAAGAGATACTTGATGATCCGCAACCGGATGCTATAGACTTTCTAGATACCATCAAATTAAACTTGTTTGCTTCCGAGATTTTTGTATTCACGCCCAAAGGAGAACTAAAGACGATGCCCCAAAACTCAACGGCACTTGACTTTGCTTTTTCTTTGCATACAGATATTGGTAGCCATTGTATCGGTGCCAAGGTTAATCACAAGCTAGTACCATTGAGCCATAAGCTGCAAAGTGGTGACCAGGTTGAAATCCTAACTTCAAAATCGCAACGTGTACAACCTCAATGGGAAGTTTTTGCGACCACTGCCCGGGCTCGTGCCAAGATTGCTGCTATTCTTCGTAAAGAGCGCAAGGCCAATCAGAAGATTGGTGAAGATTTACTGAGCGAATTCTTAAAGAAAGAAGAAGTACGTCCGGACGAGACAGTTATAGAAAAACTACGTAAACTTCATAATTCTAAAAATGAGGAAGAATTTCTAGCAGCTATTGGCAGTAAAGCCATTGTGCTGAGTGAGATCGACCGAAATGAGTTAAAAGAAAAGCAAACCAGTAATTGGAAAAAATACCTGACTTTCTCATTTGGAAATAATAATACCAAAGAAAAACAAGAGGAGAAAGAACCGCAAGAAAAAGAAAAAATCAATCCGAAGGAAATACTGAAACTTACGGAAGAAAGTTTGCAGAAAAAATATATCATGGCTGAATGTTGCCATCCCATTCCAGGTGATGACGTTTTAGGATACATCGACGAAAACAACAGAATCATTATTCATAAACGACAATGCCCAGTAGCTGCCAAGTTAAAAAGTAACTATGGAAACCGTATTATAGCAACAGAATGGGATACTCACAAAGAACTTTCTTTTCTTGTTTATATATATATAAAAGGTATAGACAGTATGGGCTTATTAAATGAAGTAACGCAAGTTATCTCCAGACAATTGAATGTAAATATCCGTAAGCTGGCAATTGAAACCAATGACGGAATATTTGAAGGTAAAATACAACTATGGGTACATGATGCTGAAGACGTAAGAGCTATCTGCAATAATTTGAAGAAGATTCAGAATATCAAGCAGGTTACCCGCATTGAAGAATAAAGGAGGAAAGCACGCCAATCATATTATGTAAAAGCAAATGAAAAACACGAAGAAATTACTATTACTATCGTTCACTGCAATTACTCTTTCCAGCTGTGATTTTTGTGCTCTTGGAAAGATAGAGAACCAGACAAATGATACAATAAGAATAGTCTGTCGTACTACTGAAGCGCTTTCGACATTTTATGCCAAAGGTGCAACTAAAGAGTATAATGATAAGACAGGCGGATATTTTTTCGGAATGAATCAGAATGGAAATGAGGGTCCCTATCATCAATTAAACGATAGCACCGTCTACTTCGATATTGCGCCCAAAAGTTCCTTTAATAAGATACGCTTGGGTATGAACCTCACTTGGAGTGAGGAAAGAGTTCAAGCCTATCTATCCTATATAAAACGAATGGAAATCAGAACACCTAACAATACCTTAGTATATAATGGGGGAAGACAGTTAAATAACCTCTTTTTAGAGAATAGGGGGTTTAATAAACAAATCCGAATCAATATAGAGAAATAGAGTCCGAGGTTTCCTCCCTAATGTCGTCCGTCCAACTCCTTTTTAATGGCTAGAAGTTCTTCCTTGATAGCTTTTAGCCGATTGACTATTTCATAGTTTTTGATAGTTACTTCCTTATTATCTTTCAACCGCTGGCGTGCTCCCGGAAGCGTCATTCCTTTCTCTTTTACCAAATGATAAATAAGTCCAATCGTTTCTACATCTTCCTTGCGGTATTGACGTACCCCTCTCCCACTAGTTCTGGGAGAAATTTGTGGAAATTCCTTTTCCCAAAATCGGAGTAAAGAAGGATTGACGCCAAACATATCAGCCACTTCGGCAATCGAATAATATAATTTTAATTCTTTATCAGTATGAAGCATAAGACTCGTTATTTATTAATTAATCAAAGACTTTACCATGGTTAGCAGCTAATTGAATCATCTTTTCGTAGTCTTCAGCACTCAAATCCATGAAATAATAATTAATAGGATTAACGATTTGTCCCTTCACATGGACTTCATAATGTAAATGAGGTCCAGTACTTTTACCTGTACTTCCCACCTTGCCTATCACTTCACCACGCACTACCTTCTTCCCAACTTTCGTATTAAAACCTTGTAAATGAGCGTAACGAGTTATATAGCCGAAGCCATGGTTAATTTCAATCGTATTCCCATATCCGGTTTCCCATCCGACTTTCACCACTGTACCATCACCTGTTGCATATACATCTGTCCCCGGATGAGCAGAGAAATCCATTCCGGCATGGAACTTTGTTGTACCATAAATAGGATCGACACGGGTACCATAGCCGGATGCTGTCTGACGAAGATCTTTATTAGAAATAGGTTGGATGGCCGGAATACATTTCAGCATCTCATCATGGTTCTTACACATATCCACTACATCATCAAAAGATTTGGACTGTATATATAACTGTTTAGAAAGCACATCTAATTTCTGAGTTGTATTCACCACCAACTTTGAATTGACCATATCCATCAATTCTTCATAACGGTTTGTACCTCCATAACCCGCTTGCCGAATAGCCGGAGAAACAGGATCTGCTTGCAGAATTACCCGATACAAATTATCATCACGCTGCTGGATATCTTGAAGAACTCCCATTGCATCATCCAATCGACGGGAAAGTACATTATATTGTGCTTGCAAACGACTGTTTTCAATTCGAAGTTCTTTCTCAGACGGAGAGCCAAATACTAGAAGTAATACAAGAAAACTTCCTGCTCCCAACCCCATTCCCCAGAAAAGCCGGCGTAAAATACTAAGCGCACGTTGCCGCACGGTGGGGTAAATTCGATCATACGTCTGCGTCTGTGAATTATATATGTAGTATACCTTGCGCATCTTTTTGGAAATATTTCGCTTGTTAATACGGCAAAAATAATAAAAACGAGCTATCTTTGCACTGTTTTTTGAGAATATTAACCTCAACAATAGATATATATAGAAGTATGCTGACTGCAAAAGAGATCAGAGATTCATTCAAGAATTTCTTCGAGTCGAAAGGACACCACATCGTTCCCTCGGCTCCGATGGTGATAAAAGATGACCCTACCCTGATGTTCACCAACGCGGGTATGAACCAGTTTAAAGATATTATTTTAGGTAACCAGCCGGTGAAATACCACAGAGTCGCGGATTCTCAGAAATGTCTACGTGTAAGCGGAAAGCATAATGACCTGGAAGAAGTAGGACATGATACATATCACCATACCATGTTCGAGATGTTAGGAAACTGGTCATTCGGTGATTACTTCAAGAAAGAAGCTATCAATTGGGCATGGGAATATCTGGTAGAAGTATTAAAACTCAATCCGGAATACCTGTACGCTACCGTATTTGAAGGTAGCCCTGAGGAAGGATTGAGTCGTGACGACGAAGCTGCTTCTTATTGGGAGCAATATTTGCCTAAGGATCATATCATCAACGGTAATAAACATGATAACTTCTGGGAAATGGGTGATACAGGACCTTGTGGACCTTGTTCTGAAATCCACATTGACCTTCGTCCGGCAGAAGAACGTGCTAAAATTTCAGGACGCGATCTGGTGAATCATGACCATCCTCAAGTAATTGAAATATGGAACCTCGTGTTTATGCAATATAACCGCAAGGCTGACAGTAGCCTCGAGCCACTCCCTGCAAAAGTTATTGACACAGGTATGGGATTCGAGCGTCTCTGTATGGCATTACAAGGCAAAACGTCCAATTACGATACTGACGTATTCCAGCCGATTATCAAAGTTATAGCAGCCATGGCAGGTACAGAATACGGTAAAGATAAGCAAAATGACATCGCTATGCGTGTAATTGCCGACCACATTCGTACAATTGCATTCTCTATTACAGACGGTCAGTTGCCATCAAATGCTAAAGCCGGTTACGTAATCCGACGCATCCTTCGCCGTGCTGTGCGTTACGGATACACTTTCCTGGGGCAGAAACAAGCATTCATGTATAAGTTACTGCCTGTATTGATAGAAAACATGGGAGAAGCATATCCTGAACTGATTGCACAGAAAGGTCTGATTGAAAAAGTAATTAAAGAAGAAGAAGAATCATTCCTCCGTACTTTGGAAACAGGTATCCGTTTGTTGGATAAAACAATGGAAGATACAAAAGCTACCGGAAAGACTGAAATCAGTGGTAAAGAAGCCTTCACTTTGTATGATACCTTTGGCTTCCCACTCGACCTTACCGAATTGATTCTCCGTGAAAACGGAATGACAGTCAATATCGAACAGTTCGATGCTGAGATGCAACAGCAAAAACAACGTGCACGTAATGCTGCAGCTATTGAGACAGGCGATTGGATTACTCTGAAAGAGGGAACAACAGAATTTGTTGGTTACGACTTTACGGAATACGAAGCTTCCATTCTTCGCTACCGTCAAATCAAACAGAAGAACCAGACTTTGTATCAGATTGTACTTGACTATACTCCATTCTATGCAGAAAGTGGTGGTCAGATAGGTGACACCGGTGTACTGGTTAGCGAATATGAAACCATCGAAGTAATCGACACCAAGAAAGAAAATAATCTTCCGATACATATTACCAAAAAGTTGCCCGAACATCCGGAAGCTCCGATGATGGCTTGTGTAGATACCGATAAGCGGGCTGCTTGTGCAGCCAACCACTCGGCAACTCACCTGTTAGACGAAGCACTTCGCGAAGTTCTGGGCGAGCATGTAGAACAAAAAGGTTCACTGGTGACTCCGGACTCTTTACGTTTCGATTTCTCACACTTCCAGAAAGTGACAGACGAAGAAATACGTAAAGTAGAACACTTGGCAAATGCTAAGATTCGTGCGAACATTCCATTAAAAGAATATCGCAACATTCCTATTGAGGAAGCTAAAGAACTGGGAGCAATCGCACTCTTTGGTGAAAAATATGGAGATAAAGTACGTGTAATTCAATTCGGTTCTTCTATTGAATTTTGTGGAGGTACACATGTAGCCGCAACCGGAAATATTGGAATGGTGAAAATTATTTCTGAAAGTTCTGTTGCAGCCGGAGTTCGCCGTATAGAAGCCTATACAGGTGTTCGCGTAGAAGAAATGCTGGATACAATTCAAGATACACTCAATGATTTGAAAGCACTCTTTAATAACGCTCCGGACCTTGGTATTGCGATCCGCAAATACATTGACGAAAATGCAGGCTTGAAGAAACAGGTAGATGATTTCATGAAGGAAAAAGAATCTGTTCTAAAAGAGAGATTACTGAAAAACATTCAAGAAATCAATGGCGTGAAAGTAGTGAAATTCTGCGCACCACTTCCTGCTGAAGTTGTGAAAAACATTGCCTTCCAACTTCGTGGAGAAATTACTGAAAACTTATTCTTTGTCGCTGGAACCATAGACAATAACAAACCGATGCTTACAGTTATGATTAGTGACAACTTGGTTGCAAGTGGATTGAAAGCCGGTAATATAGTAAAAGAAGCAGCCAAACTGATACAAGGAGGCGGCGGTGGACAGCCGCACTTTGCAACAGCCGGAGGAAAGAATACAGATGGAATGAATGCAGCCGTTGAAAAAGTACTAGAACTTGCAGGAATTTGATAAATAAAGAATGAAAAATGAAAAATTAAGAATTGCTATGCAGCTATTGTGCAGCTAATTCTTCATTCTTTATTTTATGATTCTTCACTATAAAAGAGATTAGTTTCTAATGAAAAGAAGAGACTAGTCTCTTCTTTTTAATTTATTTTTTCTACCTTTGTAAATAGATTAATTATTTTCTTTATCCTTCAAATAACAAAATAAGTAATCACTAATACCCAAAAGACAATGAAAACGCCGATTTATCTATGCCTGTTTTTAGCTTGCATTTTTGCTGCTTGCACTTCTACAGAAGAAAAACATGAAATAGATTATTCATCGTACGTAAACCCATTTATCGGAACCGATTTTACAGGTAATACTTATCCCGGTGCCCAAGCCCCCTTCGGCATGGTACAACTTAGTCCGGACAACGGACTTCCAGGCTGGGATCGTATCTCCGGTTATTTTTATCCAGACAGCACGATTGCAGGATTTAGCCATACCCACTTATCAGGAACAGGTGCAGGAGACTTATATGACATATCTTTCATGCCGGTCACGTTGCCATATAAAAAGGCAGAAGCCCCACTTGGTATTCACTCAAAGTTTTCTCACGAAGATGAAATAGCATCTGCAGGCTATTACCAAGTACGATTGAAAGATTATAATATTAATGTTGAATTAACAGCAACGGAGCGCTGTGGTATCCAGCGATACACATTTCCTAAAGCACAAGCAGCAATCTTCCTAAACCTGAAGAAAGCTATGAACTGGGATTTTACTAACGATTCTTATATTGAAGTGATAGATTCAGTTACCATTCAAGGTTACCGTTTCTCCGACGGTTGGGCACGTGACCAACATATCTACTTTCGTACTCGTTTCTCCAAACCCTTTGAAAAAGTTGAATTAGATACTACAGCTATTATTAAGGATAACAAACGTATTGGAATTACAACTATCGCACGTTTTGATTTCAATACTCAGGAAGGAGAACAAATCCTTGTAAATACAGCAATTTCCGGTGTCAGCATGGAAGGTGCAGCCAAAAATTTGCAAGCAGAAGTCCCAGAAAACAATTTCGACAAATATTTGGCAGAAACTAAAGACAGTTGGAATCGGCAACTCAGCAAAATAGAAGTAACGGGAGACAACGAAAATGATAAAGTGAACTTTTACACCGCCTTATACCATTCCATGATCGCTCCTACTATCTATAGCGATGTGGATGGAGCTTATTATGGTCCGGATAAAAAGATACATAAAGCAGATGGTTGGGTAAACTATAGTACCTTTTCTTTGTGGGATACTTATCGTGCTGCTCACCCACTTTTTACCTATACCGAACCGGAGCGTGTCAATGATATGGTGAAATCTTTCATTGCATTTTACGAACAGAACGGACGCTTACCAGTCTGGAATTTCTATGGAAGTGAAACAGACATGATGATTGGTTATCATGCAGTACCCGTCATTGTAGATGCTTACCTAAAAGGAATCGGTAACTTCGATGCAGAAAAAGCACTGGCTGCGTGTGTAGCTACTGCCAACATAGATAGTTATCGGGGAATTGGTATTTATAAGAAACTGGGATATATCCCATATGATGTAACAGATAAGTATAATGCTGAAAACTGGTCATTATCCAAAACCTTAGAATATGCTTTCGATGATTACTGTATCGCTGAAATGGCTAAGAAGATGGGGAAGAAAGACATTGCAGATGAATTCTATAAACGTTCTCAAAATTATAAGAATCTCTACAATCCCGCCACTTCATTCATGCAGCCTAGAGATAGTAAAGGAGGCTTTATCAAAGACTTCAAAGCTGATGACTATACTTCACACATCTGTGAAAGTAACGGTTGGCAATATTTCTGGTCTGTACAGCATGATATGAAGGGTTTAATAGACCTTCTTGGAGGCAAAAACCGATTTGCTCAGAAGCTGGATAGTATGTTTACTTATTCTCCTTCGTCAAATGAGGAACTCCCTATATTCAGTACAGGTATGATTGGACAATACGCACATGGCAATGAACCGAGTCATCATGTGATTTACCTCTTCAACTCCATTGGACAAGAGAATCGTACACAGGAATATATTGCCAAAGTAATGAATGAACTTTATCTCAATACTCCGGCCGGTCTTTGTGGCAACGAGGATTGTGGACAGATGTCCGCTTGGTATGTATTCAGTGCTATGGGATTTTATCCTGTCAATCCGGTAAGCGGGCAATATGAGATAGGCACTCCCCTCTTCCCGGAGATGAAACTTCATCTGGCTAATGGCAAAACATTCACAGTACTCGCCCCGAAAGTAAGTAAAAAGAATATCTATATTCGCTCAATCAAAGTGGACGGACACTCCTATAACAAAACCTATCTTACACATGAACAAATCATGAATGGAGTTAAAGTAGAATTTGAGATGAGCGATACTCCTAAAACATTTGGAGTCATTTTTGGAGGAAAAGAATGAACGAAAACTTCGAATTAACCTACAAAGTCCTATTCCGCAGGTACTATCCAAGCCTGATTTTCTATGCTACCCGCCTGGTAGGAGATGAAGAGGCAGAAGATGTAGTACAGGATGTATTTGTAGAACTCTGGAAAAGAAAAGACAGTATGGAGATAGGCGACCAGATTCAAGCCTTTCTCTATCGGGCTGTTTATACCCGGTGTCTCAATGTACTGAAACATCGCAGTATAGAGGAAGGATATTGTGCTGCTATGGAAGAGATTAACCAAAAGCGGGCAGAATTCTATCAACCGGATAATAATGAGGTTATTCGAAGAATCGAAGACCGGGAACTACGAAAAGAAATATACGATGCCATTAACGAGTTGCCAGACAAATGCAAAGAGGTATTCAAATTAAGTTACCTGCATGAGATGAAGAACAAAGAGATAGCGGACATTCTTGGAATCTCACTCCGCACAGTGGAAGCTCATATGTATAAAGCACTAAAATATCTACGAAATCGCCTCGATCACCTTTGGCTTGTTTTTTTCTTATTTTTATGGAAATAAGATAAGTGTTTTTAGAGATTAAATTGTTTTTATAATAAGAAGGAAAAGAAAAATGAGAAATCTGAGCGAAGACATACTAAAAAAATATTTGATGGGAGAATGTTCTGAAGAACAACTGACCGAGGTAAATGCCTGGGTTCAAGAGTCCGACGAACATGCCTGTCAGTTATTTCGTATGGAGGAAATTTATCAATTGGGTAAAGTAAACTCTTATGCGGATAAGTTACGTATGGATGTTGCAGAAAAGAGACTTTACAAGAGAATTAAACAAGAAAGCGACAAACAACTTAAAACAATACGTATGTACCGGTGGATGAAATATGCCGCTATTATTACTGTAATATTATTGTTAGGCGGAGGTGCCGGATACTGGTTCTATCAAAACGAAACAGAAATGTTGGTAGTTACTGCCAATAAAGGAATTGTCGAAGAAATAACTTTGCCGGATGGTACTCAAGTATGGTTAAATAATTCTGCTATCTTGAAGTATCCAAGTAAGTTCTCCGATACAGAACGGAATGTTTATCTGGAAGGAGAAGCTTTTTTTAAAGTAACCAAAAATCATCAATACCCATTTACCGTAGAAAGTGATGTGATGAAAGTACGGGTATTGGGCACCGTTTTCAACTTTAAATGCGACAAACAGGGTCGGGTTGCCGAAGCAACATTAATTGAAGGAGAAATCGAAGTAAAAGGCAAACAAAATGAAGGTCACATTATTCTAGCTCCGGGACAACGTGCTGAGTTGAATAGAAGCACCGGCAGGCTGACTGTTAAACAGGTTGAAGCCAGATTAGATGCAGTTTGGCACGATGATTTGATTCCATTTGAACAGGCCGATATCTTCACCATTACTAAAGCTTTGGAACGTTTTTACGATGTAAAGATCATCCTTTCACCGGACATTCGCTCCGACAAGACCTATTCAGGTGTATTGAAAAAAAAATCAAATATAGAGTCAGTATTGAAATCGTTGCAAAACTCAATACCAATCAATTATAAAATTGTAGGAAATAATATTTTTATTTCTTCAGATAACAAATAAGCAATTAAACATTAACAGACATATACCATGAATGTAAAAACACTCTTTATAGGATGTTTAGGGGGACTATTATCTCTAAATTCCTGTACTGAAACAACAGAAACTGCCGATTACAGTGCCTATGTAAATCCCTTTATCGGGACTGGCGGACATGGACATACTTTTCCGGGAGCTGTGGTTCCTCACGGTATGATCCAACCAAGTCCTGACACCCGTATTGATGGTTGGGATGCTTGCTCCGGATACTACTATGCTGACTCAACAATTAATGGTTTCTCTCATACACACATCAGTGGTACAGGCTGTTGTGATTATGGGGATGTACTCCTTATGCCTACTGTAGGCAAACAGCAATATGTAACAACAGATCCGGAAAGCCAACATCTGGCTTACGCTTCCTCCTTTTCTCACCAAAATGAGATAGCAGAACCCGGTTACTATTCAGTTTTTTTGGATACTTACCAGGTAAAAGCCGAACTCACCTCTACCAAACGCGGAGCTCTTCATCGTTACACTTTTCCTGAAAGTAAAGAAGCCGGATTTATTCTGGATCTTGATTATAGCCTACAACGACAAATCAATTCCGAGATGGAGATTGAAGTTATCAGTGATACTGAAATATGTGGACATAAAAAAACAATGTATTGGGCTTTCGACCAATATATAAATTTCTATGCGAAATTCTCAAAGCCATTCACTTATACATTAATCACTGACTCCGTCACAATGGATAATGGAAAACGTCTACCCAGTTGCAAGGTATTATTACACTTCGAAACTACAAAAGATGAAGAAATATTGGTAAAAGTCGGAGTATCTGCAGTTGATATAGCCGGTGCACGCAAAAATGTTGAAAGTGAAATAAAAGACTGGGATTTTGAAAAAGTACGCAAAAATGCACGACACGCCTGGAACAAATATCTGTCTAAAATAGATATCACTACACAAAACCAAGATGATAAAACGATTTTCTATACAGCTCTATATCATAGTGCCATCAGTCCAAACCTGTTTACAGATGCTGACGGACGTTATTTAGGTATGGATATGCAAGTTCATCAGGCAGATACAATCAACCCAATTTATACAGTTTTCTCTTTATGGGACACTTTCCGCGCATTGCATCCATTAATGACCATCATTGATCCTGATCTGAATAATCAATTTATCAACTCATTGATCAAGAAACATCAGGAAGGCGGTATTTTCCCAATGTGGGATCTAGCATCTAATTATACCGGAACAATGATTGGCTATCATGCTGTTCCTGTCATTGTAGATGCATATATGAAAGGATACCGAGATTTTGATGTCAAAGAAGCCTACAATGCTTGTCTACGTGCTGCTGAATATGATACAACTGAAATTAAATGTCCCGCATTGGTACTTCCTCACTTAATGCCTAAAGCTAAGTTCTACAAAAATTCCATCGGATATGTGCCGTGCGACCGTGAAAATGAATCCGTTGCTAAAGCTCTGGAATATGCATATGATGATTGGTGCATCTCTATATTCGCTGACGCTATGGGTGACTTTGAAAACAAAGCAAAATATGACCGTTTCGCAAAATCTTATGAATTCTATTTTGACAAATCAACGGGATTCATGCGTGGACTTGACTCCAATGGCGAATGGCGTACCCCCTTCAATCCTCGTGCTTCTACCCATCGTAACGATGATTATTGCGAAGGTACAGCCTGGCAATGGACATGGTTTGTTCCTCACGATGTAGAAGGATTGGTTAGTCTCATGGGAGGAGAAGATGCTTTTGCCGGCAAACTAGATTCATTGTTTACTGCCGACTCAGCATTAGAAGGAGAAACCACTTCTTCAGATATCAGCGGACTTATTGGACAATATGCACACGGAAACGAACCAAGCCATCACGTTATTCACCTATATAATTACGTAAACCGCCCTTGGAGAACTCAGGAACTGGTAGATAGTGTTTATCGCAGCCAATACGCCAACAGCATCGACGGATTGTCCGGAAACGAAGATTGCGGACAAATGTCTGCTTGGTATATTCTCAATTCAATGGGATTTTATCAACTATGTCCCGGCAAACCAATTTACTCAATCGGACGTCCGGCTTTCGATAAAGTAGTGATTCGCTTGCCAGAAAGAAAAACTTTCACTATAATTGCAAAAAATAATACGAAAACAAATAAATACATCAAAAGTGTTACTCTAAATGGACAACCACTTACCACTCCGTTCTTCGAACATTCAGATATCACGGCAGGAGGAATAATGGAAATCATAATGAGTGACAAACCGACAAAATGGGGGAAAAACAACTAACTACCAATAAATATAACATGAAAAGATTTTTATTATCAGCCTATGTATTTTGCATAGCACTCTTCTCGTATGCCGATGACTGGACACAGTACGTCAATCCGTTAATGGGTACACAGTCTACTTTCGAATTATCAACTGGTAACACCTATCCAGCCATTGCCCGTCCTTGGGGAATGAATTTCTGGACCCCCCAAACCGGAAAGATGGGTGACGGATGGCAATATGTATATACAGCCAATAAAATCCGTGGATTCAAACAAACTCACCAACCTAGCCCGTGGATCAACGACTACGGTCAGTTCTCTATCATGCCTGTAGTAGGTAAGCCTGAGTTTGACGAAGAAAAGCGTGCAAGTTGGTTTTCTCATAAAGGCGAAGAAGCAACTCCTTATTATTATAAGGTATATCTCGCAGAACATGATGTCATTACTGAGATGGCCCCTACAGATCGTGCAGCTATCTTCCGCTTTACATTCCCTGACAGCAAAAATTCATATGTCGTAATCGACGCTTTCAACAAAGGGTCCTACATCAAGGTAATTCCCGAAGAAAATAAGATTATTGGTTATACTACCCGCAACAGTGGAGGTGTACCCGAAAACTTTAAGAACTACTTCATCATCGAGTTTGATAAGCCATTCACTTATAAAGCTACTGTCAATAACGGTGCAGTACAAGAGAATGTTGCTGAACAGACTACAGACCATGCAGGTGCTATTATCGGCTTCGAGACTCACAAAGGTGAAAAAGTGAATGCCCGTGTAGCTTCTTCTTTCATCAGCTTTGAACAGGCTGCTCTTAACATGAAAGAACTTGGAAATGACCAACTGGAACAAGTATCAGAAAAAGGAAAAGAAGCTTGGAATCAGGTATTAGGCAAAATTGAAGTTGAAGGTGGTAATCTTGATCAATATCGTACTTTCTATTCTTGCTTATATCGTTCTCTCCTATTCCCGCGTAAGTTCTACGAACTTGATGCAGCCGGTAAACCGGTTCATTACAGCCCATACAACGGAAAAGTTTTACCCGGATATATGTTCACTGATACAGGCTTTTGGGATACGTTCCGTTGCTTGTTCCCATTGTTAAATCTGATGTATCCTTCTATGAACAAAGAAATGCAGGAAGGACTGATCAACACTTACAAAGAAAGCGGTTTCTTCCCCGAATGGGCAAGCCCCGGACATCGTGGTTGTATGATTGGAAACAACTCAGCTTCCGTATTGGTAGATGCTTATATGAAAGGTGTTAAAGTAGAAGATGCCCAGACGCTATATGAAGGACTGGTTCACGGAGCAGAGAATGTTCATCCGAATGTATCATCTACCGGACGCTTGGGACACGAGTATTATAACAAACTCGGTTATGTACCTTATGATGTTAAGATCAATGAGAATACTGCACGCACATTGGAATATGCTTACAATGACTGGTGTATCTACAAAATGGCTAAAGAATTGAAACGTCCGAAGAAGGAAATCAATCTTTACGCTCAACGTGCCATGAATTATAAGAATGTATATGACAAGGAATCAAAACTAATGCGCGGTAAGAATGCAGATGGTACTTTCCAGTCTCCATTCTCTCCGTTGAAATGGGGTGATGCCTTTACCGAAGGTAATAGCTGGCATTATTCATGGTCTGTATTCCACGATCCTCAAGGATTGATCGATCTGATGGGTGGAAAACAAGATTTCGTTCAGATGCTGGATTCCGTATTCTCCGTACCACCTATTTTTGATGAAAGCTATTATGGCGGCGTTATTCATGAAATCCGTGAAATGACTGTAATGAATATGGGTAACTATGCACATGGTAACCAACCAATCCAACACATGATCTATATGTACAATTATGCAGGCGAACCTTGGAAAGCTCAATATTGGTTACGTCAGGTTATGAACCGGATGTATACTCCGGGACCGGACGGTTATTGTGGTGATGAGGATAACGGACAGACTTCTGCTTGGTATGTATTCTCTGCATTAGGTTTCTATCCTGTATGTCCGGGAAGTAATGAGTACGTAACAGGAGCTCCGCTCTTTAAGAAAGCAACTTTGCACTTCGAAAATGGAAAGAACCTGGTAATTGATGCTTCTAATAACGACAAAAAAAACCTCTATATTGAATCTCTCAACTTCAACGGCAGTAATTATACAAAGAACTATTTCGGTCATGAAGATCTGTTAAAAGGAGGATTGATAAAGGTTAATATGAGCGATCAGCCAAACCTTAACAGAGGTACAAAAGATGACGAAGCTCCTTATTCTTTCTCTAAAGAATTGAAGAAGTAGCATTCTTTTCTCGCTGAGCATTATAATAATGAAATCCCGAAAGTTCGAAAGATCTTTCGGGATTTTATTATTATATCTGAATACATAAAGAGCTTTTTCTAAACCAATGTCTATATTGAAAATCAACTATATATTTCCTTCTGGATTTGGATTATGAGGACAGTAATCCTCGAGAAGACAGAGTTTAAATTTAACTTTTACACAAAAATAAAGTTTGGGTACTCTTTAAATAGAATACCCACACTACTGAGATATAGATTAAAGATTGGTTTTATGTTTCTTCACTTCATCCACGAGTTTTGAAAACGATTTATTCTTTTTTCGTTTTTCATGTTCCGAAGCAGAAAAGTACCATGCTTCCCGTTGAAGTTTCAGATAACTTTCATAAACTCTACAGTCTAACGCACCACTTTTTACCGCTTCTAAAACAGCACAACCCGGTTCATTAATATGCTCACAATCTCTGAAACGACACAGTTTTACATAGTCAGAAATTTCAAGTATTTCTGCCAGTGAATCGGAATTGCCGATAGTCAAACCAAATTCTCTCACGCCCGGAGTGTCGATTAATACACTTGAATTATCTATCAATACCATTTCCCGCCGGGTGGAAGTATGTCGTCCTTTTCCTGTGGACAAACTTATATCAGACGTGAGCAATACCGCTTTTCGGCAAAGCGCATTCACCAGAGAACTTTTTCCAACTCCCGAAGAACCGACAAAAACAACCGTTTCGCCTTCTGATATAGATTCCCGCAATTGGAGAATTGTTTGAGACTGATGAATACTTGTGAAAAGCACTGGCATCTGTCGGGCAATATGTTCAATTTGCTCTTCTATTTTCTGTCTATCAAGACCCAAATCAGCTTTATTAAGAACTAAGACAGGCTTGATATTTTCTTCCAATATCTGAACCATGAAACGTTCGGCCCTACGAACATTGAAATTATCATCAAGACTTTGCACAATAAATGCTTTATCGACATAAGACGCAATGGCTTGTTTATCGGCAACCGTCCCGTTTTTCTTACGATACAATGTTCGTTCACGGGGAAGCATATCAACTATAATCCCTTTATGGTCATCAAATGGTTGAAAAATCACCCAATCGCCCGTACAAGGTAATTCGGAATCTAACTTCCCATACATCATATTTCCGGTTAGTTCGCACTGAAACAGTCCGTTTTCAGAAACTACCTCATAACACGTCCTATGTACTATGGATACACGGCCATGACTCAAGGTATTGTATGTTGATTCTTGCTTTAGTTGGTTTAACTTATCATTCCAACCATAATTATTCAAATTCATCATTGTTTTATCTTTTTTGCGATGAAAAATACATAACCGTAGAATTCTTTATACTTACGGTATAGTTCTACTTCAATAGATTGAAGTTCGTTGAATTCTTCGGCGATCTTATTTCCTGCATATTTATTAAGAAAAATCTCCTGCGCTGGAATCTTTAGAGCAAAGTAATGTTCTGTCCAACAATTTTCGGGCAAAATAAATGTAGCGACAGGAAGATACCCTGCTTTATGTATCTTGGCTACTTGGTTAGGAATCGTATCTATTTCAGGATACGCATTCATCCAGAAGTCATTGATTTCCGCAGGACGTTCGTCTGTAAACCACGAACTTTCCGAAACGGCAATATATCCTCCTGTTTTCAAATACTTACGCCACTCATTCAGCCCTCGTTCAAAACCTATATTATATATAGCCCCTTCCGACCAAATCAGGTCTAATTCTTCATTCTGAAAAGGAAGTTCATCCATTGAACCGACAATACCTTCTACCCTGTCTTGCAAACCTAATTGCCTTGTATTACGATTAAAAATATTAATAAATCCGGGAAGAAAGTCAAGTCCGGTAATCCGTCCCTGTATATATTGAGCCAACACCATTGTCTGACCTCCTGTCCCACAACCGATATCAGCGATAAAGGATTTGTCGGTGAGGTTGTCTATAAAGCTCAATGCTTTCAGTGTTACCTCAGGACTTCCCGGTCCTTGTCGTTCCATATTGGAAAAGAAGTCACAAATTAAATTAAGTTCGAATTCGTGGATTGTTTTATTTTCGTTACTCATTATCTTACTGTATTTTGCATACACGGAAAGCACAACAATGCTTTCATCATTGTACGCAGATTAAACTTGAATTATAATAATAGAAAACCACTCTCGAAAAGGAGTTATCCGAGAGTAAACGAAAGGACAATCTGTATCAGAAACACAGATTGTTTATAAAACCAAATCCGATTTAAATGTCTTTGTCATACAGCAAAGATATATAATATTTTATTTGATAGTAATTTTTTTGCCAATAAAATGTGTTATCATCACAACAGAGTTATTTGAAACCATAGACAACAAATAGAACATACAGCTAAAACTTCACGATCATCTATCAGCTTTCAACTTTATTTACCGCTCAACGAGAACAGATACCGGCCCCATTAATCCACTCTCTCTTAGGGCAGCATTTTTATCAGGCCATCTTAGCACCCAGGTCTTTCGCTCATTTTCAGGTTGAGCCGCATCAAAAACAAGCCGGTTAAACCAAGTACTAGTAACCTTTACTGTAAGTTGATTTTCTCCCGATTGAAGTGCATCAGTTATATCAGCCCGATAAGGCAATGTCCAGAGAGTCCGTACCGGTTTACCATTGAGAAGCACCTCAGCAATCATATCTACTTTTCCTAAATCAAGAATATAGTTTGTACCATGACTCTTATCTACCTTAAAAGTAGTACTATAATCTACAGTTCCTGAAAAAGCCTTAGCCTCAGCCGAAAGCTCTAAGTCTTTCCATGCCTTCAAAGCTGTTAGTTGAAGCGATTCCGGTGCTCCCCATCCACTAGGAAATCTTACTGTCCAAGTATTAGTAAATGGTATTGTTGCTATTACTTTTCTTTCTTTCGCTATTATTTCCGTAGCTGGTTTGTCTTTACGAAAAACAACAAAGCATGAACCGGCCTGAGGTAAATCAACTTTTACCATGGTCCGTGCTCCTTTTGTTTCATAAACAGCCGGTGTCACATCACCAGTCAAAGGATCCCATATCTCAACATTACCTTTATTTCGAAAATCCAACTGCCCTGCAAATTCCTTACCCTGAGGAGCTGCCACATAATACCAATCGGCTTGATCAATATTCCTATGTGACCATAATACATCCTGACCTTTTACATCCGGTTCCATATTCAACTTCGTTAAAGCCTCATCCAAAGTCATTCCGCTTATCATTCGACCTTTGCCGATTGACCGAATTCCTTGCCGGATATTATTACCCCAAATCTTTTTAACCATCTTATTAAAATGCTTCTGAGCTACCTTTCCACCGGAAAGTGTAGCTAAACCAACCGGAGCTTCTCCAATTACAGTCGCTCCCGCTTGAATAAGCGCATATAACTTATCCAAAGTTTCCACACACATACGTGGAGCTTCCGGCAGCCAAAGCACACGATAACGAAGTCCTTCAGGAGTAATCAAATCACCATTATCAACACCTAAACGATTCAACAAAACATCCTGATTACAATAATCATATTTAAATCCAATGGGGAAAGGTGCATTTTGATCAGGTTTATGATTGATTTCATCACCCAAATACCAAAGAACATCTGACACAGGTTTCCCTCTCTCCATCAAATAGCTACAACGAGCCAAATAAGTGGTAAACTCAGGCATATACTTCCACCACGTCTGTCCACGCAAGAAAGGAGTACCGATACCGGCCCCGGAGAAAGAGGTCCCCGGCGCAAGGGAAGTAACATTGGGATTGTGTGTATAAGTATGGAAAACCAAATGAGTGACTCCTTCGATACTATTTATATTAGCCACTTCTTTCAACATTTGCCAATGTTCATCCCAAGTATGAGAGAATGAAGTAAAAGCTTCCGCAGCAACACGTGGTTTACCATAAATACGAGCAGCGGAAGTAGTTGGCTTAATAGGTTTAAAGTTGAGCGAACCCACAAAATTATCCATTATAGGTTGCCAAAATTCGCACATCGGCACATCGGCAAACTTGTAATATTCTAATATATCTGCGGGAAAAACATCTCCGCCCGCTGTTTCATAAGTTATAGAGAGATTGTTTTCCTTTGCCTGTTTAGACATATTGCCATAGAAGTTATGAACAAACAGCTTATTCAGGACTCTACGCCAATCACACAAAAAGCGGAAAGTACTCTCTTGATCATCGACCACATAACCCAACAGTGCGGGTAACCATTTCTGCATGGAATACCCCATCATTTGCTCAAACTCTTTATCTAGTTCGGCAGTCCATGTTTGCGTCCGGCATTCCCAACTGTCAAGCAACATTCCTTTAAGCAACCCGTTTGCTAATGGACCATTATCTCCGGACAGACGCCCTATATAACCGGCAAAATGAGTACTCGAACCTTCCGTAGAGAGTTTATTACATTCCCATCCTGTTCCTTCAGGAGGTGCCGGAGAATTACGCTGGCCTGTATTGATATGTCCGATACGTAATATAGTCCATTTGCCCTTAGGGGCTTTCCATCTCAAATTGCCTTGCTTATCCATTGAAGCAGTTATGTCAATTATTTCAGCGGAATTCACAAAAGTTTCCAATGCAACTTGTTTGCCCTCTCCACTTCTTTCAATACTTCTTAAAGTCCAACCGGCTTCCGATTCCCAATTATTTTTTCGGGAAGCAGAAAACAAACGTAGTGACCTAAGTGCAATGTCATGTTGATTAACAATAGAAATCTTATATTTCTTTGCACCTTTCGATTCAGAGCAAGCCAATGATATGGGATAATTATCTTGCCAATTACTTTGAGGTAAATCGGTATCCAATACTTTCTGAACAGTTCCGTCTGATAAATAAGCTTCCAATTTTACATGAATACCGGGTACAAAACACCAAGGATGATTGGCTTCATTGATAGAAGGAAATTCCAATGTCCGGATCACAGTTTCATTTAAAAACTCTACCTCTATCCAATAGGGATTATCAGCAGATGTAGGGTTTAAGCGCATTGCGTCTTTTGCCTTACCTAAGAAATAATCCCCCCACATTTCCTGTTTATTACTTTTAAAAGAAGAAGGATTCAGCGGTTCACCGGTATCATCTTTAGGAGTTGGAAACGCAATTACCATGATATCATTATAATCTCTCCATTCTTCATTACTAGGTTGAGGAATGGGAAGTACTTGTGTCATTTCTATACCATTACCCTCTATATCTGTTCTGCTCGATGCCAAATGACGCATTGCATTCGAAGGCTTAATCCAAGGGCCGCCCGACATTGCCCAGCCGGGACAGTTCTGCATAGTGAATCGCAAACCCAATCGTTGGCACTCTTCGGCTGTATGTTTTACCATTCCATCCCATAACGGACTAAGACACGTTATCTGTGGTTCAACTCCGGGCCATGGACCACCAAATTGTCCATGAAACAAATGCACACCCGAAAAACCGGCAGATGCAATCGCTTCCAAATCTTTCGTAATCCCTTCGATCGATACATTACCTCCTATATAGTGAAACCACGTCTCCGGGTAGAAAACCTTATCCGGAGACGTGAATTTATTTATATCCGAATCATTAAAAGGCGAATAAAGTTCTTCAGTGGATGGAGTGACAGGAACTTGTGCTTCGATAGGAATGGATATGCCAACTAAGAACCCGATAATAGAAACCAATAAAAGTGTATTTCTCATAATAATATTTTTAGAATGAAGTAACATTTGGATAATACAAGAGCCATGTAAAATCTCATATACAAAACTATTGCACAATATTCGTAAATTTAGTTCACATCTGCAAAATAATTACTGATAATTTAGGCAACAGACAGATAATATATCAAATATAAAAATATTGAGATAGATATGTTTTCTCAATTAATTTATATTATTAGAAATAACCCATGCAGAAATGAGTATAACTGCTTCGGAAATGACAGAAATACGATCAGGAAAATTAATTTGATCCGGTATTTGCTCTCACGCTCTCACTTTTTGTTTGTATCTGCCTATTTATCGGCGTTTCAGCAGTGAGAGCAACTGTGAGAGCGGAGTGAGGGCAAGTGTTTGCCCTCACTGTAAACGGACCGAAAATTCTAGGTAAGTTTTACTTTAACCAAGGATACTTTTATTGATAACCCTTTAGGTCTTTCTATTAGTTCCCTTTGTTTGTTAATAGCTCACAAGTGTGAGCCTATTTGTTTACTATCGTAAGCTAATAGGCTCACACTTATAAATAAATAAGCTAACAATAGTGGACGTTTGTATTTGATTAGTTATTAGTATTGTATGTACCTATGGTTTTACTAATAGGAAGCTAGCTTTGGTATCAGATATGCTAATCGTTTCCTCTATTTGTCTTGAGTGAGGGCAAATGGTTGCTCTCACTCTGCCCTAACAGTTGCTCTCACTGCTGAAATGCCAATCAATAGGTGGATACAAGTATAGAGTGAGGGCGTGAGAGCAAAACTGCTGCAAATCTTTTATTGTGTAGTATGTTTCGGTTGATTCAAAACGGTGCAGAACTGAATTAATATAAACTAATATAAAAGACATAGTTACCTTAAATAATCGACTATGCAACACTTTTTTAAAGATTTCTTCAAAAAAAAGAAGATTTAGGCTAAGTGTTTATTAAATTGTCATTGTTTTATTATTGAAAGGCAGGGGAAAAGCGAACCTTGTCTAACATTAACGCGAGAAATAATCAACTAATGTATAACCATTAATTTAAGTTTATGAAAAGCAATCGTTCACGACGAGTGTCGAATCTATTTCGGACTTTATTGATTCTATTATTTGTGATCATCCCATCTCAATGGGCTATAGCACAACTGACATTATCAACGTCACGCACTAATTTGGGAACTGTTATCAAACAGATCCAGTCGCAATCAAAGTACCAGTTTTTTTACAGCGACAAATTATCTACAGTCAGCGTAGGTGCTTTGAATGTAAAGGACGCTTCATTGGAAAGCGTATTAAGCACACTGTTGAAAGGAACTAATATTTCTTTCAAGGTAGAAGATAACATCGTTTATTTATCTGAAAAGAATGCACCTCAAGCTAGCCCACAGCAGGTAAGTCAGGAGCGCACCATCAAAGGGCAAGTCATTGATACTAAAGGAGAACCGTTAATTGGTGTAAGTATTTTATTAAAAGGAACAAGTAATGGTACCATTACTGATATGGACGGTAACTATACACTGAAAGTCAGTGGAACCAATCCTGTCTTAGTGTTCTCTTATATAGGATATAAGTCAATAGAAGTTCCTGCCAAAGAAAACAATATTAATATTACTTTATCTGATGATACTCAAGTAATTGACGAAGTTGTCGTTACTGCTTTAGGTATCAAACGCGAAAAGAAAATGTTGGGATACGCTGTCCAGGAAATCAAAAGTGATCAATTGAACAAGACAGGTGATCCTTCTGTAACCAGTGCATTGCAAGGTAAAGTAGCCGGTTTGCAAATGAACACATCGGGAACAGGCCTAGGAGGTTCTACTAAAATCACGATCCGTGGTAACTCTTCCTTATCAGACAACAACCAACCGTTGTGGATTGTAGATGGTGTTCCTTTTAGCGATAACAACAATTCAGATGCGTCTTACTATGGTGGTGTAGACCGTGGAGGCTCTGCTGTCGATATCAATCCGGAAGACATTGAATCAATCTCTGTACTGAAAGGCCCTAATGCTGCTGCCCTTTACGGTTCACGTGCCGGTAATGGTGTTATTTTGGTTACGACTAAGAAAGGTAGTAAAAAAGATGGTTTCGGGGTTCAATATAATGGTAATTTCACATGGAGCCAAGTAGCTGAAACTCTTGAGATGCAGGATAGATATGGTCAAGGTCATATCGTTACACAAGATGCTAACAAAAATCCGCTTTCTCAGTATTATGCGACTTACGATCCTAAAGATGCTTCCAGTTGGGGTCCTGTATTGGACGGAAGTATGCAAAAAGCATGGAACGGAGACACTTATGCTTACTCTAAATATGGTAACAAGCTGGAAGACTATTTCAATGTAGGCTTCGCACAAAATCACAATGTAGCTGTTAGCAATGTAACAGAAAAATCTCATTTCCGCGCTTCTTTCGGTAGCTCCAGTAACAAAGGAGTATTTCCTAATGAAAAGTTGAACAGAATCAATCTCGACCTGAATGCCGGGATGGAATTGAACAAGTATTTCTCTATGGACGGAAAAATCTCTCTTTCACGTACCAAAGCTGAAGATCGTCCTTATTTCGGAACCTATGGAGCCGTTGCTCAATTAATGGGTATTCCTAATAATATTCGTCTGGATGACTTAAAACAATATTCCAATGCTAATAATGCACACGTAAACTGGACAGGTCCGACAGCCGGTATACGTAATCCTTATTATGTATTGAACCAACGTCACAATTCTGACGAACGTTGGAGGGCTTTCGGCTACTACGGTGCCAAGATCAATTTCACAGATTGGCTGCACCTTTCTGCTAAATATGCATTTGACTATTACCGTACACGCATCCAGGATACAAATGCCGGAGATGGTATTAACGGTGAAAGTAGCATGAAAGATATCACCGACGATTCATTCGACCGGTCTGAAGATAACTTCTTCGAATCAAATGCAGAATTTGTATTAATCGGTGATAAACAATTGACTGAAAACTTCCGTTTAGGGTTCTCTGCAGGTGCTAACTTTATGTATCAGAAGAACGAATCCTTAAATGCGGGTGTACGTAATATGTTGGATAAAGGACAATGGATATTCAATGCCGCTAATATGCTAAACACAGCTGGCGAATCCGGATATGAAAGAGCTACCAACTCTGTATTCGGTTCCTTACAGTTGTCATGGAAGGAGTATTTGTCATTGGACTTGACTGCTCGTAACGACTGGTCATCTACACTTCCACAACAGAACAACTCTTTCTTCTATCCATCTGCCAACATTAGCTTTGTCATTACAGACTTTGTCCGTTCATTGGATAAGTCGTTGCCTAGCTGGCTGACATTTGCAAAAGTACGTCTTTCTGCTGCACAAGTTGGTAAAGATACTTCTCCTTATCAGTTGTATAATACATACGCATTCAAATTTGAAAAAGGCGAGTTAATCCCAAGCAAATCGAATGTGAAAATGAACGACCAACTAAAACCTGAAATTGCTTCTTCTTACGAAGCAGGTTTGGATATGAAATTCCTTAAAAACCGTCTGGGATTTGACTTTACCTATTATTATAGTCGTACTAAGAACCAGATCATGAAAGTTCCTGCCGCAGCTCCCTGGAGTGGTGGTAAATGGGTAAATGCCGGTTTGATTACTAACAAAGGATTTGAATTTATGATTTATTCAACTCCCGTTCAGACAAAAGACTTTACATTCGATTTGAATGTCAATCTTGCCAAGAATATATCAAACGTTAAAGAGTTAGCCGAAGGGGTTGATTATCTGTACTTCAACGGTGACTCCAATTTCCCTGTGAATGTAGGTACTCGTCCCGGTCATAAGCTAGGAGAAATTTATGCGAAGACTCTGTATAAACGCGATGATAATGGTAACATCCTTATCAACAAAGAAAATGGTCTGCCAATGACTACAACAGATGCAAACGAACGTTTGGCTAACCCTATTGGAAATATACAGCCGAATCTACTAATGTCCGTAGCACCTGCATTCACTTACAAAGGATTCACACTTTCTGCTATGTTTGATATGAAGTTTGGTGGTGATATCATTTCTATCTCTGAAATGAATTCTACCGGAAACGGACTTTCCAAACGTACAATGAATCGTGGTGAAAACGATAATTACATGATGGTATTCCCCGGAGTATATGAAGATGGCACTCCAAACACGAAAAAGATCTCTGCATCTAACTATTACGGAGCTTTAATAGCAGAAGATTTCATCTATGACGCATCTTTCATCAAATTGAAGGAATTGTCTTTCGGCTATACATTCCCTAAAAGTATGTTGAAGAAGAGTCCTATTCAGTCATTGAGCCTTTCCTTCGTAGCCCGTAACTTGGCATACTTGTTGAAGCACACTCCGGGTACAAGTCCTGAGGGTGGATATGATACAACGATGTTCTCTCAAGCTATTGATTTTATGGCTGTACCTTATACCCGTACTTTCGGATTCTCAGTAAACTTTAGTTTCTAACCATCAAATAATGATAGACATATGAAATTCAAATTATATAAACCGCTTGCTCTGTGTACCCTGATAATGGGATTGACAGCTTGCCATGATTTTGAAGAATTAAATACCAATCCCTATGCACCGGTATATAATCCGGAAGTTATAGGAGCCACCCCCGATGGTATTGACATCGACTATGAACTGTCTGAAAGTGCACTACAGAGCCTTCAAGGTACTGAAAGCGCTATTGGTTCTGTGTTTGCCAACTTCACTTATGAAGGTGTGTACAATGACTATCAAGTAACAACAAACCTGACTCACGATTTTTACGCAGCCTATTTTGCAAACAACGTTAGTGGTTTCGTTACAGATTCTCCAACATATCGCTACAGAGATGACTGGTCTAAAAAAAGATGGGAACATTTCTACGATAACCGTACGGTAGAAGAGTATAGCCAGTTGATCAAGACTTTCTGGTTCTGTGGTAAAGATCGTTATCATAACGCATTTTATATCACTCGTATCTACTATGCATTCCTTCTTTCTATGCTAACAGATACTTACGGTGCAGTGCCTGTAGAATATTATGTGAAAGGTGCAATGCCAACAGAAGAGAAAGTAAAATATATGGATCAGAAGGATGTATACGATGTGATCTTCCAATTACTTGATCAGGCTATTGCCAAGTTACATAATACTCCGGCTACTTCACAATATAGCTTAGGCGAAAATGACAAATGCTACGGCGGTGATAAAGAGAAATGGTTGCGTTTTGCTAATACTCTGCGTTTGCGTCTGGCACTTCGTGTTTCAAATGTAGCTCCGGAGCTTGCTCAGGAACAAGGCAAAAAAGCATTGGAAGATCCTTCCGGTCTTATGCAAAACGACGATGACAATATGAAACAAACACCTAAATATTCTTATATAACAGGTGGTAATGAAAACATCTACACTTTATTATATAACTGGAGTGCCAATGTTGTATTGTCCAAAGAAATGGAGATTGCCTACAAGGAACAATCAACAATTTTAGACCCTCGTTGCGAAATCTTATGGTGGAGACCCACTTCACTTGATGCTTTAAATCAAGATGAGCCTAAGGAATCGGATAAAGACTTCAATGGTTGTGAGAATGGAGAAACAGCGTTAGGTGGAAGTTATACTACCATTTATTCACCGAGCCGTGTATTTATCAAACAAGACCAACGGAAATTAGATCGTAAACATTGGTGGTGTTATGGACGTGAAATCACATGGTTGGGATACTCGGAAAGTTTGTTCTTACGTGCAGAAGCAGCTCTACGCAAATGGAGTGCAGAAGATCCTAAAGACTTATACCTACAAGGTATCCGCGCCTCATTCAATTACTTCGAAATCGGGGCGGATAAAAAAGGACAAGACAAAATTGAAAAGTATATCGATAATCTTAAAGGTTTGGAAGCTTTCAATGGTACAAATAAAGAGGAACAATTAGAACAAATCATTACCCAAAAATGGATTGCAGTTTACCCGAACGGAAACGAAGGTTGGGCTGAATTCCGCCGTACAGATTATCCCAGATTCATGAAGACTCCAAAGAATGGAAACAACTCAGGTGGAGAAGTTCCTAATGGCAAGTTCATCAAGCGTTTGAGATACCCGGATAGCGAAGCTTCAAATCCGAATCGTCCGAAAGCTGAAGATACACAAGGAACACGTCTGTGGTGGGATATTGCCGATACCAACAATGGCTCGGGAACATATCAGACTCCAAACAACTTCTAATAAAGTCTTATAAAATTCGGCTATTCCCAAAAGCCTTGAATTTACAAAATCACTTTCGTTACAGCATTGTAACGAAGGTGATTTTTCGTTTTAAGATCCTTTCACTCTATCTGCCCTTTGGGATAATTCACTAAATACAAAGTTTTTGTAGCTCGTGTAAACGCTGTATACAACCAACGAAAATAATCAGGAGTCAGATATTCATCCGTCATGTACCCTTGATCCAAAAAGACATTCTGCCATTGTCCACCCTGAGCTTTATGGCAAGTTACTGCATAGGCATATTTTACTTGCAGAGCATTATAATACGGATCAGCCTTCATCTTTTTCATTCTCTCCTGCTTTAGAGAAATGTCCGCATAATCTTCCAATATCGTATAAAACAGACGGTCATTTTCTGATTTAGGCAAAGCAGGTGCATCCGAATGTAACGTATCCAACAATAAATTAGCATCCAACTCAAAATCATTCTGATCGGGAAATCTGAGAGTAACCTCAGCAAAGCGAAATCCATACAGCTCACGCGTCCGACGAACACGCCGAACAACGGCAATTTCGCCATTAGCTATAAAATCCATCTCTTTGTATTGCTCCGTCCAATAATAATTATTCTTTGCTATCATCAGCAGATCCCCAGCATTCAATTCATCCTCCCTCCAAAGGATTTGAGCACGAATTCCTTTATTATATAGGTTCGCGCGTTTATTAGAACGACAAATTACAATGGTTTCATCCATACCGTCACTCCCGTAGCAATTAGTCAATTCATCAATCAGCTCTGTCCCGGGCAACACCTTGATATCAGCAAAACCGTTCACCTTTATCTTAGGCAAAGAATAGCAATTATCTTCCGCTATCAATTGCCGCAATTGAGTAGCATTCCAAAGAATTCCGGATTCCTGCACCTGCCGAACCACTTGCGTCAAATTAACCTCACGCACTTCCAAGCCATATCCTTTTAAAGCATCTGCAAAAAGTGCAGGACTCAATTCTTCTCCTACAGGTGGTAGCTGTGCAGTATCTCCCATCAATAGTAATCGGCATCCTTCTCCCGAATACACAAACTGTATCAGATCATCCAACAATCTTCCTGTACCGAACATATTGCCCGATAAACCTTCGTTAGAAATCATCGAAGCTTCATCGACTATAAAAAGAGTATTTGTAGCCAGATTATCATTAATCGAGAAATTAGTCATCTCATTCGAGAAAGAGCGTTGGCGATATATTTTCTTATGAATTGTAAATGCCGAATGACCCGCGTACGCTGAAAAAACTTTAGCAGCACGTCCTGTTGGAGCCAGTAGTACAGACTTCTGTCCTAACTTATCCAACGTTTTGACCAATGCCCCTACCAAAGAGGTTTTACCCGTTCCTGCATACCCACGTAGAACAAAAACCTCGCCACTTATTGTAGAAAGCAGAAACTCTGAAAGAGATTTTACAGCTATTTCCTGTTCAAAAGTTGGTTGATAAGAAAAATTTTCCTTAATTTGCCTTTCTAAATAGTTATTTATCATTTTTGTACGAGAAAAAAGTTCTCGGAACTATCGTATTTAAATTAATTTATTCTATTTTTGCGATGCGAATATAACAACTAAAAAACATAATTTATCATGAAAACTGTATTTAATATTGTATTAGGACTCTGCGTGATTGCATTGATCTATATTTGCTATAACAGCATTATGGGTCCTATCAATTTTGAAGAAGCCAAAAAAGCAAGAGAAGAGGCTGTTAAAACCCGCTTAATCGACATCCGTAAGGCACAGCAAGAGTACAAAAATGCACACCGTGGACGCTATGCTGACAAATTTGACGTTTTGATCGATTTCGTTAAAACACAAAAGTTGCCATTCGTTAGAAAAGAAGGTGAATTGACCGATAAACAATTAGAAGACGGACTTACCGAGAAACAGGCAGTGGAAATCGTCAATAGAGCTGAGAGAACAGGTCGTTTTGACGAAGTTAAAAAAATGGGACTCGAAAAGTTCAGACGTGATACCATGTGGGTAGCTATAATAGACACTATGTACCCTAGAGGTTTCAACGCTGATTCTATGAGATTTGTTCCTTATGGAAATGGAGCTGAATTTGAATTCATTATAAGAAATGATTCCACTGCTTCAGGTGCTGCCGTATCTCTATACGAAGTAAGAACCCCGTATGAGGTTTATCTTAACGGTCTTAATGAACAGGAAATTATCAACCAAAAAGACTTAGACAGCAAAACTGGCAGATACTCCGGTTTGATGGTTGGTTCTATTGATGCTCCTAACAATGGTGCCGGAAACTGGGAATAATGATTGATTTGACTAAATCAAAACAATATACTTTATCCATCCGTCTTAGTACGGATGGATTTTCTTTTTCTATCTATAATCCGATTAATGAAGACTCACTATCATTAATTGAAAAAGAGGTAGATTCATCTCTATCTCTTACAGCCAATCTGAAAAACATCTTTCAAGAATCGGACTTTTTAAGTTGCTCTTATAAAAGAATAAATATAATAATGCCAAGCAAACGTTTTACGATTGTGCCATTAGATTTCTTTGATGAAGAGCAAAGTGAACTTTTATTTTATCACAATCATACAAAACGGGAAAATGAAACCATCATCTATAATATTCTGAAAAAGAATAATATAGTTTCGATTTTTGGTATTGATAAAAGTGCATACGCCTTTTTAAATGAACAATGCCCCGAAGCACGTTTCTATTCCCAAGTTACCCCACTCATAGACTATCTCTCTATCAAAAGCAGACTGGGAAATAGTAAAAAGATGTATGCTTCTCTCCGTAAAGATGCCATTGACATTTATTGCTTCGAAAGAGGACATTTACTGTTAGTCAATTCTTTTAGTTGTACACATACGGAAGACCGTATTTACTACTTATTATATATCTGGAAACAAATGGAATTTAACCAGGAACGAGATGAGTTGCATCTTACAGGAACACTATCTGATAAAGAAACTTTAGTCAATGGACTGAAGAAATTCATTTTACAGGTATTTATTATGAACCCAGCTTCTAATATTGACATACAAGCCATATTATCATGCGAGTAATCAGCGGAATTTATAAACGAAGAAGATTTGATGTGCCACGAACTTTTAAGGCACGTCCTACTACAGATTTTGCCAAAGAAAATCTGTTTAATGTGCTCAATAATTATATTGATTTCGAAGATGGCGTAACAGCCCTTGATTTATTTGCCGGCACTGGCAGTATCAGTATAGAGTTGGTATCCAGAGGTTGTGACCGAGTTATCAGTATAGAAAAAGACCCGGCTCATTATTCTTTTATCTGTAAAATTATGAAAGAAGTGCAAACAGAAAAATGTTTGCCTATACGTGGAGATGTATTCAAATTCATCAATAACAGCCGTGAAAAGTTCAATTTCATATTTGCAGATCCACCCTATGCTTTAAAAGAACTGGCTTCCATACCGGAATTGATATTCCAAAATGAATTGCTTAAAGAAGATGGGCTGTTCGTATTGGAACATGGAAAAGAGAACAACTTTGAGGATCATCCACATTTTATTGAAAGAAGAATCTACGGTAGCGTAAATTTTTCCATCTTCCGGTAACCTCAATTCACACAACTAAAGTAGCGGAGCCAACAGACGAACAACAGACTCCGCCGCCTTTCGTCTCCATGAACGCTTTACCCAATTTTTCAAAAATATTTGTGTGCTTTCATGTTGATCTTGTAAAAATATCTCTTTCATTTCAAGTGCTGTATTCATATCATACATAAATGCATTCACTTCAAAGTTATGTTCAAAACTACGAAAATCGACATTTGTAGATCCTACCGTACAAAGCATATCATCTGAAACCATCAATTTGGAATGCAAGAACCCCTTTTTATAGAAATAAACTTTCACTCCCGCCTGCAGCACATCGGCCAAATAAGAATGCGATCCCAGATGAGTAATCCTGTTATCAGCACGTTCAGGCAACATCAGACGGACATCCACACCAGCTAATGCAGCCACTTGCATTGCAGCTAATATTTGTTCTGTTGGCAAAAAGTAAGGAGTTTGCATATAGAAATATTTCTTTGCCCCGGAGATAGCCATAGTCAATCCTTGCATAATTTCTTTCCATGGCCCGATAGGTTCACTAGTAACAATTTGTACCAACGTGTTTCCACAGGATTCTATTTTCGGAAAATAACGGGAAGCAGTGATCAACGTACGGTCTACAAAGTACCAATCAAGCAAGAAAGCTGTTTGTAGACCATGCACAGCTTTACCTTCCAATAATATATGTGTATCACGCCAGATTCCCCAAGAAAAGCCACGCATATAGCGTTCGGCCAAATTCATTCCTCCCACAAACCCTATGCGTCCGTCAATTACTACAATTTTTCTATGGTTCCGATAATTGACTCTGCTGGTAAACAAAGGGAAACGTACTTTCAGGAAACTTCTGACTTCAATCCCTGCATTACGCATTGCCTCAAAGAAACGGCTAGGCACGTGCCAGCAACCAACATCATCATAAATCACTCTGACTTCAATGCCCTGAGAGGCTTTCTCTATCAGTACATCTCTTACCATACGCCCTATAGCATCGTCCTCAAATATGTAATATTCCATATGAATATGCTGCTTTGCGTTATGAAGTTCACATAATAATGATTGCAATTTGGTATACCCCTCAGTATAAACGGCAACCCGGTTTCCTTCGAATGGAAAAGCTTGATTTGTATGTTGAAATAGCTGAATGAGGCGAGTATATTCATCGGGAATATCGGTACAATCCTGAGCCAGATATTCTGCCATAGGTTTCTTTAAAAGGCGATTATAACTCTTCCGACCAATGATACGTTCACGCCGCTGGCTTCTACCGAAAAAAATATAGAAAACGAGTCCAACAAAAGGAAGAAAGAGTAATATAAGTATCCATGCCAAAGTCTTAACCGGGTTCCGATTATCAAGAATGATAATGACAATCGTACCGATAATGGCTCCGAAATAGACAATATCGAATGCTACTGTTGCTATCTGGCTTACTACAGAATTCCAATCAATCATAAAATCTCCTTTCTATACGGATACTAAACAACAAATATAGAGGATTTTATCGGATATACAAAAAAGTCCCGACAACAACTCACATTATCAACGGGACTTACTGACTATTCAATTTATAAAACCAGATACTTTTAAAAACGCATCGGTCGTACACCTCCACCGAAGCCACGTCCACCACCTCTAGTACCATCGAAGCCATGTCTTTCGCCTCTTTCACCTCCACTACGTGCCACCTTTCCTCCTAATGTGTTAAAGCGATAAACAAAGTGCACCATGAAATAACTACCTAAAGTATTATACTCAGTATCACTTATCATCGTCTCACTAATAGAACGGGATAAACTGCTTTGTTGTTTCAGAATATCATATATTTTAAGACGAATCATAGCAGCATTGTTTTTCAGGAAGCTTTTAGATATTTGTGCATTCCACAACACTTCATTATTATTCAATCCGCCGGTATATCCATTCTTAAACCGCCAATTAATATCTGTTGAAATAGCAATCTGCCACGGTAAATTAACGTTTGTACTTCCTCCGACATAATAGTCAAATGTTTCGCGATTGCTATTTTCCTGTTTACTGTTTCTAACCAAGTTATATTTCACAGAACCATTTAATGATACATCAAACACCTCACTGCGATAACTACCCACAAGTCTTTCTCTCAAGTCCAGACTATGCGTCGTACTCAATTCCTGTTCTGAATTTCTTGCATTTCCCACACTTGTATAACTTACAGCATCGCCATAACCCACATTCGAAGTAGATAAAATCGTGAATTTTGGGTTCCTCAAAGGAGTATTAAAATTAAAGTATCCCTGTGTCCGCCAATTACCATTTACATTCTCTTTCTTATAAATACGTGCTCCAGTCTGAGGATCATACGTCATCTTATTAGCAACCGAATTCAAAGTGTTCGAATAGCTCACATCCAACGTATAGCTACGCATAGATTCCGGAATAAACCGTCTGTAGTTTAAACTAAAGTTACTATTGAAAGAAGGTTTCAAATTGGGATTACCATATCTAAGGTTCATAGGATCGGTAATATCAATTACATCTTGCAAATCTTCGATATTGGGAGTACTACTTCTTCCACTATAACGGAACATCAACACGTGTTGTTTAGTAAACATATACCGAAACATCATTGAAGGTGACCAATTCAGCACATTCTGTTCAGGAATATTCTTTTTGTAGTTTGGCCCAATCGTTGTTTTACTTAAAGAAGATTGTGGAGTAAGTCCTACACCTACATCATAAAACATTTTTGTATACACACCACGAATAGAGAGATTAGCCGTATGAGTATCATAGAAATTCTCAACCCGTGTACTCAAATCATTATCATATCCACGTTCCATATATTCCGGATAAGGATAATAGTTAATACTATCATATACCAATGATTGCGATAACTGTTTACGGTGAGCAAATTCATAACGTAATTGGAGAAAATGATTCTTGAAAACAGGCTCTGTATAAGATGCAGACACACTCCAGTTACGGCTATCACTGTTCCGGTCAGTATAACGAGAAATATCCGAGATGCTATCCAATTCAAAAAATTGAGTCTGTGAATCAGAATAACCGTCCGATTCGCTGTCACTATATCCGAAACGTGCACCCAAAGACAAATTTCTACCTTTATCATTCAAACGACGAAATGCCATCAAACTTCCATTAAAAGACCAATTATACCCATTGGAAGAAGAAGCTGATTCTCTTTCATTGACAGGATTATGAGAATTATTATCCGTTCGCGACCAAGAACTACTGCTTGTTTCTGTTTGCGAATAACTACCATTGGGACGAAAAATAATAGTAGTCAATGTATCCGGCCGCCATTCCATACGAAAATCAACTCGGAGATCATGTCTGTCACGATTCGACAAGTTTTTACTTTGTCCAAAAGAAGACGTTTCTCCCAAGAAAGTTTCAGAAGAGCTCGTACGACGGGCATCATTATTAGAATGTCCATACTGCACATTTCCTCCTACCTGCATTTTAGTTGTTTCTTTTGCATAAGTAACACCAAGCGATTGAGAAGTGGTAATACCAGAACCGGCATTACTACTGCTAAGCCCCTGGCCAGCATCTCCAAACTCTGAAAATCCTTGATTATTTGTATTATTAGCAGAAGCTATGACAGAAATATTCGAATCATCCTTAAAACGACTGACCATAGCTCCACCTTCATAACGATCTTTGTTACCATAACCAGCAATCAGGTTACTAATTATCCCATTTTTCATTCCTTTTTTGACCGTCAAATCCAAAACCGACTCTTCATTTCCATCATCAATTTGGGTGATACGTGCCATATCACTTTTCTTTTCGTATGATTTGACTTTATCAACGATATTTGCAGGCAGGTTTTTCATTGACACCTTTGGGTCATCAGAGAAAAACTCTTTTCCATCTACCATGATTTTCTTTATTTCTTTACCATTGATAGTGATTTTTCCGTCATCACTAACCTCAGCCCCCGGAATTCTCTTCACCAGTTCCTCCAACATAGCTCCCTCCGGAACGGGATAAGCCGCAGCAGAATACTCGGTTGTATCCCCTTTCACGACAACAGGCGGAACTACCGCTGTCACCACTGCTTCTTTCAACATCACAGCATCCGGTTCCAATGAAATATTTCCCACTTGTTTATCAGAAACACTATCAGTCAATTGCAAGGGAAGGAATTTAGTACGAAAACCTATATAGGAAACCTTCAACAGATATTTCCCGGCTTTGACCTTAGGAAGAGTGAACCACCCTTTATTGTTACTTGCTACACCAGCAGCATGAGTACTATCCGGCAATGACAACAATTGAACAGTAGCCTGTGCCGCCGGTTCTTCCGAGTCAGATTCCAAGATACGTCCCGAAACAGTAATTGCCTTATTTTGCGCGGAAATAGAGAAGGTGCATAACAATATCAGCACCATCAAAACTGAAAATTTCTTCATTTACCTTATTTACGATTTAGTAGTAAAATACAATGCCTTTTTGACAAATTGAATCGTAAAAGGTTTAATTTAAACGAAAACTATCTTTTAAATAATCGATCAACTACCGCTTTTTTTAGACCAAACTCCAAACAAAGCACATTAAAGATCAAAAAAGTTAGAAATGAGGAAGTATCTACGTTGATCACATCTTTTTGAATGACACGCCATAACATCCCGCCAAAAACAAAAAGAAACGTTAAAAAGATAGCATTACGGACTGCTGTATTACGAATTTGTTCCGTTTCATGACTCTCATTCTTGCTCAACGCAAAGATGATCATCAAGCATCCGGACATCATAAGCAACTTCGTACATTCTTTATAAAACAACAGGTTCTGATCGGTGATCATTCCATTCATATACAATACAGGAACAATAAATAAGGAGATAATAAGAATAAGATATCCTATCGGACGACTGAATACAGGTAGTAATGCTTTCATAATTCTACGTTTTATGAGACAAAAGTAAGTAAAAAAAGATATTTTATATACATTTGCACCAAGAAAAGCGAAAGAATCATGAGTAAACAAGAAGTTATTCTCTGCGAAAGTCTGGAAACAAGCCTCGGTCGTGCCATTGAAAAATGCCCGCATGACAAGTTATTCATTCTCATAGACAAGCATACACAGCGTTTATGTCTCCCTGCTTTAAAAGAAGTATCATATCTCAAAAATGCCATTGAAATCTGTATCGGTGCTGAAGATGTGCATAAAACATTAGAGACCTTAGCTTCCGTCTGGATGATACTAAGTGAAAAAGGAGCTACACGCCATTCATTACTTATCAATTTGGGAGGAGGAATGGTCACAGATTTGGGAGGCTTTGCTGCTGCCACATTCAAGCGCGGAATTTCTTATATAAATATTCCTACCACTCTATTAGCTATGGTCGATGCTTCTGTAGGTGGTAAAACAGGTATCAATTTCAACGGATTGAAAAATGAGATCGGTGCATTTGCTCCGGCAAACTCCGTTTTGATTGAAACTGAATTTTTACGCAGCCTTGACGCACAAAATTTTTTCTCCGGATATGCTGAGATGCTCAAACATGGATTAATCAGTAATACAGCTCATTGGGCAGAATTATTAAACTTCAACACCTCAAGTATTGATTATTCTTATCTTAAACAATTAGTGGGTCAATCGGTACAGGTAAAAGAAGATATTGTAGAGCAAGATCCTTTTGAACACGGAATACGTAAAGCATTGAATTTGGGACATACTGTAGGACACGCATTCGAAAGTCTGGCATTAGCAGAGAACCGTCCGGTTTTACATGGATATGCTGTAGCATGGGGAATTGTTTGCGAACTATATCTGTCTCATCTTAAAGTCGGATTTCCCAAAGACAGGATGCGACAGACAATCCAGTTCATCAAAGAAAACTACGGAGCATTTATATTCGACTGCAAGCAATATGAACAACTGTACGCATTTATGACGCATGATAAAAAGAATACCTCAGGTACTATCAACTTCACTTTATTGAAAGACATAGGAGATATTTGTATCAACCAGACAGCAGACAAAGATACAATCTTTGAAATGTTGGATTTCTATCGCGAATGTATGGGTATCTAAACACAGATATCCAAGCCATTCGTGCGATATTGCGACAAAGACATTCCTGTATGTTTCCTAAAAAAACGTCCCAGGGATGATTGATTCGCAAAATTTGTTTTAAGAGCTATTCCCTGAATATTTAGGTTGGTATTCTTCAGTAAAGCTTTTATCTCTAATATAATATACTCTATAATCCAGTCTTTAGCAGATTTCCCACTAATTTCCTTTATCACCATAGACAGATATTTGGAGCTAATACATAATTTATCAGCATAAAATGCCACATCTTTATTTTCTCTGAAATGCTCCATGATAAGTGCAAAAAACTTATTAGTCAATTCTTCTTTGCGGGTTTCTTGTTTATTTCCCAATGACAAAATTGTCTGTTTCTGAAAATTATTGTATAGCTCCAAATACAAATATCTAAGCAGATGAATTACCAATTCGCGCCTATATAAATCGCGTGACTTTATCTTTTCTTTCATTAATCCAAAGAAATTAAATAAACGTTGGATACCAGTTTCTGTCTGACGATATACAAAATGACTTCTCATGTAAAAAAAGAAATGTGGAGAAAACAAAGGTACGCCACTTAATGCATCACTATGTAAGGGAAGGGATACGACTAACGTAATAGTTAGAAAATCATCACTGACCTCACTAAATGAAATAAATTGTCCCGGAAATAAAATAATCAACTCTTTAGGTGCAATCCAATGCATACTATCATACACATGAAGCTGCGCCTTACCCCTAAAACAATATACAATCATAGCTGATTGAATACTCGCCGGATAGGGATTCAAGGGAAGATACTTCAGATTCTCGTAATATCTAATATCATCACCTAAGGTATAGGTCTCTAATGTTTCTCTATTTTTACTATACAGCATTTAACGCGTTTAATAATACTTTTCACAAAAATATAATATACCAGTTTAGCTTTATACCTTATATGGAAGTATGGTATTATATTAAAGAAGTTGTGACCTTAATATTTGCATTATTTCATAAACACAATCCCCTTTAATTAGTTTACTCCCTAAAATATTATTTATATTTATTACAAATAATCAAGTAGCACATTTTATAAAAACAAATAAGTTTTATAGATATCTGATTCCTTTTTTTAAAATAAAAGCTTAATCCATTTTCTTCGATGGTTATTTTTCCAGCCTTTGTGTCAAAAATGGAATAAAAAATATCAGATTCTTACATATAAAGATCTAAGCAACCGCTATTTTTGCAAACATCATATTAAAAAAACAAGATGTAAATCCTTTTAATATGGTACGAACAACCTATATTTGTAAATTATGAAATGCTTATTTAAGCGACACACAAAATAATAATTGAAATGAAACAGTTTATTTTATGTACTGCATTGGCACTTTCTGTGCTACAAGTTGCATCTGCTCAAAAACAAGATGTATGCAAACCTGTGAATCTTATTTGTGATTATCTGGTAAAACCATTGGGAATAGATAATCCCAATCCCAGACTATCGTGGATGTTAGACGATTCACGGAAAGGGGCACGACAAACTGCTTATCAGGTGGTCGTGGGATGCGACTCTCTTGAAGTGGTTAATGGAAAAGGGGAAGCATGGGATACGGGAAAGAAAAACTCGAATGATATCTTGGTTAATTATTCGGGACAAGCACTCCAACCTTTTACTAAGTATTATTGGAAAGTGAATGTTTGGGATAAAGACGGCATAAATTCCACTTCGGATGTTAATAGCTTCGAAACAGGAATGATGGGAATGAAAAACTGGCAAGGTGCATGGATTGGTGATAACAGAGATATCGACTATAAACCGGCTCCTTATTTCCGCAAAGTATTTGATGCAAAGAAAAAGATCAAATCGGCAAGAGCCTATATTGCAGTGGCAGGTTTATACGAATTGTATCTGAATGGAACCAAGATAGGCAATCATCGCTTAGATCCCTTATATACTCGCTTTGATAGAAGAAATTTCTATGTGACATATGACGTAACCCACCAATTACAACAGGGTAAGAATGCGATAGGAGTTTTACTAGGGAACGGTTGGTATAACCATCAGTCGATGGCCGTATGGGATTTCCATCGTGCCCCGTGGCGTAACCGCCCTACTTTTTGCATGGACTTACGAGTTACTTACGAAGATGGTACAGTAGAAGTTATCCGTACCGAAAGAGATTGGAAAACATCATCAGGTGGATTGATCTTTAACAGTATCTATACTGCCGAACACTATGATGCACGTTTGGAACAGAAAGGCTGGAACACAGCAGATTTTGACGATTCAAAATGGAACGGTGTGGGCTATAGAGGAGTACCTTCTCAAAATGTAGTTTCTCAACAAGTACAGCCTATTCGTGCAGTAGAAACAATTCCTGTAAAAACTCTCAAGAAGTTTAATGACTCTACTTATGTATTCGATTTTGCCAGAAATATGGCAGGAGTTACTCGTATTAAAGTGTCCGGAGAAGAAGGTACAGTTGTAAGAATCAAGCATGGAGAACGTATACATGACAACGGACGAATAAATATGTCTAATATTGACGTGTACCATCGTCCGGTAGATGATTCGGATCCATTCCAAACGGATATTCTTATCTTGAGTGGTAAAGGAGAAGATGAATTTATGGCTCGATTCAACTACAAAGGTTTCAGATATGTCGAGGTAACAAGTAATAAACCTATCACACTAAACGAAAATAGCCTGACTGCTTATTTTGTACACAGCGATGTCCCTCAAAAAGGAGAAATCAACACTTCAAACCCACTTATCAACCGCTTATGGTGGGCAACTAACAATGCTTATTTATCAAACTTGATGGGATATCCGACAGATTGTCCGCAACGGGAGAAAAACGGATGGACGGGCGACGGCCATTTCGCTATTGAAACGGCACTATATAATTATGATGGTATCACCGTATATGAAAAATGGCTGGCCGATCATCGGGACGAACAACAGCCTAATGGCGTATTACCCGACATCATACCTACCGGAGGATGGGGATATGGTACAGACAATGGATTGGACTGGACCAGTACGATTGCAATTATTCCTTGGAATATTTATATGTTCTATGGTGACAGCAAATTACTGGCAGACTGTTATGAGAACATCAAACGATATGTGAACTACGTTGATCGTACAAGCCCGGACGGTTTAACCTCATGGGGCAGAGGCGACTGGGTTCCTGTTAAATCACATTCCTCCAAAGAATTGACTTCATCTGTTTATTTTTACGTAGACACCAAAATACTTGCTAATGCAGCAAAGCTATTCAACAAGCCGGAAGATTATAAATATTATTCTGCACTAGCTGAAAAAATTAAAAATGCAATCAATGCCAAATTCCTGAATCGGGAAACAGGTATATATGCTAGTGGTGTTCAAACGGAATTAAGTGTACCCTTGATGTGGGGAGTCGTTCCTGAAGAAGTAAAAAAGAAGGTAGTGAAGAATCTGGCAAAGAAAGTGGAAGAAGCAGGTTTTCATTTAGACGTAGGTGTATTGGGAGCAAAAGCTATTCTGAATGCATTAAGTGAAAATGGAGAAATTGAAACTGCTTATAAAGTAGCTGCACAAGACACATATCCTTCATGGGGCTGCTGGATAGCTAACGGTGCTACTACATTGCTCGAAAACTGGGATTTAAAAGCTACGCGGGATATTTCGGATAACCACATGATGTTTGGTGAAATTGGAGGATGGTTCTACAAAGGCTTGGGAGGTATTTTCCCGGATCCACAGCAACCCGGATTCAAACATATTCTGCTCCGCCCTAACTTCCCAACCGGGTTAAATCAGTTTGAGGCTAAACATCAGTCACCTTATGGTGAAATATGTTCGAAATGGGAACGTAAAAAAAATAATATTCTTTATTCAGTAATAATACCGGCCAACAGTAGTGCGACTCTTTATTTGCCCGATAATGTGAAAGGAGAACCTACTATGGAACTGGAAGCTGGAGAATACAATTTTAAGTTCAAATTGAAATAAGGTGATCAAAGTTTCATTATTATATTTTGAAACTTATTACATCACTGATTAATAATATAGGGGACACTTGAAAATGTTTTTAAGTAGTCCCCTATATAAATCTCCACTATAATTTACCTTCATTCATACTTGCTATCCACAATGGTTCTCAGCCACTATTCCACCAAGAAATACCGCTGAAGAAAAAACAAACAGCAATCACTTTATTGAAACATTTCAAGGCATAATTTCAGATGTATTAAGCCTGTTTCTGGAGTATTAATGGCTGATTTGTACGGTATTAATAGTTGAGAAGTAGAGTATTAACACCTGAGATTAGACTATTAATAGCCTACAAACGGGTAAATAATACCCCTTAAATCTGCTGAAAGTAATTGTAAAACCGAATTATAATAAGTATTACAAGCAACTCCATTTCAGATAATATAGATTGAAATCGAATATAACAATCCTGAATATGAGAAAAAAAACATTCTTAATTTATGTAACTTGTTTCCTTGTAACGATGGCCGGAGCTACGCCTTTACAAACCGGGTTTCAAAATCCTCCCACATCGGCAAAAGCACGTACCTGGTGGCATTGGATTAATGGAAACGTAAGCAAAGAGGGAATTACCGCCGATTTGGAAGCCATGAAACGTGTAGGCATTCAAGAGGCGCAAATCTTTAATGTAGATCAGGGATATCCTGAAGGTTCTGCGGCCTTTTTATCTCCCGAATGGTTGGAACTTTTTCATTTTGCAGTCCTAGAAGCTAAACGACTGGAACTTGAAATTGGATTCCACAACGGTGCCGGCTGGTCATCGAGCGGAGGTCCGTGGATAACACCTGAGTTTGCAATGCAGACCATAGTGTATAGCGAAAAACAGTGTAATGGTGGAGAACAACCGTTTGTAAAATTACCACAGCCACCAACCAAACTTGGTTATTATAAAGATATCGCTGTATTGGCATTCCCTACCCCACAGAACGAAACACGATTGGACAATCTCGAATCGAAAACATTGTCCGGCCATTCCTTTTCCAATCATATGCAACCGGACGCAAAAGAAATTCCACAAACTGCATTGATACGTAAATCAGAAATAATCAATCTGACTGCCAACATGACTTCGGACGGTAGATTGAAATGGAAAGTACCCACCGGTAAATGGACTATTCTTCGTATCGGCCATACTCCTACCGCAACGGAGAATCGACCGGCTAATGGAACCGGACGTGGATTGGAATGCGATAAACTCAGTCGTGCAGCCGTAGATGCTTATTGGAAAGGGGGAATCGATCCAATCATGCAGAAACTAGGTCCCCTTGTCGGCAGCAACTTGACAAATTGTTTGATAGACAGTTATGAAGTAGGTTGTGGAAACTGGACTACGGGCTTTGAAAAAGAGTTTGCAAAACATTGTAATTATGATTGCATAGCCTACCTTCCTACTCTTGCCGGATATTATGTGGAAAGCGGAGAGATCTCCGAACGTTTTCTTTGGGATTTCCGGAAAACGATTGGTGAGCTGATGGCGGACAACTATTTTGGTTATTTTAGCGAATTATGCCATAAGCATGGGATGAAATTCTCCGTTGAACCATACGGTGGTCCTTTCAATTGTATGCAATCTGGTGCTGTTGGAGATATTCCAATGAGTGAATTTTGGGTAGGTGGTAAAGTCTTTACAGAAATGTCCAAGTTAGCAGCTTCTATAGCACACCTGAATGGTACAGCAGAAGTAGGCGCGGAAGCTTTTACAGCCAATAATAACCACAGCAAATGGTTGAACCAACCGGCTACTTTGAAACCTTTAGGCGATTGGGCATGGTCAGAAGGAGTCAATCGTTTTATTTTTCATACCTATGCACATCAGCCATGGAACATAGCTCCGGGCATGACATTTCATATGTATGGCACAGAGATAAGCCGTTTAAACACTTGGTGGGAACCGGGAAAAGCATATATGGATTACTTGGGACGATCACAGTTTTTGCTTCAACAAGGAAGATGTGCTGCCGATGTGTTGGTATTTACAGGGGAATCGTCACCCAACGACGGGATATATCGACAAGACATCAAAGCTTTGGGATACGATTATGATGAAATCGGAATCAACAAAATGGCTTCTCTAACGGTAAAAAATGGCATGATTCGGACACCAGCAGGAGGTCAGTATCGCATTCTGGTGCTCTCTGAAAATGAAAGAATGACTCCCGAATTATTGCTGAAACTAAAAGAACTCGCTAAAAAGGGAGCTACGATTGTTGGACCCAAACCTTTGAAATCTCCTAGTCTGCAAAAGTTTCCGCAATGCGATTATGAAATAAAGAAGCTAGCCGATGAATTGTGGGGGACGGACGCTGTAAGTGCCAAGACTGCACTTATCTGTAATTTATCAGTAAAGGATGCATTAAACCATGCAAAATTGAAGCCGGACTTCTCTGCCGGATTGAGTGGTTCCGATCTTCTCTTTATACACCGAATAACAGATGACGCGGATATTTACTTTATATCTAACCAACAAAAACAATATCGGAAAGAAATATGTAAGTTTCGTGTCACAGGAAAACAACCGGAACTTTGGAATGCAGAAACCGGAAAAATAAAAACAATTGCCGAATGGCAGTGTGAAGGAGAAGTCACAAGCATTCCTCTCAGCTTTACACCGGAAGAATCATTTTTTATCGTATTCAAAAATAGCGATGAACATTCTGCGGTCAATGACCCAGTGGTGAAAGTCAGCTTAAATATGCCTGTCACCGAAACCAAAGTTCTTCCTGATTTGAAAATTATCAAAGCAGAATATGGATATTTCCTTCCCGAAGGGATAGTAGATGTAACGGATATTTTATCAGCTAATATCAAAGAGAATCGTCTAAAAATAACCGCAGACAATAATATCGTAAATGACCCTGCTCCCGGAGTTAAAAAGGAAATGAGGGTAGAATATAGTGTAGATGGAAAACTTCACACTATTTGCGTTGAAGAATTGCAAACATTAACAATTCCATCAGAAGGAGAAAATGGAGAGCTTAAGTTAATCAAAGCTCTTTATGGACGGTTTGCATCGGGTTTTGACGGAAATTTACCGGAACTTCCCATCAATGTAACGCAACAAATAAATGATAAAATTGCTTCTCGGAACCTTATATTTCCAGTGGATGACAGACTAATAGATAGCTTCCTGGCAAATACCAGCAAAGAAGGTAAAAAACTGCATCTGATTTATTCTGTAGCAGGTGAACTATTTGAACAGGAAATTCCGGAAGGAAAAACAGTAAATCTCGCACCATATAATCCTGAACCTAAATTAGCCATTGAAGAGGGAAAATTGACTTGGATAACCCCTCAATCAGGAAATGTAGTATGTACTTTGGCATCAGGAAATATCAAAAAGGCAAATGTCAAAACCGTACCCGAAACTTTAAAAGTCGAAGGAGCATGGGATGTTAGTTTTCCTCCAAATTTGGGAGCACCCTCACAGGCTAAATTTAATAAGCTTCATTCATGGTCGGAATCTTCGGACGAAGGTATCCGTTATTTCTCAGGTACGGCAACTTATCAGAAACAAATCTATATTCCCGAAGAATATGTGCGTCCCTATATATCATTAGAAATAGACTTAGGGAGAGTTTGTGTGATAGCAGAAGTAATTGTCAATGGCAAAAATCTGGGTGTATTATGGAGAGCTCCATTCCGCATTGATTTGGGAGATGCTGTCCGGGCAGGAGAAAATGATATACAGATACAGATTACCAATTTATGGGTGAACCGTCTGATTGGCGATGCTCATTATCCGGAAGATTGTGAATGGGGCGATTGGCTTCCTAAGAGTTGGCCCGACTGGTTGAAAGAACCGGAAAAACGTTCTTCCAAGCGTATCACATTTACTACCTGGAAACATTGGAAAGCTACCGATCCATTACAATCTTCCGGCTTGATAGGACCGGTACTTATACGCCCTTATATACATACCGAACTATCCCGGTAAATTATTCTCCTTTCAAGGTGTGAGAATGAAAACCGAAACAAGTTTGTCATCTGTCATATTTTGGCATATATCACTATCAATCAAATCATTGTATTGCGTCATCTTTTTTTAGTACTTCCCGACATATGTTTAGTCCTCAAAATCAGATGACGCAATGCACTTCTTTAACAATAAGCACATTATATAAAAACATGACGAATAAAAAAAGTGTTTGCAAATATGCGTCTTATCATAAAATAAGGAGTAATGCTCCAAAAAAAGATTTCAATGTTTGTTACCGTTCTTCCTTATCTTTGAAAAAAAGACCGTAATGATCGAAAACAAACTTCCCATAGTTTGTGATATCAGATAAATTCAGATAGTATTAGATACCCCAAAAAACGCAGATACTTTTGTAAAAATGATCAAATTAAAACAACAACGAATTTGCTATTTAAACCTGAAAAGCTACCTTTGTAACATTAAACTGAATAGCATTCCAATATTTACAATGAAAATGCGATCACTGCTTATACTACTGGCCCTCCTTTATTCATTTACATCTTTGGCGGAAAAAGAACGAAATTCTTATTCTTTCAAAAAAATAGATCACGCGCAAGGTTTGTCTAGCAGTGCTGTAATAAGCATATTTCAAGACAATACCGGAATCATGTGGATTGGTACCTATGATGGCATTAACTGCTATGACGGAAAAGAAATAGAGACATTCCGCTCTGATTTCTCAGCTAAGAAAACTTTAAGCAACAATATCATCCATGCGATTCAACAGGCCGACAGTAATTGCCTTTGGATTTCCTGCAATCACAATATCAATCGCTTCTCAATACCTTCAAAGCAAGTTGTAGCCAATTACGAATTTCCGGGATTCTATACCCCTCATTCCAATAAAAGCGGAGATACCTGGCTGATTGGAACTAACAGTATACGCTATTACAACACTTATCACCACAATTTCATCCAAATAGAAAAACCGGATATAGAAATGGGCGATCCAAACAATCACGCTTTCGTTACTGAAAACGGTGAGTTATGGCTTTTTCCCAAACATTCCACCGAGCTATATAAGCTATCTCTCAACTCATTTGGACTGGACACTTTAAATACTCGGCTCACTATCGTAACTTCCCATTTTCACTCTAAACCTCTGGAAACCATATCTTACCAAAATGGAATACTCTGTTTTGTCGATATGGACAAAGACTTATACATTTACGATATCGTCGGTAAATCTAAGATATACACGCGCAACATAGCAGCATTACTTGAAAAATATGGACCGATACAAGGAATCATTCCTTTTTACGATGATATAATTATCGGTTTCAAAACCAATGGCCTCATATTACTCAGAGCATCCCAAAAATACGAGGAAAGTATTCTTAATCGTAATATCTGTATTTTCAGTATTTACAAAGACCCTCATCAGGGAATATTCTGGATAGGATCTGACGGTCAAGGAGCTATCATGTATGCACAAGATCATTCTATCGCCACTAACATAAAATTGAACAGCCTATCACCCAATCTAACCAGACAAGTGCGCTCTTTGATGACTGATAAAAATGGCGGACTATGGTGTGGAACTAAAGGAGACGGCTTACTATACATCCCGGATTTTCAGAAAGGGATTGATATCTCAAAAACAAAAGTATATTCACCTCACAATGCACAAAATGTAGCCTCCTACTCTAAATGGGATAAAGATTTCGAAATATTTACCTTGCAACAAAGCCGCTATTTAAACGGTTTTTGGGTGGGAACAGGAGATACCGGACTATATTATTATTCTAATGCCGACAAAAAACTTCATGCCATACTTCCCCCGTCCGGCAATCCCATTGTGCACATACACAAAATATACGAAGAGAATGATTCCACTTTATGGTTATCGTCCTCCGAAACCGGTATCCATAAGGTACGGTTTAAACAAGCAAATTCTTCCCCTACCATCCAAAAAGAAAAGAAGTTCCATTTCTATCGCGAGCAACACGAGATAAATTCATTATGTTCGATGATACCCCAAGGAGATTCCATTTTATGGTTTGCCAGCCGTAACAATGGCTTGATTAAAATGAATAAGCAAACTGAAGAATATCAGGTTATTTCTCTTAAAGAAATGTTTCACAAATCCGTAGATGATATTCTTTCCACTTACGTGGATAAGAATGGGAAAATATATCTGGGCACAACAGCCGGCCTGGTGAGCTTAACTCAAGAAAACGGTAAATTAAAACCTCATTATGTAGGACTGGCAGAAGGATTACTTAATGACATGATTCATGGTATTCTGGAAGATGACAATGGTTTCCTCTGGCTTTCTACCAATAAAGGTATCATCAAATATAATCCCCAAAATGATTCTTCACATACTTATTACTACAGTAGTGGTGTGCAAATTGGAGAATTCAGCGACGACGCATATTATCAATGTCCTTATACCCAAAAACTCATATTCGGAGGGACAGACGGTCTGTTGTATCTGGATAAAGATGTGATTACTCCTTCCGGTTATTACCCGGACATCATCCTGCGAAAGCTTAAAATAGAAAGTAAAGAAGCCAATCTCTCTCACTATTATGCCCCCGATGGAAAAACCTTGCGTATCCCCGGTTCGAAAGCATCTTTTACCCTTACATTTGCAGTACCGGATTATTTGACGGGAAGTGAAATTGAATATTCATATAAACTTGAAGGGAAAGACACAGATTGGACTAACTTTTCCCCTAATAATGAAGCCATTTATTCAGATATTATAGCCGGAAAATACACTCTCAAAATCCGCTATAAAAAAGATGTTACCGATAGCTATAAAACACTGACTATACCTATCTCAATTGTATCCCCCTGGTATCAATCAATACCGGCTTATTTAATATACACTTTATTGCTAATCGGTGTTGGAGCTACAATTTTCTATTTATTGAGCAAATATTCTCAACTTAAAAACAAAGTAAAACAACTTTCAATAAATAATAGCGAAAGTATCTCATGCGAATCATCCTGCCAGTATATCAAACAAATACGTGAAACAGTAACGTTGAAACTCGGCATTCCTTCTGATCAAATGAAATGCACTACGACTGATCAGATAAACTTTATTTGGAAAGTCACACACATCATAGAACAGAATCTGAATAAAGAAGACTTAAGTACCACATTCATTGCCGACCAAATGGCTATGAGCCCCCGACAATTTTATCGCAGATTCAAGGAGATTTCTGAGATCTCACCTAGTGATCTAATCAAAAATTGCCGAATAGAAAAAGCAGCCGGATTATTATTGACCACCGATACATCAATACAAGATATCATTGCAGATGTAGGAATCTCCAGCCGTGCTTATTTCTACAAAGAATTCACACGAAAATTTGAAATGACTCCTAAGGATTATCGTGAAACTAACAAAAATAAGTAGACCTCGGTTGTACTCCACCCTTCCTTCAAATATCGACAATTCGCTAATAACCAAACAATTACCAGATACTCTACAGTAACATAGCTGTACTCTGGAAAGACATTTTTAATTTGACAGAAATTTGGCACAATAGAGTATCATTAGTTACTTTCTATTTACTAGCTTTGTGTCATCAATATAACCAACAAATTTAAATTAAATATAGACAGAATGAAAAAAGTTAGAAATGTACTACTATTATTACTACTATTAGCTTCAACAAATACCATAGCTAAAAGTAGTTCTTCGCAAGACAGCCCAAGAATCGTGAATATTATTAATTTTATTCGTCAAGTAGAACCTAGAGATAAAAATATAACAGAACAGGTTTTATATGAGACCGTGCATGAACAAGTGAAATTACTCACAAAATATAATCTGAAAGGAACCTTCCTATTACAGTATGACGCACTAATCAATCCACACTATCAAACCCTATTAAAGAAAGAAATAGATCGTGGTTCAGAAGTAGGCGGATGGTGGGAAATCACACAGCCACACGTAGAAGCAGCCGGATTAACATGGAGAGGGCGTTATCCTTGGGATTGGCATGCTGATGTAGGGTTTGCTACCGGATACACACCCGAAGAAAGAGAAAAACTAGTAGATATCTATATGGAAAAATTCAAATCTATCTTTGGTAAATATCCGGCATCTGTTGGTTCTTGGTTTATAGACGCACATTCGTTAGGATATATGTATGATAAGTATGGTATCATAGCGTCTTGTAACTGCAAAGATCAATATGGAACTGACGGCTATACATTATGGGGAGGATACTGGAATCAAGCATACTATCCCAGCCGTCTTAATGGATATATGCCTGCACAAACTAGCAAAGGACAAATACCGGTGCCCATCTTCCGAATGTTGGGAAGTGACCCTATTTATCAATATGACACAGGCATAGGACATTCAATACAAGGAGTAATTACTCTGGAGCCTGTATATGAAAATGCAGGTGAAAGCGAAAAGTGGGTAAGAAGTTTCTTCAAATCTATCTTTGAAGACCCATGTCTTGGATTCAATTACACACAAGCTGGTCAAGAAAATTCATTCACATGGAATGGTATGAAAAAAGGGCTTGAAATGCAAATGCCAATTCTCGCATCATTACAACAAGAAGGTAAAATCAAAATAGAAACATTAGAAACTTCGGGAAAATGGTTCAAAAAGAAGTACCCATTAACCCCGCCAACATCTGTCACAGCACTCACAGACGCTTATGACAATGGACAAAAAACAGTATGGTTTAACAGTCGCTATTATCGGGCAAATCTTCTATGGGAAAACAATACAATCCGTTTCAGAGATATCCATCTTTTTAACGAGAACTTAGAATCTGATTATCTAAAACAACCTTGCACCTCTAATCAATGTGTTTATATGACTTGTCCCATCATAGACGGTTTCTTATGGAGTGCCCCCAATGATTTAGCCGGTATCCGACTGTACACTGTAGACACCAACAATCATCCCAAGGAAATAATCATGGACAAAATGTTGGTTAAAGTACTAGGAGAAAAAGCAACTGAAATAATTTGTCGGGCTACTTCGGGTAAAGAGTATACTTTTACTATGAATGAAAGACTGATTGAAATAAAGAGTAATGATCAGAATCAATGGATGATGAAGTTGAATGTAGCCAAAGGAAAAACGTTTCCTTTAAATATAACCAATAACCAACGAACAATGAAAGCACAAATGAAAAATATCAATTATGGAATCATTTGTGAAAAAGGAACAATGAAGCAAGCTGAAAATGGGGTTTTGTTTATTCCTGAAAAAAACAAGATTGTAATAGATTGTTCAAATCAAAAGATTTAAGATTGGGATAACAACAAAAATGTAAGAATGGCATCTTATTTTGGAAAAAGATGTCTATGATGAAGTGTCTCTCAAAAGTTGAATAAATCAAACTTTCGAAAGACACTTCTCTACAACAAAAACAATCTATAACAGTAATAAGTATGAGATGCAAATTCATTTATATCATACAATATTTTCTTTCTGTCATTCAGGCGACCACAAGGAGAAAGAATCTCTTCTCTGGGGATACTGAAGGAGAATATCCTTTGCTATATTCTGGATGACAGAATGATGACTCCTTTGAAAAATAATAAATTATAATGATGAATAAGTACTTACTCAAAGCCTGTAAGAAAAACTAAGTTATAACATAATAAGATTGTTTCTTCTTTCCGTCCAAGTAATTATTTCCTATCATTAATACAGATTAGATAAAGCCTCAAAATACAATTATTAATACAAAGTTTATTATGAAAACAATAAAATCTTTCTTTGCTTTTCTGACATTTATTGTCATCTGCAACCCAATTTTTGCCCAATTTACAGAAAAAGAATTTGATGTGGATCTATGGACAAATGGACTCCCAAACACAAATGGCATAGATCATACACCTTTTGATGATAATATTCAAAATTACAAACCTTCATTACGAATATTCCTACCTTCGAAAGAGATTGCAACCGGACGTGTAATTATTGCTTGCCCGGGCGGTGCTTATGGTGGACTAGCCTATGAACATGAGGGTTATGACTGGGCACCGTTCTTCAACGAATTAGGTATTGCCTATGCTGTTCTGAAATATCGTATGCCAAGAGGTAACCGGGAGGTTCCATTCTCTGATGCAGAAGAGGCTATACGATTAGTAAAAGAAAAAGCGAAAGAATGGAACATAAACCCAGCAGATATCGGAATTATGGGTTCCTCAGCCGGTGGTCATCTGGCCTCAACAATAGCTACACATACAAAGAAAGATTTGTGTCCGGCATTCCAGGTATTATTTTATCCGGTAATAACGATGGACAAAGCCTTTACCCATATAGGATCACATGACAACTTATTAAAAAAAGATGCCTCTAGCGAACTCGAAGATATGTATTCTAATGAAAAGCACGTGACAAACGAAACTCCCAGAGCCTTTATCGCTTTTTCTGACGATGATAACGCTGTACCCACACCTAATGGAGTGCACTATTATCTGGCATTAAAGAAAAATAGAGTTCCGGCTTCCATCTTCATTTATCCATCCGGAGGACATGGATGGGGATATAAAGAAGATTTCAAATATCACAAAGAAATGTTACAAGACTTGAAAGCTTGGCTCGGAAGTTTCTAAGAGATAAAGGGGGAGGTAGATTTTCTTTAATGACGAACACTGAATAAGTTTAATTCAAAAGTTATTAAAAATAATTTTGGCTTCATCATAACAGACCGATATACTATTTCCTCCTTCATATAGGCTTTAATACTCAAGATGCAGTTCTTTATCGCTTTTCGGGCACAGGCTGAAAACTCAACTTACATTAGTTCGGCATAACATCTCGAAACCTTTGACAACCCAATGTTTGCAACTTGAAAAAGCAGCTGTAGGATATTAAGTTATCACTCCACATTTGCGGTTTATATCCTTTTAGCCCAAGTGAGTATCATAAACCGGGCTTTCAGCCCATACACAAAAAGAGAGGAAGAACTGCTTATCATCCTGACAGATAAAAACAGTCTCTTCCTTTCCTCTATCAATGTCTCTCAGCAAGAAAAGGGCGTTATTGAGAGCATCTGAAAATTTCAACACAATATCTTTTGCAATCATTTTATCACCTAGTCATTTCCAGCGATTAGTATCCCACCAATACTACTCGTAAGTATCACCCAACTGAATCATATTACCGTCAGTTCGGGAAATATAAATAATCTTTTAAAACGTAAGCTTTTCTCCGAAATCCATTCCTACCCACGCTGCGTCCCTGACGGGAGTATCCAAAGAGGTAAGAGGATCACCATCAAAAACTACTTCTTTACGCTTATAAGGATCGTTATCAAAACTTCCTCCGGTTCCTATGATTCTCCCTTTTGTCTGCTTTACCGAATCCTTCTTGAAAAAAGTCAATTCAGAGATATTACCATAAGAATTTTCAGGAGACACATAACGCCAGTAACGCCATGCGGAATTTGGAATATTTGTAAACTCACCACTACTACATAAATCTGATATTTGATATATGGATAAAGAATCCCTGAAATCCTCATAATTAGCAACCTGTATCTTACCACCGAGCATTCTCTCAGCTCCAAATAAAATTCTTTCCATCATAGGGTATTTCCTGTTCAAGCAGATCGTTCGTGTAGACAATGTATCTGCTTTTAAAATATGTACTTTTCCTTTGGAATCCAATAAAAATAGATACGACATAGGCCGAATACCCTCAGAGGTACAATAAAAAGGCATATATATGATATCATTACCCATATTTTCAAATAAGGCTTTACCATTTTTACCTTTGCCCAGTGTATTGGAGCCCATTGTCGATTATCGAAGATGGCCAAATAAGCATACTGATTGTCATGTTTCAATTCGGGCAAAATCTCAATTTCGACATCATATGTGTGCGTATCTTCCGAAGTTACATCTCAAACTTGTGGTTATAAATTAAGATCACAATTATCAATCTCAAGCCAGATGCAATTTAAAACTCCCCAAAAGCTTATTGCTCCATAGAAAGAAATAGCAAACAAATATTATTAATAATCTGATTGATAAATGCAGTAATATTACAGAAAATACATAAAACAACAAAGAAAGTAATTAAGAATATAAGATAGTTTTCTAATCTCTCTAAGAAATGTGTTTCAAAAGTTAAATAAGTTAATATTTGGATAGGTTATTCTACTAAATGCCAGTTCAACTTATTATTTCATCTTGTTTTTATGAATATAATTATATACTTACATAGATTAAAGTGAATAAATTACTAATTTTACTAATTATATATATCATAAAGCATAATTAAGTCTATATTTTATTCAGTTTAGTCATTTAGAAAAAAACATGAAATACTTTCTTGATTTGTCTATTTATAAATCAAAATAAATTTGATACAAATATCTCAGGCACAAAATACAAAAAACAATCAGAAAGCTAATATATTATTAAACAGTATTTTATCTCCAAAAAATCTAACTGTTTTATGTCAAAATCAGATTAGGTTAGGGCTAAAAACACATTCAGTAATACATTAACCCCATATAATTCACTAAAATATCCGAAGGCCATTTCTATCATAATTGATAAACTATACACGAAAACCAAGCTAGTGTCATATTTGAAATAATAAAAATCATATTTTTAAACTTAATATATTTAAATAAACGTACGTTTGCAATCGATAATAGCACTTTTTATTATAAACAGCACAATCAAGAATACATAAATAATAAATATTAAATTAGTTAAAATCAAAATGCTTATGACGTAATAAAATCACCTTTCTTAAAACAATTCCACGCATTAAAGATATGCAAAAAAGAGCCGAGTTTAGTCCATGAATCAATACAATAAAAAAAATGAAATACAATAATGATTATATAATCATCAGGACTATAAGCACTGTACTAAAACAGACATTTAAAAAGTAAAGAGAAGTCATACATCACTCTTTATGCTGTTTCCTCTTAATTTCTCATTTCTTACCAAAGACATCTAAGTCATTGTAGGAAATAAAAACGAATTTTGTTAGCTTACAAATTAATACAATTAACTTTAAACTCTTATTTCATGCAACATTTTAAAGATATTCTAAAAAAGGATTCTCATTTCCATAGGAATGAGAATCCCAAAAAAAAGAGCTACGGAAGATGGTTTCTTCCCTACTCTTTTCGATCTATTTTATTACCTCTAATCAGTATTTCTATTATATTATTATCTGCTCCAACTTATGCTAATAATATGTATGAAATAAATTCTGTAGATGATGTTATGCAAAATAGTAAAATTGTAGGTGTTATCTCAGATATAGACGGTCTATTCATACCTGGAGTAAGCATTGCTATTGAAGGCACAAATATCGGAACAATCTCCGATATGGATGGTAATTTCTCAATTGAAGCCCGAATCGGAGATGTCTTGAAATTTTCTTTTATTGGAATGAAAACTCAATTAAAGAAAATTGTAGATAACAAACGACTTAAAATTATCATGGAAGAAGAAAATAAAGCATTGGATGAAGTGGTAGTTGTAGGTTTCGGCACTCAGAAAAAAGAAAGTGTTGTCAGTTCTATCACAACAGTTGATGTCAAAGATATTAAAGGTCCAACAAGTAACTTGACTACCATGTTATCAGGACGTATAGCCGGTATCATATCCTATCAAACGAGCGGAGAACCGGGACGGGATAATGCAAAATTCTTTGTCCGCGGAGTAGGTTCTTTTGGAGCCGGCAAAGTAGACCCGTTAATACTAATCGATGGAATAGAATCAAACAATAATGATTTGGCTCGTTTACAACCTGATGATATTGAATCTTTTTCTGTTTTAAAAGATGCTACAGCATCTGCTGTATATGGTTCTCGTGGTGCAAATGGTGTGATTCTGGTAAATACCAAATCAGGTTCAGAGTCTAAAACCAAATTCAATTTCCGAGTGGAGAACTCTATTTCCACCAATACAAGAAACTTCAAGTTTGCAGACAACATCACATATATGGAGCAAGCCAATGAAGCTGCACTAACCAGAGACCCATTGGCTTCCTTGCCGTATACGCAGAATAAAATCGATCATACCCGCAATGGAGATAACCCATTACTCTATCCCAACAATAATTGGATCGACCAATTAATTAAAGACAATACCATGAACCAACGATACAATATGAATGTATCAGGCGGTGGTAAAGTTGCTCAATACTACATTGCTGGTACATTGAATATAGATAATGGTATATTGAAAAGTGGTGCTTCTAAGCAATTCGACAATAATTCAAAATTAAGAAATTATTCAATCCGATCAAACACCAATCTTCATGTCACTCCAACCACTGAAGCTATTGTACGTGTTTATGGGCAATTCGATGATCAAAATGGTCCTATTGGTGGGGGAAACTCAGTCTTTAACTCAGCTATCTGGTCAAACCCTGTAATGTTTCCTGCAATTTATCCGAAATCAATGTCACCATATGCCAATCACGAATTATTTGGAAATGCGTTGATTCCTAATAGTACTACTCTATACGACAATCCTTATGCTAAAATGGTTTCCGGCTATTCAGCGAAGAAAACGTCCAGAATTAATGCTCAGTTTGAATTAAGACAAGATTTAAAATTCATTACCGAAGGGCTCAAAATACGTGCTATGGGATATGTGGAAAGATATTCTGAATTTGAAGTCTCTCGTAATTTCAGCCCATTTTTTTATAATAGCAATATAGATGAATATGGAAATATCTCATTACTGCCATACAACGATGGTGGTTCTAATTCAATAGGAAACGTTGGAACCGAATACCTGAGCTACAACGAAGGAGGAAAAATTGTAAATAGTAAGATGTATGCTGAAGCAGTAGTGACCTACGATCGTATGTTTAAAGACACACACAATGTAAACGCATTGTTAATCGGACGTATATCCGACTATTCAACAGGTAATGCCGGTAATTTACAAGCTTCCCTTCCTTCCCGGAATGTAGGTTTGTCCGGTCGTGCAGCTTATAATTACGGTTCTCGTTATTTTGTCGAATTTAATTTCGGGTTGAATGCGAGTGAGCGTTTCCACAAAAACAATCGCTGGGGATTCTTTCCTTCTATAGGACTTGCATGGAATATGGCGAATGAGAAGTTTTGGGAACCTTTAAAAGATAAAATTGAAAGTTTTAAAATCAGAGGCTCCTATGGTTTGGTAGGAAATGATCAAATCGGAAACGAAAACGACCGTTTCTTTTATCTTTCAAATGTAAACCTGTCAGATGATGGTTATGGTTACACTTTTGGAGAATTATATAGTTATCGTCGTCCGGGGGTTTCTATCAGCCGTTATTCAAATGAACAAATCGGATGGGAAACGTCTAAACAGACGAACCTTGCAATAGATGTATCGGGTATGGGTTTTAACCTTACAGCGGAATATTTCACTCAATACCGTTCCAATATTTTAATGGACCGTTCGTATATCCCCAACACGATGGGATTGACGGCTATGGTAAAAGCTAACGTAGGAGAGATATCCAACCGGGGGATGGATTTGTCTTTAGAGTACAATAAGGCATTCTCCAGTACTGTATGGCTACAGTCGCGCTTCAACTTCACTTATGCACACAACAAGCTGGAAGTTTATGATGAGCCTGCATATCCTTCTAACGAATATTATCGTACCCGGGTCGGACTCTCTTACAATACAACATACGGACTCATCGCAGAACGACTATTTATAGATGATGCAGACGTTGCGAATTCTCCGACTCAAACATTCGGTAAATATGGAGCAGGTGATATCAAATACCGGGATATGAATGGGGACGGACAGATAACAGACGCAGATGCAGTTCCAATCGGACTACCGACAGAGCCGGAGATGAACTATGGTTTTGGTGCGTCTCTAGGATGGAAGGACTTTGATGTCAGCTTTTTCTTTCAAGGATTAGGTCATCGCTCTTTCCAAATCAATCCGGCAAATTTATCTCCATTCGTAATTAACGGAGGAAGCCAAAATGGATTGTTGGAAGTTATTGCGGACAACCACTGGTCAGAAGACAACAGAAATATTTATGCTTTCTGGCCTCGTTTAAGTCCGGTACAAGTAGAAAACAACAATAGGACCTCCACTTGGTGGTTACGAAACGGAGCGTTTTTACGTTTGAAAAATGTAGAAATTGGCTACAATCTTCCGACCAGAATTCTTTCAAAGTGGAACATGAGCAATCTGCGTCTGTACTTCAATGCATCCAATCTGTTTGTTTGGAGTAAATTCAAGATGTGGGACCCTGAAATGGGAGGTAATGGTATAGGATACCCTGTTCAAAGAGTCTTTAATATAGGTTTAACAATTGGAATTTAAACGATAATAGAAATGAAAATAAATCATTCAAGTCATATAGGAAAGTTTCTTGAAATACTGAAAGTTTCCAGCGTGTGTATTTGGACATTAGTCGCATTTTCTTGTGATTTCCTAGATGTTGTTCCAGATAATGTACAAACTATAGAACACGCATTTTCTAATAGTACAGAGGCTGAGAAGTATTTATTTACTTGTTACTCCAGACTTCCATCGAATGGAAGTGAAAATGGTAATGTAGGATTCTTTGGAGCAGACGAAGCCTGGCTACCGGAGGATCTGGATGAACGAGTTGTTAATAAAGATGCCTGGTCCATAGCCAAAGGATATCAAAACATAAATAGTCCTTATCACAGTGCCTGGAATTCTTCCAGAAGTGCCAGTGGTTATTTTATCGGGCTGAGACTTTGTAACACATTTCTCGAAAACATTCAAAATGAATCGATTGTCAGAGATCTCGAATTGGACAAAAGAAGCCGTTGGATCGGTGAAGCTCTTTTCTTAAAAGCATATTATCACTATCTGTTATTAAGAATGTATGGTCCTATTCCTCTTATAGACAAAAACATTCCTATATATGCTTCACCGGAAGGTGTGCGTGTAAAACGTGTCCCGGTTGATAAGTGTGTGGATTATATCGCAGATTTACTGGATCAAGCTTATGAAAAGTTACCCACGAGTATTTCTCGTCCGACAACAGAATTGGGACGCGTTACCAAGCCTATCGCTTTAGTTGCAAAGGCAAAGTTATATTTATTAGCTGCCAGCCCGCTGTTCAACGGAAACTCAGATTACGCTAATTTCAAAAATAAAGATGGAGAACTTCTGGTCAATACAGAGTATGATGCAACAAAGTGGGAACGTGCGGCAACTGCAATAAAAGCAGCTATAGATGCAGCCGAGGGAGACGGAGCTAAATTATTTTACTTCGAAAACACATCTCAGATTAGTATGACAGATGAGACCATTACTCAAATGAGTATTCGTAATTCTATTTGTGATCCGTGGAATAAAGAAGTAGTGTGGGGAAATTCCAATTCGCGCGCCGACCGTTTACAACAGATCTGCATGGCTGCCTTAAGAGATGATTACTCATACGACGCATATCTTGCACAAATGGCTCCTCCCTTAAAAATGGTAGAAATGTTCTATACAAAGAATGGAGTACCTATTACTGAAGACAAGTATCTGGCACAAAATTATATTCGGTATGAAACCATAAGAACTGCCACCAAAGATGAAAGCGTTAATATCCAGCCTAATGAGCAAACAGCTACGTTGCATTTTGATCGCGAACCTCGCTTCTATGCAGATATTGCATTTGATAGATCTGCTTGGTTAATGTATGATATACCTTCTAAATCGGATAAGGAACCTTATTGGTTGAAATGTCGGTTAGGAGAACTAGGTGCGGGAGTCATTCAGGGTCGGTATTCGGCAACCGGATATTTCGTAAAGAAACTGGTTAATTGGGAATCTACCTTCACAAAATCAAGCCAACGTAAAGTATATCCTTGGCCTGAAGTTCGTTTGGCCGATCTTTACTTAATGTATGCGGAAGCACTTAATGAATGGAAAAGTGCCCCGGATAAAGATGTTTATTATTATATAAACGAAGTACGAAAACGTGCCGGTCTGAAAGGAGTTGTCGAGTCATGGACAAATTATTCGACGAATCCGAGTAAGCCTACAACTAAAGATGGTATGCGTGAAATCATACAACGTGAAAGATGTATTGAACTGGCATTTGAAGGGCATCGTTTTTGGGATTTACGTCGTTGGAAAACTGCAAACAACGAGTTGAACCAAGCTATTAAAGGCTGGGATATCAGTCAGAAAGAGCCAAGAGCATATTATCAGAAACGAACTCTCTATATGCAAGAATTTATAGCTCCGCGGGATTATCTGTGGCCTATTCCGGAGCAGGATCTTAGAGTGAATACCGACTTGGTTCAAAACCCGGGATGGTAGGTATTATCAAGAAAATATTGGAAATAAATAAAAAAGATAGATTATCATGAGACATATAAAAGGTATCAGATTAATCCCATTATTCTTATCTTGCTATTTGGGATTTATTGGATGTAGTGAAGACAACAACATGAAGCCTTTCAGTGACAACCAGACGCCTCCGGGGCAGGTTACGAATTTGCAAATGAAACCGGGAGCAGGAAGTGTTGATATCAGCTACACATTGCCCGACGACAAAGATCTGTTGTACGTCAAAGCTGTATATACATTACAGTCGGGCAAACAACGGGAAGTCCGGGCTTCTTATTACACGAATTCAATGACATTGGATGGTTTTTTTGATACGGAAGAGCATGAAGTGAAAATATATTCATATAATAAAAGTGAAGTGGCTTCTGATCCTGTCATAATCAAAGTGCAACCGAAGGAAAGTCCTATTTGGGAGGTACGACGTTCTATGGAGTTAAGAGCAGATTTTATGGGAGTAAAAGTAACTGGAAAGAATGACGAGAAGACTAATCTGGCGATTCAAGTATTCTATAAAGACTCATTAGATAAATGGGTGAATATGGAAGGTATTTACACTCAAACGGTAGATATAAATCAAACTCTACGTGGATTGGATACGCTAACTTACCAGATAGGTGCTGTTATTCGCGACAAATTCCAAAATTACACTGATACTATATTTGCAGAGATCAGCCCGTATTTTGAGACAGAACTGGCAAAGAGTAAATATAGAGACGGGCGTTTACCGGGAGACACTCCCGAACGTGGTGGTTCTGAGGGAATAGGAAAGTTGTGGGATGGTAATACTACAGCAGCCCAACGCTATATGACAGCACAACCGGAAGATGGCAGTCCAACATATTGCACGGTAGATCTCGGACAGACAGCTCAATTAAGCCGTCTCAAATTCTGGACATATCCGGAATGGATGGCAAGTGGACCGTGGCCATACTATTATCGGGGAACGCCTCGTATCATTGAAGTCTGGGGTTCGCAAAAGCCTAATCCTGATGGTAGTTGGGATAATAGTTGGTATTTACTAAGCAGATATGAAGTAATAAAGCCATCCGGTCTGCCCTACGGACAAATGAGTGATGAAGACAAGCGTTATGCAGAAGCCGGATTTAATGTAGAACTCGACCCACTGACACCTCGTACTAAATACATAAGACTTAAGCAGATATTAAACTGGGAGGGAACTACTTGGCTAGACTTGACAGAGATACAAGCTTATGGTGATAACAGAGAACAAAAATAAGAACAACTATGAAACGAAAAATATATAGTAATCTAGCAATTGCAGGTTTCCTATTTGGAGGAATACTGGCATGTACTCCTATGGATGATTATAAGAAATTCATCGGAGACGGAGAAATCTCATATACAGGAAGAATAGACTCAGTAAAAATATATTCCGGTAAAGAACGGGTAATGATTGAAGGATTATTCATTTCGGACCCGAAAGTCTGTGGTTGTTTAATCTTTTGGAACAATAAAATGGATTCACTAGATATACCTGTTGAAAGAACTGAAAAGGTAGATACGTTAAGGCATATAATTAATTTACCGGAAAACTTATATAATTTCGAGTTATATACATACGATCAGTTTAACAACCGTTCCGTGCCTGTTTATAAGTCCGGCCACTCGTATGGTGAAAATTTCATGGCTCGATTAACAAACCGCCCCCTCAACGGGACTCCTATATCGTCGGATGAAGGGTTGGCTGTAAGCTTTCTGCCGGTAGACAAAACACTGGGACCTATCTATACCGTGATTAATTATACCAATAATCAAGAGAAGAAAGATACAGTCCATATTGCTATTGACCAAGAAAGCTATTCAATCAAAGACTATAAATTAGGAAGTAAGTTTTCTCACTATACTTTGTATAAACCCGACACTTTATGCATTGATACTTTTAGCACTGTCATGGAAAGTAACATAGCACCTATGACAAAGATTAGTAAGAAGAACTGGGAAATAACAGATTTCGATACTCAGGAAGAAACCGGAGAACAAGGTGGTAAATACGGATGGGCAAGGCAGATTATTGATGATGATATTACAACTTATTGGCATGCTTGTCATACTTGTAATCCACGTCCTCCATTTCCTCATTGGATTAGTTTTGATATGAAAGAAACTCACGAAGTAACTAGTTTTGAATTAACTCCCCGGCAAGATGGTGGAGATCCGTTCAAAGAATTCGAGATTCTGGGCAGTATGGATGGAACCAATTGGACAAGTTGCGGAAACTTCACACTTCAAAATAATCGTTCAACCCAAAGATTCAGTTTCACAAAACTGTGTACAATGAGGTATGTACAAATTTACATGAAGAATGACTATTCCGGACAGCCGTACACCTATTTGGCAGAAATCACTCTTTTTAAATAAAAAAATAAAAGGTAGCAGATTTCAGGTCTGCTATCTTTTATCTTCTCCCTACCACAGATGACACAAATTATTATAGATTTTCTTTAAGATATTCAATAGGATTTAGTATATGGTTCTCTTAGTAATTTTGTGAAATCTGTGGTATTTATCCATATCTCCAACTATAAATTCAGGTTTCTTTTCCTGTTTTTTCCGGTAGTTGCAACATCTCTCTAAACTTTGTCGGTGATACCCCTTCTCTTTTTCGAAAGAAAGTAGAAAACTGTCCTACAGTCTCAAATCCAAGGCGATAAGCTATTGATGCAATTGTAAAAGAAGGGTCATTCAAATATTCTTTTGCCTGAAGCATTTTTTGTTGTAGCTGATACTGTACGGGAGAAACACCGGTATATTCCTTGAACACCCTACGAAACCATGAATATCCTAATCCAAGCTGATTAGCCAGTTTTTCAGGATTCAATGTTTCTTCCAAAGTTTGCTTTATAATAATACGAGCTTGATTTATCTTATCAATAACCTCTACATTACCAAATGAGTTATTCTTATCTTTATAATAGACTGCTCCCAAAATATGTACCACAATACTAGAAATCATTTGTTGATATCCGGACTCTTCTTTAATAGCCAATCTTAATATATCTTCATAAAGACCTACAACAGTAGCACTCAATCTAATTTGGTGCAGAGGTTCTTTCTTTGAAAAAAATCCTTTTTCTACTTGCTGATCCATATAGGAACCACGGAAACCAACCCAATATTCATCCCAACCAGTATCCTTATCCGGATAATAATTATGCCATTCACCTGGAAATAATAATATCATTGTTCCTCCATATATCTTCCTTTTTTTACAAGATTGAGAAGAGAAATAGCCACTACCTTTCGTAATATATACTAGTTGATATTCACTAAGGATACGTCCGGTCTGTGGTTTAAGATTATATTGTTCCGGATGATGCGAAGAAGGATATTGACCTTGAGGCAGAATGAACTGACAGCCAATAGTTGTAACCACCATCCCCCAATTCTCATCTGTCACATTTATCGCCAGATAACGTGATTGATCATTCTTCCATTTATCCATATTAAAATATTACTATATAATGGTAATTGAAAATCACCATCAGATTTGTTACAACTTAAGTAGAGCGTATGAAAGTGTCATCTCATAGCTTACATAATAAATTATACAAACATAAAATCTCCAACAATGCAGTTTTAACCGTTGCCAAAAAGATAGTTTTTAATTGTTTGGCATTTCTATATTCCACTTCTTTATTGACATTAATTCTCCAGCAAATATAATAATTTATATTCAAATACGGCTATAATACTAGATAAATTCATGCTTTACTAATAAAAAAGCAATATATTTATTCTGTTTAAATATACTGCAGATTATTTCATAAGCGAATCAACATTTAAGTGAGTCACTCTTTTATCTATTTTTTTAATTAATAATTACATATATTCTTCATAAAATAATTTTCCAATGATGTATATTAAGTAAATATCCTGTAAAAAAAGAAGGTTTTCATCTCATATTTATTCATCTGCACTACCTTATAAAACTTTCGTCATTTACAAACATCACTTATTATTTGTAATAATAGAAGACCATTTATCCATGGTAAAAGACCTTCAATATAATCTCTTTTTATTTCATTTATTATAACTTTAAAACATAAAGAATATTGGACTTCAAAAGCAAAAAGCACAGATTTTCACCATTAAAATGACAATAAAGATATAACTCAAATACTATGTACCAATCACCGATATACTAATTAAATCATCTGGGCTATGCACAAAAACCAAAAGAATAATTTGCTATTTTAAAATTAATCCGTACTTTTGCATCCGCAATTCGGGGTGTAGCTCAGCCCGGTTAGAGTACGCGTCTGGGGGGCGTGTGGTCGGAAGTTCGAATCTTCTCACCCCGACGAATTGAGAATTAGAGAGTTAAGATTAGCATCTTAGCTCTCTTTTTTATTGGTGGGAGCAAAATGGAAACAAAACCAGAAAGTATAGCAGACATAAAGATAGTTTGTTGAGAAAATGCAGAACACCTAAAAACGTATCGACTTTTCTATTTTAATAGTAGCTCTCATCATCGTATAAAACAGCATTATATAGCCGGAGCATTGATTCTTCGAATAAACAAGGAAAACGAAGAACAACCCCAATTAATTTACAATTAGTACTTAATTAGCTTAATTCCCCTATTTTAAAATGACTGAAATCTTTTGCTACTAAAGTTCCCTATCCGCCCGATGATTATTTTCTTAAAAATGACAAACTAAAAAAAAGTGCGTCAGATTGATGTAATGGAAAGAGAGTGGCATTATATAACAAGCGTATTACACCTTCAATTAAGTAAGAAGGTGCAACTATGAAATCTATTAAGAAATGACGGACGACGATACTTGTCAATTGATGAAAAAGGGTGCTGATTTATGAACTTTTATTTGTAAGGAGTTGTTTTAATACGAGTTAATTATAAACCCATTAAAAATCATCTGTATGAAGAAAAAACATCTGACGCTATTTTTTATTGCTATTTTTATGCTAAGCACTCAGGGCGTTTTCCCTTGTACCGGTATTTCTCTTAAAAGCGAAAAAAATGAATATGTTTTTGCTCGTACCATGGAATGGGGTACATTCAACCTCGATTCAAAACTAGCTATTATACCAAGAGGTATATCGATGATTGGTGAAACTCCCGATGGTAAAACAGGAAAACAATGGACCTCACGTTACGGAGTGGTAGGAATATCGCTTGCAAATGCTCCTATTATTGGGGAGGGAATCAATGAAAAAGGCTTATCAATTGGAGTATTTTACTTTCCAGGATATGCCAGCTATAAACCATTCAATAAAAGCGAAGCTTCTAAAGGAATTTCTGTACTTCAGTTTGGGACGTATCTTCTTACACAGTTCGCTACAGTCGATGAGGTCAAAAAAGGACTCTCTGAAATAGTCGTAGTACCAATGATTTGGGAATCCATAAATTCAGTACCTCCGGTACATTGGCGTATTGCCGATAAATCAGGAAAGGTAATTGTTCTTGAAATTATTAATAATGGAGAAGTGAAAGTGTATGATTCTGAAATAGGAGTTATAACCAATTCACCGACATACGATTGGCAATTAACGAATCTTCGTAATTATGTAAATCTTCATCCGGCTGCTGCCAGTGATAAAGAAGTGATGGGTGTTCTCAAGTTGTCTCCATTTGGAGTTGGTTCGGGTTTTTTAGGTATTCCGGGTGATTTTACCCCTCCATCACGATTTGTACGTGCCACTGCATATTGTGCTACTGTTCCTCCTTTACGGGATGCATATAAAACAATGAATCAGGCTTTTGTTATTCTTGATAATTTTAACATTCCTATTGGCTCGGTATACCCTTACCATCAAGCTCCTGATCTTCCATCGTCTACACAATGGACAAGTGTAAGTGATGTTACTAATCTTGATTTCTATTATACAACTTATTATAATCGGCAGATTCGGAAACTTGACCTGAAAACGATTGATTTTGCCAAAGTTAAGCTTCAGGTAATACCTTTGGATAAAATAGAAAAGCAAAATATAGAAGAAATTACTATTCGCTAATTATCTCTTTTTAATAGTAACGAATAGGAAAGGACGAATCATCTTAATTTTTTAGATAATTCTTTTCAGAAGAACTATAAATAAACATTTGCTTCGGCAGAGGAAATGACCCAAACTTAGGACTATAAGACTTAATTGAAGAGAAATGAAACACCTTCTTCTATAGGTCAAACTTATGATAGAAACTGAGATGAGAAATTCACCTCTGGGAGGGGTATTTGGTCCGAAGTTCGAATCTTCTCACCCCGACAGCTGAGTGAAATAAAAAAAGGAGTTAAGTTTATTACTTAACTCCTTTTTATTTTTTCAACTGACGGATTCTGACAGTTGAAAAAAATGAATAGTATCAAATATATAACTGACATTTCTTTTATTAGTATTTTCCCTTTCTGTAGCTACCGAACTTTTCAACGACTTTGCTAATACTGCATACTTTCCAATCACTTTTATTGCGTATGTTTTGCTTTCATATAAATCGAAAATTAGGCATCTGTCGCAGAAAAACCTGATATCATGCATTTCAAATACTAGCAAATATATATCTTTGCGACAAGTATTGGAAACATCAAAATTCGCCCTTATGGTGACTTTAATGTCAGTTGTAGTGTTTTCAGCTCAATTAGTGCCTGAGAATTAGGTGCTTTTACAAAAGGAGGCGAAAACTCTTTTGAGTCGTGCCTTTTAGCAATAAAAAAGATGAAAGTAAATCCGAAACACATTCGTATCAGTGAATACAATTATCCTTTGCCGGATGAGCGTATCGCAAAATTCCCATTGTCCGTTCGTGATCAATCCAAGTTATTGGTATATCGTCGCGGCGAAGTAAGTGAGGACACCTTCACTTCTTTACCGGATTATTTACCACAAGGTAGCTTGATGATCTTTAATAATACCAAAGTCATACAGGCACGCCTTCATTTCCGAAAAGAGACAGGTGCCCTCATTGAAGTATTTTGCCTGGAACCTATTGAACCGAATGATTATGTATTAAACTTTCAGCAAACAGAACACGCTGCCTGGCTTTGCATGATTGGCAATCTGAAGAAATGGAAGGATGGAGTACTGAAACGCGAAATGACAGTGAAAGGTTTCCCCATCACCTTAACGGCAACCAAAGGGGACTGTAGAGGAACTAGTCATTGGATAGATTTCTCATGGGATAATCCGGAAGTAACTTTTGCGGATATCCTCGAAGTGTTCGGTGAATTACCCATTCCACCATACTTGAACCGAGATACTCAAGAGAGCGATAAAGAGACTTACCAAACTGTTTATTCCAAAATAAAAGGTTCGGTAGCGGCACCAACAGCTGGATTACATTTTACTCCCCGTGTATTGGAGGCACTTCAGGAGAAAGGGATAGAACTCGAAGAATTAACACTTCATGTAGGTGCGGGAACCTTCAAACCTGTAAAGAGTGAAGAGATTGAAGGGCATGAAATGCATACAGAGTATATTTCCGTCAATCGTGATACGATAAAGAAACTAATAGACCATAATGCTTGTGCTATTGCCGTTGGAACAACTTCCGTACGCACTCTGGAGAGTCTATACCATATTGGAGTGACACTCGAAAATAATCCCCATGCCACGGAAGAAGAGCTGCACGTCGAGCAATGGCAACCTTATGAAAAATATGACGAAATCCCCCCGATAGTTGCTTTACAAAAGATTTTAGGCTATCTCGACCGTCATGGAATGGAGGCTCTGCACACCAGTACACAAATTATCATTGCGCCGGGATACAATTATAAAATAGTAAAAGCAATGGTTACCAACTTCCATCAGCCACAAAGTACATTATTGCTGCTTGTTTCCGCATTTGTAAAAGGAGACTGGCGGACAATTTATGATTATGCCCTAAGCCACGATTTCCGTTTTCTGAGTTATGGTGATTCCTCTCTATTAATTCCTTAGAAAGAAACAGTATGCCAAGCGATAATAACCAAGAAATGTTTCCCATTGTTGATGAGCAGGGAAATATCACAGGAGCTGCTACCCGTGGGGAATGCCATAATGGAAGCAAGATATTGCATCCGGTAGTCCATCTTCATGTATTCAATTCCGAAGGAGATTTGTACCTCCAAAAGCGTCCCGAATGGAAAGATATCCAACCCGGCAAATGGGACACAGCGGTAGGCGGACATATTGATTTGGGCGAGAGCGTGGAAATGGCCCTTAAACGCGAAGTCCGTGAAGAACTAGGCATCACGGACTTTACTCCTGAATCATTAACCAATTATATATTCGAATCCGACCGTGAAAAAGAATTGGTCTTTGTCCACAAGACTGTGTACGACGGAGAAATACACCCCAGCGACGAGTTGGACGGAGGTCGTTTCTGGAGCGTTGAAGAAATAAAAGAGAATCTCGGAAAGGGAGTTTTCACCCCTAACTTTGAAGGAGAGCTAAAAAAAGTTTCCCTTATTCCTTCTCTATCCAAGTAACAATTTCTTCTGAGAGCGGACTATCTTTTGGGGAGACAAAACCTACCCAACCTCCGTTCTCATCAATCATAAACTTTTGAAAATTCCATTGTACGGGAGCATCTCCTTTACCATTTAGTTTTTTCTGTGTCAGCCATTGGTAAAGTGGAGCCATATCTTTACCTTTTACCGAGATCTTAGCCATCATTGGGAAAGTAACATTATAGTTCAGAGAACAGAATTTAGCAATTTCTTCATTGCTACCCGGTTCCTGCCACAAAAAGTTGTTTGCCGGGAAACCGATGACTACAAAGTTCTTATCTTTATATTTCTCATACAGTTCCTGCAATTTAGCGTATTGCGGAGTAAATCCGCATTTGGAAGCAACGTTCACCACCAATACCTTTTTTCCTTTCAGTGAAGAGAGAGGAAATTCTTTTCCATCAATCGTTTTCACCGTAAAATCGTAGAACGATTTATTCTGAGCTTCTGAAGAAATAGTAAACATCATAGTCATTATCATTAAAATGAATGTTTTCATATCGAATGCAATTTAGTTTCTCTATTTTTATAAAACGAAGAAGGAGAAAGTTTTGTTTCATAACCAAGACAATATAATACTGCTGAGACTTCGCTTATTAACCGGAAACAGTGAAGACTATTATAAATTCCCTTCTCATCCATTAATAGAAAAGTTATTCTCTATTGGAATCAAAGTTGTCGTTACCAAATAGAAAAGATATTTTCTATTTGATTTAAACTATAAATGCAACTTGCAATTGTACAAATGCAAGTTGCATTTATAAAAACAAAAGTTGCATTTATAAAAACAGAACTTTCATTTATAGTTATCCGTTAGATAAGAATAAGTTTTCTATTAGATACAAGCAAGTTTGATTCCAATAGAGAATAACTTTTCTATTAATACTTATCGAGTCTTCAACCTATCATTCCGTCACTTCACTCCGCAATACTTCCGCTTCACTGTTTTTTAATAGCTATGAGTGAAGTTAGTCCGTAGTTTTGTATCATGAAACAATAACACATAGAGAATCATGTTTAAAGCTATTGTACGTTTTTCTATTAAGAAGAAACTATTTGTGGGACTCACCACACTCTTCCTGTTTATCGGAGGGATCTATGCCATGATGACATTGCCGATTGACGCAGTGCCGGATATTACGAACAATCAGGTACAGATTGTGACGGTGTCTCCTACCCTTGCACCGCAGGAAGTAGAACAACTTATCACGATGCCTATCGAAATAGCGATGAGCAATATTATGAATGTGGAAGACATTCGTTCAGTCAGTCGTTTCGGGTTATCAGTAGTAACGGTGGTCTTCAAAGAGAGTGTCCCTACTCTCGATGCCCGGCAACTTATCAACGAACAGATACAAACCGTAGCCGGAGAAATTCCTACAGAACTGGGCACTCCTGAAATGATGCCCATTACCACCGGATTGGGGGAAATCTATCAATACGTACTGAAAGTGGCCCCCGGATATGAAGAGAAGTATGACGCGATGGAACTGCGCACGATTCAAGATTGGATGGTGAAGCGGCAACTGTCCGGTATACCGGGTATTGTAGAAATCAACAGTTTCGGTGGTTACCTCAAACAATATGAAGTAGCGGTAGATCCGGATGCTTTGTTTTCACTGAACATTACTATCGGCGAAGTATTTGAGGCCCTCAGCAGTAACAACCAAAACACGGGAGGCAGCTATATAGAGAAAGCCAAAAATGCTTATTACATCCGTTCGGAAGGAACGATTACCCGTCCGAAAGATATCGAACAGATTGTAGTAGCCAACCGCAACGGGATTCCCGTACATATCAGCGATGTAGGAACCGTTCGCTTCGGCTCTCCCAAACGTTTCGGTGCGATGACGAAGGATGGTGATGGAGAATGTGTAGGCGGTATTGCCATGATGCTGAAAGGGGCTAATGCCAACGTAGTGACTCGTGAACTGGAAAAGCGGGTAGAGAAAATACAACATCTGTTGCCCGAAGGAGTCAGTATCGAACCTTACCTGAACCGTTCGGAACTAGTAAACCGGAATATCTCTACAGTAGTCAATAACCTGATTGAAGGAGCAATTATCGTATTCCTCGTATTAATTCTCTTCCTCGGCAACGTCCGTGCAGGACTGATCGTAGCTTCTGTCATCCCACTGGCAATGCTTTTTGCGTTTATCATGATGCGTATCTTTAATGTCACAGCCAATTTGATGAGTTTAGGTGCTATCGACTTTGGTATTGTGGTAGACGGTTCCATTGTTATAGTAGAAGGAATCCTCGCTCACATATACGGAAAACAGTTTCGCGGACGAACTTTGTCGAAAGAAGAAATGAATGCGGAAGTAGAAAAAGGAGCTTCGGGCGTTGTCCGTTCCGCTACTTTTGCAGTACTGATTATTTTAATCGTATTCTTCCCTATACTGACACTTAGCGGAATCGAAGGAAAGTACTTTACTCCGATGGCAAAAACACTGGTATTCTGTATCATCGGTGCATTGATCCTGTCATTGACTTACGTTCCTATGATGGCGTCACTTTTCCTTAAACACACCATTGTGGTGAAACCAACGCTTGCCGACCGTTTCTTTGAGAAGCTGAATAAGATTTATCAACGGATATTAAGATTCTGCCTCCGTTTTAAGTGGCAGACAACGGCAGTAGCTTTTGCCGCCCTCATTACTTCACTTTTCCTTTTCACACGACTGGGAGCTGAGTTTATACCTACGCTTGATGAAGGAGACTTCGCCATGCAAATGACACTTCCCGCCGGGAGTTCTCTCTCGGAAAGTATCGAAGTCTCCAACTTGGCTGAAAAGGCATTAATGGATAAGTTTCCTGAAATCAAACACGTAGTAGCCAAAATTGGTACAGCAGAAGTCCCTACCGACCCGATGGCAGTAGAAGACGCCGATGTAATGATTGTGATGAAACCTTTCAAAGAGTGGACAAGTGCCGGAAGTCGTCCCGAAATGGTAGAGAAGATGAAAAAAGCATTGGAGCCATTGGCAGATCGGGCAGAATTCAATTTCAGCCAACCCATCCAATTACGCTTTAATGAATTGATGACAGGTGCTAAAGCCGACATTGCCGTGAAACTGTATGGAGAAGACACACACGAACTGTACGAGAGAGCCAAGGAAGCTGCAACATTCGTTGAAAAGGTTCCGGGAGCCGCAGACGTCATTGTGGAACAAACGATGGGACTGCCTCAACTGGTGGTAAAATATAACCGCGGGAAAATAGCTCGTTATGGCATCAACATAGAAGAACTGAATACAATTATCCGAACTGCTTACGCAGGAGAAGCGAGCGGGGTGATTTTTGAAAACGAAAGAAGGTTCGATCTTGTCGTTCGTCTCGATCAAGAGAAGGTAGCCGACCTCAACCTTGACAAATTGTTTGTGCGCACCTCGGAAGGAATACAAATCCCGGTAAGCGAAGTAGCAAATATTGATTTGGTCAATGGTCCGCTACAAATCAACCGTGACGCTACCAAACGCCGCATTGTGATCGGGGTGAATGTACGTAATGCCGACATTCAGCAGGTAGTAGCCAATATCCAAAAGACTTTGGACAAGAATATCAAACTGAAACCGGGATATTACTTTGAATATGGAGGACAGTTCGAGAATCTGCAAAATGCAATTAACACATTGCTCGTAGTAATTCCAGTGGCATTGATGCTTATCTTGCTGATCCTGTTCTTTGCATTCAAGAATATCACTTACACGCTGATGGTATTCTCCACAGTACCATTGTCTCTTATCGGTGGCATCCTGGCTTTGTGGCTACGCGGTCTTCCGTTTAGTATCTCTGCCGGCGTAGGATTCATCGCACTTTTCGGTGTGGCAGTACTGAACGGTATCCTGATGGTGAGCCACTTCAACGAACTTCGTAAACAAAATAAGTATGCCATGTCTACCAACCGTATTATTTCTTTGGGAACGCCTCATTTATTGCGTCCTGTATTCCTGACCGGATTAGTTGCTTCGTTAGGATTTGTACCAATGGCAATCGCAACTTCCGCAGGTTCCGAAGTACAACGTCCGTTGGCAACCGTAGTGATCGGAGGGCTGATTATCTCTACCATATTAACTCTGCTCATCATTCCGGTATTCTATAAGATAGTCAATTCATGGGCAACGTGGAGACGTCCGGGAAGTAAATTCCGGTTACCGTTTTTCACCATACTATTGCCGCTATTTTTAGTAATTCCCACTTGTGTTACTGCTCAACAGTCCCAAGTTGTCAGTCTGGAACAGGCTATTGAAATGGCCAAACAGAATCATCCTCGTTTGAAAATGGCAACCAATGCCATACAACAAGCAAAGGCTACTCGCGGTGAAATAATAGAAGCCACTCCTACTACCTTCAATTATTCGTGGGGACAACTGAATGGAGAAAACAAGAATGACAAAGAACTGGCTTTTGAGCAAAGTCTGGGCTCCCTGCTCACACCTTTCTACAAAAACGCCTTGGTGAGCCGACAGATAAAGACAAATACTTACTATCGCCAAATGGTAGAGAAAGAAGTGACCGCAGAAGTCAAACGCGCCTGGGCTTACTATCAGTATGCTACAAACCTTAGCTCCATGTATCGCGATCAAGATCAATTGGCTGAGAAACTTCAACACATTGGTGAACTTCGCTACCAACAGGGTGAAATCACCTTGCTCGAAAAGAATATGATGTCCACCTTGGCTGCGGACCTACACAATCGTATGTTCCAGGCACAGGAAGAAGAAAAGATGGCTTTGACACGTTTCCGATGGAGTTGTTATTCAGACTCTCCCATCGTCCCGGCCGATTCTACTTTATCTTTACTGCACACTTCACTTTCGACAGGAACTCTGTCCGAAGCGCATACCCAGTATTTCCAAAGTCAGGCAGACGAGGCGAAAGCAATACTTAATATAGAACGCAGCCGCTTCTTTCCGGAAATCAGTCTTGGGTACACACGCCAGAATATTCTTCCTTTGAAGAATCTGAATGCCTGGATGGTAGGAGTATCGTTTCCCGTTTATTTCCTTCCACAGAAAAGTAAAGTGAGACAAGCCAGGCTTGCCGCTACTTCCGCCCAACTTCAAGCTGAATCAAATCTCCGGGAGTTGAATAATAAAGTCACCGAATTGGAGGCCAATCTCAGGAAGTATAATGAAAGCCTTCGTTTTTATACCTCTTCTGCTCTGAAAGAAGCAGAAGAGCTGATTAAAGCAGCCAACTTGCAATTACAGCACAGTGAAACAGGTGTTGCCGAATATATACAGTCCATTACTACCGCACGGGATATCCGACGGGGATACATCGAGACTGTTTATCAGTACAACATCGCTGCTTTGGAATACGAATTATTTAAATAACTGTTCATAATTAATTCGTATCATAAGTATCTGTCATTCAGACGACCGTAGGGAGGAAGAATCTCGTCTTCCGAAACCACAAAGAGGAGATGCTTCGCTACACTCTGCATGACAGGGAGCAGATTGATAAAATGCCTGTCACAAATAAATTAAAAACAGATTGTAAATAAATAGAATATGAAAAAGATAATTTACCCACTCCTATTACTTGCACTGGCAGCTTGCAAAGGAAACCAGCAACCGGCAGATACAGACGAAACAATCGCAGTTGCTACAACCAAAACTGATAGTACGGCACAACCGGAAGTAGACGCCATGACATCTGCCACTTCAAAACCGAATCAGGTTTCTTTCAACGGTCGGATCATGCTCCCTCCCCAACGGCAAGCAACCATTGCTTTGACTATGGGTGGAATAATCAAAAACACCTCTTTGCTACCGGGACAACGCGTAAACCAGAATACAGTGTTAGCCACTTTGGAGAATCCGGAATTTATCACTCTGCAACAGACTTATCTGGACAGTCACGCACAAACGGAATATCTTCAAGCGGAGTACGAACGACAGAAAACACTTTCTGCCGAACAAGCAGCTTCCCAAAAGAAATTCCAACAGAGCAAAGCAGATTATCTATCAATGAAAAGCCGTCAAGATGCCGCAGCTGCTCAACTTCTACTCCTTGGTGTACATCCGGAGACTCTCATTCAAAACGGTATCCAACCTTTATTGGAAGTAAAATCTCCTATCAGCGGTTACGCTACGAACGTAGAAATGAATATCGGCAAATATATAAATCCGGGAGAAGCCCTTTGTGAAGTGATTGACAAAACAAACCCCATGCTTTGCCTGACTACTTATGAAAAAGATCTTGCAGATATGCAAGTCGGAAGTCCCTTACAGTTCCGTGTCAATGGCATGGGTACAAAAGTATTCTATGGTACGGTAGTCTCTATCGGACAGAAGGTAGACGAAGTAAACCGTTCACTCGAAGTATATGCAACTATCAAAGAGACAGACCCGGAATTCCGTCCGGGAATGTACGTGACTGCGCATATCCAAAAACAACCGGTCGCAACCAAGTAATTCGTAATTAACAACTATCTTTGCACAATGATAGTAAAGACCATCATAAAAGATAAGTATCTACTGGCTACAGTCATCATCTCCACAGTGGTGGCTGTACTTATCCATTTCCCGGAATTAGTCTCTCTCTTCGACCGCTTCGAGAGTCACTCACTTTTCCCGGGAATGAGGTTTATTGACGTAGTAAATGAGGTCTGGTTCACTTTCCTCTCATTACTGTTGCTCTTTGCTATCAATACGCGCTTGTTTCATTTCAACCAAGCATCTATCAAAATAACAGGGACGAAGATTATTCTTTCCTTCGTCCTGACCTGGGTGCTGAATAATCTGTTGGGACAGGTCTTTGTATTCATGCACAATACCTTGAATATTCCCGCCATCGACGCAATGGTACATCATTACCTGCATCCTTTACGTGACTTTATCATTTCCTGTCTCGTGACCAGCAGTTGCTACATTATTTACCTTATTCGTCGCCAGCAATTTGTATCAATAGAGAACGAGCAATTGCAAGCAGAAAACCTCCGCAATCAATATGAAGTATTGAAAAACCAGCTTAATCCGCATATGCTGTTCAACTCCTTGAATACTTTACAGTCGTTGGTTCGCGAAAATCAAGGTAAAGCACAAGACTATATTCAAGAACTTTCACGCGTATTACGATATACATTGCAAAGTAGCGATTCGCAAAGTGTCACTCTCCGGGAAGAAATGGACTTTGCCTCTGCATATATATTCTTGCTAAAGATGCGGTTTGAAAACAATTTGCAATTTGATATTCAGATAAATAAGGCTTTGGAAAACTATCTTCTTCCTCCAATGGCGGTACAAGTATTAATCGAAAACGCAGTTAAACATAATGAAATCAGCAATCGTAAGCCTCTGACCATCCACATCACTACGGATAACGAAGGATACTTGTCTGTAAGCAACGCTATACAGCCCAAATGGACTGCTACTCCCGGTACAGGTATCGGTTTGGTAAATCTAGCCAAACGGTACCACCTTTTATTCAAGCAGGATATTCAAATCACAGAGGATAAGGAGTTCACCATACGCATTCCTCTTATCTGTAAGAATCTACAATCTTGATTCGAAAGAAAGCCTATGAAAACAGCCATTATTGAAGACGAAAAAGCAGCCGTACGCAACCTTGCTTCACTACTCAACGAAGTAAAACCGGACGCGGAAGTTATCACAGTGTTGGATAGCATCGAAGGAACTATCGAATGGTTCAATAGTAATCCAATGCCCGAACTGGTATTCATGGATATTCATCTGGCAGACGGTTCCGCCTTTGAAATATTCGAGCACATCCATATTACGTGTCCAATCATATTCACTACGGCTTATGACGAGTATGCTTTACGCGCATTCAAAGTAAACAGCATTGACTACCTGTTAAAACCTATCTGCAAAGAAGATGTAGAACACGCTTTTGAAAAGTTAGAAAGTTTGCAGGATTTTCCTGTAAAAAATGAAGATGACTCACAAATGCATGACAATGAGTTACTGCAATTAATTCATTCCCTCAAAAAACAAGAAAACTATAAAACTCATTTTCTCATTCCTCTGAAAGGAGATAAGTTATTGCCTATTTGCGTAGACATGATACAATTGTTTTATATCAAAGATTGCCAGGTAAAAGCTGTGTTGGCAGATGGAACGGAACACTATTTTCCGCAGACATTGGATGAACTTACCGATTGTTTAAATCCGGCACTATTCTTCAGGGCAAATCGACAATATCTGGTTTCAAGAGAAGCAATTAAAGATATTGATTTATGGTTCAACAGCCGGTTATCTATCAATCTGCGATATTCGGGAAATCAAGAAAAGATATTAGTCAGTAAGGCAAGAGTGGCAGAATTTAAGGAGTGGTTCTCAAGAAAATAAGTACCACTCCTATAAGTTATAATATCAAATTAACGAGACTTTTTAAGAGGACTAGCTTTTACTCCTTCGAAAGTCATCTTTACTGGCTTTATATAACCATCTTTATCAAAATAGATGCGGTCAATGCAGGTTGCACGACTATTAGCTGCTGTTTCTCCTAGCGGACGACGGTGATAAATGATGTACCATTCATCTTTTCCCTTACCTTTTACCAAAGAATGGTGACCGGCTCCGGTAGCTACAGAAAGGTCTTGCTCCAAAATCTTTCCAACTCTCTTGAATGGACCGAAAGGAGAATCTGCAATAGCATATGCCACAGAATAATCGGGACCACCCCATCCGCCTTCAGACCACATGAAATAGTATTTTCCTTTTCGTTTCAACATAAACGGACCTTCCACATAATTTTCGGGGGTTACTTCCTTATACATAGTTCCATCTTCAAAAGGAACTATACTCAATAAATCCGGAGCCATCTTTACCATATTACAGTGTCTCCATCCTCCATAGTACATATAATACTGACCATCATCATCTTTAAATACAAACTGGTCGATAGGCTGCGCTCCATTAATAATTTTATCAATCAACGGTTTACCCAACGCATCTTTAAAAGGGCCTGCCGGATTATCGGCTACAGCGACTCCAATTCCTCCCAGTTCATTATTGTTCTGGATGTCATTAGCCCCAAAGAATAAATAGTATTTTCCATTTTCCTGAACGATTGCCGGAGCCCATAATGCGCGACGTAACCAACTGATATTCTCTTTTTCAATTACTCTGGGATGCTTCTTCCAATGTACCAAATCAGTGGATGAGAAGGCATCCATAAATATCTGATCATCATAAGGAGCAGAATATGTGGGATAAATCCAATATTCATTATTAAACACAATCCCCTCCGGGTCAGCATACCATCCCTGAAAAAGAGGATTACCGCTCGTTTCCTTTGGAGTAGAAGCTTTTTGGGCACAGAGAGAAGTAGAACAACCTAATACTATAGAAAGAAAAATATTTCTATACTTCATATTACAAAAAATTTAAATTATTATATAAACTAACATTCGTTTTCAAAATTATTGATCAAGCTATTCGGGTATGCCAAATAGCAATCTACCTGAATAGTTACCTATTTTTATTCTGATACAGGAGCTTGCTCTAATACAGGAGCCTGCTCTAATACAGGAATCGTTGAATAAGTTAAACTTCCAATCCGACCTTCAATCAGAGTTTCTGCCTGAATAACCAAAGGAGTGGAATATTGATTATTATAACATTCAATGACCACTTTTCCATCTGCATCTGTTTGCACAGTAGGGTTCCAATAAAGAGTACGTCTCCTATCAACTCTATCCATGTAGATTTGCTTTTGCGGATAAGAAGGAGAATAACATTCTAACATAGGTGTATAACCTTGTATAATAGTCTTACGAGTTCCCCAAGCAGCAGTCTCGTTCTTATTCATAACATCATGACGCGGAAGAGGAATCAGATAGACAAATATAAATTCGTCCAAATTAGTCATGTCCAATTTCTTATTGGTATTTAAAGTATTACTATTACTGGGAGTACTTGTACCGTTATTCGTAGACAAAGAACTTGTATTACTACTATTATCAGTTGCATTCATATCTGTCAAGTTGCCATCATCAGTAGTACTAAGGTCCAGTACTTCATTAACACCGGACAAACTTGAGTTTTGAAGAATCTCATCACGAATAGCCTGATTTCCTTTACAGATAATCATCGAGGCCAAACCGTCAATCTCCGTCAGCATCATCCTTTCTTCAATACGTGACAGAAGTTTACCATTTAAAATAAACTTTATCGGTTTCAAACGATAAGTATATGAATCGTCCCTCTTGTCCCAGAGAAATTGCGAGCTTTGCATTTCTAAGAATTCAGGAATCGAACTAACAAATTTTCCCTCGTCACGCAATAAATCAACAGTCTGACGTACATCATAGTAAGCATCTATACTCTTTTCATTGATTTTCGTATCCATATAGCCTTTGCGCTTTTTACTTTTGATGACAACTTCATCCAGCAAGAAATCACTTTCTACCCTACGAAGAGAATCCAGAAAGAGAGAATCGAAATTATCAACTTCTTGTTTCCATTGATCCAAATCTTTCCATTCCGGATGAGATTCTAAATAATCAAGAGGACGTATTTTAGGAGAGAAATTACGATCAATCATAATAGAAGCATCTTTATTACGATTTTTATTCAATCTGCGTGTCTGGAATAAAGCTTCTTCGCTTCCTTCAAAATCTTCCATAGGAATAGAAAAGCGTCCATTCTCATCGGTTACAGTTTGCCCGGTAATGATACCTTCATCCCTCTTAATCATTACACTAAGACCGATATTTTTCAATTCATTCTTTAGAATAGACGATTTTATCTGACCATTCAAAACCAACTGAGTTTCGGGGTTTTGAAGTGGCGTGTAAGGAGTAACCCCAATAATTTGTTCCATATCATATTTACGCCATCCATGTACAAGCATCAATACATCCAGTTCTTCCAGTTTTTTAGGATTCATGTTAGCTAAATAATAACCCGGTTGATGAATATAACCTTTCAAATCGGAGGTAAACAAAAGATCGGTAAATAGATTATTATCATACTCCAAGTAATCAGAGCGCAATGCATCTCGTACACTGACAGACAAATTACCCACTAGAGGGTTACCTACCGGATCTTTTAGCTGCAATTCACAACGAATAGGTGCATACGGTTCATATACTTTTTTCAATCCGGAAGCGGATATCTTTAAAGGCGACTTAGGAAGAGAAAAAGTAAAACGTTCACATAATGTATGTCCTGCACGGTTGATCAGACTAACCTGGATAACACCGGAAGGCAAGTCACGAGAACGCATATTCATCTGTTGAGGTGCATCTGCACAGCAATCTATTGCCTTATAAGCATAAGGTCTGCCGGCATGGCTGATATAAACAGCCAAAGAATCCTGAGCTGTTTTTGCATTACAGAAAACATTGACCAAAAGAACTCCTGATGTATTATCTACCTTCATTACATAGCCTGAAGGAAGTGCTTTCGGAAGTTCAAACTTATATTCATTTCCTTGATAATTTACTTTAGCAGTAGCCGGCAAAGAAGTAGGAGTATAATTAAAATACCCCATGCCGTCGTGCATGGTTTCTATTTTTGTAAGTTCCTTACCATCGGCGGAATAAAGCGCTCCGGACAATTGAATGTCTCCGTCGCGATTGCTTTCTACTTTAAAAGCAACACGGGATTCTATTCCCTCAACTAGTTGTCCACCCTCAGGAAAGAAACCTATTTCTAATTTCTTTTTAGTTATCTCGGGACGTTGATCCATAGATGTACTCAAATCATAATTAGTGATAGTTCGTTCCGACTGATCACCTCTTGCCAATTGGTATATCGGAAAAGTACGCGAAAAATATTGCTGAGCACTAAATCCCAACATCCAACGGGTATAAGCCCGTATTTCATAGTAACCGGATAATAGCGACTTAGGAAGAGCTATCTGTCCGCTTCCTTGTCCTTGAGAGAGTTTTATAATTTGCTTGTCTCTGATATGACCGGCTTGATCTATCAATTCTATATACAATGGACGACTTATTGTACTAAATGTTGGCTGTTCTGCAAGAGTTACATAAGCCTTAAACCAAATGGTGTCACCTATATAGTAACTTGTATTATCAAAATGCAGATAAGCTTTTTCACGTGGATAGTTCGAAGCAAAAGTCTGTGCCTGCTTCATATACTGTTCAAATATACCACCTTGAGTTGGAAGCTCTTGCCCAACTACGATTGTAGCTAGCAGATTGCAAACTACAAGAATTAAGAATAGTTTTCTGTTTTTCATCTCAATAAGATTTGTGGTCCAAATATAACTATTTTTAAACAACAAAGAAAAAATACACAAACAAATGATAGTAAGAAGGATAAAAATGAGACTATTTTATCCTTTTCTGAAACATTTCATATTATAATCATCTCATTTAATAAATTCTGTTCTGATTCTTTGTTACAAGATCTCACTTTCAATAAATAAGTATTCTCCACAACTTTGTCACTTTCTTGCTTCACTACAAGACTATTTCTTCAGCCAAAAACATTCACTTAAAAGTCTTTAGAGAAGATTGGTGATGAAGACAAGAAAGCTATGAATAAAATCATTTGCTTTCTTGCCATAATCATTTTTGTTATTTTATCTATCCATCCGTAGAGACTTCAATACCTCCATATACAAGAGACTATAGACATTTTAAAATTAATATCTGTTTTATATCTTTTGTTGATATTTCATTGTTTTTCCGGGCAATGAAAGTGAAGGAGGAACTGCCTCATCAGATATAGCCCGTTTATAATTCGGTTTGGCACTCATAACAAAACGGAGTTTCACACCATCGCGAACATCATCATACGTCAAATATGACTTGTCATACTTCTTACCATTCACATATAACTCCTTCACATATACATTCTTTGGTGACCAATTATCCGCTGTCATCTCAATCATTTTACCATTACTCATACGAACAGTAATTGCTTTAGCACAAGGAGAGCCTATGTTATAAATATTGCTCGAAGGAGCAATCGGATAAAAACCGATACAATTAAACATATACCATGCAGACATCTGTCCACAATCATCATTGCCGCTCAACGCATCCGGGGTATTACCATAAAAACGATCTACAATGGTTCGAATCCACTTTTGACATTTCCAAGGCTCTTTCAAATAATTATAGAGATAAGCTACATGATGGCAAGGTTCATTGCCATGCCAATAAGCACCAATTCGTCCTTGGATATCATGTGCCCCCGGAATATCATCCGGAAGTTCAACTGTAAAAAGCTCGTCCAGACGCTTGCGAAACAGTTCTTTTCCTGCTTCATTTATATATCCTTGCACATCTTGTGGGACATACCAGGTATACTGTAAAGTAAAACCTTCTGTTATATCTCCCCAACCATTTACTGATCCCGGTCCCTGATACGCCACAGGAGTAAACGGAGTCCGCCAAATCCCTTTACTATCCCGTCCACGCATATATTTTGTTTCGGGATCAATCAAAGTCTGGTAAGAAAGTGCACGATTCAAAAAATAACGATAATCATCTTCCTTTCCTAACTTTTTAGCTGCCTGTGCAATGCAATAATCATCATAAGCATATTCCAACGTTTTAGACACTGATTCTGCTTCTTTGTCAAAAGGCACATAACCCATTGAACTATATTCCGGCAAACAGTCATAATTAGGATTCATCGCCGTAGTTTTCATTGCCTCATAAGCCCGTTCGTAATCGAATCCCTTAACATCTTTTACTATCATATCCGCCAATACGGAAACAGCATGATATCCAATCATACACCAGGTTTCATTTCCATAAAAAGACCAAATAGGCAACATTTTTTCCACACTCTTATCATAGTGGACCAACATAGAATTGGCAATATTCGCATTTACATCTTGTTGCACCAAATTGAACCAGGGATGTAGTGCACGATAAGTATCCCACAAAGAAAATACCGTATAGTTTGTAAATCCTTCGGCTTTTTCTATATTCTTATCCAACCCTCGGTAACGACCATCGGAATCTTGAAATATAAAAGGATGCAAAGCTGCATGATAAGCTGAAGTATAGAATGTTTCTTTGGTTTTCTGATCAGCTTCAAGGGTGTATTTATTCAGTTCCTTTTCCCAAAGTTCCTCTCCTTTCGTTTTCAGATCATCAAACGTCATACCATCCAACTCCTTTATATTCTGCATAGCTCCATCTGTGCTAACGGCAGATATAGAAGTTTTTACAGTAACAACCTCTCCTTGCTCCGTATCAAAAGACAGACAAGCCATCAAATTCTTTCCCCACGCTTCGTAACAACTACGAAAACGGGAAGTGTTATAAATGACCGGTTTCTTATCCTGCACAAAACGTAGTCCGGTAAGTTTCTTTGAAAAAACAGCTGTAAAATAGACATGACGTTCCGGTCCCCATCCCTTCACCAGCTTGTAGCCTGTAATCGTCGAATCATTGATCATACGTAGATTTGACCATTCACAAGATTGCCATAAAGTATGATTCATATCGACCATAATAAATGCCTTGTCAGATTTTGGATAGGTAAAACGGAAGATTCCGCTACGTAAACCCGATGTCATCTCAGCCTTCACATTATAGTCATCCAGTTTTACTGCATAATAATTGGGAGACGCACACTCCTGTTCATGTGAATAACGTGAACGGTATCCTTTATCCGGTTCTTCATGAGTACCCGGTTCTAATTTCATTTCCCCCGTTCCCGGTATAAATAAAAAATCCCCCAAATCAGGAATTCCCGTGCCACTCAAATGTGTCAGGCTAAATCCCATAATTGTCGGATGACTATATTTATATCCGGATGCTGCATCATAGAATTTAGCATCTGTATCCGGACTTATCTGTATTCCTCCAAAAGGAATCTGAGCTCCCGGATAAACATTTCCATATCCATCAGTTCCTACAAACGGATTGACATACTCAATCAGCTTCTCAGTTTGAGCCATGCCCGGCAAAGTAGCCAGGCATGACAAAACCAAAAACAACTTTTTAATTGTCATTTTTTTCATCGTGATTTATTTTATGCTTGTGAATCTCCAACTGCTACCTGATATTCGTGCCATAATTCATCAATGTTATACTCTTGGCCCAACACATGCTTAATAGCTCCATCGAATGACCAAGGAACCACTTCCAATGTACTACGATTGAACTTATGCAAAAACTCAGGATCTTTATTGTCACGTATCCATACGAAGAAATAACCTGCCGTACGATAACCATCCATATAGTTTCCTCCTTTCGGACGAGCATCCGGCCCGAATCCTCCATTGGCCACACGCACAGCATCTGCCATTCCTTCTATAAATGCCCAGAATACACGACTGTTGCCATAATTTCCAATTCCTTGTGGTTCCAACTGATAAGCATGGGTCAATTCATGCAAAAGTACGCCACGAGTTTCAAAGAAGAGTTTGGTTGTATCATTGTTTGCAAATGACTTTTCAATATGACGTGTGCTATAAAAAATACTAACATTACCCTGATTGCCGCCTTTAGCAGAAATCCCGTCAATATCCTCCAACGTGTAATGTATCTGATATACGGGCACAATGCTATCTTTAGGAGAATTATAAAGTGTTGCCAATACAGTACGTGCCTGTTCCTTAATATAAGATTCAGCATCCGGTATGATCCGGTGATAAATATCAGATCCTTTTGAATCCGGAGCTTTATCTTCAAACAAAACTGTTCCGACATTATATTTTTTCCATAAAACCTCGGCTTTGTCTTTCTGTCCTTTTTTACTTGTAGAACAAGCTACGATTCCTATCAATAGGCACAATCCATATAATAAATATTGCTTTTTCATATCCTGTGTTTTTATAAATTATTTACTCCATTCGTTAATGAATACGGTTTATCTTCTGCTGCAAGTCCACGACGTTTATTGGGCGAAGAGCTCATTTTAAATTCCCAAACACCTCCATTTAAGATGTCTTGATGAGTAACATACATCTTATCATAAGTTACTCCATTTATTTTTAAAGAATGTACATAACACTTTTTGTCACTCACGCCCGGAGCTTTAATCTCCAACGTTTTTCCATTCGGAAGTTTCAACTTCAGATAGGGCAGATAAGGCGCTCCAAGTACATATTGATCAGTTCCCGGACACACAGGATAAAATCCCATTACGGTAAACAGATACCATGCTGACATTTGTCCACAGTCATCATTTCCTCCCAAACCATTGATATCATTCCGGTACATACGATTCAGAATTTCACGCAACCAGAATTGAGTTTTCCAAGGTTGAGACGTCCAAGCATATAAATACGGAACATGATGGCTCGGTTCATTACCATGAACATAACCGCCTACCAGACAGTCTATCGTAATATCCTCATTGTGTTCGTAATATTTCTCCGGTAAGTGCATAGAGAATAATTCATCCAATTTCTCTACAAATTTCTTTTCTCCTCCCATCAAGTCCATCATGCCGAATACATCATGAGGTACATGGAATGAGAAGTTCCATGAATTGCCTTCAATAAAGCCCTCACCATAGGTTTGCAATACATCGAACTCTTTCTTAAACGTACCATCACTATAACGCGGACGCGCAAAACCGATGGTCGTATCATAGATATTCCGGTAATTCAAAGCACGTTTCCGGTAATTCTCTGCAAGCTCCTTGTTGCCGGCTTTTAAAGCTGTCTGATAAATAGCCCAGTCATCATATGCATACTCCAATGTAGAAGATGCCGCCGTACCACTCTTATCCAATGGGATATACCCTAACTTCATGTAATCTGTAATTCCCTCATAATAAGGAACCGTCGAAGTACTTACCATGGCAGCTAAAGCTTCATCTGTATTTGTAAAAACACCTTTTGTTATTGCATCTGATAACACAGATACGGCATGATAACCACTCATACACCAATTTTCATTTCCCATATGGCTCCAAACAGGAAGCATACCATGCACACTCTGTTGCTGATGTTTGATCATTGACTCTACCATATCTGCATTACGGTCGGGTTTTACCAAATTCAAGAATGGATGCTCGGCACGATAAGTATCCCACAATGAGAAGATTGTATAATTAGTAAAGTCCTTAGCCTGATGAATATTATGATCCAAACCACGATAAGAACCGTCCACATCCATATATACGGACGGATTGATCATCGTATGATAAAGTGAAGTATAGAACATTGCCTTTTGATCTTGTGTTCCTTCTATCTCATAATGATCTAACTCACCATTCCAATTATTACGAGCGGCTTCAGCCAACTGTTCAAAACTTCGTCCTTCGGTCTCAGCACGTAAATTTTTGATTGCTCCTTCGGTGCTTACACCAGAAAGCGCTACTTTCATGACCAGTTCCGGCTGTTCTTCGGTATCAAAATTGAAATAAGCAACGATTTTACGTCCGCTGATCTCCGGAAAGTTCTTCTCCATGTTAAAGCGACGCCAGAAACCATTATACAAAACTTTTGCCTGATCCTTATATCCATAGTCCTTGATCGGCTGAGACAAAGAAATAGCGAAATAGGTATAATTAGTACGTGCCCAGCCGTTCGTAATACGATAACCGGTTAGCAACGTATCATTTTCTACTCTCAAATTAGTCCACAATACTTTACCGTCATAATTATAAATACCATGTGAAAGATCCAGTATTACATGACCATTTTTATCTTTTGGAAAAGTATACTTATGCACACCTACGCGTTGCGTAGCAGTCAGTTGTGCCTTAATGCCATAATCGTCCAACATTACCTCATAATATCCAGGAGCCGCCTTTTCAGTAGTATGGCTGAAACGTGAGCGATAGCCCTCATCCGGATACTCCGCCCGCCCGGGATTTAACTTTAAATCGCCAACAGCAGGCATCAGGAGAATATCTCCCAAATCCGAATGTCCTGTGCCACTCAGGTGAGTATGACTAAAGCCTACAATTGTTTTATCACGATATTGATAACCTGCGCAATATTCATAAGCATTCTTCTGGTAAGCACCATTTACATTATGGGGGATTGTGTCAGTGTCCGGACTTAACTGTATCAGACCAAAAGGAGTACAAGCACCCGGAAACGTATGCCCCATTCCATTCGTTCCAATAATAGGATTGACATAATCTACCGGCTGCTTTTGTGCAAAAGTGGAAGAGATTCCCAATAGTAGTGTCGCAGTGAAAGAGAATAGTTTATTTTTATTCATGTTCGTGAATTAATCAATTTAGATATTATCTGATTTATTTCATTAGCAAATTAAACCGCTTTTCCAATAATCTTAATCCTCCACAGTGACAAATTCCTGTCAATCTAATTTTGTCCATTTAGAGCACAAAGGAGTCAATTAGAGTACAACATAAACTATTGATATTCAAATAGCAATAATCCATTTTGTACAATTAGAGTACAATCTTAAGCACAAATAGCTTTTGATATTTTAAAGAGAATCCATACTTTGCAAGTAATTAACGGATAACTTATGTCCACGTTCAGCTATATTTCTTTTATAACCGATCTTACTTTTTATGTTGTTCCCGATAATCTTTTGGAGTCATCCCGAAGCGACGAGTAAATTCCTTATAAAAATACGAACGGCTTGCTATGCCTACATCCGTAATCACATCTTGGATTGACAAATCATCATTCAGTAACAGACGGGCTGCTTTTTCCATTCGATAGCTTTTTATCAAATCGCCGGGAGCTATATCCGAGATTTCTTTAAACTTCCGGTAAAATTGGCGAGGACTCATCGCCATGCGGTCGGCTATCAAAGTTGATCCGAGTTCCTCCTGATTCAGATTCTGTTCGATCACTTGCAACATTTTACGTATAAAATGAGCCTGTTCGGGCGTGTTACATACAATTTGTCCGGAAAGATCGCCCAGATCCTCCATATAAATCTGCTTCACCTGACGCTTACCATAAATTGCATTATGAACAACCTCTCGCAAAAACAAGATATCATAAGGAAGTACAATGTAAGAATCGGACCATAGAATTAATTCACGCTGAATAGACGAACTAACTTTCCAAGTCAGCATTGGGATAAATGCAGTTTTCGAAAGTAATGAACGGTTTTTACTCACATACTCCATAAAGGTACTTTCTGCATTGGCATACATTGTCATATCAACTAAGAATAGAGATGGAGCCGAACGATGTAATTCTTCAAATGCAAGCTGCACACTTTTCACTTGCATCACGACATATTCATCAGCCAGAAAGTTACTAATCAACCAAGTCATTTCATCTCTATCTTCCAACAAAAGAACGGTTTTCTTCTCCTTTCCTCCCATTTCCGTCAAAATTGCCGGCTCTAAAGCTATTGACAATTGTTTCTCGAAGTCCTTATCTGTATAATGAAGCGTTGCATGAATCCTTTTCAATGCAGATTGGACAAAACATAACAGTAGCTGGACACTAAACGCATGGTCCGAACTTGTTGCATTGTCAGGAGAAGCCTCACCTGAAAGATGTTCAAATAGCATTTTTGCTGTATTATCCACAGATGAAAAATGCAACAGCATTTTTCCTTTTTCTTCGTGTACTCCTACTGTAACACCTCGTGTTTCTCTTGTCTCAGCTATCCAATAATAACAATAATAAAGAATACTATGGAGTGCATTTTTATAAACAGGAAAAGTAAATTCTTCCGGTATAGTAGATTTAATAGCGGAACTATCAATCCCTTGCTCTTTTAATCTACGTAACACAGCCAATGAAACCTCCCGTATACACATACGAGCTGCAACAATAAACCGATCCGGGAAAAATTGCTTGAGTTCCTTCATATTTAAATTAGCGGGACTAAGCAAAGCCGTCATCACCGTTTCACGTATCAATTCTACTGTATCAAGACGTTGCTCATAGGAAATATTCTCTGCACGTAATTGATCACAAAAATGATATATAAAAGTAAAACGATCGAGCACATCTCGATTATAATAATCAATACCGGAACTCTCGTGGCAACTTTCTGTCCCAAGCAAACGCTTCATCATACGTTCTTGCGCAAAATACTTACGGAGCAAATAAACTAGGTATCCAAAAGCTAAAATCAATAATAAACCATAAACAACATAAGCTGCCTTCGAGCGATACCAAGGAGAAAGTACATAAACAGGAAGGGAGAAGCAACGATATTCTGTATCAAATACGTCTTTTTTATATCGTACCTTAAATATATAGTTACCATCCGGCACATCTGTGTAAGACGCCTCATTGATACTACTGAATGAAGTCCAATCCTTATCATATCCCTCTAATATGTACGAATACTCAACATCATTTCCCAAAAGGAAGTCAGGTACTACAAAAGAAAGAGTAAAAGAGACTCCGGCTCCTTTAAACTGCAAAGCTTTATCACCATCTATATAATAATCTTTTAAATTTACCTGCGAACGTCCAATACTCAACTTACGCAACAAAATATCCGGATGATATTCAGGAGCCACTTCTACCTCTTTATCCAAAAATAATAATCCGTCAATTCCTCCGAAAAAGAGATGTCCGGTATAAGGGCAGCGATAATAAGCATCATCACTGAATTCTCCAATCTGTACGCCTGCACTATAATAATAGGCATGAGACGAACCGTTTTTGGGATTATATTTAATTAATCCCCGATTAGTTCCAAGCCATAAAAATCCATTTTCATCTTCCAGAACACCATGAATCATATCATTTAGCAATCCTTGTTCACGTCCAACATAACCAACTTTAATTTTCTTTCCCTGAAAAGATACGCAAACCAATCCGGAAGTAGTTCCAACATATATACACCCGTCATTAGCACGGTGCAAACTTAATATATCGTCTACCGACTTATGAAGCATATCTTTCAAAGAAATCAACTGATATTCTTCTGTCTTTTTATCAAACTTCACCAATCCTTTTTCACGACTTCCTAACCATAAAATTGAATCCCCCTCAGCCAACATAGGATAAAACATAGCTACTTCCCGCTGTTCACTGAAAAAATGATAACGCTTCTGACTCTTAACTTTTATAGTTCCTCCACTTTTATCTAATATAATCTTACGAAAACCAACTCCGGCTGTCACCACATAAAGTATACTATCATTCTCTTCAAAAATATCATGTATTTCAATAGCCGGGTCTTCCGAATCATCTTCTACCTGATGCAATACACCGTCTTTAAATGAATAATAAAATAATCCCGGATTTCCCGATCCAATCCAAAAGCCATCCATATATCTACTCTGTTTCAACTTATAAACATGAAACTCTTTATCCCATTTAATATAGGACGATATATTTTGTTTTCCCGTTGGAGAATAGACTACTGTTTTTACAGGATTCATTCCATCGCTATAATGGGGAATATGTAACAAACCATCTCCTTTTGTTCCAAACCATAATCCTCCATATTTATCCGTCATTACAGAACGTACCTGCCGACTCAGATTAGACGATAAATGACTGAGCATTAAGTTTGTTGCGATAGAATATTTCTTTGAATACATAATAGCCCCTTGTCCGTCCGACGCAATCCAAAGAATCCCCTGACGAGCATCCCGATAAATATCGTATATACGTATATTACGATCTACAATTTCCGCTTCATACTTTTCAGAAGCACTTAACCGTACCAGTCCATTCGTTCTAAAACCAATAATAATGTCCTCATAAAAAGGAACGATCCCCATGATATCTCCATACTTCTCCATCAACGAAGAAATATTCCGAATATAGATTTTAGATTTACGCGAAATATCATATACAAATAAGTCCCGATCTCTATCAATAAAAACAAAAATACCATTCTGATAAAATACATCATCAATAGGTTTTGCATGAAAATCGGTAAGTGTAGTAGTCACTTTATTAATAAGGGTATCTTGCTCAAAACTATCTAACGAAAATTGTTGTAGACTACCTGTGTTGGATGGGAAAAACCATAATACTCCATCATCTGCAACAAACGAACGACGTGCCACGACTTCCATTTCAGTAGATGGTTCTTTAAGATGGACAAACTTTCTATGATAAGTATTATAATAATAGATTCCATCATGACTTACTACCCAAGTATTCCCTTTAGCATTGGAATACAGATAATAATCTCCAGAGAAATCATAAGAACCGACTATCTGTCGCGCATTCTGTGAAAAACGGTTTACTCCAAGATGCGTAGTTATCCACAAGCAACTGCTGTCCGCCTGTTGAATGGAATGGATTACATTATTACTTAACGTTTGATCAGCAGAAAAGTCAGAACGAAAGATTTCCATCCCTTTGCTGTCATAACAATTCACACCATCATAAGTACCAAACCACATTAATCCTGCTTTATCCTGAAAAAGGCAAAGTACTGCACTATTAGATAATCCTTGCTGATAATCCACTTTTGAGAAAAAATAAGAATCTTTCTCATTACCAGCTAAGCATCCTAAAGAGAATAAAAGTGTAAATATGTTCAGTATTAAGCGTGTTTTCATCACAAACTATTGAAATTAGCTCACAAATAGAGGGACTATTTTTAAATATCAAAGGCAAATATAGTAATTTAAAACTATTAGCTAAGACAGTTTTAAACCATATTTCCTTTTTGGTTCTATTTATCGAAATAAAACATCCCTCAAAACAAAAAAGATAATGCCGCTATCCAATGATGGATAGCGGCATTATCTTTTATTTATTTTATTAGAATTGGCTTTTATTTCGCCAACTCATTAATCACATTCATGATCTGCTGACCAATCTCGTCTGCAGCTTCCATAGTAGAAGCCTCGCTATATACGCGGATTATAGGTTCTGTATTACTTTTACGCAAATGTACCCATTTATCAGCAAAATCAATCTTTACACCATCAATATCATTGATTTCTTCATTCTTATAGATTTCTTTCACTTTAGCAAGAATAGCATCTACATCAATTTCAGGTGTAAGGTCTACACGATTTTTAGCAATGAAATAAGGAGGATAAGTAGCACGAAGTTCACTTACCTTTTTACCTTCATGTGCAAGATGACTAAGGAACAGAGCAATACCTACCAAAGCATCACGTCCGTAATGACTTGCCGGATAAATGACTCCACCATTACCTTCTCCACCAATAATAGCATGGGTTTCTTTCATCTTCGTCACTACATTGACTTCACCTACAGCAGCAGCACTATACTCCATACCATATTTACGAGTTACATCACGCAAAGCACGTGTAGAACTCAAGTTAGAAACAGTATTACCGGGAGTATGTTTCAAAATATAATCGGCTACAGTAACTAATGTATATTCTTCACCATACATTACACCATTTTCACAAATCATAGCCAAACGATCCACATCAGGATCTACTACAAAAGCTACATCAGCTTTACCACCTTTCATAAGGTTCATGATGTCGCCTAAATTCTTTTCAAGTGGTTCCGGATTATGCTGAAAATTTCCAGTTGGCTCACAATAAAGTTTTTCTATATGCTTCACTCCTAAACGTTCGAGGAGTTCTGGAAGAATAATACCTCCTACGGAATTTACACAATCGATTGCTACACGGAAGTTTGCTTTTTTAATAGCCTCTACATCTACCAAATCAAGAGCCAAAACACTATCAATATGCTTTTGATTATAAGTCAAATCTTTCCGGTAAGATCCCAAATGATCTACGTCTGCATAGTCAAACTCTTCCGCTTCAGCAATACGAAGAACTTCATTGCCTTCTGCCGCATTCAAGAATTCACCATATTCATTAAGTAGTTTAAGTGCATTCCACTGTTTGGGATTATGAGAAGCTGTAAGGATGATACCACCACAAGCACCTTCCATTGTAACTGCCAATTCAGTAGTTGGAGTTGAAGCCAGATCGATGTCTACGACATCCCATCCCATTCCCATCAATGTACCAACCACTACGTTCTTCACCATTTCACCAGAAATACGGGCATCACGACCCACAACAATCTTGTTACTCTTCACTTTACAAGTCTTGCGAATCAAAGTAGCATATGCCGAAGTGAATTTTACTATGTCAAGCGGATTCAGTCCCTCTCCTGCTCCTCCACCGATAGTACCGCGGATTCCAGAGATAGATTTGATTAGAGTCATAATTTTAACTATAGATATTATTTATGTTAGTGTTCTAATTCAGTGCTTTACTGAATGACCAAATATCGTAATGATAAGGAACAACATAATTCGAACTTTGCAACGCAGCATGTCCCATCTTAGAAGGTACGATTAAACGAACATGAGCGTTATTGCGAACAAAAGGTAAAGCTAACAGCCAACCAGCTGGCACTGTCGAATCTCTCAACTGATTACGGGCAAAAAACATCCACATATAATCCATTTCTATAACAGCACCGTAAGTATAAGAACCTTGAACATTATAACGAAAGACCAAAGGATTTGAATAAATTAGAGGATCTTCATACCCAGGATAAAAAACATTCAAAGACTCAATAGAGTCGCCCATTATATTTCTTTCTATATAACGAACACAAATTTCGTTGTTACTAACAAATGTATCAATCTTATTTTCCTCAGAACCACGATCTACAATCTGCATATACACCCCATCAGAAAGAGCTACATATTCATTTCGATCTAAATTTGTGACTGTGTCATTCCTTTCAAATTCTTCTTGTGAAATAACATGAATTCCGTTATCTCTAATAAACCGACTTACCTCTCTTTTTTCGTCTTCCAACTGTTCTGCATATGTTTTAGAGTCATCACATGCCTGAAACAGTCCCCCGGCAGCCATCAAAGAGAGAAATAAATATACAAGTTTCTTCATTATCTGTTATTTAGCTATATTTGGCACAAATGTATCTCAAATCGAGGAATAAAACGAAAAGATAAGGTTAAAAGTTTGTAACTTTTAACCTTATCCTTATGCTTTTAACCTTCAAATTTCAATAATTAAAATTCCAATACTTTTTTGTAGTTTTACTATTGCCAAATTACTCCATTATTAGTAGGAACATAAAGTTTAGTTGATGGAACTCCCTCTAATTGTTGATAAACAGCACCTCTTATCTCTTGAATAAACCAACGATCATAAGACAATGGAGCTGACTGAACAGTTTTTAAGCAACACTCCACTGTACCTGAAACATATAATGGTTCAAGAACATAACTACCATCCTCAAACCATCTATCACTTTTTAACGAAGTTGCCTGAAAGCTCCCTCCTATTAATGTTGAATGAGAACCATTCGTAAAATAAACTTTACCAACCAAATCATGAGTATATCTCCTACCTGCATTTGATGCTACCCATTTCCCATTTGGAAGCCCTCGATAATCCATTCTCAAAGACAAATACAAAGATGCTATTTTCGAATCGAATCCACGTATTGTATGTGCACTTAATTCAGCAATATAACGATATCCCCATCCACCATATTCGAAATTTTGCAATATATGATTCCCCCTAAAATCACATCCATGATCGAATCTTGTTTGAGGGATATCTTCACCTACAGCTTTATATTCCGATTTTGCAAAAACTGGATATGTTCCTTCAGACTTATCAAATTGAGAATTTCCATCAATAGATACAACCAATAAATCACCATTATTATACCAAATGACAGAATCACCAATTTGGAATTTTAAATCTTCATTAAAAAAGGTTTTAAAGGCTCTTGGACCTTCTATCAGCACAGAATCACCTTTTTCTTCCAAATTCACTATTGAAACAAAGTTTTGACTTTCTATCCATTTATCCTGTTCTTCTGGAGTCATTTGGGCCAGTTTATTATACGTTTTAAAAAACTCATTTGAACTACTAAAAACAGCTCTCGAATGCTCGATAGGGAGTTGTGTGTCATCAACATCCGTAAACTCACTTTGTGTACATGCCGCAAAGCCTAAAACCACGCTTATTAAAAAGCAACATTTAAACATAATTGTGTTCATAATAAAAATAATTTAATGAATAAAAGTATATTCTCTTCGGCCAAAGATTTTTCACACTCACATTGACAAATAGCAATAACCATTTTTTTTATCATATAAATCAATACGAAAAATTTAATGAATGATACTTATCACTGTATAAAACAGCGGCAATATAATATAAATAAAATAAATAATCAAACAAACAGAAAACTTTTCATTATTTTTCTTTTAAATATATTGCTACTGTTTTTTCATAATGAACCTTCATTCTAATTATCGTCTAAAAGAAACGCCTAAAAAAATACAAAAATTATTTGAATATTGCACAAGAGACATCTCAAAGACACAGAAAAGTGAAATGAAAAAATCTATCTTTTTACTGCTTTTTAGATTGTAAAAGAGGCTTTTTTATTATTTATCGACAGATTGATTGAAATGAATAAACAGTTTCTTTATATTCAATCTTCTATATCATTAAATCAATCTATAACAATTTTTCTTTCAACGACTTCAATTTTTCCTTCAATCATAAAGACATTTGAAAATAAACACTAAAAAAATAATAAAGAACATTGTTTATCTGATCATTTGAAATATTTTTCCATTTTGTCACATTTTCATATATTCAGATGTAAAATAACAAATTTTACTTATTTACATTTTAAAATAAATTCTATTCATACATATAGTTTTGAATTATTCAAAATAAAATGATTTATCATAAATAACTAGATTATAAACAGAGAGACAAAAGTATAACAATAACAAAATACATTTTTTTGATCATCTGCTTCGATAAAGTTCGATATATATTAAAAGCCGCCCTGACTCTCCATGTGAAGAGTCAGGGCGGCTTTAAGGAAAATATTCTTATTTTTAATCTTTAGCCGTAAGCAAAAACTTATATTTTTCAAGTGCTTTCTCGAAAACAACTTTTGCTTCATCAATTGTTCCGTAGAACTCACCTCCGGATGCATTCAAATGACCTCCTCCATTAAAGAATTCAGCAGCAACTTGATTACAGGGGAAAGTACCTACCGAACGGAGAGATATTTTAACCATTGGTCTCTCAGTATCTTCACGCAAGAAACAAGTGAAACATACATTTTTAATAGACAAAGGAATATTAACAAAGCCTTCACTATCACCTTTTATATAATCAAATTTATTCTGTTCATCTTTTGTCAAAGAGATCAATGCAGCATTACAATCCGAATATACTACCATATTTGACAATACATATCCCATCAAACGTAAGCGGCTTTCAGAATAAGTATTGTACACTTTGCGATAAATATCATCCTTATCAATATCTTTGGATAAGAGTTCACTGATAATAAAATAAATTTCGCGATTATTGGAGTTATAGGTAAAACCACCGGTATCAGTCATCATACCAGTATAGATACATTCAGCTCCTTCCTTGGAGATATCGCTAAAATAACCCATGCGGCAAATAAGACGAAACACCAATTCGGAAGTAGAAGAAACCTTAGGATAGGATATTATAATCTTACAAAAATCTTCAGGATAAAGATGATGATCTATCAAGACTTTACGCGCCGGAGATGCAGCAACGGCATCTGCCATATCTTCAATCCGCTTTAAGGCATTAAAATCGAGACAACAGATTATATCTGCTTCCGCAATTAATTTATCTGCAAAATCTTTATAACGATCATATAAAAGTATGTCTTTACTGCCTGGCATCCATTTTAGAAAATCAGGGAAAGCATTGGGAACAATTACATTCACGGTCTTATCTTGAGAATCCAGAAAGTGATAAAGTCCTAATGATGAACCAATAGCATCTCCATCGGGAGAAACATGAGACACAATTACTATTTTATCAGCCCGTTCAAACCATTTCGTAAAATGGTCAATCTTAGTCTGTTCAATTACTTTAGTTAGCATACTATATTTTTTTTTGAGTTGCAAATGTACGATAAATCTTCGTACTTAGAGCAAAAAGCGGACAGAACCTTCTTCAGATAAAGAGATATAACGAAGACCTAATTGGCGGCATTCCTTCTGGAGAAGCTGCTTTCGAGAATCAGAAAAAGAAGCATCCAAAACGATACATGACGGAGAAAATACGCGGGTAAGTTCATCCATATGTCCTCCGTAGCCTTTACACAAATAAAGATAATGAATAAATAACGGCGAAACAACAAATTTGTTTCGCCAACGGTTGTCTGTTATCATACCGATCCTGCATCCATGATAGGATAAGATTTGCTGATGACAAGAAAAACTGCTACTTTGAAAATCTGTTTTAACCTCCACAGGAGGTAAAAGTTGAATTTGTTTCCAATAATTAGCTGCAACACGCTGCAAGCTTTTTTTATCAGCTTGCCGATCAGCATAGGTAAGCCAGGAATGCCCGTCTTTCTCGATACAATGTACTGCCGGACAGCCTCGAACATTATAAAAGACAAGGCTACGTTGTGGATAATTCACCCAATTCATGATAGAATGCCCCGCTCCTAACAGGAATAAAAAGGATAAGCAAATCCATAAAACTTTTAATCGGCGCTGCGCAATATAGTATAATAACAATATAAGGAATATATAAAAACCTGCAACTTCCCATTGATAAAGCCATATACCATCAATAGATGAAAAAGGCAATTGTTCCACCCAGCGAACAAATGTATTTAGCGTCTCCAGAAGTAACCTGCACCCCATAGCTACTAAAGACCGGAGCCAGAAAAACGGGGTCAGAAAAAGCATAAAAACAGCCATATACATTATGATAGTCACCAAAGGAATCACAACCAGATTAGTCAATAGAAAATGAGTAGAAAAACGAGAAAAATAGAACATTATAAGGGGAGCCGTTCCTAACTGTGCCGCTACAGAAACCGTCATTAGCCCCCAAATATGTTTTCCAAGCCAACTTTTTACAGGTAACAATTGATATAAAGGTTTCTGAAGTAGCAAAATGGATGCTACAGCAAGAAACGAAAGTTGAAAACCTACATCAAACAGCCAAACCGGCTTAAATAATAACATAAGCCATGCTACTGCTGCTAGGGTATTTAAGGATATGGTCTTACGGCTGAATACCTCCGCCACTGCCAACATTGAAAACATACTGGCGGAACGAACGACAGATGGTGACAATCCTGTGAAAAAAGCAAAGGACCATAATAATATAAGGAGAAGAGCAGAACGTAAATATCTACCTGTAAAGCCTCCCTTCACTTCCAGCAATCTTAAAAAGTAGGAGAATAAAACATATAAAAGTCCTATATGCAAACCTGATAATGCCAAAACATGACTTGCACCGGAGACTGAATAACTTTCACGAATAGATTCACTTAATTCAGTCTTATCTCCGACTGTCAATGCTGAGAGTACAGCCAATTCATCTCCTTTAAAGCCTAGTTTCCGATACAGTGTTAGTAACCTATCCCGATAAGAATCAGCCATAAAACGAATCGAAGGTACAGTAGTAACAGACAATTCTTTCCACTTCCCGGAAGCAACATATCCGGTACCACTAATCCCTTTATACATTAAATAACGGGGATAATCAAATTCACCAAAATTTTTCCCGTTTACCGCAGCAGAGATGCGTGAGGAAACTAACAATTGATCTCCAACTTGTAAAAGCGTCACTGATGAATCTTGTTCCATATAAAGAATAGCCTTCCGCTTGACCGGAGATATAGTGACCGAATCACGACATTCTTCCAAAAAGACCTGACAGAGATAGGATCGTTCTTTTAACTCAGGCACGTCTATTAATCGTACCCGATAAATGGTTTCTTGATCAGGGTACTCATAAACAGACTGTTGCAATTGTCCTGTTATTCCAATCCAGCCTCCCATAAAACAAAGAGCAGAAACCGAAATTCCAAAACACCAGCGTAGGGAATGACGTTGCAAAAAATAAAAAGTCACAGACAAACCTGCTAAAAAACAAAAGAGAAGGATGCTCCAAAGAAGTACCGATGTATTGTCGAAAAACCTATCTCCACAAAAAACGCCTGCTATCCATGGGATAATCAGGCGTATATAAGGATACTGATGTAAATAGTAATTATTCAATGAATAAGTTATAATTCATGCAACTTCTGAATCATCTGTACCGGATCGGATGCTCCAAACACTGCATTGCCAGCTACTAACGCATCTGCTCCTGCTTCCACCAAACGTGCTCCTGTCTCCAAGTTCACTCCTCCATCGACTTCAATCAATGCTTTCGAACCTGTGCGTCTAATCAAAGCTTTAAGTTCACGAACCTTCTCTACAGAGTGCTCTATAAATTTTTGTCCGCCAAATCCGGGATTCACACTCATGATTAAAACCATATAAACATCCCGGATAATATCCTGCAACAGAGCTACAGGAGTTGCCGGATTGATGGTTACAGCCGGCTGCATTCCTGCTTCCCTAATCTGCTGAATTACCCTGTGTAAATGAGGGCAAGCTTCATAATGAACATTCATCGTATGAGCACCCAATGCTTTTACTTCCGGTATGAATTTTTCCGGACTAACAATCATCAAATGCACATCTAAAGGCTTATTCGTTAATTCAGCCACATATTTCAATACCGGAAAGCCAAACGAAATATTAGGAACAAACACTCCATCCATAATATCAATATGCACCCACTCCGCTTCACTGCGGTTTATCATTTCAATATCTCTTGCCAAATATCCAAAATCAGCGGAAAGAATGGAAGGAGCAATAATAGGTTTCATCATTTATCTATTTTAGGTTAGTAAAAGATTAATTCATTCGAAATTCTTCTGTAAGGTTGAATCCACGAAGAAGCTCATCTGTTTTAAGATGTTTCTTACCCGGAAGCTGTAAAGAAAGAATGGAAATAAATCCATCAGGTACAGCTACTCTGATATATTTTTTTCCATCTGTAGCAATGGTTCCTGGAATCAGTTCATGCGTTTCATACACTTTCTCACTCTCAAAAACTTTCACTATTATTACTTCCCCTTTAGAATCTACCAATTCAGTCCATGAAGCAGGATAAGGAGAGAGTCCACGGATAAAATCATAAACTTTCTTCACCGGTTGATTCCAATCGATCCGGCAAGTCTCTTTAAAGATTTTCGGAGCCGGACGAAGCTCACCTATCACAGCCATTTCTTCCTGAGGAATTGGTTTCACTATACCATTTAAAATGGCATCTACCGTTTCAACGACCAGCCTTCCGCCCAACATCATCAATTTGTCATGTACCACTTCCACATTATCTGTATCTGCAATTGGCACTCGTACTTGCTGAATTACTTCTCCGGTGTCTATTTCATGCTTCAGGAAAAAAGTAGTAATTCCTGTCTCTATATCTCCATTGATTACCGCCCAATTGATAGGTGCTGCCCCCCGATATTGAGGAAGCAGAGAAGCATGAAGATTAAACGTACCTAACCGGGGCATATTCCACACCACCTCTGGCAACATACGAAATGCCACCACGATCTGCAAATCAGCTTTCCAATCGCGAAGAGCCTGTACAAAAGCTTCATCCTTCAGTCTCTCCGGTTGCAACAAAGGCAGATTATGTTCCAATGCATATTGCTTCACTGGCGAATACTGTATTTTATGTCCACGCCCTGAGGGTTTATCAGGCATAGTTATCACACCTACTACATTATAGCCACCTTCTACCAACTGGCGCAAGGCCTCCACTGCAAAATCGGGAGTACCCATATATACAATTCTTAAATCTTCTTTCTTCATTTTCTTCTAGTCTTCTGAAAAATGCACCAATACCTGACGATATGAATTAAATATCTTCGATTTAGAAACAAAGCCTTCATAATGTCCTTCTTCATCTACTACAGGCAGATTCCATGCTTTCGTATCATCAAAGGTCTGCATAACTTGCTCCATTCCATCGGTATTGAATATCTTTGCCGGAGCAGACGTCATCAATTTACTAACGGTAAAACGATGATAAAGTTCTTGACGAAACATGATGTTACGGATGTCGTCCAACAATACTAATCCCAATAACTCACCTGTTTTTTTATCTGTTACCGGAAAAACATTTCGATGGGAAGCAGCAATTGCTTTCACAAGTTCTCCCAGATCCATTTCCGGATGAACTACAACAAAATCTGTTTCTACCACATTCTCCATCTTCATTAAAGTCAATACGGCTTTATCCTTATGATGTGTTAGCAATTGCCCTTTCTTGGCAAGACGCATGGAGTAAATACTATGCGGTTCAAAAACAATAATCGTAAGGTAGGAACTGACTGAGACAATCATCAATGGAAGAAACAAATCATACCCTCCGGTCAATTCAGCTATCAGAAATACCCCTGTCAGTGGAGCGTGCATTACACCGCTCATCACTCCTGCCATTCCCATTAAAGCAAAATTCTTTTCGGGCAGATAAGCCGAAAAATCAAACTCATTGCTAAAGTGAGAGAATACAAACCCGGCAATACATCCCAGATAAAGCGAAGGTGCAAAAATACCTCCACAGCCACCTGCACCATTTGTTGCGCTGGAAGCGAACACTTTAAGCAAAATAATCAGTAAAAGATATACCAACAGCAAGTTACCATAACCATAGAACATGGAGTTGTTCATAACCGTATCCCATTCAAGTGCTGTTGTTCCATTCAGCAAAAGCTCAATTGTATCATAACCTTCACCATAAAGAGGCGGGAAAAGGAAAATCAATACACTCAGCATCACACCGCCGAAAGCTAGTTTCTTATACGGATTCTTGAGTTTCCCGAAAACTCCTTCTACCGAATTCATTGCACGAGTGAAATAGAGCGAAACAAGACCACAGAATATACCTAATAAAATAACAAAAGGAATACGTTCCAACTCAAATGCCTGATCGAGATGAAACTTAAACATAGCCTCTGTTCCGGTGACAATATAAGATACAGTTGCCGCTGTTACTGCTGAAATCAGCAAAGGAAGCAATGAAGACATGGTCAAGTCAATCATCAATACTTCCAACGTAAACACCAATCCTGCAATCGGAGCTTTAAAGATGCCGGCAATTGCACCTGCTGCACCGCAACCCACAAGCAACATCAGCGTACGATGTTCCATCTTAAAGACACTTCCCAAATTCGAGCCGATGGCCGAACCCGTCAATACAATTGGCGCCTCTGCTCCGACCGATCCACCGAATCCAATGGTGATGGCACTGGCAATGGTAGACGACCAGATATTATGTCTTTTAATACGTCCTTGCCTACGGGAAATGGCATATAGAATTTTAGTTACTCCATGACTAATATCATCTTTTACTATATTCCGCACAAACAAACCCGCTAAAAAAATTCCGACTACCGGATATACCAAATAAAGGTAATTTGCTTCTGTTGCGTTAAAGTTATCTGTAAGAAAGTTTTGTATTTTATGAATCAGGAATTTCAATATCAAAGCTGCCGTCGCCGTAAAAATACCAACAAGAAAACTTAGTATCAAGATAAATTGCTTTTCCTTAATATTTTTCTCCCGCCATTTGATACAACGTTGCAACAAACTTATTTTTTCTTTCTCCATTTATTCACGAATTATCTTAATCACCCCTCCTTTTTCCAGTTTAATAATACTAGAAGGTTTTGGTCGGCTCATATCATCCTGACGATAACCCACAATATAGTCTACAGCAGATTTTATTTCATCACTTATTTCATTAAAATTAGCAGCTCCGGGTTGTCCGCTTACATTGGCAGATGTAGATACTATTGCTTTACGGAACTGCCGGCAAAGACGTTTGGAGAAATCTTCATTTGTCACCCGGATACCGACGCTTCCGTCTTCGGCAAGTAGGTTCGAAGCGAGGTTACGTGCACCAGAATAAATAATAGTAAGTGGCTTTTCCGCCACTTCAATCAAGTCCCACGCCACCTCCGGAACATCCTGCACATAAAAATCCACTTTCACAGAAGTATCTACCAGTACTAACATTGCTTTGCTGTCGGCACGTTTTTTTATATCATACACCCGGCGTACGGCCTCTTCATTAGTAGCATCGCAGCCTATACCCCATACGGTATCGGTGGGATAAAGGATAACCCCCCCTTCATTCATCACCTGACAGGCTTTTTTAATATCTTCTATCATTTCTTGATTAATTTCTGTTGAGAATAACATGCAAAAATACTACTTTTGCTCCGAATTCAAAAAGATTAAGTGAAAACTATGGAAGAAATTATATTTCACCACTCATTGCCTATCCAATTACGCTTTAATGACGTAGACAAATTCGGTCACGTCAATAACACCGTTTATTTCTCTTTCTATGATTTGGGAAAAACTGAATACTTCGCTTATGTATGTCCGGGTGTCGATTGGGAAAAAATGGGAATTGTGGTGGTACATATTGAGGCAAACTTTGTCAAACAGATTTTCGGATCGGATCACATAGCAGTGCAAACAGCCGTTTCTGAAATCGGGACTAAAAGTTTTCATTTGATTCAACGGGTTATTGATACAGAAACCCAAGAAATAAAATGTGTCTGCAAGTCTGTAATGGTAACTTTCAATCTGGAAAAGCATGAATCCATGCCACTTACGGAAGAATGGATTGAGGCCATCTGCAGATATGAAGGAAGGGATTTACGGAAGAAAAACGGAAAATGATTACAAAAAGAATTACAACGACAACTATTTTTTCTAAAAAGTAATGTAAATACTAAAAATATAGTATATTTGTTTATTAAATAATCCCTTAATAGACAAAGTTATGAGAAAGATAACAATACTCACCGCCATTCTTCTTATATCATGTTTTTCGGTAGTTCATTCCCAAACTTATAACTATACCGAAACTGAATTAGAACAAAAATGTGACTCTATTCTTCAGGAAGGTAACCTCCTATATCGATATGAAAAAGCCGCATGGATATTTTCGGATATGTACATGAATAAACCAGAGATTATGGGGAATGCCGCCACCTATTTAACTTATGAGAAAGGAGATTCTATCAAATGTATCCTGATCGACAAAGAAAAGAAATGTAATTTCGAAGTATCCTTCGTCGAGACATCAACTCCTTGCTTAGTACGTCACATATATCGAGATTTATCCAATTATGAAAACAATCTACTCGAAACCAGAACAAAGATTCTTAGAAATTTAGTCGATAATAAATATGACTTAGTCACATATGATGGATATAGTTTGAATTGGATATTACTTCCTTTTGAAGAAGGGTACAAATTTTATGCTATAAATGGAACTCAGAAAGCAGGGGAAGTTCCTATTGGAAACGATTACCTGTTCATCACCAACAAAGAGGGAGAAATACAGTCCTGGAAGAAATTCCACTCCAGACTTATCCCAATTGACAAAGGTGAACCTGGTGGAAAACATATCCACTCACACCTGAGACAAGAACCGTTCATATCAGCAACAGATATTTGTACATTCAAGTTATACCAAAATCAAGTGGGACTTACAAGTTTTGGAGTGTACTCACCAAGCCTTGATACTTTTTTTGTATATCAACTCGAAACAAATTCTATAACAATATCAAAAGATCCCAACGATTTACAAAAACACATACAACAATAATTAGTCGTCCTTAAAAAACTAATATTGCACTTAGTAAAATAAATACTAGTGACCTTAGCATATAGACAAAGCCCAACTAATATTTTTTCTAAGGTGTACTTCTCGCTTCACGTATGTAGACCATTCGGATGATGTACATAATCCGAAAGGATTACATACGTGGGGCGATGGGGCCATGTACATAAAACGATCTATATCACTACAAAGAGATATTAACTAAAACTTTAAAACAACTAAACAAACGGGTTATTTCCTTTAAATAAAAGGATATTATGCAATTTTATATGATGCTTTTAAACTGAAATCATAAGCATCATATTTTTCTATTTATCTTTAAATGAGGTATAAACATTCAATAAGAAGAAATGAAGATAACACAAACCTGAGAAAAGGAAAGCGTAAAAACGTTGAGTATAGTAGAACAACAAAGTGACAATAAAATCAGATAATTTTCTATTATCACTCTATTGTCACTAGCTATTATCACCAATTCATCACTGATTATGAAACATTTAGCTTAACAAAGTGATAAGTGACAATAAAATGAGTGTTTTTTATAGACTAGAGTATATTCCACAGATAACATCTCAATCAAAATATTATTCATATACATAAAGGAAATTAGCCACTTTACGTTCTCCTTCATGGTCAAACTTTCCATTATCACATGGATAATTCACGATTCCATTATCCGATGCTCCTGATAACCATAAAGTGGTAGACCCTCCACCGTCCAGATTAATCGCATCTTTAGCACCTAAAACCTTAAGCAAATGAGCCAATTCCGGGATATTCATTCCTTCTGCAAGTCCCTCGAAGCGTCCATCAACCGTTACAAATAAAATTTTTCCTTCTTTTGTAATGCAAACGGCACTACGGGGATGCTTTGTATTAATGAAGTCCGAATTGCACATACTCCAGTTATAATATGTTCCATCTTTCAACATCAGAGGTCCGGAAGCCAAAACCATTCCTTTTTGTCCTTTATACATTTTTTCAACCACTCTGTTCCAAGGGATTAGTTTTAATTTACCTTTCTTAATATAGACTGCTCCCGTCACCCGAAGTTTAAATTCACTTAATGTAGTAGTATCTGCCAACTGGCAATCTGTTTTCAGGAAACACACAGAATTTCCTTCCTTCATATTGAAATAAGAACCATTAACTGCCGCAATTGCCTGATAGTTAGCAGCACTAAAACTAATTTTATCCATTTTTTCATTCACAGCTATACCTACTTTCTTCCCTGTTTCCGGATTTATTTCTAGCAAATTAATGGATTGAACACCCTGATAAAGAGAAAGGACAACAACACGTTTATGCACAATTCCTTTTTGAGTTTCAACAATTTGCCAGGGAGCAGTGACAATAGCTATAGAATCTGCTTTCGTCTGAGCATTAACAACACTAATTAAAAAGACAAGCAAAATAGAAAAAGCAAAATAACGTTTCATATTCATCAGCTAAATTATAGTTTTGCATACTACTAAAAAGTAGATGCAAAGATAATCTCTATCTGTATATACAGCAAATATTTATTCAATAGAAAAAAGCACCTATCATCTTAAAAGATCCACTTATATCTATTAATGAGAACAAAAATCGCAAAATAAACTATTATTTTCATTCAGACTCACCATCTAAAATATAAATTACCCTATATATATTACCTATTAACCAATCGTCCTTTAAATATTAGTTTAATGAATATTGATAGACTTTTTCGTTCAGGCGATAAAAACACAAAAGTCAGGACGCCTATTCACCGCCCTGACTTCTTTAATTTTTTAAAAGATTATTTCCTTACCATTATTCCTCAGGTAACAATACAAACTTCATAACTGTTGAAGTATCAATACAGTCTGCCCCTGCCTGCTGAATATTATCAGGATTCAAAGCCTCTATCTGTTCTCTCTGTATAGACTCTGAATCTATTTTCTCTTGGTTACGATATGCATGGAATATATCTAATAACCAAGTAGCATTTAACTTCAAGTCAGACTCAAGTGCCATTCTCTTTTTTTGTTTCACACGCTCTACTTCTTCCTGTGTAGGTCCATCCGCTATCAGCTTATTTATTTCAAGTATTGCTCTGTCGCATAATTTTTCATAAGCTTCCATATTGGTACCAAAAGCTAGATTTAACTTAGCATAATCATCATGTAGTTTGCTCAGTGAACCGGAAACACGAACACCATAAACACCACTCATCTCAATTCGCATACTTTCGTATAAACGGCTGTTGAGAATATCTATAAATGAATTATAGCAGAACTCCGTATTCTTGTTCCAAGGAACTTTCTTTGCAAATCGAAGATTAACATTTACTTTATTATCTTTTCCTTTATGAAACACATATTCCTTCGGTCCAACCGGAGTAACAAAATTCTGCTCTACAAACGAAGATTTGGTAGAGGCATTCGCAGGAAGTCCGCCTAAATAAGTTAGTACAAAAGGTTTTAAAGATTCTAAATCAACATTTCCTACAAATATATAGGTAAAACCTGCCGCATTACCAAAGCGGCTCTTATAGATTTCTACAGCCTTCTCAAAATTCGCCCTATCTAAATTGTCAGAAGTAGGCCAAAGAAGACGCCGGCTATTTCCGTTACTCATGATTTTGTCTATCTCATACCCAAAGAATTGATCCGGGTTATCCAATAAATGAGCATATTCTGTACGTTCTTTTTGCATTACACGTTTAAAGGCTGCTTTATCGAAGTAGGGAGCCGTATGATATAAATATACTAATTGAAAAAAGTCCTTTATATCCTGAGTTCCAAACTTGCCGGACATTGATTCGTTATAGAGAACTAATGATTGAGTGATCGAAACATCCTTGCCGGCCATTAATCGTCTTAATTGAATGTTATTTATTCCATTCACACCACTTTCGTCCTGTGTGCGTGTAGCATATAAAGCTGACATATCTTCTGCTGCATCAAACATACTATATCCGCCATCAGATGTAGCGCGAAAAAGAATCTGGTTATTTTTAAAGTCAGTAGGTTTAATTACTACCTTTACTCCATTCGACAAAGTCCATTCGGTAATATTGGTATCAGAGAAATATTTTTCAGCAACTAATGTTCCTGCTTCAGGGGTGAAATTCATTAATTCATTCACTATTTCCCCTTCATCATAAGGTTTAATATTCCTATGAGGAGCGTCTTCTAAAATAGCTCGTAGTTCATCATCAGCAGGATAGTGATTTCTATCTTGCGGACCGGTAATGACTATTGTCCTGTTTTTCTTAGTCATATATTCCGAGGCTAATTTATTCATCATATCCACACTTACTGCAGGAAGTGCATTCAACAGAAAATGATATTCAAAATCAATCCCCGGCATTGGAATTCCTGACAGATAATTCACTTGACACTCATCAGCATATAGGTCAGAGGCTGTTTTATCACGTTCCTCATACCATCTATAATATTTTGCCAACAGTTTTTTCTTAGCTCTATCCAGCTCTGTTGCACTAAATCCATATCGACTGATCCGTTCGTTTTCATCGGCCAGTGCCGTTAGTGTTGCGGTTACTTTATCGGGTGCGCAACGTGCATAACACGAATAGGTATCTACATCTCTAAAGTAATTGGAATATCCTATTTCAGCTTCTGAGAAAGGAACCTTACCTTGCTCTGTTTGTTCAGACAAACGGGCATCTACCATTGAGGAGTATAAAGAATGGCAAATGTTTTTTAAATACTCCTTCTGAGTAACTATCGGTCGGGGTTTATGCTTATATGAAATTTCCACAGAACATCCACTCGTCTCTTTATCGGTGGCCACTACTACTCGCAGGTCTTTATGGTCGGGTACATAATGGCGTGTACGTTTCTCCACTTTTGAAGGCATTGCATAAGCTGCAAATTTCTCTTTGATGGATTTTTCTACAGTATCAGGGTCTATGTCTCCTATCACAATAATAGCAGTAAGATCTGGGCGATGCCATTTTTTATAAAAATTACGCAGTACATCATAGGGGAAGTTTGCAATGACTTCTTCTTTACCTATCGGCAATCGTTTGGGATAATCCGAACCTTTAAACAAAACCGGCAGATATTGTTCTCTTATGCGGATAGAGGCTCCTTTTCCCAATCGTAGCTCTTCAATAATAACTCCACGTTCACGGTCAATTGCCTTCTCAGTCAGAGCCAGATTCATAGCCCATTCTTGTAAGACATGAAGCCCCAGATCAAGTTGTTCAACGGGGATTGGCAGGTAATATACTGTTTCTTCAAAAAAAGTAGCGGCATTGAGTTCACGTCCTAAATGTACGCCAATGCCTTCTAGCTTATTCACCAGTTCGGTTCCCGGAAAAGAACTGGTTCCGGTGAACGACATATGTTCCAGAAAGTGACTAAGTCCTTGCTCTTCGTCCGTTTCAAGAATAGATCCGGCATTAAACACTAATCGCAATTCTGCCTTCTGAGCAGGTACGGCATTGCGACGAATGTAGTAAGTCATTCCGTTATCTAGTTTGCCCACCTTTACATTCTCGTCTAAAGGTATCTTTTGCGACGGGCGATAAAGATAGTTTTCATTCTCTTGTCCGACGATAATAGTCGGAGATAGCAGCATCAATCCTAATGACAGTACTGGTATTTTTATGTTCATAGATTTTGTTTTATTAGAAAATATAGCCAAAACGAGCCCATACATTATTTCTCTGTAAATGGTGCTGGGCTTGTAAACTTTGATATCCGACTCTTAGATAAAGCGTACCTGACTTGGTAAGTTGGTGGCTGAACGTCACATCTCCGCCTAGTGTATAATAGCTACTCCACAAGATATCCCGATCCGGATATATTAATCCCCGGGCAATGGTCTGATCAGTTGTTTCCCGCTCTGTATAGTTGAAAGACTTGTCCGAAGGTGAATGATAACCACCATTCACATGTATAAGAAGTGAGTTGTTTCCTTTCAGAGCAATATTATGTGTCGCACCCGCTTCCATATGGCAGGAGGCATATTTCAAATAAGAATCCATCACTTTGTAGGTATCCGAATAAGTCTCATATCTTGCTTCCAGGTCAAATCTCCATAAATAATCATCTTTCTCTTTCGAGCGATTATTTCCAAATAAGAATAATGAATAAGAACCCTTCGCAGCCGTCTGCTTATTTACCGACCGGCGAGGAGCTTCGGAGTCTGTCTGCCAGGCATTCACTATTGGAGAAGAGTTAAATATCTGGATAATTTCGCGTCCGGATCTCTCTTGCCAGAAATAAGAAGCACCAATTAAATGTTTAGCTCTTTCACTATAGATGTTTATATGTGTGCCGGCTGTATATTGCGTTTCATAAAGGCGCCCCCGTTCACGTGGCTTATTGCTTTCTATATCCATCGCATCTTCTGTATAGTTAGCATAATCTACATATATATCCATAGAAGTATGTTCCTTATTCACCCCGAAGGTCAAACCATACCCCAAACCGTCACCTTGATACTTACGTTCACGTTCATTATTACTGAATATGTCATACACATACTGTCCCATTCCTTTCAGCATATAGATTTTCTGAGGTTCGCTGGTGTTATACAAGATTATGTTTGAGTTCTCGCGAAATCTGCGATAACGTACATAAGCTCCCAAAGAGAAATCATTTTGTTTCAATGTGACAGAGGGAGCTACTGAAATGCTATTCACATTGGATTGAGGTCTTGGATCTATTTTTTTTGATCCGCGATCAACGTTCAACTGCAAATCCAGCCCTATTGAGATAAGATCATAAAAAAATGGTGATGCTCCTTTGGCCCACAAAGCATATGATTGTTTTTGCCAATTCCCCCCTGTACTGTCGGCTAAAATATAAGGTGTACCTCTATAAGGGTCGATAATAGAATTGAACCGGACGTTTTTATTGTAACTTTGCTCAAGAGCAAAACCGCCGGCTATTCTGTACTCACCCATTTTAAGTGCACCCTCAGCGGAAAACAGGTAATCTGTGGCTGAAGAGGATTGTTGCGGACGATGAAAAGTCCCATCTTTATAATTAATGCCTACGTAGATATTAGAATAACTTTTCCATTGTCCCAACGCCAAAGCTGAGGCGTCCGAACGGTCGAGCGCAAATTCTTCACGTTGATATAAGTCCAATTTAGCTATACTTTCCCCTTTGTTGTCTTCCGTCTGGGCAGAAATCCCGGCAGAGCCCAACAGCAACAAGCCTATTAGTAGATTATATTTTATATTCTTCATGACGCACTTATTTGGATAAAGGAACTTCGTTAATTTCAAAGTCATCTGTTGAGTTATTCGTATCTTGATAGATGGTAACTCCATTCTCTACACTCTTCACTTTTCTTATCACACTACGGCCCGTATAAACACCGTCTGTAGTGGCATATCCGCTGTCCAATGTAGGAGGAAAGCGTTTAGTATTGGTAGATGTGGCATTTTGAATCAAGTCTACCGCATCAATAACATACTTCAATGGTACTTTCTTACATAGCCAATACTCTTCATCTTCAAAAGGATCCTGAAAGGTTTCCGGCAAAGTAACAGTCTCAAGACTTTCAACTTCATCGCTAGAGGCAGAAACAAGCACCATCCCTTGACCAAAGACGCTAATACGCCATAAGTAACCATAATCCGGCCAGAAAATTAATCGCATATTGGTAGCATCATAGTCAGTATATTTATTAGCAGGATCATTGCTATAAGCTTCATAATCAGCTTTAGATAAGTCTACCGGAGAATTCAGATTGAATTGTCCGTCTTTATTGTGAGGCGCAGCCATCACTGCAACCACAATACTTTCACCACCATTCAACATAACAGCCTCATCACTTGCTACGACTTTCCACAGTGTACGGATATATACATTCCGATAATTACCTTGTTCCTCATTGGGCCATAATGGTCCCGGAGAGTTCATAGTTCCATAATGTTCTACATTACCGATATAAAGATTGTTCAGAAGAACCGGCTGAGTGGAATTATTATAGATGGAGTAAAAGCCATCATTCCGGTAAGTTCCCGAAGACGGTGTACGCGATCCACAATAATACAATTCTTTAAATATCAGCGTACTTGACAAAGAGGATACCAGCTTCAGGTCATTTAGTTGCGGGACTTCATTCATTCTGAGATTCACGTTCGACAGGAAAGCCACCAAATTGGCTGCTTTCGCTTCTTCCTCACCGGTTATTTGTGCTACTTCGTCGGCTGATAAAGCACCGGTTGCATTGATGGTATATTCACCGGGCAAAAGCTTTTCTAATGTCAGTTTACCCCATTTATCGGTTTGTTTTGTATAGCTTATTTGTTCACTATTATTAGTTAGTGTTACAATAAGAGGCTGAGAATAAGGAGTCTCTGTACCGAAAATGCCATAAGATAAATGGATCTCAAAAGTTTTCACATAAGGAGATTCGCTTGCTGTGTCTTCTTTGCAAGCTGTGCACATCAGTACAGTCAGACAAAGAAAAAGAAGCCTGTTTATATATTCTTTCATATTTGACATTTGTTAGTTAGCATTATAGGATTAAAATTTCAGCCAGACTTCCGCGCCGAAGAATTGCTCCGGGTTACGGGTCTTATAAGTACCCGGAGATCGTCTGCTTTCTTCTAAAGGAGTATACATAAATAGATTATTGACAAAGAATGCAAAACCGCCAAAACGCTTTAATTCTTTGGTCAAGCGTAAATTGAACAGCCACAATGGTGAATATCTATCAACGATTTCACGATTCTCCAGTATTTGTTTCTGCCAGTCGGGGTTAATTGCATCACCCGGTTGAAGCATATGCATAGAAAGGTCTTTGGCTGATATATATCCGATAGGTGTCTTATTTTCTATTCCCAAATAGCTTTGCGAATCATGCCAAATGGTTTGTATGGACAAGGATATCAAAAAACTGATCTTAGGTATATTGTGAATGATGCGCAGATTGGTGGAGAAACGTTTATATTCAGTACCATCACCGGCTTCATAAATACCTATATCCTTGTAGTTTCCGTCGGCATCAGGATTTTTTTGATAGAAAGAATAAGCTGTGGAATAGCTACGACTACGCATCCAGGCTCCATTGAATACAAACTGGGTACGAAGGGCAGCAATCTGCCCCGAACTGAAATCAAACTCAATACCCTGATTCTTATTCACTTTGTCGTTCATCGGAGTGTTGTATCCCAGAATAACATTAGAGGTCTTATCAGTAACTATTTCAGGATAGGTTCCGGGACGATTGCTCAAAGTTTTATATTTTACTAATTCAAATTGATGAAATGTATCAAGGGTCCGCCCAAAGGTATATCCATTTTTAAGTACTTCATTATAACCGGTTACGGAAAGGCTTGTTTGTCCAAAACGAAAATCCGCACCGATCTCGCTCTTCGTATTCTTAGCAATTTTTAGTTTCTGGCTGACTGTATCATATACTTTAGTCGTAATGACACTAAGCTTTTGGTCATCCACAACCCCTGTTGCACCTAAATTGTCGTAATTCACGTAATCAAAATAAGCCTTGTCCGGATATAGAAACATCAATGGAGGAGCCTTGGCTGTAATCCCCCAGCCACCCTTCAAAGTCATTATTTCCGGAATTATTTCATAAGAGACATTGAATCGAGGGGAAATTATTGTCCTGTTTTCTTTGTGTCCGGGTTGAATCGCATCTGCTCTCACACCCAATTGCAACATAAAATCACGACCCGCAATTTCTGCTGTAACGTTATCTTCTACATAAACAGACAATTGATTTAATGCAGGAATATCACTATAAGGTCTCATTCTTAAACCACTTGATGGAGGCATCAAAGGATCAAAGACTTTACCTTTTCCAAAATTAACATCCATTTTCCAGTCAGTACCTGCCACAATTCTATTCTTAACACTACCTATTTCTTTATAGAAGTTGGCAGACAGTTTCGTGAAAACATTCAGTGGGTTGCCATATGTAGTCATCTTTGTTAAAAACTCATAGGGAAGTATGTTAGTTAGTGAAGTAGGGTCCAGCTTACTGGCATTGGTGATTTGCTGACCATTTGCATCAAAAATATCTTCTTTCCGGTTGGAAGTAATTGTACCATCTTGCATAGCAGATGTTACCATATAACCAAAGTTTCCCTGAATTTCCTGGTTATAACCTTTTTGCCGGGCATAGTTGGCAGACACATTCAGTTTGATGAATTTAAAGAAATCGCTAGTCTGGTTCCAGATGATATTGGTATTAAACTTAAAGCCTAAATTTTCAGCACGACGTTCACGTTGGTATCGGGCATCCGAAGGATCCAACTTGGTTGCATCCAAATCGGAATAGAAACCAAAACCAGTAGTAGTATAAAAATTCTCTCCAAAGGTTTTGCTGTATAGCAGATTGGAAGTAAACCTCTGGAAACCTTGATAGGGACGACGTTCGTCACTTAAAGACTTGGCATAGTCGAAATCTACGCTTAGATTACCTCCTTTTTTGCCTATTTTGAATCCTTTACCAATGGATGCTTGTGTCAGGGTAGGATTAATTTTCATCTTCACCTGAAAAGGGTACACACCGGCTTTCGGATTGACAATGATTACACCCGAAGTCATATCGCCATATTCTACGGAAGGAATCCCTCGTATAACATCCACAGACTCTATATTATCCACAGATATTTCACGCAAATCCAGTCCTGTACCTGCAGAAGAGGTGAAACCAGTATTCAGTGTACCTTCTTTAGCAGTATTCCCAATCTGGAGATTAGCATTGTTTGAAAGGGGAGCGCCATTAAATACGATAGAGGTACCCATACTATTCAAAGGATCATTTTGGATTTGTCTGAGTGTAGCTCGTGATGGCGAGTTTAGTGTCGGATTAGAAGCAAGATGACCGGGCAGCAGTTCTAAGATATCGCCCAAGCTGGTAGCTTGCAAGTGATCAATGGCTGAACGTGAAATGGAGGAAGAAGTAGCAGCACCCGTTTTGTTGTTAGTAGCCACCACAGTAACCTCTTTCAATGAAAAGTTTTCTTCATACATCTCGTACTTCTTGACTTTACCCTGTTGGTCTGCCACAATAAGCTCTTCCGTGATAGGCAACATACCCACGTAACGAATATTTATAGTAGTCTTTCCTACCGGCACATCACGAAGGAGGAAGAAACCATCTAAATCAGTAGTGGCAAATATGCTATATTGAGGCAAACTGATAACTGCTCCAGGCAATGCCTCTTTCGTTCTGATATCCAATATCTGTCCTTTGTAATTGACCTTTTGCGTTTTCTTCTGCGCATAAGCATTGGGGGTGGATAAAAGAAGGATAATGATTAATATGGGAATAACCCGTAGATGATGAATCATAAAGTGTATTTTATTCAATGCTGAACATATTCTTTGGAAAGATTAGAAAGAAACAACAACCGAACAAGGGAGGATATGCCCTCATTCGGTTGGTATATGAAACGCATCAAAAAGATGTAGTAGCGTAGTGCTCTTTATAGAAATAAATAACTACTTATTCAGACTTCACACAACGTATTGGCATGGCATTAACAACCGGCTGTTTTTTATCTAATGTTGCAAAATTATTATCTGCATAAGCATAAGCTACCTTCATTTCATCAGTAATAGTACTATTGATTTCACAACTCCAAAAATAAGCAGCTTTAGGTAAATATTTTACAACTGATCCCTCGTTAATTTTCCATAGTCCACCGCGCGCAACCAATATTTTTTCTTGCAATGCTTTCGCAGCTTCAAGTTCTTCTTCAGTCATCATACCCATATCTACGAAATCCCAATCCCAGAAAGTAGCATCTGCTATCTTTTTAGTTTCTGCCTGAGTCGGTATTCTCCATCCTGTAGGACAAGGAGTTTTTCCAACAATAGTCCAATCTTTATAGTCTTCTCCAACAGCGTTCCAAGTATTGTTGAAACTTGAATTCACGCTTGTATCACCATTTTTGGCAACTGGTGTATTATTACCAAACTGGTAGTAGTTACCAACAGCCGCAGCATTAGGCTCAGAAGGGTTGTTATTATATGCTTCTGTGGCACCAATATTACGATCAAGAATCAGTAAACCAACTTCAGTAGTAGCATCAATTACTTTGTATCCACCTTCAAGACAAGCTTTTAGTTGAACTGCACAAGTACCAGTCTTACCATTGGCTGAGGTAGCAGTAATAGTAACTGTTGCATCCGTATCTATGTCTTTCGCCAAAGTCAAGACTCCTTTGTTGTTTACAGTCAGATAAGCCTTATTGTTAGAAGACCAAGTGATGGTTGGATCATCTGCGTTCTCCGGAGTAATAGTAGCACTTAAAGTTGGTAATGTAGCCTGCTCCTGATAGATAATTGCAGTAGATGGGGTAACAGAAATACCAGTTACTTCATTTGAAGTTGGATCGTCGTCGTCACCACAAGAGAATGCAACAAATGCACTCATAGCTAAAAACAAGAATTCTTTTTTCATTTTTTTATGTATTAGATAGAAAATATATAATAGGCTAATCAGATTTCTTTTTGTAGGTATTCTCTATGTCTACGACAATAAGAGAAGGCAAACGATCTAAGATTCTACAAAAATAACATTTATTTAATTCAATTCCAAATATTTTGTATGTTAATATTTCATATTTGTGTGAGAAATAATAAAACAGAGTAGAAAATGAATAAAAAAGAAATATCTTCTTTATAAAATAAAAACCTAAAAAGTAATGAACCACTTCTGGAACTTTTGTTTTTAAATAGTTGTGTCTTTAAACCTTATTCGTACTCACGCATAATTCAAATTAGTTTTAAGCAATTCATAGAATGTGTATTCATCATTTTTTAATTGTGTTATTATAAAACCATATGAAAAAGGAAAGCTATACACAGATAAAAGATATGTAATTTGCCAAATAGCCAAAATGGATCTTTGTTTAATGCTTATACGAGCCTATTCTAATCTGAACTTTCATATCTCTCAGAAATATTTTCGCAACATCTTACTATAAGCTTCCGCTTTTTTTTGTACTTTTACCCCTTGTTGGAAAGAAGTGCCTTTCTGACCCTTGAGAAAAGAAAAAGAAAAAACAATATATAAAATGAATCACAAATGGAATTATCAACCCATTACACCCGAACAGGCAGAGATAAGCCAGACATTGACCCAAGAGTTAGGGATTAGCCCGATACTTGGACAATTATTGGTGCAGCGGGGAATAACAAAAGCTTCAGAGGCTAGAAAGTTTTTCCGCCCGCAATTGCCCGATCTGTATGACCCATTCCTGATGAAGGATATGGACATTGCAGTGGAGCGTCTGAACAGGGCGATGGGAAAGAAAGAGCGTATTTTGATTTATGGAGATTATGATGTAGATGGCACTACGGCTGTGGCACTTGTCTACAAGTTCATTCAACAGTTCTATTCGAACATTGACTATTACATACCTGACCGCTATAACGAAGGGTATGGCATTTCTAAAAAAGGTGTAGACTATGCCGCAGAGTCCGGTGTAGGTTTAATTATTGTACTCGATTGCGGAATAAAAGCAGTGGAAGAGATTTCGTATGCCAAAGAAAAAGGTATCGATTTCATTATCTGTGACCACCATGTACCGGATGACATTCTACCTCCTGCAGTAGCAATTCTGAATGCCAAACGTCTGGATAATACTTATCCCTACACACACCTTTCCGGATGTGGCGTCGGTTTTAAATTTATGCAAGCGTTTGCTATTAATAATGGAATTGAATTTCACCTTCTGATTCCATTACTTGATTTAGTTGCTGTAAGTATCGCTTCGGACATCGTACCGATTATGGGAGAAAACCGGATTTTAGCTTTTCATGGTTTGAAGCAGTTAAACAGTAATCCAAGTATCGGAATGAAAGCCATTATTGACGTCTGTGGACTCTCTGAACGAGAAATTACTGTCAGTGATATCGTATTCAAAATAGGTCCGCGCATCAATGCTTCAGGAAGAATTCAGAATGGAAAGGAAGCAGTAGATCTGCTGACTGAAAAAGACTTTTCAGTTGCTCTCGAAAAAGCAGGGCAGATCAACCAGTACAACGAAACCCGGAAGGATCTCGACAAAAGCATGACAGAAGAAGCTAATCAAATTGTAGCCAACTTAGAGGGTCTGGTAGACCGCCGATCTATTGTCTTGTTTAATGAAGAATGGCATAAAGGAGTAATCGGTATCGTAGCTTCCCGTCTGACGGAAATCTATTATCGCCCGGCAGTCGTACTGACACGTACAGATGACATGGCAACAGGTTCGGCACGTTCTGTATCCGGTTTTGATGTTTATAAAGCAATTGAATACTGCCGCGATCTTTTAGAAAACTTTGGAGGACATACTTATGCTGCCGGATTGTCTATGAAGGTAGAGAATGTAAAAGCATTCACACAGCGATTTGAAGATTTCGTTTCAAAGCATATTTTACCGGAACAAACCAGAGCTGTGATTGATATTGATGCCGAAATTGACTTCAAGGATATAACTCCTAAATTCTTTAATGATTTAAAGAAGTTTAATCCGTTTGGACCGGATAATACAAAACCTATATTCTGCACGCATCATGTATATGATTACGGAACCAGTAAAGTAGTTGGACGAGATCAAGAGCATATCAAACTGGAACTAGTGGATAATAAATCGAATAACGTAATGAATGGAATTGCCTTCGGACAAAGTTCACACGTTCGGTATATCAAAACGAAACGTTCATTCGACATCTGTTACTCCATTGAAGAAAATACGCATAAGCGCGGTGAAGTTCAGCTTCAAATTGAAGATATAATGCCGATTGAATAAGTATCAGGAGATATTAAAACAATATTGGGGATATGACTCCTTCCGCGATTTGCAGGAGGAGATCATTACCAGTATCGGCGAAAGAAAGGATACGCTGGGATTAATGCCTACCGGGGGCGGAAAATCCATCACATTTCAAGTACCTGCTCTCGCTCAAGAGGGACTTTGTATTGTTATCACTCCGCTAATTGCCTTGATGAAAGACCAGGTACAGAATCTTCGGAAACGAGGTATCAAAGCATTGGCTATCTACTCCGGAATGACCAGGCAAGAGATTCTCACTGCCTTAGAAAACTGCATTTTTGGTAATTACAAATTCTTATATATATCACCGGAACGTCTGGATACGGAAATATTCCGTACCAAACTACGTTCGATGAAAATCTCCATGATCACAGTGGACGAAAGTCACTGTATCTCGCAATGGGGATACGACTTCCGTCCGGCTTATCTTAAAATAGCGGAGATACGGGATTTACTGCCCGGCATCCCGGTATTGGCTTTAACCGCTACCGCAACTCCCGAAGTAGTAAAAGATATTCAATCCCGGTTGAATTTTCGGAAAGAGAATGTCTTTCGTATGAGTTTTGAACGAAAGAATTTGGCTTATATTGTTCGTAAAACAGATAATAAAATGGGGGAACTATTACATATTCTACGACGAATAGCAGGTAGTTCAATCATTTACGTACGCAACAGACGTCGCACGAAAGAAGTGACAGAACTGCTTATGAACGAAAATATTACAGCCGACTTCTACCATGCAGGATTGAATAATGCAGTAAAAGATATCAGACAAAAACGCTGGCAAAACGGTGAAGTACGCGTCATGGTAGCTACAAACGCTTTTGGTATGGGTATCGATAAACCGGATGTACGAATTGTTATCCACCTTGACCTTCCCGACTCACCGGAAGCTTATTTTCAGGAAGCCGGACGTGCGGGAAGAGATGGAGAAAAAGCCTATGCTGTCATTCTGTATGCTAAATCCGACAAGACCACACTGCATAAAAGGATAACCGACACATTTCCGGAAAAAGAATATATCTTAAGTGTATACGAGCATCTGCAATACTATTACCAGATGGCAATGGCTGATGGTTTTCAATGTGTCCGCGAGTTTAATCTGGAAGAGTTTTGCCGAAAGTTCAAGTACTTCCCGGTTCCGGTAGATAGTGCTTTAAAAATACTCACGCAAGCAGGTTATCTGGAATATACGGACGAACAAGATAATTCCTCCCGTATTCTCTTTACCATTCGCCGCGATGAACTTTATAAACTGCATGAAATGGGAACGGAAGCCGAAGCATTGATCCAGGCAATTCTCCGTTCATATACCGGTTTATTCACCGACTATGCCTATATCAGTGAAGAATCACTTGCTGTGCGTACCGGACTGACGCGCCAACAGATCTACAATATATTGGTAACTTTGACTAAACGTCGTATCGTGGATTATATACCTCATAAAAAAACACCTTATATTATATATACGCGCGAACGGGTGGAAATACATAATATACACATTCCCGCTTCTGTATATGAAGATCGCAAAGTACGGTATGAGGCACGTATTAAGGCAATGGAAGAATATGTCACCACAAAAAACATTTGTCGAAGCCGAATGCTACTTCGGTACTTCGGAGAGAAAAATGAACATAACTGCGGGCAATGTGACGTTTGTCTTAGTCATCATGCAAACAACAATCTATCTGAAACATCTTTTGAAGAACTAAAAAAACAGATACTCTACTTACTCAATGAAAAGAAACTTACTCCTGCGGATATAGCCAATCAGATAGAAGCAGAGAAAGAACAAACGGGAGAAGTTATTCATTATTTATTAGAAGAAGGAATATTGAAGATAGAGGATGGAATGATTTATATTTCAAAATAAGTTATTACATTTGCAGATAAACTCAAAAACAATAGAATCATGTCAAACTTTTTTAAATCTTTCTTCTCAGGGAAGACAGAAACACCGGAAAGTGAAAAACAAAAGAACAACCAAAAGAATTTTGAGATATTCAAATATGACGGTCTGCGTGCACAGCGTATGGGACGTCCCGATTACGCAATAAAATGCTTTACCGAAGCTCTTGCTATCGAACAAGATTTCGAAACAATGGGTTATCTTAGCCAGCTTTATATCCAAGTGGGGGAAACTGAAAAAGCACAAACGTTATTGGAAAAAATGACTGTAATAGAACCCCAAATAACAAATACTTTCCTGACATTGGCTAATGTATATTATGTTCAGGAAAACTATAAAGCAATGGAAGAGGTTGCTAACAAAGCTATTGCTATTGAAGAGAGAAATGCTGTTGCACATTTCCTTTTAGGAAAAGCTCGCAAAGGGCAAGATGACGATATTATGACCATTGCCCATCTTACCAAAGCTATCACCTTAAAAGCTGATTTCATTGAAGCACGTTTGATGCGTGCGGACGCATTAGTAAAAATGAACCAATATAAGGAGGCAATGGAAGATATCGATGCTGTATTGGCACAGAATCAGGAAGAAGAGACTGCTATCCTCCTACGTGGTAAAGTAAAAGAATCCAATCGACAAGAAGAGGAAGCGGAAGCTGACTATAAATTAGTTACAGAGATAAATCCTTTCAACGAACAAGCTTATCTCTATCTCGGACAACTTTTTATCAACCAGAAAAAACTGTCAGAAGCAATCTGTTTGTTTGATGAAGCAATCGAACTGAATCCGAACTTTGGGGAAGCTTATAAGGAACGTGGACGTGCCAAATTGCTAAACGGAGACAAAGAAGGTTCTGTTGAAGATATGAAAAAGTCACTGGAACTAAATCCAAAGAATGGAACAAATCTAAACGGAGAGTTCAAAAACTTAGAAGCAAAACCGAAAACTTTACCCGGAATCTTCTAAAATTAAAAGAACAAGTAATCAAAATTGAAATATTTTTGTTACATAGAGTAATATTTTCATCTAAATCAAATGAAAAACTAAAAAAAATATCGTTTTTTATTTGCATCTAACAGAAAATTATTACTTTTGCCCCAAGATTTAAAAATTCAAAGCAAAAATAACGATTTGAAATGAGATCATTTACTTATGCATATTACTTCTTTTTTTACTTTTACTTTAGCAGCAAAGTAGAGCGGGAGTTTGTATGTATCAAGTGACAGTGATGCTTAAGGACTAAATGAAGAAATCAATCATATGAATCCCGCTCCGATATGGACGCGGGATTTTTTTATTTATAGAAATTTAGAATAATGAAAAAGATAGCAATTCAAGGAACAATCGGCTCGTATCACGACATCGCCGCACACAAGTATTTCGAAGGAGAAGAAATAGAGTTAATCTGTTGTGCTAACTTCGAAGACGTGTTCACATCGATTCGAAAAGACAGTCAAGTCATCGGGATGCTTGCCATTGAAAACACAATTGCAGGAAGTCTGCTACACAACAATGAGTTGTTGAGACAAAGCGGGACACAGATTATCGGTGAATACAAATTGCGTATTTCGCATAGTTTCGTCTGTCTTCCGGATGAAGACTGGAGTGATCTGACTGAAGTAAATTCCCACCCTATTGCATTGATGCAATGCCGTGAGTTTCTGAACCAACATCCACAGCTAAAAGTGGTAGAAGGTGAAGATACTGCGCGGAGTGCAGAAATTATCAAGAAAGAAAACCTGAAAGGGCACGCAGCTATCTGCTCCAAAACAGCAGCAGAACGTTATGGAATGAAGGTTTTGCAAGAAGGTATCGAGACTAACAAACACAACTTCACTCGCTTTTTGGTTGTAGCTGACCCTTGGCAGGTAGATGAACTTCGCCAACATCATACCAAGGCTACTAATAAGGCAAGTATGGTATTTACACTTCCACATACAGAAGGAAGCCTATCACAAGTGTTATCAATTTTATCGTTCTATAATATCAACTTAACTAAGATACAATCGTTGCCGATCATCGGGCGAGAGTGGGAATATCAGTTTTATGTAGATGTAGCTTTCAATGATTATCTAAGATATAAACAATCTATAACAGCAATCACTCCATTAACCAAAGAACTTAAATTATTAGGCGAATATGCAGAAGGAAAATCAAACATATAAGATAACTCCAGCCGATAGACTGAGCAGTGTCAGCGAGTACTACTTCTCAAAGAAGCTAAAAGAAGTAGCACAAATGAATGCAGAAGGCAAAGATGTAATTAGTTTGGGAATTGGGAGCCCCGATATGCCACCTTCTGAAAAGACCATCGAAACATTGTGCAATAACGCTCACGACCCAAACGGTCACGGTTATCAGCCATATGTGGGAATCCCCGAACTTCGTAAAGCTTTTTCCGATTGGTATCAACGTTGGTATGGAGTGGGACTCAACCCGAATACCGAGATACAACCACTTATCGGTTCAAAAGAGGGTATTCTTCATGTCACATTAGCCTTCGTCAATCCGGGAGAACAAGTTTTAGTTCCCAATCCGGGATATCCAACTTACACTTCTTTAAGTAAAATTCTTGGTGCAGAAGTGATTAATTACGATCTGAAAGAAGAAGATGGCTGGATGCCGGATTTTGAAGCTATGGAAAAGATGGACCTCAGCCGGGTAAAATTAATGTGGACAAACTATCCCAATATGCCGACAGGTGCCAATGCAACTCCGGAATTGTATGAACGCTTGGTAGATTTTGCACGTCGTAAGAATATAGTAATTGTTAATGATAACCCATACAGTTTTATCCTGAACGATCATCCAATCAGTATTCTTAGTATACCGGGAGCAAAGGAATGTTGCATTGAATTCAACTCCATGAGTAAAAGTCATAATATGCCGGGCTGGCGTATCGGAATGATTGCTTCAAATGCAGAATTTATACAATGGATATTGAAAGTAAAAAGTAATATCGACAGTGGAATGTTCCGTGCCATGCAACTGGCAGCGGCAACTGCTCTGCAAGCAGAAGAAAGTTGGTATGAAGGTAATAATAAAAATTACCATAATCGTCGCCATCTGGCAGGTGAAATAATGAAAGCACTAGACTGCACCTACGATGAAAAGCAAGTAGGTATGTTCCTATGGGGAAAAATCCCTGCTTCCTGCAAAGATGTGGAAGAACTAACAGAGAAAGTACTCCATGAAGCGAGAGTGTTTATCACACCGGGATTTATTTTCGGTAGTAACGGAGCAAGATATATCCGCATCTCCCTCTGTTGCAAAGATGCCAAACTGGCAGAAGCCTTAGAAAGAATAAAAAAACTTTCATAAACTCTAATTGAGAAACAGAGAGAATAAAGCAAATCTCTTTAAAAACAGAATATTAGAATAAAATAAAAACAAATAAAGAATATGGAACTCGAATCAATTTTATTACCGGGCGTTGAAGCTAAAAGACCGATTATTATCGCCGGTCCGTGTAGTGCTGAGACTGAAGAGCAAGTAATGGATACTGCCAGACAACTGGCCGCAAAAGGACAAAAAATATATCGTGCAGGAATTTGGAAACCTCGGACCAAACCCGGAGGTTTTGAAGGTGTTGGCGTAGAAGCACTATCTTGGTTGAAAGAAGTAAAAAAAGAAACTGGTATGTATGTTTCTACCGAAGTGGCAACAGCAAAACACGTTTACGAATGTTTAAAAGCGGGAATTGATATTCTTTGGGTAGGTGCTCGTACTACAGCCAATCCTTTTGCCGTACAAGAGATTGCCGATGCTTTGAAAGGTGTAGATATTCCTGTACTTGTAAAAAATCCGGTAAATCCAGATCTCGAACTATGGATCGGTGCTTTGGAGCGCATCAATAATGCCGGTTTGAAGCGTTTAGGAGCTATTCACCGTGGTTTCAGCAGCTACGACAAGAAGATTTACCGCAACCTTCCTCAATGGCATATTCCAATTGAGCTGCGCCGCCGTATTCCTAATCTGCCTATCTTCTGCGATCCAAGCCACATCGGAGGCAAACGTGAATTGATAGCTCCTCTTTGCCAGCAAGCGATGGATCTGAATTTCGACGGGTTGATTGTAGAAAGCCATTGTAATCCGGATTGTGCGTGGAGCGATGCTTCCCAACAAGTAACTCCGGATGTGCTGGACTATATTCTTAACTTGTTAGTTATCCGTACTGAAACTCAAACCACAGAAAGTTTAACTCAATTACGTAAGCAAATCGATGAATGCGACGATAATATCATTCAGGAGTTAGCAAAGAGAATGCGTATAGCACGTGAAATCGGAACTTATAAAAAAGAGCATGGCATTACTGTTCTCCAAACCGGACGCTACAATGAAATTCTGGAGAAACGCGGTGCTCAAGGCGAGCAATGCGGCATGGATGCAGAGTTTATGAAACAGATTTTCGAAGCTATCCACGAAGAATCTGTCCGCCAACAGATAGAAATTATTAATAAGTAATAGGAAGTTAGAAGGTATGTCAAGAGAATATTGACACTTACATTATTGAGGTATGGATTACACTGTTTTTTATTTGTAATCAAATTTGCGTAATCTGCACCTATATATACCTTCTTGATTTCAATATAATAAACTGATAAAAAAGATATGAGAATACTAATCCTCGGAGCCGGAAAAATGGGTTCCTTTTTTACTGATATATTAAGTTTCCAGCACGAGACGGCCGTATTTGACGTCAATCCGCATCAGTTGCGTTTTGTCTACAACACCTATCGTTTCACTACGTTGGAAGAAATCAAAGAATTTGAGCCGGAACTAGTCATTAATGCCGCTACTGTAAAGTACACGCTTGATGCATTCCGTTCCGTACTGCCCGTTCTGCCCAAGGATTGCATCATAAGTGACATTGCCTCGGTAAAAACCGGATTGAAAACATTTTATGAAGAAAGTGGCTTTCGCTATGTATCTTCTCATCCGATGTTCGGTCCCACTTTTGCCAGCCTCAGCAATCTAAGCAGCGAAAATGCAATTATTATCAGTGAAGGCGACCATCTGGGAAAGATTTTCTTCAAAGACCTTTACCAAACACTACGCTTGAACATCTTCGAATATACATTCGATGAGCACGATGAAACAGTAGCATATTCGCTGTCAATTCCGTTTGTATCAACTTTCATTTTTGCAGCGGTTATGAAGCATCAGGAAGCACCCGGTACCACTTTCAAAAAACATATGGCTATTGCTAAAGGGCTTTTGAGTGAGGACGATTACCTGCTTCAGGAAATTTTGTTCAATCCGCGTACTCCTTCACAAGTTACCAATATCAGGACAGAGTTAAAGAATCTGCTCGAAATCATTGAAAACAAAGATGCGGAAGGAATGAAAATGTACCTGACGAAAATTCGTGAGAAAATTAAATAATCCTTCAGCTTGTATAGGTAATATTTAACGGTCCTCTGCAACAAAGATTTTTTGCAGAGGATTTTTTTATGCGTAACTTTGTATCCGCAAAAAACGGATTTACAGGAGAAAAGAATAATGATTGACCAAGCAACCATAGACCGGATAATAGATGCTTCACAGATAATAGATGTTGTATCAGATTTCGTCACACTGCGCAAACGCGGAGTGAATTATGTCGGTTTATGTCCATTTCATAGTGACAAAACACCTTCTTTTTATGTTTCTCCCGCCAAAGGACTTTGCAAATGTTTCGCCTGCGGAAAAGGTGGTAATGCTGTTCATTTCATTATGGAACACGAGCAGATGTCTTATCCGGAAGCTCTGAAATACCTTGCCAAGAAATACAACATCGAAATCAAGGAACGAGAGTTGAGCGATGAAGAAAAGTTGGTGCAAAGTGAACGTGAAAGTCTTTTCATCGTTAATAACTACGCACGCGATTATTTTCAAAATATCCTCAAAAATCATGTTGATGGTCGTAGCATTGGTATGGCATACTTCCGTAACCGTGGCTTTCGTGATGACATTATTGAAAAATTCCAATTAGGATATTGCACTGAGAATCACGACGCTTTCGCACAAGAAGCCCAACAAAAAGGATATAAAAAAGAATATCTTGTTAAAACAGGACTTTGCTACGAAACGGATGACCATCGATTGCGAGACCGCTTTTGGGGACGGGTTATATTTCCTGTCCATACATTGTCAGGTAAGGTTGTTGCTTTTGGCGGACGCGTACTGGCCAATGCGACAAAAGGGGTCAAAGTAAAATACGTCAATTCTCCTGAATCCGAAATTTATCATAAAAGTAACGAACTATATGGTATCTATTTTGCCAAACAAGCGATCGTAAAACAAGATCGCTGTTTTCTGGTAGAAGGCTACACAGATGTTATTTCCATGCATCAATCGGGTATAGAGAATGTCGTTGCTTCCTCAGGGACTGCTTTAACACCAGGACAAATCCGAATGATCCATCGCTTTACCAATAATATCACTGTCCTTTATGACGGCGATATGGCAGGTATTAAAGCTTCTATCCGAGGAATCGATATGCTACTCGAAGAGGGAATGAATATAAAAGTCTGTTTGCTTCCTGATGGTGACGACCCGGACTCTTTTGCGCGTAAGCATAACTCCACTGAATTCCAAACTTTCATCAAAGAGCATGAAAGTGACTTTATCCGCTTCAAGACAAACCTACTGCTAGAAGATGCCGGAAAAGATCCGATCAAACGTGCAGAACTTATCAGTAACCTGGTGCAAAGCATTTCTGTCATTCCGGAAGCCATTATACGAGATGTTTACATCAAAGAATGTGCTCAGCTACTTCACATAGAAGATAAACTACTTGTATCAGAAGTAGCCAAAAGACGGGAAACACAATCTGAAAAACGGGCAGAGCAAATAGAGCGGGACCGTAGAACTGCTGAAAGAGCAGCCAATATCTCTCAAGATAGACCCGGAGAAAATATCCCAATGCCTGATGGTGATGTTCCAATGCCTCTCGAGACGGATGCAGGATATCTGGAGATTCCACCTACTTTACAGGGGGATAGTTATACTTCTTTTATTCCTCAGGAAGGAAAAGAAGGACAAGAATTCTACAAGTTTGAACGTTTAATCTTGCAAGCAGTAGTCCGCTATGGTGAAAAAATAATGTGTAATCTGACCGATGAAGAAGGAAATGAAATTCCTGTAACTGTTATTGAATACATTATCAACGATCTGAAAGAAGACGATCTGGCTTTTCACAACCCATTGCATCGTCTTATCCTCTCAGAAGCAGCAACACATATTCATGATTCCAATTTTGTAGCAGAGCGTTATTTTCTGGCACATCCAGATCCAACTATCAGCAGACTAAGTGTAGATTTAATTAATGTACGCTATCAATTAAGTAAATATCATTCCAAATCACAGAAGATTGTAGCAGACGAAGAACGTCTTTATGAATTAGTTCCCATGTTAATGATTAACTTCAAATATGCAATTGTAACAGAAGAATTAAAGCATATGCTATATGCTTTACAGGACCCTTCACTCGTTGATAATAACGAAAAATGTGATGCGTTAATGCAACGTTATAATGAATTAAGAGGAGTACAAAATATTATGGCTAAACGTCTGGGGGATCGTGTAGTTCTACGATAATCCCCTTGTCTCAAAGCACAACTTTATCACATATTTCCATGCTGAATCAAATTCATAAACTCCTCACGAGTTTTAGCTTGATTGAATGCACCTGTAAAATCAGAAGTAGTAGTTATAGAATTTTGTTTTTCTACCCCACGCATTTGCATACACATATGTTTTGCTTCCACTACAACCATTACTCCCAAAGGATTAAGCGTTTCCTGAATGCACTCCTTGATTTGCAAAGTCATACGTTCCTGCACTTGCAAACGGTGAGAAAAAATATCAACTACACGGGCTATCTTACTCAACCCTGTAATATAACCATTGGGAATATAAGCGACATGTACCTTCCCATAAAAGGGCAACATATGATGTTCACAAAGAGAGAAGAAATCAATGTCTTTCACAATTACCATCTGGCTGTATTCTTCTTTAAACTTAGCTGAGCACAACACCTCATGAGGATCTATATGGTAACCTTTTGTCAAACTCAGCATTGCTTTAGCCACACGTTCCGGAGTTTTTAATAATCCTTCCCGTTCAGCATCCTCTCCCAACAAAGTGATGATACTGCGATAATGACTTTTCAATTCCTCCAAATTCGGAGAGATGATTTCTTCTTTTTCTAACATAATAAAATTATAAAGGAATATTAATTTGATCCTTAACGATAGAGACTTCTTTAAACACACCAGTTGCTTTCATCTTACGCATCATGGCATCAGCTTCTTCAATACTTTGAAAATCACCGACACGACAAAGCCAACGGGGAGAATTGAACGAAGTATATACTGTAAGTTCCGGGAAATATTCTTTGATACGCAATCCTACTTTATAAGCCTCATTCTTAGCTTCATTAGTATTATTACCTGCATATGCCTGAATTCTGAATCCGGAAGTCTTTATTACTTTCTGTTCACCTGCTCCAAGATGTTCCACGCCTATCAATGCCTCAATAGCAGGATCCTGATGAATGGTCACCTTTCCCTGTCCCGGCACAGTACGTTCTAAACTCTTAATAATATTTTGAGCATGTGCACCAACACCAGTAAAAACAAACAATAGAATAAATAAAGATAGCTTTTTCATTCAGTTGATTTTAATATAGGCACGGATTTCACAGATTAAAAGCCTCCTTATACAAGAGTTTCCTATCCCCATGCAATCCGTACCTAAAAGTTTTTAATTATGCATTAAACGCATCAATGATACCTTTGAAGTCAGCAACTTTCAAAGCAGCACCACCAATCAGACCACCGTCTACATCAGGGTTAGCAAACAATTCTTTTGCATTAGAAGCCTTGCAACTACCACCATAAAGGATAGAAGTGTTATCAGCAATCTCTTTGCCATATTTGTTTGCTACAAGCGAACGAATGAAAGCATGAATTTCTTGAGCTTGTTCTGCAGAAGCAGTTTTGCCAGTACCAATAGCCCAAACCGGTTCGTAAGCCAAAACAATTTTAGAGAAGTCCTCAGCAGTCAAAGAAAATACAGATTCCAACTGAGCAGCTACTACTTCATTTTGCTTATTAGCTTCGCGTTCTTCCAAAACTTCACCAATACAGAAAATCGGAGTCAGACCGTTAGCCAAAGCTAATTTTACTTTTTCATCAAGGATAGCAACTGTTTCGCCATAATAAGCACGACGTTCTGAGTGACCCAGAATTACATATTTAGCACCTGTAGAAGCTACCATAGAAGCAGAAACTTCACCAGTATAAGCACCTGATTCTTTATCAGCACAGTTTTCAGCACCTACCCCAATCTTAGCAGCGTCTACCAACGGAGTTACAGAAGCCAAGTGAATAAAGGGAGTACAGATAACGACATCACAGTTAGGTTTTTCGTTAGCCAATGCTTCGTTTAGTTCTTTTGCCAAAGCGATACCCTCTTGAAGGGTTTTGTTCATTTTCCAGTTTCCTGCAACAATGTTCTTTCTCATTTTTGTTTTTTATTTAAAGGGTTAGTAAATTACATTCTGTCTCGTTTATAGATCTTCAAGGGAATAAGTTAAGAATTGAATATTTCTTTATTATCCGTCTTCCCATTTTCTTTTGTCTCGTTTTCATTATTTCGCAACTTCGTGACTTTTTTTCGTTCTCGCCTCCGAATAATCAAAATATCGATTCCCAATACCAGCAACAATGGGATAACAAACCATAAGACTACAAAACCAATTGTGTGACTATCACTTTTTACTTTGACTTGCCCTAGTTTCAGATTTTCCAACTTATCAGTCAGCGCATACTCATCCGGAATATCTTCATCGCTCCACTTATTCAGGATTGTTCCATTCTTGATCAACATCAGCCCCGGATTAGAGCGTATCATTGTTTTCAGTGTAATATCATCCATTTGGCAAAAAGGATATTCTGCTCCGGTCTTATCCTTCCAAAGTTCAATTTGTTCTTCCGGTGAAGAGGTCAAGCAATAAAACTTATAATCATGTTCAACCGAATAATCATAAACTTCATTAATCAAATCAATGTTGCTATCGTCAGCCTTCTCAATACGGTGAGTTACTAACAAGAAAGTATATCCCATATCAGTCAGCACATCATCTGTTATATCCTCTCCGGTGCTTAGCTCCATCATAGAAAAATCATGAATAGGAGGTTCATACCCTTTTTCTTTAAGAATTGTACGAGTATCTACAAATTTCCAAGTACTATCGGGATAATTCTCTAACGTGAATTCTTTCTTCTCTCCATTTTTCTCTAAAGTGAAAATACTTTCGTATACACTGGACTTAGCTCCTTCAGGGATAGTCATACCTTCCTGAATATTTTTCCCTATTTTGTAAGGACGAAAATCTAAAACAGGCAAACGATCAAGACAATAGAAAGACAATACAAATACAAAGAAAATAGTATATAGAGATACCAGCCACTCCATCTTATAGCTTACAAACCTGATCAACAATTTTCTTTCTTTAAATACAATAATCGCTGCAATTAATAAGACTACATTTTTTCCAAATGTTTCCCAATTGGTCAATACCCAAGCATCACCAAAGCAACCACAGTCTGAAACCGGATTAAAGAGTGCCAGATACAAAGTCAGCGGAGTCATAAAAATCATCAGAATCAAGGCCAAAGTAGATGCTACCGATCTTCTGACACCAAAAAACAAGAATATACCGACAGAGAATTCAATAGCAGATAAAATAATTCCCCCTATTAACGGGAAAAAAGAAGGGAACCAAGAATCTAAACCAAACGCAGTCAGATAATCTTGTATCTTATATTGCGAACCTAGTGGGTCCACCGACTTCACAAATCCGGAAAAGATAAATGCTGCTGCCAAAAGGAAGCGACAAATATTTGCTCCTATCTGCTGAATGATATGTAAGTTCTTATCCTTCAAATTCTATTTTAATCAGTCCGAAAACAGAATAATTAATCATATCCATATAATTAGCATCTATACCCTCCGATACTAGAGTGTTTCCTGCCAAGCTTTCAATTTGCTTCGTACGGTAAATTTTCATCAAAATCAGATCTGTATAAGAGCTGACACGCATACTTCTCCAAGCCTCATCATAATCATGATTCTTGGCAAGCATTAATTCCAAAGCCTCTTTGGCATACTTATCATACAATACCAAAGCTTCTCCATTGTTTATATCAGCTGATTCGGCATATCCCAATTCTAATTGAATCAACCCAATAATACCGTAATTAACAATTGCAATAAACTCTGAACGGATTCCCTCATCTACCAAGGTTATTCCTTTTGTCTCAATACTGCGAATCCGATTAGCTTTAATGAAAATCTGATCAGTTACCGAAGCCGGACGCAGAATTCGCCATGCAGGCCCATAATCGTGCAGCTTCTTAGAAAATAAGTCACGGCATAAAGCAATGACATGTTCAAATTGTTGCTTGGTATCTTTCATTTTCTTCCAAATAGTGCGCAAAGGTAACAATAATTAAGTGAAAACAGAAAGAGGGCACTCTAAATTATATTAAAGTGCCCTCTGCAAAAGATTATATTATATTGTATTACTTTTTATGAACAACGTAACACTTGATTCAGCCGTAAGATGCTCTTGGTGGTAATACGATTCAACTTACAGAGTGTCGAAATAGAAACTCCGGTTCTCTTAGATATACGGGATAGAGAATCACCACTTTTAACTTTATAATAGCGAACAGAACCGTCAGCTATTTCCGCATCGTGTGAACCTGCACGCCTAGAGTTGGTTCGCATATTTTTACGGAAAGTATAATTATCAGCTACGATATCTTGTTTTGGGAAATCAAACATATAAGCCGGATTAATGGCAACTCCCAAGAAACGTGTTTCAAAATGAAGATGTGAACCGGTTGAACGACCTGTATTACCACCCAAGCCAATTATTTCACCAGCTTTCACCAATTGGTTTTCTTCTACAAGTTGCTTGGACAGGTGACCATAGACTGTTTCCAAACCATTATCATGACGGATGACTACATATTTGCCATAACCTCTACGCTCATATTTCACAATACGGACTTTACCATCGAAGGCAGCTACAATTGTATCACCTACATTTACTTTCAAATCCAAACCATTGTGCATTCTTCTCCAACGAGGACCAAAAGGTGAAGTAATTTTCGTACTTGGAGTCGGCATATGGAAACCGGTCAAGTCAATTGTGTAATTATCAGGAATAACAGCATCCTTTCCGTAAGCATGGACATATTGGTTATTCCAATTCGGATAAAGACTAAGGGCAGGATATTCAGCCTGTTCGACACGAATTTGCTTCTGCAATGCCAAAGAGTCTACTGTTTTTAATTTTTTATCTATTGGTGCCTGACGGGCAATCAAGTCTTGAGAAAAAGAGCTCAAGCTGACCATAGCCGCTACAGCGACCAATCCTGTTTTAATAATACAATTAAAATTCATTCGTTCTCATAAATTGTTCAATCAATATTCGTCATTTGCATACAAGTAGTCAAAAGTAACTTGTTGGTAATCGAATATTTCTTCCGGTTTAAAAAATCTCGTTAATTCAGAAGCTGCAGTCTCCGGAGAATCCGAAGTATGAACTATATTTTCCTGAAAACTCATACTATAATCTCCACGAATAGTTCCCGGCGCAGCCAGACGTCCATTAGTTGGTCCCGCCAACGTACGAACTGTTTGAATAGCATCCACACCTTCAAAGCAACACACAATAACAGGAGCTGTCATCATTGAATCTTTCACTCGTTGAAAAAAAGGTTTGCTACTCAAGTGGGAATAATGTTCACTTAACAATTCATCTGTCAATTGCATCATTTTCATTCCTGCCAACCGCAATCCTTTACGTTCAAAGCGGTGAGTAATCTCACCAATCAATCCTCGTTGGAGGGTGCAAGGTTTTAAAATGACTAATGTTTTTTCAAACATAATATGTAATATTCAGATGGTTAAACAACAACATTTTCTAAAAAATTCTCTCAAAGATAGTGTTTTCTGCCGAAATGGCAAGTCTGTCATTAACTATTTTTCAGACAACCGATACCAAAAGAATCAAAAAAGTGCTCTTAAATCCCTATGAATAGGTGAGATAAGAAGAAATATGTTTTGCAACACATTTACGTAAATAAACTGTATGTTTAACCGTTTTTCAACTAATAGCAGCCCAATTAACGTTCGACTTACGGAGTGTCTTCAATTGACGCCACAAGATTTCATTTTCCGGTTGCTGCGCCATAGGATCATGCTCCACAATATCTTCAGCTATCGAACGAACATATTGCAGTAATTGTCCGTCACGTGCAATATCAGCAATTTTCAGATCGAAAGCGACCCCACTTTGCTGCGTGCCCTCCAAATCACCAGGACCACGTAGTTTCAGATCAGCTTCTGCTATTTCGAAACCATCATTTGTTCGTACCATGATCTCAAGCCGTTTACGGGTATCCTCGGTTAGTTTGTAGTTAGTTACTAGAATACAATAAGACTGTTCGGCACCACGCCCTACCCGACCGCGCAACTGATGCAACTGCGAAAGTCCAAAACGTTCTGCATTCTCTATAATCATTACAGAAGCATTCGGCACATTTACTCCTACCTCAATTACTGTAGTGGCTACCATTATCTTAGCTTCACCGGAAACAAAAAGCTGCATTTGTGCATCTTTCTCAGCAGATTTCATTTTACCATGTACTTTGCAAACCGTATATTTATGGAATTCTTCCTGAATATACTGATAACCTTCCTCCAAATTCTTCAAATCAATCTTCTCGCTTTCCTTGATTAAAGGATAAACAATATACACCTGCCGTCCTTCCTCTATTTGTTTGTGTACTGAACGATATAATGTCTCACGCCGGTTATCAAATTGATGAATTGTCGCAATTGGCTTTCTACCCGGCGGAAGTTCATCAATAACTGACACATCTAAGTCACCATACAAGGTCATCGCCAATGTACGTGGAATGGGTGTTGCTGTCATTACAAGTACATGTGGAGGCTGGGTATTTTTATTCCAAAGACGGGCACGTTGTGCAACTCCAAAGCGATGTTGTTCATCAATCACCACAAATCCCAGAGAGGAGAAGTTTACTGTATCCTCAATAACAGCATGAGTGCCTATCAATATCCGTACTTCACCTGTTAATAAACCCGAGAGTATTGCTTGTCTCTTTTTCCCTTTCACAGAACCCGTCAGTAATTCAACACGAATATCCATTCCGAAAAGCAGTTCTTTGATGGTCTCATAATGTTGGTTTGCTAATATTTCGGTAGGAGCCATCATACAAGCCTGATAACCATTGTCTAACGCTAACAGCATACTCATCAAAGCAACTAAAGTTTTCCCACTTCCCACATCTCCTTGCAAAAGGCGGTTCATCTGCCTCCCACTCCCCACATCATTTCTTATTTCCTTTAGTACTCTTTTTTGCGCACCAGTCAGTTGGAAAGGGAGATTTTGTGTATAAAAGGTATTAAAAACATTACCTACTTTTTCGAAAACATATCCTCGGTAGCGTCTTTGTCTATCTTTGGCATAACGAAGGATATTTAATTGCACGTAGAATAGTTCTTCAAATTTAAGGCGATACTCTGCTCGCCGTAGCAGATCGGGACTAGCCGGAAAATGAATATTCCGCAGAGCTTCTGTCAAGGGCATCAAATGATGGTCTGCCAATATCTTTGGAGAAAGTGTTTCGGCCAAAGGTTCCTGAATCTGCTGGATTACTGTTGTCATCATCTTCTCAATCGCATGAGAATTGAGAAAACAACGTTTCATCTTTTCGGTCGTATTATAATATGGTTGTAGCCCTACCGTAGAAAGTTTCAGCTCGTCTGCCTTGTCTATATCGGGATGTGCCACATTGATCCGTCCGTTAAATACAGACGGTTTGCCAAAAATAATATATTCTTCGTGAAGTTTGTATTTCTGTAATATGTATTTAATACCTTGAAACCACACCAAGTCCACACCCCCCGTACCATCCGAAAAATGAGCGGTTAAGCGACGTTGCCGCCCCTCGCCAAAAGTTTCGAAACCGAGAATTTTGCCTTTCAATTGGATATAAGGCATATTACCATCTATCTCTTGGATGTAATAGATGCGGCTTCGGTCTACATATTTATATGGAAAATAATAAAGTAAATCATGTAAGGAGTATATTTCCAACTCCTTATTTAATATAGTTGCCTTTTGAGGACCTACACCAGAGATATATTTTATGTCGCGTGTGGCTAAATCAAACATTTATAGAAGAGCACTTCCCACTTTCAAATCGAAAGGGGTTGTTATTTTAATATTTTCGCGATTACCGGCTACAAGATGTACAGATATCCCCATGGCCTCCACCACTGAAGCATCATCGGTAAAAAACGGAGTATACTCCTGCGCATATGCCTGTTTGAGTAAATCTACATCAAAAACTTGAGGAGTTTGCACTAATTTATAGTCATTTCGGCTGACAGTCTCACTTCCGGTACTATTGAGATGGCGCAAGGTTTCGATTACCTCTATCACTGGAATCACAGCCTTATATTTCTTTGCTGACTCATAGCAATTATGAATCACTTCAACGGATACAAACGGACGAACTCCATCATGTACGCCTACTAATCCGTGATCTTGAACTTTTGCCAATCCATTCTTTACCGAATGAAATCGGGTTTCACCACCATCGGCAAGGATGTGTTCTACTGAAAAATTATATTTCTCACAAAGTCCTTTCCAAAACTCCTGTTGTTCTTTTGGGAGTACCAAGATTATTTTAAGATTAGGATCATACTTCCTAAAAACGTCGAGTGTATGCATCAACACAAGCTTATTGCCGATGGGAAGAAATTGTTTGGGAAGTTCACTTCCCATCCGCAAGCCCTTACCACCGGCAACAATAATCACATATTGATTCATAAGTGGTTTAGCGTTTAACACACATGGCTTCTACCAATTCTTTTACCTTTTCCTCGCCAACCAACATTTCAACAATAGCTAAAGAAAAATCCATTGCTGCTCCCGGTCCCACAGCAGTAATTATATTTCCATCACGAACAACCGGTTCATTAACCAGTTGGGCTCCTTCAAGATATTGTTCAAATACAGGATAACAAGTTGCTTTCTTACCTTTCAGCAATCCCAATTTACCCAATACCATCGGAGCTGCACAGATAGCAGCTATAGGTTTATTTTTAGTAGCAAAGTTTAGTATCAGTTTACGCAATCCTTCGTGTTTATCGAGAGTGGCAGCTCCGGGCATTCCACCAGGCAACAGCAACAAGTCGGCATCAAAGAAGTCGCAATTTTCAAAATTAATGTCACACAGCAAAGAGACATCATGTGCACCTACTACAATTTCATCCGGAGTGACAGATACAATTTCCACATTCAGTCCGGCACGTCTTAACGTATCGACGGCAGTAAAGGCTTCTATTTCCTCAAAGCCATCTGCAAAAAAAGCATATACAGTTCCCATAATCATCTATTTTTGATTAGTAATACTACTATTTCAAATTAAAATAATAAGTAATCGTTCCACTCTGGTTGTTTACCCCATCTACAGAATTGAAACGGGCTTTCTTAGCCGCATCTTCCGCTGATTTGCGCAAAGTGGAATTTACAGTATTCGTTTGAGGATTAATACTGGTAGAGATTACCATACCTGTAGGATTTACCGTAATATTTACGACCACACGTCCTTCTTCTTGTACATTATATGCAGGTTTTGGCAAACCACCTTCACCTAAAGAACGTCCACCGAGGTTAAATGTTCCATAACCGGCAACTCCTGTTTTCGCACCAGTAGAAGAGTTTCCATCCTTGCTACCTTCCACTCCTGTACCGGATTCAGAAGTTCCTCTACTTCCCCCCATCTGTGCTCCTTTACCAAAAGCATTTGCAACTTTCTTTTTAGCAGCTTCTTCGGCGGCTTTCCGTTCACGTTCCGCTTTTGCTTCTGCCAACCGTTTTGCTTCTGCAGCTTTTTCCGCTTCCGTTTTTTCCGGTTTCTTTACCGGTTCCTTCGGTTTGGTCGTTTCTTTTGGCTTCACAGGTTCTTTTTTGGGTTCGTTTTTCGGTTTGATAGCCACCGTTTCCTCTTCCGTTTGTGTCAGCAAATCCTGTTCCGAAGGTACTTCCAATGGAATAGGTTCAGGTTCAGCAACCGGCATTTCTTCCGGCAAGATGTCTACGTCCACTAACGAAGGATCGTCAAAGCCGCGTGCTACATCTACATTTCCCATCATAACAGGTATTCCGCCAGAATCTTCATCGGGCTGGGGAACGGCAAAGCTCACCAGAATCAAAAGAGCAATCACCGCCACGTGCACCAAAAGTGCACCCAGTGCTCCGACATACTCACCCTTTTTTCTTCTGTCCATCATTCTTATTTATTTTCCGGTGGGCGGGTAGCCAACACCATTTTAAAATGATTCTCATTCGCAATATTCAATACCCTCACGATTTCACGATAAGGCACCGTTTCGTCAGCATACAATGCTACATACATTTCAGGTTCTTTCTCCGCACAAGTTTGCAAGAACGGAGTCAGTTCATCCAAAGTCAATATTTTCTCCTTTTCATTACCGAAAGCGGCATAAAAGTTCATATCTTTATCAATAATAACCCTCGTCAGCGGCTTAGCCGAAGTTTGTTGTTTTCCCTGAGGCAACAACACTTTAATCGCATTAGGCGATACCACCGTAGAAGTTATCATAAAGAAGATCAACAACAAGAAGATGACGTCCGTCATGGATGCCATACTGAAATTGGGTGATACTTTATTTCTTCTTTTTAGCCCCATAGTTACTTAGTAGGCTCGTTTAACAAGTCCATAAATTCCATTGTACGAGATTCCATCTTATTTACGACGCGGTCTACCAACATCACCAAATAGTTATAAGCAAACATAGCAATGATGCCGACAATCAAACCACCAACGGTAGTGATCATGGCTTCATAAATACCGCCAGAAAGCAATGTTATATCAATATTACCGCTTCCGGCATTCGCCATTTCGTAGAATGCACGAACCATACCGGTTACCGTTCCCAAGAATCCAAGCATCGGAGCACCACCGGAAATAGTTGCCATAACAGTCAGACCTTTTTCCAATTTAGCAACTTCAATATTACCAACATTCTCAATAGCAGCTTGCACATCATTGATCGGGCGTCCCAACCGACTGATACCTTTTTCAATCATACGTGCGGAAGGAGTATTCATAGTACGGCAATAATTTATAGCCGCTTTAATCTCACCGCTATGGATATAATCTTTGATACGATCCATAAACATTGGATCTTCTTTTCCTGCGTTACGAATCATATAATTGCGTTCAAACAGAATGTAGAAGCAAACTACCGAAAGTGCACCCAGTACAATCATAATCCAGCCACCCTTGATAGCCATATCAAGCATATTCATCTCCGGAGCACTGACCGGTGTCAATACAGGATTGGCTGTCGCAAGCGAGTCAGCCATACTCACAGCCCCTTGGGCCAAAAACATCAATCCATTCATTAGCGTAGACAGTTTTTATATTCTTGAATCGTACGTTCCAATCCGAGATAGAGCGCATCGCTGATCAATGCATGTCCAATGGATACTTCGTCCAACCAAGAAATGTTTTTATAGAAATAATTTAAGTTCACGAGACTCAAGTCGTGTCCGGCATTTAGTCCTAATCCCAGTTTACGAGCGGTTTTGGCTGCCTCTATGAAAGGAGCGATAGCCACTTCTGGGTCTTTAGGATAATCAGTGGCATAGGGTTCCGTATAAAGTTCCACACGATCTGCTCCGGCTTTTGCAGCATATTCCACCATTTCCGGATCAGCAGCAACAAATACGGAAGTACGGATACCGGCGCTATTAAATTTATCGAGCACTTCCATCAGGAATTTTAAATTCATTTTCGTATCCCAACCGGAGTTAGATGTGATCTGTGAAGGAGCATCGGGAACCAACGTTACCTGATGGGGTTTCACCTTGAGCACTAAATCTATAAATTCAGCATCCGGATAGCCTTCGATATTGAATTCAGTCCGCAACAAGGGACGTAAATCATATACGTCTGCCCGGCGAATGTGGCGTTCATCAGGACGTGGATGAACGGTAATGCCGTCGGCACCAAAGGTTTCACAATCAAGAGCTACCTTTACCACATTAGGGACATCCCCTCCTCGCGCATTTCTCAATGTAGCTATCTTGTTTATGTTCACACTTAATTTAGTCATAGTTTTATGCAATATTTGCTGCAAAAATACAAATATTATTATTAGGTGCCTAATAATACGAAACGCATTCTTAGTTCTTTTTTGGTTATTTAAAGTAGAATTCCAAGAAAAAATGCCATTTTTGCAATCAAAACTAATGATGAGCTTATGAAATTTGCCATTTTCGGAAATACTTTTCAGGCTAAGAAGTCTTCTCATGCCGCTAATCTGTTCCAACTCTTGCAAAAACATGGAGCAGAGATCTATGTATGCAGAGAATTTTATCAATTTCTGACTTCAGATCTAAAGATGCAGATTCATGCTGACCGTTTGTTTGATGGCAATGATTTTACGGCTGATATGGTAATCAGTATCGGTGGTGACGGTACTTTCCTGAAAGCGGCTAGCCGTGTAGGTAGAAAGGGAATCCCTATCCTTGGTATCAATACGGGACGTTTAGGGTTTCTAGCCGATATCTCACCGGAGGAAATGGAAGAGACATTTGAAGAGATTTACTCGAAAAGATATAGTGTGGAAGAAAGGAGTGTATTACAACTTATTTGTAATGACAAACGCTTACAGAATTATCCATACGCACTTAATGAGATTGCTGTTCTTAAACGGGATAGTTCTTCGATGATTAGTATTCGGACAGCTATCAACGGAGCTTATCTGAATACGTATCAGGCTGATGGTCTGGTAATAGCTACTCCTACAGGTTCAACTGCATATTCTCTCAGTGTAGGCGGTCCCATTATCGTTCCCCATTCCAATGCAATTGCCATTACTCCCGTAGCACCGCACAGCCTCAACGTCCGTCCTATCGTCATTCGTGACGATTGGGAAATAACTCTTGATGTAGAGAGCCGTAGCCATAATTTTCTCGTGGCTATTGATGGGCGAAGCGAGAGTTGCAAGGAAACAACTCAACTCACAATCCGTAAAGCGGATTACAGCATTAAAGTAATAAAACGCTTCAATCACATATTCTTTGATACGCTTCGCAGTAAAATGATGTGGGGAGCGGATGGAAGGAGTAATAGCTAAGGCTCTGAAAATTTTTATTAGAATAACTAATTCCCTTTTATATTAACCAAGAAATCCTACCACAGAAAAAACTCATTTTTCTCTATCACCTATCACTCATTAACACCTACTACTTCTGACCCGGAGTATTCATAGATAAATTCCTCTTCATTAAGACTAAACTTCTTTTCACTTAATAGTAAAGTTTCTTTTTATTTGATTCAAACTATAAACAAAACTTTCAATTGTACAAATGCAAGTTTCATTTATACAAATGCAACTTGCATTTGTACAATCAGAACTTGCATTTATAGATTTACATTGGGCAAAAACAAGTTTTCTCTTAGATTAGAACAAGTTTTGTATTAAGAAACAGCAATTTATCTATTAATACTTTAGGAAGAAAGAAGTAATAGTTATACGAACCGCCTATAACTATAGTCCGTAATAACATTATGGCTAGCCTTGGGCTGACAAAACTATTTGATAATAGTCCGAAGGTATGGTCATTAATTAAGGAGATAATCTATGCAGACAGCTTATCAGGGTACTTATAATTACCTTCTAAAAAGAACATAGGCACATTATCAAGGATATTTTGGAAGGTTGTCCCAGAGTATTATTAATTGATTCTCAACTTATCATAGCCCTAAAATATACAAAAAGCCTTATACCACTCACAAGTGATATAAGGCTTTTCTTTAATCTTATGATTTTCCCCGATAGGATTTATCCTTCGGAACTCAAAGACTCAGATTATTAATTCAACGTGAAACTCTGAGAACCAATCAGATTGCCACCTTCAAAAATATCTATGCGATAGTTTCCGGCATAGAGAAACTCTTCTACATCCCAGTATACATTTACATTCTGTTCTTCACCATTGTATTCGATATATTTCTTAATCGAATAAACCAATGTGCGGTTTTCATAAGGGAATGTATTCGACGCACTTTTTGTCAGTACATCATTATCCGGTTTTGTGATACGTATGTAGATGGTACGCTCACCGTTCTCAGCCGTAATATTCTTTACGATTGTAAAGCTGATAGCCAACTTCACTACATCTTTTACCTTCTTTGCTTCCTTACCTCGTTTATTACGGGGTTCCACACGAATATTGGTAACGTCAAGTTGTGCAGCCAAAGTCACTTTCTTATCCAGATTCTTCTTTTCTACAGAAAGAGCATCGACCTGTCGCGAAGCCTGATTATATTTCTTAGTAACATCAGCAATCTGTTGCTGCTGCTTAGTAGTAAGCTTATTCAGTGAGTCAATTTGAGCAATATAATTAAATAAGATGGCACGTAACGTTGCCACTTCCTTTTTCAAACGGCGAATTTCTGTAGCATTCGAACTTTTCACCGTGCGCAGTTCTTCCAAAAGTCGCTGACTCTTCAATTGCTCCTGATCCAACAATTGAGCCAATGAATCATTCGTAACGGTAATCTTCAACTCATCGTATTTCTGCACAAAGCTGGAATATTCGTTTTCCAAGTCTTCCTTATCCAAATTAAACTCTTGCACCAACTCCCGGTTAGCTTTCTTTTCGGTAATCAACAAATAAGTAATGCCAATAAAAGCAATTACCAGGACAGCTATAGCTGTAATAAGAAGGCTTTTTCTATTCATAGTTTCAGTATACTAATTAATAACGGCTGCAAAAGTAATCATTTCATAACAGAGTAACACTTAATAAGGTCTTTTCTTTAACGAAAATTATTACGGAAATATTTCTTTAATAAGGATTATCATTGTAATTTTGTCGCGTAAAAAAGATAAAACTAATTATCAACTTTTTAAATAAATAGTATTATGTCAAAAGTAACCGTAGTAGGCGCAGGTAACGTAGGTGCTACATGTGCAAATGTGCTTGCTTTCAATGAAGTAGCAGACGAAGTAGTAATGTTGGACGTTAAAGAAGGAGTATCAGAAGGTAAAGCAATGGATATGATGCAGACAGCTCAATTATTGGGCTTCGACACTACTGTAGTAGGCTGCACAAACGACTATGCTCAAACTGCAAACTCTGACGTTGTTGTGATTACTTCAGGCATTCCTCGTAAACCGGGTATGACTCGTGAAGAACTGATTGGTGTAAACGCCGGTATCGTAAAATCAGTAGCCGAAAACGTATTGAAATATTCTCCTAACGCTATTATCGTAGTTATCTCTAACCCGATGGATACTATGACTTACCTGTCATTGAAAGCTCTCGGATTACCAAAGAACCGCATCATCGGTATGGGTGGCGCTTTGGATAGCTCACGTTTCAAATATTTCTTGTCTCAGGCTTTGGGTTGCAACGCTAACGAAGTAGAAGGTATGGTAATCGGTGGTCACGGTGATACTACTATGATTCCTTTGACTCGTTTCGCTACTTACAAAGGTATTCCTGTAACTAACTTCATCTCAGAAGAAAAACTGAACGAAGTTGCTGCTTCTACTATGGTAGGTGGTGCTACATTGACTAAGTTGCTGGGTACTTCTGCATGGTATGCACCGGGTGCAGCAGGAGCATTTGTAGTAGAGGCTATCCTTCACGATCAGAAAAAGATGGTTCCTTGTTCAGTAGCTCTCGAAGGCGAATACGGCGAAAACGATGTATGCTGCGGTGTACCTGTAATCTTAGGTAAGAACGGTATCGAGAAAATCGTTGAGCTTCCGTTGAACGCAGAAGAAATGGCTAAGTTCAAAGCTAGTGCTGAGGCTTGCCGTAAGACTAACGCTGATCTGAAAACAGTAGGCGCTCTTTAAGAAAGTTCTCCTCACGGGAATATTTTTATATTGCAAGGTTACTCTTCCATTGTGAAGGGTAGCCTTTTTTTATTTTCTTCTTCGTTACTTTCTCTCCACAAATAAGCATTTAAAAAAACTAAATTCTTTGCATTCTTCAATAAAAGCACCTATTTTTGCATCGTTGCTTATGCAATTATTGTCTATTTAAGAAGCAAACAAAGTAATCTGATTTAAGATGCTAGACACAATGAAGAAAATACTGACTCTGACAATTCTATGTAGCTTGGCTCTAGTGGGCAAAGCGCAAGGCGTTCTTAGCCTAGATAGTTGTCGTGCATTGGCACTTGCCAATAACAAGGATCTACTAATTGGCAATGAAAAAATAAATGCAGCACACTATCAGCGAAAAGCTGCATTTACCAATTACCTTCCCAGTATCTCGGCTACGGGAGCTTACATGAGAAATCAGAAAGAGTTCTCACTACTGAACGATGGCCAAAAGGCTGCACTTTCAGGACTGGGGACAAACCTGGCAGGTCCCATCGGAGAGGTGGCTACAAAAATCGTAACAGCATACCCCGATCTGGCTCCACTCGTTTCTTCACTAAGCGGGAAGTTAGGAGCAGTTCTGCCCGAACTCGACAAAGCAGGAAGTTCGATTGTAGATGCTTTCCGTACCGACACAAGAAATGTATACGCAGGAGCTATCACTCTCACCCAACCTTTATATATGGGTGGAAAGATTCGTGCTTACAACAAAATCACTAAATATGCTGAGGAATTGGCACAACAACAACATCAATCAGGCAAACAGGAAGTGATTATGAGTACCGATCAGGCTTATTGGCAGGTTATCTCGCTCGTCAATAAGAAAAAGCTGGCGGAAGGATATTTGAAACTCCTCCAGCAACTCGACAGTGATGTGGAAAAGATGATTACTGAAGGGGTAGCAACCAAAGCTGACGGACTATCCGTACGTGTGAAAGTCAATGAAGCGGAAATGACCTTAACCAAGGTAGAGGACGGACTGAGTCTTGCCCGAATGTTGTTATGCCAACTATGTGGTATCGACCTAAGCTCTCCTATCACCTTAGTGGATGAAAACATGAATGACATTCCATTGATGACGCCTGATACTCATTTCGACATGGCTACTGCCTACGCAAACCGACCGGAAATACGCAGTCTTGAACTGGCCACACAGATTTATGGACAGAAAGTGAATGTGACACGCTCCGAATATCTTCCTTCCATCGCATTAATGGGAAATTATATGGCTACTAATCCTTCTGTATTCAATGGTTTTGAAAACAAGTTTAAAGGAATGTGGAATGTAGGTGTTATGGTACAAGTACCTATCTGGAATTGGGGACAAGGTTTCTATAAAACAAAAGCAGCCAAGGCGGAAGCCCGCATTGCACAGTATCAGTTGCAAGATGCAAAAGAAAAGATTGAATTGCAAGTCAATCAGGCAGCTTTCAAAGTAAATGAAGCCAATAAAAAGCTAACAATGGCTTCCAAGAATATGGAAAAGGCAGATGAGAATCTTCGTTATGCTGTGCTGGGATTCAAAGAAGGAGTGATTGCTACAAGCAACGTTCTCGAAGCACAAACGGCTTGGTTGTCCGCTCAGTCAGAGAAAATCGATTCACAGATAGATGTGAAACTTACCCGAATCTATTTAGAAAAGTCTTTGGGAACTTTAAGATGAATTAAATGAAGAGCGAAGACATTCCTCATTCAAAAACAATTTAGTAATTTAAAAATCAAGATGATATGACCTCTACAAAATCACAAAACAGTAATATGCTACTTGCATTTCTCACTTTATTGGGAGTGATCGCAATTGTTGCAGTCGTTGGTTTCTTTATGCTTCGCAAAGGTCCCGAAATCATTCAGGGACAAGCTGAGGTAACGGAATATCGTGTTTCAAGCAAAGTTCCGGGACGCATCTTGGAGTTTCGCGTGAAAGAAGGACAAAAGGTCAATGCAGGAGATACTCTAGCTATTTTGGAAGCCCCTGATGTAATGGCAAAGATGGAACAGGCACGTGCTGCTGAAGCTGCTGCCCAGGCACAAAATGAAAAAGCAATCAAGGGAGCACGCCAGGAACAGATTCAGGCTGCTTACGAAATGTGGCAAAAAGCACAGGCTGGAGTTACTATTGCTGAGAAATCTTATAAAAGAGTCAAGAATCTATTTGAACAAGGGGTAATGCCCGCCCAAAAGCTGGACGAAGTAACTGCACAGCGTGACGCTGCTATCGCTACAGAAAAAGCAGCTAAAGCACAATATACGATGGCAAAAAACGGAGCGGAACGTGAGGATAAAATGGCAACGGAAGCTTTAGTAAATCGTGCCAAAGGAGCTGTTGCAGAAGTGGAATCGTATATCAAAGAGACTTATCTCATAGCTCCGGCGGCCGGAGAAGTTTCCGAGATTTTCCCTAAGATAGGCGAACTGATCGGAACAGGAGCTCCTATCATGAATATTGCAGAACTTGACGATATGTGGGTTTCATTCAACGTACGCGAGGATTTACTCAAAGACCTGACTATGGGAACCGAATTCGAAGCAATTGTTCCTGCATTGGATAACAAAACCATCAAACTGAAAGTATATTACTTGAAAGATCTGGGTACTTACGCTGCCTGGAAAGCAACTAAAACAACTGGTCAGTTTGACCTGAAAACATTCGAAGTAAAGGCTAACACCTTGGAGACTGTAGAAAATCTCCGTCCGGGTATGTCGGTTATTATCGATAAATAATCATGAAAGAGAAAGAACAGAAATATATAGCTTTATGGCAGGTCATCCAACGAGAGTGTCGCCGATTGGTATCGCGACCACTCTATCTGTTTTGTATGGTGATTGCTCCCCTATTCTGCTATATCTTCTTCACCACCCTAATGGGTTCGGGACTTCCTCAAAACTTGCCTGCCGGAGTTGTGGATATGGATGACTCTTCCACTTCGCGCAATATTGTTCGTAACTTGGACGCTTTCTCTCAAACGGGAGTGGTAGCCCACTACAGCAATGTGACCGATGCCCGTATTGCTCTTCAAGAAGGAAAAATCTATGGATTCTTCTACATCCCGAAAGGTCTTTCTGTCGAAGCACAAAGTCAAAAGCAACCGACTCTCTCTTTTTATACCAACTATTCATATTTGATAGCAGGCTCCTTGCTTTTCAGAGACATGAAAATGATGGGAGAACTAACTTCCGGAGCGGCTGCGCGAACTGTTTTGTATGCCAAAGGTGCAACGGAGAGTCAGGCAATGGCTTATTTACAACCTATTGTGATTGACACGCACCCATTAAACAATCCCTGGTTAAACTATTCGGTATATCTTTGCAACACCATCATACCGGGGGTACTTATGTTACTCATATTCATGGTGACCGTTTATGCAATTGGTGTAGAGATTAAGGACCGTACCGCTCGCGAATGGCTTCGCATGAGTAATAATTCAATTTACATTGCATTGGCCGGTAAGTTATTACCTCATACGGTAGTCTTCTTTATCATGGGAATATTCTATAATGTCTACCTGTATGGTTTCTTACACTTTCCCTGTAACAGCGGTATTCTTCCGATGATCTTTGCCACTCTTTGTCTGGTATTGGCTTCTCAATGTTGTGGTATTGTCATGATAGGAACACTACCTACCTTACGACTGGGACTGAGCTTCGCTTCATTATGGGGAGTCATCTCTTTCTCCATCTCCGGATTTTCATTTCCGGTCATGGCGATGCATCCTGTTCTTCAGG
>NZ_JAQVBV010000051.1 GCF_028690125.1 Bacteroides sp. | reverse complement strand
GGATTTAAGTTCTTTCTTACGCGGGGGTGAATATTTGATTGCTGCACATAAACAAATGGGGTAATGTGTTGTTCTGACGGATTTAAGGGTATGAACATATGATTCTAAAAGGAAATTGCTTTGTTAGATTCTGTATTGAGATACTGGAAAAAAATATCAGGTGTTTAATAAATGAGGGGGAGGGATTATTCTAAATGGGTAAGTGTGATTATATTCGGGCGGGAAAAAGACTGTTTATAGCTTAAAGGTGGGGGATTAATAGTTGTCAGGAAGGGTATTAATAGTTATCAGGTGGGGTATTAATAGTTATCAGGAAGGGTATTAATAGTTATCAGGAAGGGTATTAATAGTTATCAGGTAGAATATTAATAGCTGATATTCAGCGGATTAATACTATACAGATAAAGGGAAAATATGGGGGGATAGAGTATCGGAAAATCATACTGAATCTAATATAGCAAAATCATGATAATGATTTCTGCTTGTGGAAGAATAAGGGGCTAAAAGGATATGTAGGATGAGAGAGAACATAGGCAAAACTCACTTTTTAACTAAAAAGCGATAATTACCTTGCCCTACTTTTACTTTGCAATAGCCATCCCCTATGCCCAACATTTCCACATAGGCAGCTGACGCTATAGGTTTTCCGTTTTCTGTTATTATTGAATCAGAATCATTCACAGGTATGTAAACGGTAGCAACACTACCAACTGGTATGGAAATATTCAGTTCTAATGAGGTGGGATTTCGTCGAACTTCGGACACTAGTTTACCAAAAGGAGTCATATTTGAATAATAAACTTCCGACAATTTCTGAGGTAATGCAGGTTTTATTATTAAATGCCTATATCCAGGATTACTTTCATCTGTATTTACTCCGGCAAGAGTACGATAGAACCAAGTTAATCCTCCTCCAAACATTGGATGATTACGTGAGTCTTGGCCATTCCATTGTTCCCAGGTGGTAGTGGCACCCTGAGCAATCCAATAACCATAACTCGGAAAATCCGATTGATTCATGACTTCATAGGCCAAGTCATTCAAACCATTTGAAGACAAGGTTTCAAAGAAAAACTGAGTACCAAAAATTCCGGTATTCAAATGATTCTTATATTTTTCTACTATTTCTTGACGCAAGGTAGCTACAACATCTTTATACGACTCTTCCGGAACTCCCATCACCAAAGCAAAAATATTACTGCCATAATCACCGTATGTTTTATTTTCTTTATCATAGAATTTACCGTGAAAAGCTATTTTCACCCGTTCTGCTAATTCGGAAAAATATTTAAAATCCGTAGGGTTGCCAATAGCCTTAGCAGCCTTTGCTGTATAATCCGCACAACGCCAAAGATAGAATGTATGTACCAGTTCCTCCAAAGGAATTGCAAATGCGGGTGCCCAATCTCCCAAGTTCAACCAATAATTCGGTTCATCTGAATTGCAGTTAGTGCTCTTAGCTAACATCGTTCCATCAGCAGTAAGCCATTGCAACATATAACGCACTTGTTCCTTCATTGCCCAATAGTTTGTTTCCAACATACCTTTATCTCCATAATGAAGATAAAACTCCCAAGGCATAATATTCATAGCCGCTCCCCACGGAACGCCACCACCACACCCGGGTTGCCATGGTGCTCCATTAGGCACATATCCCGTTTCAATGTTTTGCACATCTCGTATATCACGAATCCATTTCTGATAAAATGCGGCAGCATTGAAGTTATGCATGACCGTAACACACGCCACCTGTCCGTCTCCTGTATAAGCAGAACGTTCCCTGTGTGGACAATCGCTGGCTACACCTCCGTGCATATTATCCAATTGACTACGCTGCCATATTTCATTAATCCTATTAAACAATGAATTTGATGTTTTGAATTCAGATGATATATTAACATCTGTATTTACAGCCTCAGCAATCACATTCTTTGCAGACAAGTCAGAAAGTCCGCTTATAATAGCTTTACTGAATACATACCAAGTAAACCGAGGAGCATAAGATTCCTTCCCATCTCCTTTTAAAATATATTGCTGAATTCCCAAAGGTGACTCACAAATATATTTTACGTTTAATGTATCACCTTTCTGTCCCTTAATATCTTTAAGATGTAACCATCCTGATATTTCTTTGCCAAAATCGACTTCATAAACCGAATCTTCCAATTTCTTAAAAGTAATCGGATGAAGTTCTTCTGTAATCTTATCCGTAGGAGCTGTATGAGCAGTTAATATTCCTGTGGGGGCCTGACGCAATATCGCATAATTCCATTTCGAATCATCACATTTCACTGTTGCCCAACCTTCCACTTCGGCATTTGCATCATAGATTTCACCATCAAAGACACCATCCATTACAATGGGGGATTCTTTTACTTTCCACGTTTCATCAGAGCCGATAATATCTTTGCTTCCATCCTCATAAGTCACTTCAATCTGACAGAGAAAACGGGGTGAACCGAACGGGCAAACCCAATGGCTCACACAATCATAAAATCCATTCCCGACAATAGCTCCCGCTACATTTTCTTTTTCGCGAAGCAGACGGGTTATGTCATAAGCCAGATACATCACCCGATAATCACGAAAACGATTGTCAATAGCAATATTTGCATATTTAAGATCATCCCGAACCGTATAATTGGTAAAATTAGGTACGAGATAATCATCCCCCACCCGTTCACCATTCATATATAATTCAAAATACCCCAACCCAGTTACAAAGACTTTTGCTGAAACAACACCATCTTTCACACTGAATAATTTTCGGAAAAGAGGAGAGGGATAAGAAGGATACGCTGCAGAATTTGGTTTAAGCGCTTTCCTAGGTGCTTCTCCTTGCCAAGGTACACCAATCCATTTTGCTCTCCATTCATCTGCAGACAAAAGTCCCATTCCCCAATAAGCAGGTTCGCTCCATACGGACGCCTCTTCTCGCCCATTCCAAGTCATAACACGCCACCAATAATCCTTTGCTGATTGTAATTGCTGCCCTTCATAAGGGATCAGATATGAATCGGAAGACTTTCTTTTTCCAGTATCCCAAATATCAAATTCCCCTTTCACTAATTTATCTTTTGAAGAAGCAACTACTATCCGATAGGCTGTCTGGACCTCGCCACGAGCTTGCTTCGAAGTAACTTCATTGATCCATGACAAACGGGGAGACAAGACATCGACTACTGACGGATTCTCCATATACTCACAGGACAGCGATACAGGTCTTAGTTTAGCATATGCTGTAGATACGATGAATAGTGCACTTAGCAAATACAGGATTCTAATTGAGCTCAAATTCTTCATTATATTAAGACTGGTTATTTAAAGGGGGTGTTATTTGGGGGTATTGTTCGTTTCTAGCATTTTTGGAAACGTTCTTATGGTAAGCCGAACATGATACTATCTATCTCAGCCAACTCTTCAGATGTAAACGTCAAATGATCCAAAGCGTGTAAATTGTCATCTAACTGCTTAACGGAACTAGCTCCTACTATTACAGATGTCATTCGTTCATCTCTGAGTGTCCATGCCAATGCCATCTCTGCCAATGTCTGACCACGGCGACGGGCAATTTCATTCAGCTGCCCAGCAATCATTACTTTTTCAGGAGTCACCTGCGCAGGTTGCAAAAAACCAGAGGAACGTGCAGCACGTGAATGTTCGGGAATACCATTTAAATACTTATCTGTCAATAGCCCCTGAGCCAAAGGAGAAAATGCGATAAAACCAGAACCGGACTCTGCCGCCAAAGGAAGAGCTTCAACCTCAATCGTACGGTCGAACATACTATAACGATATTGGCTAATAAGACAAGGTATACCCGCTTCTGCCATTATTTTATAAGCTAAGCGTGCTTGTTGGGGAGGATATTTAGAAATTCCGATGTACAAGGCTTTTCCTTGTTTTACAATATCAATTAATGTTTGAATAGTTTCTTCAACAGGGGTAACTCCATCATAACGATGAGTATAAAAGATATCAAAATATTCTAATCCTGTACGATGAAGGCTCTGATTGATACTCGCTATTAAGTTCTTACGAGAGCTATTTCCGCCATAAGGTCCTGCCCACATTTCGTGACCAGCTTTGGAAGAAATTATCATTTCATCACGATAACTCTGAAAATTTTCTTTCAGAATCCGACCGAAGTTCGTTTCTGCACTTCCGGGAACAGGGCCATAATTATTTGCCAGATCAAAGTGTGTAACACCTTTGTCGAAAGCATACTTAATCATATTAGTTGCTATGCCAAAGTCGTCCACACTACCGAAATTGTGCCACAATCCCAAAGAGATCAGAGGCAACTGCAAGCCACTCTTACCACAATATTTATATTGCATCCAATCATAACGGTCCGTTGCATGCTGATAATTTACAGAATCATCCATAAGACTACTCATTTTAACTTCTTCTACAAAGGAAAGAAAAATTTTCTAATAAGCTTTTAGTTGTTAGCCAAAAAGTATCAGAACTGGAAATAAATGAACGGTTGAATTTCTGTACTCTTCATCTGAATCACAAGATAAATCAATGCTATCATCAACAATGCTTTACCTAAAAATGGCAAGCGGATGACTCCATGGCAAAGTGCATTTTCCCAACTGTCGGGTGCAAAATGGAGTAAAAAGCCAAACAACATCAATGCAAATACACGCCAATATCCTTCAAGCAGTTGCGGGAAGAGCTGCGGATTGAAGGCTGTGAATATCTGCTTCAACATATCAATCGAGTTTTCAAAATCGGCATTACGGAAGAAAATCCAACAGAAACAAACGAAATGGAAAGTAATAATAATTCCGAATACACGACGTAGACCATGACTTCGCTCTCCTTTCTTACGCCCGATAATAGTCATCCACATTTTATGTGCAGCTAAAGCAACACCATGAAAGGTTCCCCAAAGTACAAAGTTCCAAGAAGCTCCATGCCAAAGGCCACCTAGAAACATGGTAATAATCAGATTCAGATACTGACGAAATTTTCCTTTCCGGTTTCCTCCCAAAGATATATATAAGTAATCACGTAACCAGCTTGACAAGGAAATGTGCCAACGACGCCAAAATTCGGTGATAGAAGCTGACTTATATGGAGAGTTAAAGTTTAAGTTAAAATGGAATCCCAATAATAAAGCAATACCGATGGCCATATCACTATAACCGGAGAAATCACAATAAATCTGCAAAGCATAACCATATACTCCTATCAAATTTTCAACTCCTGAATAAAGGGTTGGATTATCAAAAATACGCTCTACAAAATTGATACTGATATAATCGGAAATCACCGTTTTTTTGAATAGACCGGACGCTATCAGGAAGATGCCCCGACCAAACATTTCCTGTGAAACAAAAAGTGGCTTACGAATTTGAGGAATAAAATCACGTGCACGTACAATAGGTCCTGCCACCAACTGCGGAAAGAAAGATACATAGAAAGTATAATCCAGCAGGTTGGTCAATGGCTTTATCTGCTTACGGTAAACATCAATGGTATAGCTCAACGACTGGAAGGTAAAGAAGGAGATACCTACCGGTAAGAAAATATCGAGAGCTGTAAATTCGCCTCCCATCAGTGAAGCAATCACTCCTCCCAGAAAATTTGTATATTTAAAATAGACAAGAAGTCCCAGATTGACACTCAAACTCAGTGTCACTATTCCTTTACGTTTCCAACGTCCTACGGTATGATCCATCCATTGCGCCAAAAGAAAATCGCACACCGTTACAATGGCAAGCAAGAAAAAGTATGTACCACTACTTTTATAATAGAAGTAATATGAAAAAATGGTAACAAACAAGATGCGGGCTGTATACTTACGTTGTAACAGCACATACACCACTATAAAAGCGGTAAACAACCAAAGGAAGATACCACTATTAAATATCATTGGTGCCTGCGGATCGTAAGTTAGCACCTCTTTAAGACGACTGAAATCTATATCAACGGGTAACATAGTCATTATAAGCTTGGATTAAGGCCTGATATAATAAATTTCCTTGCAGGATGTATCCTTCGGGAAAATAATGTACATAATCGGGACGCATCAGTTGTGCTGCTGTCCAATTGAGACAAGCGCGTTCACGTCCACCAACGACATTATACATATCCCACACCAATAAATGATGATCTTTTGCATATTGGTGAATTGTTTTTGCAGCTGTCGCTGTACGCGGGTTGATTGAATAAGTACGTTTTCTCCGACGTTGACGGAAACTATCATAAGAACCGGGAGGGGTAGTCAGTAGGATAGGAATTTCGGGAAGACTGTCATGCAGTAATTTAATAAGTTCATCCATCTGATTATAATGTACATTGGCGTTATAACGTCGGTTATGGCTTTCATTCGTTCCGAAAGAAAGAATCAGCAATTCGGGTTTCAATGCGGCAATATCGGCGATACGGTTAGGATGGGTAAATGTCAGGCTAGTAGCTCCATTCACTCCCATATCTGTATAAGAAATGGCTCCAAAGGTTTCAGTCAGCAATGCACCAGTAGTCTGCGGATAAATATGTCCGCGGATATGACTATCGCCAATATGAACGATCCGCACCGTATCTTCAGAAAGCCCGGCATGTACTTGTCGGAGATGTTCAAAGACAGGAGCGAGCAGGGCAATACTGTCAATGATCTCATTGTGTCCGGTCTTGGTAAAAGCAGAAGGAAAGAAAAGTTGTGGTAGAAAAACGGTATCAGCCATCCAACTCATCTCCCGCATGGGTTTTACATTCTTCAAGATTTTTTCTGAAGGAGGATGGGCAGGTATTTGATCCTGTGACATAACCTTCACGAAAAATCCGGAAAGACTAAGACATATTATCAGGAAGCGGACAAACAAGCGGTTACTCTTTCTCATAAAAACACCTCCTGTCATACTGTTCCTTACCGTAAATTAATGTTTCATACAGCAATTTTGCCAAATGCCTGCCACCACGGAAGTTGATATGTGTATAATCGTAATTTGCCATACCGGGTTTTGTATGTACCATATCAGCCATACTTCCATCACCTCCCATCGCTTCAAACATATTCCAAAACGCAATACCACTTTCCGCAGCTATATTCTGTTGATAACGGATCAGATTCTTGACTCCCGGCATGGTACGGAGTTCTCCATCCTCAGTTTTATAATCCCGATCGCCAACGCTCAATAATAATAACCCTGCTTGTGGGAAACTATTTTTAAGATGCTCAATGGAAGTAAGTAACCCGTTCTTATAATTATCATAATTGCGCCCACGTTCAGTAGCAACATTTAACCCGTATTCCAAAATAATCAGATCGTATGGACGATAACGATTAAATTGTCTCATCATTTCCTGAGGTATACCCCGTAAAGAAAGTCCGGAACTTCCACGCAAAGAGAAATTATCCAAAATAATTCCTTTTTTGCCATCCATTGCCAGTCCATAAAATAAAGTGGAATCTGCCTCATTTATTGTCCAACGTATGGAACCAATATGTCCGTCTATATGCATCTGTTGCAAAGCGTTGGAAGGAGGAAATGAATATTCCCTCTCATCATCTCGATTGACACGAACGGTAAGTTGCATATCTCCTTTATTATGGAAGAAGATAGAAGCTTGCTGACAGGTATCAAGCAGTGAAGCATATTTTTTTTGTCCTCGCAATTCGACATAAGCTCCCTTTACGGGAATGAAGTAATGTCCGGATATTCCTTGTTTTTTCCGATCAAAATTGATTGTATCTGTTACAGCATGGCTCGACCATCCTCCGAAAGTATGGTGTACCGTAGGCCTGTAACCGCTCGTGATTGATGTAACTGTTACAAAACCGACCCCACATCCTCCGAAATGCTTCTGAAGCATTTCACGTAAATCGGCAGTAAAAATATCCGCTTCTATAAAAGAATCGCCAAATACAGCGATACGTACCACATTATCCTCAGAATGATTGGAATTACCAGAAGAGATGCGATTTAGTGCTTCATAGAAGAGAGACATTCCCCGACGAGTAGAGTCACTATAATCTTCGATGCAAGTCAAACCTGTCCGACAGGTATCCACAAAAGTCGGCTTTACCACAGGAAGGGGGGCGATACTATCTGAATCGGAAACAGCCTCTTCGGGTTTAGGATAGCGTAAATCCCCCAAGAGATCAACACGCCTCATCGTATGTCCGGCAATTGTTATACCCGGCAACCAATACAACCCAACCAGAATGACAAACACAAGTAAAGTCAGCCACAACGAATATTTCAGATAATTTTTCATAATCTTCCTCACGTTCAAAATCTTGAAACGGTTGCAAAGATAGACAAAAGTGACAAAAAGAAAGGAAAATCTACATTATTTAATGAGACTCTCCTTTCAATTTATTTATTCACAGGACAAGCGTCAGATAGTTCGTTCAATGTTCCAGACAAAAGCGCGTAAGCCTAATTGCTCGGTTTGTAAGTCCATCTTATGCAATGTATCCAACAACGGATCGACTCTATCATCATCGACTACTGTAAGGATTGCCGAACACATACTAGGCCAAGCATGACTTCCGAAATGCGGATCACCAGTCTTTGAACCACGTCCCTGAACTTTCTCCAAATAGGTGAAACCACGGCAGTTCAAACGGTCCAGCAATGCAATAATACGTTCAAAATAGGCCTGATCGAATGTTATTAATACTGATTTCATATTTCTTATCTGTTATTTCTTAATTTAGTCATTTTTATTTTCCGGAAGTAAGTAAAGATCTAGTTCACGCTGACGGCGCAACTTACGGCGTCGATTCTTGATACCCGTAGCGGCAAATATACAGTATAGCGTCGGGATCAGAATCAACGTCAATATGGTTGATACACTCAAACCACCGATTACGGCAATTGCCATCGGACTCCACATCTCCGAACCTTGCCCCCCACCAATAGCCATCGGGATCATACCGAGGACAGTAGTAGCAGTAGTCATCAATACTGGACGAAGACGACTTTTACCAGCAGTTATTACAGAATTCACGACTGCCAAACCTCGTTCACGACAAAGTGTAATGTAGTCAATGAGCACAATACCGTTTTTCACCACAATACCGATGAGCATGATGGCTCCCAACAAACTCATGACGCTCAACGTACTTTTTGTGAAAAACAATGCCATTAAAACTCCACTAAAAGCAAACGGCAGAGAGAACATAATGATAAACGGATAAGTCAGCGACTCGAACTGTGCTGCCATCACTATAAATACGAGAACAACAATCAAGATAGCAAGTGTTCCCAAATCACGGAACGAATCCTGCTGATCTTCATACGAACCGGCTACCTGAATGGTAATATCGCCCGGAACATCCATCTTATCAATAATAGCGTTACCCGCATTTACCACATTACCTAATGCCTCACCTGAAATAACGGCAGAAACAGTCACAATACGCTCACGGTCTTTACGTTCGATAGTAGGAGGTGCAAAACGTTCTACTACCTTACCAAGGTCTTTCACACGAACAGCTTCACCTTTACTATTATAAATCAAAATATTCTCAATACTTTCCAAACTTGTACGATACTCTGGCGCATAACGTACTTTGATATCATACTCATCTCCGTCTTCACGATACTTTGAAGCTATGGCGCCATTAATCCGGTTACGCAAATAATTTCCGGCAGTAGAAAGATTCAACCCATGCATAGCTAGTTTCTCCCGATCGAAATCTACCTGATACTCCGGCTGATAGTCACTACGGCTGACATTTACTTCAGATACACCTTTCACATTCAACAATTCACGTTTCAAACGAGCAGCCACACTATCGGTGATTGCCATATCATATCCATACACTTCAAAGTCTGCACTTGCCTGAGCGGACATACCTGTATTACTACCTCCCAAGATAACTTGAGCTTTGCTGAATTCAGGATAAGTTTTCAAGTCTTCACGCATCTCGTCGCAGACTTGTTCTAATGAAATATTACGATCTCCGGGATTCACCAGACTGATGTTGAAAGAAATAATATGCGAGCCGTTGTCTTGCATAGAAGCCCAAGTATTGTCAGAGTCTGCCTGACCAACTGTATAGTTACATACTGTCATAATACCCTTATATTTTTCCAGCCATTGCTTGGTAAGCTTCTCCGACAATTCCTGTGCTATTTCTTTTCGGGTACCAATCGGCAACTCTAACTGCACAGCAATACGAGCATTATCTTGTGCCGGGAAGAATTCAGTACCAATACCTTTAGCACAAAACAAACTGATAATGAAGAAAACGATACAGCCTACAACCACAAGCAGACGATGACGTACCGCCCAGTTGAGCATCTTCGCATACCATAAATCAAGTCCGTCCAAAGCTTTCTCAATCGGAGTAAAAAAGAGTTTGAACATTTTGGATGGTTTCTTCTGTAAACGAAGCAACTGAGAACAGAGCATCGGAGTCAGTGACAAAGCGGCTACTGTAGAAATAAACATAATAGCACACATCATCCATCCCAACTGTTTGAAGAGTACACCGGACATACCACTAACCATAGTTAGCGGAAAGAATACGGCAATCATAGTCAATGTAGAAGCAATTACAGAAATTGCCACCTCATTCGTTCCATGTACAGCCGCTTGTTTCGGGTCTGAACCGCGTTCAATATGGGTAGTTACATTTTCAAGTACCACAATTGCATCATCCACCACCATACCGATAGCAATGGACAGTGACGAAAGAGAAATGATATTAATAGTATTCCCGGTAACTGCCAGATAAATGAAAGAAGCAATCAACGAAAGTGGAATGGTAATACAAATAATCAATGTCGCACGCCAACGTCCCAAGAACAGAAATACAACAAGAACTACGAATAACAATGCATATACAACGGTTTCTGTCAAACTGTCAATTGTATTCAGAATATTATCTGACGTATCTACGATTACACCCAGTTTCACATCACTCGGCAAACTCTTTTGTAATTTCGGAAGCGCTTCCGCCACTTTCTTCGAAATATCTACTGAGTTAGCACCCGACTGTTTCTGAACAATAATCATGGCTCCTTTGACGCCATTATTATATGTTTCCTGCGCTCGCTCTTCAACGGTATCGACAATTCTCGCGACATCACGCAGAAATATATTGGCTCCATTATTTGTACCGACTACTACATCTTCCAGTTGGCGGGAATCATCAAACTCACCTTCAACACGCAATGAGTAAGTTTCACTACCAATATCGAAGTTACCTCCCGGAATGTTCTTATTCTCAGCCCCGATAATCGAACTGATCGTTTCTATCGTCAGGTTGTAGGCTTCCAATTTATTAGGGTCACAATATACCTGTATCTCACGTTGTGGCGCACCACTGATAGATACCGTGCCGACACCCGGAATTCGTGCCAACGGATTTACTACACGGTCATCCAATATTTTATAAAGAGCAGATTGGCTCTCATTGGCCTGTACCGAAAGCAGCACGATTGGAATCATATCCGTACTAAACTTGAAGATTATCGGATTCTCAACATCGTCAGGAAGTTCCGAACTTACCATGTCCAGTTTGTCGCGTACATCATTTGTCAATACATCAATATCATTACCATACTCAAACTCCAACGTGATCAGTGACATATTCTCTGAAGAACGAGAAGTGATATGTTTCAGATTACTCACCGCATTCAATGTGTTTTCCAACGGGCGAGTCACATTATTTTCTATATCCGACGCACTTGCACCGGGATAGGCGGTCATTACCATGATCGTATTTGTATCAATATCCGGATACAAGTCGATAGGTAACTTGGACAAAGAGAAAAGACCAAATATCACCACTGCTAAAAAGCAGAGGGAGGTCATAATCGGTTTTTTTACCGCACCTTCGTATAAACTCATTTCTTTAATTTAATTATTTTTCAACATCAACTTCTGTTCCGTTCACCAGACGTGCCTGACCGGCAATTACTACTTGTGAGTTATCAGGAACACCAGATATCAGCTCATATTCTGACCCCATACGTCTGCCTAATTCAACTTTATTATAGGATACCTTCCCATCTTTATAAACGAATACGAAACGATCACCGGATCCTGCCTGTTTCACGATAGCTAAATCAGGAACAACAACGTGATCTGCTGTTCCGAAATTCAGTGTGGCACGTGCAAACATCCCCGGACGTACGCGCTGATCTTTGTTATCAAGTTTGATTTCTACCTGGAAAGTACGTGTAGCTGCATCAATAGTCGGATAAATCAGGTTGATAGTTCCTTTAAATACTTCGTCACCATATACATCTAATTTCAAATCTACCGGTTCACCCTTCTTTACTTTAGTAAAATAAGTCTCTGAAACATTGATCAGAAGTTTCACCGGAGTGATCTGTTCTACTACCAACACAGGACTACCACCACTGTACATATCACCATTATCATAGTTACGGGCAGTAATCACTCCATTGATCGGGCTTAATAATGCTGTATTTTCCAACAGATTTCTATAAGCTGTCTCTTTTACATCTAACTGCATCTTAGCTGCATCCCATTCTGATTTGGAAGCACCACCCACTTTATAGAGCTCGTCGATACGCTTAAATTCAATCTCCTGATTGTCGAGTTGCAACTTTGTCTGTTTCAAATTGGCTGCATCCATCTGTACCAACTTCTGACCTTTTGAAACACGATCTCCCACTTCGACAAAAATCTTATCAATGCGAACCGGAGAGGAAGGAGCAATATTATTCTTTACTTCCGCTTCTACCGTTGCTGTATACTCTTGTATCTGCTCTACAGGACGAGCTGTTACGTCGGCTACTTTTACTCTTAGTTTCTCTTCTTCTTTCACAGCTGCCTTTTCTGTTCCACCTGTACATGCACTCATAAATACAGTCAATAACAAGGCTACTAATTGGATACCTTTTTTCATATTCCTTAGTTGTAATTTTAGTTATCTATCTTTGTTCTTTTCCCAAAACCTGATCAAGATCTGCTTTAGAGACCAAGTAATCATAAATGGCTTGATTGTAAGTTAGTTGTGCCTGAGTCAATGATACCTGCGAACTGTTCAGTTCGAGCACTGTTCCCTTACCTACATCATAACGCTTCTCGGCGATCTGCACAGCCTTTTCCGCTTGCATCACATTCTCTTTGTTGCTGGCTAATTGTTCCGAGCTGGCAGCCATATTATTGCGGTAACTGGTTATCTCCATATTCAGTTTCCTTTCTGTATCGATTCGATTCCAATCAAGCTGTCGCATCTGTATGCGATTAGATTTCAATTTGGTGAAATTGCTTGCCTTATATAAAGGAATACTCAAATTGAACATCAAAGAAGAACTGTTACTCCAATTGTACTTCAGGAAATTGATATTCGGATTATACAGAGATTGATATTGATATGAGAAACTCATAGACAATGTAGGCATAAAGTTTGTCCGCAAAGTTTTTATATTCTTCTCCAACAATCTTATATTCAAGTCCAATTGTTTCATCGTGGTATTATTATCCAATCCCAGATGTTCTTCTGTCAGTTGGTTAGCAAAAACGGCAGTTTCATAGTTTGTCAGGATATCATTGATCTTGATATCCACATTTGCAGTAATGCCCATCAATACTTTCAACTGTAATTTTGCTAAAGTAATAGCATTCTCAGCAGAAATCAGATTCGGTTTGATACTGCGCATCTGTACTTCCGCACTGATTTTATCAAACTCACTCACACTTCCCTGCTCATACTTAGCCTTCACCACATTATAATTATCTTCTGCCACCTTATAGCTTCCCTGAAGCACATCGTAACTATCTTGTGCAAGCATCAATTGATAATATGCTTTACTTACTTGATTTACCAAATCCTGTTTGGAAGCACGTGACTTTTCGACAGCCAGTTCAATATCTGTTTTCGTCATCGACATAGCACGATAAACAGATGGTACAAATAACGGCAAATTAATACTCAACCCTGCATTCGCCGTATTTGTGTTGTCCTGTCCCATTTTGAATGACTGATTGTTCAATTTCATTTCAGCCGCCTTAATAGTGTGATCTAATGTTCCCGTCACGCTGGCTTCCGGTAATAGGTTCTGCCAGGCTTCTTTATTGGCTACTTTTTTCAAGGCAATCTCATCTGCAGCCACCTTCATGGTTGGATTCTCATCCAACGCGATTTCCACGGCCTTATTCAACGTCAAAACCAACGTATCCTGGGGTGAGTCTGCCTTCTGAGCCTTTGTGAAGCCAAATACTCCAACAGCTATCACCGCCAGAAATAGCCTTTTACCTGTAAATCTTTTCATTCTGTTCATAACCTCATTCTTAATTAATCCTTAATGTTTGTCGCCGGATTTTCATTCATCAATATGCCCAATCCGGTTTTTACGATATTCTTGTATAAAATCCTCTAATACCTTTGCTCCTTTTTCCGTTGAAATTCCTCGTATATAAGTGAACATGATGGACTCATACACTTCTATGAAAGAGTATTCGTTGCAAATATCTGTATTCAGAAGAACATCAAACTGCTCACGCACCAATAAATTGACGATCGCAAAATTGACATCCGAACGGAAAATTCCTTGTTCAACACCGGACTTAAAGAAAAACATGGTTTTCTCGGAGTCGCTATCTCGACGGTCCTGCATCATTTCATATACCTTCGGATACTTCTTGATGTCTTCAAAGAATTGCTTATTCGTCTGATGGAAAATTTCTATGCTCTTCTGGAAAACAGCAAGAATCACTTCCAGCACATTCGACGAGTGCTCATAAACTTCCTGCAGATATTTATCCCTATCTTGTTGCATCTTCAATATACTTTCTCTCAACAAGGTTTCTTTATCCGCAAAGACTTCATAAAGAGTACGCTTCGATATTCCTAAGGCTGCTGCAATATCATCCATTGTTATACACTTAATTCCTTTCGAAGTAAAAGCTTCTGTTGCTGTCATTATAATCCGTTCTCTTAATTCCGCCCGTTGTGAAGCGTCTTTTCCATGTTCTATCATCACTCATTTTCTATTTGGTTAGACTCTTAGTTTTCATCAATTTCACCTCTATAAAAGGAGAAAGTGAACAAAGATATATAGAAAACTCAATTGTCAAATCAAGTTTCCTTCTATTTATAGCCTTATTGATAAATATTATCATTCTGGCAACAAATATGAAAACAAGTGTTAATAGGAAATAAGGAACAAAAGTATGAAACATAGGATAATAGGGTAAAGTTTTCTCGTCATCTGAAGGGTGAGAATCGGTAAATGCCGGATAAAAGCCGATAAGGGTACGACTTTTTACCCGATATAACAATTGCCATTATTAACGAAATGAGAAAAGGATAAAGAAAAGGTTAGTATTTTAACTTCGTTTTTTTAGAAATACAACCATCTTATGTATCTCTTTATAGATCACTATATCGTCTTTTATAAAAAGAAACTTCTTCCCGATAGGAACACAGGGCAATCTAGAAACTGAGATTATTATCAACCACCAGCTGAAAGTCTTTGCATTCAATACATTTACTACGGTATTCATCAATCGGTTTCGCTTTCAAGTTTCCTACGGGACCAAAACAGTATCCGCAAATTCTGCCACGGATACACAATTCATTCATAAATTCAGGAGCTAGTTACTCATGCAGTTCGGAAGGAATATAACGCAAGGTATTTTTAATGTTTTAGTAGTCTAGACCAGAGGAAGTGTATATCCACAGTCAGATTCTCTCCAAATACCTGCTATAATAGTTGGAAGAGAAGCAAAGTGTTACCAAGAGTCATTCTCATAATAAGCTGAATTAAGGATTACAAACTGTAAGCAATACAGCCTTTTAACTCTTCGCAAGATAAGAAAAGAATTATAAGAATATCTGCCTATTCATTCAGGAGTAATTCAATATTAGCTGATAATGTGTTTTACCAGCCTCTAAACGGGTCACTGTATAAGCAATGAATTTTAGAAGAATATGACCAACTAATTTTAATTGAACATTGGTCAGAAAAAAAATGTACTTTAAATCGTGTAAGCAACGAAATCTGAAAGACTAACAACAATAGGGTATAGGCTCCTAATTATAGAAAACAACTATTTATTTTGATTCTGTAACATCAATAGGTATTTGAAAGTATTCTCCGCCTCTTGACTATCTTCATTTAGGTAAGACCGTTTCCAGTCCGGGTGATTTTTTAGTAATTTAAGCATTTCTTCTTGCCCTAGAAAATCAATCTTACCTGTTTCGCCATTAAGCACATAACATACACGTTTGGTAACCAAACCTGAGGCTGCTAAAGCATCTCCTACATCGCCTCCGAGCTTTACATCATTCTCTTCCACAAATTTTTCACCAATCTTAGAGCCTAAAGGCATCGCACAAAAATATATATTATTTCCCAACTGTACAGCAGGAGCATACCAAACTCCAAAACGTAATTTCTTATAGCGTAATTTGCGGCAATTGACATAAAGCTCTCCCTGATTCGTACGCACGGCAAAACAACGCTTCTTCAACAAACGGCACATCGACTCATCCTTACCGGCGGTTATCCGATAATCAGCACCTCCAGTCAAAACTATCTGATTCCTGGAACGCTTCTCAATCCTTAACACAGTTACCGTATCACCATTCTGAGCTAATAGCCCCTTCAGATTGGAGTAAATAATACTCTGCGCAACCGACGGAAGACTAATTGCGACTAAAAATAACCATAAAAAACATCTTCTTTTCATAAGTAATCCTCTTTCTCCCTTACTTAACGTCTTTTGGTGTGGAAAGTTATATATTTAACCGGATAAATGCAAGTTTGGAAAAAGAAAAATTATAAAAGAAAAAACGATTATCCATCAACAGAAAACAATGTAATACTCCGTCACATTACCATAAATAAAGGAAAATCTCTTTATAAACACTTATACTTTCGCGAGCGTTAATAAACAGTAAATCTACATTTAAGAGAGATAGTCTTCTTTCTTAACCTTTACAAATAATAGTATCTTTGTCCGAAACTAAAAATATTTTAAGTAAATTATCGTATGAAAACATTAGAAGACATTATACAAACTTATCAGAAAACTATTGCCGAATCAGAACTGGAATTACAAAAGACTCGCAAACAAATTCGGAATATCAGCCTATTACGAGTAATTCTATTTATTGAAGCTGTGATAGCAGCAGTTTACTTCTGGAACGAGGGATGGATATATATTCTCCCTTTTTCCGTCCTCCCCATTCTTCTGTTTATCTGGTTAGTGAAACGACATAATCTGTGGTTTCATAAAAAAGACTTTTTGAAAAAAAAGATAGAAATTAATAACCAGGAACTTCGTGCCATTCAATACGATTTTTTCGATTTTGATGATGGTAAAGAATATATTAATCCGTCTCATCTATATACTTACGACTTAGATGTATTTGGGGACCATTCTCTTTTCCAATACATCAACCGAAGTTCGACTCCTATTGGAAAAGAACAACTAGCCAAGTGGTTTAACACTCATCTCGAAAATAAAGAGGCTATCGTTCAACGGCAAAAAGCCATACAAGAATTATCTTCGTATCTAGAGTATCGTCAAAAATTCCGTGTATTAGGATTACTTTACAAAGGAAAATCTGCAGATACTTCCGAAATCAATCAATGGGCAGCCAGCACTAGTTATTACCGTAAACACGCTTTTCTACGAATACTGCCGACGGTTGTAACTGTCATCAATCTATTTTGTATTGGGGCCTCTATTTTTGGTTTTATTCCAGGGAACATCGCGGGTATAGTATTTGTATGTTTCGTCATATTCAGCTTCATATTCTCAAAAGGAATCACCAAAATGCAAGTAACATATGGAGAAAAACTACAAATATTGTCTACCTATGCCGATCAGATTCTTCTCACCGAAAAAAAAGAAATGCACAGTCCTATCCTTCAAGAACTAAAGACCGAACTGACTAGTCAGAATCAAAAAGCTTCGCAAGCAGTACATCGATTGTCCAAACTAATGAATGCACTAGACCAACGCAGTAACATATTAATGAGTACTGTTTTAAACGGTCTTGTGTTTTGGGAATTACACCAAGTAATGCGAATTGAGAAGTGGAAAGAGTCTCATGCCTACGATCTTCCCCGCTGGCTAGAGGCTATCGGAAACATTGATGCCTATTGTTCACTAGCAACATTTGCCTACAATCATCCGGAATATATTTACCCCAAAATAGGCTCACATTCGTTCCACTTAAAAGCAGAAGCTTTAGGACATCCCCTTATGGACCGTAATAAATGCATAACAAACGGTATTACAATAGAAAAACGTCCTTTCTTTATTATCATCACCGGAGCAAACATGGCAGGAAAGAGTACTTATTTGCGTACTGTAGGAATTAACTATATCCTTGCCTGTATAGGTGCACCTGTATGGGCTAAACAGATGGAGATATTCCCGGCTCGGCTCATTACCAGCCTACGTACAAGTGACTCGCTAACCGATAATGAATCTTATTTCTTTGCAGAACTTAAACGACTAAAACTCATCATTGACAAGCTTCAAGCTGGCGAAGAATTATTCATTATACTCGATGAAATTCTAAAAGGAACTAATTCGGTAGATAAACAAAAAGGGTCTTTTGCTCTCATAAAACAATTCATGAATATGAATGCTAATGGCATAATTGCCACTCATGACTTATTATTAAGCACCTTGACAGATTCCTTTCCACAAAATATCCAGAATTATTGTTTTGAAGCCGATATTACTAACAATGAACTGACTTTTTCATATGAAATGAGAGATGGAGTTGCACAAAATATGAATGCCTGCTTTTTAATGAAAAAAATGGGGATAGCCGTCATCGACGACTAAATCCCCATCAAATTTAAAGAATCAGAAATTTAATTCAGCTTACTTTTAGCCAAGAAAGTAGCTACAGCCGTAGCCTCTCGATTCGTAAAATAGTGTACTATTGTTATCGGTTGGTATGTATAGGGAACAAATTGGAACAACTGAACAGCAGCAAATTTTTTATCTTCGGAAAGTATTACGTCCATACGAAGATTACCGCTTGTTTCACTTTTAATATCTGAATCAATAGAGAAAGTTCCGGAATTCACTAACTCTTTCAATTTATCTAAATGCTTCAGATCAAAAAAAATAGTACTCTCTTTAGCCACACTTCCTGTTGGAACATAAACAACTTCTTTTGATTTCCAGAACATACGGAATATCCCAACAAGGAATAGACCAATTCCAAATACCATTAGCGCCATACTAATAGTAGACGATTTGTCCTCCAGTTCAAAAGTAAAAGCAAATGAGAGTATACCAACCAATAACATAATGCTTGAGAATACAATTCCAGAAATACTAATTCGTTTAGCGATATCAGGATGAGAAGATACAAATATAGTTGCATCAATAGTTTGAGTTGCCATATTATTAGAAAATTTATTTATTAGTAAAAATAGAATAATAAAAGACCACTAGTACGTTTTGCATACTAGCAATAGGTAAACACCAATAAATAAATTTCTAAATAATAATATGTTTTAATGCAAATACATAGTATTCACATGCAGGCTGACAATAACAGGAAACAGTCGTCGCATAGATTTTCTCCCGATGCAAAGACAAAGAACTTTCCCTTTTAGCCCAATTTTGCAGAAAATTTTTTAATAAGAAGAAATACTCACCAGTCTGCACACGTTGTACACGAGACATTGAAATCTGATGACTTTGCAAATTGCTAGTCAATTCTGCAACTGGCAAATACGGAAGCTGTGGTGCACCAATCTGATCTTGATGTACCAAAGAAATTGTGCCAGCATACTCATTCTGTTCCACATTTTCATTGGAAATATTGTTTGCAATCCCATGCAGGGCAACTGCTAGCAACAGAAATAATATTATATTCACAAATTTCGCCATATTCACATGCAAATATAACAGAATATTTGCGAGAAACGTTCACTCCAAAATATTTTTAATGTATGTTTAGGAAATAAATAAAAAAGGCTACCCATAATTGGGTAACCTTCTTTATATCTATAAGAATAATTTTACAATTATTCTGCTGATTCAGCTTTTGATTCTTCAGTTGCCGATGCTTCAACAGTAGGAGCAGCTTCAGCACTCTTCTTAGAACGACGAGTACGAGTAGCTTTCTTAGCAACTTTTTCTTTAGCCATATTTTCGTTATAGTCTACTAACTCAATAAAACACATTTCAGCATTGTCACCTAAACGATTACCAGTTTTGATAATACGAGTATAACCACCCGGACGATCAGCGATCTTAACCGAAACTTCCTTAAATAATTCAGTAACTACAAACTTATCTTGCAAATTGCTAAATACAACACGACGAGAATTAGTGGTATCTTCTTTAGCTTTTGTAAGCAAAGGCTCAACAAACTTCTTTAAAGCTTTAGCCTTCGCAACAGTCGTAGTGATTCTTTTGTGCTTGATCAAAGAACAAGCCATGTTAGATAACATTGCACTTCTATGAGAAGCAGTACGACCTAAATGATTGAATTTCTTATTATGTCTCATTTTTTATTCTTTATCTAATTTATATTTAGAAATATCGGTTCCAAACGATAGATTCAGACTTTCCAGCAAATCATCAAGCTCGGTAAGCGATTTCTTTCCGAAGTTTCTGAACTTCAACAAGTCAGTCTTGTTGAATTGTACCAAGTCACCAAGAGTTTCTACATCAGCTGCCTTCAAACAGTTTAGTGCACGAACTGATAAGTCCATATCAACTAGTTTAGTTTTCAACAACTGACGCATATGCAATACTTCTTCATCAAACTCCTCATTGCCATCAGAATCATTACTTTCAAGCGTGATCTTCTCGTCAGAGAACAACATGAAGTGATAAATCAGAATTTTTGCAGCTTCTTTCAGCGCTTCCTTCGGGTGTATAGAACCGTCGGTAGTAATCTCAAGTACCAACTTTTCATAGTCAGTTTTTTGCTCAACACGATAGTTTTCTACAGTGTACTTGACATTACGTATCGGTGTATAAATAGAATCAATTGGAATTACATTAACATCTGTGCAATACTCACGATTCTCATCAGCGGGAACGTATCCACGACCTTTGTTAATTGTAATATCAATCTGCATAGTTGATTTGGAATCTAAATGACAAATAACTAATTCCGGATTTAACACTTCAAATCCAGTCAAATACTTACCTATGTCACCTGCTTTAAATTCACTAGAATTCTCGACAGTGATGCTCACTTTTTCGCTCTCGAATTCTTCAACTACTTGCTTGAATCTTACTTGTTTCAGATTCAAGATAATGTTGGTAACATCCTCTTTTACTCCCGGTACACTAGAAAATTCATGCTCCACACCATCAATTCTGATGGTAGTGATAGCAAAACCCTCTAATGAAGAGAGAAGGATACGGCGTAATGCATTACCGACAGTAATACCAAAACCCGGTTCCAACGGACGAAATTCGAATTTACCGAATCTGGAGTCCGCCTCCAACATTAATACTTTATCAGGTTTTTGAAATGCTAATATCGCCATGAAATTAATTATTTATTTAGAATACAATTCAACGATCAAATGCTCTTTAATGTTCTCAGGAATGTCTGCTCTTTCAGGTATATGTAACAATTTACCAACCTTTGAAGTTTCATCCCACTCCAACCAAGCATACTTGCTGTGATTGAAACCTGCGAGAGAATTAGCAATTACTTCCAAAGATTTAGATCTTTCGCGAACACCAATCAATTGTCCTGGTTTTACTGCATATGAAGGGATGTTTACTACTTCACCATCTACAGTAATATGCTTGTGACCAACCAACTGACGAGCAGCAGCACGTGTAGGAGCAATTCCTAAACGGAATACTACATTGTCAAGACGACCTTCCAGCAATTGAAGCAATACCTCACCAGTAATACCTTTTGCAGTTGCTGCCTTCTCAAACAAATTGCGGAATTGTTTTTCTAAAACTCCATAAGTGTATTTTGCTTTCTGCTTTTCACGAAGTTGCACACCATATTCAGAAGTTTTTCTTTTTCTTGAATTACCATGCTGTCCGGGAGGATAATTCTTCTTTGACAAAACTTTATCAGCTCCAAAGATTCCTTCACCGAATTTACGGGCAATTCTTGATTTTGGTCCAGTATATCTAGCCATTTCTTTTAAATATTTAATTGTTTATTCATGAACTTAATTTGTTGCAGCCGCGATTGCAGAGAAGAAATTATTGCAATCCAAAAACAAAATCAAGATCATTTTATGTTAAAGGTAAATTAAACTCTACGTCTTTTCGGAGGACGACAACCATTGTGCGGAAGCGGAGTTACATCAATAATTTCAGTAACTTCGATACCAGCTCCGTGGATAGTTCTAATAGCAGACTCACGTCCGTTACCTGGACCTTTCACATATGCTTTTACCTTTCTTAGGCCAAGATCAAATGCAATTTTAGCACAATCCTGGGCAGCCATCTGAGCTGCATAAGGAGTATTCTTTTTAGAACCTCTAAATCCCATCTTTCCAGCAGATGACCAAGAGATAATCTGCCCTTCACTATTTGCAAGAGAAACAATAATATTGTTGAAAGATGAATGAACATGCAACTGTCCATTAGCGTCTACTTTCACATTTCTCTTCTTAGCTGCAACTGTTTTTTTTGCCATATCAACAATTATTATTTAGTAGCTTTTTTCTTATTAGCAACGGTTTTCTTTCTACCCTTACGAGTACGCGCATTATTCTTAGTGCTCTGACCTCTAACCGGCAGACCAATACGATGACGCACACCACGATAACAACCAATATCCATTAATCGCTTAATATTCAATTGGATTTCAGAACGAAGATCTCCTTCTACTTTAAACTCTGCACCGATAATCTCACGAATCTTAGCAGCTTGATCATCTGTCCAGTCTTTAACCTTCAGATCTTTGTCTACACCAGCTTTATCTAAAATTTTTGCTGAACTACTGCGACCTATTCCATATATATAGGTCAACGCAACTTCACCTCTCTTATTTTGAGGCAAATCTACACCAACTATTCTTATAGCCATATACTAAATTATTTTTTTTGCAAAAATAATAAATTATCCTTGACGTTGTTTATACTTAGGATTTTTCTTGTTAATAACATACAAACGGCCATTACGTCTAACGATCTTACATTCTGGCGTGCGTTTCTTTAATGATGCTCTTACTTTCATATCTTAA
>NZ_JAQVBV010000103.1 GCF_028690125.1 Bacteroides sp. | reverse complement strand
TTACTTTATTCCCGGCGGGAACGCGCGGGTCCAGAGTAATACCCAGGCACTGCCCATTACCATCACCACTAATGATTTCCTTTTCAACCGCAATAATCATAGCCTCACCAATCAGATCAGTCACCAGGGCTTCAAAGCCTTCCAGGGTAACAGTCTCGGCCAGTAGAGAAGTAGCAACTTTACATTCCAGACCATAGTAGCTGAAAGATACATTGGTGTTGACAGTGACCTTCTTCTTATCCGACACGGGGGATTCCCCAATCCTGGTTGCAGTCGGTTTAAGCGTCAAGATAGGAACAGTGACTCCACCTTTGATATTCAACATCCTTATCCGGGAAAAGATCTGCCCATAAACCTTAGCTTCTTTAATAATTTCCTTGAGTATGGTGGAAGGGATGATAGCCGAGACCTCCGAAACAGTGGTCATGGCATCCAACCGATACTCCGGTTGCATCTGGCGGAATTCCTCAGTGATTCGACCGGTCTTACAAAATTGCATGAAAGCATTCCGATATTCCATAGTTCCAAAAGGATCTTTCGGGATTGCGGGGTTTTCTCCACGAGTTTCTTGCCCAGTAGCGGAAGCAGTTACCATCCCAGGAATTTCCCCAGTCACTGCTTGGGTCCGCTGGGATTGAGGAGCCGGCTCTTCGGGGAGATTATCAATCATATCCTGCAAGCCCCGGATTTCAGTATTAAGAGAATCCAGCTCAGTGCTCAGGGAGCGCAGTTCCTCTACATCATTGGAAGCCTCTACCAAAGAATTTATCTCGAGCTTCCTTGCATTTTTCTTTGCCAGCATATCCAATAGTTTTTTCTTCATTATTTCTACACCTTACCTTTCATTTTAATTTTCAATTTCATAACTTCCAACTCTTCCGCCTTGCGCAAGCCCTCCAGCCGCTTCTCCTCACCATCCAGCAATTCCAAGCTCCGCGCATATATAGACGTACTGTCATAGAACGGAGTATCCACCACGCTCACATCATACAATCTAGCAATATTATTAACATCTCTAATGGTCTCATTCTCCCCAAAAGTCCAGGAATCTCCCCCATCTGCGACAGAAAAAGCAAAACTCATTTTATCAATAAGCCCTTCCTGGATAGCTTTGTATAAATCACGATTGCTCTGAGTGTCCAAAAGATTTGCTTGAATCTTAAGCCCGATATCATCCTTGATAAGCTTCAAGGATTTATTCCGAGTACGAGCCATAATCATCACATTGTCATTGTGATTATACCGCATAGGGACATCTTTCATATCAGTTTTATCCAATGCCCCCCGCCAGATGGTCTCTGTAAATTTACGATTCCCATACTGATGCGTTGCCGGGGTGTTATATGTAATAGCATATCCCTCAACCAACATCTTATTCTCTTCATTGCTGACTGCTCTAATTTCAATTAACCGGCGTTCCGGCTTAACCGTCATTACTATCGCCTCCTTCCCCCTCCTCTTCTAATTGTACTCCAGCTTTATTTTTTTGGTAACTATCTATATCCTGGATATTTACATAATTTAAACTCTGAATCCGACGGTCACCGCCCGAGAATGGCTCTATCCCGAACATTTCATTGATTTGATTCAAGGACATAATCCCAGTTTCTTTCGCCAAATTTGCGAGGTTCATCTTATCTGCAGTTGCCATATACCGAACTTTATTATAATAACATTTAACCCGATGCCCGACGTCCTGTTCTCTAGGAGTAAAACAACAAGCAGTCATGGCCTGTTCAAATTGAATGATGAAATCTTCTATGGCGGTTTGATAAAATGCGCTATGCTGTTCCCCCGAATAATCCCCCGATAATATAGCGGCGGAGACCCCATACCGCTCCTGGATAACAGATTTCAAAAACTTTAGGGCTGGTTCTGGGATATCAACTGCTTTAATATTCACCGGAGTGAATTCCCCACCAAGGTCTGTGGCTATCATCCCACTGCGACTAGAAATGATATGATCTTCAAAATCATCTCTAATTTTCCCCAGCTTCTGTGAATCCGCTAGAGTCTTGGCATGGTATACTCCTTTAATCTGTAGGCTGGCTTCTATTCCTTTTGGTAATCCCTGGATTGTCTTATCAAGAGCATCTATCGTCCGTATAACATCGTAATCATTCGCCTGCCCGTAATCATCCCCACCCCCTATGGTAGTATTAGTTCCCCGGCGCCAACGCAGATGAATTAGGTCATTATACGGCAGTGTATAACTACTACCATCCTCAAAATCCATTTTAATTTCCCAGACCTGCCCATTACTCTCCCCAATATAAACAGCGGCTATTTTGAGCGGGTAAAACGCCAGGAATCTTTTAAACTGCCTTCCATTTGGAAGAGTTATAATTTCATACTGTGGATAAATAAAAACATTGCGGTCTTTTCTTCTCAACCATTCTATATTTGCAAAAAAATCACTGGTGGTCTGTAGAGGATTTGGTTTGAAACGAAATAAGCGAGTAATATCATCATTTTGTATCTGCAGGATATCTTCACTCTGCACAATACTTTTAAGGTCAATTTTACTAATTTCATTAGCCACCCGCTCTATCGCATTATTCACAAAATCAGATAGATAGATATCTTGCCCAAAGCTCGAAAAAATAGGAGTGGCATTCATTAACCATGCATGATAACGAGCCCGATCCATATCTCCTTTGCTATCCCCAGGAAATACGCTCTTTAAATAAGATAAAATTCCCATAATAACCCTCCTTCCCTTAATTGCTAAATCAATCCCATAAACTCAGACCTATACCACTCTAATATAGTATACACTATTATCTTTGATGTTGTACCATCAATACGTTTAGTCCCATGCATCTTTGCCGGCATAATCCGCCCCAAAGTATCTAGCTTTATGCCTGTATTACAAAAACACCAGAAGCACATCGGATTATTTTGATAATTAACTAATTTATCTCGTAAATCGGCTTCTAATGTACGCATTGGATTACTTAAAGCTTTAGCTTCTTGTGGGACATTCACTGCAATTTTATCTCCAAATATTTCTATATACCGATTTTGAAAATCCTTTGCAAACCGGTTATCGTATCCCGACTTAAATGGTTTAAGATCATATTCCTCCAGAAGTTTAAAATGCCAATCAGCTATCATGGAAGATTCCACGGCATTCCCAGGGACAATAGTTAGATACCCAGCCTTTTCCCATGCCTTATAATCAACATCATCCGGGCTCTTTTCCAATTTACTTTCCGGTATCCAATATCGAGTATGTAAATATGTTTTCCGGTCATTTGGTTTTTTGAATAGCAGAGTAGAAGAGCAAAGGTCTGTGGTTTCCGCAAAATCATTTCCAGACAAATAAAACCCACCAGTAAATTCTTTCAAATCAAAAGTTTCGAGATTTACTATCTCCCCTTGCTGGAGCCAGGCTTGCGCATTGGATTGTTTGATATTGAAATCCTTTGCCAGCATAAACGCCCGGGTGGCACTATCTGTTTTTGCTTCTTCAACCAGACCATCCAAATACGCCCACTTCTTTGCTACGCCTAAGTTTGGATTTGATTTTACCCAGCTAGCCCGATTATGCCATATCTCCGCCTCATTATCCTGAGTGTAAAGCCAGATCAACCACCTAGGTCGATATAATTCCCCCTTTAATACTTTCCGGGCGTCTACCAGGCGCTTATCTAAGTATCCATCCTCTGTAAAGCCTTCAGTAGTTATTTCTATATATAATGGCTCATCCTTGGTAGACATCGACTGCTTGATAGGACGGACTAAACTATCATCTTTCATCTCATGCACTTCATCCACAATAGCAAAATCTACATTCTTTCCTTCTTTGGCTCCGGTTTTCGCGGATAGCTTCTTAATTTTAGCCTTGTTTTGGTAACTGAATTTACCCTTCTTCTTGATTTGCTTCGGGTTACCCATGAATATTCCCTTGATATTCTTCCGGCTAACCCGAGCAAGTTTTGGGCTTTCTTCCCGCATATTGTTAATCTCATCAAAAACCAAACCAGCCTGCTCATAATCATTAGAGGCGCAAAGAATATTCGTCCCGACATTCCCGCAAAAAAATTCAGCATTGCCATCCCCAGCGACTTCGGTAGTCTTACCATTTTTTCTTCCTACCATATATAGTACTTCCGTAAATCGCCGGAACCACTCCCCATCTATCTCCATGTAGAACCCATAAATGGCTTCTCTGAAAGCTTTTTGATGTAATTCCAAGAGAAATGGTTTCCCAGCGAATGGAGAGATACTATGCTTGCATTCATTCTCAACGAATCGAATTCGTTTATGGGCATCTTCTACCGGTTCGAAATAATAAAGTGGATTATTCATATCTTCTATGAGCATATCCAGCTGGATCATTAATTCTTTCCCGACTAAAATCTCGCCCGATTTGCATTTTTCATAATACTCCAACAAATAACTATTCATATTCTTCCAGTCCTTCGTCCCCTTCCATAATACTTGGGGATAGATGTTTGATTAATTTATCCATAATATTTGTTAAAGCGGCAGAATGCCGGGCTATCTCAGCAGATACCGGTAAGGTCCTTTGTATTTTTGCGTTCTCTGGATGGAATTCAACTAATCCAGTTGATACGGCATGAGCGTTTAATTGTTTCAAATATAAACGTTCAAACGCCGCTTGTTCTATCAATCCCTCCAGAACCCTTAATTTACTTTCATCCGCCCCAACAAATTCACCTTTTATCCGGGCGATTTCTTTAGACAACTCAGACTTTCCCATTTTCTCACCTACCTTTTTTCATTTACAGAGTTTCAAAACCAAAAACTCAAAAACAGACTGTATATTCTAAATGCGCCCACCTCCAGTC
>NZ_JAQVBV010000102.1 GCF_028690125.1 Bacteroides sp. | reverse complement strand
ATGGTTTTTCGTTCATAATTTTTTTCATTTTAATGATATGGTATTTCAAAACATCTCACTGCGTAACTCTGTCAAAACATTCTACTTTCAGCTTACATAGATCGTGCATTTTTTTCATTTCTTAATTAAACCCTTGGACTCCATATGCCTTACCAGCGCTATAGCAACCATCCGGTCCTGGCACCTCCCAGTCATCAAGGTTACTACTCTTCTCTATTATAGCTGATTACTAAATGCTCCTTTTAGTGGAGAAAACATCTTCATCATACATGGTTCCAGAACCTGTTGTAGATGGTACGCCTTTACTTGTACTTGGTGCTGTCGTCGTTGTTTTTGGTGTCATGGTTGCTGACTTTGGTACAGGCTTTGTTGCTGGTACATTCTCTTTCGTTCATTGTATTGATTTATCTACAGAACAACCTAACTCACTTACATAATTCTCCGCCGCAGTTTTTTGATATTCCGTTAGCCTATAATCAAATGATACAATGCCCCCTACGTCAGATGTGTATTTGCTTTTGCTGTGTGCATAAGGCAAAAGAATAATTATGCATTAAAACCGCCTCACAGCCCTGTGGTATAGATCCTTTTTTATTCCCCTCGAAAACTTAACTTTCACTCACCGAAGATACGGTAGTATTCACCTTGCTGTGTACCTACTGTTCACATAACAAGTAGTCTAATGAGTATGGCAATTCCATCCAAGTGCCATGCATACCCCAAAAGCGCTGAGATCGATTACTCTGCACTTTTTTACGGCCATTGCGTTTTCTGATTCAATTCTACGAATCTCACTTATCTCATCAAACACACGCACGATATCCATTGGTCTCAGCTCTTCAATTTTCGAGTTCAGATCACTCTGTCTTTCCTGAATACAAGCGAGTAACTTGCCAATTTCAGCGATTTGCCCTTCCTGTTTTATAATTGCGTAAGAGGTAGAATCTGCAAACTTCTTCGTAGTCTCATGAAGCAAAACACGGTATTCAGCAAACCCATTTCCCACTGCTTCTAAACTCTGATTTGTAGAAGTTGAAATGGTTCCAATTAGGTTCTGCACCAAATTGCCAAACTCGTCCCCAATTTGTCTTAGGTCTTCAATTTTCGAGTCCAGATTGCACTGTCTTTCCTGAATGCACGCGACTAATTTATCAATTTCTGCGACTTGCCCTTCCTGCTTTACAATCACGTCAGAGTTAGAATCTGCAAACTGCTTCATAGCCTCATTAAGCAAAACTCGGTATTCAGCAAGCTCATTTCCCACTGCTTCTAAACTCTGATTTGTAGAAGCGGAGATGGTTCCAATTAGGTTCTGCACCAAATTAGCAAGTTCGTCCCCAATCTTCGACTGCTCCAAGGAAGATTGCTCACTGATTTTTGACACACATTGCTGAACATAGCTGTCTAAATCAGATGCTTGGATATTAAGCATATCGAGTTTATTAGTTGTTTCGGCGATTATCTGCAGCGCACTTTTCTCCAACGTCTTTGTCACGTTGTTTGCAGAATCAAAAAGAGCCTGAAGAGAGTCACTTAGCACTTTATTTGAACCTATAACAGCTTCTGCCTGCTCTTTTGCAGATTTGATGTCACGAAGCTCGTCTTCAATTTTCCCTATCACCTTGCTTATTTCCATTATTTCATTGTAACTCATACTTAACCCCTTTCGAGCTCCTGTCCACAATATTTATTTTTCAATCCCCGCAAAACCGCAAGATGTGCTTTTACAAGTATCTCTTCTTTAATGCTTGATAGCTTTGATAAATCATACTGCTGCAGAAGGTCCCCAATAGCCCCATGGAATGATTCGAAGAAACACCAATACTCCTCTTTACACTCCGAAGTTTCAACAAATGCCAGTAATCCTTGCCGGTAATCTTCAATAATCTCATTTTCTAATGATACGTTATTGTTTGTACCCAAGTGAGCTAGGCAGAAAACATTCAACAACGCCAATGCCGGATTGGTGTCGGTCAATGCTCGCCTTATTAATCTAACAGCGCCTTGGAGGTGTTTAAGATTATCAATCTGTGTACCACCGCCGCCAACCAAATCATCGTCTATCACTCTCATGTATTTTACGACTATATCTAAAGAACTCACTTTTCCCCTATCGGTATCAATAGTAAGTGAGAACGGCTCGCCTGTATCCGCCACATAATTATCATTGGCATACTTCGAATTAAAGTAGTAGTAAATGAAGTCTTTTAGGTTTTCATTTACCTCTTTCCAATCTTTAGTATCGTCAAGGCCTTGAATGCAAAACAGGCGCATGTCATCAATGGCTCGTTTCCGCTTGACTGCTATTTTGTTATAGATGAAATCCGTTAGATATCCAAGGCACTTGTGTATTTCGTTCTGGCCTTTATAGTTTGGCACATCCTCAAGAAGCTCTGATGCGCGTCCGTCGGAATAATACCGCATCATAAAGCGCTTCAGGCCACCATAATAGGCTCCGTCGGAATTGCGCGTAATGACGATTCTAAATCTATGCGTAGAGTAATCCTGCGTAAAGTCATCAATCAGGTCAATGCAGCACATTCGGTATATTGCTTTCGCTACATCCGAGTAATTGTTAGGCGCATTCTCGTCATCACTATATGTGATGAAAGCGACAATCTCCGTGCCCACATCGGCTGACAAGACTTTTTCAAGCAAGTTGCTGATTTCCACAGTCTCAGCTGGTTTGTGTTCAGCGCTATCGCCGACGAAAACCTCAACAACAGACTGGCTAAGTAATCTGTGCATAGCTTTCTTCTCAACAAGGTCACCTTTGAAATTATTGTTGTAGAAGTAAATAACGGTGTCGTAATCTGGATTCAAATACTGCAAGTCCTTCTGAGGCACTTCCATGCCCGCTTTAGAAAGAACTGCTTCAAGATCAGCATAATATCGAAAGCCTCGTGCTTCATTGGGTATAGTTCTTAATTTGCAATCTGCGAAATTATCACAGCCGTCTTCACTACATTCTTTAAACCCAAACATCTTGTTGTTTCTTCTGCAAGTAATCTTAACCAAGTCATGTTCTGGCGTAAATATATCAAAAAAAGCTGGCTCTATTTCGATGCCGTAGTGTGCTAGGATTGACCTAAGATCATCTTCCTTGAACCATTTATTTTTAAGTAATAGTAACGGAAAATCATTGTTTTCATATCTTTTACTTATCCGTACCAGTCTATAGTCCGAGAACAAGATAGTCGCCAATGCAATTTTTTTATCACGACCTGCACGCCCTGCTTCCTGTACAAAACTCTCTAAAGAACTAGGATAGTTCATGTTTATTGTGAAGCGTACGTTTGGTTTATCTATACCCATGCCGAAGGCCTTAGTTGCAACCATTAACGGAAGTTCGTTATTTCTAAATCGGTCAAGATTTTCAAACGACTTTCTATCCTCTTGCTTGTTATCAGCTCCACCAGTAAAAATTCCGATATCACTAATACTTCGAGAAAGCGAATTTGCATTTGCAACTACCGAGACATCCGTATTATCTCGGTGCGGGCAAAAAACTATCCCAGCCTGTTCATATTTGTCTCGTTTGGCAAACATATCTTCAGGAATATCGCTAATGATATCCACATCATCAAAAGAGTTTTCTATGTTCTGCCTTTCGGCAAAAGCAACCTTAATACGTTCTATGCTATTGCTGCTTTGTAATTCCATGATACTGCTTGGAATTCTTCTAATATATGCAGGCAAAACAGCCTCTTTACTTTTGTAAGCTGCCCGTTTATCACTAATGTCAACTGCAACAGGCAACCTTTTCTCAAGGCGGCAATTCTTATCATAGTATCTATCATCAGGATAATCGACAGTAACTCGCTCAACCTTATACTGGAGTTCAAGCCTGTCTGTGTTTTCGTACCGAACTACCGTTTCGGCATCAAGTGGGTAAGCCCCATTACCAGACAGTTCACGCTCAACATCAGAAAGCACATCAAACGATGCAGTTGCTGTTAAACCAAATAATGTAAGGCGCTTGCTTTGGTCCTTTGCACATACGTAGTTGTACATATTACGTCCCAGATGAAGGTACGAAAACCTAAAATCGTGACCCCACTCTGACACGCAATGAACTTCATCAATAACCCCATATGAAAAATATACATGCATGTCATGCATAGTCTTTAGTTTTTCTCTAAATTTGTATATGCATAGCCGTTCAGGCGATAGAAAAACAAATTGGAGTTCGGATGATTCCATTTGCTTTTCACGGCTATCTCTTTCTTTCCCATCTAATGTAGAGTTGATGAAAGAGCAAGTATCGATACCTATGTTGAGCAATCCGTCGTACTGATCCTTCATGAGGGAGCGTAGCGGATCTATAACAATGGTCACGCCAGGCTGCATCATTGCAGCAAATTGATATGTCAGAGACTTACCTCCGCCAGTCGGCAGTAACCCGATTACATTTTTGTTTTGTAAAGCACGGTCTAATATAGGGATTTGCCCCGGTCTGAAGACTTCCTTTCTGAATAGCAGTTTAAGGAAGTATGTAAGGTGCTCTTTCGTATTTTTAGATTCTTTGAAATCTCCAAACCTGTTCTTAATTCCTAGCGCAAGATAGTCAATCGTATCTGATGTATAGATATATCGTTTGCTTCTAATCCTTTCCGCTGACCTAATCATGAAGTAGCAGTTGTTCTTGCTTTTAAACTCGCTAAATAGGTCAACGCTGCCGTCCGTATTTGAAGATACAGTTACATCTATAATGTGCACGCTTGTCAAGACCACAGTTCGGAAATTTTTAGTTATGAACTCCTTATATAATATATTTAGGTTGATAAAGGTAACCTATAATCCTTTCTTAACTGTATAATTATTCAGGTTTATCCTGTATAAGTGTTCTATTAGATAGAGTGACATCGAC
>NZ_JAQVBV010000101.1 GCF_028690125.1 Bacteroides sp. | reverse complement strand
AAGATAAAGCGGGAGGAAATTCCAAGCGCAGCCCGGGAAGGCGATGTTCTTATTCATAAGGATAATATATGGACCATAGACCGGGAAGCCAGTCTGGAACGAAAACAGAAAATAGCCGCACTGGCTGAACAATTATGGGAAGATGACAAAAAATAAGGATTCGCCCGTACGAATAGAATGCGGTAAATGATGAATTAATCCAACCGGACAGATTGATTATAGTCTGTTCGGTTTACCTTTTATAGGCACTTTGTTATTAAACGCTTACCATTTACGAGATGTGCGTTTATATAGATATGTATATAAGGGCAGTATCTGTAATTATTTTCTTGGATAATAAAGGATATTGGCACATTTTACTAGAATAAACCAGAAATATTATTTGTTTTGTACGTTTGTGATCTAATTAAATCCAGAGTAACTAAATGTATCGGTTGGCTCAATCCAGACTGGGTGCATTTTTGTGTGCTTAGCTGGGGTTAGCTCAGAATGAGATACGACAATGTTCTGAGCTGATGTCGATAAACAATATGAAAGAGGTATATCATGGTAATACTTAAAAACAGCAAGGTAAATACATTTTTACTAAGCGTAATGATGATGGTTATTATGTTGTGTTGTAACAACCAGGTGCAGGCAGCGCAGGATGGAGATTACACCTACACTGTAACTAATGATAAAGCCACTATTACGAAGTACACTGGAGCTGGAGGAGTTGTTACAATACCAAGTACATTAGGTGGAGTTTCTGTCATAAGTATCGGCAACTGGGCTTTTTACGTTTGCCATAGCTTAACAAGTGTAAGCCTTCCCGAAGGATTAACAAATATTGGCGAGAATGCTTTTAACGGCTGCAGTAGCTTAACAAGTGTATGCTTCCCACAAGGATTGACAACTATAAGCAACGAGGCTTTTAGTTATTGCACTAGTTTAAAGCGTAAGCTTCCCACAAGGTTTAACAAGTATCGGCATCTCTACTTTTGCCTTATGCTATAAATTAACAAATATAAGTATCCCGCAAGGAGTAACCTTTATCGATACCTCTGCTTTTAGTTCTTGCAGTTTAACAAATATAAGCCTTCCGCAAGGATTAACAAGTATTGGCGAAAATGCTTTTATCAGTTGCGATAGTTTAGCCACTATCACATTTAATTCGGCAGTAACAACAATATATGATAGAGCGTATACAATACCAGCAAGGACAAAGATTATAGGATATGACCCATCTACTGCAAAAGATTACGCTACAAAGTATAACAGAACGTTCGAAGTTATAAGCACTCAACCTATTAACCCTGACTATACTTACACAGTAACTGATGAGAAAGCCAAAATTACAGGTTACACAGGGGCTGGAGGAGCCGTTACCATACCAAGCAATTTAGGTGGATTTCCTGTAACAAGTATAGGGGATTATGCTTTTCGCGGTTGTACAGGCTTAACCAGTATTGACATTCCGCAAAGTGTAACAAATATCGGTATGGGGGCTTTTAGTACATGCACAGGTCTAACTAGTATTACATTTAACTCGGCAACAACGACAATATATGATTATGAACGCACAATTCCAGCCACAACAAAGATTATAGGATATGACCCATCTACTGCAAAAGACTATGCAACAAAATATAACATAACGTTTGAAGTTATAAATTTGGCAACAAACGATATATATAGAGGATTAGTTGCCTATTATGAATTTGAAGGAAATGCCAATGATTCTTCAGGAAATGCCAATGATGGAAATATACAAGGGAAGGTAACCTTTGAGAATGGTGTTATTAAAAAGGCTATTAAGTTTGGAGGAGTATATAATCCAGGTGTGGTAAGGGTTCCAACTAGCGATTCCCTTAAATTTTCTGATGCTCTATGTATATCTTTTTTTACCAAAATCGATGATACAACTGGAGTAACCGGATATGGGGCAGTAGAGAAGTATGGATTTCACACTGTAATTGCAAAAAGTCACGATACAAGTGGAACAGCAATCTGGTCAGTATTTTATGATGACTGTTTATCTATAGTATACTTTAGTGATTGGTATTCTTATCCCCAATTTAGTATTAGTGGAAGTGCAAAAGTAAATCCGAAAAACTGGAATCATGTTGTATTGGCAATAACAAATAACTCGGCTAAGATTTGATTCCCCTGCAAAAACTAAATCCATCCCATAAAAGCACTAAGTTAAGGATCATTTTGCCTTCAAAAAGGGCTGGAAATATCATTTTTAAAGCCTTTGTGGGATTAAAATTCAACCAATTTGACTTTCCGCAGTGGAATCAACGCTCAATAGTCCCTTTTCTGGAAAGATGATTTGTGGTTGCTGTTGAAAGGCTTACGGCAGGAAAATGTGAAAATCCACTGATGACAGACTACGTAGGTTAATCTGGAGTTGTAATGGAAGTACGAGATTTAAGGTAAAAAAGGGCTGTGAGAGCAGACACCTAGATGACCGAGTTTTATATGAAGGATTTATAAATACATTTAATGCGGTAGTTTCAATATTTTAGAATTTTAAAGATAGTACCAATCGGATTGTATTGCTCATAATTATTTCACCAAAGAAGAGTTCTACTATGTCATGGTCATACTAAATTTCTTTGCGTTACAGCAAATATAATGGTAATTAGTAATAATTTTTGAAATAGCAAAAGTCGGTCTCATACATCAGCAGGAAAACAAAGAACTCAATAGAACAATAAAGCGTTTAAGTAAATGTGGGGGGTAGTGTAGTGAGAAATTCAGCTAGGTGGATATTAATTCTATCGTTAGTCTTATGCATTATGTTTGGTTTTGCCCTAATGTGCAGTGCAGCGGAGACAGTTGAGGTGATTGATGACGGTTCACTAATCACGGTAAAGGTTGACGGTACAAAGGTAGATTTCTTCACACCCCCCTACTTATCAAACGGGGATGCAATGGTTCCGATAAATGATATTGCAAAGGCAATAGGCTGTGAAATTAGTTGGGAACCAAAGGTGGGGTTATTAACAATTACAGGAAGTAAAATGATTGATATATGGGTTGGATTTTGTCATGCGGATGTAGGTGGAGTCAAAATTGACCTAAAAAAAACCCCTCCATCTATTGTGGCGGGACGCATAATAGTACCATTGCGTTTTGTATGTGAAACACTTGGTATAGAATATAAATTCGCTAAAACTGCCGCAACAACAGTAGTTGATGATAATACTATAAATGAGAAATTTCAACAAATAGTATCAATTGCATCAAGAAAGATGAACCCGGAATACATAGAAAATGATTTTGGTGTATTCACATACGGCAATATCAAAATGTCAATGTGGAATTTCTTAAAGATGAAGAACATTTATATTTCATTTTACGAACTTCACAAACAGGATTACAACTACCATTCGGTTCCCATTGATTCAGAATTCGAAAAAGTGCTGACTGAGACAATCCGTCCGCTTGCCGGCGACCAGGCTGAAATTATTATATATGTGCTTAAGACAAATGGTAAAGATACTATAACCTGTCAGGGTGGGGTTGAAGCATCGGTAAAAAGTGATTTAGGAGGTTCCTTGAGCTTTGTGTTGAGCCCAGGTCCTTATTTAGTTGACCTAAATAACGAACGTAATGTAAGCCCAACAATGATTGGTATACTAAAAGCATTACCATTTGTAGAATATACGAGTACAAATAAAGCTTTTGTATACACTGATCCAGAAACAAAATGCCAATTCTATTTTGTTGATGAACCAAATGTTATCGGGTTTCAATCTCCACCAGGTGCATGGGGCACTAGGCTCAGCAATATCCTAGCCGCTGCTTTTACGCCTGCTGTAGGGAAAGATAAAGCGACAATGGCGGTTACTACTTTGGATGGAATGCCCCCTGGGCGAAAAGATATTGGTAATGGTGTCTTCCTTGAATGCGATTATAAGGGAATGAAAAATTTGTCTATAACACGAGACGCATTAGTACCATATTCCCCAGTCATCCTTCCTCAGATTAGGATTCTATTTAATGGTGATCCCATTTTAACTGATACACCTCCAGTAATGCAGGAAGGCCGAATTTTAGTGCCAATTCGTCCCATCGCCGAGGCTATGGAAGCACAGGTAAAATGGGATCAAAATACTCAGACCGTAGCTTTGAGCCTAGGGTATATCACTGTAAAGATAACAATAGGCCAAAATACTGCCTATATTAATGGCGATACAAAACAACTGGATGTTCCTGCCCAGATTATAGATGGTAGAACCATGGTTCCTCTTCGTTTTATCAGTGAAGGACTTGGTGAAACAGTTAACTGGGATGATGCCGCCCGAACAGCTTCTATTACTTATGACCCAGAATCCTGACTTATACCCATATCGACTGCCACACAGGAGTTAGATAAAGATAACCAGAGTTAGAAAAGTATCAGATCGCTTGAATGATAGCATAAACAAAATGTCTGCCCGGCGAGGGCCGCAATAAACCTATACGTATGAAGCTGAATTTGAAAAAAATCATCTTTGGCTCGACGAACAGGAGGCATATTAGGTTATCCCACGCCCCCCCTTATTTTTAGGGGGGTACACTTTTTCGCGAAAAACCCAATTTACGCGCATCAGTATCACTTCATGGCCCAAACACAGGGCGATGCCATACTCATTCTCCAACGGGTGAAAACCTGCTAATAGATGGCGGCGAAAAAGATCAAGGGGAAAAAGTGGCGGGCTATTTACGAAATCAAGGGGTCGAAAAACTGGCAGTGGTTGTTGGTACCCATCCTCATTCCGACCACATAGGTGGCCTGATCGAAGTTATCGATAATTTTCCGGCAGCCAAAGTCTACCTGCCCGCCGTGACCCACAGCAGCCAGACCTTTGAAGAGCTTTTGCTGACCATCAAGAACAAGCAGCTTAAGATCAGCACGGCCCGCGCCGGGACAGTAATACCGCTAAATGGGCTCCAGGCTGAGTTCATAGCTCCACAAGCTGAGA
>NZ_JAQVBV010000050.1:11205-24093 GCF_028690125.1 Bacteroides sp. | reverse complement strand
AAACACAACGGTGACTAGCGATGGATCGCTGGCTTTATATACGTCATGCAGCTGTAATAGATAAAATTATTGAAATAGGCCCAGATACACCATTTACAAGTGGTTCTGTAGAGCTAGAAAAAACACGAGGACATGTATTAGTTGATTTAAAAAACCATGGTTCAGTTACATGGACAGGTAGGCAGAAGAAAACTAATACAAACATTTATAAAGTTAGTAGACATCAATATAATCAAATGAAAAAGATTCAGGAGCAATTTAAAAATGCCACGAGTTGATGGATTAATTAGTGAGATAGCACTTCCAGTATGTATTGATGATTTTATTGTGTTATTAACACATGCTAGTAAGATAGCGCAACAACGCGCTAGATATTTTATCTCACAGTTAATTCGTACAATTCGTGTAGAAACTATTGAGTATGATACATTAGTTTATTTAGATGAAGGTTTTGTAGATTTTGAAGATGGCGATGAAGCTGAGATTATTCAATCTGATTTAGAAAATTTTTGGTGCACAAAATGTGAAATCCGGATTGACTATTCAGATAATATTATAACACATCTCTTCGAGGCTCATCTTAAAGAAGTTGTAGAAGCATTAGTCGATGACACAGTCAGGAGTTCGTGATAACCAGAAATGGTTTGCTCCAGATTGTGAAACAAACAAAAATATTGGAGGAAAATTATATGGCAAACGTTAGAAAGATCACAGTAGCAAAGATGGGAACCAGCGGTGTAGAAGTAGTTGTTGATGGAATATTCACATACAGGGCACTTGTCCAGAAGGCAGGCCTCGGAAGCTTCACTGCCCTCATGGCAGATGGAATTGGGTATGTAAACCCAGATGACATCGTTGGCCAGAATGTGACCACCATCATCCTGAGTGCCCCTAAGTTCGAAGCTGGTGCACTTAAGATTGTCGACGATGAAGGTCGCGAGTATGTCGAGGTTGCGGGCGGATTTGTCCCGAAGGACAGCATCATCCAGGCAGAAGAACCTGACATCGAAGTCACTGTCGAAGTCGCAATCACCATCACTGAAGTAGACCCAGAAGAGGAAGAAGAGGAATACGAAGAAGAGGACGAGGAAGAGGAAGAAGAGCCCGTAGCAACCCGCAGAATCACTGTCGCTAAGATGGGTACCTCTGGAACTGTCGTTGAAATTGCAGGAATCTGTACCTACAGGTACGTTGTCAACCAGGCAGGATTCAGCAACTTCTCCGCACTGATGGCTGACGGTGTCGGCTATGTCAACCCTGACGATGTCCTTGCAGCAAATGTGACCACCATCATTCTGAGTGCACCAAAGTTCGAAGCAGGCGCCCTGCCTGCCGGACTCAGAATTGTCGATGACTCTGGTGTCGAATACGTTCCAGCCGCACCTGCCCCAGTCGTAGCAGAAGTTGCCCCGGTAACTGGCCGCACAGTGACTGTAGCCAAGATGGGAACCAGTGGAACTGCAGTAAGAATCGATGGCCTCATGACCTACAGAGCAGTTGTCGAAAAGGCTGGCTTCAGCAATTTCTCCGCTCTCATGGCAGATGGAATCGGGTACGTAAACCCAGATGACGTCCTGGCCGCAGCAGTCACCACAATAATCCTCAGTGCCCCTAAGTTCGAAGCGGGCCTTTAAGTACAGTAGAAGTGGTAGGAGTTTCCTACCAACTTAATTTTTCGGAGGGATCTCTATATCAGAACAGCAACCACCAGATGAACTAGAATCGCTTCTGCAAGAACTCTCTGCAATCGAGAGCAAAGAAGATGCGGCGAAAGCAGTATATGAAGCACTTGTAAACCATCCAAAGATCTACGATATTACACTGGAAAGTGAGCCATCAAGACTTATCGTAACTACTCAACCGATTCACATCAAGAATCCAAACGGGCCAGAAACTGTTGACCTTGGTCGCCTGAAAATATACGTAGACAAAAATGGATCATATGGAGTATTGAGAGACAGAGACTCACCAAGGGATCCCGGACTCAGTTCAGATCAGGTACATCCCCACGTATCGAATGGCGGTATATGCCAAGGCACAGCCACAGATATGACAAAACTTGCACATGAAAAGAACTTATCAATGTTAATTTCATTCATCATTGAGTTCCTGCAGTTTTATAACCCAAGGAGTCCGTATTGGCATCTGTATTTCAAACACCCATGCAGAGAGTGCGGCTTGGCAGCTACAGAAGAAGAAACATGCAGATTCTGTAAATGTAAATACTGTGGTAACAAACACGGTAGTGATGCATGCGAAGGTTGTCCAGAATGGAAGCAACAGAGCGCAAGCGCAGCTAGACATTGGCTGCATGAAAAGGTTTCACAGAGATGTGATAACATGGATGAAGATGAATTCATTACGCTAGCAAAAGTGATAGCGGCTAAACTTGTTGAGGAGTGAAACTACATGGCACTTATTCCACCTAAGATTGTGTTGACTAAAATCGCACACGCAAAGATTATGCAGATGTTCCTTGCTGTAGAGACAGAAGTGGGAGCAATCATGACAGGATATATTCATCCTGTAACACACAATGTTCACGTTCAAGATATCATAATCACTGAGCAGGAAGTCAGTGGTGCTGACGTTGACTTTACACAAAAAGGTGTAGACGAGGCGACTATTCAGGCACTTATGCAGGCTCAAGTTGTAGTCGGCTGGGTTCACAGCCACGGAAAGATGCAGCCATTCTGGTCAGGAACAGATGAGCGCGCAATCAATAGATTAATTGAGCACATAGGCACTTGGCTTGTTTCCATTGTAGGAAACCATGCATGCCAGCTTCGTGGTCGCATTGACTACTATTCATCCTGTCCATTTGGGATAGACCACGTAAAACTTGATAATGTGCAGATCGACTTGGAACCGGAGATTTCTCCAGATCTCATTGCTGAAATTGACGCCGCAATCAAAACAAACGTCAAGACCCGTACCTTTCAGTACTTTTACGGCGTGCAGGGAGCAGGAGCAGGCGTTGTAAACTACTACCAACGAAAAGGTTCAGCCGCAAAAGTTATTGGAACCGGAACCGGAGCAGGAGCAGGAGCAGGAGCAGGAGCCGGAAAAAATCTCGAGTCCGGAGACGACACAACCTCAGTCGCGATCGTACCGGGCTTTTCAGAAATTGATCAGGTTCTTTTCGAATATTATAAAGCCCAAGGGATGACTGATGAAGAGGCAGCAGGTGTTGTACTTGCGATGAAAGAGGAAGAGGGAGTGCTATTCAATGATTGATCTCACATCATTTTCTCAGTTTTTTGCAGACTATAAAACTGGAACTGATAACAATCGTAAATTCAGCAGACTTGATCACCTGGTAACAAGTAGACTTACAAATTACATATGCCAGCCATTCGACCAGCACCCAGTACTAAACCTCGAGACCGAAAACTTCGGCCAGTATGGCACCATTGCTAAGATGCATCCAGAATTTGTTTGCATTAAGCGCGGGCCATTTCTCTATACTGTATTTAATGACAGAGCAATCTTCATTGAAAATCCCACAGAAGACCGCATGAGTGAAATTTGTAGCATTCCTGATACATACCCATTCAGAAGAGCTCCTGTAAACAGGGCCGTCTCATGGTGTGATGCATTTGTCATAACAACACACGGCGATGTCTGGTTCAGAGATACGCACAAAAATTTCTATGATCTTGTTGCTGCAGGAAGTGTTCATGAAGCTATGGCATTCGCAACGCAGACAATTGATCAGGCGATTGGTAGATGACGCAAAAGTTATATGCCTTTAAAAAACATCTACCATATAATGACTACCACAGAAAAGAACTTACATTAGCGTATGAAATCCCAATTAGAGCAATCTTATTGGGAGTTTTTACCTATCTGAGTTTACTAATTCTTGCAATAATATTCTAAATAGAAAAGTGATAACTATGACTGATGAACCAATACCAGTTGATGTACCATTCGAGGAACCCAAGGTCAGTTTCCTACGACAGCTTGAATGGTACAACCCAGACGAAGATCCGCAACCAGATATTCATATCGTTGGCTGTGGTGGAATTGGAAGTTTCGTTGGCTATTACGCAGCACAGATGGGATTGAAAAATTTAATTCTGTGGGATCGCGATACTGTAGAACCACACAACCTTCCTAATCAGAATTTTCTGGTCGAACATCTCGGTCTTAAAAAGACTGAAGCGCTTGCAGATTTAATAAAGCGCAAGGTTGAACTTGAAGTTAAGATTAAAGACCGCTTTTTTACAGATGATTCGAAAGTAAATAACGGTATCGTGATTGCGGCGACTGATTCGATATCATCACGTAAAACAATATGGAATGCAGTAAAAGGAAAGCCCGAGGTTCAGTGGTTCATAGATGGCCGCTTAGGCGGACAGGCATTCCAAGTATTCGTAATTAATCCAAATGATCCTGATGATATTCGTTTCTATGAAAGCACACTCTTCGAAAGTGGAGAAGCAGACCCGCTTCCATGCACAGCTAAAGCTGTAATATTCGTTGGAGCACACATTGCTGCACTTATGTGTCAGCAGCTAAGATGTGTTCTTAAAGGAGAAGGGCATTTCAGAAACATCAACATAGACCATCTCAATGGAATTATTGAGTATGATGGACAGGCATTAATGCCTAAAAAGAGGTAATCATATGAGTGATGAAATGTGTAAAATAGAAGTGAAGGACACCAGAGTAAGTATGTCCGAAACACATCAGCGCGAAATTACAATCGTAGGCAAGAGTCTTTCTGAATGTATGGAATATTATGAGAAACTAGCAGAAGGCAAATAATGGGAGCTATTGGTTTCGATTATACGAATAGTCCGTTAGAAGAATTTACAAATGCTAAAACAACAGCATTTTGCCCATTTATCGATAATGATAAATTATGTAAACTCATTCGTTCTAAGAAAGGTGTAGACATCATTCATCGATATTATCCAACTGGACTATCAGAGCCAAATGGTATTTACCATTGGGTACAATTAGAAGACTTTACGAATGTACAATGTTGTTTATTAACTAGGGAACTTGTAAAGAACTTCGAGATGTGTGAAAAGTATTTTACCAAATGTCCAAAATATAAGGAGCAAATGGAATGTCAGACGAGCACGAAGAAAAAACGTTCGAAGTCGTAATTTCAGGATTCATGAGTCGTGATGAAGCTAAAGCATTCATCCGTTGGTATGAGGGTCAGGGTGAACAGATGATCACCGATTGGATGGAGTGCGCACGGGATAGTGGTGAAGATATACGACACGGACATTTCGATTGTGATTTAAATAAAACGTATCCACTTTCCTTTATTAATAATCAAGTACGAATGCATATCAAAGACGACGGTGAGTAAATGGAAAATGAGTTTGTTAAAATCAAACAGATTGGAGACCGTAGCACACTTGGTGTTTTAACGTGTGAAGTAGAGGTCTCAGAAAAGATTGATGGTGCAAACTTCTCATGGATTGTACGTGACCAGACATTAATCTTTAGGTCACACCACACAATTCTTGGTGGCGGTATGGAATTTGGAGAACCGTGGCGAGAAGCAGTACAGATGGTAGTTGATGCACATGCAAGAAAACCATTCAAAGAAGGATATATTTACTACGGTGAATCTATCTGTAAACCACATAGAATCCAGTATGGTAGTGAACGAACTCGTCTATGGGGATTCGCTATCTATAATATCAAATACGGAATCTATATTAAGAACTGGCATACGGTCTTTACTGACCATGGAATACCCATTGTACCATACGTAATACTAAGTAACCCAACACTTGACGAAATAAAAGAGATGGTAGTTGGGGATTCTCAAATTGCACCCGGTATTGCAAAAGAAGGAGTTGTGATTAAGAACTATTTACTCCAGAAATTTGCAAAAATTGTTGCACCAGAATTTAAAGAATCGGCCGGAATAAAAAAGAAACCGATTAACGAACCGCGGAGTGTAATTGACGAAACTCCAGCTATTGCTGAGATGTTTTGTACCAGGGCTCGTGTTGAAAAGCGTGCACTTGAGTATTGCGATGAAAATAACTGTGCATTAGGCATGGAAATAATGCCAAAATTAATTCCAATTGTAAGTAACGATATTCTTGTAGAAGAGATTCTGAATATCGCTGAAAAGTTTACTATCATTGACTTCAAGAAATTCCAAAAACTTGTAGCAATGAATTGTGCTAAGCATTTAAAACATATCTTACTTGATAGTGCTGAATAAGTATGGTGGAAACTATATTTTAGTTTCACTACTATCATGGAGAAGATGTTAATTGGAAAATGCAAAACAATTTATACCGTTTTATTTTGAACGCGAACCGGTATTTCAGCACAAAGACTGCGGAAATTTTGATCCTGAAACAGGAAAATGTAAACGTAGAAATGTACTCGTTATACGGACAGAAATTTCATGTCAGGATAGAGCTGTTACAAGTAGATATAATAAATTTAAATGTCTTGCTTGTGGACAGAATGAAAAGTTCGAAAAGCTCGGAATAAAAACGTATGAAACTGAAACACATATAATCCAAGTTGGTTTCTTTAAATGTAAAACCTGTGGTAAAATTACTGCTGTATTCCAGTTAAACGGTCAGCGGTTGATTCCAGTTGAGCCAGAAATCGAAGATGTATTTGATCCTAATTGGCTAACATTAAAAATTGCAATGGATGTCTGATAAACTTTAAATATAGAAATCAAATTCTCTTGACGAATTTCTTGTGGATACATAGATGTAATGAATGGTTCAATTAAAATCTGTTCATTATTTTTACAATCAAATTCGTTACAGAATAACATCAGACCCAAGATTACGTTTTCATATCTAATTTTATTGTATAAGATTGTTCTATCATTCCATGTTTCATTTAAACGATATAGGATACAATCCTCATGAAACTGGGTGAGTCCAAAATACGAACTCACAATTTTAATGAAAGAAAAAATCTCATACTTGAACATATTTGGATTACGTAATAATGAAGTATGAAACTTATAGTCAATTAGTAGAGTCATATATAATATAAAGGTTGTTAAAGTATTTAAAGGTTGCGGTTCAATGGAATCAAAGTTAAGTAATATATTATTAGAGACAAGACCAAATTCAGATAAAATCCTAGTGCGCTTAACTGCAAATAAGAATTTTCCATTCGACTCTCCAAAAAAGTTTAGGATATTGCGGGGACAGCCCTCGCGATCGATGTTTGTAGATAGACAAATCGTATGCGCAAGTGACGATTGTGAGACAGGATTTTCGGTAAATGGTACTAAGCAGGAATGTGCAACATGTGAAAATAAGTCTTCTGGTGCTTGTTCATATAAGTGTCTAATTTATATGGAACATCCAGAACACGGAAAGGAATATGTTTTAGGCATTCCATACGCAGCACAGTATGCTCTATCGGAATATGTTAAGTCGTTACTCGTAGAAGATCTGGACGCACCAGACGTATATACGATAATTACTCGCATTCAAACACCGGATAACAAATCCACATATATATTTGAATTAGCTGATGATTTTGAAGTAGAAGAAGAAACAGCTGTAGAGTTAACAAGTAGCGAATCCGATGCAATAAAAGAATTATTAAGTCAGATTCGCGAACGCTCGATTCAAATGGATATTGAGGAATTTGCCGAAACGCTTAAATACATGGAAGAGTTTATAGGTATTGAAGATGATAGAGCAAAACGAATTGCGAAATCTATTGCTTCCAAGGATGGATTGATTAAATGAGTGTACTAAGTGCAATAGAGCGCAAAGAGCGTGAGGACTTAAGAGTAGGATTAGGTCTGTCAGAAAATGAATACGAGCTATTCGAAGCAGAACGAGATGGCTACGTACCGACATTATGGGATGTTAATTTATTATTGGATAATTATATAGTAGGCGAAGAATTTAATAGATTATCTGTATTCTCTCTATTAATTCTTGCCGGTTTACCAACATACATCTCTGGTGATTCTGGTGCAGGAAAAACTCAGCTCATGGATGCGAATTCAAAAACAGTATTACCTGGTGAGTTCTTAATGATGGAACAATCATCAGATAAAGCGATCTTCGATCCACAGAAACAGTATCAGATTAAGAAAGCAAAGTTCGTTGCCTTTCCAGAACTAAATAAAATAAGTAAAAACTTCGCAATTGTTGAAGTATTAAAGACATGGGGTGAAGGCAAGGATGCAAAATATGAACGATCAATTTTAGGTAGATCCACACAAAAAATAGATTTGCCATGTAGACCATTCATATTTTCTCGTGCAACTGAATCTGCAGATACTACTCCAGTTCCGGCGGAACTTATGACACGAGTAGCTGAGTTTACAGTAGACTCATCTAAAGGACAAACACAGACTGTAATGACACGCATTGCAGAAGATCTTGAATCTCCGTGGGATATTCAACAAATGAATATGGTAGAACAGGCAAAGATTAGATGGTATGTCTCACACTTGCCTGAGTTCGACTACTATATTAACCCAGCCGCATCATGCCTTGTTGAATATGTACCAGCAATGTTTGCCGCATCAAGAAGAGATTTTAAAAAATATTTGCGCAACATTAATGGGATCACACGATTTCATCATAATGATCGAATTACTATGGTTAAAGATGGGAAGGTTGCGATTTTCTCAGCGCCAATTGATTTATTTTATAACCATCTAATTTTTGGTAATACCTTGATTCGGTCGTCAATGCGATGTAATGAAATTGAAAAACATATTATTAAAATTGTAGAGAATTTAACTCAGGCAACTAAACAGGATATTCAGCGTGAGTTGCGTGAGTGTAATATAAATACAACAATTAATAATATTGAAACTCATCTAAAATCACTCACAGATATAGGATACTTAATGAGTGAACGTGAAGGTAGAGAACTGCTCTTCTTAATTACAGACTTCTATAAAGAGTTTGAAATTAAGCCGGATTTCGATAAGATTGTAAACTATACTAAAGAAACTATGAAAAAAAATCCGCATTATGCAGAGATTGCAGATGAATATATTGAGCGTTTCTGTGACCCTTCTAAGATGATGATAGTAAATCCATTCAATGGAAACGAGATTAATGCTTTGGACTTCCAGTTCGAAGATATTAATGATGTTAAAGTTGATGTGGATAAAACACGTATACCTACAAGAAATAAACAAGTTGGTTTGGGGGACTATTAAAGTCTCCCAAAGGAGATTTTTATGGAAGACAAATATTCAAAACAGCAGTTACTTGCAGAGTTAGTACGCTTTAATGACACATTTGGAAGAATGCCAATAGGCCGAGATCTTAAATCCACATCAGGATTCCCGTCTGGTTCAACTTTTACAAGAAGATTTGGATCATTACAGGCGGCGAGAGACTTAGCCATGAGGAGATGCTAAGATGTATTCCAGAACTTCTATGATCGATAGTATCCGTAATGCAGCTGTAAAGGTGCACGGAACGCCGACTGTAAGACAGTGGGAAGAATTCAGTAGTGAGGGAGCACCATCTGTGAGCACGATAATTAACTTCTTCGGCTCATGGAATGTTGCAATGTTACAGGCTGGTTTAGTGCCCAACAATAACAGTGCAAGATGGAGACAGCTTAAGTGGTAACTATAGCATCGATCAATTGTACACGAACTCGTGAGAACGTGGCGTGCGCATTGAATAAAACATCTAGAGCATTTGGTACTTCAACTACAGATGCACTTATTGCATGCATCGGATGTACGCATGCTGAAATCATCTGGACTACTGCAGGTATCGAAAGAAAACATAATGGATTAAAAAACGTATTTAATGGAATGGATTTATCTAAATTCGAAAGTGAGAGTGATTAATCACTCTCATATTTTTTGGGGTTTATTATGCCACGAATAACTGGACTTCGTCAACGAGAGGCACGCGCTGAAATGCTTAGTAATTTTTCGGAATTAGTAGACATTGCGTATAGAGTCAATTACATTCATGAATATTCATTTTCTAACGATGGCTGTGCAGTTACAATTCGTATACCAATATCAGATACTATATATGATATTCCAGGTTGGAGATTAACACGATGGAGTACAAATTTTATTACACAAATTAAAACGGTCGAGTATTGTTGTGGAGTGATATAAGTGCCAAAGATTTATGGGTTAGAAAAGAAACAGAAATATAATCGGATAGTTGCAGCAGCTCGAAGGTTATATGATAAGCACAGATCGCGTGGTTTTCATATGCGATGGGATACAGAAACCGGCACTTTAATAGCTATTCGGCGTCATGGTAGAAAAAAAGAAAGGGTTGTTCATAATTTAGGTGATTATAATTACCAACGATCATGGGCAATTGAACCGCAATGGTGGCCAGAATATGATAATACCACAGGCGAATTCGTTGGTTGGTATGTCAGATAATAAGCGAATTGTAGCAAAGTTCCTTTCATATGATGCTGCTGAAATAATTGTTCTGCCGGAAGGTTGGACACTTGTTAGTAACAAGTTGGATATTCTTCCAAATTTTTCAGAAATAAATGTTCGGTTTTTAACATTCGAACATAGGGTGGAAATATGACAGCGTTGACACCTGTATTTTTAATGAAAGCAAAACCGTATGATCCGACTAAAGATAACATCGAGCAGTGGTTTGTACAAGAAAAATTTGATGGAGTTCGTATACAAATAATTGTTAACGGGTTAGATGATATTCGGATTTACTCAAGAAACAAAACAAAGGAAACAGGTACATTTAATGAGTACACTGAAAAGTTGCCACATATTGTAACTTATTTACGCGAGAAACTTATGAATATGCCAGAGATGTTTCACACACAAATTTTTGATGGTGAGGCATTAGCATCCAATCAAGGTTCACGCGAAAAGAACTTTACATATGTCACAGGAACATTAAATGCAGATGATTCATATACACGCCAGTGTAATAATGAACTAATCCACATCGTATTGTTCAATATACCAACAATAGAAGAAGAGTATAGATATGTTTTAACTTATCTTCATTTATACTTCCCAATCACCGGTGCACTGATTACATCACCAGAAACATCTCTCAACGTCGACAGTTCAGCGATGCTTCGATTTGATGATATAATTGGAAATGGTGGCGAAGGAATTATTCTTTATAATCCGGCATGTAAATATAAATTTGGGCGCAGTTCATGTGCCGCATCTAAAGATGTATTAAAGATTAAGGATCGTAAAGAACGAGAAGTTAAAGTTATTGGTATGGTTGAAGGTACAGGTAAAGATATAGGAACTTGTGGTGCATTAATATGTGATGATGGAATGGGTAAAATCTTTAGAATTGGAAGTGGGTTAACCGAAGGCGCTGCAACCGAACGCGGTAGTAGAAACTGGATGTGGGCGCATAAGGATGACGTACCATTCATAATTGAGATGTATTACCATTCTGAGACACCAGACTCATATCGTCTACCTATTTATAAACGAGACAGGTATTACGACAAATCTCCAGATGAAATGACTATAGGGTGATAACATGCCAAATATTCAAGGGTTAAATCCAATCCATAGAAATCACATCCTTGTGACACGCATAGTTAATAACATTGAAAAACTTGAAGAGAATCATTATCATTTTATTTTTGACTTCTATACGGGTAGCGTTAGATGTGAGAATACAGGCCGCATAATAGTAGCCAACGATAAACCATTTGCACACAATCATTATTGGTATATAACTAAAAATTGGTATCCGGTATTTGATGAAGCTGGTGTTTATATTGGTTGGTACGAATCCCGTAATTTTAAACCAGTTGATTTTTTGAGACGAATAGACGCCGGTCATGGAATACGTGATATCAATGCCTAAGATTGATGGATTTTTGACTTATAAACGATATGCAATTTCAGAGAACGAAAAGGTTCGTAAAATTATCAAAGCGTCTAAGTTAACACATTCGTCATCAAAACCATGTTTATTTATATTTGACTTTAGAACAGGAACCGTGATGTGTCAAAAAACACGACGAATATTAATCGATCGCGGTGCATTTGGAAATCGCATGTGGTATATATTTAAAGACTGGTTTCCAGTATACGATGATTTAACTGGTGCATACTGTGGTTGTTTTATAAACGATAAATGGTACGATGTAGAACGAATCGATCGTAAATTTTCAGCATCAACTGGTGTTCCGTGCGATAAAGACGGAAGAGACTTGAGGTGATAATAAATGCCTAATATTAAGGTGACCCAAAGTTTAAACAAGGTGTACACGCAATTTATATTTTAGATAACTGGTATCCGATCTTTGATGGTTTTGGGAATTATACCGGCTACATTGCTGGACGAGATGGATTTGTACCAGTAGAATCGATTCCAGTTGCTGAGTGTAAAGTGCCAAGGTGGAGAAAATGCCTAGAGAGATTAAGACTAATTTGGAAGGGCGCTACGTAAATGTATTTACGGGAACTGTGTTAAGTAATCCGGCGCAATCAAAAGTATTTTTATTAATAACAAAAACTATACAGCCATGTTTTGATGACAACGGATTATATGCAGGATTATTAATTAATGGTAAACTTATATCAAAGGAACAAATAATTGCGCAGCGCGAAATTTTTCTGAGGTGAACAATATGGCAGAAGATATGCAACAGATTTTAGAAATTGCATTACAAGAGTCACGGTATCGTTCAAATACCGGTTATGTATTTGACCCACTTAGTGGTACAATTATCAAAACTAGTGGTTATAACACTACAGAACAGGCAATTTATAAACCTGTAAATGCTGGAACAATGAGTAATTTACGAATTCCGATTCATAGCAAATGTCGTCCAGTATATAATTCTATAGGACTCTATCAAGGATTTACCAGAAATGGTGATGCTGAAAATCCACTAATAGAGGTGCTTCACTAATGCCGAGATTTGTTAATATTACGGATCCTACAG
>NZ_JAQVBV010000050.1:0-11105 GCF_028690125.1 Bacteroides sp. | reverse complement strand
GTATGTTTGGTGGATTAAAAATGATGCGAACAGTACTATTATCTAGAACTATGGATGAAGATAGCGTAATTGAATTTGTAACTACGCTGGCAGAACTTAATGAAGAATCTGAAGACGATATCACACTCATCATTAATTGTAGCGGTGGATTCGAATATGCTTTAACTGGTATGTTATCTGCTATTCGGTATTCAAAAGCAAAAATTATAGGTCATGTATATGGCGAGTGCTACTCATTTGCATTACCAATACTATTAGCATGTGATGATAGGGTAGCTTCACCATTTGCACGATTTATGATTCATGATGTATCGTGTTCATTTAATAAAGGATCACATCCCTTTAGCGAATGGACGAGTAAGATTGAACAGATGACGTGGGCTCGTAATCTTTATATAAGAATGATTATAGAGAATACACGAATAAGTAAAGAATTCCTTATGAATATCTTTGATAAAAGGGAAGACTACTTCTTTGGTGTAGATGAGGCACTAAAGTTAGGAGTTATTAATGAGGTGAAATGAAAATGCGTGTAATCTTAAAGTCTGATAAGTGGATAAGTAAGAGAACATTAGCCGATCTTGTAATAATCGGCAATGATAAATTCTGGTTTAGTAACCGTGAGCTATTAGCGGCAGAGATTAATGGCACATACAGAGTCCGTGGAAGTTGGCCGAGTGGATCACATGCAAATCAGCTACCAAGGAATTCATATAACGATAGATTCGATTGGTTCTGGTTCAACATAGATGTTTCACTTCATTTCTGGAAACTTTTTACTGCACCATTCAATCCATACGCAGAAAATCCAATTCGAATTGAGAGGTTTGCTGGTGATAGAATGAATGCGTTTGCATTTATTGTTGGTGGATTAAAATTATACTTCTCACAGGGTGAATTCATGGCGTATGAATGGAACAATGGTGGAGTAATTGTTTCTGAAAATACATTCCATGATGGAACTATTACAAGGCACATGAATGCTCTGGTAGACAAAACACATCCAAGAATAAATAGAGTCGAGTTTTTACAAACATTTGAACGGACTGTTCCTGATTTTGGTGCTAGGAGTAGAATGGTATGGTTGGCTTAATCTTCTCCGCAATGATTGGTTCTCGCGCATGTGGATATAATAGAGATAATTCTGATTATGATTTACGTGTTATTTATGCCGCGAATCTAGACGATATATTTGGTTTAGATAGATTAAAAGAAACAGATGTAACAAGAACAGATCAGTTTGAAATCGAAAGTCATGAAATTAAAAAATTTATAGGTATGCTTTTAAAATCAAATCCTAACTCAATCGAAACTCTTTTTTCACCGGTGCAAATTCATCATGATGATAGGTATTGGGACGAATTACGAGAATTAGGTAAAGCATGTATCACACAGGATATGATTCCAGCATACGAAGGGCTCAGTCATACTCTTATTAAGCGTGCTAATGCAAGCACTGGTGCTGAAAAGGTAAAAACAATAAATGTGTTGCATCGTAATCTTCTTACCTGTTTATATATGGTTATGTATGGTGAGATAGAAATTAATTTACGAAAACTCAAAGATGCTTTTGGGCATAGTATTGCAGATGACTGGGAACAAACAGCATACGAATTGCTAGATGAAATCAAAACATTTCCAACAAAAATACCAGCACACATTTCAGATGAAACTAGAAAGCGGGCAAATGACTTGTTATTAACAATAAGGTATGATTCATTATGATAATAGCATTAGCTCTGACATTTTGTTTATGTGTAATGGTTCTCATGGTAGCATGGGATATAATAAAAGATTGGGTGACATAAAATGGCAGGAAAGTTTAACAGATCGTTAGAAAAGACAGCAGTTATACGAAATAAAGCTGGTGGATTGGCGGAAGCTTTACCACCGAAAGAAGAACTGATGACTCGTGTTTTCACATGTTTTGTGAATGAGCCTGGTGCATATGGTAATGCAGATGCAGAATTAATCGCACTTGCAAATCGTGTACTCATACGAGATCCTGAATATGTTTTGAAACTTGCAGTTTATGCAAGACACGAAATGCATATGCGTTCAGTTCCAATCTTGCTTTGGACATTATATGCAAACAGTGGAAATAAAACAGTAGTGAATGCAGCTGATTATGGGTGTGCAATTGTCAGTCGTGCAGATGAAATTCTCGAATTAATGTCAGCACAGAAAGGAATGTTTCCAGATCAGCGCAGGCCGTTTAATTCGGTTAGGCTTCCACGTATCACGAAAGTAGTGATTCGTAGATCTCTGAATAAGTTCGATGCTTATCAGTTTGCTAAATATAACGGTGGATCTGGAGAGTTTAGATTCCGTGACGCAATATTCTTAACACACCCGACACCGAAAGACATAGAACAGCAGAAAATTTTCCAGTCACTAGTTGATGAGACAATCGAATCAGCCGACACTTGGGAACATGCCATCTCTACACTTGGTTCGAATAAACAGGCATGGACTGACATGATCCCTAAAATGGGATATATGGGTTTACTACGTAACTTGCGAAATTTTGAGAGCCACAAAATTTCTGCATCATTAATTGCACCAAGGTTAACTAACCCACATGCAGTTGCGAATAGTAAACAGTTTCCATTCCGCTTCCTTTCCGCATACAAAATGGTTGAAACAACGGAATATAAACGAATCACTGAAGAAGCAATGGAAGTGTCAATTGGAAATATCCCAAAAATTCAAGGACGTACACTAATTCTTGTAGATGTTTCTGGCTCTATGGATAGTCCACTCTCTGGTAAATCGTCAATGACACGGTATGACATCGCTGGTTTATTTGGAGCAATCTGTCCAAAGATTTTCCAGCAGCACACGCTCGTATCATTTGCAACAGATTTCCAGCAGGTGATTTTACCAAAAGAACTATCATCGTTGGCTTGTGCCAGAATGATGCGTTCAGTAAATGTTGGATGGAGCACAGAAGCATGGAAGCCAATTGACGCGATTATTCGTGCAAAAATGGTGTATGATAGGATACTAATCGTCAGTGATATGCAGTGTTACTCGTCACGTGGAACGAGTGCATCGGTATCATCACTATTCGATCGATATCTACACGAGGTTAATCCGAACTGTAGGATTTACTCAATTGATCTTGCTGGATACGGAACAGCACAAGTGAACATTCAGAATCCTAACGTATATCTGTTAGCCGGATGGAGTGAAAAAATTCTTAACCTTATTCCAATGGTAGAAACAGAAGATATGGTGAGTATCATTGAGTCTTACACGAATACTGTTCGCTGAAGGTATAGGAAATAATAAACAATACTTGTGTCAATTAGCTACTAAATTAGCAAATGGACTACCATATATGACAGAACTTTTAGAGCTAAGTCGAGATATTGAGCCAAGCTACTATTATCTCGAATTAGCTGTAAGAGGCCGATTTGAAAAGAATGAACGAAAAGAAATAAACATGCTAAAAGAATTTGTTAGAATGAAAGGTGATAAGAAATGAAAATTAAAATCGCAAATGTAATTAATCCAGTGGATGGAAATCCTGCATATCAACTTCGTCTTAGAGCTGGTGGATACACCGCTCGTGAACTGCCTAAGGAATATATAAGTGGAGAACACTTTATTGTGAACCCAAAAAGTATTGCATTCATTACAAAACTAAACCCAGTAACTGGTGAGGTTTCGCAGATTCCACAGCTTGCCAAAATCTATTTCAATGGATACTATAGTGGTATCCAGGTAGAACGTGCGCTTTCACTTATGAGAATTTGTGGTGAGCGCCTTTGCCGCATCAAAGCAAACAAAGCAAACCTTCAGCCAATACGGTTCGAGGATATTTAATGGTAGCCGTGTATTTCTGGTATCGATGGTCTCCACTTAAAAAGCAAGGAGTAATCGAACCAGAAATAACTTATGACGAAAGTGATAAGTTATGTACATGCGTGGCAGGTACGTTGACGACTTTTTAGGATTGAAATGCGCTGGAGATATTTTAAACGTTCACACAAAGATTTTTCCTAATGTGAAAGAAATCTCTGAGTCACAAGCCGCTTATTTCGCAATTGTAAATCATCTTGATATTTCACCATCTGATGAGAATGTAGTCTTAATTTGTCCCGGCGATGGTAAGTATTCAAGAACATCTATTCTTTGTGCATTTCGTACAAAATGGACATGCATAAATATAGATCCAGAAGCAGATACAACATTGATGGATAAAGTGGATCGTCTAACAATACTGAATACGAAGGTGCAGGATCTTGATTTAAGATTCCAAGAACCAACAAAGTTAGTAATTGCAGCAGTACATTCACATGCACCCGTACTTGAAATTATAAAACACCTTAAATGTGATGGCCGCAGGGCAATGGTTGCTATACCATGTTGTGTATCATATCGTGTACCACCATATTTACCAGAGTTTACATATATCGATCCATATATTCTATCACCAAAAAATGACGTATTACTATGGAGTGATCTAAAATGAAAACAACATTGAAAACATATGTATGCGGATATTGTGGGTATCTTTGGAGAGGAGAATCCGGCGACCACTGTCCAATGTGTAAACATAAACGAGAAAAACCTAAACGCGATGGATGTTGATAACTATGGGATTGTTACAAGAATTGCATGTACCAATAGAAGACGGATGGGGAACAGTTTATTCATCACCTATGCAATATTTTGTACGCACAGCAGTAACACGTGGCGATAAAGATATTATGAAAATTCATGATATAGCATATTTAGAAAAACTGTTAACAAGACTTCCGCTCCGCCATGATTGGAAATATGTTCGAGATCATTTCGAATACAGTGCTATTAAAATGGCGATTGAGCAACATCCAAACCTAAGAACAGAACTTGTTATTAGCAATAAGTATCCAGAATTCAAGGCTATATTCAATGAGTATCCGATATTTACAGCGTGTTTTCCCGGTAGTTTTGATCCATTCCATTATGGACATTTATCTGTCGTAATATCTTTCTTGGAGCGCGCAAAGAATTTCGAGTTAATTATTCTTGTAGCTGAGAATCCAAAGAAAAAATATGTATTGACACCAGATGAACGAATGGATGTTATCCATGCTACACTGCCAGTTGAAGTTAGATCGCGGTGTATGATAGATTACACCACAGGTTCCGTTGTTGAATATATGAAAGAAAACAGATGTAATACAATCATTAAAGGTGTAAGAAATACGTCAGATTTTCAGATGGAAGCAGAGCTTGCTACCTTTAATAGTATGTTGGACAGTAGAATTCAAACTATGTTATTACCACAATCAGATAACAGTTTACTGATGACGTCATCAACTAATATAAAAGAATTAATACGGTTGGGTGCACCAGTGGATGGTTTGATTCATGATAAAGCAATAGAATACCTAAGGAGTTATAAATAATATGAGATCGATTAACACAATATCTACCTGAAACTTTTGGTAAAAATATTTTAAGTTTGGTGGAAGCATGCATTCAGAAATCTTAAGAGGAGACTTAGAATTTACCATAATAAACTTAAGTGCCATTGGCGCGCTGAGTAAAGTATTACCAGAAATTGACATCATGCGAAACTTTGAACAGCGCGTTGATCGGCATCCAGAAGGAAATGCGCTCAACCACATTATAAATTGTCTTGCACGATTGAATTGGGATGATTCAGATCTTATAAAGATTTGTGTCCTACTACATGATGTAGGCAAACCAGTTGCATTTAAAGACGGACATTTTCATGGTCATGATGAAATGGGCGTTCCAATTGCAATTGATATTGCAAAACGACTCGGCTTTACAGAACCAGAGTTAGAAGTAATAGCATGGTGTGTACGGCACCATATGAAACTTCACAGATTTGATGAGATGAAAGATAAGAAAAAACGTATGTTGTGTGAACATCCATGCATTGGTCATCTTATGATTGTTCACGAAGCCGATTGTTTTAATTCACCAAGACCATGTAATAATGACAGTGTTCTTGCGTGGATGGAATCTAAAAAAATTAACAACGATTCCATTAACATCTATAAAGAGTGGAGAGCAAAATAATGTACTTTATTGTATCAACCAAAACTGGTGATACGATTATTTGTAGTAGAGTAGTCTTTGGTGGCGCCACAACAACTGGCGACATCTTAGCTTACTTAATTATAGATAATAAACCAACACCAGTTCAGAAAATGGAAGGTACTAGCGAGCTGGATGTTATATCAATTCCACGGTCAGAAATCAGTCATATACGTGAAGTTGGTGCAACAGATCAAACGTTAGACTTTTTAGTAGAATTGATAAGCCGCGAATCACTGCCACCAGAACAACCGATATTGGCAGAGGTTGACGAGTTCTTACTCAAAGGATATGTGTAAAAAATGATAGAGTTTAAATCGCCAGTTAGATTAATTGGTGGGGCCAAAGGCGACCATTGCAATTATCCATTACAGATAGATCCATATGGAAACGGTTGCACAAATGGTTGCCTCTATTGCTATGCACATAGTTTGCTTGGTTTTAGAAATCATTGGCACGAAATTCCATTTGAATCTGATATTACAAAAATTAGAAAGCACTTTGAAGATGCTTTCATAAAGAACCGAACTACGAAAACAGCAGAAATGTTAAAACGAAGAGTACCTATAAGAATAGGCGGAATGACAGATCCATTCATAACTAATGAACTAGTAAGTCGGAAGATGCTAGAACTTCTACAGGTATTTAAAGATTTCGAATATCCGCATATCATTTTCACAAAAGGAAAGATGGTGGCTGATTCTGAATATCTTAATCTATATGATCCAGATTTGACATACATTCAAGTTTCTGTAACTGGAGACATGGCGGAAACTTTAGAGCCACATGCACCGTCAACTCAAGATCGTTTAGCTGCAGTAAAAACACTTGTAGACGCAAACATTAGAACAGCAGTCCGAATCGCGCCTATAATACCAATTTGGCCAGATGGAACACTGAGTCATGAAATTGAACCAGAGTTTTCATTTAATTATTTCAGTTTCGATTTTGTTGAACACGTATTATCATCAGAGCCAAATATTGTCATAGGAGAGATGTGTAGATTTTCACCATTCGTAATAAAACAATTCGAATCTGTAGGATTAGATATTCGTCCACTATTTAATAAGTACTCGATTAAAGATTCTGCAACAATATTTTTTTCAGTAGAAGAAAGGTTAGCATACTATGAGCGGATTAAAGAAATTTGTGATTCGTACAATACAGATTTTTCTGTATGCGAATTAAATAACTTTGACGCATTTAAACATTTATGGGCTATACCGGATGATTGTTGTGGATTAAAAGGAACAATTAAATATGGTGACAAAACATGGTGGACATAACAGACTATAGAAACACGTTCTTTACATTACAGGCACTGCTTGCTAAAAAATACAATTTAAAAGATGAAATAATATCAATTGGTTTTGAAGCAGGTGATACCAGCGTAATAGCTGTAACTACTAGACGGGCCTCATATAATGAATATGGCAGACCGATTTATCACTCACAAACACATATACTGAGGTTAAGTTAATGACATATTTAACGGATGAGGAACGTGAAGAATTCGCCCGATTATTTGAAAAAGTACGAACAGCACTTATGGAAGTTCAACAGTTTGAAAATCCAATAGTGGCAATAGGTATGGGCAAATTTGATTCGATAACAGTTGTTACAGAAAAGCGTTTAGATGATGATGAGGATGGTGGATGGTCGTCATATTCATATAATACGTGTCAAGTGCACGAAGCATTAATAGGTTATGACCATTGGAGAGCGAAAACACATCAGGAACGTCTAGCTCGTAAGAAAATATACGACGATTTACATAAAGAATTTGGCAATTCTATAATACAACAAATTCGAAGGATCTTACACATATGAACACAGAATACATTTCTGCAACAGAAGTTAAAGCGTTTATAGATATCTATAAACGTCTTTTTCGAATCGTTCGTATGCAAGTGGAGCCCGAGACAATTGGAATTGCAGTAGATGAATACAATAATGTTATTGCGGTGTGTAAATCTCCGTATAGAACGAGAGTAGTTCGGGCAAGTACATATAGTTTAGAAGCGCACGAATTAGAACTCGTAGAAGAAAAGAACCGTAGATTCGAACAGTTTTTAAAATTACAAGCTGAGTTCGCTCCAGAATTTAAGGTAAAAGAAAAAGAAAAAGGATGGTGGTCAAGTGTTTGCGCGTTTATTAAGAGATGATGGGACATATTCATATTATGTAATTTATGATGATCCCAGATCTAAATACGATCATAAGTGGTTCTATACGCACTTCCGAAATCCAACACAAACTAGATTGGAACTAGGATGGCATGCATTTAATAAAACAGAAGATGAGCGCGACCTTAGAGAAAAATGGTTTTATGAAAATGAGATCGCGCCATATTTAAAACTAAGGTGATCTCATGCGATTTCATGGAGTTAAAGTTCCTGTTCCAGCCCGCAAGAAAATAATGTACAGAATTTATTGTGATGGTTGTAATAAATCACGAGTGGTTGAACAGGTGCCTAAAGAATGGTTATGTCCAGAGTGCGAGAAGGCTGAAGCTCAACGTGCGAAAGACTTATATAGATTGAAAGCAGAGTCATTAATTGGTTCAGAAATAGTTGCCGTATTTGTTGACGGTGATGTGTTGGAATCTATTAGAGTTAAAAAACCTGATGGAACAGAAGTCGATATTGATATCAGTCTGGAGTATGATGACTGGTATGATTGGACTAATCCACACGTTTCAGTTGACATATACGAGGTTTAATTATAATGATTCTGGTCGGCTTATTAGGTGGGCCTAGTGTAGGAAAATCGACAGTAGCAGCAGGGTTATTTCATCAATGCAAAATCGCTGGTATCAAAAGCGCACTCATACAGGAATTTGTACGAGAAGAGCTCAACAAGGGTTGGTGCTTAAATGGAGTCAGCGATCAGTTCAGAATTCTAATGAAGCAGCGTGAACGAGAGTTTATGCTACCAGATGAAATAGAAGTTGCGATAACGGATTCACCAACACTCCTTTCATTTGTATACGCTCCAAGAAGTGCTTTTAACTTAGCACAAGACTATCATAATATGGTTGCTCTATATGAAGAGTTTTTAAAAGATCTAATGCGATACGATCTAATAATAATCCTTGAACGTAACCCAGAGCACTTTGAAGATGATGGTACTAGGAGAGAATCGGAGACACAGTGTAATGAAATAGATACCCAACTAGAAACATTACTACAGTTACATCGTAGACCATATTTAAAATTAGCTAGCGATGAAACTACTGTAGAAATTATAATGGGTAAAATACGAGAGTTGGTAAATGATGATGATAGCCTTGATAATGTTGGGGTTGGCAACGGCCTTCTCCATCCTTGGGGCTGTTCTAAATGGTTATGGAACAGGCATAAAGGATGAGAAGGTCATTTTTAGAGGACAGCTCGCTTGGGTGGTTTCAAATGTATTATGGATCGCATTGTACATTCTATTGCCAGGAAGCGTCGCTCTAATACCGCCAACGTTCCAAATAGTGACATTTGGAACTTTTATGATATGTGCGACTTATTCAGTACTGAAGCACATCCGAAAGATTTAAATAGAATAAAATACTATTACTATATTGTAGAAAGGAGTAAGATAAAATGGTAAAACTCGAAGGATACGATTCAAAAAGTACAGCTGCAGACAACTCTTCCAGAACTATTCTTAAGCTGGAAGCAGGACAGAGAATCAGGAATGTAGAAGTTACTGGATGCATTGAAGGTGTTTCTGATTATGGTGCATACACACTTATACAGCTTGAGGCTGAAGATGGTGAGCTCCTCTCACTCATGCTCGGCGGAAATGTCTTTGGTCGCAATGGTGTAAAAGCACTGACCATTGGCGAGCCGGGTAGCAGAATCATAAATCCTGCAATCATCGGAAAGAAGGTATGGATCGGAAAGTCTCAGCCGGTCGCAAGTAAAAATAAGAAATCATATTTCAACTTCCAGTTTGGTTTTGAAAATGCCTGAATTCCATGTTAAAGAATTAGAAGGCTTCTTCTGGGAATACCTGCCCGCATCTCGCGGGGCAAACTCCCTCATAGTTTTTTACAGGGGAATTCCTGTAACTGTTGTAAAATACAGGGGAAAGAAAATTCCTATTTTAGTTGAAAAATTTTTATCTAATTGGATGTTAGAACATGAAGTATATAAATCAGTCGAAAAACGCACAGCCAATGACTAAAACACGAACATCAGATGCTGGAACAGATATCAAAGCTGATGAGAGTTGTGTAATTATGCCAGGCGGACATGCCGCAATTGATACTGGTGTAATAATTATTGGAGAACCTGGCAAGTACTGTAGATTAGCAGAGCGCAGTGGCTTAGCACTTAAGAACGGAATTAAACTTGGTGGCGGGATTATCGATGAAGAATACCGCGGAACTGTAAAAGTAATAATGTTTAATTTTGGAAGCGAACCATTTGCTGTACATGCTGGTGATAGAATTGCACAAGTAATTATTGAAGAATTCGATACTGCACTTTTTACTGAAGTGGCTACAGATGAAATACTGCTTAGCACCTCACGCGGAGACCGCGGGTTTGGGAGCAGTGGTAAATAATGACAGTAGTAATATATTCAGATACACATTGCAACAGATGCAAAGGTATTGAGCGTATATTAATTGGGCGTGGTATCGAGTTCGATAAGGTAATAATATCTGAAATGGAAGAAGCGGCGCGATTGCGCTTAATCACAAGAGCTAAAGCATTTGGTTCTCTAGCTCTCCCGTTACTTGAAGTTGACGGCAAGTTTGTAACATTAAATGAATTAATTGCGTGAGTCTAATGTATGTACAATTTACGTATGATCAGGCCTTCAATGACCTGATAATGCATTTACAGGAAAAATATCCGAAAGAGATCTTCGATATTGAAGGAATAGGCGATCAACTCGACTTGAATAAGTTCAGTAAAAAATTCTTTTCATCAAAAGTAACGGCGGACGCATCAATTGATGCTAACGCAAATGTTCCGGAGACAACAATTATTACATATGCCGCGGAACTGAAAAAACCCTTTGAAAAGATTAACTCGTATTAT
>NZ_JAQVBV010000100.1 GCF_028690125.1 Bacteroides sp. | reverse complement strand
TCATTCAGTACTGATTCTTTAAATTCTTTAGTGTAGTTTTTGCCCTTCATATCTTGTCTCCACCCTTCTGTTTTTATTCTATCCGATTTAGAGACAAGACTCCAACTTCATTAGGGGGCTAAATAGAGAGAGTCAGCATCGCATGCCCCAGGCGGCACTGCAACATCCATCGCCTTTGCCCTCCGAACCGATATATCAATAAAAGTTTTTCGTCTTTTAAGTGGCATGCCTCCATATTGCTCTCTTTTCTTCTCAATTACATGCTCCCATACAATTTGCCGAAACCTTTTCAATGTTAGGATAGAAGGGTCTCCTTCTGCATCCCACTTGATTTTACATGCCACGCTGAGATAAAAGGGGTTCCTCAGAAGTTGCTGGATTCTTATATTGGCTAAAAGAGAATTAATAGACGGACATATTTCTTGAATCGGAGATAATTCCTTTTCGCTTAAATATTCTAACCATAATATGGCTGGATTTAAATCAGCAAATTCAAACTGCTGAAGAGATTGGACAGCTTGATAACGACACGAACATATCAGCTTTATTGTTGTGTCTTTTTTTGTCCATTGAAGGAACTGCCTGAATGCTGATGGATCAGGCAACTCTAGAATTTTTTCTATACCATCAAGATAGAATATCTTATTTTGCATCATTCCTAACCGGGACGATAAGTCTTTTATATTACTATAGACCCCTAAAGAACTAAAAAACTGATGTAGACTACTATGATTAAATTCTTGCGCTTTGAAGGCCAAAACAGGAATCCGATTATCTAGCCTTTCAATATACGTTTTCACCACTGCAGATTTTCCTAAGCCTGCTTCTCCGGTGACTATAACAATCTGTTGTTCATCAACCAAATTAATTAATTGAACGATATCACTGCGCTCTATTTGGAATCTCTGATTATCCACTGTAATAGTATTGTTGATATCTTCGAGAATCTGATCTGTATGTTCCTTCAATCGCCGAATATCTTCATGGCGACCAGCTGCATCGGAAACCCACTTTTTTATTTCTATTGGAAGGCTCTCCCGATCAACAGTCGCTGCATTCTGGTTAGCTGATTGTGAAAAACATATTAGGCGTGCCCAGAAGGAACCTACACTTTCAGCGCATCCTTGCCCCCTTGCAATTTCAAGCATAGTTTGCAAGTGACTTACATTTACACTTTGGTCTTGATCTAAATCATAGGATACCCAGTCAAATACCCTTAAGAACTTCCAAAATTGTTCATCGGAGACCGGATTTCCGATTGATCTTTCGATTGCATCCCGAATTTGTTTAGTATAATAACGTTTTGCGTCTGAACTAAACTTAGCTGCGTTAATTTTATCTAGAAATTCACTGGCACTTAAACAGTGTTTTGCCCAATCTAACACGGGTCTAATGTTCGTTATCTCCCGAGCTGATAACGGGCCAGTAATCAATAAAAGCACTCCATTTTCTTGTTCAAAAAGAGGGCCATTGAAATCTTTCCATGCATTTTCAATAACGTCTAAAAACACTTTATCAGTTGCTGAAAAATTGATAAAGTGTTTTATTTGTGCTAGTAAAGTATGGGATATGCCTCTACTAGAACGAAAGAAAACAACAAGATCATCAGTATAGTATCCAGCTTGGCGGCCCTGAAATCTAATTTTTTCTATAGTACCCTCCGGTAATGCCGGTACTCGCCCTTGTACAAGCATAGTTGCTAAGAATGCCGATTGGATTTTTGTCTCGAAGCTAACTCCACCACCGCCTGTTGAAAATGGATTGCTTACTTCAGCCATTATTTCACCCCGCAATAAAATCACACCAACTTCTTATACCAATAAATTAGACCTTGGATACCTTTATCCTGCAAATTTTTTATGAACATACGCTAATATGATTCACTTAAAATGAGTAAATAATTGTATCTTCCATCAACGAAAGCATGGTGAAAATTTGCGAGTCTTTCTCTGTCCAATATCAGACACTACTCACATAGCTAATTTCTAAAGTAAAGCGAGGACATCTATGTCCTTGGAACACGTGTCACAGTGATTTCCTGTTATACCTTTCATTCTGGTGGAGGCGCGGGGAATTGACCCCCTGTCTTTTTGAATGCGAATCAAACGTTCTTTAGTTGAAGGTTGCACATGCATTTTGGGGAAAGTTTCTTAACGTATGCCTTTAAAATTGAAGCAATAAGAAAAGTATTTCCCCTTCAATCTGACTCAGTGTACTTCTGACAGATTCATAAAAAGCCAGAAACCCTTATACTTATTGGGTTTCTGGCTTTCAATATTTCATTTTTGATTATCCCTTGTTTTTAAATATGCCAAATCGCATAATTTCAACCAAAGAGACATATTCATTGGCTAGGAGGATTCATCATGAAAACTGTTGAGCCGAGCCGCTCTAAAAAGCAAATCGACAATATGAAACGCTACCTCAAAGAAACGAGCCTACGCAATTGGCTTCTTTTTACGCTGGGCATCAACTCCGGCCTTCGCATTGGCGATTTACTGCAACTAACCGTAGAAGAAGTTAAGGACTGCGAGCGCATCAACATACGCGAACAAAAAACCGGCAAGACAAAAGACTTCCCCTTATCCGCTACCTGCAAAAAAGCCATTGCGGAATACTTGAAAGCAGAATCTCTAAAAGAAGGCCCCCTATTCCCCAGCCGTAAAATTGCTGGCAGTCGAGGAACAGGCTCCATCAGCCGTCAGCAAGCCTACCAGATCATTAATGATGCCGCTCAAGCTGTCGTAGTTACCGTCCGGGTTGGTACCCATACCTTGCGGAAAACGTTCGGCTATCATGCCTATAAGCAAGGTGTCAGCCTAGAAATCATCCAAAAGCTACTAAATCATTCTGCGCCTAGCGTAACCTTGCGTTATATCGGCATCACCAAAGAAGATTTAGACAATGTATATATCGCCATTAACCTCTAAAATAGAAGGACCTATCCCAGTTTGATATGCTCCCCTTGTGGTAGACAGTTGAAATAAAAAAACTGTCTACCACAAGGAGGAGCATATTTTTATGGGAAGAAAATTTACGGTTTCATACGAAGAGCGAGTTGAAGCGGTTGAAAAATATCTACGATCCGAATCTTCCATTAACGATCTAGCAAAGCAATTAAGAGTAGGCAAAACGACTATTAGACAATGGCTAACAATCTATCACTCATTAGGACTAGATGGCTTAATAGAAACAAGAAAAAACGTTTCTTATTCGTCAGAGTTAAAAGAATCAGCTGTAATCGATTATTTGTCTGGTATTGGTTCTTACCGAGATATTTGCATTAAATACGCAATTAAATCAAGTCGTCAACTACGCGCCTGGATTTCAAAGTATAGTAGTCATGAGGAACTAAAATCTTCTGGAACAGGAGGAGTCCCCATCATGACTAAAGGGCGCAGAACAAGTTGTGAAGAAAGAGTTGAAATCGTTAAATATTGTATCGAACAAAAGAATAACTATGCTGAAACAGCACAGAAATATCAAGTTTCCTATCAGCAGGTTTATAGTTGGACAACCAAGTATGAAGGGGGTGGTGTCGAAGCTTTACAAGATAAACGTGGTAAGAGAAAGCACCTGAATGAGATGTCCGAGCTTGAGAAGCTAAAGGCTGAGAATAAACTTCTTGAAGCCAAAAACAAAAAGCAGCAAATGGAGATCGATTTCTTAAAAAAACTCGACGAAATAGAAAGGTGGCGGTTTTAAGTCAGGTAAAATATGAAACTATTTATTTGGCGATCCGAGACCTTCATAATATAGCAACTTATCCAATACAGAAACTCTGTGAAATTGCAGGTATACAAAGATCTTCTTACTACAAATGGCTAACTAGAAATGAGAATGCTAATGAGCATATGAATAGAGAATTGATCCAGATGATCAAAGATGCTTATCAAGAGCGTAATGGCATTCTTGGATATCGTCAAATGACGATTAAACTCAATCGTGAACATAACCTCACTGTAAATCATAAGCGAATTTATCGACTAATGAAATTCTTACAGCTTCAGTCCGTATGCCGCAGAAAAAGAAAGAGGTATCTTCGCTCTACACCTGAAATCACTGCTGAAAATATTCTAAACAGGAAGTTTACAGCGACTAAATTTGGTGAAAAATGGCTTACTGATGTGACAGAGATGAAGTATGGCCTTGAACAGAAAGCATATTTGAGCGCAATACTGGATTTAGGAGATAAAAGCATTGTCGCATTCGTGCTTAGCCACTCGAACAACAATAACCTTGTTTTTAAAACCTTTGACATAGCTCACAAAGAATATCCTGACGCAACTCCCTTAGTCCATAGTGACAGGGGATTTCAATATACAAGTAAGATTTTTCATAAAAAACTTGCTGATGCCGGAATGACACAAAGTATGTCTAGGGTATCAAGGTGCATAGATAACGGTCCCATGGAATCCTTCTGGGGAATGATAAAATCAGAGATGTATTATCTCAGAAAATTTAGTTCATACAATGAGTTGGAAAATGCTGTCAGTGAATATATAGATTACTATAATAATCATCGTTATCAGAAGCGGCTCAACTGCATGACTCCGATAGAGTATAGACGACATCGGGGGCATACAGCTGCATAAAAAAATGATGCCAACCTTTGCACAAAGTTGGCATCATTAAACTTTTGTTTTTTCAACTGTCTACTTGACAGGGGGCACTTCAGTTGCGCTGCTGGCCTTTGATTTAAATTCTTTCAATACCCGCCCCCCTTCTATTCCCGAGCTTGACGTTCATCAACCTCTACAGTAAGTATCCTTAAGTTCCATCTTTCAAGCACAAACGAGTGGTTCTTCAAGACCGCACACTAACCATCACACAATTAACGAAACGTTAATTGTGTGATGGTTCAGTCACGGTCTTCTTCCTTGTTATTATAAGAGGAGGCTGTGCTATGAAAGTTATTTGCCCCGTTTGTTTAGGAAAAATCTCTTAAAACTCAACTTTCGCACCTCAAAAACAGCTTTGAATCCTTGCTGCTTCTAAGGTCATCTTATTTTCAATATAGGCCTTGAAATATAGAAAAACACCCATCTGTTATGGTAAAGTGAATTTGCACAA
>NZ_JAQVBV010000049.1 GCF_028690125.1 Bacteroides sp. | reverse complement strand
CCTGTAGGATTGATTTACAGGCATATTGTACCGTTTGGCAATAAGGACAGATTACTTTGTACCTCTTCCTGTTATCTTCCATAAAAACTTTAACCTCTCTTTAATCCAATATTTGAATACTGTCTTAATCATATGTATAACGTACCGTAAGAATATCCGTTATTGTCATTTTTCCCGACTTAACACGGCTTGGATACCCTGTAACTGCCATTCCGTCAATCATTACTATTTCTACTCTGTCCCCAATCTCATAGGGGCAATGAGCCATAAATACCGCCTGCTGCATATTAGTATTTTCTCCTTTCCTCAATCTTTACTTTCGCCCCTTTCTGTAATTTTGGAATACTTGGTACTGCTGCCCCTGTCATTTTCAAATAACAGAATAGCGTAGCCTTTACGTCCTCTAAGGAATCGTGAGCCTTAAACTCGTATCCGTAATATCTTGCACACTTACTAAGGTTCTGCCACTTGTAATTACCGTGGTAATCGTCCCACTGTCCGTAAACCTCTGCGAATATTAACATTGGGTCAATCCACTTTTCTTTATCTACCTCTATTCCGTAAGCCTGTAGAAATGAGTTTTCAAATTCTGCATTGTAAGCTATTACCTTTTCCGCCCGGTTCAAAATATCTCTTACCGTATCCACATATCTTTCAAACGGCAATTCGTTATAAACCATTAAAGGCGTAATCTTATTTACCCGCTCGGCTTCTATCCATTCCGTCTTGTGTATTGGCTTGCAATACACGTTAAGTAAGGTGTTCTCTTCCTCGTCAATTATGGATACCTGTAAAATCTCGTCCTCTCCTGCTTTAAAGCCTGTTGTTTCAAAATCAATCGTTGCTATCATTTTCTACCTCTGCTTTCTTTATCTTGCTTTTTATTAAGTCCTGTAGTGCGACTTTCTTTTTATGCTCTGGCTTCTCTGCTTCGTGTTTCTGCTGCCGTGCTTTCCACTCTTCTACAGACTCTCCGCCTATATAGTCCAACGGTTGCATTGTGTCCGGGTTAAAATTCATTGGTATTTTTCCCTCCAACGCCCTTTTAATCAATCCGTCTTTCCCTATGCCCCAACGGTTGCTATCCACCTTATATCTGTCGCAAGTGAAATAGCTATAGTCAAAGCTTGTAATCTTATTACTGTACCCTGCGTGTACCCAAGGCATTGTATTACGCCTGTTTAGTGGTCCCTCGTGGTGTGTACAATACTCTGTATCATCTGCAAAAGAGTTGTGATAATGACAGGTTGCACATATTCCGAAACCCTCGTAAGGTCTTACGCTACCGCAATGTTCTGTGTATACCTCGTGTTCCGTTTTGTACTCTTGGCTCTCGCTATCCCATATACCGCGATTCCCTTTGAATCTCTCCAACCTACAGGGTCTTTCTTGCCTATTCTTTCTGCTGCCATACTTAAAATTTTCCTCTGAATTCCTAAACTGACAGTATTTACAATCGGTTTCCCAAATATTGCTTGGTATTTCGTTTTTCTGCTTCTTTTCAAGGCTTTCAAGCGTTTTAAATTCCTCTGCTACTATTTTCTACCTCCTTTCCTGTTCTCTCTTCGTGCTTCGTTTATCAATTCCGCTATCCTATCAAGTGTGCTTTCGATTAGTCCGCTATTCCAAAGAGAGAAATTTATATCTTTATGCGTTTCTGCATTTGTTACCGCCGTTAATGCCGTGTAATTCAAATCGTTTAGCCTGTCTGCTATGCAATCGTAATAATCGCTTAATATTAACCGTTTCGCTCTTCTCTGCCACTTTCCAAGTTGTGCGTTTAGTTCTTTTTCTTCCTCTTCGGTGTATCTCACTCTATCCCCTCCAATTTCCGCAATCGTAGGTATACGCTCCACCCTGTATAGTCGTTGTGTACAAATTCTATCTTTGTTGGCTCGTATCCTTGGTATCTCTTACGCCATACCTCTTTATCTTCCGGGTACTTAGCATATTCTCTAAGCTTTCTGAAACTGTACTTATGGTCGTTTTTCTTTACTACAGGCTTTACAAGATTCTGTGAGGTAGACCACTTTTTGCAACCTTTTTTACGCTTGTCTATGTATTTAACCAATCCCTCTATACCGTTCTCGTTAGGCTGCAATCTGTCGCAATTCACATAGCCTAATAACGTGATACTTCTGCGGTATTTTGGGTCATTTTCAAGCTTTTTCCAATTTATCCTGTCGTGTGTCCACATGATCTCTAAATCATCACGGCTTAACCCTCCGTTAATGATAATGTGGTGGTGGATACGCACCGCCTTGGTTTTCTTATCAGTGCTTTTTTTATCCTCTTCCTCTTCATCTTCCGGGGTGTACTCTGTAACAAGCATATATTTTAAATCTTGTCCTGTTACTTTCTTCATACGCCTTTTAACCCTGTCTAAATAGTTGTGTACGTTTCTCTCTGCTTCCTCCAAGGTCTTAGGTAGGTGCTTATCGTCATAGGTTGCGGATATGTGCAAATCTTCCTCGGTAAAATTGGCGTTTGCTACCTGTACGAATTTTCTCTTACTGTTTTTATCATTCAGATTCTTTTGCTTTTTACTTGATTTTTCTTTTTTCTCTATACCTGCTTCGGGTATGTTCGTAACAGGAACAATATCAACCTCTAACCATTCTTTACCGCAATAGATTCTCTTCTCTCTAACAAAGTTTCTCTTAGCCATATTGGTACTCTCCTTATACTTTTATCCTCCTATATCCTTATATACTTATATAACTATCCCTCCATATACTTATATACCTATACATACTTATATAAGTATATATATTATATATGGTCGAGATGTTAATACCCCATACAAGGTCCAAAACGTGCCGTCCTGCACGTTCGGAAAAGGGAAAATAGTTGACTTTCTACAAGCCTTATAGCATAATTTGAGTAGGTTTAAATATTGCTATAAGGCAATGTATCAAGAACTTGTGTAAGTCACTACACAAGTTCTTTTTTTACGCTTTTCTCTAATATAATCTGTCTATAAATTGTCATTCTTAAATCTTTACCCTCATACTGCGGTATGAACTCCTGGTGCATTGGTGGCATTAAGCCTTTCTCTATGTACTGCCTGTGGTTTGTATCAATCATTAAGTGAAACTTCTTTACTTCCCTTTCCGCCACTTCCTCTATATTTTTGCAACTTCTTATGTTACCTATATAGCCTGCAAAAAGTTCTGTATTGTCCTCTTCCAATATCCTAATCAAGTCCGCCTGTGACATGATCTCCGTTAATTCTTTTAGCTTCATTTACTGCCTACTGCTCCTTTCTGCCTGTGTGTGAATATCTCCCACTATTTCCATTCTCTCGGTGTCGCATACGCCCTTATCGTCCACGCAAGGAAGTAGGTAGTATGTTTCTGTGCCTGTGACCCATTTAAAGGCTACAACGCCCTGTAAGCGTACCTTAACCGTCTTTCCGTCAAACCCTTTTAACGTGTTGTATTCCCTGTCTGTATTGACTTCCACAACCTCAAATTTTCGCTTCTTTCCGTCCACTTCAAGGCTTGTAATATCTCCTGTATACATTTCAATACCTTTTTTATCCTTGTATCCTGTGGCTCTTCCAAGCGTTCCGGGGTTAATGTCTATAAACTCTCCGTCTACGGTCCCAATCTCCGCTATCTCGTCCGTTTCAAACCCATAGGACGGCAAGCCGTACACATAGTAATGTGAACTTTCCGCCCTGTTGTATGCCAACCCTCTATATTTCAACTTTCTATACCTCCTTTATTCTCGTAACGTGTGACACCCTAAAGAGTGTGCTTATACATATCCTCGATTCTCTACTGCCTGTCACAAAGTAATAATTCTTTTTTAGATATAAGTTTGGGTCATTTTTAAAAAACTCGTCCTTTGTTTTTCTCAAACAACCCTTAATAATTTCTCCGTCAAATAGCTTTATTTCTACAAACTTTCCTAAGTATTTTTCAAAGTCTGCCCTGTTCATATCAGACACCCCCAACGTCAATATTGAGGAAAATAGCTTTTACCCATTCTATCCGCTCTACCGTGTCCTCTATCTCTATTGGGTTCATTCCGTCATTTGCTAAGAAGTCCTTGAAGTCCTGTAGCTTATCCTTGAACACATAACACATACTATCTGTATACATTTCCTGTATTGTGTACTCCCTAACTTCTGCCTTACCCATTACCGCACTCCAACGGCTAACATCATCTCCGGCTACTACCTCTGTTTCAACCATTGGAATAGTTGGTAATTCCGGGTGTAAGCTTGCAAGAATGAAATAATTTCTTACGTTATCCTCTTTAATGTTTGGTATTTCCATTTCCTACCTCCTTTGCTTTCTTTGGACACCAAGCCGGGGACGTTTTAATACTCGGCTTGGTTTCGTATGGCTTTCCAAAATTTATAAAGCCGGGCATTTTCTGTATTTTGTGTTCTGCAAAATAATCTATAATATACCTTTGGTTTGGGTGTTCATAACTAAACGCCCCTCTCGTATTTATGCTTGGTGCATGATCTTTACAATGTTCGCACTCTGTACATTTTGGTTTCTCTGTCATTGTGACCCTCCTATTTTTTTGAATAAATCGAATGTAACTTAATGCTTCCACGCCTTTTTATGCTTTCCTCGGTATGTAATCCCGAATCAAAGAACGCGCAAAAGGTAGAGCCACCTATAACCGTTGTTGCTACTATGTATTTCCCGATATTATGAAACTCGCACTTCCTCACATTGCGGTACACTACTACGAATTTCTCCGCCCTGTTTGCCATGCTGACCCTCCTTTCTTGGTGTGACGGTTGCCCGGATATTCACGCCCTCTCTTTTTCCAATCAGCATAGCCAAGGTATCATAAAAGCGTTGAGCCTGTTCTAAGTTCATCTGCTGCCCTCTCTTCCTCTGCTATTTCAACTGCTGCCTGTCTAATCTGCTTGCAATCTTGCAACAAAAATTCTGCTGCCATTTCTAATATTTCCACAGACACCGCCAAGCCTGTAATATCTTCTACCGCAATGCTCCCGAATGCGTCCGCTAGTTCTCTTGCCTTTACCTTGTCCCCCTGTAGCTTGTCGAATTTCTTTTGAACTTCTACAGGGGAATCAAGATAAAGTCGGTTAAACTCTTCGTCTAAACTCAATTTCCCAAGTCCTCCTATATCTGAATGTCTTATGCCGTTCTGATTGTACCCTTGGATAACTGAATACCAATCATTACGCCTTTAACCTGCTGTCTTTCGCTTTCAGACATAGTTTTGAGAATTTCAATAAATTCTGTAGCTTCTCTTTTTTCTCTTTCTGCCTGTAATGTAATGTCTTGTGTTCTGTTTAAAGTTGTATCTAACATAGGCTTGCCCTCCTTTCTTAATGCGGTCTATGTGTATTGTTTTGTTTGCTATGTGTATATCATAATACACGCCGTGTAGATCGTAGGAGGTGTAGCATGAAAATACTAACTTGGCAGGCGAGAAATGATAAAAATGTGACCTTGGTAAGATTATCCCAAAAGACAGGGATAAGCAAAAGCACCCTCAATAATATAGAAAATGGGAGGGTACACCCAACTATAAAACAGTTGGAAGCAATCGCAAAGGCTCTTGAAATGCGTATAAGCGACCTTTATGATAGCGAGTACAAGTAAAATATTTTCCAACATATTGGAAATCGTAACTACAGGCGGTACAAACCCGGTACGGAGTGGTATAATACCAACCGTACAAAGGAGGTTTAAACGCACAATGAAAGAAAAGTTACGAAAATCAATCATTGAAATGCTCTTGCGTATAAATGATACAAAGAAGTTGGAACGTATCCACCAATTTGTAGAATACATATATACAAAAGAGTAAAGGCAAAGGGTCGGGCAACCGACCCTTATTTTTTACCTCTAAGGAAATTCATAACTATAGTTCTTTGCTCTTTTGGCAGCTTACAAAAATCTGCTACCAAGTCTTTTTCTCCGTCTGATAATTCAAATTGTAAAGCCAATTCGTCCAAGATTGTTTCCGGGAGATTGGTAAACATTTCCCCTACGCCCTCGACCAACCAAGAACGATTTACATTAAATTCCCTACAGATAGATAAAATGGTTTGCTCCATTAAAGCACGAGAACCATTCTCGTAATTGCATATAGCAGAGCGGGTCAAACCTAACTTAGAGCCGAAATCTTCTTGATTCAATCCTAAACATTTCCTTAATCCTTTTAAGCGTTCTTTCATAACACACCGTCCTTTCTTGCTTGCACATTAAATATATCACTAAAAATACACAACGTCAACAAAAAGATAAAAATATGATTGACAATATTTTATCTAAGAGGTTTGCAGGCTAAAATAAGGAGGTTGTTTATGGATAATGTAAATAAGTCTACTTTTGGTAGATGTCACATTATTAAAAATTGGTCTGATTGGGATAATTCTATACACTCTGATGATTCCCAAATTGACAGGCAAGGTAGGTCTATGACTTATCCTTTTACCTTTGATGTAGATAAGCATACTAAAACCGCACGTTTTTCAAGTACGAGTATTCTTCCTTTCTACGAAACAACTTTAACAAGCTGCACCTGTGAAGATTTTCAATCTCGAAAACTCCCTTGTAAACACATCTACCGTCTAGCGGTTGAGTTAGGCTATATAGAGATAATAAAACGTCCTACTTTTGACAAAGAAAAACTTGATACTCTTAAAAATTCCGCTGATATTGACGCTGACCCCGACCAAATAAAGCGTCAAAAAAGTAGTATGACTTCTAAGTGTAAACCTACAGAAATTAACTACGCTGATGAATCCGCACTTTTTAGCGGTTCGGGTAAATCTCCATATGTTACAACCTTAAATTCTTGTACTTGTCGTGATTTTGTTGTTAGGAAATTGCCTTGCAAACATATTTATAGGTTGAGATATGAATTGAATAACTGCAATAAATAAACAAAAGAAAAACCGCTCACTATTGGAGTAGTGAACGGCTTTCTTAAAACCTCTGTTAGACAAAGGAATTTGATTTAAACGCAAATAAATTATAGCATAATTCCTATAGTCTTTCAAATGGTTTTGATTTTTGTACCCATTTTTCTAAGAAAGGCGGTGCTATGATTGTCTAAACATCATTTCTACCAACATTACCCCTCAATAGAGTTTAAACGTGCTGCCCTATATGTCCGTTGTTCCAAGGAAGAGCAAGCCAAGTTTGGCGATACCACAGAAGCACAAACGGAGGACTTAAAAGCTTTCGCCCTAGAGCATAACCTACAGGTCATTGATATTTATATTGACGAGGGACACACGGCCCGAAAGAAATTTAACAAGCGTAAGGAATTTGTGCGTATGCTTCGTGATGTAGAATTACGCAAGTTTGATTACATCATCTTTACTAAGCTTGACCGTTGGTTTCGTAATATTGCAGACTTTTATAAGATACAGGAAATACTTGATAATAACGGCATTACTTGGCTTACTGCCTTGGAACGCTATGAAATGGAAACCACTAACGGTAAACTTAACGTGAATATCCGCTTATCCGTTGCACAAGATGAAGCCGACCGGGATAGTGACCGTATTAAAGACGTATTCCGTCTAAAAGTTAAGAAAGGAGAAGCTATTACAGGTAGCTTACCTATTGGTCTAACCATTGGAGAGGGAAATAAAGTTATCATAGATCATGATACTGTTGCAATCGCTAATGATATGTTTGATTATTTTGAATTGCATAATTCTAAACGTGCCACTCTCCTGTATCTCATAGATAAATACAACCGCTATTTTTGTTATGAAACTATCGCCCGGGCGTTGTCCAATCCTCTTTACAAAGGAGAATACAGAGGAAACCCCGACTATTGCCCTAAGATTATAGAGCCGTCACGTTTTGACCGTATACAGGTGCTTACTAAACGCAATGTTAAAAAACGTCCTAATAACCGCTTTTATGTCTTTTCGGGATTGGTTCAATGTAAGGAGTGCGGACACGCCCTTGTAGCAAATACCACTATCAGAAAAGACCCAAGGTACAAGGATATTACCTATTATCGTTGCAATGTATATACTCTTAGCCGTTCCTGCACCCATAGCAAGGGTACATCTGAAACCTTTATAGAATCTTATTTGTTGGATAATATTAAGCCAGAGTTGGAAAAGTATATAGCAAATTACGAGTTGACTTTAAGTAAGCCGGTCCCAAAGGCAGACCCAAGCAAAATAAAAGCCAAAATGAAACGCTTAAAAGAATTGTATATAAATGAATTGATAGATATTGAGGATTACCGCACGGAATACGAGGGATATAAAGAAGAGTTGGAAGCTATTACAACTTCTGCCGAACCGCCCAAAAAAGACTTGTCCCCTGTCCGTGATTTTCTTGATACTGATATTAAAAGTATTTACGAATCTCTTACGCCCCAAGAACGCCGTACCTTATGGTGTAGCATAATAGATAAAATCATCATAGATAACGATAAAAATATAGAGATAGTATTTTTATAGCCTTTGTTGTACTATCTCTACCGCTCCTGTCGGTGCGTCCTTGTTAGTACGACAATGTGACCGAATCGGACACAAAAGGCGGTAAGCCTTGATTTCTCTTGGTTTACCGCCTTTAATTTATTATTTCATTCCCTCACTTGCATAATTTATTTTTCTCCCACAATTCGGGCAGAAAACAAACCCTTTTAATATATATTCATCTCCGCACTTTTTGCATTTAAAAAACTCTTGGTTTTCTATTGTATCGTATCCTATTGATTCTATTGTCGTTTCTTTATCTTTCACTTCTTACCTTTCTTTCTTTATTTTTTCCTCCACTGCTGCAACTACCATCTGATTTCTACTTTTATATCCTAACTCTTTGGCTATTCTCGCCCACTCTTCCGCTCTTCCTTTTGGTATGGAAGTGAGTAGAAAAGAATCATAATTTTCTTTATTCCACTTGTTTTTTGCCTTTGTGGCAGGCTTTCCGCCTGTTTTATTTTCTTCTGCCAACGTCTAAACCTCCTTTATCTGATTTTCTTAATCATACCACATAGCATATACTTATACAAGTATACATATTGCACAAGCTTTCACTATACTTATATAAGTATCTTTGTCTATTATTCCGGGTTGCGTATATACTTATATAAGTATATAATAGCATTATAAGGAACAAGCAAACAACATTCACATACAGGAGGTCTTAACTATGACAAACCCATTTACACTTTTCGATATTAAAAACCTTGTAAAATCTTTCAGCAACGCTACAATCGCTCACGATTGTTTAGCACCATTCTTAAATAGTTATGATTTTGATTCAGTTTATGGAACTGATGATAATAGTCTTGTGTTTGACGCTGTCGGTGCTAATGACATAAGCATAGAGTTTTTTAATTTTGAAAACCCGGTTGCTCGTACAATGTCCATTATGTACTATGAAAACCGTAAACCTGTTATTTTACATTACTAAATAAAAATAACCCCCAAGGCACACGCCAAGGGGGTTTTTGTTATCCACATTATGCACATTTTGTTGTGCGTTATTCTGTTTTCTCTTCTCCTGCCGTCATGATCTCGTCTACCGACCCTAATACAGTAATCGCCGTTGCGGTTGTAATCTTCTTATTCTCAATATATGTACTTACGTTTTCGTTGGTTTCCCACTTTTTCTTAGCTTCCTCCAACACTTTTTCCGTAATCTGTACCAACTGCTTTTCCGTGAATAAAATTCTAATTACGCTCGGCAATTTCTCGTAAAGCTTACCTACTACCTCGGATAGCTTAATAACTCCTGTACCGCTTCCACATTCGCCCTCTGCGTCTGTTACAAGCTTTACGGCAATCTGCTTTAAAATCTTTGTCTGTCCTGTCTTGATTAAGTAGATAATGATTACAAATACCAAGGCAATCAATACTACAGAATCCCAATTTAAGAGTAACCATTTTAATACTGCCATATTCTTAACCTCCTGTGACCGAATCGGTCTATTTTACATCTGCTGCATTAACCCAACCGTACACGCCTTTACCGTCCTGTGAAATACAATGATATGGGTGTGTTCCTTTGGCGTTAATCGCCGTTATCTTACAGGTGCTTACCTTTTCTATTCTCTTGGCTTCGTTCTGTGCCGTAGAAGAGATGTAAACCCCTCCGCCTGTGAATGTTACCGTATCGCCTTTTGAAACGCTTGTAGGGTCATTCTGTGCGGTTGTAGATACCTCTTTGATAGAATCAGCATTAACCCAACCGTACACGCCTTTACCGTCCTGTGAAATTAAGTGATAAGGTCGTGAGCCTTTTAAGTTAATCGCCGTTACTCTACAGGTGCTTACCTTTTCTATTCTCTTGGCTTCGTTCTGTGCCGTAGAAGAGATGTAAACCCCTCCGCCTGTGAATGTTACCGTATCGCCTTTTGATAGCGTTTTAGCGGTATCCTGTGGCTTTGTAGCGGTATCCTGTGTATTGTTTGATACGTCCGCAAGTTCTGACGCTTTAACGGCTTCGTATACTTTGCCCCTACGGCTTGCATATTGCCCCATTACGGAATCTTTTAGGGCGTAGGCGTGTATTTCTTCAAGTCCTACCTTTTCGACCCCTTTAACGGCTTCTCCTGCTTCCTGTGCAATCCTTTTACTTGCACCGCTACCGCCTTGGTTTTCCAAATCTGCGTAATATGCAAGAGCCTTTAAGGATACAACGCCGACCTTTACGCCATTTTTTACATATACGGTTATGTCTGCGTCCGCTAATTCGTCCTGTGCCTTTTTTCCTTGATTGGAAGAGAGAAGAGCCGATAACTTTTTAGCTTCCTCGTCTGTAGCAACTCTCTTCTTTTTGTTCCATGCGTCCGCTCCGCTTTCTGCAATTTCCTTATACAGGTTGTCCCCTAATAATTCTTTTGCCTGGACCTTGTCCGCATTTACGATAGTCTGTAACAAAGGTAAAGCACGGCCCCAATATGCGTTCCATTGGCATTTACCGATACTCATACCGTGGTCGTTGTCATTTTTATTTACGCTACCGTAGTTTCCCTCTTGGGCGTAGATGATACCGCTTGCAACCTTAACAACCTTTTTTACCTGTGCTGCCGTTACTGCCATACCTGTTTACCTCCTATACTCTTTCTGTGTATCCAAGTCCAATATATCCCGCTCCGCTCTTTAGCTTGCCCCAAGTGGTGCTACCATTTTTGGACTCTGCTACGATTGTGTAGGCTTCCCCTTTGTGAATTTTCACATTGATAGGGTAATTCATTCCGGGACCTGTACGCACGTTTAATTCATCTGCCTTAATTCTTACAACATAAGGGCAACCGCCTGTACTTTCCCCCTGCGTTGATGTTGGCTTATTGCTCGCACCGCTACCGCCGTCTGCTACTCCCAAAGTCTTTAAAATTCCCTTGGCATAAGCTACGCCGAATTTATTTTGCTCTGCTACTGTATCTGCCTGTGCTGCGTCTGCTGCATTGTCCACAAATACACCCTCGCAAATAATTGACGGTGCTTTGATACTGCGGATAAAACCGTAGTAATCATTTCCGGCACTGTTAAGGCGTGTTTTAAGTCCTCGGCTATTCTGACCGATAGCCTTTACCTGTGTTTCAATGTTCTGTGCAAGGGTCTTAGAAGTACCTCCGCCGTGATAGTGGTATACCTCGAAACCGTCCCCACCGCCTGCGTTATTATGAATATCTACCGCTACGTCCGGGTTAAATGCGTTGCACTCTGCAATCTCTTCTGTAAGAGGGTCGTTCTCGTCCTTTGTACGGCTCATTTTTACTTCTACGCCGTTTGCCTGTAGATAATCTCTACAAGCTAAAGCCATTTGTAAATTTACGTCTGCTTCTTTCAGATACTTAACCGCTCCGGGGTCACTTCCTCCGTGACCTACTCCTAAAAATACTTTCTTTGCCATGTGGCTACCTCCTTATGGTATTAAATGTTTATATTGTTTAAATCAACTGAAATATCCTTTGTTTCCTCCGGGTATCCCTGTTTGATTTTAACCAAGTTTTCCGCCTTTGCTTTCCAACAATACAGGGCGATTACTGTAGTTGTCGGGGTCGCTATGTATGTTGCAAGTACCCCGAATTGGCTATAATCTATCAGTGTGATTTTTACGCCGATATACAAGCCGATAAAATAAGTGAAAAGAATTGCCACTAATACAATTTTTGTAAAGCTTGGTAGCTTTCTTTTTTTCTTTTCATCTGTTGGCTTTCTTTTTTTCTTTCCGTTTGCCATTCGTAGCAAAAGGTAAAAAACAAGGAATCCAAGGGTTGCCCCAAGGATTCCGCAAATAATGTATTTCATATTCTGTTACCTCTCTCTCGTTTCCAAGTCGTGTAACCTTAACTCATGATCGTTAAGTGCTTCTGTGTGTTCATCAAACTTTTTGTACAATCTTCTGTGTGATTCTGAATTATTAGATTCTAACTTTAACAGTTTGTCGTTTAATTCCTTGATTGCACAAGTAAGTTCTGTCATAACCTTTTGATTACTCAACATTGGTTTACATACGGTACAATACAACCCTATGAGTGTCCCCAATGCCAAAATTACGCTACCTAAGATTTCCGCCTGTGACATTATTATTTACTCCTTTCCTTGAATAATTTGTTAAGGCTCATACGCATACCGTAGCTATTGCAATGTGACAATATGCCCCTGTATGACGCTATGGTGCGTTCTAATCTCTCTTTGCTCTCTTCTCCACGCTTTACCCTCCGTATGTGGCTTTTTAGATTCCTCTTGATTTTTACCGCCGTTTTCTTTTTCATTCTTCGGTGTGTGGCCCATATTCTGAAACCCACAAAATCAATACCCATACTGCAAGGTCGTATTACCGTCTTGTCATTGAGATTCAAACGCAATTTTTCATCTAAGAAAACTCCCATTAAGTCCCTAACCTCTGCTAAATATTTCTTGTCTTTGTGCAATATAATAATATCGTCCATGTAGCGTATGTAATAGTGCAAGTGCAACTTATGTTTTGCGTACTGGTCTACTTCGTTAAGGTAGATATTTGCAAACATCTGTGAGGTTAAATTACCGATTGGCATACCTTTATCCGCCAACCTGTCGGCTACGTCTACTTCGTCCGGCTCTTTCCACATTGGCAACCCGAACTGTGTAGTTTCGCAATTTATAATTTTACTTAGTAATCGCAATAACCTTTCGTCCTTTATCCGCTTTCCTAAAATCTTTAATAATATCTCATGATCTACCCTGTAAAAATACTTGGATATATCCATTTTCAAATAATAGTAGCGTTCCGGCTTCCTGTCTGTTTGTCGTAACCAATATTGTAGCTTGTCTGCTGCTTTGTGTGTCCCTTTGCCTTTTCTATAGGCGTAAGAATCGTTTATAAACGTATTTTCATACAATGGGAATAACTGCCGATAAACCGCCCACTGTACTATCCTATCCTTGAAAGGAAGTGACATAATTAACCTCTTTTTAGGCTCATACACATAAAACGTGTGATACCGCCCTACTTCATACGTTTCATAGATTAACTGATTCTGAATATCTATTAAATGCTCTTCGTGATTCTGATTAAAAATCAGTACATCATCTCTGTACCTCTTTCCTTTTCTTGCTTCCTCCCAAGCCTTGTAGATATTCTCAAAATCGTAAATTTCCTCGTATAAATTTTTAATACTTTGCATTTATCAAACCTCTGTCTTTTTTAATTTTACCGCACAAATCTACTCGTGGTATGCCCTTTTGAACGTGACAAATATAATTCTTTTCGGCTACTGCTTACTAACTGCCTTTGCGGTAATTCAATCTTTTTCCTAATCTCTTAGGAATGGAAAATAACCCCTTTAACCCTTTTTGTGCTGCCTGTACGGTCGTAACCGTAAAGTTTCTTGACATTAGGGGCAGAGCGGAGCGGAAGCCAATGTTGTCGTTCGAGTTGGAACGAGGGTTATTCAAGTTGAGAGCGGACGGACCCGAATTAGAAGTATTGTTGAACGCCGACCCACGGATAGGCAACCACCGTAACTAATTATGATTATTTCCCAATGTATATAAAAGGCTTCTACTTCGCCCCTTTATTAACCCATTCCATATAACCGCCTATCATTCTACCGATTTCGTCTACCTTTCTTATCCATACTTCCCAAGTATGAAAATCTAAACAAGGCTTTTGGTTCGGGTATAGGTTTGGGTCTTTTGCAAGGCGTAGCAGATTCCTTAATACATCTATTTCAATATCCAAATCCTGTAGCGTGGTTTTCTTGTGATATTTCTTTTCAAGTCTTACCGCCATTTCCAACGCTGCATACATTGACTTTCTTATATCTCCTGCTAGTATGTATCTTTCTGTTTTCGGAAAGTTCTTTAATCTCGGGTTTCCGTACAAAATCATTTCATAGATTTTTTCTTTTATTTCAAACTTTTCATTACCATTATGGTTTACCTTGGCTTCCTGTTCGTCCTGTGCTTCCTGTTGCGTTTCCATTGTTTCCCCTGTCTGTATAATGATTTTTTATAAAGGGTGTGCTATCGCACACCCTATCAGTTATTCAGTCTACAGTTTACAGTTCACGAAAAGCGGAGCGGAAGCCAAGGCTGACGTTCGAGTCGGAACGAGGGTGAGACAAGTTGAGAGCGGACGGACCCGAATAAGAAGTATGGCTGAACGCCGACCCACGGATAGGCAACCTTTCCCCGTTGTTTCTCGCCCAAATATTGTCATTTCCGTATGTTGCCCCGGAATCTGGGAATAACCCAAGAGCAATTAACAGTTTTGGAATTGAAACCCCGCTTACTGCTGCCAAGTCCTTAAATGCTTTTTGTCCGTATGTGCTATCCGTTGTCTGCACTGTTACACTTGTATTTATTCTTGGCTGATAATTTCCACTTGCTGTACCGTCAATTTTTAATGTACCTGCCGTACCCGGTTCTACTAAAGTTCCGTCCGGCTTGATAGCTTTCCAAAGCGTAGAGCCTGCGGATACATCACAATCAATCTTCATAGAATTTCCATAAGGGATAATCTGAATTTCTCCGTCCATAAGTCTAAGTCCGTTCGTCCACTCCCAAACATTGCCGTTAATATCGAAAATGCCCGAATTGTCAAAGTTATGTGCTGATACCGGCCCCATACTTCCTGTTAAGGTTCTCTGTGTTTCTCCGTCCGGCTGAATACCATGTTTGTAAGCGTGGTAATAATCCTTTCCGTAGTTGGTATTTCCGTGTGGTACTGTCCCAAGCTTCTGTGATAACAGGTTAATACAAGCAAAGATACCTGTTTGGTTTAAATGCCAACCGTTGCCCTTTGCTTTACAAGCTGCTACTGCTTGGTCGAATGTGATATAGTTCTTTGGTAATTTCATACCAAGAGAGTAAGCACGTTCGTTTTCTACGATATTCTGAAACTTAGAAACCCAAATAGTGTTTTTCTCTTCTCCGTCAACTACCCAAAATGGGATAACTTCATCTGTACCGCCTGTGATAATGTCACTATATTTCATTTTAGGCAGACCAACCATAATGCTAGGCATACCAATATCATCAAAAATAACTTTGTTTCCTGCACCAAACTGTGCTACTGCACCCTGTAAATCGTCAAAATTTGCCATTGTTCTTTATCCTCCTTAGATTAAATTAACGCCCATAATGTTAATGTGCATTTTGCCATATCGAACGCTACCGGGTTTTTCTCCATGATCTCGTTACCGTTCTCGTCCTGTTTTCCCGTATCCACAATCTCGTATTCTCTAGCCGGGATAGTTACCTGTGCTACATACTCTCTTGCTTCTGTGTTTACCCCAACGGTCAATCCGTTCTGTGTATCTTTGCAAATATCTAATGTTACCTCTTCGTCACGCTCTCGGGTCTTGAGATTTACCATTAACTCATCATCTCCGAAAGTGATTTTTGTTGTAGAGATTGCATAGGCGATTTTTTCGCCCTCATTTTTTTCAATAACAATAATCTTAGCTGCCATTATTTCTTACCTCCCATTCTCTGTAATTGTGCGTAGGCTTCGTTAGAACGCATAGCAATATGTTCCGCTGCTTCTCTCTGTACGGTTGTTGCCTGTCCTCTTACGCCGTAAGCCTGTAATACTGCTTCCGTCTGTACTTTTCTTTCTTCATTTCTGATAATCACATTTGCCATTAGTTGTAACCTCCCTGTACATAGCACTTAATCGCTACGCTCTTTGCCGTGCCTGTGTATTCGATTTTAAAGCCGTTTAACCGCTTATCGGTTACTTTGATTTCTCCTATACCTCCTGCGTCTGCCGTTTCCGCTTCCACTGTTACGGTATAGTCCAATGTTCCCCTTGTATTCACAAGTGCCAATGTCTTTTTTGAATTGTTAAAAGGATACTCCTTTGTGTTGGTTAGTGTGGTTTCTACCACTTCGCCTGTTAATCCCTCTGCCTTTTGGTTTGCGGTCATTGCTTCCATAAGTGCAATGTTCGCCACTTCCCCGGCTGAAAGTAAACGCTGCTCAATATCGTTAAAATTCTTAGCGTTCTGCGGTGTACCCTCTTGGATTACCTCGCCCTCAACGGCTTCGTGGGTTATTGTGCCGTTTGCGTTTCGCACTTCTTTGTAACGATTGGAATACTGCGTTACATGATCTTTCCAAACCTTGAATAAACCCATTTTGTCCTACCTCCTATTCTTCTTTGAAATTGAAACTAAAACGGTACAATACGCCCTCTTGTACCCCTTTTAACTTGATTGATTCCGACTTTTCCGCCCATAACTGATTAGAAATATCGTACAACTGTATCTTTGTGATTGTCGTTGTACCCGATACCTCCGGGGTTATGGAAATACTTAACGCTACTCTGCCGTCTTTCAATCGTTCCTTTGTTTGAATACTGGCTTTGTGTAATACTCCGCCGTATTCTACCTTGGCGTAGGCAATGTTTGTTTCAATAAATTTCTTGAAACTCTCAAAGGCTCTTTCTGTAAGCATTTCTTTTTCTCCTTTACTTTTATTTGCTTAAACCGTTGCTACCACATCTTTTTACTGAATATTGATAGCTTTCGGTATCTGCCGTTTGTGCAATGCCTTTTTCTTCTCTTGCCGTTTCTACGGCTCTGCTTGGTTCTGTGCTTGTTGTTGCCTGTCCTGTCATTGAGGTATCGTATCCGTAGTTATCCGTTTCGGAATCTGCTACTACTTCATTTTCTCCCTCTGCATAGACAATATTTTTATGTGGCGTAGTACCTGTAAAGGCATTATCGAATATATAGTTATCCGCTTCCGTTTCTCCAACTGCTGCCACTTCCTCGGATAGAAACATAATATTTCTGTCCGGCTTTGTGCCTGTAAAATCGGAATCGAATTTATAACTTTTTCCCTCGGTTTGTGTATCTACTCCCTCGGTTGCTGCACCGCCCACCGTAGATGTATAAGGCGTAGTACCTGTTGTTGCTTTTCCTGTCTGATTGCTTTTATATCTATAATCCTGTGTGTCCGAATCGGTCACAATACCGCTATCCTGTATGGAAAATACAATATTTCTATCCGGCTTTGTACCTGTCCTAATCGCTTCTACTCGGTGTCCTGCTGCCGTTGGCTCAATTATTACGTTTCCATTCGCAACCGCACCCTCTCGGTTTCTGTAAGGCTCTGTACCTGTCTTTAGTTGCCCTGTCATTGGTGTTCTGAATAGAAAATACTCTGTTGTTGGCAAAACAACCACTGACATAGAGCATTGATAATATAATCCGTCTAAGTGAGCCGTTAGACGTTTATATATATCCACCGTCTTTATAATCTCGTCATAGTCTGCCTGTACCCTTGATTTTGTTGTATCAAGTACAATACGAAACCTGTACGGCTTTCCGTCATAATCAAACCATTCCTCGATTTCGCTAAGAGGGTGTATATTTCCTAAAGCCATTTCAACCGCTGCCTTAGTTCCTATTTTTTGATGTACCCTTACGCTATCCTTTATTACCGCTCTCTTGGCTTCTATTGGGTAATCGTAGTCGTACCAATCAACATGCAAATCATACGCCAATATATCCAACCACGTTTCCGAAAGGCTATCTATATTGGCGTATATTATATTTTTTTCTGCTTCCTGTGCGGTTGTGTGTAGTTCCTCCGCTATCAGCTTCCCAAGTGTAAGAAATGTTTCATTTTTCTTTAGAGCGGGTGGAAATGCGCTTAAAAAATCGCTTTCCTTTAAATTATTCATCTTCTACACCCCCAAAGGTTACGTTGCTGGTCCCAATAACTGCAACGCTTCCCTTTGGTATCTTTGTGAATAACGGCTCTGTTATTTCTACCCTCTTTATTCCCGATTCCATAAGCATTGCATTAAAATAGGACGGGTTAATATCCCGCCCCATTTTTTGAGTCTGCCATAGTATGTAGTTTTCGGTTGCACTTTCAACCGCTGCCTTTATCTCCTGTGTGCTGCTTTCTTTATCTGACGCTATGTAGTATGTTGCATTTATGTTAAATGCCACTGTATCCGGGGCGGATACTACTACCTTATCTGTCATAGGTCTTATATCATCTGCACTTAAATACTTCTGTACCTCGTCCAACAACTCTTTATCCGGCAATTCTCCGCCGTATAGCATAACTCTAATATCCGCTATGCCGTCCTGTGGACTCTCTGCCGATATGTCACTAATTAGAGCCGATACCGTTTTACCGTGGTATTTATAACTCCCTCTCGCCCCGGCTGTCGTGTAAGATTCCTCGCTTTCCCTCATTCGGTTGTAGTATGTGGTATCGCTTTCCTCTTCACTTCCGCCCTCGCTTTCGGTAGTGTTTGATACTTCTTTGAAATATAAAAATTCATCTGAAACAAGTTTATTTACCTGTCCCGGACTAAAGCCGTTTCCAATCTCTCCAAGGCTTGTACATACCGCCTGTACATCTGCGTAGTCCGTTCCTGCCTTGAAATTAAGATAGCCACTTGTCACAAAATTTATATTCCCGTCTACCGTTACCTCTAATTCGTCCGATATAATATAATCTTCGGTAAGTGTTGTTGTGATATAAAATCTAAGTGTTGTCTTTGCTGCCTGTGGCTCTAATCTTGATACGTTGTGGAAAATCTCACTTAAAGAATCAAGGTTGCTTCCTACTGCAAATCTCGGTAAATTCTGCTTTGCCGATTCATTTATCTGTACTCTTTCCTGTACTATAATACTCGCTACCCATAAAATAAAAATTCTTACAGGGTCTGCCGGGTAAAGCGTCCTCCCTGTTAGTTCCTCGTATCCTGCTATCAGTTTGTTTGTAAGTGCTTCTGTGTCCGTATCTACAAACTCTACCTCGGGTAGGTTACTCGGTATATTCCTCGTTGTCGTATTCGCCATTTACTTCTACCTCCACGATTGGTTTTAATATTCCATTTTCATGATCTGCCGAAAAGGAAATATCTACTATCTCCGCTCTTGGCTCGTAAGCTTCTGTTTTTTCGTATATATCTGACGTTGCTAAAGCCTTTGCGGTTTCTATTGGTCTGTCTATGTAATCCGCTTTCATTCCCAAACCTCTGTCAAGCGGACAATCATACTCCAAGGAAGAGTATAGCAACCAAAGGTTTTGTATTACTTCCTCTTCTACCGTGGTCGGCAAAATGTTTAAGTCTACCGTTTCTGTCGTGTCCACTACTATACTCATAATTGCCTACCTTTCCGGGTATTCCTCCAAGGATATTTTACTTTCTGCTATAAGTAGGTTTCCTTTGTTGTCGTACCTCTTATATCCCTTTGAATGTCCTGTTATTACCCATTTTGTGCCGTATTTCTTACCTCCTATAACCAATGTAAGAATTTTTCCTTTTTTCCTGTACTTGTCTATCTTGTTTTGCATTGACATAGGATTAACGCCAAGGTAAGCCGATAGGTACATAGAAAAGCTTGCGGTGTCCGTATCGTTGTACTGAAATTCCAACAACGGCTTTTTGTTATGCCTTGTATGTTTCGCATAATTCGTTTTGCTTTCAATCTGCAAATCTTCAAAGGTTCTTACCGTGTTCTGCGATACCTTAAACACAATATCCCCAAGTGTTCCGATTTTAGCCATTAGATACCTCCTAAAATAAAACCGTCCCCGTCCCCGTCCGGCTTAAATATACAAACTACCCATTGACCTACTGTAGGCTTCCAAGGAGAAACAACCGCTTTAAATTCTCCCTCGCAAGTTCCCTTTTCTAACTCAATTACTACTGTCGGTTTGTTCTGAACTATCTTTAAGTCCCCTGTAACGGTCCCTGTGTCCTGTATTTTTACCCTAGCGGTCATTTTCGGCACATTTACGCTACTTACTATGCCTATGCTTATAATGTCCTTTAATTCCTGTATGTCGTTATCATCAAATTTGCTCAATCAATATCCCTCCAAGCAACTACGCAACTTTATATTTACCTTGTATCCTCCTGTAACCGTATGCCCTGCCTGTTCTACGATATACTTACCGTTAAATTCTCCGTATCCGTATACCCTTACCGTAATACCTGCTACATAGTCCACATCTCCAATTAAGGTAAACTCTGCCGTTGTTTCGCCTTTATTCTTCGCTCTAAGCGATTTTCTTGCTAGTTCCTTTGCTTCCTCTACGCTTGTTACCTTTTGCTTTACCTCTAGCGTCTGACCGTCTGTATTGGCGTTCTCTGGTGTGTAAGTGTATTCTATTACCTGTTTTGTGTCCGGGTCTGTATAAATAACGTGACAGGACGAATAGGCGGTGTCTGCCGTCTTTGTAGAGAAACTGTAACTAATTATGTTTCCCTTTCCTGCCTTTATCTTTTTTACCTCGTTTTTCTTCTCAAAATCTGCTGCGTCAAATAATACGATTGTCTTAGATGTAACCTTTAAAGATATTCCCGCTCGTTTGCATAATCGTTTCAAAAAAGCTATGTCCGTCATATTCTTTTGTTCCTTGTGCTTATATACAGGGTTTGAATTTGACAGGTACATGATCTTTAGATTACTTCTTTTTGCCGTCTTGGTCGCAATATTCTTTAATGTCGTGTTTTCCCAATTCTTGCTATAGGTTGTCTGCCGTAACTTTGTCTTGTAAGGAATTGACGTAGCTTTAATACTAAGCTTCTGCGGTGGCCCTGTGTAATTTACGCTATCAATCTCAAATACTCCGCAATCCAACACTTTATCCTTTCCGTTGGTATATGGGTTTTTCTGAATTATCATAGCGTGTATTTCTGTACCCTTAAAGGCTCTTTTATCTTGTATCTTAGTTGTTTTGGTTGTGGTAACTGTTTCTCCCTCAACGTCTGAAGCATTGACCCAACCGTAAACCCTCTGTCCGTCCTGTGAGATTAAGTGATATGGGTGTGCGTTTGAATTTGCGATTGTGCATTTACACTTACTCGCTCCCCTGTTTACTGTCGGCTCTGCTGCCATAGATGAAATGTATACAGGTCCTCCCTTGAATTGCACTATATTACCTACTTTAACCTCTGACGTTGTGGTAACTGTTTCCGTCTTGGTTTCCGCTTTCTTCGTGTTCAACCAATCCTTAATCCATTTACCCTCTCTATCATCAAGCGATATTGAAATATCGTCCGTTTTGTCCTCTTCATTATCCGTAAAAGACAGGGATAACAGATACTTGGACAAGTCTTTAGATATATCTTTCCCTTTGAATATGAGTTTTACCGCCGTTCGCCGTGCTAATGTCTTATCACTCACTTACCGTTACCCCCTGCTTCCACGGTGGCAATGATTCCGATACCTCCAAAGAGATTTCCGGGAGGGTCAATACGACCCCCGCCGAAAAAATGTAGGTATCCTTATGCTCCAAATTCGCCTTAATCAGAGTATCCATATTCATTTCATTACCCCATACCTTGTACGCTATGGTGTCCCATGTGTCCCCCGAAACTGTCGTATATGTATTAAGCATAAGCAACCCTGCCCTCCTGTTCTTTTTGTTCTTTGAGAATTTGTACAATAATTGTTCTAATCTTCTCTAAAAATTCCTCGTCATACTGTGCCAACTGTGCCTTAATTCCGTTTGTATCTCCGCCCTGCATTACAACCGTTGGACTATTTGTTACCTGTAGGGTAATAGTTCCTGCCCCTCCAAGTTTCGCATTTACTCCGTTGGCTGAATTGAGATTTTGAGCCTTTGACATATTATTAAAAATCTGTCCTGTCTGTGCTGCGGTAAATACTTTTCGGTTTGGTGCGTTTGTTATTAACTCTGGTCCCTCTTCTCCTGCTACGAATGTATTAGGTGTACTGTTCGTACCTTTTGCAAATCCCGGAATCTGCGGTATATTGATACCCATACCTCCAATACCCGGCACCCAATCCGGCACTTTCAGTTTATTAAGACCCTGTATTACTGTGTTAATCACGGATACAATCGCTCGGAAAGGTGCTTTGAATATCTCGCCTAATCCTCCGAAAATTCCGCTAAAAATGCTTTTTACACCCTCCCAAGCTTGCGACCAATTACCTGTAAAAACGCCTGTGATAAAGTCTATCAGACCTTGGAAAATTCCCATTACGTTTGTTACGATAGCTGCAATACTTTGTAAGGCTGACCCTAACACGTTTGCGAATATCTCCGCTACCAATGTGATAACAGGTATCAGAGCCGTAAGCAATGCCGATAGTGGCGGTAAAATCGCCTGTATAATTGTGCTGAATATCGGCAATAGCGTGTTAAGTAAATTTATCACTACAGGTAATACCGTTTCTATTATCTGCATGATTATTGGCAAAAGTGTTTGAATAAGTTGAATAATTACAGGTAGTACCGCCTGTATAATCTGTGTCAAAATCGGTACGATTGTATTTACCAACTGTATAAATATTGGTAGTACGCTTTGTATAATTTGCAATATCAGCGGTAGTATTGCCGATATAAGTTGAACGATAACCGGGAGAATCTCCGCTATCAGTGACGCTAAAACGGTTATAACTACGCTAATTAGTTGTCCTAACACTGGAAGTATTGCCGTTACAAGTTGCCCTATCAGCGGTATAATTTGCATAAACAAATTTGCTATCATAGGCAACAACGGTAGTAATCCTGTCTGTAGCGTGTTAATAATTGTCGGCAATACCCCTTTTAAGGTATCTAATACGCCCGACCCGCTCGTAAAGAATGCGTCTTTTATCGCCGTTCCTACTTGGGTAATAATCCCCCATAGCTTGTCAAATACGGCTAATCCCTCGTCATACTGTGCCAACTGTGCCTTAATTCCGTTTGTATCTCCGCCCTGCATTACAACCGTTGGACTATTTGTTACCTGTAGGGTAATAGTTCCTGCCCCTCCAAGTTTCGCATTTACTCCGTTGGCTGAATTGAGATTTTGAGCCTTTGACATATTATTAAAAATCTGTCCTGTCTGTGCTGCGGTAAATACTTTTCGGTTTGGTGCGTTTGTTATTAACTCTGGTCCCTCTTCTCCTGCTACGAATGTATTAGGTGTACTGTTCGTACCTTTTGCAAATCCCGGAATCTGCGGTATATTGATACCCATACCTCCAATACCCGGCACCCAATCCGGCACTTTCAGTTTATTAAGACCCTGTATTACTGTGTTAATCACGGATACAATCGCTCGGAAAGGTGCTTTGAATATCTCGCCTAATCCTCCGAAAATTCCGCTAAAAATGCTTTTTACACCCTCCCAAGCTTGCGACCAATTACCTGTAAAAACGCCTGTGATAAAGTCTATCAGACCTTGGAAAATTCCCATTACGTTTGTTACGATAGCTGCAATACTTTGTAAGGCTGACCCTAACACGTTTGCGAATATCTCCGCTACCAATGTGATAACAGGTATCAGAGCCGTAAGCAATGCCGATAGTGGCGGTAAAATCGCCTGTATAATTGTGCTGAATATCGGCAATAGCGTGTTAAGTAAATTTATCACTACAGGTAATACCGTTTCTATTATCTGCATGATTATTGGCAAAAGTGTTTGAATAAGTTGAATAATTACAGGTAGTACCGCCTGTATAATCTGTGTCAAAATCGGTACGATTGTATTTACCAACTGTATAAATATTGGTAGTACGCTTTGTATAATTTGCAATATCAGCGGTAGTATTGCCGATATAAGTTGAACGATAACCGGGAGAATCTCCGCTATCAGTGACGCTAAAACGGTTATAACTACGCTAATTAGTTGTCCTAACACTGGAAGTATTGCCGTTACAAGTTGCCCTATCAGCGGTATAATTTGCATAAACAAATTTGCTATCATAGGCAACAACGGTAGTAATCCTGTCTGTAGCGTGTTAATAATTGTCGGCAATACCCCTTTTAAGGTATCTAATACGCCCGACCCGCTCGTAAAGAATGCGTCTTTTATCGCCGTTCCTACTTGGGTAATAATCCCCCATAGCTTGTCAAATACGGCTAATCCCTCGTCCCCGAAAGTCTTTTGTATAAACCCTCGTACTTCGTCCAAGTGGGTAGATACCATATAGATAGCACCGCCCACGGCTGCAATTACTCCGACCAAAGGTAATATGCCACCCTTGACCTGTAAAAAGCCAAGTTTTGCTATCAATCCGCCCGCCTTTAACCCCACTAACCCGGCTGCAATCTTCGCTACCGTCTTAATTACTTCGGGGTTCTTCTGTGCAAAATCA
>NZ_JAQVBV010000099.1 GCF_028690125.1 Bacteroides sp. | reverse complement strand
CAGTCGTTCGGTGCCTTCCTTGTTCCGGGAGTTAATTTCAAGTTAGAAGGAGAAGCCAATGATTATTTGGGTAAAGGTCTGAGTGGCGGTCGTATAGCTGTACTTCCTCCCATCCGCAGTAACTTTGAAGCTGAAAGAAACACCATTGCAGGCAACACACTACTTTATGGTGCAACAAGTGGAGAAGTATATATTAACGGACGGGTAGGTGAACGTTTTGCAGTCCGTAACTCCGGAGCAATTGCTGTAGTAGAGGGTGTAGGCGACCATTGCTGTGAGTATATGACAGGAGGACGTGTCGTAGTACTCGGTCAGACAGGACGTAATTTCGCAGCCGGAATGAGTGGAGGTGTTGCTTATGTATGGAATAAGGATGGTAACTTCGATTATTTTTGTAACATGGAAATGGTGGAACTGTCACTAATCGAAGAAGCCAGTTACCGGAAAGAACTCCATGAGCTGATTCGTCAACAATATCTGTATACAGGTTCTAAACTGGCACGTACAATGCTGGATGACTGGAATCATTATGCAGATAAATTTATCCAAGTAGTGCCAATCGAATACAAGAAGGTATTACAGGAAGAACAGATGAAAAAGTTACAGCAAAAAATAGCAGATATGCAAAGAGACTATTAACCGACATTAATGTCTATTGATAATTAAGTTAGAAAGTAATATGGGAGATCCTAAAGCATTTTTAAATATACCTCGCCAAGAAGCAGGATACCGTCCTGTAAGCGAGCGAATCACAGATTTCAGTCAAGTAGAACAAACGTTGAACACGAACAGCCGCAAACTGCAAGCCTCACGCTGTATGGATTGTGGTGTACCTTTCTGCCATTGGGCATGTCCGTTAGGCAACAAGCAGCCTGAATGGCAAGATGCACTCTATAAAGGAAAATGGAAAGAGGCTTATGAAGTATTATCATCCACTTGCGACTTTCCCGAATTTACAGGACGTATCTGTCCGGCGCTCTGTGAAAAGTCATGTGTGCTAAAACTATCATGCAATCAGCCGGTTACCATTCGTGAAAATGAAGCGGCAATTGTGGAAGCAGCTTTCCGGGAAGGGTACATACAAGTAAAGTCACCTAAAAGAAATGGCAAAAAGGTTGCAGTGATCGGTGCCGGTCCTACCGGCTTGGTTGTTGCCAATCAATTAAACCTGAAAGGGTATACAATTACCTTATTTGATAAGGACGAAGCTGCCGGAGGATTGTTACGTTTTGGCATTCCAAATTTCAAACTGGACAAAAACGTGATAGATCGTCGAATAAGGATTCTGACGGCAGAAGGCATTCAGTTCAAATTCGGCACAGAGATTGATGTCAATCATTTACCCGAAGGTTTTGACGCATATTGTTTCTGTACCGGAACTCCGACAGCACGTGACCTGAATATTCCGGGCAGAGAATTGAAAGGTATTTATTTCGCACTCGAAATGCTTTCACAACAAAATCGTATACTGACCGGTCAAATCTTCCCTAAAGATAAGACAGTCAATGCGAAAGGAAAAAAAGTCCTAGTCATCGGTGGCGGAGATACTGGGTCTGACTGCATCGGAACCAGTATTCGTCAGGGAGCGACAAGCGTCACACAGATTGAGATCATGCCTCAACCGCCTGTCGGATACAATCCTTCTACTCCATGGCCACAATGGCCTATCGTTTTTAAAACTACCTCCAGTCATGAGGAAGGCTGTATCCGACGATGGTGTCTGGCTTCCCACCAATTCATAGGAAAGAACGGCAAAGTGGCGGGAGTAGAAGTCGAAGAGGTGGAATGGATACCCTCACCGAACGGTGACAGACCAACCATGAAACCGACAGGTAAAAAAGAAATCATCGAAGCCGATATGGTTTTGCTTGCCATGGGATTCCTGAAACCTGAACATCCTCAACCTGCGAAAAACGTATTTTTTGCAGGAGATGCAGCCACAGGTGCCAGTCTGGTAGTACGTGCCATGGCAGAAGGGCGGAAAACCGCTACGGAAATCGATGCCTATTTGAGTAAATAAATTCTGTCTCAATATAATAATCAAAGTTTTTCATCAACCTTCAAAAGTAAAAGTTATGTGTGGAATAGCTGGTATACTCAACATAAAATCTCAATCTAGAGAACTGAGAAATAAAGTACTGAAAATGGCTCAGAAAATTCGTCATCGCGGACCGGATTGGAGTGGCATTTATGTAGGTGGAAGTGCCATCTTGGCTCATGAACGGCTCTCGATCGTAGATCCGGAAAGCGGCGGACAGCCTTTGTTCTCGCCTGATCGGAAACAAGTACTCGCTGTAAACGGTGAAATCTACAATCATCGTGAGATCCGTACCCGATATACCGGCAAATATCACTTCCAAACGGGCAGTGACTGCGAAGTGATCCTTGCTCTCTATAAAGAGAAAGGGATTCATTTTCTGGAAGAGCTGAACGGCATTTTCGCATTTGTCCTTTATGATGAGGAGAAAGATGAATTTCTCATTGCACGGGATCCTATCGGTGTCATTCCCCTTTATATAGGTAAGGATAAAGAGGGAAGAATTTATTTTGGAAGTGAACTCAAGGCATTAGAAGGATTTTGCGATAAATATGAGCCTTTTCTTCCCGGACACTACTTTTATAGTAAAGAGGGAGAAATGAAACGCTGGAATACCCGTAACTGGACGGAATACAATGCAGTAAAAGATAATGATGCAAAAGTAAGTGATGTAAAAAAGGCACTGGAAGACGCTGTACAACGACAGTTAATGAGTGATGTGCCGTATGGCGTATTACTTTCCGGTGGTTTAGACAGTTCCGTTATTTCTGCTATTGCCAAGAAATATGCAGCCAAACGTATAGAAACGGATGGTGCCAGCGATGCTTGGTGGCCTCAACTCCACTCCTTTGCCGTCGGACTGAAAGGTGCGCCCGACTTGATCAAGGCCCGCGAAGTGGCAGAATATATCGGAACCGTACATCACGAAATCAATTACACTATTCAGGAAGGATTGGATGCTATCCGTGATGTTATTTATTTTATCGAAACCTATGATGTAACCACTGTCAGAGCTTCCACTCCGATGTATTTATTAGCACGGGTTATCAAATCAATGGGAATCAAAATGGTGCTGAGCGGTGAAGGTGCCGATGAGGTATTTGGTGGATATCTTTATTTTCATAAAGCTCCTTCCCCACAAGCTTTTCACGAAGAAACCGTTCGTAAATTAAGCAAACTTCATTTGTATGATTGCCTTCGTGCAAATAAAAGCCTGGCAGCATGGGGTGTGGAAGGACGTGTTCCCTTTCTGGACAAAGAATTCCTGGATGTAGCCATGCGATTGAATCCTAAAGCCAAGATGTGTCCGGGAAAAGAAATCGAAAAACGAATAGTGCGCGAAGCTTTTGAAGACATATTACCGACCAGTGTGGCATGGCGTCAAAAAGAACAATTCAGTGACGGTGTAGGTTATTCATGGATTGATACGCTGAAGGAAGTAACAGCCGCTACGGTCAGTGACGAACAAATGGAACATGCTGCCGAACGCTTTCCAATCAATACTCCGATGAATAAAGAGGAATACTATTATCGTAGTATCTTTGAAGAACATTTCCCAAGTGAAAGCGCTGCACGCAGTGTGCCCAGTGTTCCCAGTGTAGCATGTTCCACAGCGGAAGCATTAGCTTGGGATGTTGCCTTTCAACACCTGAATGATCCGAGCGGAAGGGCAGTAAAGGGAGTACATGAAGAAGCGTATGCTGACTAAACACTATCCATACAATTTATATTCAATTTGCTCTCACGCTCTCACTTTCTCTATACACTCCCCTATTCATCGTTGTTTCAGCTATTAGAGATCCAGTGGTAGCAAGGTGAGAGCAAATGTTTACCCTCACTTTATGTCGTTCCGACACCCTCACCAAAAAAACATTCATGTATTTATCTTCTGAAATACAATGAATTTATCTGAAAAGTATATGTATCCTATATACATATTCCCTATAGTTCTTTCGTTTTTTATTAATAGTTATAAAGAGCTCACTGATGTGAACAAATAAGCTATCAAATGTCATCTTATTTATTCACAGCAGTAAACAAATATATTCACTATAGTGAGCTATTGAAAAAGATCTTTAGTTTATAGAAGAAGCACTGTGCTTTTACATATTTCGAACTAAATAGACACCATAACTTTCATACAGATGAAATAAGATATCCTATAATAAGAACGAAATTCAGCGTATGAAACGAATACTCTGCATCGATTAACGCAGATTAGCACTATTATTAGCTAATTTGCGCTTTCTTTTTTATAAATTTGAAGCCCATGTTAATTTTAAGAACATAAAACTTTTTTAAATCAGAAGAAAATGAAGTTAATAAAAATATTAATGGTCTCTGCTTTAGTAGTCTCTGCTTGCTATGTGCAAGCTCAAACACAAGTCATTGCTCACCGAGGTTTCTGGAAAACTCCGGGCTCGGCACAAAATAGTATCACTTCGCTCCAAAAAGCAGATTCAATAGGATGTTACGGTTCAGAATTTGATGTATGGATGACTAAAGACAATAAATTAGTAGTCAATCATGATCCGATGTACAAGATGAAAGCAATGGAATATTCTAAAGGAGATGTATTGACTGGTCTAAGACTCTCTAACGGTGAAAAACTGCCTTCGCTGGAACAGTATCTGAAAGCGGCTCAAAAAGGAACGACACGTCTCATTTTAGAACTAAAAGAGCACAATAGTAAAAAACGCGAAACAAAAGCTGTGGGAGAAATTATAGCTCTGGTTAAACAACTGGGGTTGGAGAAACGCATGGAATATATCTCTTTTTCTCTGCATGCTACCAAAGAGTTTATTCGGCTGGCACCGACAGGAACTCCCGTTTTTTATTTAAACGGAGATTTATCACCTCAAGAACTGAAAGCGCTTGGATGCGCAGGACCTGATTATCATCTCGGGGTGTTCAAGAAACATCCGGAATGGATCAAAGAATGTCATGATCTGGGGATGAAAGTCAATTCATGGACCATTGATAAAGAAGAAGATATGAAATGGCTCATAGACCAAAAGGCAGATTTCATCACAACGAATGAACCTGTTGTTTTGCAAGAGCTAATTAAATAAT
>NZ_JAQVBV010000022.1 GCF_028690125.1 Bacteroides sp. | reverse complement strand
GGTACTGCGTAACAGTGGGAGAGTAGGTAACTGCCGTTTTTCAAGAAGCCCCTTGATTCGAAAGAGTCAAGGGGCTTTATTGCGTTTGGTAGTAAGAAGAATAGGTTGCCTATTTTGAATTGACCAACATTGAAATCTGTTTAATTAATGCAATGAGACTAATGAAAACAAAACCTATTGTGCTTTGTTTTATAATGCAGTTGAAAATTTCTGATGTAAAGTGATAAAAATGGATATAATAAAGAAGCATATAAGTCTGTATAACTTTATACAAAGACAGTTGATGGGTAACTTTGTCCACTATTTCGTACTTTGCTTTATTGTTATTTCTATAATAGCCATCATTTGCAGTTCTTTTGAGGCAATGGCTTCTTATAAGTATATATTGTTTGGCATTACTTATCTTTCTTCTTTTATTTTTTTGATTGAGTATATATTAAGGTTAATAGCAGCACCTGCTGAATATCCTAATAAATCAGCAAATCGAGCCCGTTGGAAATATCTTTTTTCTTTTTATGGGTTTGTTGATTTTGTCGCTATATTACCTTTTATTTTGATATACCTTTATTGGGATACGAATGTAGCTCATATCATAATTCTACCTTATATCTTTATTATTTTTAAATTGATACGATACTCTCGTTCATTCCGTTTCATCGGTCAGGTGCTGAAAGCTGTTAAGGATGAACTTGTAACTGCATATACCGCTTGTGGTATTATGGTTTGCTTTTCTGCGATTTTGATGTATTACATTGAACGGAATGCTCAGCCTGAAGCCTTTGGGAATATAGGTGATGGATTATGGTGGGCAATAGTAGCTTTTACTACTGTGGGATATGGAGATATCTATCCTATTACTCCTTTGGGTAAGATTTTAAGTAGCGCCATTAGTATGGTAGGAATTGCGATGATTGCTATTCCTACTGGTATTATAAGTTCTTCTTTTATCAATTTGATGCAGAAAAAAGAAAAGAAATAATATGAGCTAAATTTTTTGTTTTTGTAATCGGTGAGAATACCTGTCATATTAATCTCTCAATCTTTCTTTCTCCTTTATACTATATCCTATATAATAGGCAGTATCTATAAAATCCTCCTACGGACGAATGAATGAAAGCCTTTTCTCGTCTTCAGCAAATAAAATAGCAGTATTTACTAATGCTAAATGTGAATAAGCTTGGGGAAAGTTTCCTAATTGTTCTTTTGTGTCGAAATTAATATCCTCACTAAATAAACCGAGATGATTTGAATAGGTTAGAACTTCATCAAATAGACATCTGGCTTCATCTTTATGTCCGGTCACAAATAAGGCACGTATAAGCCAGAACGTACAGATAGTAAATGCAGAAGTCGGCATTCCGAAATCATCTTTACTATTATAACGATACATTAGGCCCTTATGAAATAAGGTTTTTTTTACGGACTCTACAGTTTTATGATAACGTATGTCATTTGCTGCTATAAATCCGTAAGGTTCCATCAGTAACAAAGAAGAATCCATTGCTAGATTATCATAAGTCTGTGAAAAGCTTTGAATATCCTCTTTCCATCCGTATTTCATAACATTTTCTTTTATTCTATCGGCTTCGTTTTTCCAACGTTCGCTGTAGTTATATTTATTCAGCATTTGGGCAATTTTTGCTCCACGGTCTAATGCTACCCAACACATGACTTTAGAAGAAACAAAATGCTGTCCTTCTCCTCTGATTTCCCAAATACCTTTATCAGGTTTCTGCCAGTCATCTGCTACTGTACTCAGAATAGTTTTCACCATTTCCCACATATCTTCTATTTCGTCTAAAGTGCCTGGCATCAAGAGATAATATTGATAAATAAGATCCATCAGATAGCCGAAAGAATCGTTTTGTTTCTGATGATAGGCATCATTGCCTATCCTTACAGGTTTGGAATTTTTATAACCGGATAAATGATCAAGAATCGTTTCGGTTAATTTACGTTCTCCACGAATGCCATACATAATTTGATATTCATGTTTGGCAACAAATGTGGACTGAATGAATTTCATGAAACGTTTGGCAGCACCTGCATGACCGATCTGAAACATTGTTTCGATGGACATGGATGCATCTCGGAGCCAGCAGAAACGATAATCCCAATTGCGAACTTCACCTATTGCTTCCGGAAGGCTTGTTGTTAATGCTGCTAATACTGCGCCATTGTGATAAGACATCAATTTAAGAACCAGCAAACTGCGTTCAATTACATCATTGTAGAGAGTATACTTTTTACTCCGGTTGGTCCAATTTAGCCAATAAACCAAGGTACGGCAATATTCAATTTTTTCCCGTTCTATATCAATAGGGATTACTTTCTCGTTGTAAGACAATAGTATAAATTCATCTTTCTCAAGTATGATTTCTTTTTCTTCCAAGATTTCTTGCAATGAGAGTGAAGAGTATAAATATTGCCTATTCTTATTGTTAGAAGAACAGTAAGTTTCTATATATTGAGAGTTGATGTTATGGATAACTTTTCCTTGTGCATAGTTGGGAGCAGGATGGTAACCCACTCTGAAACGTGGCTTACCTTTAATCCAATGTATGTAACGGTATAGTTCAGCAGGAATATAATGTTCGGTATCATTTTTTGAATGATAGCAAGGCATATAGTCGAGAACAGTGAATTCACCTTCTTCCGAACTGAATTTTGTGGAAAGGATATTGGTATGAGGTATATAACTTTGAGTAATATGATAATTATCGGTCACTTTAAAACCGAAATATCCTCCCTTTTCGCGATCGAGTAAACGGGCAAATATTGAAGGTGAGTCGAAATCCGGAAAACACATCCATTCAATGTCCCCTTTGCGGGAAATAAGGGCTGCTGTACGGCAGTTGCCTATTACTCCATAATTCAAACGATTCATGATGATTATTTTGGGTTATTTTTTAATAAGTCTTTGAAAAAGCTGAAAGCAGAAACGAAAAGGTTTTTACTCTTTTCATCTGTTACTGTCATTTTTTGTTTGCTAAGAATGGCTTGTAGGAAAAAGAGTACATCTGTTTGGGCAGACAGATTATAATTAGCTGCTTCCGATACAGTGCCTATTTTTATGGTGAAGGCATTTGTAGGAACAGCTTGAAACATATCATCGTCAGTAGTGTCATCTCCCATTGCTAGGATGAAGTCATAATGTTGATCAGATAGGAGACGGCTTACTTCAGAGCCTTTGTTATAATCGGGTGATTTAATCTCGACTACTTTGTTGCCTTGTAGGATTTGTAGCTTTTGTCTGGTACATATAGATACTAATGCACTGACCAATTGTTGTGCCCTCAGACTTCCCAACCAGGCATCACTTTCGCGATAATGCCAAGCTAGAGCTGTCTCTTTTATTTCCAGTCGCGATTGTGGCGTTCTTTCTACGAACATCTGTAATATGGATAGAATGCCTGTTCCCCATTCCGTTTTCTCTATATTCTTATGCCATCCTCCGTTTTCTTTGTAAAATGCTCCGTGCTCGGCAGCCATGGAAATAGGTAGAGAACCCAGCCATTTTTCCAGAGTAATGTGGTCCCGACCGCTATTGATAACAACGTGGTTGGTAGGATCACTACTCAATTGTTGCAAAAGGGCAATCAGTTCCGGTGTTGGTTGGGCATCTTCCGGATGTGGTTTAAGAGCGGCTAAAGTTCCGTCATAATCCAAAAGAAAAAGTCGTTGTTTGGCTTCGTTGTATTTCGACTTAATTTGTGCGATAGTATTGGAGGTAATATGTTTTTTCCGTAACCATTCATTTTTTGTATAAGTTGTATTCATTTCATTTACGAAGTCAGCAGCCCATTTGTTTATGGTTTGCACGGATAAAATGTTTTGCATACGTTGAATTCTTCTTTTCTGCTCTTCTATCGGCATTTCAAGAGCTTTGCAAATAGCATTTTCTATTTGTTCCGTATCATTTGGATTAATTTGAATAGCATCAGTCATTTCCGTAGCAGCACCTGCCATTTCGCTAAGAATGAGCACACCGGGATTTTGGTGTTTGGTGGCTACATATTCTTTGGCAACCAGATTCATACCGTCGCGAAGTGGTGTTACCAACGCAATATCGGCTACATAATACATGGCAGTAAGTTGTTCAAGTGAAAAACTATGGTAAAAGTAACAAACGGGTGTCCAGTTCATAGTGGAATAACACCCATTAATGGCACCAATTTCTTCATCAATTCTGGTTTTCAGTTCGGCATAACTACCTACATGATCGCGTGAAGGGACAATTACCATTGCTAATGTCACTTTGCCGTGGTATTCAGGATGATGTTTGAGGAAAGTTGCAAAACCTTGCAGACGATGCAGGATGCCTTTACTATAATCGAGTCTATCTACTGATAAAATCAGTTTATGATTTCCGAATAATTTTCGGGTCCGGTCGATTGCTTGTTTTACTTCAGGGTTACCGGATGCTTTGTGATAAAGTTCATAATTTATTCCCATTGGCAATGCGTCTACTCTTATTGTGCGGTTATTGAACTGTACTTCATCGAGTTTAAAGTCGATGTGAAGTACACGTTCTACTGCACTGATAAAGTGACGCATATAATCGTGAGTATGGAATGCGATGAAGTCTGCTCCTAATAATCCCTTCAGAATCTCAGCACGTTCCGGTAAAATACGGAAGAGTTCGTAGGAAGGGAATGGGATATGATGGAAATATCCGATACAAAGATCCGGATGTTTTTTTCTTAACATACCGGGGAGCAACATTAATTGATAGTCTTGTATCCATACTTTATCTCCGGGTTGTACCAGTCGGCATATTTCTTCGCAAAAAAGTTGATTGACTTCTTGATAAGATTGCCAAAAGCAGTTTCTATATAAAGTATATGCAAAGAAGTAATGGCAGAGGGGCCAGATTGTACTGTTACTATATCCTTCATAGTAGTTTTTAATATTTGTATCGGATAAAAATACCGGATGAAAATTCATTTCTTGCAGCTTGATGCTTATTTCTTGCCTGTCTTTTTCATCGTTTGTACATATTCCCGACCAGCCTATCCAATGTTTTTCATAAGGGGTTTCAAGAGAATCTAATCCTGTAGCCAATCCGCCTTCACTACGTGTAAAGACGAAGTTCCCATCAGGGTTGGCTACTTTTACGGGTAATCTGTTTGCTATAATATAAAGTTTCATACTTATTAATAGGCAAAGTATATACCAACCGGCTTTAAAATTCAGTTATGCGTTAATGATCAAACTGTTAGATGAATAAACGTGCTTATGACAAACATACCAAAATGGGAGTATCCTTTCATTTTGGGGGTATTTGAATCTATTCTCTTTCCGTAAAGTTTCTTTTCCAAAATAGAGTACTCTTTTTCAAAATGAAAGGGTGTTTTAGTGAGTAATAAATGATCTTTATTGCTGTATGTGATTGAATTATAATGTATTATATGCGCTTCTCTTTTTGTGGCACACATTTAGCATAATACATGGCAAGTAATTTTAATAGTAAATCGTATAAAAAGTAAGAAGATGGAAATTACACTATCATTCATTTTTTGTCTGTTAAGCGGTATCGCTTGTTTCTGGCTATTTTGGAAATGTGTTGATTGGTTTGAAAAGATTTAATGAAAAGGAGAATTAATTTATGTACACAGCACTATTTGTATTAGGTATTGGAATCTTCGGTTATTTGATGTATGTACTCATCAGACCCGAGAAGTTTTAAATTACACAGTATAAGGTAAAAGTATGAACACAGAAATTTTAGGCGTAGTTTTGCAAATTGCTCTGATGGTGGTTTTGGCCTATCCGTTAGGAAAATACATTGCAAAGGTTTATAAGGGAGAAAAGACTTGGTCGGACTTTATGGCTCCTATTGAGAGGGTGATATATAAGGTATGTGGGATCAATCCGAACGAAGAAATGACCTGGAAGCAGTTCTTGAAAGCATTATTAATTCTGAATGCTTTCTGGTTTGTGTGGGGTATGGTGTTATTGGTTTCGCAAGGATGGTTACCGTTGAATCCGGATGGAAACGGACCACAGACTCCCGACCAGGCTTTCAATACCTGTATTAGTTTTATGGTCAATTGTAATCTGCAACATTATAGCGGTGAGAGTGGATTGACCTATTTTACTCAGTTGTTTGTCATCATGCTCTTCCAGTTTATTACAGCTGCAACCGGTATGGCTGCAATGGCAGGTATTATGAAAAGTATTGCTGCTAAAACAACTAAGACTATTGGTAACTTTTGGCAGTTTCTGGTAATAAGCTGTACACGTATTTTATTACCACTTTCTCTGATTGTAGGTTTTATTCTGATTCTTCAGGGAACTCCAATGGGATTTGATGGAAAGATGAACGTGACAACGCTTGAGGGTCAGGAACAAATGGTATCGCAAGGTCCTACAGCGGCGATTGTTCCTATTAAGCAGTTGGGTACGAATGGTGGTGGTTATTTCGGGGTGAATTCATCCCACCCGTTGGAAAATCCGACTTACCTGACAAACATTGCAGAATGTTGGTCTATTCTGATTATTCCGATGGCTATGGTACTTGCACTGGGATTTTATACACGTAGAAGGAAACTGGGATATATTATCTTTGGAGTTATGCTCTTTGCTTATCTGGCAGGTGTTTGTATCAATGTTAGTCAGGAAATGGGAGGTAATCCTCGTATTGATGAAATGGGAATTGCTCAGGATAATGGCGCAATGGAAGGTAAAGAGGTACGTCTGGGCTCTGCCGCAACAGCTCTTTGGAGTATTACCACTACAGTTACTTCCAATGGTTCCGTAAATGGTATGCACGATTCAACAATGCCGCTATCTGGTATGATGGAAATGCTGAATATGCAGATTAACACTTGGTTTGGTGGCGTCGGTGTGGGATGGATGAACTATTATACCTTTATTATTATCGCTGTATTCATCAGTGGTTTGATGGTGGGACGTACGCCGGAATTCCTTGGAAAAAAAGTGGAAGCTCGTGAAATGAAGATTGCTACCATTGTTGCTCTGCTTCATCCGTTTGTAATTCTTGTATTTACTGCAATATCTAGTTATCTATATGTACATCATCCAGACTTTGTGGCAAGTGAAGGCGGTTGGCTGAATAATCCGGGATTCCATGGATTAAGTGAACAACTTTATGAATATACTTCTTGTGCAGCCAACAATGGTTCTGGTTTTGAAGGATTGGGTGATAATACCTATTTCTGGAATTGGACGTGTGGTATTGTATTAATTCTCAGTCGTTTCTTACCTATTATAGGACAGGTTGCAATAGCCGGCTTACTAGCTCAAAAGAAGTTTATTCCGGAAAGTGCCGGTACATTGAAAACTGATACAGTGACCTTTGGAGTGATGACATTTGCTGTTATTTTCATTATTGCTGCTCTGTCATTCTTCCCGGTACACGCTTTAAGTACGATTGCTGAACATTTTAGTTTGTAATACTGAATTAGAGAAGATATGAAATATAATAAGTCAGCTTCTTTGTTTCCAAAGGAGCAAGTTGTAGAAAGTTTAAAACAATCATTTGTGAAGCTGAATCCACGGATGATGATAAAGAACCCGATTATGTTTACGGTGGAAGTGGCAACGGCAGTTATGTTGTTCGTAACACTTTACTCCATTGTTAATCCTTCGCAAGGCTCGTTTGGTTATAATATAGCAGTGTTTATTATCCTGTTTATTACACTATTGTTTGCCAACTTTGCCGAAGCCATTGCAGAGGCACGCGGCAAGGCGCAGGCAGATAGTTTGCGTAAGACACGTGAAGAGACACCTGCCAAAAAGTTGGAAGGAAATAAGATTGTTTCCGTGAGTTCTTCACAACTGAAAAAGGGAGATGTGTTCGTTTGTGAAGCCGGAGATGTGATTCCGTCCGACGGTGAGATTATTGAAGGATTGGCTTCTATCGATGAAAGTGCCATTACCGGTGAATCTGCTCCCGTAATTCGTGAAGCGGGTGGAGATAAAAGTTCCGTAACAGGTGGTACGAAAGTATTATCCGATCAAATAAAAGTAATGGTGACTACCCAACCGGGAGAAAGTTTTTTGGATAAGATGATTGCACTGGTAGAGGGTGCTTCGCGGCAGAAAACACCGAATGAGATAGCATTAACTATTCTTTTGGCTGGTTTCACGCTTGTTTTTGTCATTGTGTGTGTAACGTTGAAACCGTTTGCTGATTATAGCAATACTGTTATCACCATTGCTTCTTTAATCTCATTGTTCGTTTGTTTAATTCCGACGACTATCGGTGGACTTTTATCTGCTATCGGCATTGCCGGTATGGATCGTGCGCTTCGTGCCAATGTGATTACGAAATCGGGTAAAGCAGTAGAAACAGCCGGTGATATTGATACCCTATTACTGGATAAAACAGGCACTATCACGATTGGTAACCGTAAAGCTACTCATTTCCATTGTGCTCCGAATGTTGAACTACATGATTTTGTAGAGACTTGTTTACTCTCTTCTTTGTCTGATGAGACTCCGGAAGGTAAGTCTATCGTAGAATTAGGACGAGAAACCGGTATCAGGATGCGTAACCTCAATACAACAGGAGCTCACATGATTAAGTTTACGGCTGAAACTAAATGTTCCGGTGTAAATTTGGCAGATGGCACACAGATACGTAAAGGTGCTTTTGATGCTATCCGTAAGATTGCGGAGAGTGCGGGAAATAAATTTCCAAAAGAAGTAGAAAACGTTATTGCTGCTATTTCTAGCAATGGCAGTACTCCTCTGGTTGTCTGTGTTAATCTGAAAGTAACAGGTGTTATCGAGTTGCAAGACATTATTAAACCGGGAATTCAGGAGCGTTTTGAACGTCTGCGCAAGATGGGAGTGAAGACGGTGATGGTGACAGGTGATAATCCGCTGACTGCTAAATACATTGCTGAAAAAGCAGGTGTGGACGATTTCATTGCAGAAGCTAAACCTGAAGATAAGATGGAATACATCAAGAAGGAGCAGCAAGCCGGTAAGCTTGTAGCGATGATGGGAGATGGTACCAATGATGCTCCGGCACTGGCACAGGCGAATGTGGGTGTAGCTATGAATAGCGGTACACAGGCAGCGAAGGAAGCAGGTAATATGGTCGATTTGGATAACGATCCGACCAAGCTGATTGAGATTGTAGAAATCGGTAAGCAACTGTTGATGACTCGTGGCACGCTGACTACCTTCTCTATCGCCAACGACGTGGCTAAGTATTTTGCTATTGTTCCGGCATTGTTTATGGTCGCAATTCCTGAATTGGCAGCCTTGAACATTATGCACTTGCATAGTCCTGAAAGTGCTATCTTGTCAGCCGTAATCTTTAATGCCATTATTATTCCAATCCTGATTCCGTTAGCTCTGCGTGGTGTGCAGTACAAACCAATTGGTGCGAGTGCATTGCTTCGCCGTAACTTACTGATCTATGGTGTAGGTGGTATAATTGTTCCTTTCGTTGGAATCAAATTAATTGACTTATTAGTGGGTTTATTCTTTTAATTAAAAAACAATAGCAATGAAAACTTTATTGAAATCACTCAAAATAACGCTTGCTTTTTGTGTCTTTTTCTCAGTATTCTATATTCTTGTTTTGTGGCTGTTTGCACAAGTAGCAAGTCCTAATAAGGGAAATGCAGAAGTTGCCACTTTGAATGGCAAGGTTGTAGGAGCAGCTAACGTTGGTCAGGTATTTACACAAGATATTTATTTCTGGGGACGTCCTTCTTGTGCAGGCGACGGTTACGATGCAACTAGTTCATCCGGTAGTAACAAAGGACCTACTAATCAGGAATACTTGGATGAGGTCGCAGCTCGTATTGATACTTTCCTTGTGCATCATCCTTACTTGAGTCGTCGGGAAGTACCTGCTGAAATGGTGACAGCCAGTAGCTCCGGACTCGATCCGAATATAACTCCGCAATGTGCTTATGTGCAAGTAAAAAGAGTAGCACAAGCTCGTGGGTTAAGAGAAGAACAAGTGAAGGAAATAGTAAATGAAAGTATTGAGAAACCACTTTTGGGACTGTTTGGAACAGAAAAAGTGAATGTGCTGAAATTGAATATCGCACTTGAAGAAAAAGATAATAAATAAATTAAAATTAATGGCAGTGTTCCTGGCCGGATCGCATCGGTAAGTGTGCTGTGCGGTTTTAATAAAACAGGGTTGGACAGGGCGCTGCCTTTTAAAGAACAACATAAAATAAAAGATATGAAGAATTATTTTAGTAAAAAGATAATTTTAAGCTCATTAGCTGTTGTAGCTATGTGTGTGATGGGAACTACGAGTATGAAAGCTCAGGAGTTTACTGTGCAAGGAGATATTGTCAGCTCATATGTTTGGCGTGGAATGTATCAGGGTGGTGGTGCCGCTTTTCAGCCTACTTTAGGCTTTGGTGCAGGTCATTTTTCTGTAACAGCTTGGGGTTCGACCAATTTCAGTGGAGGAAGTAAGGAGCTGGATCTGACACTTGCTTATAAGTTTGGAGAAACAGGACCTGTCTTAACTGTCGCTGATTTGTGGTGGGAAGGCGAAGGAGCATATAAGTACTTTAACTTTGAAAGCCATGAGACCGGTCATCATTTTGAAGCAGGATTGTCTTATACATTGCCCGTAGAAAGATTTCCACTTTCCATTGCTTGGTATACTATGTTTGCAGGAAAAGATAAAAAACTGAATGATATGGGTGAGTTGAAACAGAATTATTCTTCTTATCTGGAACTGAATTATCCTTTCAGTGTGAAGAATGTAGACTTAAACGTTACTTGTGGTGCGGTTCCTTATAAGGCTGCAAATATGTATAATAATAATGGTTTTGCCGTGACTAATGTGGCTTTGAAAGGAATGACGGCAATAAAGTTTAATGATAAATTTTCATTGCCGATATTTGCGCAAGCTATATGGAATCCATGTATGGAAGATGCTTTTTTAGTATTTGGTATAACTTTAAGGCCATAAAGATGAACTCATGAATTCTTGATTGGATGGACCCGTGATGATCGTGATGATTGTTGCGGGTTAATATAGTTTATAACGAGATTTGAAGAAAGATATGGACGAAAGAGAACAAAGCGTACAACATTTTCTGGATTTGATAAAAAAGTCACATCGGGGAAAATTTAAGGTTTACATTGGCATGATAGCCGGTGTGGGTAAATCATATCGTATGCTTCAGGAGGCACATGAACTGTTGGAGAATGGGGTAAATGTACAGATTGGATACATCGAGACACATGGACGTGCCGGAACAGAAGGTCTGATCGAAGGATTACCCATCATTCCCCGGCGTAAGATTTTCTACAAAGGAAAAGAATTGGAGGAGATGGATTTGGATACTATTATCCGTATACATCCCGAGATCGTAGTTGTAGATGAATTGGCACATACTAATGTGGAAGGTAGCCTGAATGAGAAGCGCTGGCAAGATGTGATGACATTGCTGAATGAAGGAATTAATGTGATTTCTGCCATTAATATTCAGCATATCGAAAGTGTGAATGAGGAGGTACAGGAGATTACAGGTATCGAAGTGAAGGAACGGGTTCCGGACAGTGTGCTTCAGGAGGCGGACGAAGTGGTGAATATTGACTTGACGGCAGAGGAACTCATTTCACGTCTAAAAGCCGGTAAGATATATCGTTCTGAGAAAATCCAAACTGCATTGGATAACTTTTTCCGGACTGAGAATATTTTGCAATTACGTGAGCTGGCTTTGAAAGAAGTTGCTTTGCGTGTTGAGAAAAAAGTGGAAAACGAGGTAGCAATGGGCATTACTGTCGGTCTTAGACACGAAAAGTTTATGGCGTGCATCAGTAGCCATGAGAAAACTCCGCGGCGGATTATCAGAAAAGCAGCCAAATTAGCTACTCGTTACAATACTACTTTCGTGGCTCTTTATGTGCAGACACCTAACGAAAGTATGGATAGGATTGGATTAGCTAATCAGCGTTATCTGCTGAATCATTTTAAATTGGTGGCAGAGCTTGGAGGGGAAGTCGTTCAGGTGCAGTCAAAAGATATACTAAGTACTATTGTGAAGGTTGCTCAGGAGAAACAGATTTCCACCGTTTGCATGGGAACACCTAATCTAAGATTGCCCGGAGCCATTTTTTCAATAATGGGATATAGAAAATTTTTAAATAATTTGTCGCGAGCTAATGTAGATTTGATTATACTTGCATAATATTAAATGTATAAACCTTATGAATATAAAGACGAAGTTGATTCTCGGCATCGGAATGTTGGCGGGAATGATCATTTTACTGGTTACACTTTCGGTCGTAAATCTCCAGATATTAACAGCTACTGAGCCCGACAGCCCTGCTGCCATCCCCGGATTGGAACGCGCTTTACTTTGGATCTCTGTCACAGGAGGTATTTGTATTCTTACAGGATTGTGTTTGTTATATTGGTTGCCTCGTTCTATTAGTAAGCCAATCAAAGAATTGAAACAAGGAATTCTTGAGATAGCTAACCATAATTATGAAGAGCGATTGGATATGAGAGACAATCAGGAATTTCGTGGTGTTGCCGAAAGTTTCAACCGGATGGCTGAACGACTGACCGAATATCGTGCAAGTACCTTGGCGGACATCCTTTCGGCAAAGAAATTTATTGAAGCTATTGTAAATAGTATCGACGATCCGATCATTGGTCTGAACATGGATCGCGAGATCCTTTTTATCAATGAAGAAGCTCTGAATGTGTTGAATCTGAAAAGGGAGAAAGTGATTCGCCAGTCAGCAGAAGAACTCTCTTTGAAGAATGACCTGCTTCGCCGGTTGATTCGGGAACTGGTGACACCGGGCAATCAGAAGGAAGCACTGAAAATATATGCTGACGATAAAGAGAGTTATTTTAAGGCTTCTTATATTCCTATTATAAATACGGAGGCCGAGAAAGACGAACCTCATAAACTGGGGGATGTTATTCTATTGAAGAATATTACAGAGTTTAAGGAACTCGATTCTGCTAAGACTACGTTTATCTCTACCATTTCGCATGAGTTGAAAACTCCGATTGCAGCTATTATGATGAGCCTTCAGTTGTTAGAAGACAAGCGTGTAGGCGCATTGAATGATGAACAAGAGCAACTTTCTAAAAGTATCAAAGAAAATAGCGAGCGTCTGCTGAGCATAACGGGCGAATTGCTGAATATGACTCAGGTGGAAGCCGGAAAACTACAAATGATACCGAAGATTACTAAGCCGATTGAATTGATAGAATATGCGATTAAGGCAAATCAGGTGCAAGCGGATAAGTTTAATATTCAGATAGAAGTGGAATATCCGGAAGAGAAAATAGGAAAACTCTTTGTTGATAGCGAGAAAATTGCATGGGTATTGACGAATCTGTTAAGCAATGCTATCCGATATTCTAAAGAAAACGGGCGAGTGATTATCGGTGCTAAACAGGATGGAGATTTAATCGAACTTTATGTTCGGGACTTTGGCAAAGGCATTGATCCGCGTTATCACAAAAGTATTTTCGATCGTTATTTCCGTGTTCCGGGTACGAAAGTACAAGGCAGCGGCTTAGGATTGTCTATATCCAGAGACTTTGTAGAGGCTCATGGCGGTACATTGACCGTAGAAAGTGAGTTGGGAAAAGGTAGTCGGTTTATCATTCGGTTGAAAGCATAGATTCATACTGTCTTTTTAAGAAGCGATTGGCAATCTTCATATTCTTTTTCGATTTTGTAATGAACGGTATAAATGGCTTTTGAATACTGTTTGATGCCGGTTCAAATTACCTATAAGTAAATGGCTGACTACTTAGTAGTAGTGACTTGATTACCTGGTAGTAACGAGGAAACTACTACTAGGTAGTTTTTAGATCACCTATGGTCCGGCACAGAACCCTTCTTTTCACTCATACTTTCAATTTTGACTTATTTGTATTTTAATTGTACATCATACAGAGTCTGTCCGGTAAAATATGTACTTTTGCCCAAGACTCTGTGTGAAATTGTAAGAAAGTAGTTGATCGACAATTCTTATACTATAAATAAATTAAACTACGTATGAAGAGAATACAAATTAAGTGGATATCTTTTGGAATCCTATTCCTGTTTGCATCTTGTGCTTCAATGAGAAAAAAGGAAAACACGGAAATTTTGCAGTCAATACCTTTTCATCAGGTATATCTGGAAGATAACTTCTGGCTACCTCGTTTAAAGACTCAGAAAGAGGTACTTGTACCTTTTGCTTTGGAGAAAACCAGGCCGGCGATGGATAATTTGCGCAAAACCGGTAATTTCTTGAAAGGAATTAAAGATGAACTTCCTTTTCCACATCGCTTTATTGCTTCAGATTTATATAAGGTAATGGAGGGAGCTGCTTATCTACTTATTCTGGAGAAAGATTCTGTATTGGAACATACGATGGATAGTATCATTGATCTGATTGGTGATGCACAACAAAAAGATGGTTATTTATATGAAGCTCATACTACCGGTGTAGCTGCATCGCATAAAGGTGAAATGGGTGATAAGCCTTATTCATGGGTTGTCCATAGCCATGAATTATACAATATGGGACATATGTATGAGGGAGCAGTAGCCTATTATCAAGCTACAGGAAAGGATAAATGGCTTAAAATAGCGGCGAAAAATGCCCGTCATATCAATCATGTGTTTTTTGAGGGCGATCCCGCATATAACAATGGTAAACCTATCAATCAGGCACCGGGACATGAAGAGATAGAGTTAGCGTTGGTCAAATTGTTTCAAACAACGGGAGATTCACTTTATTTGCAGATGGCCAAGAAGTTTATTGATATACGCGGGGTGACGTACAGACCGGAAGGAGAAGGAGTCATGTTGCCGGATTATGCCCAGCAACACTTGCCGGTACGTGAACAGACAAAGGCTGTAGGACATTCGGTCAGAGCTACCTATCTTTACGCCGGTATGGCCGATGTGCTTGCCCAAACAGGTGATGAAACCTTAAAACCTGCTTTGGATAGTATCTGGGCCAATATTGTGGATACCCGGATGCACATAACCGGTGGCTTGGGAGCCATTCATGGAATTGAAGGTTTCGGGCCGGAATACGTATTGCCCAATAAAGATGCCTATAACGAGACTTGTGCGGCTGTGGGAAATGTGATGTTCTATTACCGTATGTTCATGGCGGAAAAAGATGCTAAATACATTGATGTGGCAGAAGTTGCATTATATAATAATGTGTTGGCAGGAGTGAATATTGAAGGTAATAAGTTCTTTTATGTCAATCCGTTGGAAGCAAACGGAACTAAAGGTTTCAATCAAGGCAGAAAAGGTCGTTCACCCTGGTTCGATTGTGCTTGTTGTCCTTCTAATATAGCCCGGCTGATTCCTCAAATCTCTGGTATGATGTATGCACATACCCGAGATGAGATTTATTGTACCCTTTATGCCGGTACATCTACTACCGTTCCATTGAGTGCAGGTAAGGTCAATATTAAGCAAGAAACGAACTACCCGTTTGATGAATCGGTGCATTTTGAAGTAGCTCCGGAACATGATAGTCAGTCCTTTACTATATATTTCCGTATACCTACGTGGATGACAAACCAGTTTGTCCCTGGCCGATTATATAGTTATCTTAATAGTGAAAACTCGAATTGGGAGTTGCTGTTGAATGGTAAGAAGATATCAGGTCGTGTAGAGAAAGGTTTTGTTTCCATCAATCGTGATTGGAAAAAAGGAGATCGGATAGAACTGAAACTGCCGATGCCCGTGCGTTATAATATGGCAATCAATGAAGTAGAAGCCGACCGTGACCGAGTGTGTATCACCAAAGGTCCGTTGGTTTATTGTGCCGAAGCTACGGACAATGCTGCATTAGTAGGTAGCTATGTGGTTCATCCTTCTGAAAATCAAACTGTTCGTAGGGAGACTGAAGGCTTACTGAAAAATATTGATTTTGTTACAATTCCCGCCGTTTCTGTTCTGGACGCTGATAGTCGGCAAGTTACTTTAGTACCTTATTATGCGTGGGATAATCGTGGGGATGACGCTATGATTGTATGGTTTCCCCAAACCGAAGAGTTGGCTCGCGCTTCTATTCCCGCCATGTCCGAGTATATTTCTAAGGTGAAGGCATCGCATACATACGAAATGGATAATGTATATGCTATGGCTGCCAATAAATATCCTGATAGTTCATCGGATACTTCTGTTGAACGATGGACTAGCTGGCCGGAAAAAGGTAAAAGTCAATGGGTTGAGTTGGAACTGAAAGCTCCTCTCAATCTGCAAAGTTTGTCGGTATACTGGTATGATGATAATGGTGGCGTACAAATTCCAAAGTCGTGGAAGCTGGAGTATAAGAGCGATGGTAAATGGAATGATTTTCCACTATACATTACTGATGAGTATGAGGTACAGAAAAATCAGTTTAATATGGTACATCCTGCCAAACCTATAGTGGCTGATGCATTTCGTTTGCAAATAGTTCCCAAACAGGATGCGGCTGTAGGTATTCTGAGTATTGATATTGAAGAAGTGAAATAGCTATTTCTTATTGGGGCTTTTTTGCCTATCATTAATTGTCTGTTTAGTATTCTTTAGTCTTTGTGGCAGTAGAGATTAATTCGAAGGACTACAGTCCTCCTTTCGTTGAACTATAGTCCTTCGAATTAATATGAGTACACGAAGAAAATAAAATTAGGCAATCTTTAACTTATTTGCTTCATGGTAGCACTTTACATTTATTTTTGCGAGTCCGATGTATAGATGAAATTAAAACGTCCGCCCGGAGCGGTATCTCCGTTTACATAGAAATCCATAATATTTCCTTCGTCTTGCATATTGTCACACCATTTGAATTCTATATCGATGGAAGACGCTTTCAAGTCTATCAAATTCTTTTCTATTGATATTTCAAGTTCATTATCCTGAACTGTGAATTTCCCTTTCCCAACAGGATTCCATATCCATTTATTTTTGTAGCATTTCTCGATGATAATATGATTGCCGGTAGGACTTTGGCGGTTGATTATGTAGTCATACCCATTCCAACCTGTGCGTTTATCTCTATCCGTATCAATAAACAACATCATCCAATTCGGATCTTTGCAGGAGGTCAGTGCTCCGGCAGTTTCTACATAGAAATAAATAGATTGATCATCGTGGGTTACTTTAGCACCTGTAATGTCGTTACGTCCGCTTGTGTTCTTATAATAAGTATTGTATCGGCCGGCACAATCCCTATGCGCTGTATTTCCTTTGTAAGAAGTGTAATAGGGTCTTACATCATCCCAACTTCCTTTTTTTCCAAGCCGTATTGTTTTAGGGTTTGAAGCCTTTTCAGGCTTATTCATTCCCTTAAATTTCCGAACATTATCGATCAACTGCAAATAATAAACATCCCCTTTGTCTCCCCAACCTTTATTCGGTTCTATATCACGACTGCAATTCCAATTATATTGATCTACGAAAGAAAAAGGTTCACCTGTCCAGCCGTGCTCCGGAAGCCACATTCCCGCAATATACTCATTCCAACCGGTTACAAATATCAACTCGGGATCTAATTCATGAGCACGGTCCCATTGTTCCTGAAAATTCCAGCCATATAGGTATCCATCTACACGAGGGTCGAATCCTTTACTTACTGTGAAATTCCGACCATAAGCATTTGGTAAATTGAAAGCACTGCACTGCCCTTTACTCAAAGGATTTGCATTTTGAGCGACACCTACTGTTACTTGTTCGAAACTACCGTCGCCTGTGGGCACATACCCATATTGCGGGTACATTTCCAACCATCCCCATTGATCTTTTCTATTCGGGCCATTTACATAATCAGGTTGCCCCGGGCGGAACGTGAAAAACTCAGCGATTTCCCGATCTGTTTTATCTGCTGTTAAATTATCCGGATAAGCCATAATGCAAGGCTTCCCTTTCCATATAAACCATAAATCGCTGTATCGGTGAGGCTTGTAAATATCCCGATAAAGCTGGCGGAGTGAAACTAAAGAATGAGGAGCGGGACCAAAAGGTAGCATAAAAGCAATTTTAGGGACATTTACGCCGTCTTTACGCGCTTGTTCCCAAGTTTTCATCAACGCTTCATACGACTCTTCCCAAGTGAAACTTCCGTTCGTGCAATCAAAAAATACTACATCCACACCGGCATCAGCCAATAGTTCTGCGTGTTTACGTAACACCCATGGATCTGTTGTCCTGTAATAACCAAACAAAGGTTGTTCCCAATAGAAAAAGCCCGGTTTATTTTTCCCCCATGCAGGATGGTCGTATGAAAACATGGCTTCCGGATACTGACGGACTATTTCGGAAATGTTTTTTATAGAATATGTTGTATCGTCTACACCTTGATGCCATGTCCAGTAAAACATGGCTATATATTTATCTTGCTTCTTGTCACCTGCTTCTTTATATTCTCTTACTTTTCGACCAAGAGCGTCTGTAGCAGTCCAACTGTCACTATTTACTTTCGTGTTTTGAGCATAGATAACAGTATTCAATACTGCTCCTAGAATTATTATAAAAATATACTTCATTTTAGTAGTAGTGTTTTTCATTCGGTACATAACTTGCTTTTGTATAGACAAATATAATATTTGTTTTCCGATTTTCTATTATGCCAATCCAATAAATTCTATTATTTATGCCTTTCATTTTTAGTATGTAATATATTTGCTTAAATGCATCTTCTACAGATGTTAGGTTGCTGTTTTTGCTTTTATGACAATAAGCAACCTATAAGAAAGTTTCATCTTAATTTTTATTGAAATGAAACTTTGGGGAATCAGGACATTGTAGCATCTTTTAAAATCTTTATATTTGCAGATCAATTGAAAGTAAAGTCAAACTATTGACAAAAAAATAACTTAAAAGAACCAGAATCAGATGAAACAGGACATGATTGTTATCCTTGACTTGGGTAGTCATGAGAATACGGTATTGGCTCGCGCTATCCGTGCATTAGGAGTTTATAGTGAGATTTATCCTCACGACATCACAGTGGAAGAACTGAAGGCATTACCCAACGTAAAGGGTATCATTATCAATGGTGGGCCAAACAATGTGATTGATGGTGTTGCCATTGACGTAAATCCGTCTATCTATACAATCGGCATTCCTGTTATGGCTGCCGGTCATGATAAAGCAACTTGTGCAGTGAAGCTTGCAGAATTCACAGACGATATCGAGGCTATAAAGGCTGCTGTAAAATCGTTTGTCTTTGATACTTGTAAAGCTGAGGCTAACTGGAATATGACGAACTTTGTGAACGACCAGATAGAGTTGATTAAGCGTCAGGTTGGTGATAAGAAAGTATTGCTGGCTTTGTCGGGCGGAGTTGATAGTTCTGTGGTAGCTGCTTTGCTTTTGAAAGCAATTGGTGATAATCTGGTATGCGTGCATGTAAATCATGGATTGATGCGCAAAGGTGAATCAGAAGATGTAGTCGAAGTATTCAGCAACCAATTGAAAGCAAATCTTGTCTATGTAGATGTGACAGATCGTTTCCTGAATAAACTGGCAGGTGTGGAAGATCCCGAACAAAAGCGTAAAATTATTGGTGGCGAATTTATTCGTGTATTTGAAGAAGAGGCACGTAAGCTGGATGGTATCGACTTTTTGGGTCAGGGTACTATTTATCCGGATATTGTGGAAAGCGGAACAAAAACTGCCAAAATGGTGAAGTCTCATCATAACGTAGGCGGTTTGCCAGATGATCTTAAATTTCAACTTGTAGAACCCTTGCGCCAATTATTCAAAGATGAAGTTCGTGCCTGTGGCTTGGAATTGGGCTTGCCTTATGAGATGGTATATCGTCAGCCATTCCCCGGTCCCGGTTTAGGTGTACGTTGTTTGGGTGCTATCACACGCGACCGTTTAGAAGCAGTACGTGAATCTGATGCCATTCTGCGTGAAGAATTCCAAATTGCCGGATTGGATAAAAAGGTATGGCAATACTTTACAGTAGTGCCTGATTTCAAATCTGTTGGCGTACGTAATAATGCCCGTTCTTTTGATTGGCCTGTTATTATTCGGGCTGTCAATACGGTAGATGCTATGACAGCTACTATTGAACCGATAGATTGGGCTATCCTAATGAAAATTACTGATCGTATACTGAAAGAAGTAAAGAATGTGAATCGTGTTTGCTATGATATGTCGCCCAAACCTAATGCGACTATAGAATGGGAATAATAAAATAAAACTAAATTATTTTCTAAAAGTAAAGTACTCCCCGGAAGTTGAATATAAAAAACTTTCGGGGTATTTTTATATGAAAAACACACTCAAGAGTGGAAGTCTCTCAAATATCTTGTTCTTTATCAAGTAGCGGGATCCGGGGATTGAACCGGGGACCTCATGATAATGAATTTTGTATTCCCCCCTTTTCATCCTTTTGAAGGAGTTGTGTGCAAATGGCGTGCAAAACCTCTTAAAAACAAAAAAGACAACCAGAAGTGGAAGCCTCCTAATTGTCTAATTCTAAAGTCTTTCGACTTCGTAGCGGGACCCGGGATTGAACCGGGGACCTCATGATTATGAATCATGCGCTCTAACCAGCTGAGCTATCCCGCCATCATTTCTCGATTGCGGGTGCAAAGATAGATGATTTTTTATAATCTCCAAAACAATTGAGTACTTTTTTGTGTTTTTTCTATATGATAAAGTCTTACTTTCCCTTCATATAGGGAGTTTAGGGCTTAAAGATGAAAGAAGTTTTAAATAAAGTGCTTGATTTATACCGTGTATTCAGAAAAAAGTATTTATCTTGGCACACTCAAAACAATTTGAAATTGCTATGAAAAAAGAAAAAATTCATTTGGAGTATTTGTTAAATGCTACATCTAAAAATATTATTTGGGCAGCTATTAGTACACCGACCGGTTTGGAGGACTGGTTTGCTGATAAAGTAGTATCCGATGACAAGATTGTGGAATTCTATTGGGGGAAAACAGAGCAAAGGAGTGCTGAAATAGTAGCAATTCGTGCTTTTTCTTTTATCCGTTTCCGTTGGTTGGATGACGAAAACGAACGTGATTATTTCGAAATAAAAATGACTTTTAATGAGCTGACGAATGACTATGTATTAGAAATTACAGATTTTGCAGAACCGGATGAAGTCAGTGATATGAAAGAATTGTGGGAGTCACAGGTAGCTAAATTAAGAAGAACAGGTGGATTTTAGTTAACTTTCAATTAAAAATTTCCTAGGCTACTTTTTTTATACTAATTTTGCGTCTTAAATGCACGAAGAACTTATTTAAGATGCTACGCATAAAGAAATTAGATATATTTATCGTTAAGAGCTTTTTTCTGCTTTTTATCGGTACATTCTTCATTTGTCTCTTCATCTTCATGATGCAGTTTCTATGGAGATATGTGGATGAACTGGTAGGAAAGGGATTGGAAATGAGTGTAATGGCTCAGTTTTTCTTTTATTCCGCCTTAACGTTGGTGCCAGTATCATTGCCATTGGCTGTGTTACTGGCTTCTTTGATTACTTTCGGTAACTTTGGCGAACGCTATGAACTGCTTGCAATGAAAGCGGCAGGTATTTCTTTACTTAAAATCATGCGCCCCCTTGCCATCTTTGTCTGCGGTCTGGTTGGCGTCTCCTTTTATTTTCAAAATGTTGTCGGTCCTATAGCCCAAAGTAAGTTGGGAACCTTGATTCTTTCAATGAAACAGAAATCTCCTGAAGTGGATATTCCGGAGGGAGTGTTCTATTCTGAGATACCGGATTACAATTTGAAGATAGCCAAGAAGAATCGAAATACAGGTATGTTATATGATGTCTTGATTTATAACCTGAGGGATGGTTTCGAAAATGCACATATTATTTATGCTGACTCCGGTCGTATGGAAATGACTGCGGATAAACAGCATCTTTGGTTACATTTATACAGTGGTGACTTGTTTGAGAACCTGAAGGCGCAGAATCTGAAATCGCAAAATGTACCCTATCGTCGTGAATCATTTCGTGAGAAGCATTCGATTATTGAGTTTAATTCCGACTTCAATATGGTGGACAGTGAAATTATGAGTAAACAGTCCAGTGCTAAAGATATGAAACAGTTGGAAGCTTCTATTGATTCAATGAGGTTGATGGGAGATAGTATCGGACGACAATATTATACCGAAGTGTCACAGAGCAATTTCCGTCCGTCATATACATTGAATAAAGAAGATACCATTAAGATAGAAGCAGCAGATATTGAGGCATATGATATTGACAGCCTTTATGACGTGGCATCGTTGGTGCAGAAACAGAAAGTGATTACTGCTGCGGCAGGTCGGGCGGAAAATATAGCCAATGATATCTCTTTCAAAACTTACCAGATGGAGGACAATGACACTCGTATCCGTAAGCATCAAACGGAATGGCATAAGAAGTTTACCATTTCAATCTCCTGCTTATTATTTTTCTTTATCGGAGCTCCTTTGGGGGGTATCATCCGTAAAGGAGGGCTAGGTATGCCGGTGATTGTGTCGGTAATGGTGTTTATTATCTATTATATTATAGATAATACAGGTTATAAGATGGCACGGGACGGCAAATGGATTGTGTGGATGGGGATGTGGACAAGTAGTGCCATCCTGGCTCCTTTAGGTTTTTTTCTTACCTATAAATCGAATAAAGACTCGGTGGTGCTTAATGCCGATGCTTATATTAATTGGTTCAAGAAGATTGTCGGTATCCGGAGTCTGCGTCATCTGTTTAAGAAAGAAGTAGTTATTAACGATCCCGATTATGAACGTTTACCGGGAGACTTGGACCGGCTTACTGTTGAATGTAAAGCCTATATGACTAAGAATCATTTGACAAAAGCACCGAATTATTTCAAATTATGGATGACGGGCGGGAAGGATAATGAAGTCGTGGATATCAGTGAGCAACTAGAGCTATTGGTAGAAGAAATGTCCAATACAAAGTCGGTTACTTTGTTGAATACATTAAACAATTATCCTATAATTCCCGTTTCTGCTCATATACGTCCGTTTCATAAATATTGGCTAAATCTGGCTGCCGGAATTATATTCCCTATTGGTTTATTCTTTTATTTCCGTATTTGGGCATTTCGTGTAAGATTGTCTAGAGATATGGAGCGGATCATTAAGAACAATGAACAAATTCAATTCATCATACAGAATATTAATAAATAAATGTTATGGAAGAGATTAAAATGGATAAAATAGAAGATGCAATTGCCGATTTCAAAGAAGGCAAGTTTGTTATAGTAGTGGATGATGAAGATCGTGAAAACGAAGGTGATTTAATTATAGCTGCTGAAAAAATAACTCCTGAGAAAGTAAACTTTATGTTAAAGTATGCCCGTGGAGTACTTTGCGCACCTGTCACAGTATCCCGTTGCAAAGAGTTGGATTTACCGCATCAGGTAAGTGATAATACCTCCGTATTGGGTACTCCTTTTACCATTACTATTGATAAGTTGGAGGGATGTACGACCGGAGTTTCTGCTACCGACCGTGCCGCTACCATTCTAGCGTTGGCAGATCCGGCTTCTACACCGTCTACATTTGGGCGGCCGGGACATATTAATCCACTTTATGCACAGGAAAAAGGTGTGCTACGCCGTGCCGGACATACAGAAGCGGCTATTGATATGGCACGTCTTGCCGGACTTTATCCCGCTGGTGCTTTGATGGAGATTATGAGTGACGATGGTACAATGGCACGTTTACCTGAACTTCGGCAGATGGCGGACGAACATGGATTGAAGTTGATTTCTATTAACGATCTTATTGCTTATCGTCTCAAACAGGAATCTATCGTAGAAAAAGGAGTAGAAGTGAATATGCCGACCGAACATGGAATGTTCCGGTTGATCCCTTTCCGTCAGAAATCAAATGGTCTGGAACACGTTGCTTTGTTTAAAGGCACTTGGAAGGAGGATGAGCCTATTCTGGTACGTGTACATTCTTCATGTGCGACCGGTGATATTTTCGGCTCCAGACGTTGCGATTGTGGCGAACAGTTGCACAAAGCAATGGAGATGATCGACAAGGCGGGCAAGGGAGTTGTTGTATATCTCAATCAGGAAGGACGTGGCATCGGTTTGATGGAGAAGATGAGAGCCTATAAACTTCAGGAAGACGGAATGGATACAGTTGATGCTAATATTTGTCTGGGACATTTGGCTGACGAGCGTGATTACGGAGTAGGGGCACAGATACTTAGAGAGTTAGGAGTGCACAAAATGAATCTTTTGACAAATAATCCTGTAAAACGTGTAGGTTTAGAAGCTTATGGACTGGAGATTGTCGAAAATATCCCTGTCGAAACAGTTCCTAATCAGTATAATGAACGGTATCTGAGAACGAAGAAAGAAAGAATGGGCCACACATTACATTTTAATAAGTAAATTGCCATTTTGTTTTCATATATCAAATAAAATCGTTTATTTTGCAACCAATTTCACTCAACAACAATAAAATAGATACAAAATGAATCAATTATCAGATCGTTTGAACAGCTTGGCGTCATCGGCGACGCTTGCTATGTCGCAAAAGAGTAATGAGCTCAAGGCGCAAGGCGTTGATGTTATTAACTTAAGTGTAGGAGAACCTGATTTTAATACTCCTGACCACATCAAAGAAGCTGCGAAAAAAGCCATTGACGACAATTTTTCTCGCTACTCTCCGGTACCGGGTTATCCGGCTTTACGTAATGCGATTGTTGAGAAACTGAAAAAGGAGAACGGTCTGGAATATACTGCAGCTCAGATTTCCTGTGCAAATGGTGCAAAGCAATCTGTTTGTAATGCAATCCTGGTATTGGTAAATCCGGGTGAAGAAGTGATTGTGCCCGCTCCTTATTGGGTGAGCTATCCCGAAATGGTGAAATTGGCGGAAGGTACTCCGGTTATTGTTTCGGCAGGTATCGAACAAGATTTTAAGATTACTCCGGAACAGTTGGAAGCTGCTATTACTCCAAAAACAAAAGCGTTGATTCTTTGCTCTCCGTCCAATCCGACAGGATCTGTATATACAAAGGAAGAATTGGCCGGATTGGCTGCTGTGCTGGCTAAGTACCCTCAAGTAGTGGTAATTGCTGACGAAATCTACGAACATATCAACTATATTGGTAAACACGAAAGTATCGCACAATTCCCGGAAATGAAGGAACGTACAGTGATTGTAAACGGCGTTTCCAAGGCTTATGCTATGACAGGATGGAGAATCGGTTTTATTGCCGGTCCGGAATGGTTAGTAAAAGCTTGTAATAAGTTGCAGGGTCAGTACACTTCAGGTCCTTGCTCTGTATCTCAAAAAGCTGCTGAGGCTGCTTATACAGGAACACAGGAGCCGGTGAAAGAAATGCAGAAAGCTTTCCAACGTCGTCGTGACCTGATCGTTAAGTTGGCAAAAGAAGTTCCGGGATTTGAAGTAAATGTACCACAAGGTGCTTTCTACCTGTTTCCGAAATGCGATAGCTTCTTTGGTAAGAGCTGTGGTGAACGCACGATTAAGGATTCAGATGACTTAGCTCTATACCTGCTTGAAGAAGCTCACGTAGCTTGTGTAGGCGGTGCGTCATTTGGTGCTCCTGATTGCATTCGTATGAGCTATGCTACAAGTGATGAGAATATTGAAAAGTCTATTTGTCGTATTAAAGAAGCCTTGGCTAAATTGAAATAATCGACAGGCAAGATAAAACAAATGTGGCGGACATTTTCCGGATAGGAAAATAGTCTGCCACATTTGTTTTATCTCGCCTGATATCTATCTCTGTTAAATTTATTTCTTTCAGAATAGTTTATTAATAAAAAAAGCTGCCTTCCGTGGAAAGCAGCTTTCAATTTTTCTTTGTAGATTGTATTATTCAGCTGGGTGGATAGCTTCAGACGGACAAACATCTGCACAAGTTCCACAATCAGTACATACATCCGGGTTGATAGAATAGATATCACCTTCAGAGATAGCTTCAACCGGACACTCGTCGATACAAGTTCCGCAAGCAATACAATCGTCACTAATTACGTAAGCCATTTTTTTAAGATTTAAATTATTAGTACTATAATTCGTTTGGCAAAAATAAGCGTTTTATTTGTTACTTGGTATGATTCTATGATTAAAATGATTTAATTTGTACTTCTTCTAAATAAGAGACTCTTCTTATTTATGCTATATTTTTCGTATTTTTGCAAACAAATTACTAATACATAGCAATAATATGCCTTTAAATTTACCTGATAGACTCCCTGCGATAGAACTGCTGAAGGAAGAGAATATCTTCGTGATTGATGCTTCCCGTGCTACGCAACAGGATATTCGTCCGCTACGGATTGTAATATTGAATCTGATGCCGTTGAAAATTACAACGGAGACAGATCTGGTGAGATTACTTTCGAATACACCTCTACAGGTGGAAATCTCATTTATGAAGATCAAGAGTCATACTTCTAAAAATACTCCGGTAGAACACATGAAAGCGTTTTATACGGACTTTGACCAGATGCGGAATGAGAAGTATGACGGTATGATTATCACTGGAGCACCTGTTGAACAGATGGATTTCGAGGAGGTGAATTACTGGGATGAAATAACGGAAATATTCGACTGGGCTAAGACACACGTAACGTCCACTCTTTATATTTGTTGGGCAGCTCAGGCCGGACTATATCATCACTATGGAGTGCCTAAGTACCCTTTGGACCGGAAAATGTTCGGTATTTTCGAACATTGTGTATTAGAACCTTTACATCCGATTTTCCGTGGATTTGATGATTGCTTCTATGTCCCCCATAGTCGGCATACAGAGGTGAGGAAAGAAGACATATTAAAAGTTCCTGAGCTTACTTTGTTATCAGAATCAAAGGAATCGGGTGTTTATTTAGTAGTAGCTCGTGGTGGTCGTGAGTTCTTTGTAACCGGTCATTCAGAATACTCTCCTTTGACGCTAGATACCGAATATCGTCGTGATCTAGACAAAGGACTGCCTATTGAAATGCCTCTTAATTATTATGTAGATAATGATCCGGAGAAAGGACCTTTGGTACGTTGGCGTGCTCATGCCAATTTACTGTTTTCCAATTGGCTGAACTACTTTGTTTATCAGGAGACTCCTTATAATATTAATGATATTGAATAATACTGAATGGTCAAACAGCGTAAAATAGAGCTTCTGGCTCCGGCAAAGAATTTGGAATGTGGTATCGAAGCTGTCAATCATGGTGCGGATGCCGTTTATATTGGTGCACCAAAATTTGGAGCCCGGGCGGCTGCGGTGAATTCCTTGCAAGACATTGAAACCTTGGTCAATCATGCTCATCTGTATAATGCCCGTATCTACGTCACCGTTAATACAGTACTGAAAGAAGAAGAATTGAAAGAGACGGAAGAGATGATTCACGCCTTATACCGGATTGGAGTCGATGCGCTGATCGTTCAGGATATGGGAATTACGAAACTGAATCTTCCGCCGATTCCTCTTCATGCCAGTACGCAGATGGATAACCGCACACCTGAGAAAGTTAAGTTTCTCTGGGAAGCAGGATTCCGTCAGGTGGTATTGGCGCGTGAATTGTCGGTTCGTGAAATTAAAAAGATACATGAAACTTGTCCCGAAGTTCCTTTGGAGATATTTGTGCACGGTGCTCTTTGTGTGAGCTATAGCGGACAGTGTTATGTAAGTCAAGCCTGTTTTGGGCGTAGTGCAAACCGGGGAGAATGTGCCCAATTCTGCCGCTTGCCTTTTAATCTGGTAGATGCCGAAGGAAAGGTGATTGTGAAAGACAAGCATTTACTATCTTTGAAAGACCTGAACCAGAGCGATGAACTGGAACAACTTCTGGATGCCGGTGCTTCTTCATTCAAAATAGAAGGTCGTTTGAAAGATGTTTCTTATGTGAAGAACGTGACAGCTGCCTACCGACAGAAGCTGGACGCAATCTTAGCCCGCCGTCCCGAGTACGTACGTGCTTCTTCGGGAACCTCCCGTTTCGAATTTCAGCCACAATTGGATAAAAGTTTCAGTCGGGGATTTACTCATTACTTCCTTCATGGACGTGACCGTGATATTTTTTCTTTTGATACGCCTAAATCGTTGGGGGAGGAGATGGGGACCATGAAAGAAGCCCGGGGCAACTATCTGACTGTTGCCGGACTAAAATCATTTAATAATGGAGATGGTGTCTGTTATATAGACGAACAAGGACGTTTGCAGGGATTCCGCATTAACCGGGTGGATGGAAATAAACTTTATCCGCAGGAAATGCCACGCATTAAACCCCGAACAATACTTTATCGTAATTTCGACCAAGAGTTTGAACGGTTGCTTTCCCGTAAATCTGCCGAACGGAAGATGGTGGTTGATATTCTTCTTGCTGATAATAATTTCGGTTTCTCTTTAACTTTCACTGATGAAGACGATAATAGTGTTACCATCTCTCTTCCTCGTGACAAAGAGCTGGCGCGTACAACGCAGGAAGAGAATCTGAAAACTCAGTTAGCCAAATTGGGTAATACTCCATTTGAATCGAAAAAGATAGAAATCTCTTTTTCGGAAAATTGGTTCCTTCCGGCTTCGGTGCTAGCTGATCTTCGTCGTCAGGTTGTAGAAAAGCTGATTGCTCTCCGTCGGATCAATTACCGTCAGGAGTTGGCGGTGTGGAAACAGACTACTCATGCTTTTCCTCAAACAACTTTGACGTATCTGGGGAATGTAATGAATACCTGTGCCACTTCTTTTTATCAGGATCATGGGGTACAGCATATTGCTGAGGCTTATGAAAAAACAGAGGCAGAAGATGCTATACTAATGTTTTGCAAACATTGTTTGCGTTATAGTATGGGTTGGTGTCCTATCCACCAACGGGAAAGGTCACCTTATAAAGAGCCTTATTATCTAGTGTCGAATGATGGAAAACGTTTCCGTCTTGAGTTTGATTGCAAGAATTGTCAAATGAAAGTAAAAATAGCGCAATGAGGATATTTCATTACAGAATAGAACGAAGTAGTACAGAGGTTGATTCTCGAAAGAAGAAATCCGGTATCGCTTTTTGTCGTTTTGTGATGAATTTACTGTTTGGTATCTTATCCCTTTCCTCCTGCTATTACTCTCACCCCAATCTATCTTCGGAAGAGATACCGCAAAAGATAAAGGACTCTTTGCAGTATCTTTACGAACGACATTATACATGGAATACAAATTTGGAAGTAATGGCAGATTCTTCGGTATTGGAGTGTTTGCCCATTAAAGAAAAGTACATCACATTATATAAAGGAGACCGTGTTGTAGTAGCCGAGTTTGCCGTACATTCTGCCGATAGTGTAGATAGTGTTTGGGTGAAATTGGCACATACGCAGGATGAACAAGGGTGGATACGAGAGGCAGAATTGAAAAAGGCTTTTGTACCTACAGATAGTATTTCGCAAGCAATTCATCTCTTTAGTAATACCCATGCCTCATATTTTGTGATTATCTTTGCATTGTTTGTTGGAGTATATCTGTTTCGTGCTTTTCGTCGTAAGCAATTGCAGCTGGTATACTTTAATGATATCGCTAGCATTTATCCATTGTTCTTGTGCTTATTGATGGCATTCAGTGCTACGATCTATGAATCTATACAAGTTTTCGTACCGGGCACATGGGAACATTTTTATTACAATCCGACGTTATCTCCTTTTAAAGTTCCCTTTATACTTTCCATCTTTTTGTTGAGTATCTGGCTTTTTCTAATTGTTGTCTTGGCGGTACTCGATGACCTGTTTCGTCAATTGACTCCGGCAGCAGCCATCTTTTATTTGCTTGGGCTAATGTCTTGCTGCATCTTCTGTTATTTCTTCTTTATCCTGATGACTCATATTTATATCGGTTATTTTTTCTTAGCCCTTTTTGTCTGGGTGTTTGCAAAAAAAGTCCATCGAAATATCGGTTATAAATACCGTTGCGGTCATTGCGGAGAGAAAATAAAAGAAAAAGGTGTGTGTGCACATTGCGGTGCGATCAATGAATAATATCTTATTATCTATCCTCACTTTTTAATAATCGATTGAACAATGAAAATCAGAGTTACTGAACTGAAAGACCTTTCTATCGTAATGGATATTTATGATTATGCCCGTGCCTTTATGCGTGCAAATGGGAATGCTACTCAATGGATAGATGGTTATCCTTCTGACACCCTGATTCGTCAAGAGATCGAAGATGCTCATAGCTTCGTTTGTACAGACGAACAAGGTGAAATTTTGGGAACTTTTTGTTTTATATTAGGAGAGGATCCTACCTATCAGCATATCTATGATGGCACTTGGCTCACTGATAAACCTTACGGAGTGATTCATCGAATGGCTACAAGCGGTAAACAAAAAGGAGTATCGGAAGCCTGTTTCGATTGGTGCTTTCAACGTTGTGACAATATTCGTGTGGATACACATCGCGATAATAAAGTGATGCAATACATTTTAACGAAGTACGGCTTCCAGCGTTGTGGTATTATTTACGTGAAGAATGGTACAGAACGTATTGCTTATCAAATGCATTTGCCTTCTGGTATAAGTCTGGAAAGTAAATGATATATTTCAAATAGAAATGAATAAATTTGGGATCAGATAGCTTTACAAGAAGATTACGAGTATGAATTTGCCGATATGCTTATTATTGCTACAACAGATTCAGACTTTAACCCTATACTGAAAATTACTACTTACCAAGGAAATTTAGTCGTTCTTCTTCCTCAAAGAGATGAGGTAAGAGTAGAATCAGCAGTTGATAAATAAATCCTCAAAACAAGGTAAAAAGGAGCAATCATGAAAGCATCGGATTGAATATTACTCAGAAAAAGCGCCATTATTGAAACCATTAATGATGAACTTAAGAATATAGCACAAATGGAATATTCAAGGTATAGGTCATTTCATTATTTTGCGGTGAATCTGTTGCGCGCTACTACATATTATTTCTTTCTCAAAAAACCGTCTATCAACCTGAAAAAAGCGGTTGATAGGCAGTTTACTTTATTCTAATCAATTCTCGAACTCACCTTATTCACGGGCTCTTAACGTCGAAACAAGATTGGACGGCAGAACCGTTTATTTAAAAATATTCACACCTCGTGCATGAACTGTATTCGAACTAAACAGCGTAATGCTTTTATTTTAGTCCTAACCAATAGGCTCCATAATTTTGGATACCATCGTAAAAAATCGTATATTTGCTGATATATATAAAGAAACGATAGTATTTCTTCTTATCTAACGTCAGCATTGTACTAATATCGGTAGTCGGATTACTCCCAAATAATTTAAGGAGATTAAAACAATATGCTAAGGTTGAACAACTTTGGCTATTATTAATTTAGCATTACTATACTAAATCAGTAAATTCAAAATAAATACAAATGATTAAACTCAAATTACACGAAAAATTCGAACTCAAATCAACCTTTGTTAAATCAGTAGCTATTCCCAGCCTGATGTTTATTGTCGGCATATCCTTATTTTGCGGATTGTTTCCTGTTAAAGCACAAATTGTACTTTCAATAATCAAAGAACAGATTTTTGCCAATTTAAGTTGGTTTTATGTTATATCCGTTACTGTTTTTGTCATATTTCTTATCTCTTTGGCGCTAAGTAAACATGGCAAAACCAAGTTGGGCAGTGACGACCAGAAACCTGAATACTCATTCTTCTCTTGGGTTGCGATGTTGTTTGCGGCGGGAATGGGAATCGGATTAATGTACTTTGGTGTAGCAGAACCGATATCGCACTATGCGAATCCTGCCAGTGAAACCCTGTCTTTAGCCGAACGCGCTAAAGAAGCTCAACTATATACATTTTTCCATTGGGGTCTACATGCATGGGCTATTTACGCCGTTGTAGGGCTTTCATTGGCCTATTTTACGTACCGATATAAATTGCCATTGTCTTTGCGCAGTGTTTTCTATCCTATGCTAAAGGATAAAATACATGGTCGTTTAGGAAACATAATTGATGTATTTGCCTTGTGCAGTACTTTCTTTGGTTTGGCAACTACTTTAGGATTTGGTGTTGTACAGCTCAATGCAGGTCTTGCAAATATGGGGATTATGCCACAAAATAGTTTCCCTCACCAAGCAATGATTGTCGTGGTCATAATGCTCATATCCATTATTTCAAGCATCACAGGATTAGGGAAAGGAGTCAAACTTTTAAGCCAGATAAATATATCTACAGCCGTTATCCTAATGCTATTCATTCTTTTCGCAGGTCCTACAGTATATTTATTAGGTACTTTTTCTGAAGGGATAGGCAACTACTTCAGTAACTTTATATCGTTAACATTTAATACCTATTCCTATGAGCCGGGCCGTCAAGGGTGGTTCTCAGGGTGGACAATATTATATTGGGCATGGTGGATTTCATGGTCTCCTTACGTGGGGCTGTTCATTGCCAAAATATCCAAAGGACGAACTATCCGTGAATTTATCTTTGCCGTCATATTGATTCCTTCATTGTTTAACTTTTTATGGATGACTATATTCGGAAATACAGCCATATGGATGGAACAGCATCAGTCAGAAGGAGCCCTGAGCTCTCTTGTCAGTCAGCCCGAAATACTGCTTTTTAGTTTTCTAAAGCAGTTACCCTTAGAAACCATCACTACTACATTTACACTTTTTATTATATGTATATTTTTCATTACATCAGCCGATTCCGGTATCTATGTAATGAACAATATTGCCACTAAAAATGCTAAAACCTCTCCTAAATGGCAAAATATTTTTTGGGGAGTACTGTTAGCCGGTCTTTCTTTGAGCTTATTAAGCCTTGGTGGTTTAGATTCATTACAGACAATGACTTTGGTCGCAGCTCTACCTTTTGCGGTACTAATGCTTATGTTCTGTTACAACCTGCTAAAAGCACTAAATATAGATGCGAGGTATCACTCCACCAAATTTTCTCATTCTACTTCATATTGGTCAGGTCGGTTGTGGAAAGAGAGACTGGAGAGAATTCTTACCTACTCAAAAAAGAGAGATGTGAAGAAATTTATTGAAACAACTGTTGTTCCTGCATTTAAAGATTTGATTGCAGAATTGAAAGCTAATGGAATTGAAGCCAAGATGACAGATATAATCCCATCAAAAACAGGTATTGAATTGGAGATAGTTCATAATAGCTTGATGAACTTCAAGTATGGCGTTAAGGCGCAACCCAAAACTATTTCTGATTATTTAATAAATGAAGAGAATGCTCCTGAAATTGGCGACGAAAAGGTATACATTCCCGTAACCTATTTCAATGATGGAAGAAAAGGATATGACATCCAATATTTCACAAAGGAAGAGGTTATAAGCGACATTTTGAAGCAGTACGAACGTTTCCTTTCAATAATATCAGACTGCTCTAATGAACTGTATACGCTTTCTAACGATTAATATATTACAAACCTTTTGTCTGATAGGTTATAGATTTATTAAGTATTTGTTGATATGATTTCAAGGCTGTTATTTATTAAACCTCGTACTTGCCTTGAAAATTCATTGTATTTTAATTTTAGTTACCAATTGAGAAAGTTAAATATGTCCTGATTTAATTTCGCCAACGGGTAGATTGTGTATTTCATAACATCTATAAATGTAGGGTTGTACGAAAATAGAGAAATTAAGATGAAAGTTTTCTATTTTTCTTTCTAATTATATTGATAATGAAGATCTTTTGTCTAATTATTGACTTTCTGTGATTTACAATGAGGAATGGTGGGCACCATAATAATATAAAATTCTTTTTAATGTTCCTCGTTTTAAATAGAAAGTGGAAGAGTTTTAGAGATCAAATCAGTTGCAACTTAATCATAGTCTAAACTCTATCGTCCAGAGCTTCGATGAACGGAGAGACTATGATAAGTTTGCATCTGATTTATAGAAGTGCTGCTTTTATGCAGATAGCTAACGTAGGATTGAAAACAAAGTTTCTTTTTTAAAGACTACGTTCTACTTAGATTTAAGGTTTCAATTGTCCCGAAACTCTCATATATTCTGATTCGTAAATCTTATACTGAGTCTTTGCTTCAATCTGGTTGCTGTATGCTTCCTGCCATTGTGCTTGTGCATCTAATAAATCGGTTAATGTGCACATACTTACATCGTAATTGTTTTGCATATTACGTAAGTTTTCCGCTGCTTGTGATATTCCGATATTGGCAGTTTCCACTAAGTTGTAGCCGTCTGTTACATTCTGAATAGCCTGTTGTAACTCAATATTGAGTAAACGTTCGTTTCTCTGCAAGTCCAACTGAGCGTTTTGGTAATCAAGTTTTGCTCTTTTTATTCCTTTCAGCCCTTTCCCCCATCTGAATAGAGGAACGCTGATGGATGCCATTAGCATGGGGGAACCATCTTTGTATTCTTGTTTGAAAGGGGTTCCATCTTCTGCCTGTCCGGCGAGTTTAAGATTCCCGTAGTAAGAATACTGGGCGGAAATTCCGAAAGTCGGGAGAATGTCGGCACGTGCTATTTTGACTTGTTGCTTTTGGGCTTCTACTTGATTTAACAGCAATCTATATTCGGGACGTATGAGAATGCTACCCTCTAATTGCTGAGGTGAATTTATTTCTATATTTGTATCAGTAACCTGAATAGTGGTATGAATATCGATTCCAAGTGTACTACATAAGGACATTCGGCAAAGTTCGACACCATTTTTAGCTTTCTTCAATTGATATAGTATCTGGCTGCGTTTGGAGTCTACCCGCAACAGGTCGGCTTGGGTAGCCATCTGTACTTCCACACTCTTGGCTATTTGATTGTATAATTCATCCAGTTGCTTTTGGTAAGCTTCTAACTGTTTTACTTTTTCCCCTACTGCTATGTATGTCCAATAAGCATTATCAGCTTCTGCGATGATATTCATCTCCGTTTTTCGGCGTGATTCTTGCGCACAGTCTACACCGATTTTAGCAAGTTTGTTGGAAGCAACGATTTTCCCACCGGTAAATATGGGTTGAGTCAAGGTAAGTCCTGCCATATACGTCCCACGCATTTGTAGTTCAGCACCCATCAGATCCATGTCTTTGCGGCTGATACTAGTCAGCGAGCCTTCTAGTTCGGGAAGATACGAAGCAAGGGCAATTTCTTTATCTAGCTTCGCCTGTTTATAAGAGTTTTCCGCTATCTTCATTTCTTCATTATTCTTCAGTGCCATTTTGCGGCATTCAGCTTGGGAAAGTTGAAGTTGGGCGGAGGCAGGCAGATTGACTGCCAGCCCCAATGCTATCCATAAAATAGTCTTTTTCATATATACAGGTATATTCTTTTATTCATTAATAGTTTTAGTTGTTTTGGATCGTGTACGAGGAGGTGTGATATGGAAGAAAGCCGTGTAGAACAAAGGCAGAAGTGCCAGTGTAATAATGGTTCCCATAGCAAGTCCGCTCATGATAGTGACTGCCATCGAAGCATACATTGGATCCGTGATTAGTGGCAACATACCAAGAATCGTGGTAACGGATGCCATTATAACTGGGCGTGTACGTGAAACTGTAGCATTGATTACTGCATCATAAGGATGCTGCTGCTCTTCATTCGTCAAACGAGTGATTTCATCTACCAGAACTATCGCATTTTTAATCATCATTCCCATCAATCCCATGACTCCGATGATTGCCATAAACGTGAATGGCTGTTTGCTTAATAGTAATGCCGGTGTGATGCCACAAAAAACGAACGGGAAACAAAGCAGGATAAGAATTACTTTTTTCCAATTACTAAATAGCAACAGTAAAATGGCGAGAATAATAAATAAGGTGATTGGACCATACTTCATCAATCCTTCCATAGAGTCACCTTGTTTGGCAATTTCACCAGACCACCCCATAGTATAACCTTCGGGTAACTTAATCTTGTTGATCTCATTTTCAATGTCCGCTTTTACTTTTGCAGGAGTAGCTTCCCATTGCGTATAGTCCGGGTCGCATTCAGCTTCAATGTGACGAGAACCGTTCACACGAAGTATCATTTGTTCCTCCCAGCCGAGATCGATATTACGGGTAACGTTGCTCATCGGTGCACTTTTGTACATATCATCCTGAATGGCATCCGAGCTTTTACTTCCTGTAATTAGTTGGTTAATATCATTATCATCTACCTTGATATTGATATCTGTCCATACGGGAATATCATTCAGATCTTGAATTTTACTTCCGTCTGCATTCCGAATGAGGAAGTTGAGCATCACTTGTTGGTCTTGATCATTGATTACTCCACAGATCATTCCGTCAGTAGCCGCTTGTAGTGCGCTTCCAATATTGCCACGACTGATACCCGAACGGCGTGCTTCTTGCTCCATGTATTGAGCAGTGAGTGCTTTGCCGGTGGGCTTCCAGTTATTTTGTACCGAATAAGCGTCTACATATTTGCATTTGCGCATAATCACTTCCGCTTGTTGCGCAAGATCACGCAGTACGGCAGGATCGGGACCTGTAAATTCCACTTCGACTGTGTGAGTACTAGATATAGAGAAGTTGTATTTTCGTGCACGGATATAGGCATCAGGATAACGTTCGCGCAATTGTTGGCGTATTTTCGGCAGTTCTTCTACCACTGTTTCATAATCTGGACAATCGATAATCAATTCTCCGTAGCAACCTCCACCGCTTGTCATGGGACGAACCAGACAATAGCGGGCAGGTGCACTTCCCATTGAGGCAGCTACCCGTTCTACATTCGGATTTTCTTTCACTAGTTTGCTCATTTCCAGCAAATCCTGTTTCACTTGTTCGGGATTGGTCTGATAAGGAGTGAAGTATTCGATGACGAACTGTTTGTAACTAAAGTCAGGGAAGAACAGATTCTTGATCTTGGTCATACCAACAAATGATAATACCAAAATAGCTACCGATATCCCGATAGTCAGCTTTTTGTAGTTGATTAGTTTGATAATAATCTTTCTGACTACTTGTTGCATTTTACCAATTTGTTCTTCATATCCGACTTTGCGTACATGAAGTGGCAGTATGTATTTGGTAAACATCGGAACTTGAGTCAATGCTAAGATCCAACTGACGAGTAAGCTGACACAAAGTACGAGGAATAAGTCACGTGCATACTCTCCAGCAGTATCTTTCGATAGGAATACATTCAGGAAAGCGGAAGCAGCAATTAAGGTTGCTCCTAATAACGGCATAGCAGTAGCCTTACAAATACGATATAAGTAGACTTTCGGTCCGAGTCCTCGTGTACGGTCTACCAGAATACCGTCAATGATAACTATGGCATTATCCACCAGCATACCCATGGCAATGATGAAAGCACCCAGTGAAATACGTTGCAATGTAGTTCCACACATCAATAGGATAGGGAAGGACCCGGCAATGGTAAGCACTAGGCCTGCACCAATAATCAATCCGCTTCGGAATCCCATCGTAAAGATCAGTGCAATGATAACAATAAGAACAGATTCCACCAGATTCACCATGAATGAACTGATTGCTTCGTCTACTTTATCCGGTTGGAAAAAGATTTTTTCCATGTTCATTCCTGCCGGTATGTTTGGCATGATTTCTTTTATTTTGCTTTCTACTGCTTTGCCAACATCCGGCACGATAGCATCATTCTCCATAGAGATACAGATAGCCAGCGCTTGTTCACCGTCCACGAAGAATCCGTTCTCTTGTGGATCTTTGTAGGTACGTTCTACTTCAGCAATATCTCCGACGCGCATTTGTTTACCGTCTAAAGTCTGTACAATCAGATTTTTGACATCTTCCATACTTTGAGTACGGTTGGTGATTCGCAGTTGTATCTTTTGGTCACCATCCTGATAACTTCCTGCATCCACCGTTTTGGTAGCATCTTGCAGAACACTCATGATCTGTGTTGGTATAATACCGTTGCGTGCTATCTTTTCTTTCGATAGGGTAATGTTGATTACTTCATCCCGGTTGCCGTAAATATTGATTCTCTTTACACCTTTGATGCCGAGTAATTCGCGGCGGATCATCTTGGCGTACTTATACATTTCCGGATATTCGTAACCGTCGGAAGTCAATGCATAGAACATACCATAAACATCCATCATGTCGTCAATCACAATTGGTTCATAGCATCCTTGTGGAAGTTTGTTTACAGAACCACTCACTTTACGTCTTAGTTGGTCGAAATGCTGCTCAATGGCTGTCATCAATACAGTTTCCTGAAATTCAACAGTGATCTGTGCCATCCCTTTTGTACATTCCGAACTGATTTTCTTTACATTAGGAATCGTACGCAATTCATCTTCCATGACTTGCGCTACTTGTAATTCTACTTCATGTGCCGTAGCACCGGGGTAAACGATTACAACCATCGCTTGTTTTACTCCGATAGCGGGATCTTCAAGTTTTGGCATTTGCATGAAAGACAGTACTCCGGCAATGAGTAAAGCCGCCATTAGCGACCAGAACAGTGTTGGGCGCTTTATGAAATATTCGGTTAAGGCAAATTTCATTAGAATAGTCCTCCTACATTTGTTTTATCAGATTCGGGAAGCACATGAACTTTCTCATTTTCGGTAAGTGAATGTACTCCCGCTTTGATAATTTGTTCATTGCCCTGAATACCTTCTGTTATGATGACTTTTCCTGAGGCATCTATTCCTTGTAGTTTAATTTCGAGTTTGCTGACGGTAGAATCATTTCCTAATACCCATACATAACTCTTTTCTTGTTCATTGAAGATTGAATTTACTGGAAGAGTGAAACCTTTTGCGTCTGGTTGCCCATCTGTTAGTGAGATGTTTACCACTACGTTCATGCCTGCTGTTAGTTTAGTAATGTGGCTGTCTGTGAGGGACAAAAGCATTTTATAGAGTTGTGTGCTACTTGCTTTCTGGTTGATGCTGATTAGTGTAAGAGGATAACTGACATTGGGTGACAACGAAGAAGCACAAGAGAAGCCTGAGAATTTTTCCTGTTGCATATATAAGCTGGCGGGGATGTCTACTTCTACTTCAATTTTAGAAACATCTAGCAAATTAACAATGGGTGAGCCTGCTTGTACCATTTCTGCCTTTTCATAATTTACAGTTTGTATGTATCCGCTGACTGGAGCTTGCAGAGTCGTATACTCTAGCTTATTTTTGTTTATTTGCAATTGCACTCGTACTTGTTCCAATCCGGCTACAGCTTTTTCATAGTCATTTCCGTTAAGGCTCTTTGCTTCATATAATTGTTTCATACGATCTACTTCTTTTTTCATTTGATCATATTGAATCTGATAAGTGTCTACTCCAAGTTTATAGTCTTTCTGATCTAATATGGCAATTGTTTGTCCTTGACGTACAAAGTCACCTTCCTTTACTAAAATCTTTTCAATTTGTCCACCGGTCTTAAAGCCCAGACTAATTTCGCGTGATTCTTTGACTGTTCCTGATAAACTTTTATAAGATACATTACCTAACGCTACCGGTTGGACTAGTTTTACACTTCGTACAAACTTCTCTTCCTTGTTGGTACTACAAGCTGCCAGTAACACGATCATTGCCGGCATAAACCACCTTTTTACATTCATTGTTGTCGTTTATAGTTTGATTGATAAATAATCATTTTATTTTCGGATGCAAAATTCTCTCTTATTTAGGAATGATTCAAGGTAAAAAGGAGTGCTTTTTTGGTCATTAAGTCGAATTAAGTAGAATTTATATTCCAAATAGATTAAATTTGTCGTCGATAACTCTAATTTTTAATTAAAATATGGATCATTCTATCTTTTTACTTGATATTTCGCATCTCACTGAAATCGACAAGGCTACTTTTATTGAAGGGGAGATTGTGTTGTTGGACAATATAGATTCTTCTTCCTGCGCAGGACAAACGAATCAACCACCGCGTGGTACTTTTCCTGTGCAAGCAAAGATGTCCATGCTGTTGTTTTGTCTGGAGGGAAAAATAGAAATGCGTATTGCATTAAAAGAATATGTGCTGCATCCGAATATGTTTTTCATTATCATTCCCGGAGTGATCTTCGAAGTAATTTCTATTTCTGACGATTTTCGGGGATTTGTGATAGCTACTAGGAATAATTTTATGCCCGTCACAGAGAAGACAACGCAGGTAATGTCTTTTTATAAATGTTTGCAGGATAGATATTGCTTTTCTTTTGAAGAGAAAGATGTGCCCGAATTTATTAAAGTTTATCGTGATATAAAAGAGACGTTGCTGGAAGAGAATCATCCTTTCAGGACTCCTATGTTGCAATCCTATGTACAAATCATGTATTACCGGATGGCGCCCGTAGTGATCAAAGAGGCCGAGCAACAATCGAAGTATCCACAGACTCGTCAGGAAGAGATTTTTCATCGGTTTATTCATGAGGTGGAGATGTATTACAGGAAAGAACGTAGTGTGAAGTTCTATGCGGATTTATTGTGTATCTCTCCGAAGTATCTTTCTTCCGTTATTTACAAAGTTAGCCAAAAGTTGGCGGGAGAATGGATTGATGCTTATGTGATTCTGGAAGCAAAAACGTTGTTGAAATCGGGAAAACTGACTGTGCAACAGATCAGCGAACAACTGAACTTCCCGAATCAGTCTTTTTTCGGGAAGTTCTTTAAGCGTTGTGCTGGGATGTCTCCGAAGGAATATAAGAATAGTTAGATAAAAACTCTTCGAAACTACCCAATAAAGGTGCGAATGCAGACCGGAAATAAACAACAAAGAAGCCGATCAAAATTACTTTTTTGTTGGTTATAATACATATGGTTCTGCTAATTCAAGAATTGACTAAACTCAGAACCGACAACGCAGATCTATTCCGAATTGTGCCGGACGTCCTTTCTGCATGAATCCTTTTTTCATGGTTTCAAAGTAGAATGCGGCGTAATCTTTGTCCAGTACATTACGTGTCCAGAGACTGACCATAGCATTCCCAACTTCAAAGTTTACTCTGCCGTTTAATGTGCCATAGAAGGCTTGGCTGACATTATTTTGTTCTGTCCAATAGATACGTCCCGCTGCATTGTAGTTTGCTTGTAAGACAATACGGTCAAAGATACAACGAGGATTGCAGTTGAAAGCGTATTCACCACCTATATTTAATGTATGCTTGGGGACAAAAGGGACGTACTTACCGTTATAATCCGCTTTTACATTGAAGCTTCCATCTTCTCGTTTTTCTTTTATGACGTAATCAGTAAAAGTTGCATAAGTGTATCCATAACTGGCATTTAAGCTCAATGCACTAGTCAGACTGGCACGGATAGAAGCTTCAGCACCGTAACTATGACTCTTTCCGGCATTCACAGTGATACGTCCTAAACCACTTTCTGCAAATTGGGAGATTTGTTGGTCACGTGTATCCATATAGAAGGCAGCAAGGTCAGCCCAAAGTTTACCTTCCCATAAAGTTAGATGACTTCCTACTTCGTAGTTCCATGAATATTCAGGTTTGTATTGAGTAGCTTCGCTGACTTCCGGCAGTTTAGACATTGGCATAAACTTTTCAATGGCAGCTACAAACTTAGAGAATTCCGGACTTGTTTTAATTGCTTCTTTCATGGAGTTACTTTGCTGCCCTGTGATTAAGTCGGAGAACATTTGTACATTGTATCCACCCGAACGATATCCTTTTGAAACAGTGGCATATACGCTATTCCCTTTTTGCCATTCGTACTGTAAAGCTATTTTAGGGAGTAACTGAACGTAATCATTTGATAATTTCCCGTCATAGGCTGCATTCGCTTTCAGATTATTTGCAGTAATAGCCATTGGCGAATGTGGCATACTCATTTTGAAATTAAAATCAAGAGGTTCGCTTGCTGAGCGATATTTCATTTTCATTTTCTCATAATCCATTCTTAAACCAACAGTGAATGACAATCCTTTTATAAGAAGGTCATTGAAGGTCGATTGGTGGAAAATGGCTGCATTCCATATCGGAGTATCAAAATTACCTTCGACTAGTAACGTCGGATTGTTTACTTTCAGGTTCAACTGTGGAGCACTAGGAGGCATCTCTGCAAAAATTTGATTAACGTTATCTTCAATCATTTCTTTTACTCCCTCCGAGCCGAAAGATACCGGTCCGTCTGTATTTAATGATTGGTATAACCCGAAGACACCGGTTGCCCATTGCCATTTTTTGTTAGGTTTTGATTTTAGAATGATTTCCTCGGAAATAATGTTTAATTTTTGTTTTTGAGTAAGGGTATAGATATCTTTCTCTGTGAAATCCTGATCGAGGAACATACGGTCATTTAAATTCTGATAACCGGTAACGGCACTAAGGATAAAATTTTTAGCTTGATATTCCATATTGACTCCGGCGTTTAGCAATCCACGGCGATAGCTGCTGCGATTGTTATACGATATTTTGCCAATGTATTCAGGGCGCATTTCTTCTCCTTCGGTAACACCTGTATATTCATAGGGGTAACCACCCTGATCACCGTATTCATAATTCAGTGTCATATCGACTTTGATGTTCGATGTGGGCATATAGATACCTCGGAAACGTCCGCCTCCTGCATTGCCACGGTCTACTCTTTCGTTGCTACGTGCTACGTTTTTAAAGAATCCGCCTGTATGTTCATAAAAACCTCCGGTAGAGAATGCAAACTGATCAGATATGCGGTGATAATGAGTCAGCGAAACGTTATAATCATTATAGGTAGCTGCCCCCATACGTATATCTGTTCCTTGATAGGTAAATGGTGATTTTGTATGTACTTTAATTAATCCGGCCATTGTGTTACGTCCGTAGAGAGTTCCTTGGGGACCACGGAGGATATCGATACGTTCAATATCGCAATAGTTGAAATCGAAAGCAGACTTGTCGATATAAGGAATATTATCGACATAAAGTCCTACAGACGGAGTGTTAATACGTGATCCGATTCCTCGGATATAAATAGAGGTGGTTAATTTTGAACCATAGTCCGGAATAAATAAATTGGGGACAATAGCCGACAAATTCTTTACCGATTTAACTTGATTCGCTTGCATATCTTTTTGAGACAAAAGCGTTGAAGCTGTGGGTAGTTCGCGCAATTTACGGTTCTCTTTCGGAGCGGCAATCACTACCACTTCTTCGATATCTACCACTTTCAGTGTGTCTTTTGGGAGATCTTCTCCCCATACAGTCCCTGTCGTTAAAAGAGTGAGGACAATCAGGATATTCTTTTTCTTCATTTGCAGTTATTTTGTCGGTGCAAAGTAAAGGCAAATAATCCGGTTAATCAATCCTCATTTATTAGGATATTGGCTTCAGACAGTTAAATCTGTTTATTCTGAGTGTTATCTGACAGATATTTATCACTTTTCTGTCTATCAATGTTGATTTCTACTGTTTATATCCGGTCAGCCTCTACATATCCATTCATCACAGCATAAATAGTCAGACCGGATACGGATTTGATTCCAAGTTTTTCTGTAATATTTTTCCTGTGTGTAATAACTGTTGTTAAGCTGATATTCAGTTTGTCGGCAATCTCTTTATTGATTAACCCTTTTGTTATCAATACAAGCACTTCTATTTCACGGGGAGAAAGAATTTCCTGATGAGGCTCAATTGTATGAATTGGTGGCATATCTTTTACTGGATAACCATTGTGATGAGCGTGTTGATGGAGTTTCAGAATGTTTTTTACTAGCTCCTTTTCGGGTTCGTAGATATTTAAAACCGGGATTCCGGAAAGTTGGAATTGTGGACTGTCACTTGCCAGTACAATTGTTTTTCGTTTCCGCGGAAGAAAAAAAGCATTGTGTTCTACATAGATTTGTGCTGAAATAAAATAATGAGCATACATGTCTGAGGTATCATCCATTAGTTCATTAAAACTATGGAAGATACGGATGATTGCCATTGGAATGATTTCTTCTAATATGGACTTTAACCCTAGGCAGGTGAGAGTATTTGCTTCTACAATAGCTATTTCTGGTTGATGGTTCATAATTTCTGTTATTTAAGTAACGTTTCGAAATCAATCTTATCAAAATCAACGTGAGAGTCTTCAGGCATATCAGTAGAATTCCAGCATATTGCATCGAGTAGAGGAGCTGTATCTTTAGCTATATATAATGTGTGCCATTTTCTGTGACTCTCTTGATCCTCCGTTGTGATAATAGCTATTTTACGTTCTGCATCTATTATTTGCAAGTCAAGATGACATAGATTGTCATGACGTATTAAATCAAAAAAATAGTGAGTTGGGGTAACTCGTTTGAATGATTGAATGATGTAAGGCATTGGACCGTCCATATTTTGTTTAATATATAAGGAGTCAGTAAAGAAAGAAGTGTAAGAAGCATTTAACTCATTGATATAATATGTGTTTTGAAAAGAGCAAATTGGAATCCAGGTTTTTGGAAAGTCATCTGATAATGTATGCTTAGGGAAAGACTGTGGGTGTTTTTCTCGGAGATATTTTAATTCGTAATCAAATTGTTCAACATCCGAATGATCTAATAGATAAGTAGAGGCATAATTAAGTATTTGTTGGTAACTTTTCGATTGACGATCTCTTTCTATATAGGCATCTTCAAAACAGTAATATCCATCATTGTTTGTTGCGAATCTGTATAGAAATGTAGTGTCATTCTCAACAAATGGTCCTTTTTTTTCGTAACTGAACGTATCTTTCTTTACAGAATCTGTAGAGTCAGTAATCTGAACGGGGACTGTTTCTATAAGTGTGAGTCTTATACTGTCAATAGCTGTGGAATCTGTTTGTTTATTACTGGCAGTCTTTGATGTGCAAGACATTATTCCGGTTAGTAATCCGGCAACTAGCATGATAAAAAGGAATGAGCGTTTCATAATCTTATATTTGTGTTACTTTTTTCTATATCTAATCATTTATATTTTAGTTTTCTGATAAAGAGCGGCAGCTTCTGCGCATCTCTCCCCGTCCACTCCTGCAGAAACAATCCCACCGGCATATCCGGCTCCTTCTCCACAAGGGAATAGTCCACGAATAGTTACGTGCTGCAATGTCTCCTTATCCCGCACGATCCGGACAGGAGAAGAAGTACGTGTTTCCACACCAATCATGACGGCTTCGTTCGTCAGGAATCCATGGCTACTTCTACCGAACTGTTGAAATCCAAGTGATAATCGCTTACTAATAAACTCAGGCATCCAAAAATGAAGCGGAGAAGAAATCAATCCCGGACTGTATGAAGACTCCGGCAAATCATAACTTAACTTCTTACGAGTGAAATCTAACATTCGTTGTGCTGGTGCTGTCTGCCGTCTACCTCCTTGCAACCAAGATTGTCTTTCCAACTCTTCCTGAAAATGCAGCACCGGAAGAATCTGTGAATTAATTGTTGAAAGTTGTACTTCCGTGAGATTAGGATTAAATGCAAGCAACTGTTCATCTTGCTGCGCAACTAATTCTTTATTCTTCATTCTTAATTCTTCATCAATAACCTCTTCCGGTTGAAGTTCCACAACCATTCCCGAGTTACTCCATTGTGAACCGCGATTGGAAGGAGACATACCGTTTACTACTACTTGCTCCGGTCCGCTGGCAGCAGGGACAATAAATCCACCGGGACACATACAGAAACTGTATACTCCTCGTCCTTCTACTTGAGTGACAAAACTATATTCGGCTGCCGGGAGATATTTTCCCCTTCCGTTTTTATTGTGATATTGTATCTGGTCAATAAGCATAGCCGGATGTTCCAAGCGAACACCAACTGCAATTCCTTTTGCCTCGATAGTTACATTATTAGCCGCTAACCAGCGATATACATCTCTGGCGGAATGCCCTGTTGCCAGGATGACCGGCCCCAGGAATGTTTTTCCTGTATTTGTTTCTATTCCCTTTACTTCGTCATTGTTAATAATCAAAGCATCCATTCGTGTCTGAAAATGTACCTCACCTCCACATTCAATAATGGTATTTCTCATATTCTCGATGACACGTGGCAGTTTATCCGTGCCTATATGTGGATGTGCATCTGCCAATATTGCCGTAGAAGCTCCGTGCTGACAGAATACATTCAGTATCTTATCTACATTTCCTCTTTTCTTGCTTCGAGTATAGAGTTTGCCGTCAGAATAAGCTCCTGCACCTCCTTCGCCGAAACTATAATTAGACTCGGGATTTACCATATGTTCGCGACTAATCAGTGCCAGATCCTTTTTCCGCTCACGTACATCTTTTCCACGTTCAATGACTACCGGGCGTAAACCGAGTTCAATAAGGCGCAATGCTGCAAATAATCCGCCGGGGCCTGCACCGACTACAATAACTTGTGGCTTTCCCTCCACATTATTGTATATAGTATGCTCATATTCATCATCCGCAGGCATCTCATTGAGATAAATGCGTACTTTCAGATTAACGAAGATAGTGCGTTGGCGAGCATCGATACTTCGCTTTAAGATGCGGGTAGCGTTAATTTCACGTAGATTTAGCGCTTTCTCTTTCACAAGATATTCTTTCAGCCGTTGTTCATTGGCTGCAATTTCGGGAAGGATACGGAGTTGATATTCTTGGATCATTGTTACTCGATTGGTTATATGATTACGATTTCTGATTTTATTTTATCCGAACAATGCCCTGAAAGCTTCTTCCACTTTTCTTACGGGCACTAATTCTATTTTTAGCTTCTTTGTATCTATCCCCTGCAAATTATATTTAGGCAATAAGAATCGTTTGAAGCCCAGTTTTTCAGCTTCTCCGATGCGTTGTTCGATGCGGTTTACCGGACGTATCTCTCCTGACAAACCGATTTCACCTGCCATACAAACTTCCGGTTCGATAGCTGCATCCATATTAGAAGAAAGAATAGCACTAATAACTGCTAGGTCAATAGCCGGATCATTTACTTTCAATCCTCCCGCAATATTTAGGAAAACATCCTTTTGTGCAAGTTTAAAACCTACCCGCTTTTCAAGAACAGCCAATAGCATATTCATTCTTCGTATATCAAAACCTGTTGCCGAACGTTGGGGATTTCCATAAACAGCTGAACTGACTAAAGCCTGTGTTTCAATCAAAAATGGACGGACTCCTTCGATGGCAGAAGCAATAGCAACACCACTCATCCCTTCGTGATCCTGACTCAGTAATAATTCCGAAGGATTACTAACCTGACGCAAGCCATCCTGACGCATTTCGTAAATACCTAATTCCGCAGTACTCCCGAAACGATTCTTAATGCTACGAAGAATGCGATACATATAGTGTTGGTCTCCTTCAAACTGAAGGACGGTGTCTACAATATGCTCCAGTACTTTCGGCCCGGCAATGCTTCCTTCCTTATTTATATGCCCGATCAACAATACCGGAGTATGGGTCTCTTTGGCAAAACGAAGGATAGAAGCCGAGCATTCGCGTACCTGAGCAATGCTTCCCGGAGAAGACTCTATATTTTCCGTAGAGATAGTCTGAATGGAGTCGATAATCACCAGATCAGGGCGGGTATTTTTTATATGTACATAGATTTGCTCCAATGAAGTCTCGCAAACAATGAGGCAGTCGCTGGAAACTTCGGACAGACGATCGGCGCGAAGTTTCAATTGCCGGGCACTTTCTTCTCCGGATATATAGAGAATCTTTTTTTCCGGCATATGGAGTACGGTTTGCATCACTAAGGTTGATTTACCGATTCCCGGCTCACCACCGATCAAGACCAAAGAACCCTGTACAAGTCCGCCTCCTAAAACACGATTCAATTCATCGTCGTGCATATTGATACGTGGTTCATCATCTGCTTCTATTTCACTAAGAGTAAGTGGTTTCGCTTTCTGAGTTTCGATACCGGAAACAGGGCGCCGGTTAGGCGTTTCCTTTCGTACAATCTCTTCGACATACGTATTCCACTCTCCGCATGATGGACATTTGCCTACCCATTTCGGAGATTCCTGTCCACAGTTACTACATACATATACCGTTTTTTCTTTAGCCATTACTGCTTATTTTTGCATTGCTCTATTAACTTCTTGAAATCAATCTGGTCGAATTCAAATTCATCAAATTCTTTTTCGTATGGAGTATTCCATACAATCATATTGAAATTTCTGGCTTTATTCTCCGAAACATACAAAGTATAAGACGGCTTTCCATCATTGGCTGTATATTGCCAGACTGCAATTTCATTGACAGGATCGATCATATAAATATATAAATCACTGGGCTTACGGAGTAAATCTGTATTGGAGTAAGACTCTAAGGTGCTTATGTGATAGATTGCTGGAGAGGGTTGTTTCACCGAGTTGATAATATATGGATAGGGACCATCTATATAATTGCAGATTAATGTGGAATCATTGATTTGTCTCCTTCCATTAAGTCCTCCTTCGCTTGGGGAATACAAATAATATTCTCCTTGATATAGATAGAGAGGAACCCAATTGCCGGGTAAATTAAATAAATTGTGTGTCTTAAGCGGACCAAGATTTTTTTTCGTGTAAATTTCTACAAGTTCATTATACTGATCAATATCATAGTTACTCATAGTGAAATTTAGTAGACGTTTATAAGGCCTGGATTCCTTGTCTTTTTCTATATATATGCTTTGAGTAAAACCGGAATAATACTTTTTAAGTAGAAATGTAGTATCGTTTTCTACAAATGGTCCTTGTTTAGTGGTAACTTTCTCTTGTGCGTATACTGAAGATGTACCAATAAAATATGCTAGCAGTATAAAATAAATAGTTCTATGTACCATAATTTGCTTTATTGATTATTTTTCATCATCATTGATTATTTTACAAAGATAGCAGTTTTGTGCATCTTTTCTTTCTTCTGGAGAAAAGATATTCTTTTCATTAATGTGAATCAATAGTTGATTTAGACTCTAATGTTGAAAAAACAAATGAATACGATCGCTATTTTCTCATTGTATATACTATCGTCCGGATGCTGTTCTGACACTTATCTGATATAAACCCATTTTATTCCCGAAATCGTTTTATATTTCTATTTTTATCTCAGATTTTATTATGTAAAACGGTATTATTTCTATTCTGGCTCTGACTACATTATGATTTATTATTATGATATTTTTGTCAAAATAAGCATGGAATTTAATGGTGAGATAACGACCAATAATTTCGTAGATATTACTGGATACAATTAAATCAAAAAGCTTTGCTGAGATGTTTTTTTATAAAAAATGAAAAGAGGCGATTAAATAAATTAATCAGCAATAAGTTTGCAACTGGACAAAGTGAACACTATCTTTGCAATCATAAAAAAAATTTCTGAGTTAATTATGGATACAATACGAAATAGGGCAATCCTGTCTCTATTGTCTTTTACTTTTCTATCTATTTTCTCTGCTTTTTCGCAGTTCTTCCCAGTAGACAGCCTTGAGGTTGTTTTAGCTGGTTATACACGTACAGACACAGCCAAAGTGAATATGCTCAATAAGCTAGCTTTCGAACTTCATAGAAGTAATCCGAAAAAGGCAATATCGTATGCCGAGCAATCACAGAAGATGGCTGATCAATTGAACTATCTTGAAGGCAAAGCCGCTAGTTTATGGACTATGGGGATGAGTTATCATACAAAAGATAAGCAGTTGGCACTTAGCTATTACAAGCAAGCACTTCATATAGCAGAACAGGTGAACGATCAAACAGGTATTTGCAACTACCTCTTGGCTATTGGCAATGCGGCTCAAGGCTTGGGTGATGTCGTAACTAGCGACCGGTCATTCGACAGGGCTTTGCAAATAGCCTCCGGTTTAGAAGATCAATCTCTCTATATCAAATTACTGTATAGCACTGCAAACAATCTGATGAGAAAGGGGCAGTATCTTGAAGCAGTCACAAAGTTTCAGCAAGTGATTGACAAAGCAACAGAGACAAGCAATCAACTGATGTTATCGAGAGCCTATCTTGCCATGGGTTCTATCTTCCAACGGCAAGGCAATAGTCCGCAGGCACTGGAGTATAAACTTTCCTCTCTCCATATCTCTGAGCAATACAATGATTCAATAGGAATTTTCAACGTTCTTATCGACATTGCAGACATCAAGTCTACTTTGAATAATTGTCAAGATGCACTGAAAAACGTTGATCAAGCGTTCCAAATTGCTAGAGAAATGAACGATTCCAGCATGATATTTATATGCTTCACCAAAACTGGTAGTATCTACCAACAGATGAAGCATCCTGAAGCCTTGTACTATCTTCAAAAAGCCCTTCAGATGGTGCAAGGAAAGAAAATTAATAAAACCATCAACCTGCTATGTAGTATCGGCTCTGTTTATACGGGGCAGAAGAAATTTAGCGAAGCGGAAAAAAATCTTAAAGAAGCGCTTGCTTTAGCACAGAAGGCAGAATTAAAATATGCTTGTGGCGAAGCATTAAGCGAGTTGGGTATCCTCTATTATACTCAAAAGCAATATACTCGTGCCATCGAATGTACAAACCGTGCACTGCAGGTGGGCAGCGAGATACAGTATCAAGAGTTAAAGAAAAATAGCTATAAATTACTTGCCGATATCTATGTCGCTACTGGTGATTATAAAGGTACCTATCTCAATCACGCGAACTTCAAACAGTTGAATGACAGTATGTTTAATGAGAAAAATGTGCGTAAGATGACTTTACTGGAAAGTACATATAAATACGATAAAGAGAAGCAGAAGTACGAGATGGAGAAAGTAAATCAGCAGTTGAAGATAAAAAACCAACGTTATATCATTTTTTCCCTCATAGCAGTGACCCTTTTGGTCTTTATCCTTTTGTATCAGCTTTATCTTTCTAATAGGTTAAAGAAGAAAGCACTCCGGTTAGAAATTGATCAGATAAATAGTCAACTGGAATACAGCCAGAAAGAGATGGTTTCAGCCACTCTTCAATTGGTGCAGAACTCTGAAAGTGATGCCTACTGTATGAAAATGCTGAAAAGTATTGAGAATACCGATGAAGAAGGAGAGAAAAACATACGTACACTTATTAGCTACTATAAAAATAAGTCTGTTTACTCCAACTGGGAAGAGTTTGAAACCTTATTTCTCAAAGTGAATTCCGACTTCTATGACAAACTCAACAAATCTTTCCCCACGCTTACGCTCAATGAACGTAAACTCTGTGTTTTCCTGAAGTTGAACATGACAAACAAAGATATTGCGCAAATTACCTTCCAATCCGATGAAGCACTAAAGAAAGCCCGTATGCGTTTGCGCAAAAAGCTGGAACTTGATCGTGATGAAAATCTGGCATCTTTCATTCTAAATCTTTAATAAGGAGTCCGAAAAACAAACTTAGAGAGTAATTCCAACTTCAAATGGCAACTAAAATTAAAAAGCATATTGGTTCGTTTTTTATCCAATTGAGATTTGCAATATTATTTGGCGCATTATGTGGCAAGTTTGCATAATAATATGAATAACTGAAAATGAGCATTATAATATTATCTAATTAAGTATTATTTCACCTGTCCACTTTTTGTCCCCCCTCTCAATGCATCTACAATACTAACGATTGTCTATGTTTGCAATACAATAGACAGAGGGTTATTTGTGCTTCTTTGCATGATGTTTCGACTTGTGTTTTTTTTTAAAATACTTATTATATTAATTGTTTTATTAAACTTAAAGTATCTGGTCTTTGGCGAATATTCATAAATCGATCAAAGAACTCGTAAATAAAAAGAAGAATTAAAATGGTTACTGAATCAAATGATATAAACAAAAAAATAAATTGTGATTTTCGAAGGAAGAGTGTTTATTCAAATACAAACTCTCTTATTTGGCAATATTTACAGATTTCCAATAATAAGGCATTATACGCTGAAATCCATAAATAGAAGCAAAAATCAATAAAGTAAAAGGTGTGATATTGTTTTATATTTGCCTGACAATATCGAAAGAATAGAAATATCCAAAGATAAAACATATAACTATTTATGAGTTCCCTAACACTTCTATCTAATTTAATGCTGACATTCGTTTTAATTATAAATGGGATAATCTTATTTTTCTTAAAAACAATACCTCATCCATACGATAAACCTTATCGTATGGCTAAACGCTATATAGCGTTTATGTGGTGGTTGTCGAGTATATCCATTATCATTGCTTTGACGATAGGAAAGTTCAGTGGTGAAAAAATAGAAATATTGAATATATACAGCATAACGAATTTCCCAATAGGTTGTTTTCTTGGAATGTACTCCTTCTTATACCTATGTAATGCTAGGAAAAGTTTCAGACAAAGACTAATATGGTCGTTTTCACTTCCTTTTTTTCTAGTGCTTCTTCATCATATTATGGTAGCTTCTCAAGGTAACTTACAGATTTATTCAATGCAGCAATATGTTAATACAATTGCCGATTCACCTATATTAATTATACGAACGGCCATCTTAGGTACAACTGTTGTCTGTGTGCTAATCTCTGTAGCACAATGTTTTAAAGCTCGAAGAATATACGAAAAGGTATTGGAGGATTTCTTTAGGAACAATGAGTTAAAGTATTCCGGATGGATGAGTAAAATGTTTTATTCAATTATTCCGATCCTGTTTTTTGTCACATTGTCCTACGTCGTCAATTCAATCTACTATAATTTTGTTTACGATATCATGCTTATTTTTATTGTAATCTTCTATACCATGAAGGTTATCAACTATCAATACCTGCTGCATACTATCCAATCGGTTACTGAGAGCCTTGAAACCAAACAGGAAAAGCCGATTGAAAATGAGTTTGAAGTGATCGAAAAAGGTAGGCAGGAAAAATCAAACAAATCCTCAGCAGATGATGCCATCAAAGAGCAATCCCAGCAAAGAGTGATACGAAGCGAAAACAAATATCGTATGATACATGAATCTATTGAGAAATGGATTAACGACGAAGAGAAGGCTTATTTAAAGAATGGGCTGACGATTCAGGAGGTTTCTCTGATGACTGGAATACCTAAACGGAAGCTTGCTGATTTTATTCATCTACACTATAATCTAAGCTTTAATTCATGGATTAACACTCTCAGAGTACAAGAGGTGGAGAGGATTTTGTCGAATAAGGAAAGTAGTACGATGACTTTATCAGAAATTGCGTATAAAACGGGATTTTCTGATCTTTCCAATATGAGTAGTACATTTAAAAAAATAAAAAGAATGAATCCATCGGAATATAGAATATTAGTCAATCAATAACATTATTTGCTTACCTGTCATTACCCGATTTTAGTTAAATATAGGGTTTTGTGCAAAAATCAATAAATGAAGAGCAAAAATCAATAATGCGTGGAAGAGGACAGTATTATATATTTGCCGGCAATTTAAACAAACAAGGAAAATAAAACATAATGGATAAAATATCAAAACAAAATAGTGGATAAAACTAAGTTAAATGAAAGTTTTAACTATTATAACTAACCAACTATTAATTAATGAAAGGAAATTATTTAAAAGAGGGATTGACGGTTCTATGTGCAACCATTATTCTATTACTGTTACTTGGAGTAGTTCCCGATTTTGAGATCAAATACAAACATTTTAATATTTTGTCCGACATACTCAGAACTGATAGCCTAGAAAAAGAATCGGATGATAAATCATTAATGGAAACGTCGTTTGATAAAAATGAGGAAGAACTATTATTATTGGCAAAAGATAGCTTAGGAGGGAAACCTTCTCTCGGATCAAAGCTATGTAATGGTGAAGACAGCCTGAAAGTATCGGGATGCACACCATCCAATGCTGACGTAAATACTTCTGTCCCTTCAGATGGGGTTCCTATTGAAGACTATTCACCGAATAAAAAAGCACTTTTTTCTTTTTATAAAGCTTTGCAGAATGACATCAAGACCCGTCCGGTACGTATAGGTGTATTGGGAGACTCATTTATCGAGGCTGATATCATCACAGCTAAACTTAGGAAACTTTTGCAGTCTCGTTATGGAGGCTCAGGGGTCGGTTTTGTTCCAATAGCTTCGCCGGCCGCGCAATATAGGCAGACGATACGGCATACATTTTCGGATTGGACTACTTATTCAATGGTTTATTATAAAAAAGCCGACTGGAAAAAGTTCTGCCTTTCAGGATTTTACTTTACTCCCAACAAGGAAGGTGCCTCCGTTTCTTTGAAAACGGTGAAGAACGAGCCGGTGACCATGATTTCCTTTTTCTTTATCAATCAGAAACATACTAAAATCATGGTGAGTATCAATAACCAGCCTTCTGTCGAGTATCAACCTGAATCGTCAGAGTCTGTTCAGCAATTGGTATTCTCCGATCCGGCTATTCAATCCGTGAGCATCCAGGTTAAGAAAGTGGATGGATTCACCGCATTTGGTATGTACCTGAACAACACTTCCGGAATTTATGTAGATAACTTCTCGGTACGAGGTTCCTCCGGTAGCGTACTGTCAACGATGAGTAAGGAGCTTTCTATGCAACTCACTCAGCATGTACCCTACGATTTGTTGGTGATACAGTATGGGCTTAACGTGATAGCGACCGATAAGAAATGGTATCCATCGTACAAGAAACTAATGGTAAATGCCATACAACGTTTGCAGGAATGTTATCCGGGCGTACCTATTTTAATGATGAGTGTTGGTGATAAAGGAAGTAAAAGTGCCGAAGGTATCACTACACATCCGGGAGTATTGCCGCTTATTGAAGCGCAAAGACAGGCAGCTAGTGAAGCGGGTATTGCCTTTTGGAATACTTATAAGGCAATGGGAGGAGAAAAAAGTATGGCGCAGTTTGTAGATCACAAACCTCCTATGGCTGCAAAAGATTATACACATATCAACTATTTGGGTGGAGACAAAATAGCTGAGCAACTGTTTGAGTCTCTAATGAAAGAAAAAAAACGTCTTAACCCTTAAAGTAGAGAGGTAATATATAATGAAAGATAATTGTTTGCTTGTTTTTTGGAGTTGCTATGTCTGTTTATTGATGGTGCCATCCTTTGTGTGGGGACAGCACACGGGGCAAAAGGCAAATGCAGGAAATCCATCTCTTATTCGTACCGATTTGAATAAGATATCAGATCCATCCTTTGCGCTGGAACCGTTTTATCATAAACTAAATAAATTGTCACAGTTTCAGCGGCAGATGGGAAATAAAAAAGGAAGTACTCCGAATATAGTATCTATCATGCACATCGGAGATTCTCATATACAAGCAGGTTTCTTAACCGTAACGATTATGAACCGTTTGCAACAGCATTTTGGCAGTGCGGGGCGTGGATTGATTTTTCCATTGAAACTGGCACGTACCAATGAGCCTTACGACTATCTGATTCGTTCTGAATCAAAATGGAACAAATCACTTTGCGTACATAGTACGCATAAGATTCCGATGGGATTGGGTGGACTATCGATTGAGACGTACGACGAGCAATTTACGTTTGAGATAAGGGCATCTGTAGGAAATAATGATGCAGATCATTCTTTCAATAAGGTGACAGTATTTCATCACGAAAAAGCCCCGGAACTTGTTGTCACAGATATTGGTATAGAATCTCATTGCGAAAAAAGTAAGTATCCCTTTGCTTCCGTTGTTTGCCTTGATAAGTGGGTCAATAAACTTCATTTAACTTCTACCGTCCGCTCTGAGAAGGACTCTGCCATTTACTATGGATTTAATCTGGAGAATGGCAAGAGCGGTATTCTTTATCATGCTGTAGGGCTAAATGGGGCACAATTTCGCCACTATGCCAGTGTACAGCACTTTGCGCAACAAATGACGATTTTGGCTCCACAATTATTTATCTTTTCTCTAGGTACCAACGAGGCTTTTCGAGGTAAGTTAAAAGAGAAGTATTTTTTTGCTGAGATTGACCGGATTATAGAACCCATACACAAAGCAAATCCTCAGGCTTCGATTCTGATCACGACTCCTCCCGATTGTCTCGGAGAGAACGTAAAGAAAACCCAAAGTAGCAATACAAATATTAGCTATGTCCGACAGTCATTGATTCGTTATGCCACCGCAAAAGGATATGCGTATTGGGATCTTTATTCTATTCTTGGAGGAGATGATTCTGCTTATAAACTTTATCAGGCGGGCTACTTGGCTGAAGATGGAGTTCACTTCAAAAAAAGCGGTTATACTATCCTTGGAAATCTATTTTATGATGCATTAATCAGTAATTATTCCGACTATGTTCAACGTCGATCTCAATAAGTTAGTAGATATCTTCCGCTATAATCCGGCGGAAGCATTTTTATTTAATAGTTCTTTTTTCTTGTTTTTTTTGACAGGAGCATTGTTGCTCTATGCCTTTATTCGGAAGTACGAGCCTTATAAAGTAGCTTTTTTGGTGTTGTGTTCCTTTTATTTTTATTATAAGACGAACGGTTTATATCTGATTCTGATACTTACAGTTGTTGTGATTGATTATCTGGCAGCCCATCTCATTTATAAAACGGTCGACAAAAAAATGAAAAAGGTTTGGCTGGTGTTAAGTCTGGTATTTGATTTGGGCATTTTGTTCTATTTTAAATATACGAATTTTTTGCTTGACTTATTCTTCAACGTCATCAACCGTCCGTTTCAACCATTGGATATCATGTTGCCAATAGGTATTTCGTTTTTCATATTCCAATCGTTGAGTTATGTGATTGACGTTTATAGGGGCAAGTTGGAACCTTTGCATCGGCTCATTGACTATACTTTTTATGTGTCTTTCTTTCCGCAACTGGTAGCGGGACCTATTGTGAGGGCAAAAGATTTTATTCCTCAGATACATCAGTCGGTTCCGTTGACAAAAGAAATATGGGCTGAAGCTTTTATGCTCATCGTGTTGGGACTATTCAAGAAATGTATTATTTCCGATTATATCAGTGTCAACTTTGTAGACCGCATATTTGATGCCCCGACGCTTTATTCTGGTGTTGAGAATTTGTTTGCTGTATATGGTTATGCTGTACAAATCTATTGTGATTTCTCCGGCTATTCGGATATGGCCATCGGTATTGCGTTGTTATTTGGATATCGCTTTTGCATCAATTTCAATTTGCCCTATCGGTCGGCTTCGGTCACTGAGTTTTGGAAACGATGGCACATCTCTTTGTCTACCTGGCTGAAGGATTATTTATACATCTCGCTGGGAGGTAACCGAAAGGGAAAAATGAGAACGTATGGTAATTTGATGCTGACAATGTTGCTGGGTGGGCTGTGGCACGGAGCTTCTTTACGCTTCATTTTATGGGGTGCTTTGCATGGGGTCTATCTGGTTACTCATAAGTTTCTGATGTCTGTCTTTCCTTCCTTGAAGTCAAACGGGGCAGAGATGCCTCTTTGGCAGCGGGTTATTGGAACCGTACTCACCTTTCATCTGATCTGCTTAGGTTGGATTTTCTTCCGGGCGGAGAGTATGGAAAATGGGATGGGGGTATTATCGCAGATTTTCTTGCATTTTAACGGTTCGGTTTTCTTACCTTTTGTAAAGGAGTACTCCGTTATTTTATTACTGATTGGCTTATGTCTCATAGGTCAGTTTATCCCGGAAAAAGTGGTTGGCTGGTCCAGGCAGAAAGTAGTTGATATGTCATGGCAGATGAAAACACTTCTGCTGGTGCTGCTCATTGTACTCATTGCACAAGTGAAGTCATCAGAGTTACAACCCTTTATTTATTTTCAGTTTTGATAATCCAATCATTCGAAATGCAGTTAATAATATGAGAATTAAAAATGAATACCATATCCATTCCGTTGCCGGTGAAAACTTAGTCATTGCCCGTGGTAAGAAGCGAACAGCCATCCGCATCCTCTCTCTCAATCCCAATGCCGTATGGTTGTGGGAACAACTGGCGGGAGTCGATTTTACTGAAGAAGATGTTATCTGCCTACTTCTGTTTAGATTTGATCTGGAGATTGAGGTGGATCTGCCTACCATTATCTCTGATGTTCGGAGATGGATTGACGTACTCTTACGGCACAATATTCTCGAATTGTAAAACTGAAATAAAAAAAAGAATGCCCTTTGCTCTGTGTGGGTTGGCAACCCAAAAAACAATGTTCTAACTATTGAATAATTATGGATAAGTATTACAACATAGCCGGATTTTTGATTTGTGTCACAGGTGAAAAGGCTGAGGCTATCCAGCGTGTTTGCAGCTTTGAACCTTTTGAGGTCAAACCCGGGAAACCCTATTTTACTTTTTACCTCACGCATAAAACGAATAAAGAATTATTAGTTGAGGAGGAATCTGCTCTGCATTATAGAATTGATTTTGAGAATATTGTCGGACATTTTGTCCGTCTGCAAAATGATATTTACCAGCTTACTATAATGTCCCCCGAAGATGACAAACCGTTGTTTTTAAATTATCGTCTCGGCTGTCGCGAGTGTATTCTGGGTGGTTTGATGAAACCTGATCTGCTTCAGTTTGCCCTCTGGGCAGCCTTCGGAATGCTTATTGCCGGGCAAGCCATCGTTATATATGCCTCGGTCATTGTATTCGATAATAAAGCCATTGTTTTCTTGGCCGACTCGGACACTGTGAAAAGTACTCATACCCACTTGTGGTTAAAACACATTCCCGGTTCAACTCTGCTTACCGACAATGGTTTCATCATTTTAAGGGATAGCTCAACACCCTATATATGTGGTTCTCCGTGGAGTAAAAACACACCCTGTTTTCAAAATAAGTGTATTCCTCTGGCGGGCATTGTTCACCTTTCACAAGCATCACATAACCAAATGTACCGTTTATGGATGCTTGAAGCTGTTAGTGCCATACTCCCTTCTTGTCCGTCAGTGTTTGCTGAAGACAAGGAATTGTCTAGGCATACTTGCGACACAATCTCTGAAGTACTTAATTTCGTTCCAGTCTGGCAGTTGGAATGTCTGCCAGATGAGGAAGCGGTGAGACTATTGTACACAACAGTGTTCCCCAAAATCTAAGAAAAACAAGAATACTGGTTGGTTACCAACTGTCTTTTGGTTTGTATGGGAGGATTTCTAAATCATAATATGGACATCATGTCGTTGAGTATTTCTCAATAATAGGAAAGAAGATTGATTAATCGAAATTATTCATTTTTGAAGTACTGGCTTTGCTAATTGCTGGCTCCTCTCAATGAGTGTCTTCCGGTTCAACTGTTCTTTCTCATTGGGAGTCATAATTAGAAAAAATACTAGTTTTATTTTTATAATATTCTGATATTTAGTGTGCTTGTGGAATTGTGATAAGGTGATTAACTGACTAATAATATTTTAACGAGCTGAATTGGCAGGTGTTTTTAATCAGTGATTTATATTATTACTTATTGCAAGTAATAATGGCGATAGGTTTTAATGGATCAAAAGGAGGCTACTTTTTTGATTATAGCAAAGTCTTAAATCGTAATTTCTCCTGCCATTGACCTATTCATCCGGTCGCGTACTTCGTCCGGTGTATAACCATGTCCCAATAGAAACATTAATTTGGTAACCGCTGATTCCGTCGTACTGTCGTAGCCGCATACCACACCTGCTTGCAATAACTGATATCCTGTTTTGTATCGTTCCATTTCTACCATTCCGGCGTTGCACTGTGTCACATTGACTATCACAATTCCTTGTGCACTAGCCTGGCAAAGTCGTTGTATAAACCATTCTTTTCGGTGAGCATTGCCGGACCATACGTTTCGAGTACAACAGCCTTTAGCCCCTGAATTCCTAGAATAGCAGCTACTACATTTTCCTGAATCCCCGGGAACAGTTTAAGTACCACTACATTAGTATCCATCAGATAATGCGGTTTCAATTCGCGTTCTTTTTTATGGGTGTGAATCTGTACATTATTATATTTAATATGAATACCAGCTTCCGCCACATATCCGGTTCCAATTCCGAAGAGTCCATTGGAGGATCGAACTGATAAGTATTGATCGGGAAGTTGAATTTCTGCAATTCGGGTATGTGTTTTTGCAGTTGCTCGAAGTTGAAGTTTTCGAGTACACCTGTCTGGGCATTTTCGATCATTCCAATCGTACCGCCTGTGTATATTAACAATACGGAAGTATATTGTAGGTTCATGTGCTGATTTTATGCTTCTATTTTTGCGAATATAGTAATATAATCCATGTTTAATAGCAAAATGCCATAAAAGTGCGGCCGTACTTTAGAATAGAAGCAAGAGAGAAGATTCTTTTTATCAGAAAAATATCGAAAAAAGTGATAGTTTGAATGTTTTTATTATTACTTTTGCGACACTTATCAAAAACAATAGTAGAACAAAGGACAATGATGAAGTATTATCCACATACAGTCACATCCATGTGTACCATGACCCTTAGGGGTTGAGGATAATATTTGTGTATCTACGTGATTCACGCTTTTTGAAAAAGCAAAATTCAATATCTATTTTTTGTAAACAACCAATCGTACTGTTATTTAGTATATACAGCACATTGCATTTAAATAAACATCTTCATGAAAGTAATGAAATTCGGCGGAACATCCGTAGGTTCCGTGGACAGCATTTTAAGCGTAAAGAGAATTGTTGAGTCGGCAAATGAGCCGGTAATTGTAGTCGTTTCCGCATTAGGAGGCATCACTGATAAATTGATAAACACATCGAAAATGGCAGCAGTTGGAGATTCTTCCTATGAAGGCGAATTTCGTGAGATTGTTTATCGCCATGTGGAAATGATAAAGGAAGTAATTCCTCTCGGAGAAGGTCAAGTGGCGTTGCAACGCCGTATTGGAGAGTTGTTAAATGAATTGAAAGACATTTTTCAAGGTATTTATCTGATAAAGGACCTTTCACCCAAAACTTCGGATACTATTGTCAGCTATGGAGAGCGGCTCTCTTCTATCATCGTTGCCGAACTGATTGATGAAGCCGAATGGTTTGACTCACGTACTTTTATTAAAACAGAAAAGAAACATAATAAGCATACAATCGATGCTGATCTGACCAATGAATTGGTAAAGAAGGCATTCGGTTCTATTCCGAAAGTAGCTTTGGTTCCGGGATTTATCTCATCCGATAAAATGACGGGAGATGTAACGAACCTCGGTCGTGGCGGTTCGGATTATACGGCTGCTGTTATTGCTGCTGCTCTTGATGCGGATTCTTTAGAAATATGGACAGATGTGGATGGCTTTATGACGGCTGATCCACGTGTTATTTCCACTGCATATACAATATCCGAATTGAGTTATGTGGAGGCTACTGAGCTTTGTAACTTTGGTGCTAAAGTGGTTTATCCACCTACTATTTATCCGGTATACCATAAGAATATTCCTATTCTGATAAAGAATACTTTCAATCCGGAAGGAGTAGGAACCGTTATCAAACAAGAAGTTTCCAATCCTCACAGCAAGGCTATTAAAGGTATTTCTTCTATCAATGATACTAGTCTGATTACTGTTCAAGGTCTTGGTATGGTAGGTGTGATTGGTGTCAATTACCGTATTTTCAAGGCGTTGGCTAAGAATGGTATCAGTGTATTCCTTGTGTCGCAGGCTTCATCCGAGAATAGTACTTCTATCGGTGTGCGTAATGCCGATGCTGATCTGGCCTGTGAAGTATTGAACGAAGAGTTTGCCAAAGAAATCGAAATGGGTGAGATTTCACCCATTCTTGCCGAGAGAGATTTGGCAACGGTGGCTATTGTAGGCGAAAATATGAAGCATACACCGGGTATTGCAGGTAAGTTGTTCGGAACACTGGGACGTAACGGTATTAATGTAATAGCTTGTGCGCAAGGTGCTTCGGAGACAAATATTTCTTTTGTTGTTGATGGAAAATCATTGCGTAAGTCATTGAACGTTATTCACGACTCTTTTTTCCTTTCCGAATATCAGGTACTTAATTTGTTTATTTGCGGTATCGGAACTGTAGGAGGAAGCTTGGTGGAACAAATTCGTTGCCAGCAACAAAAGTTGATGATGGAAAACGGGTTGAAATTGCACGTAGTAGGTGTTATTGACGCTGCAAAAGCTATGTTTAGTCGTGGCGGCTTCGATTTGGCTAATTACCGTGAAGAGTTGAAAGAGAAAGGAAAAGATAGTAATCTTCAGTCAATCCGTGAGGAGGTGATTGGTATGAATATCTTCAATTCGGTGTTTGTAGACTGTACGGCAAGTGCAGAAATTGCGTCACTCTATAAGGACTTCTTGCAACATAATATTTCTGTAGTGGCTGCCAATAAGATTGCTGCTTCTTCGGCTTACGATAATTACCGCGAACTGAAAACGATTGCCCGTCAGCGTGGAGTAAAATATTTGTTTGAAACTAATGTAGGTGCGGGACTTCCGATTATTAATACCATCAATGACCTTATTCATAGTGGAGACAAGATTCTGAAGATAGAAGCTGTACTTTCGGGTACGTTGAACTATATCTTTAATAAAATCAGTGCTGATATTCCTTTTAGCCGTACTATTAAGATGGCACAGGAAGAACGGTATTCTGAGCCGGATCCACGTATCGACTTAAGTGGTAAGGATGTTATCCGTAAACTGGTGATTCTGGCGCGTGAGGCCGGCTACCGTATCGAACAGGAAGATGTGGAAAAGAATCTTTTTGTTCCGAACGACTTCTTTGACGGTTCGTTGGACGACTTCTGGAAGAAGGTTCCGAGTCTTGATGCCGATTTTGAAGCGCGTCGTCAAATATTGGAAAAAGAACATAAACATTGGCGTTTTGTAGCTAAACTGGAAAATGGAAAAGCTTCAGTTGGTTTGCAGGAAGTAGATGCCAACCATCCGTTCTACGGATTGGAAGGTAGCAACAATATTATATTGCTGACTACGGAACGCTATAAAGAATATCCGATGATGATTCAGGGATACGGTGCCGGTGCCGGAGTAACGGCTGCCGGAGTATTTGCTGATATCATGAGTATCGCAAACGTCTAACATCATTCTTCATTCTTAATTAAGTAAAAGTGAAACATATTATTATATTGGGTGACGGGATGGCCGATTGGCCGGTGCAGTCATTAGGAGGAAAGACGCTCCTGCAATATGCGAAGACGCCTTATATGGATAAATTGGCCCGAATGGGGCGAAACGGACGGCTGATGACTGTGGCCGAAGGTTTCCATCCGGGTAGTGAAGTAGCTAATATGTCTGTATTGGGATACAATCTTCCGAAGGTGTATGAAGGCCGCGGACCCCTGGAAGCTGCTAGTATCGGTGTTGATCTTCAACCGGGAGAGATGGCAATGCGTTGCAATCTGATTTGTGTGGAAGGAGATATTCTGAAGAATCACTCTTCCGGTCATATTTCTACGGAGGAAGCCGATATCTTAATCAACTATCTGCAAGAGAAATTAGGAAATGACAAGATACGTTTCCACACGGGCGTGCAGTACCGTCATTTACTGGTTATTAAAGGAGGAAATAAAGAGTTGGATTGTACACCTCCCCACGATGTTCCTTTGAAACCTTTCCGTCCGTTGATGGTTAAGCCTTTGGTGCCGGAAGCTAAGGAAACAGCAGATTTGATTAATGAGTTGATCCTAAAGTCTCAGGAATTGCTGAAAGATCACCCTTTGAATAAAAAACGAATGGAAGAAGGTAAAGATCCTGCAAACAGTATCTGGCCTTGGAGTCCGGGGTATCGTCCGCAGATGTCTACACTTTCAGAGACTTTTCCTCAGATAAAGAAAGGAGCCGTTATCTCCGCTGTGGATTTGATTAACGGTATTGGCTTTTATGCAGGTTTAACTCGTATTGCTGTGGAAGGAGCTACCGGACTTTATGATACAAATTATGAAAATAAGGTTGCTGCTGCCTTGGAAGCTTTGAAGACAGATGATTTTGTCTATCTTCATATTGAAGCCAGCGATGAGGCAGGACACGAAGGAGATATCGACCTGAAACTTCTGACGATTGAAAATCTGGATAAACGTGCTGTTGGACCTATTTATGAAGCAGTGAAGGATTGGGAAGAGCCGGTTGCCATTGCTGTATTGCCGGACCATCCGACTCCTTGCGAACTTCGTACTCATACTGCCGAACCTGTTCCGTTCTTAATCTGGTATCCGGGTATTGAATCTGATGAAGTGCAGACTTTTGATGAAGTAGCTTCTTGTAATGGTAGCTATGGAGTAATGAAAGAGGATGAGTTTATAAAAGAATTTATGAAGTAATTCACTACGGATTATGCAGACTGTTTCTTAGTATTTCATGTCTGGTTAAATCTGTATAATCTGTCTTGGACTCTAAAATATAATATAATGAAATATTACAGTACAAATAAACAAGCACCGATGGCTTCATTGCAAGAAGCTGTGGTGAAAGGACTTGCTGCTGACAGAGGACTTTTTATGCCCATGACTATCAAACCTCTTTCGCAGGAGTTTTACGATACAATTGATACATTGTCTTTTCAGGAAATAGCTTATCGGGTAGCCGATGCTTTCTTTGGTGAAGATATTCCCGCAGATACATTGAAGCAGATTGTATATGACACGTTAAGTTTCGATGTTCCTTTGGTGAAAGTAACGGAGAATATATATTCATTAGAATTATTTCATGGACCAACACTGGCTTTTAAAGATGTAGGTGGACGCTTTATGGCCCGTTTGCTAGGCTATTTTATCAGGAAAGAAGGGCAGAAGGATGTGAATGTATTAGTTGCTACTTCCGGTGATACAGGTAGCGCTGTGGCAAATGGTTTTCTGGGAGTAGAGGGAATTCATGTCTATGTGCTATATCCGAAGGGAAAAGTCAGCGAAATCCAGGAAAAGCAATTTACCACGTTGGGGCAGAACATTACGGCTCTTGAAGTCGAAGGTACTTTTGATGATTGTCAGGCATTGGTGAAAGCTGCTTTCATGGATAAAGAACTGAACGAGCATTTGTCTCTGACTTCGGCTAACTCTATCAATGTAGCGCGCTTCCTGCCTCAAGCATTTTATTATTTCTATGCATACGCTCAATTGAAACGCACCGGAAAAGCAGATAATGCTGTTATCTGTGTACCGAGCGGAAACTTTGGTAATATTACTGCCGGGTTATTTGGAAGGAAAATGGGATTGCCTGTTAAACGTTTCATTGCTGCTAATAACCGCAATGATATTTTCTATCAATATCTTCAAACCGGTCAGTATAATCCTCGTCCGTCCGTTGCCACCATTGCAAATGCAATGGATGTGGGTGATCCTAGTAATTTTGCCCGTGTTCTTGATTTATATGGTAGTTCCCATGCAGATATTGTTGCTGAAATCTCAGGCTGCACTTATAATGATGAACAAATTCGTGAAACCGTGAAAGCTACATGGAATGAATATCATTATCTGCTCGATCCTCATGGAGCTTGCGGTTATCGTGCTTTGCAAGAAGGATTGAAACCCGGAGAAACAGGAGTTTTTCTTGAAACAGCTCATCCGGCTAAGTTCCTTGAAACAGTAGAAGGTATTATTGGTGAAACAGTCGAAATTCCGGCTAAGCTACAGGCTTTTATGAAAGGAGAAAAGAAAAGTTTGCCGATGACGAAGGAGTTTGCGGACTTTAAACAGTATTTGCTTTCTATCTGATAAAAAAAATTGTTGTATTAAAAGAGAGTCTCTTTATTTTAGCCCTATCTCATTTATGAAACAGGGCTAAAATAAGGAGATTTTTTCTAATAGGAATATTGGACTCTTCAAATAGATCCTTTTCATATTTTAATCGGTTAATTTAAAAATGTAATTATGCTATAGGCATGTAGAATTTCACTTTATTCATAGTATTGGGACATATGACTGATTTAATTTCTAGCCTTGGGATTACCGCTACTAATTGTGTTCATATTCGTTTCGTGAAAGGACTGAAATAACGTATGGAAAATAGACCATCTCTTGTATCATAAACAATTAGCTATAACAGTTCTATATTTATTTTTCTCCTCTGCATGAATTATTTTTCTTATTACCTAATTAATTTTCGTTCTACTTAAGTAGAACTAGCGAACTACTATAATAGAACTTTCGTTCCACTTAAGTGGAACGAAAAATGGTTAGGCAATGAAATACTTACGTACTGCAAAGCGACAATTTAAAAGTAACGATGCGACTTGTTAATTGTTACGACCCATTCCTATTTAGTGTGTAACAAGCTGGAAATAAAATATTAATTGAAATAAGAGTGCTCTTTATTAATCTCATTAAGTTCTGAACAATCCTCTTGTTTTATCATATTTAAGTTGATAACTATGTCCTTTTACTGTTTTCCAAGACAGCGTTTTTCCTGCATATTTTATAGTGCAGTTGCTTCCGGATTTTGATAGAATAGTAGCTTCTTTCAATTTGCCATTTTCCCATATCATAGCTATCTCAAAATTTCCTTTTGCACACAGGCCGCTAATAGAACCATCTTTCCAGACATCCGGCAGAGCTGGCAGTAACTGAATAAATCCTGTATGGCTTTGCAGCAACATTTCAGTGATTCCTGCCGTTCCGCCAAAGTTTCCATCAATTTGGAAAGGAGGGTGGGTATCCCACAAATTATCCAATGTTCCATTTTTTAGCAGATTGCCAAATAAAGTATATGCATGGTTTCCGTCTTGTAGACGTGCCCATTGATTCAGTTTCCATCCCATGCTCCAGCCTGTAGCACCATCACCGCGATGTTCCAGAACTACTTTAGCTGCTTTTGCCAGCCCCGGAGTGGTAATTGGTGAAATGGTACGCCCCGGATGCAGTCCGAACAAATGATTCACGTGACGATGTTCATCTTTCGGGTCGTCGATATCTACCGACCATTCCATTAACTGTCCGTAACGCCCGATCTTGTAAGGAGCCAGATTAGTTAGTATATGTTCCCACTGTTTTCGTTCCTTTTTATCCACTCCTAACACTTTGCTTGCCTCGATAGCATCTAATAAGATTTCACGTATCACTGCGTGTACAAAGGTAGCTCCCTGATCAATGGGACCATGTTCGGGAGAGGTAGACGGAGCAGCTGTATAAGTACCATCGGGCTTGTGCCATAAATAATCGACGGCAAAATCCGCACTGCTTTTTATCAGTTCATACCCTGTTTCTTTTAAAAATTTCAGGTCCCTCGTATAGTCATAATATTCCCAGATATGCGTAGCTAGCCAAGGTCCTGCCATCGGATTGAAGTTCCACGACATATTCTGACTTTCCAATGGGGTAGTAAATCCAAAGATATTGGCGGAGATGGAAGCTGTCCACCCTCTTGCCCCAAAGTATGCTTGTGCGGTTTTCTCGCCCGGTTTCACTAATGTACGGATGAAATCGACCAAAGGCAGCATACACTCATTCAGATTAGTGGAGCAGGCAGGCCAGTAGTTCATCTGTATGTTGATATTATTATGATAATCCACAGACCAGGGGCCACCTACGTTATTATGCCAGATTCCCTGTAGATTAGCCGGCATATTACCCGGTCGGGAACTGGAAATAAGCAAATAACGGCCGAACTGATAATACAGTGCTTCCAGGTAATAATCCGGCTGTCCTTGTCGATAGTTCTTCAACCGTTGTCCGGTTGGTAAATTATCCGTTTTTATGGTAGGATTCAGGTTAAGCTTAACGCGGTTGAATAATGCAGCATAGTCATCATAATGTTCTTTAAACAAAGCTTTGTATCCTTGAACTACGGCATTGTCTATCCATTGACGTGTTGTTTCAGCCGGATTGACGCCAACATAAGTCTTCGGATCTTTAAAGTCCGGATTAAAATTAGTTTTATAGTCGGTATCCGCGGAAATATAAAACACGACTTCATCCGCTCCTTTGGCAATCAGTTTTCCATTCTCGTTTGTCAGTTGTCCGCCTTTAGCTTCTGCCTGGATACGGACTACATATTTCATTCCATTGTTATTCAAAGAGGCGGTATATACTAAACCATTCTTGCCGTCCGCCTTCATTTCTCCAGTGGATACGGGATTGGGAGCATAACTGAATATCAGGTTCTGCATTCCCGGATGATCTGCACTGAAGCGCATTACCATTACATTTGCCGGATAAGAGATAAAGTAATTACGTTGATAAGCCACATTATCCTTTTTAAACTGTACTACCGCCATGGCAGAATCCAGAGATAAGATACGCTTATATCCATTCATATGGAGGGTATTCAATCCGGTTTCTACATAAAATTCTCCCATAGTTGTAAAGCTTCCAAAACGATACGGCTTTTCCCCATCGGGCTCGTAAGCTACTTCACTATTGAAGTTGAGTTGAGTCAGCTTTTCTGCTTTCTGCTGATCTCCTTCTGTAAATGCTTTCCGTATTTCGTCTAAAATATGGGCTGACTCTTTATTGATGTTCCAGTAATAATCGGCTCCCTTGGCTGTATTAGGACCTCCTCGCCAAAGAGTTTTCTCATTAAAAGTAATGCGTTCCGCTTCAATAGACCCCATGATATTTGCCCCAATGTTGCCATTGCCGATAGGTAATGATTTTGATTCCCAACTGGTGTCCGGATTGTTATTGGTATTTCCGGCTATTTCCAGTTCGTCTTGAGTTTTCGGTATATCCGGTCTTCCATTATACCAAACGGCATATCCTTGCAAGGTATTTGGAGTGTCAAACCAAATAGAAAGTCCTTGTGTATAGTCGGTTTCTCCTGCCTGAAGCCCGGAGAAAGATAAACACACATTGATAAGAAGCAGATAGAGTTTCTTCATTTTCATAGTATTAAAAGTCTGTTTTACTTTATAAACTGTACAAATTTACATAAATACCTTGATTTATATGCCAGTGGCATAGGGAAAAATCACGATTATCCACTATCTTTCCGGTGTGAAGGTTTCGGTCTATGAACTTCAAAATAAATATTTCCTCAGTAAAATTTAAGCCTCTAATCAATAAAACTAATTCAACCGCTAGTTCAAAAATAGACTTATTGTTAACAGATTAAGGTAAAACAGTGGGTTTATTTCTGTAATTGATTATTTTTATTATCTTTTTTATGACATATCTGATATAGCTTTGAAATAACCGATTGATTCGGCTATACCCATAAATGGATCTCCCATATCTTTTTCATATTCCAGACTGCACATTCCTGTATAATTTACTTTTCGCATCATTTTAATCAATGCCGGAAAATCAATTTTTCCGCGTCCGAGTTCGATGGCGTGTCCAGCCTTTGTCGAATCTGTTACATCTTTGATATGCATATCAAAGACACGAGTATGGTACTTTTTCAAGTCTGCAACCGGATCACAACCATTACGCAAATCATGGCCTATATCCAAACACATACCAATACGCGGATCTAAGTCTTTTGTATGTTTCCAAACATCTGTAGCATCAGGATAGATCTTAATATCAGGTCCATGCAGATGGATGGCATAATTAAAATCGTATTCCTTAACCTTTTTATCGACATAAGGAAGCAATTCATAATTAGGAACTCCCACAATTGTTTTTACACCAACACGTTTGGCATATTCGAAACCACGATCTATTTCTGCTTCACTTTTCATGTAGATGGGCCCTACAGCATACCCCGTAACTTTATGAGTGGTACATTTCTCATGAAAAGCTTTAATTTGTTCATCAGTACTATTCAATGGCAAATGGAAATCTTTGATGCATAGATAATGAACATCCAGGCGTTCCAAAGTTTTTAAAGTAGTATCCAAGTCAAATTTAGCAAACGTAAAACCTGCCATTCCTAAATGGAATGGATTAACAGACTTCGGAGCCTTTAATTTTGCCGGTTCCGGTAATTCAGCATGAGCCATACCGCCTGTTCCCAAAAGGATGGCACCGGCAAGGCTTCTCTTAAGAAATGTTCTTCTTGATTTCTCCATGATATTAGTAATATAAGTTGTCCTTTAATTGCGTCGGAATAAGTTGTTTTTTAATGGTAGCAAATATAGTGTCTTTTTCTTCGTGTACGATAACGCTAAGCGTTAAATTATATTTGGACATTAAAAACTACAATCAACTTTTCCATTATGATGGTTAATAAAGCTTCTCTCTCAAATTTGATATGTGAGAAAAACAAGATAATCTCCGCTGCAATGTATTGTAAACTTATTAGCTAGAGCTTCATTCAAAGTGCCTTGCCACCAATTTGTGAAGTCGCTTAATGGATAAACTAAACCTTCTCCCTTTAAGTTTTTGGCACTGAAATTAAGAATTGAGATTTGCTGACCTGGTTGTGAGGCGAAAGTTTGTGTATGCTGAGCCGGAATAAATACGCCATAATCTGTGATTGTTCGGACTTCCAAATCACTTTTCATATAATCGATGAGTAGGCTTATGTTTCCAAGAGTATGATCTTCCCGCTTTCCGGTAGCTCCTAAAATGGCAATTTTATGAAATCCTTTCTCTTTAAGAAAATAGACGGCTTTCGTCTGGTCATTCGTTTCTTGATCGGAGATGTGGTATATAATAGAGGAGAAACGCTCTTTATTAGCAGGTAAAAGAGAATCACCATCACCGATGATAATATCAGGGATATGTCCCTGAGCTATATATTCATTGGCAGCACCATCGCAACAAATTACAAATTTAGCTTCCTTCAGTATCTTTAAGGGAAGGGGACTCGTTGGATATTCACCATTGGCAAGTATCACGGCTTCCGGTATGAATTGTTCGTTTATCATTGCAGTTATTTCATTAGTTTTTTCCATTTGAAGTAGCCAAAGATAGCGATAATGGAGTAAAGTCCGTACAGTGCAGAGGTGAAATAAAGATCTTTATAAATATAGAGTCCGCAGCAAACAATATCAACAAGAATCCAGGCAAACCATTGCTCAATGTATTTACGTGCCAGCATCCACATACCGACGATACTTAATGCGGTGGTGAAACTATCCAGCCAAGGGACATTACTGTCTGTATATTTGATTAATATCCAGGCAATGCTGATAAAAGAAATGAAGAATGCCAACGTCAGCGGGAGATAATATTTCCACGGAGTATGTACAATAGGCAATTCTTTGGGTTTGCCGACTGTTTCTTTTTGGACATGGTCGATTTTTTCTTTTCGGTGTCCCCACATCCAGAAGAACCATCCATAAATAGCAGCAATCAAATAGTATATGTTTATGCCAAAATCAGCATAAAGTCCTGCATTATAGTAAATAAATATATAAATAGCAGGCATGATAATACCTGCAATCCACAGATAGATACTTGCCCGGTACTCTAACCATAGGTAGACCAAACCAACAATTGTTCCGAATATTTCGAGATAATTCAGTTCCATATTATATAGCTAAAAACGGAGGGAAAGATGTCCCATAACATTGGTTCCTGCTTGTGCAGCATAGCCGGCATCATCTATTCTATGATTTACATCATTCATGTAATAACTGGAAGCCCAGCCATTATTTTCATATTCCTCATTCAATAGGTTGTATATAGTAACTCCGAAAGTAATGTCTTTCACTATTTTCTTTGGCTTGAATGTATAAGCGAGATTCAGGTTACTAACAAAGTATTTGTCCAATGTCAGTGCATCCACTTCTGCATTCGTCATATATTGTTTTCCTACAAATTGAGATTGCAATGCTGCTTCGAACCCTTTGAAATTGAACGAGAAACGATTGTTAAGTAACAAATCGGGTGAAAACGCAATACGAGTGCTTTTGTGCTGAGTGCTAACAACATTCAATAAATATCCTTTTGCGTCGTATATAGGTACGGTTTCTATGAAGTCCTTTATCCGGTTTTTACTCCATGTAGCATTAATATCCCATTGAAACCATCTACACGGTTTGATTCCTAACATCAACTCTAATCCCATGCGATAACTGTTCGGAACGTTTTCCGTTAATGGTTCGCCTATCTCATTCAAGGCTCCCGTCAGCACCAGTTGGTCGGTATAATCCATATAATAGAAATTGGCTCCTGCTGTGAGCCAAGGATTTGAAAAACTGTATCCCACTTCGTAATCGAGTAGTTTTTCTGCTTTTGGATATGATTCGGGATTACCTTCTGTATAGTTGTTTCGTGTCGGCTCTTTCTGCGCAACAGAGAAAGAAGCATAAGCGCGGTGGTTGAGAGTAATATTCCAGTTTAATCCGACTTTGGGATTGAAAAAATCAAACTCCTTATTTACTGCTAACGGCTGTGGGGTATTTTTATTCCAGTCATATTTGTCGTTCGTTCCATCGATGGTATAATCAATGTGGCGGTATTGCAAATCACTATAAGCACTCAGCCCACTAGTTAGGTCGTAACTGGCTTTCAAATAGATATTTCCATCTGTTTTCTTGGATTTATTTCGATAATATTCATGATTTGGAGAAAGCTCACCTATATAATTTTCTACCCAAATCACCTTCCCAAAGTTATTTCCCTGATATTGGTTAAGACCACCCCCTAGAGAGGCTATCAGGCGAGCGGTTGCATAGTTGAGAGAAAACACTCCACCACCGAATTTATTATCCATTTTTTTTCGGCGTACAAGATCACTTTTTTCTACTTCTTTCTCATCATATATGAAGGGTTTTAAACCATATTCCGGATATGATCTGTCTTCTTTGTATTCTTCATAGTAACCATCTCCTTTTGTATAATGCAGTGCTATATTCAGATTCCATGCTGTAGAGAAGGTATGATTGAAAAGTAGCTGATAGTTCTTTTGCAGGTAATTGTCTGTTTGGTCATCATAATAATGAGTAGTTTTGTCGTCGTCCGTATACTTGCCACAAGGATTATATCGTCTTCCGAATTCCTTCATTTCGTCTTTGGTAGCATATCCCCAAGCATGATATGTCTTTTCTTTTCCGGCATATGTGATAAGTTTTATTGATGTGTTTCCGGCAAAATATCCTCCTTGTAGATAATATGAACTGAGATTTACTGAGGCACGGTCGATGTATCCGTCCGTACCGATATTGGAGAGCCGTGCGTCAAAAGTCCAATGATTGTCTAATAAGCCCGTTCCTATTTTTACAGTTTCTTTATGTGTATTAAACGAGCCATAAGAGCCGTTAAACTCTGCATGCGGTTTCATGGAAGCACCCTCAGTCTGCATATTGACACTGGCGCCAAAAGCACCTGCGCCATTAGTTGACGTTCCTGCTCCACGTTGTACTTGGATATCTTTTACGGAGGAAGAAAAGTCGGGCATATTCACCCAAAACAAGTTATGGCTTTCGGCATCGTTCATCGGTATTCCGTTTACAGTAATGTTGATGCGAGTACCATCCGTTCCGCGGACACGAAGCGTAGTATAGCCGATACCGGCGCCGGCGTCGGAAGTAGTTAAGGTAGAAGGAGTCATGCTCAACAGATAAGGAATATCTTGTCCGAAGTTTACTTTTTTCAGTTCGTTTTTGCCTATATTTGTAAAAGCTACAGGTGTTTTAGACGTAGCACGTGTAGAAACTACCTGCACCTCTTGCAGGTTTATTACTTTCATACTGTCGGAAGTCACACTCGTCTGTGCATGGACAGTGATGCCTGTGCCTATCAAGGCAGCGGTCATCATAATCATCTTTTTCATTTTGCTTATTTATTAATTCTCTACGCCGGCATTACCCGGTTCAGATTCTATGGGTATGTTCTCAGCCCGTCATATTAAGGCACCCCCTTCTCGGTGAATCAACGGCAAATTTACAGCTTTTGCACCAGGAAAACAAAAATAACTTTTAGATTTACTTAAAACAATGTAACTTTGCGTTTTGTTGAAAGAGACAAACAGACAAAGTATTTACTCTAATTCATACAAATTATGTTTTTATTATTTCAAGTAACTCAGACGGCAGACTCTACACAGGTAGCCGCTCAGGAATTAATGAAACAAGCAATAGCTGATGCTGATGGCTTGGATAAATTGTCAATCATCACACAACAATTGATTGATTTTGGAATACGTGCCGGTGAGCGTATTTTGATTGCAGTTGTTGTTTTTATTGTAGGACGTTTTCTGATTTCGATGCTCAACAAATTTGTAGTGAGGTTGATGGAGAAAAGAAAGGTCGATATAAGTATCAAGACATTCGTGAGAAGTCTGGTGAATATTATGCTGACCATCTTATTGATAATTTCTGTTGTCGGTGCGTTGGGAGTAGAAACGACATCATTTGCAGCTTTGTTAGCTTCTGCCGGTGTGGCTATCGGTATGGCTTTGTCCGGTAACTTGCAGAACTTCGCCGGAGGATTGGTTGTCTTATTGTTCAAACCCTATAAAGTGGGTGACTGGATAGAAAGCCAAAACTATTCGGGCACAGTAAGAGAAATTCAGATTTTTCATACGATCCTGGCCACAGCGGATAATAAAATAATTTATATTCCTAACGGTGCATTGAGTAACGGAGTAGTGATAAACTACAGTCACCAGTTGACTCGCCGTGTAGAATGGATCATAGGTGTTGATTATGGTGAGGATTATGAAAAGGTAGCACGAATTGTAAATGATGTGCTGGATACTGATAAACGTATTCTGAGTGATCCTGCTCCGTTTGTTGCGCTTCATGCGTTGGATGCCAGCAGTGTGAATGTTGTTGCCCGTGTATGGGTGAAAAGTGAAGATTATTGGGGAGTTTATTTTGATATCAACAAATTGATTTATGAGACTTTCAATGAGAAAGGTATCAATTTCCCCTTCCCTCAACTTACTGTACACAAAGCCAATTGATAAACTTTATCGGATATAACAAACCGATAAGTTATTACAGAAAATATTTTCACCACAGATTACACAAATATTCAAATCGTTTTGAATATAATAATCGGATAGCTATACGCTTGTCTGTAAATTGTGTAATCTGTGGTGATTTATGATATTAATATTATGTCTGGTTTGATGAGTAATCCGAGCTTTTTATAGTATGCCGAAATCTTCAACCAGTTCATACTTGTCTTCTTTAATCCCTAGCAGGTGATTAATCTTTTTCCTTTTTTCCAGGTCCCTGAAGTACTTTTCCACGACTTGATAAAGGTCGAAATTACTGGTTGATCCTGCGGCCATATCGAGTGATTCTACCATTTTTTCTACTGCCTGATGGATTTTTTCTGTTTCTATCAGATGTAGTTCGTTGCTGTGTATTAAATATCTTTCCATAACTGCAATGTTTTAAAGTTACATTGTTATAACGTTCCGTAAGGATGGAAAGTTCAAGGGAGGAAATTCACTTTCAGAACCTTCAATAGAGAATAGTTTTTTTAACAACATTGTTTACCGGACTTTTTTCTGTAAATTTGTAGGAAAGGACATTAACTAACAATCAAGAAATGGAAAATAATATGTCTACCCTTCGTTTGATCTATTTGGATGGATGCACATCCTGATGTAAACTTGCCATATGATGATTATAAAGATTATCATGCTGCTTGTATGGGAATGGGAGATGAGGAGATTATGAATTTGTTACCGCGGAAGGTGGAAGTTTCTAAAGTATTGATTGTAAGTCTTCGCTCTTGGGATGAAGGAATGGAAGATCTTTAAAAGGAGTTAGGTATCATGGGATTATCTCCGGCAGAAGTTACTGATAATAGTTCGGCTATATTAGATTGGCTAAAGAATAGGGGTGCTTCTAAAGTGGTTGTCCACTTCGATTTGGATGTGTTGGACCCTGCTGAAATTATTGCCGGCATAGGTGTTGAATCGGATGGAATGTAGAGGTAAGAGCAGAAGTAATATTGAAATATGTATAATTGGCTTTTATAACCTGCTGGTGAGGTCAAGAAATTATAGATAACCAACAAAGTTATTAACAGGTTAATTGGCTGTTTAATAGATATATGTGGGTTTTTAACAGCCGTTTATGAACAATAGGGAAAGATTAGCCTGTTAATAACTTTGTTAAATGTGTAATCTGATTTTATGTTTGTTTTGTCTGATCTATTAAAACATTGATAAGAGGGATTTTAATATATATTATTCTGTGATATTTTTTATTCTGATATGGCGAAACCATACATCATGTCCATGATCTTGTAATCCGATGTATCCTTCTCTTGCATTTTCATCCCTGTTATTCATCAATTCAAAGGCCAACGGCCATTTTGTCTCGCTGAACTTACTTTCTTGGAGCTTTTTCTTCCAATCTGAAGTCCAGAGCTGGCATTCGACTACTTTTTCTCCATTTAATTGATGAATTAAGTGACCATGATTGACTATAATCTTGGATTTGTTCCATTTTTCAAAAGGTTTTGCATTTTGCGGAATAGCAGGAACTATGTCGTAAAGAGAACCGGATATCCGATTGTTTCCCTTTCCTAACTTAGCATCCGGATGGTTCTCATCATCAAGAATCTGATATTCAAGAGCGGACATATAAATAGGTTCTAAGCGACTTTTGTCATTGATGTCTTTAGTCATAATCTCACGTGCAAGATAAAAAATGCCGGAATTTCCTCCTTTTGATATTTTCCACTCCAGTTCCAATTCGAAGTTCTTGAAGGGTGAAGCGAAAATGATATCTCCACCCTCCTTGGTTCCCGAACTGTGGAGAACCAAGGTTTCATTGTCAATTGACCATTTTTCCGGTAAATGGTTCTTTCCGTATCCACGCCATCCTTTTAAAGATTTGCCGTCGAATAAACAGATAAAACCTTCTTTGTCAGTTGGAAAGTCTGATAGATTGACAAGCTCTTTTTTTATATCTTCAAATTCCGGACTTATTTTATTGGTAACCTTGTTTTGATGCCATGATGATGGCCGTCCATTGCAGGATATTGCAATGAATAAAATAGAGATAAGAAAAGCCAATTGATAGATTTGTTTCATAATTCAATGAATTTATCGGGTGTAAATATAGCTTTTTCTTAGTGATTGACACCTTCAAACAAGTCTCGGTTATCTCGTGAACTCTGTGAATTTCGTTTAAAATGGTTAAAGGTGTAGCTGATGGACAGAGTGATGACGGGAAATTTCGGTCGTATATGTGTGATTGATTCCAGAGTGGGTGTCGTGATCTCATTTTTATAACGAGCGGAATTGAATATATCACGGAAGGACAGAGTGGATTGTAAGTTGGAGTTGAACCATTGTTGACGGATAGCCAAATTGACAAACCAAAAGGATGATGAGCGTCCTTGTGTAGTGACAGAAGGACCAACAAAGTTTCCATCCAACTGAATACGGGTGTTCTTATGAACACGGAAAAGATTGTTTACCGTAAAATCATAATTAGTACTGGTTTCTTTTTTTCCTCCCGAATTGATATTGTTTACCACTTTGTAATAATATACATTCCCGTTTATGTTCAGCCCCCACCATTTGTTTAGCGTTAATTGTCCGCTAAGTTCCATGCCCAGTGAATGGTCATTTCCTACATTTGCCATTGAATCTAAAGTAACTCCTGCTTGATAAGGAATACGTAAACGCTCAATTTTGTCTTTTCGTGATCTATAAAATAAGCTGGATTGTATCACCTGATTACCTAAGTTCTTTTTATAATTTAGTTCAAAGGAGTGAATGTATTCCGGACGTATATCAGGATTTCCAATTTCGGCCGTATAATAATCACGATAAGTAATATAGGGCTCCATGTAAAAGAGTTCCGGTCGATTGGTCCGATAAGAATAGGCAAATGTGAGCTTTTGCTCATGTGGCAGCGTATATCCGATATGTACTGAAGGAAATATTTCAAAGCGGTTTACTTTCCGGTTGGCTCCCTTTATAGAACTATTTAATACTTGGTGTGTATGTTCCCCCCTTATTCCGGCTTGTATGTCGAAAGCTTTGTAGCTGTCACTACCCATCAGATAAACAGAATGGATTCCCCGTTGAAAATAGAATGTATTATATATATCTTCCCGCCAATAAAACTCTCTTTTCTCAGGATTCCAGAATTGCATACTATAATCTCCGTCTTCCAAGTAGGAATGATATTGATAACCACTTTCCAAGAGTCCGGTTTTGCTATAAGGATAATTGTAGGTTATATTCCCCTGAACTGTCCAACGAACTTCATCCTCCCAAGCGCGATGTCCCTGTTGCCGTTGGCCGGTTTTGTCCAATAGATCACTTTGGAAATACTCAAGAGGATCTCCTTCGTAACCTAACATAAAACTACCGGTAAGTGTGTGTCCCTCATCATTGAATTTATGGGAGAATCCTGCCTTTCCCATATTTACAGTTGAATGTAGATCGAAATCATCTTGACTGTTATAATTGAATGGGTCTGATTCTTCATTTCCATTTTTATGAGTTTCTGTATAATTCAAATCTCCTTGACGGGTGAACTTATCGTAATATACCTGTAGTTCTGCATTAACAGATGTCCGGGGAGAGAAAGAATATTCAACGCCTCCCCGTAATCCATAGTGGTAATTTTTTCCTTTTCTGGGCCCGTCCGATAGGGAGGTAGTGGTTATATTATCAACAATTGTAGTTTTCTTTTGCTCAAAGTTACTTTCACGTATCGGTTGATTCCAGTGTCCGGCGAAATTCCACTGCCATTTATTGTGCTGTTGAGATATGAGGAAGTCAATTCCATTTGAAAGTGCAGTGCTGCCATAGGTATTGACGATTCCGTTAATTCCTTGCTGTTGGCTCTTTTTGGTAATGATATTAATCATTCCGGCTTCTCCGTCTGTATTGTAACGTGCAGAAGGGGTAGTAATAATTTCTATGTTCTCAATTTGTCCGGCGGGTATCTGTTGCAGTGCCTGCGAACCTGAATAAAAACTAGGTTTGCCGTCGATGTATACTTTGAAACCACTGCTTCCTCTAAAAGTAACCTCTCCATCTACATCGACTCGAACCGAAGGAGTGTTTTCGAGAATATCGACTGCTGTGCCGCCACTGCTCATCAAAGTATTTGATGCATCTATAATTTTTTTATCTAACTTATAAACGATCTGTCTTTTAGCCCCTTTTATTACTACTTCGGCTATGCCGATTTCTAAGGGCTTTAATTCAATGACTCCGAAGTCTAAAGTCGATTTCGAAGAACTGAGAGTAAGCGAGTCTTTTGTATAAATATCATAACCAATAAGTCTCACCATTAATGAATACTTTCCATTTTCAATGCCTGATAATTGAAAATATCCGTTAGCTTCTGTGAGGGTATGAGATACGGTCACAGTACCATTCTTTAATAATATGACATCTGCAAACTCGATTGGATTACCTGTGCCTTTCTCTCGGACTACTCCTTTAATTTGTGGAGTAATTGCCATAATAGAATTGAAACTGAAAATAAAAAGAATGAGAATAAATGTACTTTTCATGATTGTAGTTTTTTATTTTGTTCTGCAAAGCTAATCAAGTCATTTTTATCTGAATAATAGGGAGTTTGGTATAAATACTGATGTCATGGAGAGAGATACATTTGTCACTGTAAGACATAATAAAGAGAAGAAATATGGCTATATTTGTCCATGATTTCATTTATCGACATTGGTAGTAGAAAGAAAACGATCATCTGTTTGCTGATTTCTTTTTTTCTTTTGCAGGTGATTATTCCTGCGAGAGCCTTCAACTTGCGAAGGATAAATAACTCGGAGAACCTTTCCAGCAATATTATTTCTTCCATTCATCAGGATGAGAAAGGACTGATATGGATCGGAACCAATCGCGGGGTGGACATTTATGATGGTAAACGTGTGATGAAGTATTGCCCAGAACTCAACGAAAACTTTTTTACAGGGAGCCGGATTGACGCAATTACACAAACTACGGATACTTTATTGTGGGTTCAGACTTATCATGGTCTGCATCAGATTAATCTTGAATCTTCAGTTATAACGTCTTTTGATATGTTTAACCGGATTGCTTTTCTTGATAAGGATCGTTATGGAAATATTTTCTTGATACAGGGCAACCATTGCATTTATTATAAATTGAAAAATCAGGAACGATTTGAACAAATTTTTATTCCTGACCTGAGGGCAAATGATATTGTTCATCTTTTTATTGACAATACCGATAAGTTATGGGTATTTCAACGGAATGGTGATAATCTCTGCTTTGCTATAAAAATCAGCCAAGAAGGGAATATGGAACTGGAACCTGTAACCGGTTATAAACATAAGGCGAATATTTTGTATTGTACGAATGGGGGAGAACATATATTATATTTAGTGGATGATACCTATTCTCTTTATGAATATGATACCGTTACTCATAAAGTTCTTTTTGTTTGTGATTTGAAGAAGTATATATCCAGAGAAGATGATATTACTTCTCTTTTAAAATTCCATAATGACTATTTTATTGGTTTTAAAACGAAAGGATTATCATTGCTTAGAAAAAATGATCGGGGATACAGCTGCGAGAAAATAAATGTTTCGGGAGGGGTTGATTGCTTGTATAAGGATAAATATCAAGATATTGTGTGGATTGGAACTTCGGGACATGGGATATATACTTACTCTATAGATATGTATTCTATCCAATCTATTCTTTTGACTGATATGGTTCCTGATTTTCGCCAGCCTGTAAATGCTTTATATGTAGATAAAGAGAATAATTTATGGGTGGGTAGCAATGGAGACGGTATTCTACAGGTCATTAATTTTCAGATTGATAAAGAAGTAAAGGATCATCGTACAAGGTTGATAACAGCTGGTAATAGTCAATTAAGAGATAATACAATTCTTTCTATTGCAAAAAGCCGGTTAGGTAATCTATGGATCGGAAGTGAAACGGGGCTTAGTTATTTTGATTATCAAAAGCAGCGCATTAATCCTTTGAAATTGTCATATGAGGGAAAAGAGGTAAAATATATTTCAGATATATATGAACAGGATTCTTTATTATGGATTTCTACGATAGGAATGGGAATCTTTAAAGTAGATCTTGCATGGACGAATGGTAAACCTGCACTGACTGTAGCCAGGCGGTTCACTGTAAAAGACAGGGATGAGTTAGCAAATCATTTTCAGGATATTTATTTAGGGAATGATTCTATTTTATGGTGTATGAATGAAGGTGAAGGAGCTTTCAGGCTAAATATATTCACATCGAGAATGGAGAATATACGCTTTGGAAGGTATACAACTAATGAAACGAATGTGATATGTAAAGATTATCATGGAGACTATCTGATTGGAACAAGTTCAGGGCTTGTGAAGTATAGTTCCAATAAACATAAAATATTGAATAATGTTGATGGATTTTTGACTAATAGTGTGTATGGTATTCTGTTCGATTCTAATTCTGATTACTGGCTAAGTACGAACCGGGGACTTATTTCATATAATACAGATACAGAATCTATCAGAGTTTATGATCACCATGACGGACTTTCGGTATTGGAATTTAAAGAAGGGGCTTCATTTAAGGATGAGAAGAATGAAATTCTTTTTTTTGGAGGGGTCAATGGTCTTGTAACTATTAGAAGAAACTATTTCGATGAAGGCCAGCACTATATGCCTCTTATTGATTTTAATACCATAACCATACGGGATCAACAATATCCGGTTGAAAAATTTCTTTCGCAGTCAGGAGATGAGACTTTCCTGAGTTTATCTTATAAACAGAACTTCTTTACCCTTTCTTTTGCTGCAATTGATCATTTGAACGGGAATAGTTATTCTTATTATTATAGGTTGGATGGTGCTGGGAAGGAATGGACTTACAATGGAAATTCCAATGTGGTATCGTTTGCTGATTTGCATCCCGGAAAATATAGATTATATGTGAAGTACTATAATAAGGCGTTGGGGAAAGAAAGTTATATCTGCAAAATGGATATAAAAATACTCCCTCCTTGGTATGCATCCCCATTAGCATATTTGCTTTATGTCTTATTGACGTTAGGTATAGTGTTATTGATGATAAGAATGTGGATGGTTCGGAATGAAAAAAAGAAAAGAGATCGTCTGCAAAAGATGGAACAAAAGCACAGAGAGGAAATATATGAATCCAAACTTCAGTTTTTTACAAATATATCGCATGAGTTTTGCACGCCACTTACGTTGATTTATGCTCCTTGTAACCGTCTTATGGAGCAGAAAAATCTTACTGATGCTGCTAAAAGGTATACTTCTGTAATCAAACAAAATGCTGAAAGACTAAATTCTTTGATTCAGGACCTGATTGAATTTAATAGAATTGAATCAGGATATAAGAAGCCTGTTATTGTGTCTGTTGATATAACTGATACGGTTGGAAAGCTGGTGGAGTCGTTTACAGATATGGCTGAATCTCGTAATATAGTTTTTGAAAAGGAGATATCTCTTTCTTTAAGGTGGAATTCTGATAAAGATTTTATAGTAACTATTCTTCTAAACCTTTTATCAAATGCGTTTAAATATACGGAGAACGAGAGGGTGGTAAGAGTAAAGGTTCAAATTGATCAGGATAATTTGTGTATCACTGTTTCCAATACAGGTAAAGGAATAGCAGAAAAAGATATTTCATCATTGTTTGACCGTTATCGTATCTTACAGAATTTTGAGCAAAATGATAACTTCTGGTCGAGGAATGGGTTGGGGCTTGCTATTTCTAATAATATGGTTCGTCTGTTGAATGGTACGATAAAGGTGGAAAGTATTCCAAATGAATGGACTCATTTCCGGATACTGTTACCTTATCTTGAAGTATCTCGGACTGAATTAAATAAGGAAGAGGTGATTGCATTGCCTGATCATGGGCTTGAATATCATTTCACAGATTCTACTTTGCAAATTCCACAAAATAGTTTTGATAAATTAAAGCCAACTATTTTAATTGTCGATGATGAATTAGAGATCCGGTGGCTTATTGTCGATATATTTAAGGATGATTATAATGTGCTGACAGCGGCTAGTCCTAAGGAAGCCACGGAGATACTGAAGGATATTTCTCCGGATGTTATTATTAGTGATGTGGTTATGCAAGAAATGGATGGCTTGGATTTTTCCAGATTGGTGAAATCGGATGAGGCAACGGCACATATTCCTTTTATTCTTTTGTCTGCAAAGCGAGATGTTGAAGTACAGACGGAGGGACTGAATGCAGGTGCGGAAGTATATATAACAAAACCTTTTAATGTTGATTACTTAAAATCTTCGGTGCATCGTTTGTTGGAAAGGAAAGAAAGCTTGAGGGAATATTTTTCTTCTCCATTGAGTTCATATACTTTAGAAAATGGAAAACTCTCTCATAAAGAACATCGGAAATTTATCAATGAAATTTTGAAAATTATCAATAAGAATATTAGTAATAAGGAATTGTCTGCTCATTTCATCGCTGAAAAGATGAATATTGGGGTTCGTTCTTTTTATCGTAAGTTGGAGGAGATTGAAGGTGTGACTCTTGCTGAATTAATAAACGGTTGCCGACTGGTAAAAGCGGCTGACCTACTCGTGAAAACTAAACTAACGATTGATGAAATAGTCTTTCAATCCGGCTTTACGAATCGCTCTACTTTTTATAGAGCTTTCTCGAAGAAATATAATTGCACACCTACGGAATATAGGAACACATATAACATTGAAATGTAAGATGCATACAGATTGTCATGCTACACTCCGGTGTTCTTCTTTCCAACTACTTCATAAATGATGTATACGTGTTCAACAGCCGGGTATTTTGTTATATATTTTTTCGTTACATCTTTGATATAGCAATATGTCGGAGCAGGAGTAAAGTTGGCTCTTAGGTGCTGTTGCTCGATGAGTTGAAAGAAATTTCGTGTAATATAGAAAACGCTATTATCATCTTTGACTGTTACACGCCAATAGTCATAAAGTTTTGTGTTTTCAATAATGGTGATTGCACTTTCTTCGTCTAAAATAATATGTTCTTTCTTAAAATCAGTTTCTTTTGATTGACCATTCTGATAATAAATTCGTATGGTTCCTCCGGCTTCTTCAGGCTCCTTGTAGACAAAATTGTATCCTTTCTCTATGTTTGATACTTCTATTTCTTTTTCCAGTTTAGTTTTATCACCTACGGTTATATTATCTCCTTGGATGATATATTTCTTTTGGTAAACAGCGTTAGTCTCTTCCCAGTATTTTACTGTAATGGTTAATATGTATATGTTGTTTGATTTATCTTCAATTTTGATTGATACTGTTCCCAATCTAAGAGGGTTAAAGGTGATCTTTTCACCATCAAAATTGACTTGTACAACCTCTTTATTACTATTCACAACTGTATAATTTCCGTCGCCTCCTTTTATATACAAAGCTATTGTTTCTCCACTGAAAGGCGTCAGAGTCATAGAACGGCCTTCGTTATTAAAAATAATATGTGGATCTTCGTACTCAAGAGTTATCGCTGTTTGATCGTCATCGTTACAGCCTTCCAAACTGATTATGCATAGGAGCAAAAGAAATATCCTGAATGAATGTTTAGTTTTCATGTTATTATGTTTTGAATTATAGCTCGCTATCTATTTCCTTTTGTTCTGTTCTCTCTGAGTACTACTATACACACAGCTGTCACAATTAATAAAATACCAAGTGCACTATTTACTGTGAATGTTTCCTGAAATACCAAAACTCCAATTATTACAGCAGTTAGAGGTTCTAAGGCTCCCAAAATAGCTGTTAATGTTGGTCCTACATGTTTGATAGCCAAAACTAATGTAATATTTGAAATAGCTGTTGCCGGAATAGCCAATCCAAGAATTAACAACCAGATATACCAATCTGTCACAAGGTGAAGTCCTGAAGTGCAAAAGGATCCGATAATATAGAATATAGTTCCGATTCCCATGACATAGCAAGTCAATATAGTAGAATTAATCCGCACTGCTCTTGTTTTTCGGACTCCAATAATATAAGCTGCATAAGAAAATACGGAAATGCAAGCTGTCATTATTCCGAGGAATGTATTTCCATTTTTTACTGTTGAATCTCCTGAAGAAAGCAAATAGGCTCCCACTAATGACATCAAAATAGCCACTATCACCCATATTGATTTCTTTTCTTTAAAAAAGAACATCATAGTCAATGCTACAGCTAAAGGATACATAAAATGGATAGTTGAAGCTACTCCACTCGCAATATTTTGATAAGCTATCACCAAACTAAAGGCGGTAATCGCACAAAATAAACTCAGCATAAAAACAACACAAAATTCTTTTCCCGTTAAACGAAAACTTTTACCTGAAAGTTTTCCTGCCAACCACATGACAAGTGCAGCCACACCACACCGATATGCCAACAATTCAAATATAGAAAACCCGTCAATCAACAAAATAATTGTGAAAAATGGCACTAATCCAAAGGTAGATGAGGATGCTGCCGCATATAATATACCTTTTATACGATTCATAAAAGGTTGATTAATTGTGTATCCATTATTAAATATATTTTTTTGTCCCGTTTATGTTTTGCAAAACGGGACAAAATTAAGTGATATTAAAATAGTAACAAAGATTATGTAGTGAAAATACGTCATTCAATAAATAAATTTGGTGAACGAAAGTTCTTTGGAATTCAAGTAAATGAGAAAACCTTAATCATTACTCAAATTGAAATTTTGAGAAGTATTCATTATTCCAAAATGGAAGTAGGGAGCCTAAAAGGATACTTTTGTATATACTTCTTGTCTGTTTATCAGATTTAAAATAGTTTCAATTGGAATGGATCATGTCACTTTACCAGCTTTCAAACTATATAATGTCAATAGGAAACATTACTTTTGTAGCGTCAAATAGAAACATAACTATATATCATCGAAAATGGGAGATATCAGTTTTGAAGCAAAAGTGCTTCACACGACTTTCGAGAAGCAAGATGCATATAATGCCTTGTCAATGCCGGTTTACAACTGTGCAGCTTATGAATTCGAGTCGGCTGAAGCTATGGAAGCTGCTTTCTGTGGACGCACTATGGATTATGCTTACTCACGAATAACAAATCCGACAGTCCAGTATTTTGAAAATCGTGTACGTGCTGTGACTGAGGCCATGAGCGTTACAGCTCTTAATTCCGGAATGGCTGCTATCACCCATGTTTTGATGACACTTGGTAGAGCCGGTGCAAATATTGTGACCTCTCCACATTTGTTTGGCAACACAGTATCGTTATTAAAAAATACGCTTTCTGCTTTCGGTTTAGAAGTTCGTTTTTGTAATCTGACTAATATGTCGGAGGTATTGGCTAATGTTGATCATAATACGTGTGCTATCTTTCTGGAAGTGATCACTAATCCACAACTTGAAGTGGCTGATTTGAAAGCGCTTGCTACGATTGCAACGGAATGTCATATTCCGTTGATAGCCGATACTACTGTTGTGCCTTTTTCAGTGTTCCGTGGACAGGATTTTGGTATTAATATAGAAATAATATCCAGTACGAAATATATTTCCGGTGGGGCTACGAGTTTGGGTGGTTTGATATTGGACCATGGAACATTCGATTACAGTCATTCTATTACTTTGAAAAAATGGTATGAAGAGTTTGGTAACAAAGCTTTTACTGCTCGTATGCGAAAGGAAATTCATCGGAATCTGGGTGCTTATATGACACCACAAGTTGCTTATATGCAAACTCTTGGACTGGAAACAATGCAGATCCGTTTTGAACGGATGGCATCTACTTGCTTGGAACTGGCAGGTCGCTTGCAAACATTGGATGGGATTGTCTCCGTTAATTATACCGGGTTGAAAGATAATCCTTATTACAAGTTGAGTACAGCTCAGTTTGGTGCATATCCAAGTGCAATGCTTACCTTTGATTTGTCTTCACGCGAGGCGTGTTTTGCATTCATGAACCGACTGAAATTAATACGTCGGGCTACTAATCTTTTTGATAACAAGACGTTGGCTATCCATCCGGCAAGTACTATTTTCGGTACATTTACTGAGGAAGAACGTCAGGAAATGGGGATTAGCCAGCAGACAATTCGCTTGTCCGTTGGTCTGGAAGCTGGTGATGATTTGTTCAACGATATTATGCAAGCCTTGTTTTAATATTGGTAGGGTAATATTATATAAGACAGTTATGAAGTAGAGTGGAGGTGAATATGTTACCAATTATATTATGTTTTCAGATGAAATAAATCTAATTGGATATTCAAACAAAAATATTATGCTGGCAGAAGATTCCATTCAAGTAGTGCGCCAAATGCTCAAAGAGAGTATTGATTCAAAGACATTAGGATCGTCCGACCGCTTTTTCAAACAAGGTGAGCAGGCGAAAGTTCATGGAGTCAGAATGTGTGAGGTTGGAAAGATAGCCAAAGAATTTTATAAAGAAGCGAGTGGAAGAACAAAAGCGGAGATATTTGCACTATGTGATCTGCTGAAGAACAAAATAAAAAATGATTTACGAGCCATTTTTACATCGTTTTTAAAGTTACAAAACTATGTATTCTCTTCCAAAGTATGATTGTGCAAAATACTATTAATCAGTGAGAAAGATGCAAATTCGTGGGACTTTTTTGAACTAAATTTTAGTCCCACGATTTATCCACCCATAATATGCTTGAAATGGCTATTTTATGCTACCTGCTAGAAAAAATAAATCCCCGATAATGTTTGATTATCAGGGATTTGCTTGATTTTTCTTTTGTTTTCAGTGGTCCACCTGGTTCATGAACCTTGTGGTATATTCTCCTATAAATCAATATCTTTGGAGTTATAAGCCTTGTACCTGCCACGTTTTAGTCCTAAAAAACTCTCCACTTCTGTCCAGTGCCTGTCTGCTTATATCTTGGGCTCAAAAGTATACATTATTTCCTAAATATGCAAGTCATTGATAGTTAATACTTAAATTCAAGTGCAAGGTGCAAGCCGTATATATACATATACGCTTGCACCTTGCACTAAACCGTTATCTTGTCCTAGAAAAACTTTACAGATTATATTACTTTGTCCTATATGAGCTTGACATTATCAGGAATTGAGTGTTTTAGTCCTGCTATGCCTTTACACTTCGGATCTAAGATAGGAACTTCTTCATTAAGTACATTCTTCTTTCGATAATAATTCTTCCATCTACGTTCTGTTTTAATATTTGCTTGATGAACCAAGGCAGGAACCATATAACTGATACTCTGATGTGGTCTTTGATTATTATATAAATCAATAATTCGACTAATGAAGTTAATAGTTTCCTGCCATGATTTTAGCTTAACATCGTATATCCATTCTGTTTTCAGAATGCCATTTATTCTTTCTGCTATTGCATTTTCAAGTGGATCGCCACTTTCCGTCATGCTAATTTGTACCTTATGCTGCGTTAGCAAATTAACATAACTGGCGCTGCAATATTGGCTTCCTCTGTCTGAATGATGAATAAGCCTGGAATATCCTTCCGGTAAACTATTTAATGCCATTTTCAAGGCAGCAAGAGCATTGCAAGCACGAAGTGATGGAGCAAGCTCCCAACCAACGATCTTATGAGAATAGGCATCTGTTACAAGTGCTAGATAAGCAAAACGCCCTGCCATCTCAATATAAGTAATGTCGCTTACCCATAATTGATTGGGAGCCGTTGGTGTATAATCCCTTATCAAATTGGGGTATTTACGCATCCAATGATTGGAAAAAGTCGTTTTTCTCTTATTTCTCACCCTTCTGACTAATAAATAATTACGATACAGTAATTCAATGAAAGCATCTCGACCTATGTGTATACCCATCACTTGGAATGTAGGTTGAAGATAGATTAATAACTTCTTCGCACCCATACGTGGAAAATCTTTTCGAGCATTGTGTACCAGAGACAAGATTACATCTTCTTCCACATTCTTATTGGCAACATAATGAGACTTTTCATAGTAAGCCTGACGGGTTTTGCCAAACAGCCGACATAAAACATCTATCTTATATGATGGATGCTTTTGCCTTACTTCTTGGACTGTTTGGCACCAGATTTTTTTCTTATATCAACCTTTAGCTCACGTTCCGCAATATCAATCATAGTATCTAAACAAGTGGAACGCATTTTTTCTTTCGCCAGTTGTTGCTCTAGTTCACGGATACGTTCTTCCATTGCTTCAATAGGTAGCTTTTCTTCTTTCATAGGTATTATACTTGATACCACGAATTTACTACTTTCTTCTGGATTGGAAGCAACTCTTTTACGATGAACCCAACTACTGACCGTATCTCTCTTTACCTGAAAGCGTCGGGCTATCATATTGACTGATTCATTACTGTTGTAGTAAGCAGTCAAAACACGCTCACGGAATTCTTCTGAATAGAATTTCCTTTCTCGTCTAATCATAACTTGTACACTTTTTATAGTTATTACTGTGTAAAGCTATTTTAGGACAAGTCAGTTTTCCGTGTCCTGCTTTTACCGAATATTCTTTTTCTATTTCGATGTTTTCAGGCTTGTAGTCAAGTTCGTTAACTAAGCGGTCAAGAAGAAATGCTCTTACCACCTCTTCGTCACCTGTCAGTGATTTTAAAACCCTGTTCTGTTTAATTTTCTCAGAGTAGTGAACAGTCACTTTGTCAATGTTGATTTTGGCAACACTGTTTATCTGCTGTTGTAATCGTTGTTCAATATGCTGTTTCCAGTCTTTCATTTTATATCTCTAAAATTTGTATGGCTACAAATTTAGCAAATATTTAAGAAACAGAAAGTATAACCTCTTATATACTTTAATTTTATGTAATAACGCCACAAACTACCACACTGTGCAAACGTAGCCTCGGGACATCTTTATCTTCTTGCTTTCGCATTTTAATTCCATTGTCGAACAATTAAAAACGAATTGATTATACAGCAAGAAGATGAATTGAGAGGTTGGGTAAAAGCTATGGACTTTATGGCGGGTGTTAAGTATCCTGTTTGTGGTGATATTAGCTCTGTTATAACGCAATAAAGGTATAAGGTGCTAGTGGCATGATCGATAAAATATTGTTTAATTTCAACTGCATCGCCGGACTGTTTAACTCTATCCAGCGGAAGACAATATTTGTGGTCGCATTCCTCGCCCTGCCCTGTCTGTGAACTAAGAGTGTAAAAAACTTGAAATAACTTGGGATAAAATCTATATTTGTCTGATTTCCGGGGTTGGTTTTCTTCTTGAATTGGTGACTTTTGATTTTGCTGATCCCGTTGCTTGTCAATACTAAGTTCTACATTTTCACGATGTATGCATATCTATGCTTACGCCTTGTATCTAAAACTCACTTGCCTTAGAAAATCTGTATCTATTAATATTGCATAATTTGTATCTGTTTCTGTTTCTCTTTTATGCTTTACTTTGCAATATTTTAGTTCTCAAATACATTTAATGATTATGAAGTTGAAATTTGCAAATAGAATGTCTTATATAAAGGCTTCGGAAATACGAGAAATACTCAAAGTGACAGAGCAAGAAGATGTTATTTCATTTGCTGGTGGACTACCTGCCCCTGAATTATTTCCAATAGATGAAATTAATCAAATGACTCAAATAGTATTAAAGGAAGCAGGAGCAAAAGCTCTCCAATATACTACTACTGAGGGGTACTCTCCTTTACGTGAATGGATTGCCCAACGAATGAATGAACGTTTAGGAACATCGTTTGATAAAGATAATATTCTTATCACACATGGATCACAGCAAGGATTGGATTTGTCAGGTAAAGTTTTCTTGGATGATGGTGACATCGTATTATGTGAAAGTCCTACTTATTTAGCTGCAATTAGCGCATTTAAGTCATACGGATGCAACTTTGTGGAGATACCTACGGACGAAGAGGGCATGAATATGACTGTATTGGAAGATGTACTGAATAATACCCCAAAAGTGAAATTAATATATGTAATACCCACTTTTCAGAACCCCACCGGAAAAACATGGAGCTTGGAGAGACGCAAAAAACTTGCGGAACTATCTGCCCGGTATGATATTCCTGTTATTGAAGATAATCCCTACGGAGAATTAAGGTTTGAGGGAGAATATTTGCCCTCTATAAAATCATTTGATAAGGTAGGTAATATCTTGTGTACCGGTAGTTTTTCTAAAATCTTTTGTCCTGGCTTTCGTATTGGTTGGATTGCAGGCGATAAAGATATTATCCGCAAGTATGTTCTAGTTAAACAGGGTACAGATTTGCAGTGTAACACGATAGCTCAAATGACTATTACCGAATATCTGAAACGGTATGATATTGATAAACATATTGGCAAAATCGTAGAAGTTTACAGAAAACGTAGAGATATAGCTATGGAGTGTATAGAACGCTATTTTCCTGACAACATCAGATATACCTATCCACAAGGCGGATTATTCACTTGGATTGAATTACCCGAAGAAATTTCAGCACGTGAGATTCTGAAAAAGTGTATAGAACGAAAAATAGCTTTTGTTCCTGGTGGCTCATTCTATCCTGTCGAACACAAAGAAAATACACTTAGACTGAATTACTCCAATATGCCGGAAGAACGAATAATAAAGGGGCTTCAAATCATAGGAGAAGTTCTACAGGTACACATCAGCCCATCAGAGTGACTCTTTGATTATATCGCCTAATCGTTTTAAACGTTCTTCAAGGAGTGGAGTCCATCGTTGCCCATAACTTAAGCGCATACAGTTCGTGTATTGTTCTTGTAAGGTAAACATACGTCCGGGGGCTATGCTTATTTTCCGCTGCATAGCCCTGTAATAAAGCTCTGTTGTATCAATTCGCTTGTCTAACTCCACCCAAAGCATAAATCCCCCCTGTGGAGTTACAATCTTTGTGTTTTCAGGGAAATGATCCATAATAGAATGAGCAAAATGAATACTATTTGCACAAAGCTCTCGACGAAGTTTACGCAAATGATTTTCGTATCTGTCATTCTCCATAAAGTTAGCGACGGCTTCCTGATTAAGAGTAGGTGTAGAGATTAGATGTATATTTTTCCGACGAATAATAGCCTCTTTAAATCTTCCGGGAGCAATCCAACCTACTCGATACCCCGGTGCTAGCGTTTTAGATACAGCCCCACACCACAATACATTTCCTTCTTTATCAAACGCTTTACAAGGTTTAGGTCTTGAATTTCCAAAGAATATGTCGCCATACAAATCATCTTCTATTAGTGGTATATTATGTTCAGCCAACATATTGACAACCTCTTTTTTGTGTTCATCAGGCATACAACTTCCTAATGGATTATTGAAATTACTTATAAGCAGGCAAGCATTAATTTGTGGCAAAACTCTTTTTAGAGCATCGGGATCAATGCCTGTTTCGGGATTTGTTGGTAGTTCTAAAACACGTAATCCCAAACTATTGGCAAGCTGTAACATTCCAAAATAAACTGGACTTTCGACGGCAATCGTATCTCCTGCCTTGGCAATCACAGATAAAGCTAAAGCAACAGCATTAGTGACTCCTGCTGTAGTTACTATATCTTCTTCTGTCAAATTTCCATTCCAGCTATAAGTGAAGCGAGCTACAGCCTTACGCAAGTGGATGTTTCCCTGTGTTTCATCATACCGAGTACCATTACCCGGAAGTGTTTGTATTGCTCTTATTAGTTCCTTATTGAGTTTTGCTATTGGTAATAAAACATCTTCAGGCATCCCTAAAGAAAATCGGGTAATAGACTTATCTCCAATTTCTAATGAACGATATACTTCAGCAATTAATTCCACGACTTCTTTACTTTCATTTTTCACAGATGGTTGTGTGGTGGCTGGAGCAGATAAGCGTATTGGCTTATAATTGACAATATATCCCGATTTAGGGCGTGATATTATGTAGCCGTCCTTTTCCAATTCATAGTATGCTTGAATTGCCGTATTTAAACTTACCCCATTTTCATTACTTATAGTGCGTAAAGAGGGCAGCTTTTCACCAACTTTCCATACACCCTTTTTTATCTGCCAAGCAATATTTCTCGCTATTTCTTGATATAAGACTTCCTTTTTCATAATTCACCTAATCTGTACCCTGCAAATATACAAAAACTATATCTGTATCTGCTTTTGATTTAGAGTTACTTTTGCAAACTGATTTTAATGCTCTTCTTTATATTCTAAATAAAAGGAAAATAGAGTATTATATTTAGCCGTATAATATAAACCTATATAATAGATAAAATGACAGTAAAACAGGTTTCCAATGAACTGATATTGAAAATCAACGCAGAGATAGAAACATTTTGTATAGATAGTGATATATCTTCAAGTAAGGCTCTGTATATGATTGATTTCATCAGACCATTGTTTGAAGAACTAAGAGAGTATATACACAAATATAACTTTCGGGATAACGAGGAAGAGATAGACTTCTTTAAAAATAGCAAACCGTTAATTCTAAGCAAACTAATATACTACAATGATATTTATACGCTTGAATTAAGAAAGCCAAATGGCAATAAAGAGGTAGTTAAGGAGCATTACAAGAAAAAGCAATCGGCAATCGTAGACTTCTGTAATAATAATCTTGACTTCTATCAATATTATCGTTCCAAAGCAATACATTTGGATAAATATTACTTTCTCAGAGGGCATGAGAACTACAAGTTATGCCATAATTGTGGCTTATTGGATAGAGACCCTTTGTTCTCTACTTGTTGTGATCATAGGGTAGCCAAGATGCTGGCTTATGATATGTTGGAAATCTATTTGCATCAGAGATTACAGGATGTAGAGAGAACAGAAGTGATAGAAACCAGCCGAGCTTCTTTGCCTGATAATCCATTTCGATGGACAGGAACTAAAGTTGCTGCTATTGAATTGGGATATGCAATATATGCTGCCGGAGTTCTAAACAATGGAAATGCTGATATAAAGGAAATAATGACCTATATAGAGGCATCATTCAAAGTAGACTTAGGTGATTACTATCGTACTTATCTTACAATTAGGGAGCGTAAAAGAGATAGGACAGCCTTTCTTAATAGTCTCATCGAAAAGCTCCTGCGGAAAATGGACGAAAACGATACTTAACTTGACTATAAGGTTTTACTAAATTATTTTCTTTTTTCGCAAGTCCCTCATAAACTATATGGACTTTTGAAAAGAGAAAGTGTTTTTTATCTGTATGCGAAAGATATAATGCAGTCTGCCAATCCAGCTATTTTGCAATAGTGCTTTCATGCTATCTTGTAATCTTGCCATCTTGAAATCAAAGAAACAAGAAAACAAGTTATCAAGCCATCAATATTTCAAGAAAAGAACATTGCAATACTTCACTTAAAAGCTCATAGGTCGGGGAACGCCCAGCGGCAAGGGGCGGGACCACCCGTCCCGACGAGCGAAGAATGGTTTAATTGAGTAACTTTTCTTCCATTGGAAACACGACTTCGGAGTGATTTTCCTAAAAGGTTCAGAGCTGCGGAGATAATTCTCCGCAGCTCTGAACACACCTTGCTGTTATCTGACGATAACAAATTTCAGTAATCTGAAATTCATTTGGCAATATCTAACTTTTGTGCCAACATTTCCATATCATTGCTAACCTTTACATCGGTAATCCGTAGGCTCGGCAGATGGCGCCTTGCCACCTTGCAGTGGTAGGTTTCCATCAGCCTGCCCCCGAACCGTACTTACACGTCTCCATGTATACGGCTCTCCATCTATAATATCATTTTTTTTTATCACA
>NZ_JAQVBV010000098.1 GCF_028690125.1 Bacteroides sp. | reverse complement strand
GCACAAGCTGCGAGGTTAGTAGTCAGAAATACGTGTGAGATAGCTTCCTGATCGGCTGTCGTAGCAGCAGCCAGTTGTGAACCGGGATTAAATCCGAACCATCCGAACCATAGAATAAATACTCCGAGGGCAGCAATGGTCAAGTTGTGTCCGGGTATTGCTTTTGACTTACCGTCTTTTCCATATTTACCGATACGAGGACCCAGAATGGCGGCACCTACTAATGAAATCCAACCTCCGACAGAGTGGACAATGGTAGAACCCGCGAAATCATGGAAGGTAGTTCCGAAAAGATTCATCATGAAAGAACCTTCCTCACCGTTCATCAGCCAACCGCCTCCCCATGTCCAGTGACCTGATACTGGATAAATTAATACACTGATAAAAATGGTGTAAACTAAATACATGGAAAACTTTGTACGTTCTGCCATTGCTCCTGATACAATGGTAGCAGCAGTTGCACAGAATACGGTTTGGAAAATCAGGAAACCTTCTCTAGGTAATTGGGAATCCAAAAAGGAAAGATCGAAGAAGTGAGGCATACCAATGAATCCGCCTACTCCAAACATTAGCCCAAATCCGATGAACCAATACAAAAGGGAACCGAACATGAAGTCTACAAAGTTCTTCATTAAGATGTTGGCTGTGTTTTTTGTACGGGTGAATCCCGCTTCCACAAGAGCGAATCCCGGTTGCATGAAAAATACAAGCATTGCGGCTAACAACATCCATACAGTATTCAGTCCTGTTGCTAATTCTGTGATATTATCGGCTGCTGTTTCCGTAGTAGGGGAGGCTACTATGGTCTCTGTAACCGTTTCTATTACTTCTGTACTTGTGTGGGCGATACTGTCTTGTGCGAAAGTTTCTGTTGTGAAGCTCAGTGCAAAAAGCATAGCACTGGCTATACACAGCTTTATAAGGCTGCGTTTTTTATATGTATCCATAATGTAATATCTTTAGATTTGTAATACCTATTTGTTGTAATCAGAGGTACTCCGATCCTTATTGTTTATCCTGAAATTAACGTTCCTGTTCGGCATTATAAAGAGCGATATCACCTCTTTCTGCAGTCCGGATACGGATGGCATCTTCTATAGGGATAACGAAGATTCGTCCGTCACCAATTTCTCCGGTTTGTGCAGCCTTGATGATCGCCTGTACGGTCTTTTCTGCATTTTTATCACGTACTACAATAGAAATCAAAATACGTTCGATGCTACTAGTATCATACACTACGCCGCGGTAGATACGTCCTTGTCTTGCTTTTCCAATACCTCTCACATCATAGTATGAGAACCATTCGATATCCGCTTCAAGAAGAGCTTCTTTCACGTCTTCAAATTTTGTTTTGCGGATAATTGCTTCAATCTTTTTCATACACCTTACTTGTTAGTGTGACTTATTCTTTTTTATTCTCTTAAAAACTTAGCCCGAATGTGAAATAGGCTCCCTCGGTACGGGGATTTACTGTTACTTTGGCAAAGGCAGGAAGGGTGAACGAGCTAGATACCTTGATGTCTTTTGCCGCACTGAGACTGACATCGGAAACACAGAAACCACTGGTGTAACCGTTATAGAAAGTCGTTTCCCAAGGTACCATACCTAAATCCACATTCCATTCAAGTCCTCCGAAAGTTAATGGAACACTGACTGCCAGATAGGAAGAATAAGCTCTTTTCCCATTTTCTTTGATGCCATCGTTTCCTGCAAAGTTGGTATACCAATTTACAGCCAAAGGACCGAAATCATAGCCAACCTGTGCTTCGAATACATGTGCTGTAGAATAAGTTCCGTAATGAAAATATTCCCCGGAGGTAGGCATTCCTGTTTTAAAGTTGTCACCTTGATTAAACCAATAGTCGGTTACTGAGAAACTAAAACCTCCGGTCGAATATCCAAGAGTTAAATCCAGTTCTTTCGTATCGGATGACTCAATACCGACCGATCCCCAGGCTCCCAGTGAGAAGCCTTTGTAGGTGACTCCTAAAGAAGGCTGTATGCTAACTCCGCCTAAATTCTGACCGCGCCAGATATAACCACTAACCAAATCTGCTCCTACGGAAGCTTTCAATTTGTTCTGTGCCATCATTCCGGATGACGGGACAAGAGTTACAAGTATAGCCAATGCTATTACTTTCAATTTTTTGTTCATCGTCGTTTTCATTGTCTTTTTACCTTTAATAGTTAGAAAAATGTGGATGTACGGTCCATATGTTATATAGTAGCGCGCAAAATACTATCTAAAGCCAGTTCTTGATTCTTCTCATTGCTTCTATGCAATCATTGCGATCCCCGAATGCTGTTAAGCGAATATAGCCTTCTCCACAGGGACCGAACCCTACACCGGGAGTAACGACTACATTGGCTTCATACAACATTTGTTCGAAGAATCGCCAAGAAGATATTCCGTTGGGCGTTTTTACCCATAAATAAGGAGCATTTACTCCTCCATACACTTTCAGACCTGTTGCTTCCAGTCCTTTTTTCATGATTTTAGCATTGGTCATGTAGTAATGTATGGTTTCTTTCACCTGTTCTTTCCCTTCTGTGCTGTAGACTGCTTCTGCAGCACGCTGGGTGATATAAGAAGTCCCGTTGAATTTAGTGCATTGGCGTCGGTTCCATAATCTGTTGAGTGGAATGCGATTACCTTCTAAAGTAGCTGCCGTCAGTTCTTTCGGTACAACTGTATATCCGCAACGTACTCCCGTGAAACTTGCTGTTTTTGAGAAACTACGGAATTCGATGGCACATTTCCTGGCTCCTTTGATTTCATAAATGGAATGAGGTACATCTTCATCTTGAATATAAGCTTCATAAGCGGCGTCAAATAAAATCAGCGTATCGTTCGCCAAAGCATAATCCACCCATTTCTTTAATTCCGGTTTGGTCAATGTAGTCCCAGTGGGATTATTCGGATAACAGAGATAAACGATGTCTATCCTTTTATCCGGGATTTCCGGAATAAAATTGTTTTCGCTTGTACAAGGCATATAAGTAACATTACTCCATTTGCCTGTCTCTTCTTCTAATATTCCGGCACGTCCACACATCACGTTACTATCAATATATACCGGATAAATAGGATCTGTTACTCCCACGCTGTTGTCATGACGAAGAATATCACCAATATTGCCAGTATCGCTTTTCGCCCCGTCATTAATGAATATTTCTGATGTAGAGAAATGAATACCTCGTGGTGTGAAATCATTTTTTATAATTGCTTCAATTAGAAATTCATAACCCTGCTCAGGACCATATCCACGAAAGGTTTCTTTATTAGCCAACTCATCAACTGCCTTGTGCATGGCTTCAATACAAGCTTTCGGAAGCGGCTGGGTGACATCACCGATACCTAAGCGGATGATGTCCTGCTTAGGGTGCGTTATCCTGAATGTATTAACCTTTTTCGCTATATCCGAAAATAAATAACTTCCGGGTAGTTTTAAAAAATGTTCGTTTACTAGTGCCATATTGTTATTGTTTTAAGTTTCTTCAATTTATTGTTGTTATGTCTCCAATGTCAATCCTCTATTTCTCCATCAAAAACCTTAGTGGCAGGTCCGGTCATCAATATGTGTCCCGAAATTTCTTCCCATTCGATAGTGACGGTTCCCCCGTCCATTATGATTTCACATTTTCTTCCGGTTAGTTTGTTCTCAATAGCTGCTACTGCTGTGGCGCAGGCACCGGTTCCGCAGGCTTGGGTAATGCCAGATCCTCTTTCCCACACTCTCATCCGTATTTTATCTTTGTCAATAATTTGTGCAAACTCTACATTGGTCCTGTCCGGAAAAAGAGGATGACACTCTAATTCGGGTCCTGTCTCCAATAGATTGATTGAAGTAATATCTTCTACAAATGTCACTAAATGAGGATTTCCCATTGATATCCGAGTAGATTGCATAGAGTATTTTCCTTCTAACCGGATTCTTTCTATCTCTAACGGAGTACCCATATCTATGGTGACTGATGTTACTTTACCGTTTTCGATATGCAGTTTCAGAACTTTAATGCCCGCTAGCGTTTCAAGAGTGATTTCAGTCTGACGGGTGAGACCATATTCATATACATATTTGCCTACGCAACGACTTCCATTACCACACATCATCGCTTCCGAGCCGTCTGCGTTGAATATGCGCATACTGAAATCTGCTATTTCTGAAGTTCCAATCAATATAAGCCCGTCACTGCCGATTCCCGTATGATATTTACTCCATTCGATTGCTTTCCTTTCGGGAGCCACTATCGGATACTTGGTAACATCTACATATATATAATCATTACCGGCTCCATGCATTTTAGTAAATCTTGTTTTATTTATCATTTTGCTTTTTAATGATTGATTGTTCTTTCTTTTTGTTTTATTGCAATGCAAAGATATGACTTTTTGATTTATGTTTTTATTAAAAGTGTGTCTAATCTCTATTTGTTTTTATCTAACTTTCATTTGTTGTAAATATAGGCATGAATAGTATTAAATTATAATTGTATAGATGTGAATAATGATATATTGTTATTTGTAGGGAGAATACTGCATATCTTTTCATTGAATATGAAGAATAAATAGAGTAAAATAGACTTTGTTTTTGAAGAACTTTTTCTGCTGATCTGTTGTTTTAATCACTACTTATAATTAATAGATAATAGAGATGGACATAAAGAAGCAATTAGAAATAGAGGCAAAAGGTGACCATTTGGTTCTAGTCGTTTTTTATGCAGACTGGACTCCTCATTATGAATGGATCGGTCCGATACTGCGAACGTATGAAAAAAGAGTAGTTGATTTGATAAAAGTGAATACAGAAGAGAATCAAGATATAGCTGACTTACATAATATAGGGACAGTTCCGGCTTTTATTCTGTTACATGGGGGACATGAACTTTGGAGACAGGTAGGTGAACTGACTGTAAATGAGTTGAAAGAGGTATTGGATGATTTTAGGTAAATAGAAAGGGGTAAAAAGATTGCAAAGCCTTCATTCCTGAGTCTGCAATTCAGGAATGAAGGCTTATGCTTAGTAGGGATATTATTATTTAATTAGCTCTTGCAAAACAACAGGTTCATTCGTTGTGATGAAATCTGCCTTTTGGTCTATGAGCCATTTCATATCTTCTTCTTTATCAATGGTCCATGAATTGACTTTCATCCCCAGATC
>NZ_JAQVBV010000021.1:55878-95388 GCF_028690125.1 Bacteroides sp. | reverse complement strand
ATTGCGAACACGTGATTCCAGGTATATCTTGGAATCACAGGGGTGTGAAGTCAGCCACCCAGACGAGTGTCCTGAATTTATGCAGAGCCTCAAGCCCCGTCCTTCAGGGCGGGGTAGTTGACCTATCCCGTCATATAGTGAACATCATGTCAAAAAATATATTAGATCCTCATAACATTCTAAACGATTATAAAAACCACGATATACCTATACAAACCATCCTGAATAAATATTCATTAACATCACAAAATCTCCGATCCATCATTGCTTCATATGATATACCTCCCCGTCCAAAAAATCCATTAAAAGTTGATCCCAGACTTAATAACAAAACATATCTACGGCATATCACATCTACATCCAAACCCTATACCCAAATCGCTCGTGAACACAACTGTTGTGTTACGACCCTAACAAAACGACTTAAACAACACAATCTACTCCGTTAACTCTTATAAAAAAGTCTCAATTTTTATTAGATAATTATAAAAAAATATGATTATCAAACCTCATTCATATACTATAGTAATAAAAACAGATATCAATAAATAGGTTGAACTACATACCTATTTATGGAGATCTATATTATGTCCTCTATCGAAACTATCTCCCTACAAATCTCAAATAATGGGTTAACCCCCAATATTGAACGTATAACCCGCGACTATACTCGTCTTACCCACGAATTCGGAGTACCGGATAAAGAAGCAATCAAAGTAATTGTAACTGATATCTGTAAAGAAAACAATATCACTCCAAAAAAGGTCAAACCTGAAGCACAAATAACTCCTACCTCCAAACTCATCAATACCAAACCAAACGACTGGATCACATTCGAAGGAAAAGTCATCTCCGTATCAGATAACCCAAGCAAAACTGTTACCCAAATGGGTATCATTGCAGACGATTCCGCCGCTATCAAATATATCATCTTTTCAAAATCAGAATTACCTCCTCTTGAAAAAGAATCCTGGTATAAAATCGAATCAGCCGTCGTAGACGAATTCCGTGGACAGAAAAACATCAAAATCCACAAAGGAACCACTATCACAAAAACAGAATCAGATACATCTGTCATGCCAAAACTTTGCGAAATCGGTTCTATTGAACCCGGTATCACCAGTGTACAGGGTAAAATCACCCAACTATGGGAACCTTTCTCAGACAAAATCCATCAAACAGGTCTCATTGCAGACGAATCTGGTATCATCAAATTCGTATCCTGGAAATCTTCAAACCAAATTCCTCTCGAACTACATAAAGTATATACTCTCTACTTTACAAACGCAGATTCATGGAACGGTAAAATCTCTCTTAACATCTCAGATGCCCTCGTCATTGAAAACGATGATGTAACTCTCGATGTCATGAACGGCGAAAAAACAATTTCAGGATGTATCGTTCACATCCAGTCAGGATCAGGTCTCATCAAAAGATGTCCTGTCGAAGGCTGTAACCGTCCTCTAACTCGTCAGAACTTCTGCAACATCCATGAACTCCAGCCAAAATACAAATACGATCTCAGATTACGAGCCATTCTCGATGATGGTCATACCGCACATAACGTATTAATCCAATGCGAACTCTGCGAAAAACTGTTTGATATGACTCTTGATAAAGCAATCGATATTGCAGAATCACAACCTCTTGGCATGTCAGAAATCGAAGTTATCATTACTCCAAAAATCATCGGTCAATATTTCACCATTTCCGGTCGATCATTTGAAGACATGTTCATCGCAAATTCTATCGAGAATACTCCTTTAGATACAACAAAACTTGTTACCATTATAAACAGTTTCGGAGTTGATGCATAATGCCTGCTAAAAACTACGGATCATTCACTCGTGAACCTGCAAAACGAATATTCGCCCAGGAACTCTCCGGCGCAATCCATTCATTCAAAGAATCCAACGACGACAAAGCACCAACATTCCACGTGCTTCCTTCAGGCGAAAAATGCAACAGGGTCCTCATCATTGGCACTTTAACTCATAAAGAGAAAAAAGGTGATAACCATCCCATGTATGTTGCAAGAATCGCAGATCCTACAGGAACCTTCTATGTAAATGCAGGATCATATCAGCCGGAAGCAATGATGCAACTTGCAAAACTCGAACCGGTAACATTTGTATGTGCGATCGGAAAGATCAATTCATACGAAACTCCTGATAAAAAGATTCTCATTTCTATCCGAATCGAAACGATCGTACCTGCATCAGAAGAACTCAAAAACAAATGGGTTCTTGATACTGCTGAACAAACATTACACCGTTTAAATAATCTCCAAAACTCTCCATACCTTCAGACAATCGAAACAGATTACTGGATCAAACCAGATACAATCAGATCTGCAGTTAAAAACGCAGTTGCAACCCTTCCTTTATAATCCCTTTTTTTTTGATGATTATTATGAAAAAATTAGTATATCCAACTGAACGCAAACCCTGCCATTCAGGAATCTATATTCGCACAGAACCAGTAACAGTATTCTACCACAAATGGGAATGTCCAATTTGTAACGAATCTCATCTCCTCGAACCTTCAACAGATACCATTATCTCATGCAAATCATGTCTCTCAAAATTCTACGTAACTCCGCCAAACTCTATCAGAACAAAATAAAAACTCTGATAAAAATCACCCTGATTATATCTCTCACATATATTTTAGTTTTTCACACATACATATTTCTTGGAGCAATCATCGTCCTCCTTATAATTGGCGGTAAATTTACAAACTATTACGACTATTAATTGATACTCATGTCTACAACTACAAACACCATTGCCATACTTTTCATAACTCTTATAATTATCTTCTTTGGAGGAGTATATTCATTTAACATAATAGATTCTTTCACAGATTTCACTACAAAAACAATTACACTATCTAATCCCTCAATAAAAAATCCTGTAACCCAAACCTTCAGAACCGCATATAACGGTCAACATTATATCATCAATATGGATTTCGATCCACGTATCCATTCAACCATCTCGCAATCAGAATCTACTTTAATAATCTACTCAATATCTGGTATAGATACTCAACACATCCAACAATACATGACACATCCTTCAAACACTCACCTCAACCCATTAATAACTGCACTAAAATCAATCAGCTCAAACCCTCAAACTCAAGCAAAACTTGCAATACGTCTCGTTAAAAACATCCCCTATGATAAAAACAAACAAGATTCAATCAAAAAAGGACATATCGAAACGGTCCGATACCCTTACAGCACTCTTTATGATAACCTGGGTATATGTTCAGACCAAAGTTATCTTCTGGGATATCTACTCAAAGAACTTGGATTCAAAACATATTATCTCGGATACTCAAAACCTACTCCTCACGTCAACATAGGTATCGCTACAACACCACAATATTCATACAAACAAACTCCTTATATCATCATTGAACCTACCGGAACCAAATTCGTCTTTAACTCTGATTATGGATATCCTTCAGAAATAACATCCCCAGACCCACCATTTTCAGTCCTCATCTCAAACGGTATATCCCTCACCGATATCTCAAAAGAATATCGCGCAGATAACCGTTTACTTGAAATCCAATCTCAAAATAACATTATATCAGCTTTCATGGAACTCCCCGAATATCTTGATTACTATATCTCATACGGACTCCCCAACCCAACAAACTCTAAATCATGACAAAATACAAAATACCTCTCCTCCTCCCAGAAAAACGCGACAAAATCATCTCAGGAAATTGCACTCAACTCATAAAAAATAACCAAAAACTCAAACCAGGCGATCAATTCTGTGTATTTACCTGGGCAGGAAAACCATATTTTTCAAATTGGTCATGGCAATCCGATTATTTCACTATATCCTCCGCAATTCCGATTCAAGTATATCCGGATTATATCTGTCTCGGAGACGACCCTCTCCCCCACGACTCCTCTTCAACATTACTTAACTATTTTGCAAAAGCCGAATGTATTAATCCGGCAACCTCAGAACATTTAATTGATATTCTCAATTTACTCTATACTCCTACAAACAAAGGATTCCTTGCACAAATTATCAAATGGGAATTCCAAAAAATAGATCTCACCCAAAAACATTTATATTAATTATATTCATAATAATTTAGAGAATCCTAAAAAAATTCTCTGAAATGAGGCTGCCTTAAATGGCTCATTCCTCGATATATTTCTAACACCTCAGGCATATCTTTAAATTTATTGAATTCATTTTATGTATTGAGGTTTTTAAAAAAATCTCCGTTCTATGAACGTAATATATCCGCTTTTGTCAACCCCAGACATTAGTCCCACATGGAAATTCCTCCTTTGAACGGATCTCTCGGACCAGGGAGATCCAAACCATTTCAGTCCCGTAGTGTAGCGGTCAATCATGCAGGACTTTGGATCCGGCGACGACGGTTCGAATCCGTCCGGGACTATTTTTTTTTATAAAACAACACAAAAACGCGATCATTATGTCTCTACCAAAAGAAAAACCTAAAAAACACTCTGATCATCTAAAAAAGAACAAAAACGTATTTGTATGTTCCATCCCAACATATAATTGGAATATTGATATAACACCAAACACAAAAAAATAAACTACCCTAATACCCTTATTTGACTCCAATTGCAGATTGGGCATCGGTACCTCTTGCTATACACAAAAAATTGGCAGAATGACTCTCTTGCCTTCCCTTGCCTCTGTATAAATTGTTAGTTAAAAACCATAAACCCTTCCGAGCGCATACCATGACATACACACACGACATCCCAAAAATCATATCACAAATTGATAAAATTCTCGAATATGGAAACGATATAATCATTCCTCTTCTCAGTAACGAAACCCTTATCCACAATTGTGGTTACCAGGGAGATAATGCAAAACTCTTATCAAAACTCTTATCTAATCTAACAGTATCAAAACATATTCTCAAAGAACAATATCTGAACAACATCAAAAATCCTGAAACCGAGTGATACTATGGGTTTAAAATTCAATTTCAACATGATTAACGAAGATCCGCTAACTATAAAAAACAAAATTCTACAATCCTCAAAATATCCTACCAGAGATTGTGCTGCAGAACTCAGGGCAGAAACACAATATATGGACCAAATTAATATTGCATTTAACAAATCAATGGAAAATAAAAATGCACAATTTATTTTAAATATGATGGATATCGACAAACCAAAACTTCTGACCGAAGAAGATAAACGTGTAGAACAACCAAATTACTTCGCTATAACCGGAAAACAAATCCCCGGAACCAACTGGACATACCTTTCCCATACACTCTATGGATCTTTAAACAACCGAATTCTATGCGATAAAACACTATCAAAAATCTTGCAAAATGCCGAATACTATTCTACAATAAACATAAATTACAATTCCGTATCAGGTGAAGGAAAAATCAGTTACTACACTTTTCCCCCATCCCTTACCCCGCAACGAACTACAATCGCAGAATCAATAAACGACGAAGACGAATTTGAACAAATCACCTTAACTCACCAAAAAACATTCTATCACCCAACACACAACCTTTATATTCATCTCCGCGACTGGCAGGAACCTTGCCCAAAATGGGATTTTAAAATAGAATTCACAATATCGACAAAATAACACATCTCCCTCTATTCCAATACCACACTTTTATTCTAACACTTTAAAACCCTATTAATCTTTTATAGAAGAATCTGTCATTTAACTATATGATAGAATCCTTCTCCATAGAATCCCTCCTCGGACTAGCCGCAGCAGCAGGTGCAAGTTTTTGGGGATATCTCCAAAAGAAACAAACAGTACAAGCAATCGCCGAAACAAAATATATCAAAAAAGAATGTGACGATCTCTATAAAACCAACCAACAAACCGTTGATTTCCTTGATCCCAATTCCCCGGAAGATACTCCTCCCCAAAACCTTCGATACATTCACGTATCCCCCGCAGTCAGAAGTTTCATAGTATCAGGTCTTCCTGAAGCAGAACGAATATATGTATCACAACAAATCGACGAATACGAAATCCAAAAAATGCGCGGATATATTCTAAAACACAGTAAAGGATATACCATCATCAAAAACGGTCAAATCGCTGGTGGAGGAAGTCAGGGAGCCCCGGTCCCAAAAGAAATCCCCAAATAACTACTTTTATCTATTATAATCTACTTAAAATAGTAGATATAATTCTTTTTTGATTAATATGTTAAAAAATACGAAAGAAGTCCGAGAAACCTCTATTCAGAAAAGAGGACACTACATCCATATCGAAACTCAAGGCTGTATCATCAACATCTATCCCAGTATTATAAATCATTCAACCGGATTACCCGTAACTTCAATCTCAATCATCCCCGACGATCGATTCGCGGGAGAACCTGTCTGGAAAATCGACGAAGGTCAATCAATCACGCGCGTTATTCAAACAAACGATCTCCCCTCTTCCGGCAGAATCGGATAAATGATTATTATTTTGTATATTTTATAAAAAAAAGAATACGCAACATTCGAATATGCCAAATCCACTATGGAGACTGACAATGACACACCCAATGATTCCAACATGGCTTAAAATCGGAAACAAAAACATGTGGATCTCAAAAGCATGGGATCCTCCGTTTAATGAAAAATCCTTTTACGAATGCAAAACCATCGAAGAACTCGCAGAACAATTCAGATTCGACAACTGGTGTATCGGGACTTCATTCATCTACCAGAACCTCTGTTTCATAAACCAGATTGAAGGCGGTAGTGAATGGAAAGTTATTCGTGATGATATCTCATTTGAATCACTCACCGGTTCATATTATTCAAATATCGATCATTTAACAAAATTCATTAACGATGCTCAGGCAGCCACTCCCGAACAACTCCGGCGCCTCGAATACGTCCGATAAAAAACACCATACACATTTTTCCAACCTATAAATATGTACGCGTACACCTTTTCCTAACTTAATCATGTCTCCCACACTTGCTCAGCTCAAAGCCGTCGCCGAACGCACCTGGCGCGGTCCCGTCCAGTCAATTGATCCAACCAACCGGGAAAACGTTTATTTCATGGACACTCCCGGTCACGGCGGCTATGTCGTCCCGGTCGATTCACTCACCCAGGACGAAATCGAAAAGATACACGAATATGTCATCCAAACAGGCAACTCTTTTGTCCCTGATCCAAAAACCCATCAAATCATCGTATTCGAAGAAGATTGCGAATATAGAGTGCTAGAATTTCTCACAGGTATATGCAGAACAGAATTCCTCGACGAACACGGCAACTATCGTATTCCTGGTTACAAAAACAGACTCGAATCAGCTTTCGTAAAATATTATATGAAACAAATAAACCGGAGATCAAACAATGTATGAATCAGAAGAACTTAATATGATGCACAATGCGAACAAATCACTTGATCTAGCCATTGAACTCATCACAACAGGATTATGGAAAGCTCGGGAAGCACTTTATTTACTAAAATGCATTAATCCAGAATTAGCAAAACTCGCAGAAGAAGGATGGTATAATAAAACAGCAGAACTTTTCGATTATGGATTTTCTCCTATAAAATCCCCAAAAGGCACTCTATCTGACATTAAATCTCTCATCGCACACTTCTCAAACCCTCTCTATAAAGAATGCTACTTCAAAATACTCAATCTCGGACCCTTCAAAGGATACATCCGCGAAGAAAATTATGATGCAACCGAAGATCCAATTATGTTCGACTTCATGGAATCAACGAAAATTCTATCAACGATTTACGGATTCGATAATACAAAATGGGTATATGATCGATTACGAGACGAATTCATATCAGTTGAATCTGATCCAAACGCTCCGGGTTACTTCAAATTTCCATTTTGCCATCCAATTAGAATCAACGATATGAAAATCAAAACATATCAAATCAAAATCCCCAACACTCCCTGGATTCAAATTATGCCTATTCCTGAAACTACCTCGGAAGATTAACATGCATACAATCATCCATTATCTCTGTCCAAATTGTCAATCGGATTTAACAATTATCTCAAACCCTCTTCCAAAATATGACGAAACCAATAATCTCCATTCAATAGAACGAATATGCCAAAACTGTGGATGTGTATTCCTCAACGTATTTGTCTGTAATGAACAAAGAATCATCAAATACCGTCCATTTACTCAACTTCTTAAACAACATAAAAACACCCTTGACCTCCTTGCAAAATAAGTGATACTATGTATTGTCCCAACTGTAAAACCCAGGAATTTACTTTCTACGATATCGAATTCGACGATAACGATTGTATTTCAATCGAAGTTGAATGCAACGATTGCGGTCATATCTTCAACCCGACATTCTACCATGATCCTCCATTTGATAAAATTGATTTTTATATCGGCGATTTCGGTCCCTATCCAGGATATACTCAACATAAAACCTGGAACGGATGGGGAACTCCCCATTTCGAATTTAAAACCATCATTCAAATCCTAACAGATATGTTCGAGTTTGAAGACTGGGACTACAATCCCAAAACCGATGAATTCGAATGTAATGATCTTGATAGCGAACATTGCTTATTCCTATCCACCCATGGTAAAGAAATCATTTATAACAAAAAAAGAATCCACGTTTACTCACTTGGATCCAACGAATGGACATGGGCTTTTGTTCCAGACACTATACCCGAGGACGAATGAAACGACACTTACCCACATCCTGCTCACCTCCCAAAACAAAAAAAAATATTGTATATCTCAATAACCAAATTTTTGGTATATGTCCAAAATCATCTATTACCCATAACTACAAAAACCCTGCTCTATACAAACATTATTCGACCCATAAACCCAATTATTCTTCACAATCAACAATCGTCAGTCTACTCAATAAAGTAAACAAATATATTCATAAAAAACATAATTACTCAATTAATGTAGAATTAACAAATACTACATTCATTGATCTTCGTAATCTCGACGTATTCAATATCTTAAAACCAACAAAAATATATTTCAGAAACGACGGGATCGCGCATCCCCTATACCTAACCAACAACGGATATGTATTAATCATCGCCCCAATATGTAACAATAAATTTTTCAAAAAATCCCGAAATTACCTTAAAAAAAATAAGTGATCCTTATGACTTCAAGAGAAACAGATATCGAAACCCTCGAGATAAATATTATACTGTCAAAACTACGTATAGAATATCTCGAACTCCTTCATAAAAACTACAAATTCGAACAATCTCATCTCGAAACCCCTCTTGAAATTGACAATATCCTTAAAATCCTACATACTCTTGATACCCTCATCGAAGACCTCAAAACAGAACCCCTCGATCCTCCGAATCCTCTCCACAACCTATCAAAATATATCAAATTGATAGAACTTATTTCTCCCTATAGTCTCAAAAAATATCCTCGATTCGATTACACAAAAATTGAATGGGAACCAACATCTTCAATCAACTCAAAACAATATTTCCTCCAATACTATCTAGGTGATATACAAACATGTCAAAAATATATCCCATATCTATAATCGGACCAAATACCTGTCAAGCTATGTATTCATCAAAAAAACTCTCTTCCAAAGAAAGAGAAACAATCCAAACCATCACAAAATCATATAACTTTAATAATAAACCAGAACACGCCAACCACTTAAAAATCAACGCAGAAATAACCGAATATCTAAAATCAATAAAAAAACACGCTTCTATATCAAACGATGTGTGGAGATTCTCCTTCCGATAATTATGACTCAAACTGAATTATTCCCTACTCATTCCGATACCTATGGCATTTGCGAACTCTTCTGCGGTGCCGGAGGTATGGGATCGGGGTTTGCCAACCATTTCACTATATCTCAGGCTATTGATATCAAACCGGAAGCTGTCCAGACATATCAGGCAAACCATCCAGAAACACAAACAATTAAAAAAGACATCAGCATATTATCCGGCGCCACCAACGACTTCACCGGCATTACAGGTATAATCGGCGGTCCTCCATGTCAGGCATGGAGCCGAAGAAACATTAAACAAGATCCAGACGACCCCAGACGCCTTCTCGTCAACGATTTCATGAGATTAGTATCAGAAATCAAACCCGACTTCTTCGTGCTTGAAAACGTCGTAGGAACGCCCAAGGATATCAAAATAGCGATATCTGATCAATCAAAACACCTGGAATACCATACCAGATCAACCTGCCTAAAAGCATCTGATCATGGTGCCGCCCAGACCCGTCCACGATGGGTAGTCATCGGATCAAAAACAAAGATCCCTGATATCAAAAAATATCCTGCAATAACCGTCAACGACGCTTTCTCTCCGATCACTCACAATTGGGGTTACATGAAATCTAATATAACTACTGTAGCCCGATTCAAAACAGCTTCAACAACCGATTGGCAACCAATGAACGGTAAATACAAAAACATGATCCGTCTTACCGGCACCACACCTGCACCCACAGTAGTTAATCCAAAAAAAGTATATATGATCCACCCCGCAGAAGATCGAAACATCACTCTTGCAGAAGCTGCAGCACTCCAGGGATTCCCCCCGGATTATATCTGGAAAGGTACAGAATCCCAGATCGGTCAGATGATTGCAAACGCCATGCCATCACAACTAGCATCAGCAATCGCAGAATCAATATCAAAAACATATATTGGATGATTATTATGGCAAAACGTTGCAAGAAATGCGAGTACGGAGATTGCGGAGACATGTGTCGGTTTTGGAGGATCTGGAAAAAACAAGTAACTCTAAAATATTGCTCCGAGGCATTCGTTGAAGAACTGAAAAAGGAAGGTGTTGCCAAGCACAACGCACTAGTAACTCCAACACAAATCAAAGACTATACAAAATTCAAAGAAATCAGTAACCTAATATTCAAAACAAAGTGATTATTATGTCCTATACAAACAACCCGGCAGCAGATTGGGATGCCCATATTCGCAACGAAGAATATTTCGAATCTCTATTAATAGGTGCATGTGAAGGATCAAAAAAAGGATTCTTCAGAGAACCCTGCCCCCACAACGGCAACTGTATTCTTCAGGATACCGACAATACTGAAAAAATGATCGATCATTGCGCCCGTCTCAGACACATTACCCGATGTCTCAATCAAACTTCTAACAATAAAAAGTAATTATTATGTCATACACAAACAATCCAGCAGCAGACTGGAATACTCACATCGCCGATCTTGATAATTACGCAGATCTATGTATAAGTATCTGTGAAGGCGCTCCATATTTCGACGGTCCATGTCCATTTGTCGAAGATCCCGAAACAGATTGCATCTTACTTGAATCAGAAAACGATACTAAAATATGGACACATTGCGCCCGATTCAGAGAAGTCGCCAGAATTCGCGATAAACAAATTAAAGAGGAAAACGATGGTTACTATCAATATTACTGTGAATCCCTATTTGATAATACATGTTTTGGATCTATAAATTTCCAATTCAAATTCCAAAACGCATGTCCTCATAATAACACCTGTATTCTTCGTGATACCAAAAACCTCAAAAAAATGATAAACCACTGTCCTCGTATCAAAGAAATCGCCAAAATCCACAATATTAAACTAGAAGAAAAAAATAAAGAATTATAATTTGGTAGATGTCTATGAAAAAATACCGTAAATATGTATGTGCTGGTCAAAACCCCGAAGATATCTTCTACTCTGCAAAATTTTATACTGGCTGCGGTTACGAAACAATCGTCAACATCGATCAGTTCCCCTGGAAATGCCCTAAATGCAGAGGTAAACTTGATTGCACTGAAATTCTGGAGATATGATCATACCATGATGTACCCTTACGAAAAACTATTCGGAAACACAAAAGAACTTAGAATCCTCGAATATATCCTAAATAATATGGATGATATAGAATTTTGGATGTCTGATATTGCCCGAGATCTAGAAATCTCATTACCAAAATCGAACAAAATATTTCTAAAATTCAATAAATACAAAATCATCCTCATAAATCCCGATACTTCGAAATATTACATCAACCACAACTCTCCCTTTGTAAAAGCTTTTATATCTATTAACACAACTCTCATTAAACATATCACCGAACAAGAACTATGGGACGAACCCCCCGGCGAAATAACATATGGGTTATAAACATGAACGTCTTAACAGATTTTGGAAAAGCAATTTGCCCGTACTGCAAAACTAACAAAAATTTCAAAAAAGGACCCGGACCATTATTTTCCTGCACGCAATGTAATGTTCCAAGCACCATTGAAGAATTCGATGATTACCAATCATACTTATTAAAAAACAGATATCATACTCGTCCTTTAAAACATTTCCCAATATATTATATCAATTGTCCTCTAGCATTCCAGCCAAATGATATATACAATACAGACGACGAATACCCAATCCAAACCCATTATCTAAACAAAATAGCTTGTGAAAACTGTATTTACTGCAACCATATCCATGATAACCAAACCCTGTGCAATGTCACCTGCACCACCATTGATAATTTCTTAACCATCAGAAAACGATATTCAAATAACGCAACCACACGAATATGGTTCAATGAAAACAACCTCGATGCTCCAGAAACCACCGTCCTTTATAAAGACGATAACGAAAACTGGCAATTGATATATGTTTATCACACCAGCCCCTACGGATTTATCCCTCCGCAGTACACACACAAAACCATCTCAGATAAAGAAGCAATTGATATCCTCGTCAAATACAAAGACCGAGCATTCATTGAAACCAATTTTGAAGATGGCGACGAAATCATGATTGGTATAATGGAATCAGAATTCTATCGAGAACATCACGGGTATGACAACCTATAATAATTCTATCACGACGATATCTATGTCAGAAAAAAAACCACCCTCCCTTGTAACCGTATCATATATAACTTCTATAACCTGTCCATCTTTACAGACTGCAATTAACAAAATCAAAATAGGGATGCCAGATTCTATATTTGTTGATGAACAAGGCACAATTATTAAATCAGAGGATATCCCCTGGGATCATCACCCTCTCTCAAAAATCACTATTTACACAAACCTAAATGATTATCACAAAAACAAAATATTCGCCACTATCACCCCACTCTAACCACTTTATATAATTATTTTTAAATTAAATAAAAAAAGATACCATGACTCCCGAACTCAAACCTCTTGATAACGGTCGTATCACCGACACCGAATTCCGCAACGCATATGACGAACTGATCAGCGAACTATCAGTACAAGATATCCTCAATATTTCCGGCATCACAGAAATCATCCAGGAAGAATATAACAATGATATCATCGATATCGCCTATCTCGACCGATCAATAAATAACCCCTGTTGCATCTGCAAAAACCCGTCAAAAGGCACTTATGATGGCAATTATTACTGCGAATCGTGTTTCGACGAAGAATTCCCCGAGGATGACGAATAATACAAACTAGAGTTAACCAATGAAAATTAAATGCAAATTATTCCCAAAAAACCCTTTATGCCCATTTCTCCAAGATGGTGAAAATTGTATGATCTCATTAAGTGGATTAGCACAAGCATTCCTATGGGGAATTTTAGTTGGAGTATTCATAACTCTAATTTATATTCATTTATCTTATGGATTGATTTCATGACAAACACTTCTCTCACCTGTCCTCACTGTGGTGCCACATCAAACAATTTTTCAACACCCTGCCTCAAATACAAAGAAGAAACAATCGATCTCAAATTCAAATGCATGAATTGTCTCAATTACTTTACACATTCCTATGGAATAATCGTCCCTCACATACCTAAAAATCCCATTGTCAAATGCAAAGAATGTATTCATAACCGTAGCTGTAACGAATGCAATATCTTAGCCATCCATTATGGTTCAGATTACGAAACTGAAGAAGAATCTGAAAAAAACTATCCTCATGATGCTCCAATCGTCTCAGTCTTTAACGATTTTGGTGAAGGAATGGTCATTTATCACCATCCCGAATTTGGATGCAACTTTGGTAAAAGAAAAGAGAATCCGATATGACTGACACTTCTCTCACCTGTAACTTCTGCGGAAAAAATGCTTCCTACAACACACCCTGGACAGACGGAAACGGTCTTATAATGTGTGATCATTGTGCCAAAACAGATCATACTACTAATGATCTCTGGTATGGTATTAACCAACACAAAAAAACCTCAGACGATACACCTCTATCCTCATCTCCATCAAAATTATACTTCAGATACAAAACCGTTAGTATCTGCGCAGAACAAAACTATAAAGTCAACGTTATCAACGGAAAAACCCGTAACAGATTCTATGTATGGTATCCTCAATTTACTTATATCTGTTGGATCAAAGGAGGATTACAAAGTTTCCCTCTCATCCAGGAAGAAATCGATGAATTAAATAAAGGCAATCTGGATATTCTCAAAGAGATCTACAAAATATATGAAAAAACAGATCTGTATAGATGCACAAAATGCGGGAAAGACTTTCCCGGGGAACCAATTGGTTATCCGGTATTTGCAGGCGCCCTCTGCCAAACCTGCTGGAACGAACATCTCAAACACATCGAATATGAACGAAAAATCGGAAATGTATGCACACTCTGCAGAAAACCTTACAGTCTGTGTACCTGTTAAACAAACCCTTACAACGCACAAAAACCTCATCATGACTCCTACTACTACAACAATGACTGAAATCGACTTTATGCTCATGGATCTCAAAATCCCTGAAACTAGAAGATATTCCAATCTCAATGATATTATCGAACACATCTCAGAACTGTATAAGGAAGAAATCGCCAAAATCTGCGAATATACCTCCCTCGCGGAATCTTCTGATCTCATACTCACTTTACACGATACCGATTTCAGTTTATTTTACCAAATTATTGACAACACATTCCTGGTCGAATCAAAGCTCACCGAAAAATATATCGACAAATCCGCATCAGATTTCGATTTCGATGAATATAATATGAATTACAAAAAAGAAGAAGAATTCACTCATTTCGATATGGCACACGCTGTAATCGACCGAGAACTATATTGGGCTCTCAGCGACCTATGCGGAATATAATCATGGCATCAAGAGAGAAAAAAATCACTGAATATTATGGAGGTATACAATCAGAACTTAACTATTATATACATAACAAACCAAACCCCCCTCTTATAAAACTCGAAATAGAACGCCTAAAAAAATATCCCAAACACCCCTATATTCTGGGAAAAATAGACGGACTAAAACGATTAATCCAAGAAAAATGGTAAAACAAACCATAACAGAGGAATAACCAATGCCTGGTATAACTAAAACCTCCCGAAAAACATATCATGCACCCCAATTCAGGGTATGGCAACAACTTGCTATGGACGACGATGTTACAATTTGTAACAATAACACCCTACTTGAAGATCTCATTGATAAAAGAAAAATCCAAAAATCAAAAAAATGGTGCAGAACCGTCTCAGATCTCCGACGTGATCTCGCAATCGCATCATTCGAAATACTAAAAAACCCATATTGTAGTTATTGCGGTAAAGTTCTCATCATCAACAATGGTAAAATCGAATGTCCTGATCACAACGACACATTCTCTTTCCATACCGTCAAACCATTTAAATTATAATGCGAGGGACCGGATTCGAACCGGCGAACCCCTTCGAGACTGCCCCCTCAAGGCAGCGCCTTTGACCTGGCTCGGCAACCCTCGCACACAACAACCAATCATTCAACAAAGGCTCCAAACGCAGATCTAATGCATAAACTTGAAACATTCCCTCAAGCTAGTCAAAATTATAGCGATATATTTTTTATATTCGAACTCCATGATACCCTATGGAATTCGTAGAGAGGATCCCGGAACCCAACAAAACCTATTTAAAAAAATGGATCAGATACCAAAAACTAAAAGGATTAAAAGACAGCACAATCACTACAAAATTATGGCGTATCTATACCTTTATCAAATTCTTTGAATTTAAGGATCTTGATACTGCTATTGCAGATGATCTCGAAGATTTCTATCTTGATAGAAAAAACGATCATAAACCCATGGCTGTCCATAACGAAATTAAAGATATTGAACGTTTCTTCAAATGGTTTAAACCAAACGATCACACCATCATTTTCGCCAACATCCAACCAAAAAGACCTTCAAACACTCTTCCTTCCAGTAAAAACGTCCTTACCCGCGACGATATTTCTAAATTACTAGAATCCTGCAATAACCAACGTGATCGCGCACTCATCATGATCCTTTGGGATACCGGCGCACGAATCGGTGAAATCATCAATATCGATATTGGACACATAGAATTCGATCAATTTGGTGGTGTTTGTATTCTTGAAGGTAAAACAGGTAGGCGTCGTGCAAGATTAATCGATTCAATACCTGATATCCAGTTATGGATTAATATGCATCCATTAAAAGGAATGACTTCCTCCCCCCTCTTCATAGAAACGAAGTCAAAAGAAAGACGCCGGTTATCTATCAGAACAATCGAAAACCTGATGAAAACTCTTCAAAACCGCGCAAATATATCAAAAAGAATCCACCCTCATGCATTCCGGCACGCCAGAGCAACAGAACGTGCCAATTATCTCACAGAAGCCCAGATGAATCTCCGGTTCGGATGGACCCCCGGTTCAGGCATGTCAAGGATCTACGTGCATCTTTCAGGAAAAGAACTCGAAGAAACAGAACTTCGGCTAGCAGGTATCCTCCAGGAAGAAACCCACAAAAAAACACCATCTCTCACCCCAATAAAATGCCCCCGATGTTCAGAAATGAATCCATCCGACTCACTATTTTGTCGTAAATGTAGTATGGCAATCACTGAAGATTCACTCAACACAATAGAACATCTGGATAACGATATCTCTAATCACCCTCAATCCATCTCAATACTTACAAAAAAAAGTAATAACTATAACCTATAACACACAATACATTCGTATCAGAGGCACACTCCTCTCAATTTTTGTATCAAATCCGAATACTATATCATACCATACCAATGTCAAATTCAAATGTTCCTACCCCTGAAAACCCTCGTATAGTCACCAAAGAAGAACTATTCCATTTCGAAAAATGTCGTCCCTACCTTACAGGTATCGGAGAAGTCATGACAGAACTCGGAATCTGGAAAATCGTCGATAAAAAACAATCATAATACCATGGATACATCAGTAACATTCTATGCAATCATCGGAGGCATATTCTTACTCTACCTCTCGCACTACCTTCTATGAAACACCACAGACACTTCATCATCAAAGGAGAATATCTGGTATTATCTCCAAAACCCCTATTCAAAACAATATCAGCCGAAGAAACAACATCATTCAAACGAGCCCTAAAAACATACAATCAATACACCAACAACCCCCCGGCAAACCATATGATATTCATCACAAAAGACTGTTATCGATCAAATTATCATCCGGAATCCGCTCCGTTCTACCCATTTTATTTCATCCTGTATAAATTCCCTGACAGACCCACCTCAACATGGCATCCATCACAACCAATAATGAAATATGAAGATATCCTGAAAATTCATAAAAAAATAACACAGTCATACACAGAACCATTCACCGAACGATTCGTAGAAACAATCACCTGTCACATATCACCTCCCATCACCCCTGCAAACCCATAGTCCCGAGGTACATATCATGTATCAGTTCCGTAAATATCCTTCAATACACTACTACAACCATCACAACGATATCGAAACCCGATTCGTAAACACCCCGTATCACATTCAGAAAAAGATTGATGGATCAAACATCGGCATCTCATTCATCAAAAACAAAGTTACAATCCAATCAAGATCCATGGAAACCGCGCATGTCAAATTCAGTAACTACATCAAATCATGCGACTGGTTCCCAGACCTCGAAAAATACCTGGATTATCATCGCGACATTGTTATCTACGGCGAAATCTGCGTACCGGGAAAATCTCCAAGCAGGATAACATCATACAAAAACTATGATTTCAAAGCATTTGATATCCTGTATAGAATCCCGGACCAATTCATGAAACCACAATTCGCTGAAAACACTTTTAAAGAGATCAATATCCCTTACATCCCCATTGAAAAATCAGGTATCGTCAATTCATTATCTGAACTCACAACCCTTATAAACGATCTCAAAACAGAAGCCACCCAAAAAAACATCGAAGGTTATGTCCTGAAAACAGACCTACTCACTCGTTGCAAAATCAAACCGGACAAACCTCAAAAAATCCCAACAAACAAAGCAGATCAAACAAACACATTAATCCCCGATCTTCCCGACGAAGAAGTATACTCGACAATCACCCGTATCAGGGACGAACATCCAGGACATTTCTCAAATATAAAAACCGCAATGCCTCTTATAGGTAAAGCTGTTGCAGAAGAAGCCAAAAAACATCAAGCTCGCCCTCCAAAAAATCTGGTCTCTTATTACTTAACAATCCTCAACTCCTAATATTTTTATTCTCAAAATTATTATAAAAATATGGAGGTATTCATATGACAGAAATTATGACAAATACACATCCAAAATTCAATTTCGATCATCATATCACAGGATTATTCAGTATGTATTTATCAACAATCAAACTACACACAACCATCCTGGAATCAAATCTTGATAAAATCACTCTTCCCGCATTCAGACGCATCCTCTTATCTCTCAACAACTGGTCACGTGAAGATCAGGAATTTAAACAAATCTACAAAATAGCAGTTTTATATTGCGAATACTGCAATCCAATATACAACCAATCAAAATCAACTCTGGAAAAGATCCTTGATGACGAAGATCTCCCAATAATTGAATATGCTCTCTCCCTGATATCAGATCTCAACTACACAAAATTCGCTGATTATACCATTGGCTATCTCGATGCCGATCGATACCCTCCAAACATCACAAAAACCGCAACAAATACACTACGTCATTTCATATACCTGGATCCAACACTAAGTATCAATCTTGCAAAAGAACATTCACTATGGACCAAAAACATCAAATACCCTCTCATAAAACTCCTTGCAGAAACAAAACAACAACCCATTCTCCCTTTTCTCCATACACAACTCAATTCAAAACATCCTACCGTTCACCATTCAACAATTCTCGATTACCTTCACTATTTCAAACACTATTCATCATTACCCATTCTTCTCAAATTCACCGAAGACAATAATTCAACCAACACCCTCGGCGATTACGAAAAAGCAAACAAAATCATCGCCGATATCTGTTTAAAAATCCATACCCGATTTTATCCCGAATAGATTATAAAAATATTGAGGTAATGTATCATGTGCGACAAACCTGTAGATGCGTTCATTCACAACAATCTTCTCGTCGAGATTCATAACGACGACGTATGCCCAACAAACCCCGTCAAAGAGTATGATCTCGTAGGTACGATGATCACCACTCACCGAAAGTACGCTCTCGGTCATATCCAGAAACAAAACCCTGCAGATATCCTTGAACACATGTTCACTGCTGTAATCGACACAGCCGACGACGAAACTCAAAACAAGATCCTCAACGATCTTGCAGACGCAATCCCGGCAATCGACATCTATTTTGACGAGTATGGTGACGAAGAATACGATCTCTCCGATGTCCTCACACACTGTGCAGAAGAGCTCTACTATACCAATCCCGAAACCATCCTTAGTATTATCGACGAATATTGTATCATCCTCCCGCTCTACCTCTTCGATCATAGCGGAGTTGCTATCAGCACGCATAACTTCAACGATCCCTGGGATTCAGGACAAATTGGATACATCTACGCAAAAAAAGAATCTGAAGGTCATTCAGACGAAGAACTCCGGAAAATCCTTAACGACGAAATCGAATTATACGATTCATATCTCCGTGGCGAATGTTATGGATTCGAAATTTACGATCCTCACAACAAAAACGAACCTATAGACTCGTGTTGGGGTTATATCGGAGATATTAAACACTGTATCAACGACGCCAAATCTACAGCCGAAACACTAAACAACACCTCACCAACCCTTCCAACCTATAAAGACCTTTCCCGAATACAATTCCTTGATCTAATCGAGGCTTACGACTCTTATATACAGGACGCAAACGAAAACGACCGATACGATTCGGGGTGGCGACCGGTCTGCATCTCAGAATTTTATGATAACGAATACCTGGGAGAACAAAAGATGAAAACTCTTACCCAAAACGAACTCGATAAAATCTTAAAAAACCACGAAATATGGCTAAACGACCCCAACAACGGCAGATGCGCAAACCTATCCAACACCAACCTCTCAGAAGCTAACTTATTCAAAACAGACCTATCCTACGCAGACCTCTCTGGAGCCGACATCACCGAAGCCGACCTCAGCAAAACCAACCTCTCCAACACCGACCTATCCTACGCCAACCTCTTCGGAGCCGACCTATCCTACGCCAACCTCTTCGGAGCCAACCTCTTCAGAGCCAACCTCTTCGGAGCCAACCTCTCCCATGTTAATATCTCAAAAACCTACCTCTCCGAAGCCAACCTATCCAAAACCAACCTATCCGAAGCCAACCTCTCCAGAACCAACCTCTCCGAAGCCAATCTCTCAGAAACGAACCTCACCGGAACAAACTTCTTCGGAGCCAACCTCACCGGAACAAACCTTATCGGAGCCAACCTCACCGGAGCAAACCTTGATCTATCCTGTCTCCCGCTCCACTGCGGATCACTCGACATGCTCGTTGATCGCCGAATCGCGATTCAGATTCTCTACCACTTCTGCGCATTAAAATGCGACGATCCGGAGATCACCGAAATCCAGAACAGCCTCATCCCCCTCGCCAACCAGTTTCACAGAACTGATGTCAAAAAACTAAAAGGAAATTAAAAAATAAAACCTATCCCCCCAACTTCTCTTTGTCTCACCCAATGCCACATATGTGGACACGAAAATTTCAAAATCGAAGATATAGATATATACAACGATTGGATCAATATTACAATCTACTGTCCCTCCTGCAATCAGCAATATACAAAAAATTACAATCTCCTTTCCCTCACCGATCCCGAATGCGAAGAAACCACTCCAAAATATCCCCGTCCCTTCAACTGCCCTTCATGCGATTCTGGACACACCGTAACTACAGATATCATCAGCGATACCGAACAAGCTCAATTCACTCATTTCATGAAATGCAAAGACTGTAACACAACCTGAAACACAATATTTGCACAGGTCTGTATCACCAATATCGAAATTGGAAAAATAACCAAGGAAGAATAACCATGTTCATTTGTCCTCACTGTAAACAGAAAACAAAACAAATCATCGAAGTTCTCGATCGAGTTCAAATCCCTGTATATCTTAATTCAAACAAAATATTCGTCACAGGCGAACCCGACCTCAATGACGCCCGATGCACAGGCATCTATTGCAGCACATGTAACAAATATATCGAAGGTCTTACAGCCTTGGATTGCCTTCCAAAAAACCAGGGGCAAAAAGAATGAAAATCACTGCACACGAACTCCAAAAACATTTCGATATTGCTGAAGGCGACGCAGATTATATCCAATCGTTTATCAGCACAACCTGGTTACCTCCTACAACAGTTTTGAAAAGTATCGCTCCCTTTATCAAAAACAACTATGGCGTAGAATCCCTCTATCCGGACTACCCGGATCTCGTATACCTCAACATGGGTGATACCTACTCCCCCACAATATTCCACGACGGAACCTCATACCAAATCGGCTCATGGGGTGACTATGTCGAAACCCACCAAAAAACGTTCAACATAACCTTTAAAAAAACCATCACCGTAACAGCAACAAACCAAAACAAAGCAATTATTCAAGCTCTTACCGAAATGAAAGACAACCCTCCAACAAGCAAAGATATCGATCGTATTGATACTACAAACCACCGAAAATCAAACCTCAAAAAAACCCAATGTAATGTATGAATATAATTTTTAAAAAAACATGGAGAATAAAAAAATGAAACTCAACGGTCTCAACATCTACGGAATCAAACATATTGTCGTCACCGGCAAACGTTCAGTAAAATGGACTCGCACCCCGATCTTCAATGAAAAAACAAAAACTGGTTATATCTGGATAAAGAACTACAATCCATCTGAATTCGATTCTCATGAACCTGCCAGCACCAGATCAGATCCCGACACAATCAATTTCATCAAATACGCTCTCGCAAACCCTGATCGCTACAAGGTATGGTTCCACACAGATACCATCAACATCAATCCACCCAACCTGGAATAACAAAACATGAATAAAAATACCTCTTACCCCAAAATCCTGGAATGTCCAAGATGCAAAAACACCGATCTTGACTACACTTCAGATGAATTCGATAAAACCAATATATATTATCGATTCAAATGTCCAAAATGCGGATCCAAATTATCAACTAAATTCGAACTAACCAATATCGAAGACGAAACCTCTGATATTACTCTTTTCGATCTACACAACCAACTCACCGAATTAAAAACCGGTATCGATCAAATCAAAACCCCTAACGATCTCTGGCTTTGGAATTATCCCTCAAATACTCAAAATATTGATCGTTTACTCAAAATATCAACAGAATTCATCATATCCATTTACAAACTAAAAATCGCAAACAGAGAATATCCAGATGAACTCCCACGCGAACACTGGACACTCACCGATTTCAATCTTATCATTGAACTTCTAAATATGACTGATGCTTTTTATTCTCTATCCAGAAAAATCGCAGCAGATTATATCGAAGACGACGACGACGACGATAAAGATATCGATACTTATCTTGACGAATACCGATCAATCGGTCTTGCCATTGAAAACGGAATGTACGAAATCAAAGAGATTTCAGAAGACAAAACATGAACCCCACTATCCTTTACGCATCAGCCTGGTCAAAAGGATCAGATATCGATCGATCATTCAGATATGTCCTTCTCAAATGGAACCACAAAAACGAATACAGCACTCATATCGAAATAAAGAATCCCTCAACCCCCCACTTCATCAGCGGCAATTATTTCACATCTTCGACAGAAGCCTCAGCCCATCTCAAACTCAGAATCTCCCGAAACAACAACGACTTCTTAGAAACCAACAGCAGCCATATCCCCGGAGGAATCACAAGCATTGCATTCGTATGCCCGGAATGCAGCTACCCTCAATACTGCCCATGTGACTCCTGCAAACCCCGGCTCCCTTCAACCATGCGCCCCTGGATCTATGATCCCAACCACAACAGCATCATCCATTGTAGCAATTGCGGATTCTCAGCTCACGAAGACGAATGGCTTGATATCGAAATGAAAAATGCAGAATTAATCTCTGAAACTATCAGAGAAAAATCCGATTTACATAAATAAAGATGATCACATGAAATTCCACCCAATCCCTCAAAAATCAACCTCTTTAATCTATTCTCTCCCCCAACAAACCATCACCCTTTCAAAACCAAAAATAAAACTTCCCCAACTATATATATCATTAACGGAATCTCGCGGAATAGCATGTCGTCATGCCGATTGGTATAATGGAACAGCACAACACTCAATCAGCCGCAGACTCCAAAAAACACCACATAAAACCATTAAAGGTATATCATGAACAGCACCTACAAAAAACTCAGACAAAGTTGTGAAGCCGTTCTCGAACAGATCAGAGACGACTCTATCGACACCCTGCTTGAAGATATCATCGAAGTTGAACGCACACAATATTCATCCAAAACAGGATGGAATACTCAGAACATCATATTTATTATGGCAACCGGCGGTCCACATATTGAAATCAACACCAACACTCGCACAATTAGTGGATTTTGGAGTTCAGAAGACTGCTGCATCTCGTTCCGAGGAGACAGAGATATCGAATCGAAAATCGACGAACTTCTCGAATTTTTCAAAGAATGATGATGAAAAAAAGATATTGTATAACTGCTGAAGTTACCCTTCAGATCATGGCAGATTCAGAAGATCAAGCCAAAGAAATTATCTTAACAGAACTAAACGAAAATCCTCCAACATTCAATCATGATAATATCTCAGATATCATAGAATTCAATCCAGACCCAACAATCCCCTCAAAAGCCAAATACGGAACTCTCCAAAACGAATATATAACCCCCATAATACTCTATCACACATGCCCCAACTGTGATTCAAACGACATTATCAAATCAGGATCCGCATCATTTAGTACTTCAGATAACACAATCATGATTCCTTTCGAATGCAACACCTGTGCAACAGTATTCTATGATATCTATCAGAAAACACGAATCGAATACTATCCGACCGGATCCAAATACCCCTACCGTTATCCCTACTGACCCCTGAATTCGATTTAATTCCCGAGAAACAACCATGTTCAACCCAACAAAAATATTAATTTTTAATATAATCTGGGCGACAATCATCATCTACCTAATAACAACCCAAAACATCATTATCGCATATCTAACAACATTTTTATTTATGACGATCCATGCTATAACATGGAAATACTCCATCGGAATGTATAATTACTGATCTATAAAAATTAATAAAAATCACTTCACAGAAGATAAAAATAATGCAAATAAAATTATCTAAAAAATCGATTATTACAGCAATCCTACATAACAACGATGCAGCGTATACTGGTGTGAATACAATAACTCTGGGAATCCTTCCAAATAGTAAAACGTTAATATTCCCGACAAAAATAGTATCTACAAAGGGTATACGATGTATTGATCCACAGGAACTTGTGCAAACTCCAAATGATGATACATACATGTTCCGAAGCGAAGCACACACAGATCTGGTTACAGAAGGATGCATCCGGAATGTAAACTCACTAGAACGCACAGAAGCTGAAGATGCACCCGTTGATGAACGTGTCAATGCATACCTCCGCGTATGGGCAGAACAAATAGAATTCATCGAAATGATTGATGATATACAAATCACGTGGGTAAAATAAATGACATTTGAAAGAAATGATAAAAAAAGAATCAAAATTATTGAAAACGCATTAGAAACCATTTCAAATGCGGCTTTCGACAACTGGGTATTATCGGATACAGAGAGAATGGAGATATCTGATAAAATAACAAAATTAAATGAAACAATGAATAAAGTAAATAGACGATTAAGAAATATGAAAATGACAGAACATGAACACCTTAGACGTATTACCCTTCTAAGATCACAACTCTGTCAGGAACTTGTTCTTAACGAACTCATTAAAGAAGAAAATAACGAAAATGTTTAATATGACACAAAAAGGATTTACCATAACCTTCGAAAAAACCCTATGGGCTGAAGATGATACCGAAGAAGAAGCAATCAACACTGCATTAGATCAAATCAATGACTGTGACGAATACTTTGATGAACACAATATTCTAACAATCCGACCATCCCCATAAAACATTTCAAAGCAACAACCAAAGTATATTGTAAATACAATTTACTCAAAATATTAAAAAAGATAAAACCCCAAAAACACTTGAGAATTGGTGATAAAAATGAATCAATTAAAATTAGATAAAAATGAGTTTAATAATCTATTTGGATTAACAAAAGATCAACAATCCGCAGTTCGATCTTTAGAAAGGGCATTCAAAAAATGTTACGATGCTGGAATTTTCATTCATAATGAATATGGTATCCTTATGCCATTCAACGGCAAATATGTTGCAGATATTACTGATATTCCAGACGATCCTATAATTGACTCTGAATATGGAAATCATATTAAATCAAGATATAATTTATGTAGTTGGGCAGACGATCCACATTTTATACACTTAACTCCAAAAGGACAAAAAGAATATAAAATGTATTTAAATCCAAATGCAAATCTGTTATGAAAATCACACGAATACACCGATACGATCTTATCATCAGAATGAAATGTGCCGGTATACTTATACCAACAGACAAAGAACTCCACAGAGCATTCCAAAACGACAAACGAAAAATATCTGAAATACAATATCTTCGAGATGTTAGAAAAGATAAATTCCCTGAACTACTTGAGGGTCCTTTATGACTCCTGAATCCTGTCACATCTATATCGCAATCGACAGATTATCCATGGGCTGAGGGATAAAGGATGACAGATAATAGTAATAATGCATTTCCACAACACGATCAGATCGTATCAACCCAAATCTTATTTGGGATCCTGATTCTACTTATAATCGGTGTCATGGGTGTAAATCTCTACTACTTTGCACAACCATCTGGAGAATTACAAAGAGCCACGATATACGATAAACAGATAAACGACGCTCTATGTATCGTAGAGACGAACTATGGGGTGTATGCCGTAGATACCAAAGTATACATATATCTACAAATTGGTCAGACGTACGATCTGGAATTGAGATACAACCACGTGGTAATGATGGACATTATCACCAAAATTACGAAGCAGTATTGATGACCGAGATATCCTGCAACAATGGGTGATGTTATGAAAAAAGATGGTGTACAAAAATGGAGATGGGATTGGTATGGATGGGATTGGTTTGAAGTTCCGGTGTGTAATAATGAGATTACGCTCGAATGCGGGTATTGTAAAGCGAAAACCAAGAAGGTATGCACGATGAAACAGGCGAAAAGATGACTCCTGAATCCTGCCACATCTATATCGCGATAGACAGAAAACGCGATAACCCAAACAACACCAACAAAATTGCAATCAGACAGATCATTTCCAATCCCGAAACCGACATCGAGATCATAAAACACAAATGCAAACTCCTGCATCCGGACAAAACCTTCAGAATATACCGTACAGTCAACAAACGATCATATGCAAAAGCATTCAAACAATTCCAACACCGGCTCATTGAGGATCCAAACATCACTAAAATCGATTCACTTTGGAAAACTTGTCTATTAAATCCAAAATCCAAAGCAGAACGCAAATTCCTCATTGATATCGACTCTAAAACAGAGTATAATCCTGTCGAAGAATGGCTTAAATATCACAATATCATAATTTATGAATCAAGCTTCACTCCAAACGGCTACCATCTCATCACAGACCCATTTGATTCAAGAGAATTCAACTTCCCCAATACAGAGATCAAAAAAGACGCTCTACTTTTTATTCGAATGGCATGATAAAAAATGACTGATTATATAGTAACCTGGACGATAACCCTAAAAGATCTCAACTCTCCCGAACTTGCCGCAATACACACCAGAGAGATCCAACTTAATCCATATTCTCCACAAACACATTTTGTTATAACAAATACCGATACTGCTACAACAACCGAACTCGATCTCTCTGCTACCCCTTATCCAAAAGATCTTCTCGATCTAACTTACTACCATACAGACGCACACCTACTATCAGACAAAACAACATTCATCACAAAATTAATTTCAGCAATGAAAACCGATCCAAGAATCACCCTAATGGGTTACATTACCTATCTCATAAAAACAAACAACTCAACTTACAAACAATCTCTTGAAGACATCTACGACGACCTCTTCTCACAATTTATCGATTCTATTGAATCCGAACTATTCCGATCAATAGACAACCAACTCAAAACAGAAACCCAACACACCTCAGAACACACAGAACGACTCTTTAAAATCAAAAAAGCAAACGCATTTTCTGAATACAGAGTATTCAAAAAAAACCATCCTGATCTATCCCCCCATAACCAATCAGCATATTTCTGCAAAAAATATTTTGAAAAATTATCCTATTGATTATTATGTCAAAAAAAGATATATTCATCGATTATTTCGAAAACGTCAAACACCTATCTCGAAAACAGGATTCAAGATCCGCAAAATACACCATTTTTATCTATAATGATAAAAAGAACCTATATATTGGAAACAACGGTGCAATCCGTGTAGGTAAATCAACCTCCGAATCAATATCTGTTACCGACATATGGGGTCCAAAAATCATCACATTCATGGAAACCTATAAAAAACAACAATCAAACCACCAATTATCCTAACAAATCAGTGAGGTATTATTAAAATGACCGAATATCTAGTTACCTGGACAATTGATATCGAAGCAGACTCCCCAATCATGGCAGCCCGACTCGCAAAAGAAATTCAACAGGACCCCGATAGTGTAGCTAACTTCTTCTTCATTTCTGATCCAACAACAAAAACAACCACAGAAATCGATCTTGACGAGGGTTGCCCCTATTGCGGATCTAGTGATATAACTCCCAACATCAACACAGAAAGATATCTTGAATGCTGCGATTGTGGTGCAGAATGGTGTGAAGATACAAGTGAAAATGAAGGTCTTGCAGCAGAAGAACGGGCAATAAACGATTGGGATGAACAGAATATCGTATGGTGAAAATTCATGTTATATAAAATACACCTAATAAAAACAATCACGAAAACCGGACACCTCAGAATCCATGCAGATAATGAGGAAGAAGCATTCCGTATCGCTGACACCACCCTCAATAAACCCCTTAATGCGATCCCCTTTTTCGAAAAAGATACAAAAACCATCACACTAGAATTCGACGATCTGGAGGCGGAAATAATCCGATGAAAAAAATATATTTATGCCCAAAATGCAAAAAACAATCCCCAATCTTTTACAAACTCGAATCCCGCATACTCCGTACTAATTATGATGCCCTCACACATATAAGAGAATACTCGATAAACGCGGTATCAATCGATACCCTATCTTATCCAAGACTCTGTTTATATCAATGTCCAAATTGCTACACAACATATTCCTGTGATAAAGGACTTGAACAGTTCCTGATTGACAAACCAATCCAGAACCTTACATTCAAATGCCCTATCTGCCATATAACATCCGATACATTCTTGCGTACCTCAACAGAACACACCTGTGAACGAATAGATATCAATAATAAAGTCCTTGACTCTTATTCAGATGAAGACGGAGCAACCCACAAATATCAATGCCCAAAATGCCACAACATCATTGAACACGTGTATTCGATAAAAGAACTCCTGGTAAACCACGACACTCCTTAAAAAACAAATACCCTTTTTTGTTCTGGAAGTGAAAAAAATGTTTATGTTAATGCAGGTCTCCGAACATCCTCCTTACTACACCCCCATGATGAAAGATCTAAATATAACAACTCCCTCATGCATCATCCCCTACTTAACAGAATTCATCAAAGATCTCACTCAGGAAACCGTCATTATAATGACTCTAAACGGAAATTATAATATCATTAACACCAGAATAATTAGTCTGGGTATTGTAAACGAATCTCCAGTACATCCAAGAGAAATTTTCCGAAGCGCAATCCTCGATAACGCAGTTGCAATAATCATGGCTCACAACCATCCCTCCGGCAACAAAACGCCTTCTGAACAAGACCTAAATATCACCACAAAACTAAAAAATGCCGGTGAACTACTCGGCATAAAACTTCTTGATCATATAATCCTAACAAACAACGACTGGACCTCTCTAAAAGAAGAAGGTTACTTTTAAAGGATATACTATGCCAACAAAAATATGTTCTCTCTGTGGAGAAAAAAAAGATACTTACAGTTTTAACCCGGATCCCACAACCCCGGACTCTCTTAATCCTGTATGTAAAAACTGTGAACACAAACAAAAACTCGATCAACTAGCAAAACAATTCATATCTACAAAGAAAAAATATTGCCCCTATTGTAATACGGATCAACCTCTCACTAACTTTACCATAAAAAATACAAAATCAGGTCAATCCTACCACACATGGTGTAAAACCTGTTACAACAAATACATCGCCTTAAAACCCAAACCCACACCCAATCAAAAATCTCTCACAGAAATAAAAGCAGAAATGATTACCGAATGCAAAAAATACAAACGACCTGGTCTCCGGGGTATCAACACTGAATACAATATTCGATATTGTACGTCATGCAAACGGGTCCTTCCATTCACCGACTTCCCTAAAAACAAAAATAAAATAAACGGCTTGGCAAGCTCCTGTAAAGAATGCACAAACAATGCACAAAACCCAAAACATCAAACAAAAAAACCAACACAACACCTACCTCAAACCACTACTGAAGAACCTCACTTCTTCAAACGAGTATTCAAAACAATATCATCTATATTCTCAACATAAATTCATAATAAAATTAAAATAAACAAAAAAATATATTTTAAAAACTATACAAAAACACACAGGAATATCAACATGACACCATCAAAACCAACAACTCCCCCTACAGATTCAATCTCAAAGAAACCCCATATCTGTAACTGTAAAAACTCTGACAAATCAAAAACCGCTCATACATGTAACTGTGGAGGTAACTGTCATGATAGCAATTAAAAACAACGCAATTGAATATACTGCAACAAAACCTATATCAAAACCATTAATTGAAATTCTCACCGAGATTAGCGAAACCTATACTCATCCACCAGAACATTTCATCAGAAACTGGTTCCCTTTCTATATAGATTCAATTGAACGTGCTCCAAACCAACCATTCGTAAACGAAAAGATATGCGATCCCATTATCTCAATCGAAGAACTAAAAACCAAAACAGATAGTTTCCATATTACCATAAAACTCAAAGATCCCTATGGAAACATAGATGATCAGTTCTATAGTATCGTCTCATCTTCCTACAACAACATCGAAACCACCCTAAATTCATGTCTGATATAATCATTGTATCCCGACACATCGGAGCAATCGAATGGTTACAACGCAAAAACATTGTCGGCACCGTTCTCACCTATGCTACCGTAAACGATATCAAAAACAAAACTGTTTTTGGATCACTCCCCATCCATATCGCATCTCACGCCAAACAATACTACAAAATCAGGATTCCTATGAAACGCACAGATACTCCTATTGAACTATCTGCAGATGAAATGGATAAACTCGATGCCTATTTGGAATGTTATTCAATATCCCAAATAGAAACTCCTCATTTTGCTAATGTCTCTCTGTAACACCAAAATCCAGGAGATCTATATCGAATCCAGAAAAATCACTCTGGTCCATGACAATTATTATACCGGTGAACAAAAACTATTCAAAAAAATAGATTTCATTCTTCCAATAGGTCATGGCTGGAACATCTATCTCTGCAGAAAACCAGTTAAAGATCCCAAAACCCATCCTGGTGTATACGGTGATGATCCTATAGAATCTCTCTATTATTACGCAAATAAAGATCGATCTAACCCACTAAACACAATACAAATTGTCAGAAACACTTTCATCAAAAAAATACAACAGGAATTCTTCAAATAAATTGTTTATTAATAAAAAGGTTTTAAAATGAATGCAATTGTAGATATGTCCAAACCCGGAATACAGCTCATCTGTGCAAAAGACCCGATCGCAAAAGAACGACTCGAAAACGGATTATGCCCATTTTGCGGCACATCATGTAATCCGGGTATTTTCAGAGACGAACTCTCAATAAAAGAATCCAGAATATCTGGTCTGTGTCAATCATGCCAGGACGAAGTATTTAAGGAAGAATAAACATGATATTCAAAAAATCCCTAATATCCACTCTAAAATCCATTTCAGATGACCCCGCATTTGAAAAAACCCTCGAACTCGAATTCCATATCGAAAACCCATTCACCATCAAAGAATGGCTCTCAGTAATCACCGCAAAGAAAACCACAAAACACAGAGTCAACAGTATCTTAAACTACATTAGCAAACGCCATTTCGAACATCTCGAAACAATTCTATCTCATTTCCAGTATCAATGCGGTCATGTCGAAACATGTTTCAACATTAAAACAACCCATAGATTCCTCCCATTTGATACAAATTATTTCACCAACCAAAACATCATAAATGCAATCAAATCATTCAATAACCCGGAACAAGCAGTAGTAAACCTTCTCAATAAACTCGATGAAATTTCCAATACAAAATCCGATAAAATCAGATCCAATCTAAAAAAAATCAACCATGAAATATCCCTTATAGTGGATGCAGCAACCGATAAAAAATGGAATATCAATTATGTCCCTTCAAACCACCTATATATCGATCCAAACCCCAACACCCCAACAACAATATACAAATGGATTAAAAATCCCCAATTCATCGAAATTACTATCAACTTCATCTGCTCTCATAGTAACGCTCCGATCCAAACAAAACTCGAATCTATTACAGAAATCCTTAACTACACTCACCATACTCTCAGCAAACCAACAGCATTAAACGTCCGATCACTCATCACACAATCATTTTTTCTCTTAGATAAACCCGCTATCAAAACTGGTTTAACAACCTATCTCCAATTCCACGAACAAATGAATTATATCGATATCACCCCAGCCCTCTTCCACAATAAACACTCTAATAACATACTCTACCCAACATTTTACAATATCTCAATATTCACCACCTTCTTAAAACTCTATAATCAAACAAATATTAATCCGGATATCTCAAAAATCTTAGCAAATTACATAACAAACTCCGAAACCCAATCATTACTCAACTGTTGTGATAACTATACAATTTGTGAATTCCTGGCAAAGAACGAACCCTATCCAAAAATCAAATTCACTAAAGATACAATCAACATTTATGGATACAATCACCCAAACAATCAAGAATATCGAAACACCGTAAACATTATCTTAAACAAATACGAAAATAACGACTCACTAAAAGAATTCCTTGAAACCAATAATTTAAATAACCTTCATAACTCCTGTAAATTCAACAAACATCTTCATATAGATGCCAATATCACCTCCACATCTTCACCAAAAGAGATCGCATCAACGTTAAAACACATCATGCAATACGGTTCAGATGAAGATCAAAAATACCTAATCGAAAAAATATCAGAACTGGCAACAGAAACCCCTTAATCCTTTTTCCGAGGAACCATCCAAATGACCTCTAATATTACAATCCCACGAGATATCATAGATACCTACTGGTATTTCTATGGTCTACAAAACGAACTCCCGGACGGTATGTATTGCGAACTCGAAACACTAGATGTAGAAATGCGTCATGATACCTGGAACAGGATAAAATCAAAAAGCCCTGCACCCGACTGGAACAAATACAGAATCCAGACCAACGAAATCTGCCTTCATTACGACTACCCTCCAATATACATAATCACCCGAGATTGATATATCATGGACCCTGAAATCAAAATATCCCCTGTATACAATAAAAATAACCAGATTACAGCATATAAACTCACCGTCCATCTCCCTACAAACGACAAAAACGAACTCGACGAAAAATATCGATCATTCAATTATATTGGAGATCATAAACTCGATGCAAAATGGGGTATTCTCTCAACAGATAACCAATACAGATTCAATTCAAAACTAATCCCGGTCACATACCCCTCAGAATTTCCAACACCATTAGGAAAAATCATCGAAATCAACTCGCACATCGAAAAAATCAATACCCTACTTATATCTGTTATCAAACAAAACACAAAACCCAAAAACACAACTATCACCTATACTCACATCAACAAAAACATACCCCTTGAAATCTCTATCAAATACCATCCCTCAAACAATTCAAAAACAGCAAAAATCACAATAAACATCCCTGCAAACCACGAATATCGTATACTCCCGGAATACACAGATCACAAAATCTTCCTATTTGAAACACAATTACTTACACAATGGGGTACACCTTTCAACCACCCTTCAGGATACTGCCGAACAAAAACCCTCACCTTAACAAACGAATCCTGGAAAGAACTCGAATATCACGTTGATTTTGAACTATGTAACATCATAGACACACTCAAACGCATCAATAATGAACAACACCTCTCCCAATACACTGTCATACTCAATACAAACCCAATAAAAAAAACCTATGAATAACTCCTTCAATTAATATATTACAATAATTATAAAAATATTATTGTTTTAATCAGGAGGTAAACCATGATCGAGTATAAATCAGGAAACATCTTTGACAGCAAATGCCAAACACTTGTCAACCCCGTTAATTGTGTCGGCGTTATGGGAGCAGGTCTCGCCAAACAATTCAGAGACCGGTATCCTGATATAAATGTCCCGTATCGCAAAACATGTTCTCATAACGAACTCCGCATCGGATCACCATGGTTATTCTCATTCCCTGAAATAAACATCCTCTGTTTCCCAACAAAACTCCCCTGGAAAGATCCCAGTAAACTCGAATATATCGAAGCAGGTCTGATATCTTTCAGAAACAACGATCAACACCCAATTACTTCAATTGCATTCCCTCCGCTTGGAACAGGTCTGGGCAGTCTTCCGAAACAGGATGTAAAACAACTTATGGAACACTATCTTGAAGATATCGATATCCCTATCGAGATTTAGAACATGGAGGAACTATGATTAAACTCGTTATATCAGGTGGACAAACCGGCGCAGACATTGCCGGTCTCCTTGCAGCAAAACATTGCAACATCAAAACATTCGGATTCGTACCTCCGGGTTATTTCAACGAATCTGGTAACGACAATTCTCTCGCAGACATATTCGGACTCGTCGAACTCGAAATCAACCCAAAATTCACAACCAGTGACTATTACAGAGAACGCACAAAACAAAACATCCATTTCAGTGACGGTACCGTCATCTTTGCAACAGATCTCAACTCTCCAGGCACTATCCTCACAATAAACACCTGCAAAATGCTTAACAATCCATTCATCATCAACCCAACAAAACTCCAATTACTCGACTTCATCACAATCAACGAGATCAAAGATCTCAACATCGCAGGCAACCGGGAATCCAAATCTCCAGGTATCCAAGATTCTACAACAACCTTTCTCATAGATGTCTTCTCTGAAACAAACCCTCCTAAACCCTCTTTAAAAACCCCTCCTCTCGGAGAACCTGCAATCGGTGTCCCTTGCCCTAACTGTGAAAACCTTGATACAGAGATATTCAGACAATTCAACAACACAATCGGTAACTACTCTCAAATGGGCAAATACTTCAACTTCACACATACCTGTCCCAAATGCAAAACAGTATGGTTCCAGTCTATAATCATCCTGAAAGAACATTTCAACAAATGCCGATCCTGCGATTCTCTTGATACATACCCTCTCTATCCAAACAACACCGTCTGGAAATGTGCATCCTGTAATAACGAATGGAGTCCATAATGCCAAACTCCAATCAAATCTATGATGAAGACTACCCAAAACTACGAAAACACTCAAACGGAAACAAACCATGAAAGGCAAACAGATCCTATACAATTTCTCTGCCCCGGCAGAATGCCCTGTTCGTACAAAACATTTCGTATCAGGAAACCCCATATGTAACCATCCAAAACACGAAGACACCCTCCCCCCTTGCCCTGAAGGACGAGATTTTCCTCTCCATTGTCCTCTCGACTCAATAAATATAAACAACCCTCCAAACAACGAATATGTAACCCTCACAATCGATATTCCTCTTTACAGAGCCGATGGTTGGACTGTAAATCTCAAATTCCTCCACTCTCTCAACGAGTCGATACAATCGATAGAATCCTCATCTCTAGACGAAGAAAGTATCGAAGGTGTAATTCTTGCACTTCTTCGGAAAAAAGGTATAAAAATATAAAAAAAATAATTACCTTTTCTTCATAAGACAAAAATCGATACTATTATTATTTTTCCCGATGACGTTTATATACAGAGGGACATCCAGCAACAACAACACGGTCACCGGCAACATGTTTCCATACCCTTTACATGGGTCACACCATGTATCGGGTATATCCTCGAAAGAGGAAAACCCTCCAAAAAAACACATAGGACACAAACCATGACAATTGACCTATCCGAATACGAAACTCGTATCAAAGACCTCAAAAAACTCCACAATTCCATGGTGTCTAAATTAACCGAATTCGCAGAAGAACTCATGGAAATCAGATACAGTATCCCTAATCTCAAAAATACAGCAAATCCCAACTACGGATTCCTCAATACAATATCAACTACCGTCAACGACCTGAAAAACCAAACCCGCGATCTAATAGACAACATCTTCGATGCATTTGACACTCTCGACGATGCATTAACATCCATAAAAACCCCAGAAGATCCAGAATATCCTTAAATCATCTCCAAACCCCTTACATGGGTCATACCATGTATCGGGTATTTTAAAAACAATCCAAAAACACATTAAAAAGGAATAATAAAATGAAACCCCTCACAGCAGACGATCTCCCAACCGAACTCAAAGAAGGTATAAAAGCATTCAAAAACGACATAACATGGACAATATTCCTATACATTCTCCATCACAAAAAAACAACATTACAAGAACTATCTCAAGCATTCCCAAAACAATATCTTAATTATCCCCTATATAACCTAACCCAAGGTGGACATATCATAAAAAAAACAAATAACCTCAACGATCCCACAACATATTACTATGTTCCAACAATCACCGGACAAAAACTATTTGACGCTTTAATGAACGTATATTTACCAAAATTATACTTATACTCACACTCAGATTATTATGTCTAGCTACCACAACAAACAAAACAATATCGAATCTTATCAAGAAAACAAAAACCAAGTCTCCATACACGAATGCATCGACCTCTATCTATTTCTAAAAGAATTCAACACCGATTTTAAAAACACCACACGCAGCAGAATATTCGCTCAGGAAGCAGTATATTTCGGACAATCAATTGGCATTCCTATCTATTACAAATTTGATATATCCACCTATAAAATACCTATATCACTCTATTTACAAACTGTTTACATAACCCTTGCAAACAATCTCGAAACAATCGAACCCAAAACCACAGACTATACTCTCACATACACCTGCAAAAACATCCTCAAAAAAAACAGTTTCAAACCACATTACCGATACAAACCCTTCTCAATCAAACAATTCAAAAACAAATTCAATATTTAATACAATTAGAATAATAATAAATAAAAACAATCAAATTACAGATATCTATGCCAAATTTATACTTATATCTCCAACTATTCGACATGCCCAATTACGAAAACACCTTCACCAACCGCATGTTCGTCCAGGAAGCCGTGTATTTCGGAATGGTACACGGACTCCCATTCAAATACACATTCAGTAACAGCAAGTTCCCATATAGCTCCAAACTTAACAACGATTTCACTTTCTTATCAGAAAATATAGATCATATCAAAGAGGTAACAACCCGTTACAACCTCAAATGGACATACCCCTACATCAACAAAAGAATACTCCATTATTTCAAACCCCGAATCAGAGCAGAACAATTCGCAATAAAACGATTCAAACACAAATTTAAAATTTGATTTTGATTTCTCCAGAGGAGAAAAAAATCTCTTCTTCAGAAACAGGAGTAACAAACTATGGAATTCGATATACGAAAATACGCAGGACAGATGAACCTCCCAAACAACGAAAAATGGGAACGTGCCGGATATGTAAAACTCAACAAAAACGGCAAATATGGTGCACCATTGAAAACATCAATCTACATCAAATTCACTCCGGAAGGATCACTTATTCTTCCCGTTGGTGAAGATCAAAGAGTAACCATCCCTCCAAAAATCAACAAAACAACCGTAACCTACAAATTTGGTGGCACTGCGATCAGCCTCCCACTTGAACAATTCAGCAAACTCCTTCTAGGCGAAGATATCAGCGTTCCTGTGACAGTACCACCTCCATACAACCCTGAACCTAAAACTTCTTAAAACTCTTTTTTAAACAGCCGATACAACGGTCTGATAGAAAAATATCTTTGTATTATAGATGTGTGTCCTCAAAGGAGGGGATTTTGTATGAAAAATATGGGTTTATGGGGTAAACTTTACCCAAACGATATGACACAAGTCATGGACATCGCAGACAAACTCAATCCAAACATCATTTACGCAGGATCATATCATCCAATCATGCCACTTGTTGTTGAAGGATACAACGTCGTCATCGCAGATCACGAAATCCTAAAATGGGAATACATCGCACCCATCCAGGATGAATACGCAAAGAAAGCAACGTTCCTTCTCAACAAAGATCCATTCTACAGAACCAAAGTGGGATCAAGAATCAATCACCCGCTTCTCAACAAACTTCACGACGAATTCATGGAAAATAGTATCACCGAAGTCGAATTAGATACAACCACAAAACATCTACCAGAATGGGAAGTGCCCATCGCAGGCGATCTCGTCCCAAGCGTCGGCACATACCGCTCAGTTCATGACATCGAATATGTCATCAGCAAAAGCCCGATCAAAACTCCGATGAACATCAAAATCATCTACATCTAATCTTTTTCGCGTGATATTATGTACCAATTAACAAGTACACAGATCATTCCTAAAGACTACACAAAAACACCAATTAATGACCTCAAAACAACAATCAAATTAATGTACCTTACACAAGGACTACAATCACTCAAACAAGAACTAAATGATACTATACACAATAAGAATACAATGACTCCTAAAGAGAAACAAGAATACATTACTATCTACAATAATCTCAATACATTCATCAACAACTATAAACACAGACTCAAAAACCAATCCATAACCATAGTATAACACACCAGTCACTATCATACCCAACACAGATAAGCAGGACCACACAAGTAACAGCATAGATAATGTATCTATAACACCGTATTTACCTATGAATGTGACATCAGGCTACAAAACAACCATAGAACCATAATTCACTCCGTTTTAAAATATCCAAAACGTATGAAAACGTACAACTCTTTTCAACCTCCCGGAAAATCGACGTTATTTTGAACGTTTTATGGGGTTTTCTCTATGAATTCAAGCAAATTCGTAGGAAATGATAGAGGTAAACGCCGGTATATGTACGTAAGGACCGGGGAGGGGAGGAGAATGAAGGTATTTTGAAAAATATAAGTAAATTATCGTTTATTTAGTGATCCTCGGAGAGAATACACATGTTTTATGAAGAATTCACTGGTATACACAGAAAACGAACAGAAAGATGTAATGGCACACAGATAGTTTCCGGCGGGTGTCCCCGGTGGGAATAATCATCTTCTTCATCATCGTGGGGCTTTTCGTTATATTACGATAATCCCTGCATTATCTATGCGTGGAGCCCGCCCCGGTCCTATCTAAGCGCCAGGATTGCGCACAGAATCTCTATGTTACGGGCTCCTTTTGACAAAAGTCCCGAGACATTTTGCTCCGATTGCGAATCGGGACGTTTATAGAGGATTAAAATATCCTCATTTCCCAAAATAATGTAACAAACCTATGCTGCCACCCCTATTTCACCAAAAATATAGGTGATCCGACACCCATCCGAACGCATTCTGCGCTCCTTTTGACGTTTTCCCCGAGACATTTTGCTCCGATTCAAAAATGTTACAATTTGTAACAGGGGTGGTTACACCCCCTTCACCTATCCCCCAGTCACCG
>NZ_JAQVBV010000021.1:0-55778 GCF_028690125.1 Bacteroides sp. | reverse complement strand
TTAACAAGGATCATCCACCGTTAACAAGAAACCTACACCGTTAACAACCATAACGGGTATCTCGTCTGAATGAAAGGTGATCGGGTTCGTGATGGCGTGATGGGTATGACGCAGGCGCCTAACGGCGCCACAACAAACCCCATTCTGCGCTCCTTTTGACGTTTTCCCCGAGACATTTTGCTCCGATTCAAAAATGTTACAATTTGTAACAGGGGTGGTTACACCCCCTTCACCTATCCCCCAGTCACCGTTAACAAGGATCATCCACCGTTAACAAGAAACCTACACCGTTAACAACCATAACGGGTATCTCGTCTGAATGAAAGGTGATCGGGTTCGTGATGGCGTGATGGGTATGACGCAGGCGCCTAACGGCGACCCAGGTGTGTGTTTCATGAAGCCAAATTCCGTTGCATTCCCTCATTCTATCCCTCAACGAAAAAATACCTCTGTATGTTGAAATAGTGCCTCAGCGAGCAAGACCAACTTGGTCTTGTTCAATTTGGCAGGAAAGTAAACATGGTAGACCTCAGAAACTACGCAAACCCAACAAACGCACAGCAGTCGGCAGAATGGATTACCGCAGGGTATATCCGACCGAACAAGAAGGGTGAAATCGGTGCAATGGTCAATGTTGAGATGTATGTAACCTTCACCCCGGAAGGTAACATGGTTCTCCCACTAGGAGACAACAAGTTCGTTGAAATCCCACCGGTTGTCGGTAAGAAGAACGCGACCTACAATGTCGGAAAGACCGGTCTCTCAGTGAGTCTCACCCACATCGCCGATGTCCTGAGTGGCAAAGATGGTGCCTATGCAGCCATCAACTCACCACCCCGGCTTGAACGGACAACCCCACCAGCGGAAGCAACGACAGAACAGCCTGCCACCGCAGCGACCACGGAGGAGCCATCACCGGCTTCCCCCAAATCTTCATCACGTTCGAAGAAGACAACCCTTGACAATCTCAAGGGTGAATAATGGACATCCCCACAATTCTCATCTTTGTCTTCATCCTTGGCGCGACACGTTTCCTCTAAGAGCCACTCCTGCTCTCTCCCCAATATTTTTTTATGTACTGGTTATTGGTGGTAACAAAGGACCTCGCCACCCCTTGTCACAACCGTTATCTTCCGTAACAACCGTCATCCTCTCTCATAGTAATATGACCTATCCTGTCTTTTTTTATGACGAACGGGCGGCGCTCAGACAACGCTCGCAGGTCTCCGCGAAATGCGCTCCGACCGCTCACTAGCCTTCGCTGCCGCCCTTGTTAGAATGGGCGACGCCGGTATTGATTTGTAGTAGATTGCGTCGCAGCAGAGCCCTCCTTCAGGACCCTCGCAACCTCTCCATTATATCTGTTAACGAACGTGCCCTCCCGAAAAATATCTATGTATCTTGAAAGAGTGCCCAAGAGGGCAGGATAGTAGATATGTGTTTCGACAGAAACAATTGCGGAACGTGCCCCGAGCACGAGTATTGCAGTGCGACCACCTTCACCCCCCTGGAACAGACCTGGGACCATGAACCAATTACAATGGAGGAATCCGATAATGGAACTTATTACCCCCTCCACTGAACATTTTTCAGAAGTAAACCGAAAAATCGAACTCCGGGCACACGAACTCCGGGAACTCGATCCTAACAGCATCGAACCCGCCGTTTTCTTCACTCGACAAGCTATCAGAGAAATATACGGACTTGATCAATTATGATGTTCACATTTAATTACGACGAACGCGACAAGTGCGCAACCATCTATGTCTACCCAACATCGAACTTCGACGACGAACCTCTCGCCACACACGCCATTGTCCCGTCAGACGTCGAAAAGATCATCGGTAATCGCCGATACCTGTCCAAACAGGAGAAAGAAATGCTGATTGCCATCGATTATTTCGGCGAGAAGTATCGGATAAACAAGGGGCGGTAACTATGACTTCTACAAGGCGAAACGAGCATCTGTTACACGGTCCAGAAATCGAACCGAGAACCTATCCCCGGATCAACAAGTTCGAGTATGAGCGAACTAAGAAAACAGAGTATCCAAAAGGACGGAGGTAAGCATGGCTTACTCCTCTTATTTAGAATTGCTTCAAGCCTTAAGCGAATTTGTTGACGTTGATTATCCTCGGGAACAGATGCAAAAACTGATCCCTCTAGGGATTGGATTCATATTTGATTTCAACAATTGTACTTGGGAAGAAGGACATATTTTCGAACACAGATTCAAAAAGAATTTCCGGGGTTGGTTCGACAAGTTCACAAAAATATCTCTGTATATTAATAAAATGTATGAAAGAATATGTAGTGAATGTTAGGAATTGCGAGAAAGGATGGAAAAATAATGAGCAATATGTGTTCATAGGAAGAGGATCAAAATGGGGAAATCCATTTTTTATGAAAGACGAATCTAAAAGAGATGAAGTTATTGAGAAATATAAGAAATATTGTATAGAAAGTGGATTGGCAAAAGATGTAAGTGAATTAAAAGGTAAGATCCTGGTTTGCTTTTGCAAACCGAAAAGATGTCATGGAGATGTTTTATTGGAGATGTTAAATCATCTCTAGCACATTTTTTATGTACTGGCACTCCCCCCGCTGCATCACAAAAATATCTCTGTATCATGAAAGAGTGCTCGAAAGAGCAGGAACCAGAGTATGGAACTCAAAGACTATCGCCGAGAAATAGGATTCATCCTCGGGATGATCCTGGTAAATGGTATGGCAATTGGAATAATCGTTGGATATGGGAGTGGAATTTAATGTCCCGCTCCTCCAATCTAAATCTTTTTGACACAAAGGGTAAACGAACCCCCAACGCAACCCTACCTCTACCAGACGTCTTTACAACAACCACCACAATCCGATCCGTAAACCGGTATCGGTTCAAACTGCGTCGCATAGGTAAACAGATGTCATATATCCGGTATATGACTCCATGCGGAAAGATGGAAACTCTATCCAAATGTGAGGTCTGCAGCGGAGGTTATTATTACAACCAACAACCTTGCGCATATCACTGTGGACACTCCACATCATGCAAAATAGCAGGGTTAAAAGCACCTACACAATGGTGCGGAGATTGCCGATACCGGTAATCACCTTTTTTTTATGTACTGGCACCCCCGCTGCATCCCCAAAAATATCTCTGTATTCTGAAAGAGTGCTCAAAAGAGCAGGAACTAGTATATGGAACTGTTACAGAGAACCAAGACCAATGCACCGCCCAACGAGCAGAAGTTAAGAGGCATTCCGGTCGCCCCCACACTTGCAGAAATCGCATCAGAAGAAGTGCAAGCAATTGTGATTGCACTTAAGAATAGATACCCAAACGCTTCCAGAACAGAAGAGTTCTGGTTCAGACTTGCTCTAACACATTGGGAATTAGATTCCTAACCTTTTTTTATGTACTGGCACCCCCGCTGCCCCGAAAAATACCTCTGTAACATGAAAGAATGCCCAAGAGGGCGGAGTTAGGTATCATGGCTAAAATCATGATAAGACTACTGGCAGAACATTGTGTTCCCTGTCCAGATTGCGGATCCCCTATGGTAGGATTCAAGTATGGAAATCATATCTCGCGTTGCACCAGTTGCAAAGCGTTCTATCATCTGCCGAGAACACGGCAATCGAAACAAATGATGATGCCTGGGTGTCAGGGATAATCTTTCTTTTTTTTTATGTACTGGTAGTAATAACAACTCTTGTTCTCATCATCATAATAATAATAATAATTATAATAACAACCCCCGCTCCAACCAACCCTGATTAATAATGGGGGGCGCCCATGCCTCCAAAAGCGTAGAGGGAGTGCGATCTCCTCCCGCGCGCCGCAGGCGGGAGGACATCCCACGAACGGGGTGCGCCCCGAAAAATATCTCTGTATTCTGAAAGAGTGCTCGAAAGAGCAGGATAAAGAACATGTATGTATGTAGATGTTGGACGGGAGGGTTGCGCATCATGGACGATTCAGTCGAATGCGGCGCTTGCCCTGGAGACGATGAGAGTGGATATCCGATACCAAAGAGTATCGAGCCTCTCATCACCGAACTCTTTTCCTCTGAAGAAGAGGAACAGTAAAACCCTTTTTTTATGTACTGGTAGTAATAACAACTCTTGTTATCATCATAATAATAATAATAATAATTTCAACCAACCCTGATTGATAAAGCCGGGGCGCCAGGACCCTAGTGAGCGTAGAGGGAGTGCGATCTCCTCCTGCGCGTGGCAGGCAGGAGGACATCCCACGGACGGTGCGCCCCGAAAAATATCTCTGTATCTTGAAAGAGTGCCCGAAAGGGAAGGATACAGAACATGTACGTATGCAAATGTTGGAACGGCGGTCTTAGGATCCGAGACGATACGGTCGAATGCGGCGCTTGCCCTGGAACCAATGCGGGAGGTTACGAGATACCACGGGAACTCGAACCTCTTATCAACGAACTCTTTTCCTTTGAAGAAGAGGAAGAATAAAATCTTTTTTTTGTACTGGTCCAATGGCGACGCCTGTCTCACTCATACATGCACCCAACCCTCGCGAGTTCACCTCTGTTCCGGGGAATCGTTCTTGTCCCGGCAGCTAAACTTCGCTTCGGCGAAGTTCACCCTCTGCGGAGGGTCGCTGCCTCCCACAAGAACGACCCCTACTCGTCGGCGAACTTTTCTCATCCCGCGCGCGTGGCAGGCGCGGATGACAAGTCGCCAACGAAACACCGATCTCCTAACAATTTACCACCCAGGATGCTAACGCGGATCATATTCCTAACAATTTACAGCCCAGGTCGCTAACGCGATCATGTACAAACATACCGTTAACAACAGGGCTCCCCCCACAACCACGACGGGGCTGCTGCCCTGGGTCGTGATGAAGGGGAGGGGAAAGTAAAAGGTTTTTTTGTTGGGGTGCACAATCTTCCCTACCCACCCACCCGATATTCCATTTGCTATTTGTGCGCAAGCGCCAAATATCAAAATTAGGCACGCACAGGCAACTCTGCAGTCAAACGTCGCCTCCCCATCAGAATTCGCATGAATTCGTATATTTCCGCCTGATCCATCCTGAAACCACCACCCCACCAACCAACATATCTTCGTATACCACCCCCACCCACTATTCCAAACCAAAATATATCCCCCCAAAAATAGGGGTCCCGGAATTTTTGCTATGAAAACACGCCAAAACCTCTGAATTTTCCTATATTTTCAGGACAGAGCTCTCTCCCCCCGAACCACCCCAACCCAATCAAAATATATATCATCACTCATACCCAATATATGATAACACCCCCGAACAATTTCCATTTTAGAAACAGTCCATTCCATAAATAGGTAATTTTGATACCATGTCAACCTCTCACAACACCCCAATCGGCACAAAAATCCTCATAATGCACAACCCTGAGATTGAAGAACTAGCCCCATCCATACAACCTCATACGGTCACCGAACTCGGCACATCCTTTAGTATCGGCACATTCGACGGATTAGAAGATATAGAAATAATTGACGACGACACCAACGAACTTATAGAAATCCTTCCAAACGTCCCTCGCCTCATCATTGACAACGACACTCCGGACGGAATCCTCATTTACGGATTTGAATGTTACTGGACAGAATTAACCCCAAACCTCGAAAGAATATTTAAAACCAGCCTTCACACTAAAACATCCGCCCCCGATCCTAACACCAACCCAACCACCGATCCAACCTCCAACCCAACAACCAACCCAACCAACAACACCAACCAAAAACCACTGCACCCCGTCTATATCGCATATATAAATAAAATAGTCAAAAAAATTTTCGCACGTACCTGAACACAGGCACGATTATCCTATACTTCAACAACACCAACATTGAACTATTCGGAATTCCCGAACAGTTCAGATTCGATATGTTTCCATTCGGGTTCGGGTTGCCCGACATACGCATAATTCCTTTTGAGTTGTCCTTCAGATATAAAATTTTGCCCGACCCAATACTGTATATCCCGACCCAGATCTCGTTTCATCGTTTCCATAACATATATCTTTTTAATAGATTCAATATCAGTAAAATTCAGAAACTTGAACACTGCAGACTGCATTAAAAACCCATACCGTTTACGGTCAGCCGGATCCATCCCGGCTTCGATCCACGCACCACCTCCACTCTCCTCCGCCTGCCCAACCTGTCTCCACATATCCGTTTCCAGTTCATCACTATATCCGGCAGCCTGTTTTGCTTCATGCACCAGTTTCATCCGTTTATCATTCAGGTTTCGAAGCAACACAACATGACTCTCCAATCCGAACTTAAGAGCATGATCATCAGGATACTGTTCAACCGCATTTGCCATCAGATCAAACGATTTCTGTGTAAACGCAATATATTCATCAATTTCCGCGATTCGTTTCTTATAATAACCTGCACCAACTTCTACTGCTGTCATACTACAAACCTCCGTATAATCGCTATGGTACGCCCACACATTAGCTCTATAGTGGCGATACTCATCTCCCCCCTTATGATACATCCTCTGCAAAACAGGGGTTCCCGGCACCAGGATCATTAATTAAAGATAATCCTAACAAATCAACATGTTCTTCGATATATTCGAATACCCGAACATCCATCCGACCAGCATCCCTGACTGCCTGGTATAATGCAGCATCCAGATCCCATACAGCATCGATCATAGCATCTGCGAACACAGGATATATCCTATAACACTTCAATTCAGGATGAGACACATTCCATATATAGGGATATCCCTGATTAGGATTTGATCTACGATCCAGTACACCGACAAACGTTATTGTTTTCCGGATATATTCTCCGGTAACATGGATATACACCAATAACGCACAATCAGAATCCCGCATCATCGGTTCACATCGAACATCATAATAATAAGGTCGAGGTAGTTCCATCGGTTTACTCACATCACCTCCGGCACAATACCAGAAGAACCGAGACTTGATACCTCCTTTTTCTTTGTATTCATGGTATATTCCGGACCGATCTTCCTTTGGATGTTTATGTTTAGCCATCATCCAAACAGCCTCCGCAACCATCCCTTTTTAGACCCCCCGCAATCTCGCCCCTGCATCATCGCAGCACGAGCCCTGAAAAGAGCTTCACACCCGCCCTCGGAATTCCCCTTATCACCAGATTTTTTTTCGCGCTGCTCGCGCAACAGCAACAGATCAGAACGAATCTGAATATCCCATCCTTCAAACATATACATTTCAATATCAGATTTACATTCACCACACCGAAACACAATCACATCACGCCGCTTCCGATCATCAGTTTCAGGATCTTCCCTCCACGAACTCATCTTCAACCCTTCAACCCCGCAATTGAGACAGGTAATTTCAAACAACGGTTCATGATCACGGTCCCAGGCATCTTTCATATAGTCCCGGAACCCGACAAACACATCCAACTCAGTATCGCACATTTACAATCCTCTTTACATGTGATTCTATCCAGTTCAAACTACTAACATACACAGTACATTTTCGTTTCACAGATAAACCGCCGGTTGATATAATATACAAATGATTTTCCGAAACATTCAATTCGATTTTCGTATGACAACCAGGACATCGAAACTCGATAACATCCGGCGAACCAGATTCATTACCCGTAACAGGGACTAATCTATCCTCATCACAACACGGACAATTCAACACATATGCAGGATCAGGTTCCCGAATATATGATTCATTAGATAACATCTCAGTCATACTTCCTCTTCAGATATAATCTCATAACCACGAAACAGACACACGCGAATGCAATCCCTGCAAGCACTCCATAAAAAAATACATACCACATATCGCCACACATCATTGCATCAACCCCACCACCACCACGAAGAGAAGAATCCCCAACAACATACATAGCAGCAGATGTGCCGTCCCTGCGAAATCGTCTTCATAGTCTTCATAATCTTCAGTCATATTTCATCTCACCACACAATCAGAACCACGATTATTCCGACAATATATTTGAACACAGGTTTCAATAAAATCATATTCATCGTCATAAACAGTCCCAACAAATTCGGGTCTCATAAAACAAATAAACCGATTCGTAATCCCCTGAATCTGAACAACAAATCCATACTGATTACTATGCATAGTATAGATCCGAACATCGTTCCACGATTCCAGGTTTGCGATTTTCTGGCATAATAGCGAGTCTTCTTCGATCCATCGCCCTTTCTCAAAATGTCCTTTCACTATCGAACCTCAGTAACAACATGAATAAAATTACCATTCTTTAGATTGATTGTATAGGTCTTACCAACAACAACCTGAGAATAAACAGACCAGCCAACACGATATGTTCCGATATCAGTATCAATAAAATACGCCTTTCCGTTAACATCTCCTACAATATATTTATCCACAATAACGACATCAATCGTTTCCCGAACAGCAGATGCATCCAATGAAACCACTATTGCATACCCAATCCCGATCACAAGCATAATCGCGACTATCATAATCGCAAACTCACATTTATCCACGAATTCACCACCACCCTTTCCGTTCAGCAAAAACCTGAAAATATACAGAGGCAGCCAATATTCCTATAGCTATCGAGGCGAAACCTTCCATCCATATTGCAAAACCAAAAGCCCCAATAACAATATTGATCATTGCAATCTCTATTTTATCAGCCATACCCTTACCTCAATCATCCCTTCGTAGTGCCATCACCAAAACAGCTCCATTATCCTGAACCCGTTCTTCAACCAACCCATCCCGAACAAGTTCTGAAACCACCCGGACAACAGTATCGGCATGAGGATAATATTCTTTTAACAAAAACCCTAAAGTCAGAACAAACCCTCCGGAATATTCATCAGGACTCAACCATTTCATGATCTTCGCTTTATGTGCCATATCTAACCGACCACGAATCCGATCACGTTTCCCCTGTCGATACTCATCAAGATACCGTTGAAACGTCTGCATACACCACGATTCGAGCGTATACTCATCTGTATATATCTGCAGATGTTGAAGTGCGACTTCGAGATCAACAAACAACATTGCAATCTGATCAAGATTATCACTATTTTTGCGTTTCCGTTTCTGGAGTGCATGGATCAAACGTGCAAGAGATAGAACACCGTCTTTTGAAACCCCATGACGATCCGGGTCAGCTCGTTCTTCATCCAGATATTGCGAAAACTTCGCTTTCGATTCATAATCGAGTATCACTACCAACTGAGCGAGAACAAGTTCAACATCAGCAACCTCTTCCGCAACATGCCGGACAAACTCCGGTTTATATGCATATATCCGGGTCATTTCAAGCGCTTCAATCAGCTCCGCTAACTCTTCCACAACGACCTCCATCTGAATATCACCCCAGATACGATAACATTCAGACGCCAACGATCCGGTCGGAGTAAACACCCCGGTTTCAGTATATACTTTAATTAAAGGTTCAATCATTTCTCCAGCCTCCGTAGTGTTACTCCAATCGTCGTTTTCTTCTCACAATACGTCTTGCATAACCGGCACCGATACACTTCAAACGCATCCATCTGTTTATATGGATAATCAGGCGGAATATATCCGTCTTCATCAATATATTCAAGCAGTATCCAATCGTGAGGACACCCTTGCCCCCCCTTTGAACTCACATCATCAAATGGAGAGAAACTAATCAACCGGAAATCCCAATATCCTGGCACTTCAACATACCCGTATTCTCCGATTTGCGGTTCGTTCCAGGACTCTTCATATACATAATCTCCGGGACCCTGTTCAAATAGATACTCGTTCTCATGATCGTCAGCATCCGGAAACACCTGACTTTCAATAGAATGCAAATCATGAATAGATCCACAGAACCACGTAATATCGCGACACCGGGATATACCCCGATTGTCATCCCAGAACGCCATATCTCCCCAATCAGTAAACCTAATCGTCATTTAACCTCACATAAAAAAGATTTTTTATCTCCGGTATCTTCTCCAACCCGAATGATCACAATACTTGAAATATAAGTATACAAGCACAATTGTTACGGGAACCATCAGGATACCAAATATCCGTTCGTATATGATCCACCGCAAAATTATATCTTCATACCCCGACATCATTCAATCTCCTCCTCAAGAATCTGCCTCCAACACGCAACATCCATTGGACTCCCTGCTCCGTCCCGGTCAATAGCTTCCCGCACCTCTTTCTGAAACATCCGTCTCTGTCCAGGAACCATCGTATACCAGCTCTGAACAACAGCATCTGCAATAGTGGACACCACATACGTCTGTCGTCCGAGTGCATACCGAAACGCACAAAACAGGATAATATGCTGATCCACATCATTACAATCAAGAATCATGAATTAACCTCATCAATCTGTTCCCAATCAGAATCATCCCGAAAATCTTCATCTTCATGCGATCTCCCCTGTTCCATAAGGAACCCGGAACAATCTTCGTTTTGATAATTCAACCCGACATAATCGAGTTCTTCTTTTGCTTCTTCAAGCGATTCAGCTTCAATATCAATGAAATAAAAATCGCGTGACGAAAAATGGTATCTGTATCGGGTCATTCTCCTCCAACCTACATCAGATCTTCGTCATCGAACACGGCACTTACAATATGCAGATCAGGTGCAGTAACAAACAACACATCAGTATAGATAGTATCTTCGGATGCTGCTGAAACGAACCCAATACTCGCACCTTCTCCATTATCTACCACTTCAATATTCCAGATCCCGTCATTTCCATAATAGACAATGATCTTAGTCCGGGTAGAAAACGTGAGGATAACCGGTTTTTCAAGTGATGAGTCATACGCACAAAACTCATCCACAAACGATGCCTCTACAAGATCATGTTCAACAACCCTGATCTCAACAAGATCATCTGAAGATCCATAAATCATATACCGTATCATAACAATCCCTTCCGTTTACCCATCCCATAACTACCAAATTGTCTACATCGTCCCACAAACACCGACTCCTAATAGATCTCAGGCGACTTCGGAGCACCCACATAATAGTTCCATACCGGCGGCTGACCCGTAACAGATGGAAGGTACTTCCCACAAACCATATCATCCCGAACAAACTTCGCCAGGAACTCGCACTTTTTATCTCGTTCAACTCTCCAGACACACCCTTCAGCCGGTTCCTGCGCCCCATACTGTCCATATCGACCAAGCAGATCAAGGGCATCTTCAATAGAACACGCCTGATGTTTTTTCCAGAGTATCGGCACCACCGGAACCCCGATGAAATTTATTCGATTCACCAGTTCAGAATACGTATACCTCTTCTTTTCCGAATTAAACAGGTCAAACGCGACAAAAGGTTCCCGAGATCCATAAAAATCATACCGAATCCCATGTGCCATCCCGAGCCATTCGCCTGAAATCTGTTCTCCTTCCCGTAAAATCGAATGAAAATCTTCATACCGGTTATACACCCATCGTGCAAACTGATGATGAACTTCATGATGTGACGAATGTGCAGGATACCCTGCCCGATTAATGGGGATCACCGTATCATTCACTTTACATACAGCGACATTCGATCCATCCAGTTTCTCAGTAACAATAATAAGATCCCGCGCATCCCTTGTTTTCTCAGTAAGAATACGCCCGGACCCCGGATCAATCCGATAATCACTCTGTCCAATCCGGCTCCCCGGCAAATGCGGAATTGAACCATAAGCCTTCCGCTTCAACGGTTTAATAACCGGGGTTTCAACAGATATCGGTCGAATATGGTTTAACATACACATATTCATCACACCCTATCGAAAGATCTGATATTGAAGATCAAACCATTAACATATCTATTGATATTCACAAAAACAATACGAAAATCATATAGATTCATATACATATATATTAGTTTTAAACCCTTATTATACTTGTTATCGGTCAAACAGATCCCAAGATACTCCAACAAAATTGAATTAAATAAAATCAAAATAAAAGGGTAAAATTTATGTATAAAACTGTTTTAATGGAATTACAATTCCAGAAATTGTCTGAGTAACCATCATATAATTATCAACACACCCTCGTAAATATTTATCAATCGGTGAACACACAACAATAGTCCCTGGTTCGACAACACCATCCCCGCAAAATTCCACAGGTATACCTAAAATAACCATAGATTTATTACGATTACCCTTCATTCCCCCCGAGGCTCTATAATGAAACATAGTAAGATCACGACGCATTTCGCCTAATGCTTGAAATAGAACAGAATAATCATTATAATGCGCCAAAATACATTGAACTTTCTGATTAGAACGCATCATAAGCAAACTCTGCACCCGATACACTTCGCACATCAACCCTCTATAATCGATCATGGACAGAGGTTCATTTTTAGTTTCTATCCAGGCACCTTTTACAAACATCCCAGTCATTCTACACACTCCTTTTCACTAAAATACAACGTTTTATACAAACTTAAATACTCATACAGTGTATCAGAAGTCAGATACCCAATACGAACAAAATAGAGAGCACTTTCACCAAACTCTCCCGGATCAACAACACGACAGTTCATTCGACCGACCATTCTTTCAGTTTAGGATACGAAAACTCGAAAGATTCACCAGGATCCATATTCAATACAGATCGAATCTTAGATTTCCACGAATCTCTCTGACACGCAGGATAATCATCTAAATTATCGACCAATTCAGCAACCATCTTGGTTCGCAACTTGTTCCACTGAATAAGTGCAGCATCTTGATTTACACATATTGCATAAATAAGATCCCGTCCTGCAAAATGTTCACTCACAATCCATACCGAGGGAACCCGATCGGGTTTGTTTTCCACTCGTCTTTCAGTTTTAATTTCGTTTTTCATTGTAAAATCACCGTTATCTACGAACGTATCCAGATACTCAGCTACATCTTCAGATAAATCCCGAACACCATAACATCGAGCAAACTGACCTCCGGAAATTGGCATAATCATATCCCAATCAAAAAGAGTATCCAATATATCACGAATCTGAACTTCAGTATATATCCCGGAAAACTGGTATGCCAAAACAGGTATAGAAGACAGATACCCCTTTTGGGTATTCCGGGATATCTGCAGGAACACCCCAAGTTCACGCCAATTCTTAATAAATTCGCAAAACTCCATTCAAACCCTCCTCACAACCTATTTCCATTTTGGAAACATCCGATTTTACTCCATAAAACATCAACACATTATATCCGAACGATAGAGTGTATTATACTCTTTAATAGCAACAAGTTCGTATGAACCGACCTCTTCATGAAACGCCAGCCATCGTGCTGCAAGATCACGATCAACCAACCATTTCACCCGATCAACCTCAACAACCTCGACATCTTTAAACTTCGTATTTTCCCGTCGCAGAAACGTCTGATACAAATACTTAAACGGCACCCCGTTATGCACAATTATATGACCGGCTATAGGGCTATGTGCAGCAATCACTTCATTCAAAAAAGCAGCAGCCACCGCAGGCACTTCACCAACATCTGCCAGACATTTCCTATACGAAAACGCCGCCCCGGTACCATCACATCGATACAATACAAACAAAGGATATTGAGATCCGTGGGGATCCGGTTCAACCATCACCCGATCAATCCCACACCCAACTTTCTGATCCCATATCTTTGGAGATAACGCCAGACAATCGAGAATAATATCCTGATCCTCTGCAGACACCCGATCCCCCACAGAATACCGTGATCGTAATGCCTGCATATATTCGATCGCGTCTTTCTTTGCAGTAAACGTCTTTGGACCCAGAGTAATTTCAATCATACTCTATCAGTCACGTTTTTCTTTTGATCCCGATCAATTTTCCAAGTATGTGCAATACTATCAATAAATCGCCGACTACCAGAATCCAAAACAACTTTCGTAGAATACAAAGCACATACTTCAGCCACTGAAGAATACAGAATATCTGAAGTATACTGTCTCATAACTTCCCGATACGCCCCATTATCTTCAACATACAGAAACGCTCCAATCTCATTCAGGTGTTCAGCTTTCATCGAAGCAATATGATGTTGATCAAATTTCTCAACAGGATTCATATACAATTCAGCTTCAATACCGAACCGAAGCAACATATTCTCGGTCTTTTCCCGAACCGATTCGGGTCTACCAGTAATCACATGGGTAATTTCCTCCTCCATCCCCTCAAGAAGAGGATTTAGAATCACTCCGTTTTCCCATTGCAATTGAGCTTCTGTAAGATGTGCAGGTCGTTTCGGATCGGGATATATAACAGTATAATCAAGATCCCAGGCAACAACAGGCAGATCAGAATTCAATGATGTCATGTTATTCACGATCCCCCTCATTGTCATCAACATCAAAATAATCCGATACAATAACCATCGGAGAGAAAAATCCACGAACAAGACTTATCTCTTCTTCCAGCAAAGGTCGGTAATCTACCCCTCGTAAATGATCAGATCCGTGAAACGACGCTAACTCATAATGCCCAGTAACCCAACCATCGTTATATACTCGAAGATGCATCTGATGATCACCTTCCACTAAACGACACGTATATAACTGATTTTTAAACCGGATACTCAAATCATTATAATAAAACCCATTATTATTGAATATCCGTTCCATCTTCTGATACGGCATATCTTCAAGATGCAACTGAAACATCCGATATATTTCAGGTTCGATTTCACGTGCAATCCGGTTCATTATCTGCCGATACAATGTCGTTAACTTCATATACATAATACTACAAATCTCCAAAATAGTTTAATAGTTATCAATATAATTATATGATATCCTAGTATATAAATACAAAACCCCTATACCAAACTATTCAACAACTATAAATACTATCATCAACATATGTATAGATTGTCACATCATTGTGGTACAATACGATGGTATATACCAACCCACCGCCCCAAAATATATACCACAACCACAAATGAATGATGACTATCGTGCCCTAAACAAAACAAAAAAAACCTTTTTGGATGTCAGGAGGAGAGTTCTAACATCCAAAACCTCCTCCTTTCGAAAACCCAGAACTATTTTACAAAAAAATCGCATGACGTACCAGTCAGCACATTACCATCAATAAAAAAAGAGTATCAGGTTTTTTGAAGCCGGATATAATTTTTATGAAGATACTCCTTCATCCCCTCTGCAGGCTGATACAGAGAGTATAATCTCTGCATCATGGTGATAATTCCATCCCCATCAAGATTGGTTACGAATCCCGGATGATATTTTATCAGATAAAGCAACGCGATCGTCGGCGATCTGCTGATACCGTGATTACAATGCACCAGTACAGAATACCCGGAATACAATTTATGATGAATATAATGAAGCATTGTATCAATAAGTGTATCGTCAATATATTCACTTGATTCACCATCAATTAAGTTACAGAACATCCGATCACCCCGAATCGCAAACAGGTATTCAGGATGATCTTTAGGCGCGCCACGTCCCGTATATCCAAGCAACTGTCTATGATATGGCTCTTTTGCCGCATGAACAACAGCCCAGGGATCCTGGAGTGCAAGCGATCTCCATTCACCTCTAGGTAATGCAACCATACAACCAAGCATATTTTTGTAATCCTGATCGGATCCAATATACAGGTTCCCTAAAATCCGCTGCATTGTTTCACCACTCCAACCATTATTTTCCCACCCACCGATCAATATGTTCTTTTGAAAGGTCCAGAAACGCATCTTTTGTATCTGCATCAAGTAATTTCTGTTGAGCCATCCAGGTTTGATATTCCTGATACGTACGATCAGATTTTTCGACAACCAGATCCCGTATCATTGTAACCTTTTGTTCAAGAGAAGATATACATTTACCGGTAAGAATACTGGAAACAGCTTCCAACACACATTTTGTAGTATCACAAACGATATGAATTAGACCAAGATCTGCATACAAAACAACAGAATAATCCGGAACAATCCCAAGATACTCATAATCCCGCAATATCGTATTACATTTTTGGGAGCGGTTATAAAGAAATGTCGGATGATGCCCATAATTAAGCATACCCGTCCTTATAATCCAATATTTTGTAAATCCGAGTCCTTTAAGCATTTCGTGAGTCTTAACCATCTCAGAAAACACAATAGGTTCATCAACATATCGGATAATAGTACGATTACCCTTATGATCACGATATACGATTTTATGATCACATTCTTCGACCACTACACACTGTGAATCAAGCACCGGAGCAAACAACTCATTACATTTCATGATTCAGTAACAACTACGGTTTCAAACTCAGGTTCCTCAGAAAATACCCGATCTTCGATCTTACGGTACATCAGCGATCCATCTTCTCCATAATAGATAGCAAACCGATCCCCTCGTTCAATATCAAATTTCTCCCGGATATCCGAGGGAATAGATATAGTAAGAGTTCCTTTTCCGGCACCCTGTTTTTGAACCGATACAACAGATCCTAGTAAATATTCATTCATATTTATACTAATTCGTTGTTATAATATTTATATCTATAACATGGTATTGATGTATATACTAATATCCGAACAATTAAGGAAAAAAACCGACATATCTTTTTAAACTTATTTATTGCATTTCCTTTACATATGACATACGGAACAATTAATATCCAGATCCCCGCTTCAGAAGCCCTTGATTATCTGGATTTTGCCAAAACAGACACCGAATTTTCCAAAGATGATGGAGAATTCGCGTATAAAATCCTGGCAATCAGTGAAGGGGTGCATAACCAGGTTGAAATTTCACAACCTGAAATCGAAAAAATGGTTAAAAACGCAAATAACCAATTTACCAAACGCCCAAACAAAAACAATTTCTACAACATTCCTCTCGTCCTTGATCACAGCCGTGATATGCTCGATAAAGTCGGTGCCGTCTATGATGTGGCATACGGTACGGCAAAAGGAGTGAACGATTCAGATATCTCTTCATGTATTGCCCAGGTCATCTTCTGGAACGAAACATCTCGCCAACAAGAGATGGTAAAAATCCTACGGAAAGATCCTGAGAACATCTACTTTTCCGTTTCAGTAAACGGTCGGTTCATCGAATCCAAGAAAACGGGAGCAGTAGCTAAGATGATCGATATGAATTTGAAACATATCGCTGTCGTTCAGGAACCTGCAGACAAGAATGCCCGTATCATTTTCAGTGACGGATTTGACATCAATTCAATATTTAACGCAAATACTGACATTGATTTAAATACCGAAAATAAAATACAATTATCTATGGAAAACTCAACAGTTTCACAGACTACGTCTGATGTAGTTGACCAGTCAATCACGGCTGGCACAACAACCGTCGGGACGGGCTGGACACATACCGATAATACGTCGGGTGTGCCTCCATTCAAGTTCTCCTATAATATCACCGATGAAGAGACTGTCAAAAGACTGACTCGGGAGAATGCCGAATTACGAGCGGATTATGAAACCCTTCTGAAAAACCACGAAGCCGTCAAATTTGCTCTTGAAGAACTCGATAAGAAAGTCCCAATCATCTCAGAGATTCTTGCCCTGCGTCCGGAAATGGATAAATCGTTCATGTATTCTCTTTCAACCGATCAGCTCACCGCAGTAAAATCGATGATTGTTGATTATTCCGAGAAGATCGAGACCGCCACCAGGAAAACCCCGGTCAGAGGAATGTTCGCCGATACGTCATCGGTTAAACAGGAAACGTCTGTTAAAGAAGATTTCCAAATGACCCCGGACGAGCTCGCCCTGAAATACTACGGCAAATATGAGGAGTGAATTTACATGGTAACATCAATCATCCAGGATCTCCGGGTTCAACCGCTCGGCGTCAAGCCGTTCATTGGCACCGGAGGAGGGAAAGTCGTTCCTGACAGTGCAGGATTCTACTACCAACGCGGAACACCAGTTAAAATCACTGGAAACCACGAAGTCGGCGTTGCCGGAGAAAACGAAGCATCTATTGGTGTTCTCGAAACCGGTATCCACAAAAACCAGGCACCAGACGGTCTTGATACCCGCCATCGGCTCAATGTCACCACGCCATTCAACTACCTGATCCGGGGAACTGCAGGCGGAATCGTTGCTGCAGGAGCAAACCTCCAGATGGGAGCTAACGGAAAATACGTCGTCCAGACAGACAAACCGCTCGCCGGTGTCGCACTTACCGGCGGATCTGAAGACGCAACCATCGAGATCCTTATCTGAGGAGTACAAAACATGTCCACAGCCACTGAAATTACATCCCAACTCAGAATGACTTCAGGCATCGAAGGTAAGGATTTCGCATATAACGATACTCCAGCCCTCCACCCTGATATTATCGTAGCCAGAGTAAAACAAGTTTACGAAGCCGCACTCATCGGAAGACAGCTCCTTGATATTGAAAATGTCCTGGGAGATTCAGTCTCATGGATCGAGGAAGGAGATATCTCCGGCGGTGTTGACTGGATTACTGAAGAAGGTGGATTCCCAAAAATTGATTTCCGATACACCAAGAAATCGAAAGTTATCCGTCCATACGGAACCTTCTTTGATATCACAGATACCGAACGCAGACTCGCTCGTCTCAAGACAGTTGACCGCAAACTCGCCCGTACCATCCGCAAGATGAGAGTATTTGAGGACCACATGATCTTCAACGACATTCTCACTCATGACGGTATCACTTCATTCGCTGCATCAAACTGGCATCAAACTACCGGTGAAGATAAGGGAGATCCAGTTGACGATCTTGAAAGAGCCAAACGCGAAATGCGTGATCTCTGCGGAGTTGAACCCGATATCTGTATCATGACATCTCAGATGCACCAGTATCTGACACGGTTCGATTATATCAGAAACTCTCTCTACAGATCGGACAAATTCCTTGATTCCGGTAATTTCCAGTCTCTGACCGGTGTCCCTCTCGTCATCAATAACGCAGTGGATCCAACCGGTGAGAACGGCACCGTCCTTCTTGTCAAGAAGAAGGAGTTTGGATACATGGCTCAGACCCTCCCAATCCTCACCCCGAGTATCGATGGTCTTTCCCTGTCCAACCCAATGATTGATCGGCGTTACTTTGCGTATGCCCAGGCAGAACCTGTCATCGATAACCCAGAAATGGTTGTAAAGATGACCGTTGACCTGTCTGATGAATAAAACCCATCCTTTTCTTTTTGGACCTGCCCTACCGCGAGTCCATACATAAATATATATCAAGTGACATTTTATAATTAAACAGTTGATAAACATGCCTGAATACAAAGTTGTTTCGGGACGGGTAGGTGCCCGTGATCGAACATATAAAAAAGGTGAAACATTCACCATGAACCAGTCAAAATTCATTGAAAACGCAATTGCAACCGGTCAGCTTATCGAAATTCATATGGATGGAGAAACGATCGAGGGTCCAACAACCGACCCGGACGTTCCTCTTGACAAACCAGAACCTCAAACAGAGGATCCAAAACCGGTTCCTATGATCATCCCCGAACCAGTTCCCGCAACCATCGATGACGAACTGAAACAAGCAATAAAAGCATCTCCAAAAACGCCTCCAGTCAAAAAAACATCGCAGAAACCAAGAAAAACCGCAACAACCAATATTGCAATTGATTTATCCAAACCACCAGTAAAAGAAGAACGTCCTAAAAAGACTGTCCCAAAAGACCAACCTGTCACGTATATGTAAATTATGCCACCGATCCCCACAACCTCAGATATCAGGACTTTCATCAACGACGATGTAATCCCCTATAAACATCTAAATAAAGACATCGAAGATGCAATTGCAGAAAGCCTCGAATTTATCAATACCAATAATATACCTCAATCAACATACCGTGGAAACAGAGCAATCAAATTAAAAGCATCTCTCCTGGTAACACTCTCCGATCTCTACACCCCAACCGCAACCGGCACTCAATCAATTGTATCGGAGATCTCTGAACACGATGCCAGAATAAAATATGATACACAAACCCAGACAAAACAACTCGAAATGTATCGACAGGGTTGGGAAAAAGAACTATCACTAATAATCGACGAAAACCTAAGTCCGATTGAGGTATACGGAGATTATGACTAATCCATTCAAAGTGTTCGCGTATCCGGGAACCATCACATTACAACGCAAAATATCATCAGAATATACCGATCCAAACACCGGGATCACCGTCCCGGCGACCTATGATACAGAAACCCCGTTACCTGACGCCTCACTCCATACCCGATCAGATTCAAGAACAAGATTTGTTGTTACAATCGATACCCTCCCGGAAGAAACATTCAACGAACTGTTTATGGTTACTGATCAGATCATTGATAAAGATGATCTGGTGATTGTATATCCTAATAACGAACTCAACTCATTCACGTTTCGTGCAAAAAATATCGTCACCGAACGTCCGATATTCCAATCACATCTGAATATGAATCGGATATCCTACCATTTAATCTCAACTGCACCTCATACAGAACCAATCACCGACGACACTCCAACCATTGAAGATCCTATTGGAGATGACGACGATGAAGAACCTGGAGATGATGAAGAAGATACTACGACCGAAGACGTTCCAGAAGATATAGACGATACAGAGGATTTGTCATGGTAACTTCCACCTCATCGTATCTTGACGAACTGGAAAAAACCCCTCGTCTCCTCAACACAAACCCTCACACTCCTCCAACCCGGATCTATTGTAGTTCAGAACATCTCTGCACAAACTACTGCCCAAATAAAGATCAATGTACCGGTCTCAAAACCAAACTTCTGATCCATGCCACCGTCCTCGATCAGAGACAACATATCTGGTACCCGCACGAATATCTAAATACCATCTCTATCACTCGTGCAGATCATCTGAAAGCCCTGAATATCGAGATGATAGACATACTCCGCGATTTTAATACTGCTTCACGATTATGATGACCCCTGACCTCACCTATATCAGATGTACCCCTGAAAACGGCTATTCGCTTGTTAAAGTATATGTTTCAGCTACCGGATTAAAAGAATTTGAAACGCCATTCGTCGGAAACGAACTTATCCGTCTTCATTCAATCATCGAACAAAAAAAGAAGATTAACCAGGATATGTGTAAAATCCCCTGTTGGAACCCCAACTGTGGAGAAACCATCATTATCAGTTATGAGAACAAACGGGATTTTCTCATCCGATATTTCAGAAATTACGGTAAAGTTGTATTCCCGTTCTGTTCAAAAAAGTGTCGTGACGAATTCGAGACGATGATCAGTGAAGAGATCCCACTCACCAAAAACGGAGAATTAAAACATGTTGAGCCCTGATACAAAGACTCAAATATTCAAATCTCTCCCTCCAAAACAAGCCACGCGGTTCAAATTCGGCGATAATATCTATTCTATCTACAAAGGGTATACTCACCTGACAAATATTGAAGAATCGCTTAAAACGAACCATATAGCGATCCTGATAGAGTATGTTACAGAAAAACGAGCTGAAAAAGAATCTCCTTCAAACTACAGATTTGAAACAACCTATACAGACAATACCTATACCGTAACCTGGGGAGAAATCATTGAAGGAACTATAAGGATCTCAATTTATTGTAAAGAATCCAAAGATTTTCCCCTTGACAGTATTATGGATAGGTTCGTTGATCGATTAGTCGAATGGTATATTTGCGAACTCAATGATATCGTCCCGATCTCATCGCGGTTACCGGTATCAGAACTAAAAACCCTAAAAAACAACATATATTACCGGAATCTCGATTTCAATATCAAATACCAACGATCATTCAAACGTACCTATGATACCATATCCACCATTAGAATCCATCCAATAGAACTGATCAACATTGATGGCAACATCATCTCTGAAGATACAGAAGACCTCGTTTTCTTACTGGAAGAGGAATCGAACGAATAAACAACCCACATTCATTTATATATCCATTTTTTTAATTATTATATATGCCAACTGTACAAGACGCTATTCAGATAACCGTCTCCATGGATACGTCTGCCCCCCCTCTTCCAGAATGGGGTGTTGCAGCCATTATCGGAGAAAAAAGTATCCTCTGTTCCAAAACAGGAGATGATCCTGCAGTTTATTCTTTCGGAGGTTCACATGATGGATCAGATCCGCTCAGAGTCCTTCCAACCACGAACCTGAACACCTATTTCGGATCACCCGATTCATCCGGCACCCCCGGAACCGATGGAGCAGTAGTAGGATCAAAAATCACAAAAAGCCTTCAGTCTCTGTTCGCACAGGGAGTGAATACTGCATATGCGATCCCTGTCATTTCAGCAGTTCCCGGTAAACCAACTGCAACAGAATTCGAAACCGCAATCAACAAACTGACTTCGCTTGCTCTTGACAAGAATATCTCGGGTTGTGTCTGTGCAATGATTCCGGCAAACTATTCGGTTGATGGAGTAACAGGTATCGATATCTTAAAGAAACTAAAAACATTCTGTGATAATGCAGCACACCAGCTCCTGTTCACATTTACCAACGAACCCGACGCAAACACCTACAAACTACCAGGAGCTACAAAAGAAGCTTTCTACAAGACAACTTCCCCACTCGGATATGTAAACGAACTTGGATCAAGAAACGGTCTGTTCTGTGTAAACGCAGATGATGCCGTAACCGACGATATCGCAGCAGTAGCCATCGGATCGCTCTTTGTCCAGAAACCCTGGAGCACTCTGATGTGGAAGAACACGTTCTCAGACACGAACCAGATCCTCCTTTCAGAAAAGGTATATGAACTGGAGAATGATTGTAAAGCCAATACCATCATCGAGGTTGCCGGTGCAAAATGTATGTCAAACGGTCTGACCACGCTTGGAGACCCATATAAGTTCATCGATATCACCCGGACACAATACTATGTTGTACATCAACTGAAATCGAATCTGACAATACTCAGAAAGAACACTGCAAAGATCCCCTATACACAATCCGGCATCAGTCTTGTTGGATCGTATATCATGTCAGCACTCGATCGCTGTGTTCAGGATGGAGCACTCGCAGAATACACGCTGACCATGCCGTCGTTCTCACAATGCACTGTCCAGGAACGTGCTGCCAGAACCCTGAACAATATTGGTATCACCTGCAGGATCGCTGGAGACATTCACGAATTCAATGTGAATCTGTCAATCACGGTGTAGGAGGAATAGATTATGTCACAACTTTACCAATGGGACAATGAAGATCTCAAAATCACTGTCACCACAGAAGATGGAGTTACATTCGACGTTGATAACTTCCAGTCATGGAGATACAACAACGGAAAACGCATCTCCCACATCAAAAATGCAGTAACAGGCGTTACCGGATATAACAGGGTCTTTGCAGAACCCGCATGGGAACTATCATTCGACTCAACCGCAAAATGCCATGACAATTTCATGAAACTGAAACAAGGTAGAAAATATTTCAATATCCTGTTCATCAGTTCTTCATACAAATGCACTGCATCAAACTGCATCTGTCAGGATGTCAATCCGGGCAATACAGGAGAGACCTCACCAATCGTATCAGTACATGGTCTTGCATTAAAGATCTTTGAAGAATATGTGCCTGATACCTCATTTGTTGCCGGTGTAGAATAACACTTCACCTCTTTTTTTATTATTTTATCTTAAACTATACCCATAACCTTATATCTGTTAATAAATAATAATATTCATATGTCTTCAGACAATACAATCGATCCCCTATCCGCACCTTCAAAACCGCTGGATCAACACGATCAACCTCAGACAATTAAAAATTTAATGGCAAACGATCGGTATACCCTCGAACTCGATGGAGTAGAATTTACACTCAGACACATTTCCGGGTTTAGATACATGAAAATCTATTCAGCCCAGACTTCTCGGGAAACATCTGATCTCTATCGCGATCTCATACTGGCAACCCTTCTCAACCCAATCCTTTCAAAAGAAGAAATCGAAGATCTCCAATATACTGTATTCATAAAACTCGCCCAGGAAATCATCAAATATCAGGAGAGGGTTGGAAAAAACTGATCTACGATAACCCGGAATTCGTTATAAACGAAGTCGAAGACGAACTGGATCTCTACCGAATAAGTATTGCTACCGGGGAAGATATAGAAATTATCCGACAATGGAGCCTCCCAAAAATACAACGATGGATTATTGCGTTAAACAAACTGTATCCGAAGAGACTTCCTGCCCCCCCGGATTACGGTCCACAATCTCTCAAAAAACCAATACAGACCCCAAAAGAACAACCCGAACCAACCCGACCATCAGGTCAGTGGGATTGCGAAATCATGCGTATGGGTAAAAAAATCTATAAAATATAATAGATCAGACATACCTTTATTTCCACCCCACATTGCTTTTTAAAATTATAAATAAAATTTAATCCTGCTTACCATGGGATCCAACGATAATAAACCACCACAATACGTTCCTTCTGCAAAAGATATTGTCACCCGTCCAATCCCATTTACATCATATCATGATCCAATCGCAAACCCGTTCCAACCATGGCGAACAGCAAACACAATTACCGATTTTGCATCCCGCGATCCTTACAGACAGGAATGTTGGGTAAACGTCCATGATCAGAACGATGTCCGTTACCTTACCTATGACGAGTATGGAAATCTAAAACTCGATCCTGAAATGGTTGGGAACACCTATTTCATGTGGGATTCCCAGACAGGGTATCATGGAGGAACCATCATCATCGAATCCACCACCTCACTCAAAGTCCCGTTACAATCCCAAGCTCTCGTTAGCCGCGAAGAATATATTGAAGGTATCCCTCAAAACTGGCAACGCGATTCCCAAATCCTACGAACCATCAGTGAATTTTCATATTCGGCATTTGGAAAAAACATATGGGAACTCTCTCATTGGGAAGACTGTTATAATGAAAGAATGCGTGCGGTTGAAGAACGGGAAATCATACGGATAATGGTTGAAGAAGGCATAAATCCCTATACAGGAGAACCCATCGAACTCAACCCGCACGAACTCAAAACTCTTAGAACACACATGGGTTTCCTCACCTGGGCAGAATGGGGATTTATCTTTATGCAAGCCGCCCGAGGCGTGGTTGTCGGGACAGCAACCATGGCATCATATATGATCGGCGGTTTTGAATCTGCGTTTCATGCTGCAAACAATTCAGACGTTCCATTACCTATGAAAGCCGCAGTATTTTATGAAGCTTTCAACAAACGAACAGAACAACTTATTATCGGAGGTTTAACAACCCAGGCGAAAACCGATCCAAAACAACTTGTCGCAGATGTCGGATTCAATATTGCCGCATTAAAAGTTGCAGGAGGCGTACTTAAAGGTAAAACAGGAGGTCGGATTCCGTCTGTTGATCATGTGGTTCCGGTAACATTAGAATCAGGAATGACAGGAGGATTACACCCAAGTATCCATTTCTCTTCATCAACAGTCGCAACCGTCCTGAAAGGACATGGTATATATCGGGCAATAACCAGTTCCGGACACACTCTCACCTACGCCTGGGATAAAAACACTCTGTATACACCCGGATCAGGGGTCAGACCAAATTCGTATATAATAAAAGGAAACACGATCACCGATTCAGCAAAAGTCCAGGAATACTTCAGCGCTATCGCAGAAATCGACAATGTAGATCCAACATTCAGATCCAAATTCAAAGACAGCGATATCGATTGGGGGGATGTATATTATGAAATAAACGCGGTAGCACTTAACCGTTACATCGACCTCACCGAGACCCAACTCGCCGAAATAACAATGAGAGTGGTTGATGATGGGATCACCACCTCAGAACAACTCAAATACCATTCGGATAACACACAATCATATGGAAGAAGTACATGGAACGAAATTGGAATAAACCATATTGAAGATGTACTCAATAACAAACAAAAACAATCTCATGCAAATAAAGCGGGAACTTTAGCAGTTCCAACAGTTTCAGACAATATCCTAAACTTCTTCACGTTCATCGATACCCATTCTGCAAAGACTCAGTCCGAAATTGCAAACTACGCTCATGATAACGATATCACCACATCACAAGCAAGACTCCTCCTATCAAACCCCGAAATAAACGATCGTGTAAAAAAATATATTGAGTTAAATCCTACACTCTACGAAAAATCATTTACAACCGCAGATTATCTCAACATTGCAACAGAAATTTATATAGATACCAACCTCAAGACAATAGAAAACTACCTGATACAATCCGGAGCAAAACCTTCAACAACAGGTATCGTCAATATAAAAGCAATCACAGAAAGAACAACCCATATATCTCCTGATCTGGCAACAAAACTCCTGGACACGAATACAATCAAACAAAGAATGTTAAACGATCTGTTATACCATCCGAAAAACCTAGACCTCAGTCCGGAAACATATATCAGAAACTATATCCACGAAACCGAAACCAGAATAATAATCAATCAAAGACCCGATCTTCGTAACCCCCAGGACATTCAATACACGGATCTTAATAACCAACCCTATAAAGGCGATACCGCAATCCCCATTTCACAATGGCTCGCAAAGGAAGGATATATTATATCCGAACCCGCAATTGTGAGTAGAGCGGTTCTGGACAGAATAGATACTGCAATCGATCGTTTAAATGAAAATGGTATAAAATTAAAAACCGAAGTTGGAGGTAACACACTCTCCCGCGAATTCTACCAGCACCTCATCTTCAAAAAAGACGCAGAAATCCAGAAATTTGGAGATTCTCTTCCAAACAGAAACGATATATCTTCTGAAGATAAATTAGGTTTATGGTTATTTGACAAAGGATATGCTGAAACCAAACCCAATATCAATACAGTACAATCAACTTCACTCATCAACAAACTGTTCGGATCAGATAAAACTGCTACCCAAAACATCCCGTTACGTAATATGTTACCTCCCGGTCTGGACGACAACATGATCCGGGAAGCCCAAACGGTTCTTGATTCAATCAATGACCCTAATGAAAAAATAATGGTAATATATACTATCCGGAAAAGTCTGGGATATGACGATGTTGATCAAATACGAGTATTAGAACCAACCGCGATAACTTCAGCAGGAGACGGAACAAGATTCACTCTTACCGGCAACCAGTTATCCACAGTATCAGGAAACTTCAGAAACCGCGTATATCCTCTCACTCCGGAAGCCAAAGCAAAATTAGGTTCAGATATATCATCGATCATACCAGCAACAACCGATCACAAAGCCTCTTCAAAAACAAATTATGGAATTGCACAGTTACTGTACCAACAGGGTCTTATCAGCTACGATACAGTATCTCGTATCTATACCAACGATCTGATTCGTGCAGGCGTAACAATTCCGTTAACTCAAGAGAAAACTTCTGCACGATACTATCTGTCAGAAGCAAACCTGGATCCCGCTATATTCCCTAAAAACCTCGAAGATTACCTGGGTAGCTACGAAAAACATGACGGATCAATCAGAACAACCATTGACCATCTCGCATACGAGATCGATTCGGGTGCAAAATTAAAACAGATCGAACGTCTCGCTCTATTTAGAAAACTCGAATTAATAAAAGATAAAGATCCGGAAATACAATCTTATGAAGCTGCATGGATACTCTACAACTACAAAATCATCGATGATAAAACCATTACAAAACACTACGAACACACAAAATCAAAACTTGCAGCAAAAGGATCAAATTATCTGATATACCAATTATCATCTCCAGAATCTGCCAAATTCGAAAAAGGTCCATTCAACACAAACCCTGCAGATATTATAGACCCCTATGGTCATATCACCACACTACGCGAGGAACCAACAGGACGATCATCTCTCCGTCAATCCGGAATAAACCCCGCAACACTCGCAAACGTCCACGCATTCTTCTTTAAACCCACAGAACGCGCTCCAAATATCAATTTCAAAAACCTGTTTGTAGAAAACCCTAAAACCGGATTATATCATCCGAAAACCACCGTTATTAAAGGATATATCGATCTGTGGCAAACAAAACGGGGTAGCACCCAATCAAAAGATACAAGCACAGAGATTGCAGCATATGTCACAGAATCATATTTTAACCACTTAAAAGACAATCCCTTAACAGCAGACCAGCTTAACGCAATCTCGATCCAGTTTGAACACAGAATCGGTGCAACCCGAGATATTAATACAAAAAACCCTCTCGGAACACTGCTGGACACTGCAGAAGCCAAAGCACACCGTCCACTAAACGCTGATATTGTATCGATAGATTATATTGCATCACAAGTAGCAAAATCGGTATTTGAAGATAATTATCTGATTGGTGCGGAACCTGACTTTTATGGCGCAGTAACAACCATGAATTTACCGGGATTATCTGATAAACCCTATGTCAGACCACTCATGGACACTCCATTTGAAGCAGGAGTAAAACCTCGTTTAACCGGATTAACTGATATAGAAAGAGAACAAATCCTATCAACCAAACCTGAAGATTTTGATCGAATATACAAGGAATACAATACACTTTATAATTTAAACAAAAAACTCCAGGATAAACAGGAAACATTAAACCAGGAAGCTCGGGACAAATCATCAGGTCCTGCAGATACTGAAAACGCCGTATTCGGTAACCCGAGCGAACAGGGAGTTACCTTCAATCCCACCTACGGAGATCTCCTCCTCGATATATCTCCAATAGAATTGAAGTTCTATCTCCATAACAAAGATGTTATCATTAACAATGCACGTGCCCGAGGTATTTTACCAAACACCCCTGCAATGGAAGCCTATATCAAACAGCTCACATCAGGGAAAGAAACACTTGACAAAGATCTGGCATGGCAATCCTCACTTGACAATGCCGAATCAAAAGTAAAGATCGAACACGACTTATTCCCAAAAGATCTCTTTTACAATTCAAAAGAAGGGACTCTTCCAAGACTCTCTTCAGACGATCTCTATCTAAGATTAGTAAATACACAGGTAATTTATAATTCAGCAACCGGTGAAGTTAGAAAAGCATATACCTCAACAAGAACAAACCCGTCCCACCCAAGTGCCAGATTCGAAACCACAATGTCTCTGGTAGAATATATGCAACGGGAAGCTGCACAGACCCTGCCAAAAGATACCAGCATACCTACAGGATCAAGATCAGTATCAGAAACACTTAGTATTGCAACATTAGCAAAAATCGCAGGTATCCTCCCAACCATCTATGGAGGTAAACCGGGTCTGAAAACATCTATGCTTGGATCAGTGATCTATGATATTGCCGAATTCACCAATAAACGGTTCACAGAAACGTTCTATCCAAAACGATTCTTTGATAAAACAACAGAAGCATCAACCGGAAACTACATAATTACCCGAAGTAATGACGGAACCGTCAGTACAATCGATACCGATCTTATCCCTCATATTGAGATGATGATCAATTACCTCAATCAGGGAACAGCATCAGGAAAAAACAAATACCGACCCGACATTCAAAACCGACAATTCAACACAATAAAAGCCCTTATTGGATCAAACGATTCTCCACTAAACGATCTCATAAATTCACTAGAAGGAGATAAAAAAATCCGAGCACACACCCTCCTTGAAAGCATCCAGGATAATATCGATATATCATCAGAAACACCCTACATAAAAAACCAGGTATTTGCCATAAGAGACTCAACACAACTTCTGGATATACTCGAATCACATCCAAGTGCCAAAACCGGTACAGGTCTTACAACCACCAGACAACTCGCATTATATCGTCAATATGCGTATATTCTTGATCCGGCATATTCCAAAGATGCCTTAAAACACCCCTGGGATATATCTACCACACACACTATAATCAAATCAGATACACCTCAACCTCTGGATACAACAATTACAACAACCCATTTATCACTCGATCCCTCAAACAAACCTCATTTAAACAAATACTTTAATCAAATAAACAAATTATTAGAAACAAACAATATAAAACAAGCAATACAACTCGTCGATATAGTATTATCAATGGATCCAACAAACACCCAATTACTCGGGTTAAAATCGACATTAAAAACCTTACAAAAAGAAACAACAACACCAACAACTATCCAACCATCTACCCCGGAAACACATTCATTATCACAATCATTACAACAAAATACATTCACCCGTCTCTCCCAGATGGTCGATAACTCAATTAAATACGGTATCGAGTTTCTACCAGGAACCCATATCACCGAGATGGGAAAAGGAAGAAAATCAGGACTCCTGTCAGACGAACGATCAACCTACTTAAAAGAACGTCAAAACACTCTGACAAACCTGTTTAACGAAAATCAGAACCCTCACATGTTTGAACTTCTTGTAAGAACAGGAATGTTCACCACAGAAAAAGGGTTAGATACTTCTCTTTACCGCAACACAGCATTATGGGATAAATTCTCTCAAATCACGAATGATCCCAATCAGATGATGCGAGCATTACTATCAGATGATCCGGCACAGACCTACGGATCATTACAAATGAATCATCTTTACAACAGGAGACTGGACATCTATGCAGGTAGAAAAGACGATATGTCTCTCCCCCTGCTCGAAGTGGGAGGAAAACCCATTCCGATAGGAGATAGTCTGTTTCACGCAGCTATTCTGGATGTAGTAGAAGGACATCATGCCAAATATGTCCAGATATATCCCAAAACCAAAACAAATCTACAAAACAACCAAGCATACCAAAACGCATTAGCATGGAAAGAATCGGTAGGTGTAGATAATGCCAAAAAATATATCGATTACGCCAACAAACACATGCCTGAAGCATATGAAGGAATTACAATCCAAACAATACTCAAAAATGCATTGGTCCTTGACGAAGTTCAAAGAGAAGGTATCCCTTCGCTTGATACCCTCCATAAAACCCCAGGACAGACCATCCCGATCAAAGAAGTTATTGATTTTATAAACACTCTCCAAAAATCCGATCTCGCAACAGATGGTATCATCCAATCCATCTACAACCCAAAACGACGATTATACGAACCTCACCCGATAAATCCAAATGCAGTATTAACATTCTCAGAAGATACAAAAACCCTCAAACCTCCAGAACCATATTCATTTGATCATATCACGGACCAACTCAAAGGACTCATACAGACCCGCCGGGAAATCCCTCACGTATTCAGTGATGCCGAACCTCCGTTTACTATCCCGGATTCATATACCTCAACAATCCCAAAATCAGATTTCTCGACAACCATCTATCAAAAATATCAAACAACCTTTGACCAAGCAAAACAATTATCACCAGACGAATATCATCGCCAGATGTTAGCCCATGGGTTCGTCAAAGAAGCATCTGCCGAAATCCCAAGAATCGAACACTTCTTCGAACGAAAAACCCTCTCGGAACCAGAAATCGCCCAGTATAATACATTATTACACCAAATCAAAAATTACGAAACCCGACTACAACAAAACGCCAAAGCAAAAATACCTCTCCCGGAAACCGATCTGTTAACCCGCCGACAGGAACTCATCGAATCCATAGATGACCCTCACAACAAAAACAAAAACGCACTTGGAACAGAACTTAAAGACATCGAAAACCAACTTATTCAAAACACGTATTCAGGATACCATATCCCTGCATCAAGCCTGCAGGATCGACTTGCTATTTTAGATACCCGTAAAACCGAACTTACAAAACCCTCCCACATAAAAAAATCATCACACGTCGTATCAGAACTCGCCCAGATCGAAGCAGATACAGCCCATATCAAATCATTATTAGAACGAGCAACAGAAACAACATCAGCTCTCTCAAACAAAGACGAAATGACTCTTGTCCGAGAACACCGGACTGCATACAATTCACTTCTGGATCTTCATACAGAAACACAATTACCTGCACCACATAAATTCGCACTTATCAAAGCTCAATCCGAACTACAAAACGCAGAAACCATCCCGATATTCCAAGCAAAACTCGAAAACCATCGTAATGATATTACCGGCATCCTAAAACAATACGAAAATGTTGCGGATATGGTAGACACCACTACATTAAGCGAATATATCCAGAACCATCCCCAAAACATACTTGCTCTCAGACAAGCAATCGAACAGGAAAACGCATATTCAAAAACCATCCCATCACAAAACGTACAGTCTCTTGTCGATTCAGGTACTCAATCAACAGGATTATTCCCTGAACTATGGACTCGCGGAGAACGATCAATTGCAGAAACAATCGCAAGTATAACAAACACCGAATGGATGGATGACGAAGAACATCCTATCACAAAAGCCATACAATTCCTCAATTCACTCAAACAAAAAATCCTCCCGACAGCTTCAGCATATTCAGGAGAAATCCTACCGGAATTCACTGACGAAGGAATTATCGAAACAATTCTTGCAACAGAATCAATAACCAACCGTCACCAGACCCCTACCGCAGAACTCCATTCAAAAGAATGGTATACCCAACAATACCAGTCAGATCCGGAATTCTATGGAGGTGGTGGAAATTCAGTTGAATCTTACAGTAACTTCATGGGAAAACGAGATACTATTCTGGAAGAATTCCAGACATCTCTTGGAACCCTGACCCGATACGCTGACGATTCCTATGAAATCCGGTCAACCCGAGGTCAGCTTACAGCAGGCGGATCCCCAGGAGCGTTCCCTCGTATGGAACACCAGTTCCGCGATTCAACCGAATATAACCAGGACATCCTATCATTTGAACATACTCTTGCCAGAACATACGGCACCTCAAGCAACCCGATAACCAACCGTCACCAGACCCCTACCGCAGAACTCCATTCAAAAGAATGGTATACCCAACAATACCAGTCAGATCCGGAATTCTATGGAGGTGGCGGCGAATCAATCGAATCATATGTTAAATTCATGGCAAAACGCAATGATGAAATCATCGAAGAATTCGATACTGCAATCGGCACAATGACCCGATACGCTGACGATTCCTATGAAATCCGGTCAACCCGAGGTCAGCTTACAGCAGGCGGATCTGCAGGAGCATATTCTCGGGTCGATCCGATTACAGGTAAATCCTTAAAAAACATCAGAAAACAAGAAGCTGAACAGGCAATCCGTGATAACGCTGATACAATTGCAGCAGCAATAGATAAAAATCATGCAGAAAAAGCCTACGAATCATTTAACACAACCCGCACAACTCCATCACCGATATCATCATCCACGATATCAACCAACTCTCAAATCAGAACAATGAGTTCTGGATATGATATCCACCATTCGGTTAGTTCAAACCAAACAGATTATAAAAATCTCGTTGAAAGTGAAGTAACTTCAAATCTTATTATACCCTTGAACATTACATTAAATTCAACAGGTAAAGGTAACCGATCACAATATACTCATTAACCTGCATAATTATGTCAAACATCCAACAATATATCGACGAAAATCTCACACCGGTCGGTGAAGATCGGTTCCAGACATGGCAGTTCAACCCAACAGGTCTGCTCACCGGAGATGGTTCTGCAGGATCCGGAAATTATCAGATCCAGGGAAACATCATAAAACTTAATCCGGGAGTAATCGGTAACGAAAACGTATTAGATATTCCAATCTATGCAAACTATAAAGATGAAAAAGCATATGGAAACGATTTCCAAAAATTCTTCAACGAAAGATCCAATGAATTTTATATCACTCCGTTTGGTATGGGATATGTTCTCCTCCACAGAGACCTGATTGCCCACGATTTTAACGAACTTGTATATAACGATTGGGGAGGAACAATTGATCCAAACCCTGAAATGTCGTTTCAAGGTGTAGCCGGGACAGCATTATCAACAAGAGCAATGCAGAATATCAGGTACACTACCACAGATGATGTAGTATCTCCGATTGCAGATAAAATAGCATCCCAAATCACAGAAACAACAGGGATTCATCCGGCATACACGAAATCGTTTATTAATATTATAACCCGGATGCTTTCATCAACAAACCCCGCAACCCTCCCCGGAGACGATATTAAATCTGCACATTACCATTGGGATAAAGCAGACGAATTCGTCATCCCGGAAAACAAAGAAGATCATCTTTCATTAATCGAGTTGCAAAAAGGATATCACGGTATTGCGGGATGGGTATCGGGAATCATTGGTGGAGCAAAAGGCGGAACACCGGAATTTATTTCGATGCTGCCCAGAACCCCCAAATGGATCGATTCAGCAAACAAAGTATCAGATACGTATGTAGGATCCGTAGGCACACTCCTACAAAAAGATACGTTACCTCAATTACCTCCGGAACTCAGAGATGTACCTATAATAAATCATATAGATCTCCCCAGAAAAGCAATTCATGGTGTGGACATGTTACAATTCACCGGGGAGTTTATATGGAACGTTATGGCACCAGGATTAGCATCTGCATTTGAAAGCAAAGAAGAAACAGCATGGTTAATCGGATCGATTCTGGGAGATATACCTATTACAAAAGCATGGAACGGATTTAAATTAGCAAGAGCTACAGCAAAAGCCACTTCAGCATTACGTAAAGCAAATATTGATCCTCACAATCTTAACAGAGGACTCGTTGCCGAAATTGCCGAAACCCACAACGTTCCCGCCACTCATATTGACACTATCCTCACGGACCCAAACACAATAATCGCATTTGAAGAACTCTATAAAAAATACAAAATCCCATTAACCGAAGCAAATGAAGAATCATATATTAAATTTGCATTAAATGAAGCAAACAATATAGAACACAGAATCGATCTCTATACTAACATCCCTGAAGCCCGAGGATACTATTCAATCACACAGGAACGCCAAATCGCACTTATGAACACTATTGAACTCGATCCAAAAAGAGCAGCAACGATCGAATCAACATTCAATAAACGCGAAACCCCATTCAAACACTATGAACAAACCACCTCTCCGACATCCCCAGATAAAATCAGTCTGACCTCAGACACAATAGATAATCACTATATCCAGTTTATCCAGGAATATAACGCTCTAATTGATCTAACAGATAATCAATTATATGCAGGTGCCAAAGGATCAGATGCAAGCAATCTTATCAGCTACAAAAAAACACTGGAAACAGAACTAAAAATCATCGATTACGAATACCGATCCGCACAACTTTTATATGTAGATTCAATCCACCTCACCGATCTCCCCACATTAAACGCCCATTTACGATCAGGCGAATTCACTTTGGTTAATGGAAACAAAGCCGCTTCATTAAATGATATCGAACGAATCATTATGTCAGGAGGCAACGAATTTGAAATAAATACGTATAGAGTTGCTATTGATGCAATCAACCAGAACAACCGCTACAAATTAGCTTCAAACACTCAAAAAGTTACTGCATTAATGGATGGCGATTATCTAACAGATGCACGAAACAAAGTACTTGCAAATCAGGCACATATCGATCCAACCATACCCTACGATGCAGCAAAACTTAAAACAACACTTACAACAGAACATACACGTTGGGATTCTCCAATATACACCGATCCGAAAAGTTATTTAGGAGACGAATTTAACCAACGCCCGATAAATATCCCCTTACCTGAAGATCTACGATACCCATCGGGTATAAACAGAATCGGTGTCCAGGAATATATCCCCACAAAAGCGGAATCCAGACAATCATTTTACAATCAATATAAAGATATTACTGATCTAAAAGATTTCGGCGATTGGTTAGATGTAGTTACAGAAGGAGGATCCAAACCCCTTCCAAAAGAGATCTTCGATCCGGTCCCTGGACACTTTGCATCACAACGAAAATATATCAGCAATATCGAATCATACGGAGATTTCTCATATAACGAATACCGGTTACTTACCGATCCCAATACTCCAACAACAACAAGACAAAATATCATCAATAAACGCAAAGTTATTCATCCTGAAATATATGAAGGAATATATCCTCTATCACCAGATCCGGTTGAACTCAGAATATTAATAGCAAAAGCATTTGATCCTCTGGAAACAGTCCCGACAAAATTAAGAGCATATGCAGCCCCGGAACACCCATCACGACTTACTCTGTATACTACAGAAGAATCGGCAAAAATATATAAAGAACTCAACGACGCATACCCTCGTAAAGAAAACCTTGGCGATCCGGCATTACCTCAAACCGGCAGCGACTCCGTAACACGATTCGATCTCCAGTTCCCAAAAACCGAACAACGATTCCCCAAAGTAATTGAAGATCAGATCGCACAGGCAATCCGTTATCAATCAGAACTCTACCCTCCCGCAAAACCAAGAGTACAATCCCTCGGAGAACTCCTCAATATCCTCTCAGACGAAGGTAAAAAACCATTACCGAAAGAGTTATTCGAACGATCTCCGGGATACGAAGCAGATATAGCCGGTCGTAAACGACTTGTCCAATTTACCGATGATATCGCCTATCTATTCCCGGAAGGTTTCGATTATACTCAATACAAAGGTATACAATTTAACGATATATCTTATCGCGATTATCTCCTTTTAACAGCAGATTCAAACGATCCGATCGTATTCCAAAGAATGATTAATCGCAAATTATCAGATCAACTTATCGATCAAACAGCCATCCCATCAAAAACACTTCCATTAGATCCGGAAATCGCACAATTATATGATATAAATTACCACAAACTCAGCGAACAACGAATCAACGAACTCAATAGTTATCTTTACCATCACGAAGTTGTTACAAACGCAATGGGTAAAACCTCAACATATGTCTTACAAACATCAAAACGACCAACACCACTAGACACACCCTATCGGGCAAACATCCTCTACCACGGACTCCACGACGCTACTTCAAAGAATCCAAACCACCTGTCAATGTATGGATTCGACCCAGAAGCCTACCGCTCCCTTATAAATGATTATAATTACCTTGACGCAGGTCTTACCCATCTAAAAAAGTTTCAGAGTTTAACAAACGATGAGCTATTCAAAATCTACGGCGTTACCAGAGACGAACTCGGATACTATGATCCCTATTACCACAAAAAAATCCTGGACGAACGCGAGTTCATTATAAACGAATATAACAATTATCAGTTCATGTCAGCAGACACGATTGGTTTACATGATTTTCCCGTTATCAAACGTGCATTAGATAAAGGAGATCCAAACAAAATTGCTGCAATGACTGATCTCGATCAACTAAAATTCTTAATTTATTCAGAAGGAAATACCTATGAAATAAGAGTATTCAACCGAGGACTCGAAGATATCCGGGCAGCAAACAAAAAGATCACCGACGATCAAATCCTGTTAAAACTCCAGGACGAAACATATACTCCATTTGGTCAACAACACACAAATCTGAAACAAGCTGCAAATTTCCCATTCATCCATAATACTATCAGGACATTTGATGATCTCCATAAACTCCTTGATCGAAACGCAGCCACTATTGATCAAACACAACTAATAAATTCACTTGATAGAACAGCTATTCATGCAGATATGACAATCCCTGTAATTAACAGGGATTCACTATTCTATACCAAAACACCAAATATCCCAACACCTGACGTAAAACCAGAACCAATCACGGTAAGTTCGTGGTTCAAATCAACATTCTATAAAGAACGAAACCATTGGTTGTTTGGGGAATACCGTCCGAAAATAGACGAATATAAGATCCAAAAAGCAGTATTCGAATTTGACGAATCGTATTTCACCTCAAAAATAGATATTCTAAACTCACCCGAATTCAAAGCATTATCCGAACATCAACAAGCAGTGATATCTGATCAATTTCGTCGCGAATTCTATTATGCGCGGGAAGTAGCATACCTCGCCACAACACATAAACGAGATATTTATAATACAGGTATTTATGATATTTACCATACCAACAACAACCTCCCATTCAACAGAGAATTCCAGCATCTGCATTTCGATCAAACAACCCGTCAATCACTGGTAGAATTCTCAAATGTTCTTGATTCATACAAACCGGTCCTTGACTCAATCAACCCTCAATCAAACACCGTAACAGAATCCAAATTCAGGTATCATCTGGCAAAAGCCGTCGATGAAGATCCAACATTAATCCATGATTTTGATCTTCGAAATCCAAACCAGATACTCAAATACAGTGATCCAGCACACGATTATATATCTATCCAATATATTGACGAAAAAAATATCCCCCAACGATACATCCTCAAACGAGAAGATGCAATCAGGATGGCAATACAAGCACACGAAGCTGAAATGAACTGGGCTTCATTAAGTGATCCCATCGCACTTACAGATACCGAAATCCCCCGATATGTAATGAGATATATCCTAAAAGATCATTCATCAAGCGCGAACGCATATGCTATCAATACTGCAAAAGAAGTATCAGCCCCACACCTTGATATGATCCTCAATAACTACGAGCGGTTTGTCGAACTGGAACAACTCAGTTATCTCGCGTCAAAATCAGATGACACTCTGGCAAACGCATTCATCCCAATGATCACTGATACTTCACAGACCCACTTATCGTTACTGGAAAAAGCTCATTTAAGAATCTCACGATGGATGGGATCTCGCGACGATCTTGGTGGAGATCTCATCACTTCACAAACCCAACTCAAAATGATAACAGTAGAAGAGATGCATCTTCGTAATACATTCAGGAATATCTTTAGTCCAGAAGAATTAAACTTATTTGACCATTATAATATCAAATATACCGATATCGAAACCATTGCCCGATCACAATCCAACAACCCATTACCTGAACATTATCGATCAGCATTACTCGGAGAGTTTCTTGCCGAACGAATGGGTGTTACCCCCCAGGATCGTGCATTATTCGAATCATTCTTTGCAGGAAAATCCAATCCCACATCAAAAATGTCAGTGTTCGGAGAACATTCTGCATCAGATCCAACATTTTATCAATATGTAATAGAAATCGGAAACCAGAACAAACACCGATTTGATCCAACTACAAACACAATGCAGTATACGCTTAGAGAACGATTCATCCAATGGATCCAACCAAAATATGATCAGATATTTAATGAATTCACAAAAACATATCCTGACATATTCCCACACGAACCAGACGCAATCCGATCAATTGTTCTTGAAGAATATCACGCAAGTGCAGCTATCCTGGAATCACACTATAAAGCAGGTACACTTTCAACAACAGACTATGTAAAAGCCATAAACGAACTCCGTAAATCCACTGATCTCAAATATAATTTTGATACCCCTCTGTTCCCCGACATTGCAAATACTCAATCAACCGGTATAATCACGCGGTTAAAAGAGATATCAAAACAACGCTACGAATACGCAACAAAATTCAAAGAACTCAGAACAAAATTCGATACAAACCAAATTACCGCCGACGATTTCGATTACCAATACAACAAATTATATCAGGAATACGTAGATCAAACATCAACATCAACCGTCCTGTATGCAATCAGTCCATATATCGCCGAAACATTATCGTATTGGACACCGTTTTCATCCACAAAAACAAGATATCCGGGTTACGGTACCTACATCACTTCAAAAATAACAAATTGGTTCTTTAACAAATATGCAAAAGCAGGAACATCCAGTGAAATCCTGAACCAAAACATCTATGCGCCTCAACATAGTATGAGTGGAACAGACTGGATTAACCGGGTTATAGGTACACTCCATACATACGAAATGGAAAACAGAGTGTTTGGAGGAAACTATATGGTTCATTTCGGATCAACAAAAGATCCAACAAAAACATTCCTGCGATCGAATATCCATTACCAACAATATATGCGATATATCGAAACCACCAATAAAGATAACATCAGGTTAATCTTCGATTCGTTTGGTAAAAACCCTGAACTATACGACGACTTTATAAAAAACGCAGCTCTAGATGATTATCTATGGACTCAAAAACATATTGTTACTGAACTTAACAAACACAACCTCCTAGTTACGGATGCAGACAGGGTTGCTCGAAACAACCAGATTGTTAAGATTTGGGGAGATGTCCCTCCCCCCATCGGAGACAACCATTGGTATTATACACTATCTAACAGAGATATCCTCAAACAAACATATGATCTAATGAAACGTCCGGGTGAAACCCGATCATTCGATACCCTGTTTGCCAAAATTGAATCTAAAACAACCATCCCTGACACAAGGTTACTCAATCGCCGGGAAGTCCTGGATATCCTGCATAACGAAGATGCAATCACCCCCATATTAACCAAACCAACAGATACACTCATTACCCAACACATACCATGGGATATTCAAATCGCCAGAATACGCGCATATATGGGCGAAATGTATCCCTTACAATCAGTTAACCGATTCACAACAGGGTTATTCATGGGAGGAGCAGGTACAGCAGCATACCTTGCATCATCCATGTTACTTGGAAACGCCATCTATTATATACTAGCTCAAAATTACAAAACGGTATTAAAACTATTCCCTGCAGCCATACGGTCCACTATGTTCTATGCACAATACAACAATTTCTTTGCAAACTGGAACACGGTTAGTTCGTTCTGGCAACGTGCTTCATCAGAAAAAATATTAGATCTTATGGGATATACAGCCGATGAAAACGGTGTTGTTCGAAAACCCGACGGATCTGTTATAACCGGATTAGATATTGCTGAAATTGAAACCCAAAAATTCGAAAATACCAGGTTAATGAACATAATGGCTCCGGCAGGAGAACTCAGATATGTTTCAACAGACAAACCGGTTGAAGGAATCTATATCTACAGGATGGGATCACAAAAATTCCAAAAAGATTCATCAGATCCCTATTCATATACTGCTGACGGCGAACTCATCAGTAAAGACGGAGATGTTCTTGATTTCAGTGGAACCACCATATACCTAGATATTAGATCAGCTCTGGAAAAAGATAACGGAGATCTCTATAAAATAATTTACGAAGGACCCATTTATGAGACTCAGGGACCTGCACCAGGAGAAATAAAAGCAGACATCTATTATTGGCAGTCGGACGGCACAATCACCTCATCAATACCGGATAAAATCTACAAAAACGTATCGGACGAATTCTATATCGGGCTTCCTGTAGGAGTTCCATTTGAAGCATACGTATCACGTGTTATAGATGGAGATACAATTGAGATCACCTATGGAATGAACCCTCCAATCGTCATCAGATTACTTGGAGTGGATACCCCTGAAACCGATGGATGGAGAAACAACCCCACACGATTTGGTGATCATGTCGATCAACAGACCCTGACACTCCACGGTAACTTTGCAAAGAAATTCGTCCAGGAGATCCTTGAAGGAAGAAACGCAACAATCCTCATCCCATCAGGATCATTCGGATACGATCGATACGGAAGAATTCTTGCATATGTTAATTACTCGACAACGTCCGGAGATTCCATAGATTTATCATATGCCCTGATTGCCAACGGACTCGGCAGAAAATCGCCATATACCGATCCTATGAACGATACCCTGTATTCAACTGCTGAACGTATTGCAAAAGGAATCGGATCACTGGATGATCCATTCACAACAGATCCGGAAAACCCCGGATTAGGTATCTGGTTCGATTACAAAAAGATCAAATCAAAAATCCAATCACAAACAAACCTCGTCCTGGATAAAATCCATTATGAAATAGATTTATCAGCCAGAGATTTCATGATCCACTGGTATAGTCAGGGAGTTACGAAATATGTGTGACATTAACTTTTATATTTATATGATACTATAACAACGAATGACTACAGTGGACCCATGGACACAACCCGTAGAAGGATGGACACATTTCGATTCATGGCGAGATAACCAGCTTGCATTAATAGATTGTGGGCATTTTGTAGCACAACACGAAGCTAACCTGAACAGTTGCACAAATTGTTACAATTTCAACCGTCAAATCATCAAAAAATTACCTCCAGGATCGCCAACAAACCCAACAACACCAACAACACCAACAACTCCATCAGGAGGATCAACAAACGGTGCAGGGAATGCTCTGACAAACAATATCACTATCGGAGGTAAAAACTTCCTTGCCGTTGAGATGGTAGATCTCGAAGGTAACTTCCTCGTCCCGGAACACCCTCTAGAAGATCAATACATTGTTCACGATCACATCTTTGAACTTCCTTCAGTATTCAAAATAACAATATCACTGGATCGTGAAAAAAATGAACACATTGCATTCCAGGAACTCCTTTCAGCAAAAAAACTTCATACAGTCATCACCCCATTCAAAGTCATTGATCAGATGGCAATCGGAACATTCAAACTTCAAATGTCCGATTCAGAGAATATCCTGTATGCTTCATTTTCCCTGACAGAGATTAGAAAAGCTACAGCAACATTCACTCAGGGAGCAGGCATCCAGGGCGACTGGACACCAACAGATACACAAAACCCTGCCAATACAGGAAGAGCACAGGAAACCCCATCCCCGGAAACGCCTCCCGAACAGGAATGCGATATATGGTGCACACTCGGTAATGCAGCAAATGTTGCAGTAAATATAATCCCGTTAGCTGCAACAGCTTTACTTAATCCTACAGCAGCAGTATTATTAGCAGGTCAAACAATCGGAACCGCAATAGGAAATGCATTTTTCCCAAAATGAGGAAATCATATGTCAATCACTAAAACAAAATTACCGTTTGATTCGAACCCTAAACATAAATACCATCAAATACAATCTATAATTCACAAAAATAAATTGTATAAAATAGAATACAAATGGAATCTGTTTACAGGATCATATACTGCCTGCATCAAAACCGCCGATAAACGAAAAACCATATTCAATTCTATGCTTATCACCGCATCAAAACACCATAAAGTCAAAGATCCTGATACTGGTGAACCGTTATTCCTAATCTATGTAACAAACACGAACCTCGCTAACCTAACCGGTTTTATATTCGCTGACATCTCCACTACATGAACGCAGAACCTCGTAACATCCTTGCAATAACTCCTGCCACCATCTTCAGGACATCAAAACTCGTCCGGGATCAGATGATATATACTTTGTTCCTGAAAGAAGAAGCAGCAAACACGCTCTATTTTACGGTTCGTGCAGCAGCATATGCAGGACAAAACATGGAAGGGAAAAAATATGCGGGTAAACTTGCGAACTCGTTCATCGATACCCTAAAAGATTATGTTATGATGACCAGTTTTCCCGGAAATATCCCATTAGAATACCAATCACACAAACCAGAAGACGATCTCCCCGAAGGAATATCAGCAATACAATTTATCAAAGCAATCGAAACCTACACAAAAACAACAATGGCAACATCAATCCTCTATACCCTCACGTATGCAGGCACAATTGCATTCAATATATATTTCCGGGGTTGCCTCGATTTCATGTTAGTCTACTCAATCCCCTATATCGAAAAAAATACTCCTTATAACCCCTTATTAAATGATGATCATATAGATTGCTATGTCGAACCCCCCATTCCGGGGTCCGGCATACCTTATGGAGATCTCGTTAATATCACAGAATACCGAAGACCAATCCCACAAACAAAAACCCGGTTCTCCCATTCATTACAACTTCAATGGAATTACGCTTCATTCTATATGTTTATCTGCGAAGAAGGATTCCAATGTTTACAATACGCGATACGATATCTCCTCGTATATAACACAGAATACGGTTCTGAAGAATACCTTCGTGGCGCTCATCTCGCAGGAAGACTCGCAAACTGGTGGATGGACGACCTAATCGGTCTGATAAAATTCACAAACAGCCCTGTATTTGCCGCAATTACCCGAGGAGTCAGCTACATCGGATTCAATTCATATTTCAGAACAATGTTCGTCTACTTATCATGGGTAAAAAATTACTATATCCACGAGGGGTATACTCTCCAGGAAAACGAATACTGGAGTTTTGAAACCGGATCACCTGTCCTAAAAACATTCAATCCCTCGGAACTCAATCTGACCACGGATTCCATTCTGAACCCGTTAACCCAAAAATTCACAAAACTGACATTCTCATGACATACGGATTAACCAAACTATCTGCAGAAAACCTGATTACCATATTCGGTATGTATCGTAATCAGGCAATCTTTGCGTTATTCCTTTTGGAAGAAGCATACCAGTGTTTAAACATCATCACAAACCTCTGTTTCATGAGGAAAGAGTTCCAAAAATCATACCAGTTAGCAACATACGGTATTTCAGATTGTGTTAATCTGGCAAACCTCTGTAAAAATCCATTAGTATCAGCTCTGATATATCCGACAAACCTCGGATACCTATCATTCTTCCGAGCAGAAATCATCGCGTTTGTCGAGATCAGGAACCGAATCTTAGTAAGCGGTGTAGGTGATTTCACAATGATAATCAATGGTGTTCCTCTCATTACTGCCAATGATAACGATTATTTAATGCAGGATGATATCATGAACCGGTTCATGTACGAACGTGATAACGGCACATTTGAACGACGTTTATTCAGTGATATGGGTGTATTTACTTCAGGCGAAGGATGGGGTGACCACGAATACTGGAAAAACAAAATAGATGAAGAATGGCACAACGATAATCTAGATCAAACATAATTACCGATCCACATGAAACCACCTGTAGCAAATGCATTTACAGCCCATATATCACCTGTCCCAATGGCATGGAAATTCTTCTCATCAAAGTATGTAATCCCCGTCCTCTCAGCATTTACTACAATCCAGATGAACCGGTATATGGAAACAGCAAACCTGTTTGCTCTCCTTCGTCACCTTATAGGAGGTAACGGATTATCTATCGTTATCTCCCTCGATGCTAACGATTATTACCAACTGGATAAACAAATCAGGTTCCAGGTAGGATTACTCATACTATATGCAGAAGTATTATCTATCCCGGCAATTGCCTGTCTCTATAGACACGAAATAGAACGAGACGTAGATCTCAAAATGTTTTTCAATAATGTTATCGGAGATCGATACATAAAAACAAAAACATATTATGATGAAAATTATGCACGTAAAGAGAACGAACTCCCTCACGTCCCTCTCACTGATAACGACCCGCAATCCCTCCCCTACATTATTTTAGAGGGAATATTCAAAGAAGGTACAAATTTCGTTACGAATATAGTTGATACAATTGATCAGTTATTCAAAGATCTCATGGGAATTGTAACGATTACTCTGATATCGGGAGCAATAACATCAATATTCTCAAACGATTTCATACCAATCCAATCAAACAACTCATCAAGTCTCCAATCCTCAATGGCAAACAGAAGAGAAGGATCTCATAAAGTATCTCCGGAAGTTTTGTTAGGATATGCAAACTGGAAACAGATCTTAAACACTTCATTATATGCGTCACTTATCGGAGAAACACTATTTAAAATGTATGCGGATCTAAAACTCAGTCCACTTGCATGGAAAACCTTAAACCCGTTCTCTGATGTGTATTGGACATACCTCAAACTCAATATCATATTCGCAATGAGGTTACGGGACTGGGTAAAACCAACACCGGGACATGGTAATTTCCTGTTTCAATCAGGAGGATACCTCAACCCGATATTCACAACCGGAGAATATCCTACTCCGATCTCTGTCACCAAATACATGAATGATCCTTCAGTATCACCTCATTACACCAAAAAAGATAAAGAACCGGTATACCCGTCAATCGCATTCAACGACATCTCAACACATTTCGAATATAAAAAAGATACTATTCCTACATCCGATACCAACCATCTCTACGACGGTAAAAAAGATTCAAGTTTAGCCGAGAGAGGTATCTTCATCCCGGCAGCCAGTGTAGATAACCCTCAAAACCCCAATGTCGATGTCGATATCCGGGAAAAATCTCTGGCAACATCAGTGTTCACACTACCCTGCTGTAAATTTGTCACTTCAGGAGAATCAGGATGTATCCAAGCAATGTGTGCAACCCCTAACAACCAACCACCTGCAGAAATCCTTGAATTTCTCGGACTTGATCCCGAACTGGCAAAGAAACGGGCAGAATCCTCCAGGGATACAACTACACATCCATTACTCAGAAACAAAGAAGATAGAATAAGGTCGGGATTATACGTGTTTAATGATATCATTGCTCAAGACTCCCATGTAGCTGCAGGTGAAACTTCAATCACCGACATATGGGGTAGAATCGCCGAAGTATATATCACTCAGGATACGCTTGAAGAAGCACTTGAAGGCACACCTCCTTCAAATGTTGATATCGCTGTATTTTCACTTGCTACAGATCATTCAATCGAATTCAAAATATCTTCATCAAACGAACAATCTGCAGATACTGCCGTAGTAACCTTATATAATATAAACCCTTCAACAAAAACGAAGATCCTCGCAGAAAAATCAAGGATACTGGTTAAAGCAGGATACGAACAGGATTTTAGCACTATCTTTGAAGGATTTGTCACGGATATCTATGATACCAGAATTGGCGCAGATACCGCAACAACGATAATCGCATTCAACGATATGCTCAAACTTCAACGAGCTCCAGCCGAGATCATGCCCATTGCAGTAAACGAACCTTACGATCAGGTTATTGCCAAACTCCTTGGGCAGGTAGGTATCCCGGTAGGCGTCATCTGCCCGGAAATATTATTTAAATTCGGGTTCGCCACAATTTTATATGGTAACCCTTACATGAACCTCCAAAAAATGGCACATATGTCCAGTGCATCAAGCGGAATCAAAGCAAAAGACTGGTATACCGACCCCGAATCATACACATTCTATATCCAGGACAATATCGGATACTTTGTAAAACGAAAATACATATCACCAACCGTTGTTACAGTCGGTACAGGTAAAGGAAAACACGGCGGGTTGCTTACTGCATCAAAAACCGATGATCCAACCGGTATGGCTCAAGCAGAAATAAAATGTATCTTAAACCACAGAATAAAACCCGATGTCCAGATAGATCTCCATTCTATCACCCTCGGGAACAAAAACCTCAAATGTTATGAAGTTTCGCATATCTGTTCAAAACAACAATTTGTATCAATTGCCAAACTAGGAGAATTCTAAGTATGTCACCCACTCCAAAAGATTTTGTATCAAACATGTTATATTCAATGGATGAACGAATATCCAGAGTCAATACTGCATCAATAGGGATACTGACACTTGTTGATCTCGATAAAATGATCTGTAATGTAACATTAAAACACGAACCGACCAGTCAACCAATCACACTTCTGGACATCCCGTTTGCATACCAGAACTATCACGGATCCGCAATAATCATTGCCCCCAAAATCGGGGATACCGTATTAGTTTTATATACCCGAAACAACGCCCGTCAAATGCTTGAAACGCGGGACATCCCTGATACAGATGAACGAAATCTCTTCGATCTAAATAATGCAATTGTGATTGCAGGTCTTTACACCGATGAAGATGTAAAAGATACCCTCATCCCCCCTATTAAAGATCAGGAAATCCTGATTCATCATAAAACAGGATCAGAAATTAGAATCACCGAAGAAGGATATATCCGAGCCACCTATAAAGATAAAATCGCACGAATTGAAATAAACGAACTCGGATCAATCAATATCCTGTCACCGACCTCAATCATGATGACCGCACCACTTGTTATCATCAACGGTATGATTATGATGGTTAATTCAGCATCAGTAGATTTCAATCAGGTATTATAATGGGTCAGACCGTAATTGTCGTTGGTGATCTCTATAACCAACTCCCCTCAATAATACATATATGGGGATCCAGTGCACCATTTCCTGTAGGAGGATGCAAACCAACCATTCCTTACTCGTTACAGGGTTTCGTCAGAATAAACGGAAAACCCATTGTAACCATCGGAGTAACCCGAATATCCTATTGTCCTCCATGTCCAATGACAACATCACAATGTTCCAGGATTTTCAGAACCAACAAAATCCCTATCTGCCGACAGGGAGATCGATCAACAGGTCCACATCCATTTGGCGGATTAATCCCGGTAAATCAGTTTTTTGTACGATCAGACTGACATACCATTTTTAAGGAAAAAAAGAATTATAATTATAATGCCTGTTGAATCCGCATATAAAATCAATCACCGTGGAGATCTCGATCTTACTCGTGCACTCAACGGATTCAATATGAATATGACGGTAGAGCAGGATAAACTTCAGCAAGACGTCTGGATCATCCTAAAAACCATAAAAGGATCATACCCTTTAAACCCCGATTTTGGAGTGGATTACAAATTTATTATGAATTCCGGATACCAACCCCAGATCATCCGATCATGTATGCAGAATGCACTTGATATCCATCCAGCAAAACTAAAAATAACTGAATTCAACACATCTCCCCCTTCCGCAGACAGACGGTTACATGTCTGGTTAAAACTCAAAACAAAGAACAGTGACGAGATCACCATTACTACAGAACTACCCTCATTATGACAAGTGCCGGTATAACTCCGAAAGGTTTCATAAAAAAGACCTACCCCGAAATCCTGCAGGATTATAAAACGACTGCTGAATCAATTTATGGATTCCCCATTGATATCGCAGAATATACACCACAAGGACAACTCATCCAGGTATTCGCATACCAAAACGCCCTGATGTGGGATCTCCTCGAATCTGTATATTATGCGGGATATATCGGCACTTCTTCAGGAGATTCATTAGAATATCTGGTTGCGCTCATTGGAAACCAACGACGACCTGCTATGAGATCACGAGGAACAGCCACTTTCTTCGGAAATCCCAACATAGCGGTACCAAAACACACCAAAATCCACGACGAATACAATTTAATAGAATTCACAACCGATCATGCAATCACTATACCTTCATCAGGAGAAATAAATGTCCCGATAACCTCAACAAAATACGGATATGATCAAAACATTTCAGCAGGTATTCTAACAAAAACGTTCCCTTCATCTGCAGACTTTGCAGTCTATAACTTTAATCCTACAACCGGAGGAAGAGATCTCGAAACCGATATCCAGCTCCGTGAACGATCACTGGTCGGAACAACACATACCGCATATGCAACACCAGGATCAATTCTTGCAAACATACGTGCCGATCCGGGAGTAGAGTATGCAGATATTGAAGAAGATATCCCCAATAATAAATTCACAATCCATTATACCGGAACAACCACTGAAGATAAAATCCAGACCCTTATCGCAGAACGAAAATCTGCAGGTATAGAATACACTATATCCCAACTCATTGATGCAATCGTCACAATTCAGGGTGCAATAAAACTAATGGATCAGGTTGATGAACTCCAGACAATTGAAGATATAAAAACAGAAATTGCAAATTATATTGAACCTCTAAAACGAGGCGAAACCCTATCCTGGTCAGGACTCTACCGCCACCTGTCAAAAACAGTTAATGGGTTACGAGATGTCGAATCATTAATAATCAACTCATCAGAACACGAAACAGCAATTACAGAGTTTGGACAGGAACTCGAAATCGTAGCGGGAATAAAATTCAAACATGGCACCTCAATACTCTGGATCGATTCAAAAACTGAAGATGTCACAGTAACCGTTATTGCAACATCCGATACACTTTCCGATATCGAACTGGACGACCTCTTACAGACCCTGATAGAATCCATCATCACAAACCATCCATTAAACGAACCCTTATCATGGACAGATTTCATCGATACTCTTACGGACCATGAAGATATCAGTTCTGTAAACTATCTGAAACTCCAATCCACAACAGAATATGCAGATCATCCAGGTACATCCGTCCCATCCCAACAAAGCTACAAATTTTTACCAGGCACCATAACCACAGATACAGCAACCATCGTCCCGGTATCAGTCACCATGAAGATCCTGATCAACGATACGTTGATCCTCCCCTCATTACCAAACGCAGGAAATCCATTAATCAACCATTTCTGGACACTCGAAAAGAATGAACCATTTGCATACACTGATCTCCAGCTTTTACTCCCACTCATAGAAACCTCGGATCCAAAAATAAATTCATTATATTCGATCTCTCTCACAGGAAACAGTGTCACCATCACCCCTGCAGCAGGAACAATCCCCTGTGATACTGATGAACTATTAAAAATTACTGAACCAATAACGATCTATACCGGATTCAAAACAGATGTAACAATAACAACTGCAATCAAACGCACAAACTCATCAGTAAACATAACCACTCTTGCACAGACCGTTACAGAAACTATCCAAAACCACTTCAAAACAAAATCACCCGGAGACACACTCACCTATAACGAGATAATCAATATTCTCACTCCTCTATCAGGAGTAAGTCAAATATTATCACTCACGATCCATACAAACACATCACCATATGGAATCACCGAACCCGGATCATCACTTATCATCCAACCAACCCATTTCGCAGTCCCAACCCAGATCATCCGATCAATCCATGATACCCTCCAGGTATCTGTTGTAGTAGAAGCAACAAAAACCAGCTCATCCATATTAGATGAACAGATCGATACATTACTAACATCAAGAATAACAGGATACCTCCAGTCACTAAATTCACCGTCAACACCTCCTCTCACATGGACAGGTATGAAAACAACATTACTCCACGACACCGAACTCATCAGTGATATACCTTCACTCACGATCACTGCCGGAGATTCCACACTCACCGGATCAACTCATTCAAAAACATTATCATCAATCGATTATGTAATCCCTGGAACCTATACAATCACAACAACCCCAACAGTGTAACGGAGCCGGTATGACAAATCCAAATGCTATCCAGAACACACAGGAGATGATTACCTCATCCCTGAAAAAATATTTCTCATCAGCACTCCACGTTGAAGAAGGATCATCGTTTTCTCATACAATCGACTGGATAGCCAGAGAACACGCAATCCTGACCCTGACACTAGAAGATATCTTCTTCTCAAAATATCTCGATTTCGCCGAACATGTATCACTAGATAATATCGGATTGTTAGTATCATGTAAACGTCGAGGATACGAACCCGATTCTTTATACCGTCAACGTATCAGACTTACAATCAAAGCAAAAACATCAGATTCAACAAAACGATCAATCCTAGAACTTCTGGATACTGCCACAGAAATTCACCCTGAAGAAAAAGCATTTGATCTCATCGAACAACCCTATCTCGGTCCGGAACATCCAAACGCAGCATTCGCGGTATCGATCGACAAATCTATTCCGGCAACCCTCAATTTATCTGCACTTACCGAATACATCAATATCGCAAAAGCAGCAGGCGTTGCTTTTGAAGGCTGGTATTTCCAGTATTATACAGATCCAATTCAGGTATCCACGCACCTGAACATATCTCCGATATCTCTTCAGACAATTGAAACCCTGAATATATCAGGTATTTCAATACCCTATCTTCAGATAAAAACAATCTTACCTCCCCCACTACAATATATTCCGTCATACTACAACCAGGAAGAATACGATAATATCCTCTTCCCGGCACTCATCCCAAAACCGGACGCACTTGCATTATGGGTAACTTCAGATGACACAAAAATATATGGAGCGTTCCCGGACACAGATCTCTTTGCAAAAGGATATTCGTATGCCTACCACCATTCACATATCCCTCTTGGAATCCCGGATCCCTCTTCTCCATTCAATGTTGGAGGATACGATACAGACACATATCCCGGATACCTCTACTTAAAAGAAGTATCCTTTTCCGGGACCTCAATACCATACATGATGATCTGGGGATTCTCGCCAAAACTCTCAGACGATATATCCGGATTTGGTATGTCAGGATACTCAGAAAATGTGTATTCAACATTTGCCCAGAAACACTCATCAATCAATCTCGGAATAGAACCAACCCAGATCGATTACGCTCCGGTATCAACAACCACAATCCAACCAACAACCCCGGCACTAACTTCATATGCATACCACCATTCGCATATCCCCGGTCATATTAGTATTGAAGCAACCCCGTATAACTTTGAAGGATACAACTTAGATGAATATCCGGGTTACCTCAACTTAATCGAACCCAGATTCACTGCTACACACGATTCGCTGATCCTCACCTATGCATATTCCCCCAAAACCGAAGATGAAATATCCGGGTTCGGAATGTCAGGATACTCAGAAAACGTGTATTCCACACTTGCCCAAAAATACGCATCAATCAATCTCAATTCAGAAGATGCAGTATACATACCCTACATAAAATCAAACCAGAACACCTTCGTTTCAGTTATCGAACTCCCGGAAACCTATATCATCCATCCATCAACACAAACCATAATCGATTCAGTAGAAACCTCATTCGCCCACACCCAATCAAAAACCACAAACTATTCGGATCATGCATCTCCATTCAACAGTATAGGATTCAGCGAACCCAATTACTCAACAAAAGCAATACTCCATGCTCCAATCAACATCACTGTCAGTTCAGAAATAATCACATACTCCTGACATTATTTTATATATAAATTAAATCATACAATACTCAATGACCATATCAAACTCTTCGATCAATGTTTCCTTTGATGTCGAAATCATCCCTTTTAAGAAAGAACCTGATACCGAAGATATAAAACCCCAGAACCAACCCGATGGTGATGAATAATGGGATTAGGCAAAATCATTCCAAATACCGGACTCTACCAACTTGGATGTCTTCACGCATTCAACGCATCGTCTGCTGAAACCTACAAACTCAAAGATTCGGATGGAGCAAACGTTACTGCACCCTCTCCGTTCATCTGGGTAGCTTTATCAACAGGAACAACCACTCCGGACGCCGACGATACCGAACCGGATACCGAAATTAATAACGGAGTATACGCTCGAAAAGAAGCCAAAGCCAAAATTATTGAACAGGATACCGGTAACAATTATTCCGTTTATGTTGAATATGAAGCCACCTTTGATCCCGGCGACATTGTGGATACCGGCACCCTGGAAGTCAACGGAATTGCATTAATGGATTCTGATACTACAGGCAACCCTTACTTCATTGAAGTCAGAAACCCGATTCTGTTTGATCCCACACTCGGCGCAATCATCCGGATCAGATGCACATTTGCCCGAGGCATCGTTAAGGAGTGATACATTTTATGACAGAAACCACATACACCACAAACCTCGCCCTAACAAAACCCCATACGGGTAAACTCAATTGGGGTGATGATCTCAATACCAATTTTGATACCCTTGATACAGCAGTCGGGACCGGTCGAGGAATTGCAGACGGGATCGCGTCACTTGATAGTGAAGGTAAAATTTCAGTTAACCAGCTCATCACCGATATCGCATTAGGGATCCCCACCCTGGACGAAAACGGTATTTTAAACCCTGCACAACTCCCTCCACTTGCAATCACAGAAACGTTCACTGCAGATACCGAAATCGCAATGCTCGCACTCGAAACCGATATCGGAGATGTCGTCATCCGAACAGATGAAAATAAAACATATATCCGATACCAGGTAGTTGCGGAAGATATGACCGATTTCAAACAAATTATCGCAAACGATCTGGTCATCACCCATACAAACAACACCACATTCGCATCAGGTACCGGAGGTATCCACGGACTCAGAATCACAAATGGCACAATAGAATATAATGGCGGTGCCGGATGGACAACCCATTCTCATAACGCATCCGCAATAACCGCAGGCACTATTGCTCCCGCCAGACTCCCAATCACCGTTTCTACTGAAGAACCGACCGGCGGAGTTGCCGGAGATATCTGGATGATATACGAGGTATAACCGTATGTCTGATGCACTGAAAGTCAAGATCGGTGAAACATGGACAACTATCGCAGATGTCCGGGCAAACGTAGGAGGTGTCTGGAAAGAAGTTACTGCAATATACTCGAATGTCGGTGGCGTTTGGAAAGAGATCGCGTTTAAACTGGATATTGGAACAATCATCACTCCCGATGCATCAGCGAGTCAAATATCTTCGATGATGAACGAAGCTGCCGACGGAACCACGTTCTATTTCGCAGAAGGAACCTATTCACTCAACGCACCCATACAAATCACACGTAGCAACATCTGTTTATCCGGCACACCCGGACTCACCGTATTATCATGTGATTTCGTAACTTCGACTTCCGGTGTCATTGATATCCGGGGTGTTAGCGGAACGGTTGTTGAGAATATCTGTATCCATGGACTCACAATCAACGGAAACCGGTTAACCAGCAAACAGGGTATCGGTATCAACTGTGATTATGTGGGTTCGACAACCACGACCAGAGGAACAAGCGGTATCAACAAAATGGGGATCAGTATATCCCAATGTGTGATTGAACAGAACAGTTCGTATGGTATATACCTCCAGAACAGCGCAAACTGTTCAGTTGATACCACCACCGTCCAAAACAACAACAGTATCGGCATACACCTCAATTCATCCAGCAACAACAACACGGTCACCGGCAACACCTGCCAGAACAACGCCAGTCACGGCATATACCTCAATTCATCCAGCAACAACACGGTCACCGGCAACACCCTCCAGAACAACACCAGTCACGGCATATCCCTAAATTCATCCAACAACAACACGGTCACCGGCAACACCTGCCAGAACAACGCCAGTTCAGGCATATACCTCAATTCATCCAGCAACAACACGATCACCGGCAACACCATCCAAAACAACAACGGTAATGGCATATCCCTAAATTCATCCAACAACAACACGGTCACCGGCAACACCGTCCAGAACAACAACAATTACGGCATACGCCTCGAATCATCCAGCAACAACAACACGATCACCGGCAACACCTGCCAGAACAACGCCGGTAAAGGCATATACCTCTATTCATCCAACAACAACACGGTCACCGGCAACATTATAAAAGACAACAATAGCACAGCAGGTATCTACCTTGCTTCCTATTGCAACTACAACGTCATATGTTCAAACCAACATACCGGGACATTATCTAATTCCGGCACAGGCAACAAAGTGTATAACAACAAACTCATCGCATAATGGAGGTCATATATCACATGATTATCGTTAAACAATCCGGCACACCCGTTACCGGAAAAGTCTATATCGGGAACACCCATACCGCAATCCAGAACGCGATAAATTACGCGAACAGTCAAAGTGGTGGAGTAGTGTTCATCGAGAAAGGCGTGTATACTATCTCAACACCGTTAGAAATGTATTCAGATATCGAACTCTGCGGTGAAGGTATCCATACCGTACTAAAATCAGCAGTCGCCGCATCCGGCACAAACGCGGTCATCCGATGTGTTGGAACCAGTTCAGTAAAAAAGAAGAATATGTATATACACGATCTTCTGATTGGAAACAATACCGATACCGCCGTTGGATATTATGGGATTTATTGTCAACATGTCGGGTTAGCACAAACCACCGGATTGACATCGGAAACATACAGCCGATACAATTCGGCTACAGTAGGCGTTACCGGAGAGAATATCATTGGAGTAACAATCGAGAATTGTGTTATTCAATATAACAACAATATAAGTATACGCCTTGATCCATCTAACCACAACAACACGATCACCGGCAACACCATCCAAAACAACAACGGTAATGGCATATCCCTAGATTCATCCAACAACAACACGATCACCGGCAACACCGTCCAGAACAACAACAATTACGGCATACGCCTCGAATCATCCAGCAACAACAACACGATCACCGGC
>NZ_JAQVBV010000020.1 GCF_028690125.1 Bacteroides sp. | reverse complement strand
GCCGCCCGGGCTATGTCCCCCACTACATAAGGTTCCATGTATCTGCCTCCCGAGGTATTCGTACCTACAGGCAGGTAACGGAAAGATTCCCGGTTAAGCCCGTCATAGCTTTGCAGGTTTACCAGGTCCTCTCCGTTAGGGGAGAGACCATGCAGGATGTTCAGGTTAGGATTACCGAAGCGGTCGTAGTATTGGATTTCACACCGCATCTGGTTCTCACTCAATCCGGCAAGTCCGGAAGTCTTTACTCGCGGAGTCACAGTGATGATGTGAGGCTGTCCGGCACTGGTGTGCATGTACAAGGTGTCCCGGGATTGAGCGGAGGCACCGGCGGGATATAAGGACAGGACCAGGAACGAAAGGAGGGTTCCCAATGTCCGCATATTCCTGATAGTTCGTATCGTTTTCATAATTCTTCGTTATTTTATTCTTGATTCTTGTTTCTTGTTTTACTCTGGTATTACTCTTGTTCACAAGCTTTCTTTATCAGCTATACTAAAAGCCGTAGTCGCATTTGGTGAATCCGTCAGTCGGTATCCGCCACAGGCATATCCGGCTTTTAGCATAGGTGATCCCCGTTATTTCTCTCTCAGGTGGTAGAGATACTGTTGCAACAGTACCTTGTTCGCGGCTGAGTCCAGGTAATAGCTCTTTGTCAGCCGGTTGAAACCGTCGTACTCATGTCGGGTGGTGATTCCATTGGGATCGGTGATGGCTATCACCCCTTGCAACGGTTCGTATTCGCAGGTGTATACGTTTGCTTCCGATAAAGAAGCGCGCAAAAGTTGTAGGGACTGTAGCATGGCCGGGGCAGGCATCATGTCTCCTGCCCAACCGTCTGTCTCGCCAGCGTCCACTCCCATGGCGGCCAGTACCTCCGACCGTGTGGCATTCTCTATCATAGCAACCGGAAAACGGCCTCGGTATCCCCAGAGATACGTAATGGGAGTTCCGTCCTTGCTGTGTACCTCCGCCACATTGTTATATAAATCGTAAGCCGTATAAACCACCTCGTCACGAAATTCCGTTTCCCGGTCCGTCGCGGAAACCACCCTGTCGGGCAGGCTTGTACCTTCCTTGAAAAGGATACGGTTTTCTTTCCAGCTACCCCCTTCCGTATGCCGGTGCATCGAGAGTATTCCCGGAAATTTCCCGTCCAGATAATCGTACTCGTCAATAGTGAGACCTTCGTCACTGCGGGTGGTAGTTATCTTACGAGGTTCCAGAGAAATTCCCGGCAGATGAGAAAACTTATACTCAAATGTCTTATTTTCCTTATAAGACTCAAACTCATAGGGAGGCTGATCATGAGGTACCTGCTCACGAGTTTCTATGGTATATTCTTTTGTGAGGAATGTATACGACCCGGGATCCAGATAGAAGGTAGTCTGGGCCGGACCACCGTCTTCCGCAGGATAGAATCTGCCGGTATTGAATACATTATCCCAGGAATAATCTCCTGGATTATTGAAGCAAACTTCCTGGCTGACAGAGATACGGCGTACCGGGATGTCGATGCTGACCACGCCTCCCGTACTGACATGTTCGTACTCATACTCCGTAGTAGATAATAAAAAGCTGTTATCCTTGTAACGTTCCACGCGCTTCAGCTTTCCTGCCAGCCATTGGTCGTCGGACAGGTTGATGTATTCATCCGGATGCTTTCCCGGATTGTTGGGAAGCGGGCATACGAGGCCTTTCAATTCACTGTAAGAGTGTCTTAACAGGTAATCATTCACTTGTTTCTCTTTTTTAGCATAGTCGAGTTCAGGGTCGTACTGGTCCCATTCCAGCAGGTTGTTATACTCATGGCAGGGTACATGGTAGACATACTCTGTCACGAGCGTGGAACCGCCGCCTTCGACACTTTCCCTTACATTGCTGTAGAGTACGGGGCTTCCGTTGTGGAACGTGATTTCACCAACGGGACTGTTGCGAATGACCGTCATGGGTTGGAGATTGTTCGGTGAGAAAGGTACAAGAACGCTGGTCTGATAATCCCGTTCGGTGATGATGTGCGGGATGGCTCCGCCGCCCCAAATAACTCCCCAGCCGATAGATCCTTCCAGCCCATAGCTGTATCTTTTGCGGACCGTCTTTTGTTCTTTGGGGTCGTAAGTACGGATGAGCTTGACCCGAAGGCCACCAACCGGCCGGAGGTACATCGCATCTTCGTCGTCCGGACCGACATAGCCCATGGCGAAAGCTGCATTGTTTCCCTCATATTCGAAGTGCGTTTCCAGACCTTGCGGGTCGGTGATCTGAATCAGCATTCCCAGATTGGTCCAGGTGGCATTAGCCTCCCGGTTCGCTCCTTTATAATCCAACAGCAGACGTATTTGTTGCCCATTTTTACTGTAAGTCAATATCTTGCGGAAGCTGGGGACTGTATTGACGACATACCGGTTTTCCGGACCGTTGCAGAATCCCCAATGATCTATCACCTTTGTATCGATGGAAGGGACAGCCAGCCCGCCGTTATAATTGAACTTATACGTCTTCGTCTCCACACCGGGTGCTGAGATGCTGACAGAATCCAGTTTGGTCAGGCTGGTATGGGAGTTGTAGGTACTGAGGTAGAAACGAATGCTGCGCACCAGCTTTCCATGTTCGTCGGTCACTTCTATTTTATCGTATGCATCGTTCCGATAGTCAGGTCCTCCTACCGAAGTATAACTGATTTCCATCGTATTACCCAGGAAATGTATGTCGGTCAGCCGTGGAACTTCAACGTCGTTGGGAAGGATGCTGCCCGAATTATCAATGTAGAGATCTCCTGAGTAACCACGTCTCAATTCCGCCTTATAATCATAATAGTAAGCATCCGAACCTGAATTATAATCGGGCACTAAGGCATAGTTGTATTCCTGAAGAGGAAGATGTTCGATCAGATTATATCCGTCTTCGGTTGCGTTCTTGTTGATGATTACTTCTCCAAGCCCCATACCTCCTTTGTTGGTTCCGGGTGACTGGTGGGAAAGGATATCATATCCGAAGGTAACGGACGGGGTGGTTCTGTGTGGCGATCGGATGCTGGTACAGTGCCAACGGTTGATGGATTGGGTATAAAATACTTTTTCTACTGCGCCGTCGAACTCATAATAGTACCCTTTGTCATCGGTGATGGTCATTTTATCATTTCTCTCCCAGTTTACCACATCGTTGGTACGAGGACTGGTGACCATGGGGCTTCCCCGGTAAAGCATATATCCGCTTCCTCCTCCATGAGGCAGGGTGTAGGTAAAACGGTCCGGCTGGCTGTCTCGTTTGCCGCTTACGACGTCATCCATAAAGTTGATCTGGTCCATCCTTGAAGCTCCGGGAGGTATACCACGGTGATAGCTACCATTACATAGCCAACCACAATCGCCAATATCGTCTTTTCCACGTATCTCCCGACTGACAGAGGGCTCAAGGCTGAGTGACCAGTTGGTGCCGGCCAGTCCACTACCTTCATGAGGCTTGAGGCCGGAAGCGTGGTAGGATAAGGTGACGGGGATCGTGATGTCTCCCGCTACGATTTCATATAAAGGAATGCTGATTTGGGGTACCCCCGTACAATAGTCCACCGGATAGGAATGGAATTTGTCCAAAACGGCTGCTTCGGGTGAAACAGGGAAGATCTGGGGCATGTCCAGCTTGACCACTTGACCGAATGTCGGTACTAGGGGAAGACATGCAAAGATAAGAAGCCGGAATAATTGTCTGGGAATCCGGATTTTGTTATTTTTTGTATGATTGGTTTTCATAAGAAGTCGATTTTTATAAATTGAATAATTGGTTTTTTAATAAATATCGGTAAACAACCCCCCTGCCGGAATAGAGCTCGTATCCACAGTGGGATTGTACCGGTGTTTGTGTCTTGAATCTGTTCACAGAATTCAATGACTTGGCTTGTTGAAAGACGCTACAGGTTCATTGCATTGGCGCCCAATGCTCCGAGCACTGCTGAAGCCACGGCGATAATCGCTTTCAGGACGATATCCCATACTGATTTTTTCATTGCCATTGTCGTACACCTCCTTTCTGATACTTTAAATGGTTCTATTAGTTTACTTTCTATATTCGTTTCGTTCGATATGCGATGCTCTTTAATGTTACCAATAGAGTGTACAATTCCCTGTCATGACGGATCTATACGTCATGATAAATAGATAATGTGTTTATTTATAATTGATTAATGGATTAGCTGAACTTTCCCGATTATGATCGTTTAGCTAAGCCGTTTTATGTTTTCTGCTAACAAATAAATATTACAATATAGAAAATGGAGGTGATCGGCACCGCTCTCGGTGAAATTTCCATTCATTCGAACGTTCATTATTACGTAAGATGTTTCCGGTATGACCCGGAGCATCGTGGACTTGCAATGTTTCAAGTTTCTTTTTGCCGGTAAGTTGCAATTCTCCCGTTTCATTGATGAAAATAGAACGGTTTGTTGTTCTGTTAATATTTAATTTATTCATGATATAATATTTATGGGTTTGTCTCTATTTCACAAAACTATTTTAATTTTCAACCTTTACCATATTATGTTACACATAAGTTGTGACGATTCAACGTAAGTCACAAGAAACTCGGATCCTTATATTAGTAGTTACTAATGTGCTCGCAAAAAAGTCAATTGGAATAATTTTTTTAACAAATTTTATTATTGGCTCTGTCAGACAGGAATAAGGTGTTTTATGTATTATGTTTCATCTTCCATACTTATTTCTCCTTTTTATATGGTCTATAATAATGAATGTCTTAGGCAACGATAGTTATATCGTAATTCGCATTGATCAACTATATTTCATTGCTTGTACTAACCAGGGTATACTGCTGTAATATGAATCTGCCAACCATATTATGGGAAATAAATATAATAGGAGTCTTTTCTACTATTTAACTAATGATTATTAGTCTGATGATGATAAGTATAGGTATTTTATATGGAAAACGTGGAAATAATGATGCTTAATGTAAGATATGTGCTAACTGAATACAAAAATGGCCAAAGGTTATTGTCTTATATGTTGCAACAAATACATCTAAGAGAATAAAACACATTGTTTTATTGTCACTTGTCACTTTTTAGCTTTAAATATTTGATAATCAAGAATGAAATGGTGATAATAGGTGGGTGATAATAGAGTGATAATAGAAATTTAGGCCCTTTATATTATCACTTCTGTTTAGCTTTTAATTATTTAATGTTTTGATTGTCAGCTGTTAAATATACAATTCGGTTACCTGTTCCCCGTGTGGTAAGAACTCCTATATCCACCAGATTATTGAGTTCCCGCAGTGCTTTTCCCTTTAGTAAACCCGTTAATTGAGTATATTCTCTGCGGGTGATGAAATGATTTTTTGCTAAAAATGCTTTTAATCGGGAATGTCGTGTCTCTTCCGGCAGGTCCGATGATTGTTGGAAACCGGATTTCGCACGGGATACCGTTCCCGAGCTATATCGTCGGAACCATCTTGTAGCTCTGAAATTTATATTGTCGAAAGAAATGGATACCGAGCGGATCTCTTTTTTATCCATTACCGGACGTGCCTTCAGGCTTGCCGAAAAATAACCGAACTCCCCGAGTTTGACATGATAACCTTCACTTAAATAATAAGAGACTTTCTCCTGGAGAGATACCATGATGCCGGCTAAATCTCCTTCCGTGAAAGAGGACGCTCCTGCTATTTCCCGAAACAGTTGTTTGCTGTCTATCGTTCCTTTCGAGACAATTCGGGGATATAACGGTTGGAGTTCACCGTCTCCATTCTTATTGGGTTTTCTCAGAAAATCATAATCTGCTGCCATTGCAATACTTCTTTTTTGTGGTTAATAGGATTGTTACTCAACTGATACGGCGTGTAGTAGAACAAATACTAGTAACCTTAACGTATTGACAAGGCTCGACTAATGTTTTTTGTAAGGTGCACGTTGGCGTTTCACGTAAGTGAAGCATTCGGATGCCGTACATGGACCAAAAGGATCACATACGTGGACCGAATGGAACAAGTACGTAAAACGATTTTTTATCACTGCAAAGATACATTAATTGAAGCTTTAAAACAACTAAATGTTCAGGTAATTTCTTTTTAAATAAAGGGTTTTAAACGGTTTTATACGATGAATTTATTCAACTGAAATAATAAAGATAAAAGATTGTTTTGTGCTCATTTTTTATTTATCTTTGAAGGATGTAAAAACATTCAATAAAAAGAAATGAAGATAACACAAATCAGGGAAAAGGAAGGCGTAGAAGCATTGAGTGTAGTAGAGTTTGCCTTATTGAAGGAGAAAATAAAAACAGAGACAAAGACTTGTCCGGTCACCGGACTACGCCAGGCCCTGCATTATGTATTACCCGGAGATACTTGTGACATAACCCGAAAGCTTCCTAAAGTAATGCCTGCTGCCGTCTTCGGACGTGTCAATGGCGTGAGGTGTATGAAAACGTACAACGGGATAGTTGAAATTAGTGTTGGTCCGTTGGCAGGAAAATCAGAAGTCGAGTTGGTGAAGAAAAAAGCGGCGGAACTACCACAAACAATGTTTGCCTTTATGGGATCGAGTGGGAAGTCGGTAAAGATATGGACTCGCTTTACTCGCCCGGACGGAACGCTACCTCAGACTTTGGAGGAAGCGGAGGTTTTTCAGGCTCATGCTTACCGGCTGGCAGTGAAATGTTACCAACCTCAAATCCCTTTTGATATACAGTTGAAAGAACCGACTTTGGAGCAATATTCGAGATTAAGTTATGACCCTGAACCCTTTTATCGGTCAAGTTCTGTACCTTTTTACCTTTCTCAACCCTTAGGGATGCCTAAAGAACCGACTTACCCGGAAAAAACGGTTGAGGAAAAATCTCCCTGGCAGCGTATTATTCCGGGCTATGATGCAAAAGATACATTGGCATTACTTTACGAAGCTGCTTTGCGGAAAACGTTGGAAGAGATGAAAGAAGGGTGGAAGCCGGATACTGACTTGCAACCTTTGGTAGTGCAACTGGCGAGAAACTGTTTTCTATCCGGAATCCCGGAAGAAGAAGTAACGCGGCGAACCATCCACCGGTATTACGTTGTCGGACAGGAAATGTTGGTTCGCGCAATGATAAGCAATGTCTATAAAGAGTGTAAAGGGTTTGGTAAGAAAGATGGACTGACGAAAGAACAACTTCTTGCTTTGCAGACGGAAGAGTTTATGAACCGGCGTTATGAATTCCGTTACAACACTCAGATAGGGGAGGTAGAATACCGGGATCGTTGTTCATTCTATTTTCGCTTCCGACCTTTAGATAAGAGGATTCAAAATAGTATTTTGCTGGATGCTCAGGGTGAAGGGATTGCGGTATGGGATCGGGATATAGACCGTTATCTCCATTCGAATCGTGTGCCCGTTTATAATCCGTTGGAAGAATTTATATTTCATCTTCCCAACTGGGACAGGAAAGACCGCATTACAGAATTAGCAGGCCGGGTTCCTTGTGAAAATCCACATTGGAGTATGCTTTTTCATCGTTGGTTCTTGAATATGGTGTCTCATTGGCGTGGAATGGATAAACAGTATGCAAATAGTACTTCTCCATTGTTGGTAGGTGCGCAAGGAACTCATAAATCTACTTTTTGCCGTGATTTGATACCGCCCGAACTTCGTGGTTATTATACTGATAGTATTGATTTCAGCAGGAAGCGGGACGCAGAAATGTACCTGAATCGCTTTGCATTGATTAATATTGATGAATTTGATCAGATTACCTTGACTCAGCAAGGTTTTCTGAAGCATATTTTGCAAAAGCCGGTAGTCAATCTTCGCAAGCCTTACGGGAATTCGGTACAGGAACTTCAACGTTATGCTTCGTTTATTGCAACGAGTAATCAAAAAGATTTGCTGACAGATCCTTCCGGTAGCCGCCGTTTTATTTGCATTGAGGTGAAAGATGCTATTGATACGACTCGCCCGATTGACTATCAGCAATTGTATGCACAGGCAATGTATGAGATTTATCATGGAGAGCGATACTGGTTTGATGAGAAAGACGAAGATATTTTAAAGCAGAGTAATCGGGAGTTTGAGCAGACTCCGCCTGCCATTCAGTTATTTTATCATTATTTCAAAGCAGCAGGCAATGATCGGGAAGGAGAGTACTTGTCTCCAGTGGAAATACTCGATTATTTACAGAAAAGGACGACTATTTCCCTATCTTGTGGTAAGGCATATCACTTCGGAAGATTACTTCAAAAAGCTGGAATTCCTTCGAGGCATACCAATAAAGGTACTGTGTATCGGGTAGTTAAGCTGTAAAATGGGTATAGTGAAATGAAAATAAGATGAAAATAAAGTGACAATAGAATCAGCTAATTTTCTATTGTCACTTTATTATCACTGGCTATTATCACTGATTTAGTATTGAAAATGAGTGCTTTAACTAGAAAAAGTGACAAGTGATAATAAAAAGGAAACTTTTTTAATCCTATGTTAAATTTAGTGTTGTATATTCAGACTGAAAGCTTAGTTAATAATAGTTCAAGTCATCATCATGGGACTCAATGCCGATATGGATGTACATTCTGAAAAGATCACTTTATATTGTATCTTATTCAGTTCTCCTTTTAGAGTACGTGTGCAATATGATAAATGTCATAAGGCAGTGTTATAGACTAGTATGTATTTTTGTCTTAAATTTGTTGCATTTAATTTGTGTAAATATTCTTTCTAATTAAGTTTTTTTGATTAATAATAAAAACAGTTTATGAAGAATAGACAACAGGATTTAATTAACAGTAGACTATTTCATTAAAGTTATAAATAACTAGTTTTGTCTTTTTGTATTACTTCTAAGATTTTATCACAAGAAGATCTGACAGCAGAATCTTTATTTTCATTTTCAGTATATGGAAAACGATTCATCCCATCTATATCTGTAATTATTCGTAATCCTTTCCATTCTTGAGGTACAATGAAAAAAGTATTATGACGTCCATTTTTTCCCATAAACAAGCCATACTCAAAAATTACATTATCTCTTGGTATCTTTTTTTCTTCATTATCGTTTGACATTTTTATAGTGTCATCTGGAGAAAAAATAAAAATACTATATTTATATTTTTCAATTGCTTTTTCAAGAACTTCAATGTTTACATCATTATCATCTCCAAATACATTATCCCAAATATCAACATCAATTTTTAACTTCTTCTTTTCAATTACACTTTTAACTGCTGTTGCATAAGACAGACCGTTAGTTGAAGATCCGATGAAAATTTTGGGTTTATCTGAATTACATATACCGTTTGTTGATGTTTTTTTTGAGAAAGGCTTTAACTCTTTTAGAAAATCTTCATCTGATGATAACAAGGATGTATAAGTACACATAATGTTAGATCCTTTCAACTTTACAAATTTCTTATTTTGGTCAGCGCATAACCTTTCAATTTCTCCACTTCTAGTGACAAAAAATGGATTAATATGTGCGCATCCTGGTATTGAACGAATGTCGGCTACAACTGTTTGTAATTTTTTGGTTTGTGACTCTTTACCTGCTTCGCCAATATTAGCGTGGATTAATAACCTAAACTCAATGTTATTTGAGAAATCAGCCAATACTAACTTTAGGGCGTTGGCATCTTCTAATACAACAACATTTGCATTGTTTTTGAAATTCACAGCACCATCAAAAGTATCAAAAAAATCGGTGTCTCCATTATGTTGTACCCCTCTTTTTGCAATTAAAAATGTGATAATTTTGTCTTTATTGTCCATAATGAGTTATTTTTTTATTCGTTGATAACTTTAATTTTTATAATATAGTTTGGGGAATGTATTATTTCATATTTATCGGGGAAAAATGTTTGCAATAATTTTTCTATTGTGTCTTTTGTTCCTCCCTGCCTACTAGAGGAATTATCAAACTTTGTATTTTGTTTGAAAATCAGATCATAACAGCATCCATCTATATTTGGTTCTATATAAATTTCAAGAGTAATATTTTCACTTTGTCTACTTGCATAATTCAGAGCATTGTCGAATATCTCTTTTGTCATCTTTTTAAAGAACGACTTATGTAACGGAATCATTCGACTATTTAGATTTTTATTATTATATGTTATATGTATCTTTTTATTACTAATTGGAAATTCTTCTGTTAATATACTCACATCCGACATATAGTTATTACAATACTCTGAAAAAGAGTTCTCATTAGAGTCTAAAATACAAGAAAGTTTGAATTTATATAATAATTCTGCTAGTTTTTTTATCTGAGAATCATCTCTGTCGGTTGTTTCTTCAAAACTATTATAAGATTCGATAATAGTTTTTAGAGTGTTAAAAACACAGAGTTTTCCTTCTTTATCGCAAAATAACATATCGTACTCACTAGCATCAAAACATTGTTGTAATGAGGTGTCATCATATATTACTTTGAGGCTGTTGAATATATTGTCTTTGAGTTCTTTTGTAACAAATTTGATTGCTGATACATATAAATTATATCGACCGTCTGTTTCTATAGGATTATCTCTTACCATGTCAATCTGTGAGAACTTTTGAGAAAAATCACCATGCATTCTTGTGGATTTTAATTTTACAAAGAATTTATATAGTGTTTCAAATGCTTCTTTTACAGTATTAACATTTTCTATTATATTAGGATTTTTACGCAATCTGTCTACTACACGACGTGAGTAGATATTTTTTGAGTAAGGAATGATTTTATCTAATCGTGCCAATATTTCAGAAATATGATGATGATGTCTTTCCTTTTCTAATTTGAGCTTAAATCCTTCTCTGGCTAATAAGAAGGATATATAATTCCAAGAATCAATATCGTCTTTGCAAAAATTGTAAATATCTTCAAAAGTTGATGGAGTATAAAATTTGTCTTCTCCAACGAAAGAATAATAAACCCTTAAAAGAGAATATGTACTCCAATCATAAACTAAATCATTTTTTAGTGTATTATCATGTATTATTCTATCAATAATCCTTTTTAATATTTCAAAAAGGTTTATTAATAAATCTCTGATAGTGGGAATTAAAGTGTGTTCATGTAAAATACAAATTAAAATTTGTTCAAATCTTTTTAAATCATCTTTGTTTATGGATTTTAAATCATTCCATTGTTCATTTGAGTATCTATTACATAAATCGTCTAACCTCTCATCTTCATTTTCATTATTTCTACTAAAATAATCTTCATAAAATCTGTAACTGTCTATTTTTCCTAATTCATCTCGCATTAAAAAAATATTGCGAAAATCAGGTTTCTTTGTTGTTTTATCTTTTGGAATGTATTCCGGAGTATGTTTCCTGCTGCTTTCTTGTAATTCAATTTCTCCATTTGCCTTATTTTTGTCAGTACCGATTCGTTTTTCGATATACATTATTGCTTCTGTAGGAAGTAGTTTTGAATACTTATTTAAATATTCTTTTAATAAAACTGTTTCTTTGCAAAATGGACACATTTCATCTGTTTGGTATGAAGGAATATGTAAATTTGTTCCAAAGAAAATGTTGATAGGGTCTATCACTTCTCTTGTTTCATCTTCTTTGCTGTGTATCTTAGTTTTAACTTTTATTGTTTGTAGTCTTGAGTAAAATTCACGTTGAAAATCATCTAATCTTCCAATTACAACCAAAACATCTATTCTGCTTACTTCGTAAATTGATACTGCATCTATTAGTTGCACGAGTGATTGTCCTGACAAAGTTCCACTATCGACTATTAATACTTGTTGCCCCTTTATTATTTCATTGAAACGCTTTGGAGGAAAAACGAATCGCCAGCCCAATGGAGTTTGATATCGCTGTAAGCCAATAATGTTGGCTCTGTCTGTTTTAAAAACCTCATGATATGTATCTTCTGAAATTTGTTCTATTCCCGAATGAACTGGGTAAAAAATAAAAAATGGTGTGCATTTCTCTTTTAATTTTGCATCTATTTTATTCTTGCATTGCTTTAATAAATTCATTCCTTTCGTGTTGTGTAGTAATGAATTCATATCAGTATAATAACTACTATGTGATAATAAACTTTGTTTAAAATGCCCAATTTGGAAAATATTAGTTTTAACTTCCTCTAGGTCAATAAAATCTTTTGGGTTTTTAAATAAAATTTTATTTTTTTCGGTGTGTCTTGAGTTTAATGTTACTATTGAATTAAGAATGGGATTAATGCGTTTTATCTTATATTTTTCAGTTCCTAGAGGTTTTTCTTTTAGTTTTTTGATTATGAGATCTGTATTTATTTTGCTTGAAATGATAGAAACAATTTTACATTCAATATTTTCTGAGAAGAATTTGGAAGGATACTCTATATTTTCATCTATATCTTTTACTTCTCTACGAGTGTCAACTATTGATAGAATTCCTTTTAAATCAATCTCTCTGTACTTCATTCCATCTAATAATCTTTTTATAAGAGATCCTGTTGAAATTACATCGTTTACAATGATAATTTTTTGATTATCTTCAATTTCTTTAAATGGTTTCTCATCTTCAAAAGAGTAATAACTTGATAACTTTATTAAATCAGGACAAATATCTGAATGTTCTTCACTCTGTATCCACTTGTTATAATAATTGTAATATTCGTCAATTAAATCTCTATTATTTTCTATAATTTCGTAGAATTTATCTTTTGTATTAGCAGTACTTATATTATTACAAATATGTTTTAATTCTTGTTTTTTATTAAATTTATCTCTGCCTAAAAATTTATATATATCATGTTCCTTGATTAAATATTTAAGTTCGATAGCTAGGAGTTGGCTGCTTACAGTCACTGCTAAGATTTTGTCAAATACAAATGATTTCTTTACAATTAGTTTTTTAGAATCTTCTAATTTGTTAAATTCTATGTTTGTTCTATTTGTAAAATCATTAGTTAGATTTTTAATATAATTGTGCAGTAATAGTTGGGCAAAAAAACGAGCTGTATATTTAAAAGAAAGTGATTCGTAGAATGACAGATATTTTTCTTGATATGTTCCTTTGGCTGTTAAATATAAAATATTATTGTCTTCCCCATTCTGTATTACAGGATATTCATTTTCTTTATCCGAGATCCATTGTAAAAGACCTTTTTCAATTCCATCTTTTTCTGTTTTTTCGATAAGGTTATTGAAATCACTAAAATTAGCTACTGATTCTTTGATTTTAGTAACTAAAGTGTTGAAATCGTCAAATATCGAAATAGCTCTACCTTGATATTGGCAAATCACATTCCCTTCACATAAGTGTTTGGAATAAATTCTTGATAAATCAAAACTCTTTTCCGGATTGAGAAGTAATTGAGTGAAAATAATATCATCATCTTTGTTATCAACACCAATCCATTGAATATCGTCAATTCCAAGAATTTGATCAGGCGACTTATTTATTCTCAGACATGGGATTGCTTTAAATAAAAAAGAGGTTTCTTGTTTTAAATTATACTTATAGTGATACTCTTTAAGAGCATTTAATTCATTATCTCCTATATTACCAGTAATGACTTTAACTCTTTCACTTACTAATGCAGTGTTTTGTAGATATGATATAATCTTTAAGATTTGATTACTTTGAGGTAGATTTTTAAAATCAACAAACAATATACTATTATCACCTCTTTCATTTAAATCAGTCAATTTCTCACTAATATAATAGTATACAGAATGTAATAGACTTTTTTTATCACGTATCTTGTGATGATAGGCATTATATAAGAAAGATAAATCTAAATATTCATAAGTTTTAGGAGCAAACAATTCTCTAGGATAATCATTCGAATTATCTTTATTAAAAATATATTTATTTAGATTGTAATTATCTATTCGAACACCCGCTTTTCTAAATTCTGCACTTTTTCTTTCTGGAAGTACAATTGAAATAAAGGTTCCATTAAAATAAGAAGTTTCGTCTTGTATAGGAATAATAGCCTCTTTGACTGTATAGATACGATCTTTGGATACTAATAATTCACCATTTTTATTTTCAATATAAATTCGATCTGAAAAATCATAAATTACTTTTCCATATCCGCTTCGGGCAACTAATAAGCCCTTATATCGCCTTACCATATCTATAAGAAAATATAACCCTCTTGGTATTAAATCAGCTTTTTTTATTCGATTATCAAAAGGATCTTTGGATGAATCTAGTAAGAAAGCATATTCAAGTATTCGTGAGTGAATATGCTTATAATTTATATTTTCTGATAGGCTATGTATCGATTTATTTTTATTTTTCTCATATTCATCTTTTAAAGTCTCATGTATTCCTTTACCGAAATCAATATATGTAAATTCTAATGAAGATTGGTTTTTGAAAATATTATATTCTGGCTTTTTTGTTAAGTCTGCTATTATTTTATTTGATATTCTGTTGGGATTTATTTTTAATGCCTCTTCTTTTATTATCGGCATTATTTTTTCTTTGTCTTTATAGAAACTTAATGTGGATTTTTCTTTTTCTAATAAGAATTGATTGTTAAAGAATTGGTTATCTGTATTTTTCCATTTATCACGCAATGCTATAGCAAAATAGCTCTCATTAGTTTGTGCGTGTTCTGCAGAATTCATAAATAATTCTTTAGTAATAATATCACTGATTACTTTATTTTCAAATGGAGAATAGCAATTATTGTCGTTCAGTAATTGAATAATATTATTATCAATGCTGAATTTCTCATTCGTATTTTTAAAAAATCGTTTATCAATGGGATTATCGGAATCGTATTCTGTATCTATTATCTGGAATGGTAATATTTTTCTTGGGGTTCCTAATGTAAATTTCTTTTCAATTCTGCTATTTATATCAACAAGCAAATTTTTAATATTATCTTTAATACCAGTACTGTATAGTTTCCAATCAATATACAAGTATGAATTGAGAAATTTTCTTCTTGCTATTATTTCATCATTATCACCTTTAAATATTTTTGCAACAACGGGCATTTTTACAGTTACATTCTTATTTTGAAGGTAGAGTTGTCTAATCCATGCGAATAGAAAAGTTATTTCTTCTGAGTCAATCCATTCTAATTGTTCTAAATTGAATACAATTTCAGATTGTATTTCATTAATGGTATTTGTTAAATATTGATAAATGATAGAATCAAGGTTTTTTTGAGTAAATTTTTTATCAAAAACTATTTCAAGTGAATTTCCCATATATCTATATTCGTGTTTTTATATTATATATTTAAACTTGTTAATAACACTGCAAAGCTAATAAATATATTAACATAATATGCAAAGGTTGGAAGACTTTTATACAATCTTTTGAGTCAATTCTTTTGAAGAACTATAATATTTTGTTTTCTTGTTTGGTGAATTTAGTATGTAAAGAAAACGAGATGATAGATATATAGTGTGGATTATTATAAAGTTATTATTTTTATTTTCCACATTCTTGATGAATAGATTATTGAAAAATCATAGAAAAATTACTGATTAACTTTTAGCTGTACTTTTAGCTTAATATATGAATTTATAAATATCATCTTGATCTTGTTAATAGAAGAATTTTGTATGACAAGAGTATACTGTAAGTAGTAAATGATTAATTTGATTATTGATTATTTTAATTTTATTGAGTTAAATGCTGTTTTTACGATAGTTATTAATAAGATGTAATTATAAAAAAAATGAAAGTGGATTTTAAGTTGCTCAATTATGATCTTTTATAAATACATATTTTATAACTAATTTTTTTAGTGATGCATTAATTGAAAATATGTAATAATGTCAAATGAATTCTTTAGTTATATAAAAATGAGATTACCTTTATTCTCGCAAATTGTCTAAGATGTAACTTTGTGAACAATGATAGACTATGAGTATTATGGTAATGAAGATTTGCATATCTTAATTTTATCTTTAAGATACAATGTGTTGATACTAAGCATTTCAGGAAATTGTCTCAAGGACTATTAACAAAGTTTCTATCCTGAGGTTTTTATATTAAATATTCCATATTTTATAAATCAACTTCTTCTTCTTTATTCATTTCAATACTATCCGGTAAAACGATAGCAATGGAATCTGTATCTCTGGGTGCTGGTCGATAATCTCCGTTGCAACCATATGACTTATTGATTTTTTCTTTGGGTTTCGTAGGAAATTGTCCCCGATATTGTGTCAGGTTTTTATCTTTCAGTACACTTTCCATGAAGTAAGCAAAAATTGGGAGTGCCGTGCGACTACCTTGCCCGAGTTCTCCTGTGCGGAAGTGAATGCTACGATGTTCACCTCCTACCCAGGCGCCTCCAACCAGTTTGGGAGTGACTCCTACAAACCAGGCATCGGAATGATTAGAAGAAGTTCCGGTCTTTCCTCCGAATTGTGTATCATAACGGAATAAATCATAGGCCCAAAGTGCTTTGGAGGTTCCGCCGGGTTCAGTCATTCCACCTTTCAACATTTCGGTCATCAGAAAGGCTGTTTCATAAGGGATGGCTTGTACAGGAGCAGGTGCTTTATATTCATAAAGTACCCTACCTTGTTGGTCTTCGATATGTGTCACTAAAACCGGGTCGTGTGCTATGCCATCATTGATAGCCGTTGTATACGAATTGACTAACTCCAAAAGTGATACATCGGAAGCTCCCAGACTGATTGCAGGAATTTCTTCCAAAGGAGTTTTGATACCCATTGCTCTGGCAGTCCGTATGACAGCCGGAATCCCTACCTTTTTGGCAACTTGCACGGCAATGGTATTGACAGATTGAGCGAAGGCGCATTTCAATGACATTGTATCGCCGGTAGCAGCACCATTCGCATTATGTGGTATCCATTGCGAAGGTTTTCCATCTTCAATCACATCCCAGACTACACTTTCATCAATTTTTTCGTCGCAGGGTGACATTCCTGCTTCGATTCCGGCTGCATATACGAAAAGTTTGAAAGTAGAACCTGGTTGGCGTTTGGCAAGTACCTTATCATATTTCCATGAATTGAAATTGATATCACCTACCCATGCTTTTATATAACCCGTTTGTGGTTCGATGGCAACAAAGCCGGTATGCATGAAACGCTCCATATATCGGATAGAATCCATGGTGCTGATAGTAGTGTCTCGTGTGCCGAGGTCATAATCGAATACTTTCAGGCGGTGAGGTAGATTGAGATAGTATTGGATAGAATCCGGTTGATCCGGAAATTTCTGTTCCAATTGTTTGTATGCCACAGTCCGTTTGGCAAGGTCTTCAATGAAGTGAGGTATTTCTTGTTGGTTACGATTGCGCCAGGGATTTTGGTTTCCCCAATGGTTATTGAAGTTGCGCTGTACAATACGCATTTGTTTGTTTACAGCTGCTTCGGCGTAATGTTGCATACGGGAGTCAAGAGTCGTATGTATTTTGAGACCGTCAGTATATAGATTACAATCATTTTCTTTACACCATTCTTGCAGTTCATCGGCTATAGCTTCACGGAAGTAGAGGGCGTCTCCGTCATAATTCGATTCTATATTATAGTTCAAGCGGATAGGTATTTGTTTCAATGAATCGCATTCTTTGCGCGTAATGATCTGGTGGCTTTGTAAATTATCTAATACTACATTTCTACGTTTCAGGCTATTCTTTGGATTGGTTCGTGGATTGTAGGTGGTAGTAGCTTTAAGTAAGCCGACTAATGTCGCTGCTTGTTCGTAATTAATATCTTGCGGATGGGTGTGAAAATAGGTTGAAGAAGCTGTTTTAATACCATAAGCATTGCTCCCGAAATCTACTGTGTTAAGGTACATTGTCAGAATTTCTTCTTTGGAATAGAAAAACTCCAGTTTAACGGCGGTGATCCATTCTTTTGATTTCATAATCAAGAGTTTCAGACCCGGGATTTTGCCAAGTAGTCCGGTGGAATATTGAGAACGCACCTTAAACATATTCTTTACTAACTGTTGTGTGATAGTACTGGCTCCCCGCGCTTCTCCCCGCGCCATATCTTTGATGGCTGCAAATACACCTTGAAAATCTATGCCGAAGTGCTGGTAGAACCGCTCGTCTTCCGTGCAGATAAGTGTTTTTATTAAAAGAGGTGATATCTCTTCGTATTTTACGGGACTACGATTTTCTTGAAAATATTTCCCGATTAGTTTTCCATCAGCACTATAAATCTCAGAAGCAACCGGCTGTTCAGGATTGTGTATACTTGATAAACTTGGGGATTTACCGAACATCCACAGAAAATTAATATCCACCATCGCCAGATAGAGGAGAAACAGGATGATAAAAGAGGTAAATGCTGTGAGTACTTTTGTATACCAACGAGTCCCGTGGTAGAAATGGTTATACCAGGTAATAAAAGCTTTGCTTTTCCTGGTGAGATAATGGAAGGCGCTCGTTCCGAGTGAAACCCATTTTTGGGAATCAAATTTTACCATAAAGTAGTATTGTGCTAAAAACGGGTGCAAAAGTACAAACTAGTTTTCGTATCCCAATGCTTTGAGTCTAAAAACTTTATCATATTTATTCAAACGCTATGTTTCTGAAGAATATTATTCAATCAATTCATTGATTTCTTCGGCTGAATCTACAATATATGAAGGGTTGAACTTCTCCAGTTCTGTTCGCGGACGAAATCCCCATGTGACTCCACATGCTGTAACTCCGGCGTTGGCTGCTGTTTGCATATCTACACCTGAATCCCCCACATAGAGTACATCTTCTTTTCTTATGTCAGCTAATTTTAGAATGTCAAAGACGATAGTTGGGTCGGGCTTTACTTTTATTCCTTCCCGCTGTCCGAACACTGCTGTGAAATGGATTCCAGAGAAGTAGTGAGTAATCAGCTTTTGTGTAGCTGACTGATATTTATTTGAAGCGACAGCTAATTGAATGCCTCTGGATTGTGCATCGGATAATAATTCGGGAATACCGGGATAAGGGCAACTGTCATCCGCGTTATGTGCATCGTAGTAAGGAATAAACTCTTTGCGGACACGAAGTACATTCTCTTCACTCTTTTCACCTTCGGGCAATGCGCGCTCAAAGAGTTTATTAATGCCATTTCCTACCATGAAATTATATTGGTCAATTTCGTGTATGGGATACCCTAGTTTGTTTAAAGCATAATTAGTACTGTGTGCCAGGTCGGCAATTGTATTTAGTAATGTACCGTCTAAGTCGAATATAACCAGTTTTTTCATTGCGATTCTGAATGTAATTTTGTATAACTAAATCTTTTTAGCATACAAAGTTAAGAAAGAAAAGATGCTTCCGCAATAATTTCGTTATGCAGAAACATCTTTTTAATATTCTCTACTTCACTTTAACTGTGAGTAGATGATCCAATTCTTCTTTCCATTCGCGAATGAATCTGAATCACGCTTCCGGTGTTTTATATCCAAAAATCTTTTTCATTGATGTGAATGTTGTGTGATAATCGAAATAGTTAGCTTTGGGAGCATTGATTGTATAGAGATAATTGGCTTTATCTTTTTCCTCAGATTTTACGAACTGCTGTGGAATACAAGTTCCTAACCCTACTGTTTCTTTAGTATATTTAATGGTATCGTTTACAGGCCAGTCTGTTCCCCAACTACCGATTATAAGTTGTTTTTCTTATTTCTGTGCTTTCATTGGTAAGCAACAACAGTTCAATAGAAAAGTAATAATGATAAGATTCTTCTTTATGATTCAAACAGCTGATGAATATATATTTATCTGATTTAGTTGCAAAAATAATTAAAAAAGTATCAGGCTGTTCATCTTTTGAAGGAAAAGAGTCTGCTATTTGATTTTTTTTTACTCTATCTCCATGATCTTGTGGCTTTTCTATTTATTACTACTGATTACTTATTAATGGTTGAATTAGAGGGATTTTTTGTCCTTTCCGTCTATTATTTGCACACTTCTCGTGTTTTTATGCAGAAAGTTCCTATCTTTGCACAAAATTTAACTGTTATAAGATATGAGTTACAACTTGTTGAAAGGAAAAAGAGGTATAATCTTCGGTGCTCTGAATGATCAGTCAATTGCCTGGAAAGTGGCAGAGCGTGCCGTAGAAGAAGGTGCAACGATTACATTATCAAATACTCCGATGGCTATCCGTATGGGTGAAGTCAATGCATTGGCAGAAAAGCTGAATTGTCAGGTTGTTCCTGCAGATGCAACAAGCGTGGAAGATTTGGCAAATGTATTCAAGACCTCCATGGATATACTGAATGGACAAATAGACTTTGTTCTTCACTCTATCGGTATGTCTCCCAATGTGCGCAAGAAACGTACTTACGATGACCTTGACTATGGAATGTTGGAAAAAACATTGGATATTTCAGCCGTTTCGTTTCATAAAATGATTCAGGCTGCTAAAAAACAGAATGCTATTGCCGATTATGGTTCTATCGTGGCATTGAGTTATGTGGCTGCACAGCGTACATTTTATGGATATAATGACATGGCAGATGCAAAAGCATTGTTGGAGTCAATTGCACGTAGTTTTGGCTATATTTACGGACGTCAGCATAGTGTACGTGTGAATACTATTTCTCAGTCACCTACTTTTACTACAGCCGGTTCGGGCGTGAAGGGGATGGATAAACTGTATGACTTCGCTAATCGTATGTCTCCGCTGGGCAATGCGACAGCTGATGAGTGTGCTGATTATTGTATCGTTATGTTCTCTGATCTTACCCGTAAGGTGACAATGCAGAACCTGTTCCATGATGGAGGTTTCTCTAGTGTAGGCATGAGTCTTCGTGCGATGGCTACTTATGAGAAGGGGCTGGATGAGTATATGGATGAAGACGGTAATATTATTTACGGATAAAAAAAATGAAACTACGGATATCTCTTCTTGTTATATTAATAAGTATGCTTTTCACCTCCTGCGGGATAAGCACGGGGACGGTTGCGGAGCAGAAGAAAGAGGAGATTTCTGTTCTAAGATACGATAAGCTGTTGAGCGAATATGTTCGTTCTAACAGCTTTTCTGCTATGCAAAAGCTGGTTATGGATTATCAGCAGCCTACTAAGGTTTTGATCGAAGATGTACTGTCGATAGGTACGGTGAATGATGATTCTATTGCTCAACGTTTGCAGAATTATTATTCGGATTCTACTCTGCTTCGTTTGCTGAATGATGTGGAAAAGAAGTTTCCTAATCTGGATCAAGTGGAGAAAGATCTCAATAAAGGCTTCCGAAAGTTGAAAAAGGAAGTGCCTGAGACCAAAGTACCTTTTATTTATTCACAGGTATCCGCATTCAATGAGTCTATTGTTGTAGTGGATAGCTTGCTTGGAATCAGTCTTGATAAGTATATGGGTGAAGATTATCCACTTTATAAACGCTTCTATTATGATTATCAATGTCGTTCTATGCGTCCCGAACGAATTGTTCCGGACTGCTTCACATTCTACCTCTTGAGTCGTTATGGTATGGATCATCATGAGGGAACTTGTTTGATTGACTGGATGATGCATTCCGGTAAGATTAATTATGTGGTGCAGAGTCTGTTAGATTATGATAATGTGGGTGAAGCTATGGGATATTCTAACGAAGAGGATCGTTGGTGTAAGGAGCACGAAAAAGATATTTGGAGTTACATTCAGGCTAATGATCATTTACATGCACGTGACCTGATGATTATCCGGTATTATATGAAACCGGCTCCTGCTGTCGATATGTTAGGAGAACAAGCCCCTGCGTCAGTCGGTATTTGGATTGGAACGCAGATCATTGCATCTTATATGAAGAAACATAAGGAGGTTAAGTTGAAAGATCTGCTGGAAATAGACGATTATCATAAGATGTTCGAGGACTCAGATTATCCGACTATCTAATAAATAGGCTTCATTTCTCAATTCTTCATTTTTTAATTTTAATTTGTAAAAGTGGAAACTGCTCTTTATCTTTTACCTGTCACATTGGGTGATACATCTATTGAAAAGGTGCTACCTTCTTATAATGCGGAAATAATTCGTGGTATTCGACATTTCATAGTCGAAGATATCCGTTCTGCCCGCCGTTTTCTAAAAAAGGTTGATCATGATATTGATATTGATTCATTGACATTCTATCCACTAAATAAGCATACTTCTCCTGAGGATATTTCTAGTTATCTGAAACCATTGACCGGAGGTACTTCTATGGGAGTAATTTCCGAAGCCGGATGTCCTGCAGTAGCCGATCCGGGAGCAGATGTGGTTGCTATTGCACAGCGTAAAAGGCTCAAAGTGGTCCCTTTGGTTGGCCCTTCTTCCATCATTCTTTCTGTGATGGCTTCAGGCTTTAATGGTCAGAGCTTTGCATTTCATGGATATTTGCCGATAGAGCCGGGAGAGCGTGCAAAGAAACTGAAAGCATTGGAACAGCGTGTTTACACTGAAAGTCAGACGCAGCTTTTTATAGAAACACCTTACCGGAACCATAAAATGATAGAAGACATATTACATAATTGCCGTCCTCAGACAAAACTCTGTATTGCCGCCAATATCACTTGTGACGATGAATATATACAGACACGTGCCGTGAACGATTGGAAGGGTAACCTCCCTGATTTATCTAAGATTCCTTGTATTTTTCTCTTATACAAATAACGTCTTTTAAGTGCTCGTATTCATCTTCGAAACAGCTACTGAAGAAGTCTTTATTCAAATTCTCTTCAATCTGTTTGAAGCTCCATAATTTGCTGTTTTTAAAGTGTGGACTGCAAAGTATGGAATCGTCTTTTATATCTACTATAAATAGATAAATGAGACGGTTGGTCACTTTATTTTCAAAGTGATAGATAATATTAAATTGCGGTTTGATTGATTCTTTCGTGTGTGGAAAGACATTACTTATTAAACGGCTGACACCGTTTGATAAGGATTCGCCAAAGCGAAGATAACATTCGAGAGGAATGTCTGTTTTCCCCTTATCCAGAATAGCAGTCATAGGTCGATCGCAAAGAAATAACATTCCATGAGAAGACACAGCGATTCTAATAACTGGATTTATATATGTATTCTTGTAATTGATTGCTTCAATAGCAAGGCTTTTTCCTATCACGTCTCCTTTGATATTTACAATAGGGACATATTCGGTATGGGACATTAAATGGTTGAAGTATCGAATGGCAATCTGATTAAACAATATACTGATGATAAAAATGCTCGGAGGTAGTATTTTATAGAGAATAAGCATACTTGTTCGGCTTAGAGGATTCTGGCAAACGATTACAATACTGATAATAAAAAAATGCAATATTCCGAAAATTAAAGCAATACGGACAGAAACTACTGCAGACTCTGCCCCTTGAGCATATAAACGTTTTTTACATGAACCTATTTGCTGCAAAAAATGGTTGATGAATCTTTTTTTGTGCATATAAAGTATCAGGATGGGAATGAGGACACTTACTTCCAGAGTAAGTGGAAGAGCTCCGGCAGGAACATAGTCACCGGGAATAAATGTAGTAAGAGTAACTAATGTCAGTACACTGGTCGATATATACAGGATAAAATTCGGTATGAGTGTACCTTTACGATGATGTAATAGGAATATACTTACGATACCAATGCCTGTACCGATGTAAATTGCCGTGTCTTGCGTTATGAATTCACACAGTAAAATGGAAATAATAACGGGGATAAAACCCAATGACATGTTAAATGCGGAAGATAGTACGCCTTTATGATTCATCTCTTTTGTATTATTATTTGCCGGTTTTAAATATAAAACAAATAGTGGATGTGTTTTGTTTTCTAACGGATATGTTTCTCTGCATGATAAGATGAACGAACAAGTGGAGCGCTCTCGACAATGTTAAATCCTTTTTTTAATCCAATTTTTTTATAAATAGCGAATTGTTGTGGAGTGACATATTCTGCAACCGGATAATGTCGATGGCTAGGTTGCAGATATTGCCCAATAGTAAGTATTTCGCAGCCGACTTTTAATAGATCATCCATTAGTGTCTCTATTTCTAAGGGAGTTTCTCCCAGGCCTACCATGATACCACTTTTCGATTTGATGCCATTTTGTGAGATATGTTCAATGACTCTGAGGCTCGTGTTATAATTGGCAGCACTACGTACTAATGGGCTGATGCGTTGTACGGTTTCCATGTTATGGGAGATTATGTCAGGGTGAGACTTGATTACCTGATCTAGCAGTTCCGTCTTTCCTTGAAAATCAGGAATAAGTACTTCGATGGTAGTTTTTGGATTCAGACGTTTAATTTCCCGGATAGTTTGTGCCCAATGTCCGGCCCCTAAATCAGGAAGGTCATCCCGATCGACAGAGGTGATAACCACATGGTCGAGTTTCATCAGAGCAATAGATTCGGCGACATGAATGGGTTCATTGCTATCCAGAGGCTGAGGCCGCCCGGTTTGCGTATTACAGAATTTACAACTTCGGGTACAAATGTCACCCCCAATCATAAAAGTAGCTGTTCCTTTTCCCCAACATTCACTCATATTCGGACAACGCCCACTACTGCATATGGTATGCAGGCAGTGGGAGTCTACGATTTGTTTTGTTTCAGTATATCGTTCGTTAGCACCGATATTGATTTTCAGCCATTCAGGCTTACGTACTCTATCCGTCATTACAAGTTGTTCAGGAAGAAGTTGGTTAGTCGGTTGTACAAATGCTGTCGGGTGTTACCACCGTATATGCCATGATTCCGGTTCGTATATATCTGCATATCGAATTGCTTTCCGAGTTGTACCAAGTGTTCTGCATATTCAGCACAATTTTGGAAGTGAACATTGTCATCTGCCATACCATGTACGAGCAGTAAATTGCCATGTAGTTTATCGGCACGGGTAAAAGCAGAGGACTCCTTGTATCCTTCTGCATTTTCTTTTGGAGTACGCATAAAACGTTCAGTGTAAACTGTATCGTAGAAGCGCCAGTCGGTAGGAGCTGCAACAGCTACTCCTGCTTTGAATACCGGAGTTCCTTCACTCATACTCATGATAGTCATATAACCACCATAGCTCCAGCCCCAAATTCCGATACGATCTTTATCTACATACGGTTGCTTGCCGAGATAAAGTGCAGTTTCGACCTGATCTTTGGCTTCTTTTACACCAATTTTCAGGTAAGTACATTTCTCAAATGCTTCTCCACGACCTCCTGTTCCACGACCATCCACACATACTACAATATAACCGAGGCTTGCCATATAGGTTTCCCAACTCATATCCCAAGTGTCGAGAACTTGTTGAGAACCGGGCCCGCTATATTGATACATTATCACCGGATATTTTTTTGAAGCGTTGAAATCAACAGGCTTCATCATCCATCCATTAAGTGCTACACCATCTGTCGTTTGGAAAGTAAAAAACTCTTTTGTCGGGATGGCATATCCCGACAGAGCCTGTTTCAAAGGCTCGTTGGTAACTAGTGTCTTCAATGTCTTGCCCATATTATCATTGAGCGTGATGAGCATTGGTGTATTCAAGTTTGAGAACTTGTTTATATAATACTTCATCGTTTTACTGAAGAGAGGAGTATTTATGCCTGTTTGTTGCGAGAGTTTTATCTTTTTTCCTTTTTTATCTATTTTGTAAACAGCTTTACGTAATGGGCTCTCTTCGTTACTGGTATAATAGAATGAACCATCCTCTTCACTATAGCCCAAGAAGTCTTTTACTTCATATTTGCCATTCGTTACTTTCTTTATTAAACTCCCTCCCATACTGTACCAGTACAAATGACTGAATCCATCACGTTCACTAAGCAGGCTGAAATTATCCGGGTAAAACTGAATATTATTTAATACGTTTTCTTTTATGTAATAAGGCGATTCGTCGCGTAAAATTAGCTTGCAAAGCGTAGATCGGGGATCAGCAAAATAAAGTTCAAACCGATCCTGATGGCGATTCAATGTCATAATAGCCAGTTTACTGGCATCATTTGTAAAGTGGATGCGTGGAATATATCCGTCAGCATCAATCGGTAGCTTTACAGTACGGGTAACATGGGATTTAATATCATAGGTGCGAACTTCCACTTTTGAGTTCGGATATCCAGCTTTCGGATATTTATAACTGTATTCTCCCGGATAATCTTTTAATCCGTCAATACTGGGAGCTGCTCCCGCAAATAAGGGGAAAGAGTAAGTGGGGACTTCTGATTCATCGAAACGGATAAAAGCAATCATGGTATTATCTGCACTAAACTCCAAAGCTCTGTTGAATCCGAATTCTTCTTCATACACCCAATCCGGAACACCATTAATTACGGAGTTTGGTTTGCCGTCTTCAGTAATCTTGCTTTCACTGTTACCATAAAGCATTTTCACAAGAAAAATATTATTTTCGCGGACAAAAGCAATCATTGTTCCGTCTGGAGAAAAGACGGGGACCTGTTGGGGTCCACCGTCAGACAGCCGTTCAATAATGTTGTTTGTCGTAACTCCCTTATCATTGCGTTTTAAAGGGTAAATATAATGCACAGCTGTATAGGAATGCCGATAGATCGGTCTTGTTTGAGTGGCAATCAGTAATTGTTGTCCGTCCGGTGAGAATTGATAGCTGTCGAAGTTTTTAAAATCACATTCGCGGGCGGTATTTACATCAAAGATAACTTCTACTTTTTCTCCTGTACGGAAAGAGTATTTGATGATTTGTGTTCCATCAGCATTCATTTGTGTGTAGTGCTCACCATCGGGCATTGGAGTTACTCCTTGGATGTTTTTGGGACGGAAACGCCCGGTAGTGATATCTTTAAGATCGAGTGCCTTTTGTCCTTGTGCCATTCCGGCGAGGCTGAAAAGGCAGAAGAGCAGGGCCAAACTTACTTTTCTCATTTTATGAATCGTTTTATATTTTACTTTTTTAGTTGGTATGGTTAAATTCAATGTTGCAAAAGTAGCAATAAACTTATATTCCTCAAAGTGCTAACTCTTTTTTAGCCTGTGATAAACCCTTATTTTCTTTACTTTTATGTTTGTTTAGTATCCAATTGCTGCTGTTTAGTTAAAAAAAGAGTATGAGGATGAAAAAAATCTCTCTCTATTCTTGTTTTTATTAAATAAAATATGATATATTTGTGATATCAAAATAATATCAAAATTTGAATGCTATGGATGCAAAAGAAATTAAGTACAATGACGTGGTTATTGATGGTTTTATAGCCTTGTTTATTAATCTGGCGGTATTGCCGCTTTGTGTTGTTATGAGTTTTGTCCTTTTTAAAGGAAGTATTACTTTGTTTTTCTTGCTGTTGCTCTTTGTTGCGGCAATCGTATTGATGTTTCCGGGATATTTTTCACAAGAACCTAATGAAGCTCGTGTGATGGTGTTTTTCGGAAAATACAAAGGAACGTTCACTGAAACAGGTTTCTTTTGGGTTAATCCATTTATGAATAAAAAGAAACTATCTTTGCGTGCGCGTAACTTGGACGTGGAACCTATTAAGGTAAATGATAAGATTGGTAATCCTATATTAATAGGTCTTGTACTTGTCTGGAAACTAAAAGATACATATAAAGCGATGTTCGAGATTGATGCGCAGACAATGGCGGATAATAAAGGTAGTGGACAGCTGAGTGTGACAGTTGCCGGACGTATGAATGCTTTTGAAGATTTTGTTCGTGTTCAAAGTGATGCTGCTCTTCGTCAGGTAGCAGGTTTGTATGCTTATGATGATAACGAAACAAATGAAAATGAACTGACATTGCGTAGTGGTGGTGATGAAATCAATGAGCAGTTGGAACAGAAGCTTAATGAGCGTTTAGCAATGGCTGGTATGGAAATAGTTGAAGCTCGAATCAATTATCTGGCATATGCACCGGAGATCGCAGCAGTTATGTTGCGCCGACAGCAGGCATCAGCTATTATTTCTGCTCGTGAAAAGATAGTCGAAGGTGCTGTGTCAATGGTGCGTATGGCATTGCATAAACTTTCTGAAGAGGAGATTGTTGAGTTGGATGAAGACAAGAAAGCTGCTATGGTAAGCAATTTACTTGTAGTTCTTTGTGCGGACGAAGCCGCCCAGCCGGTGATAAATACGGGAACATTGAATCATTGATAAATATAGTATATAAGGAAATAAAAAAGTGGCTAAAAAGGAATCATCAATAAAAAACTTTGTTTTGCGAGTGGATGCTGAGACGATGGATGCTATTGAAAAATGGGCAGCCGATGAGTTTCGTAGTACCAACGGACAGCTTCAGTGGATTATTGCCGAGGCCTTGAAAAAAAGTGGTCGTCTGAAAAAGAAATCTTCTAAGACGGGCAATAATCCTACGGAAATTAAGGGGATAGAGTAAAGGAGTGATTTTAACATTTAAAAGAAATACTATGATACGTTTTGGATATCATTCAGCGCCTGATAAAGCTATATCTTTGCCAAAAATGCGGGTGTTGGATTATGTAATGGAATATACGGTCATCTTTGTGTTCGTGGTTACTGGAATATTAACGTTGTTCTATTATTCACAATTATCAGGGAAAAGTTTGACAGAGTGTTGGACTAATGCTGGTTTGATTGTGCTACTTGTTGGATCTTATTTGTTTGTGAGACGTGTTTCTATACAATTTTATCGTTTTCCGGTTCATATAACTGAACGCAATGTCTATGTTCAATTCTTTTTGGCCTCCCGTGCCATCAGAGTGATACTTATGATGGTTCTTTTTATGGAGTTTTTTCTTCAATTGGAGCTGTTTGCTGTTAATATATGGAATATTGGTAAGGATATATTTTTCATTTTGATTACTTGTGCATTGGTTGGATTAATAGTGACTCTTATAGTATATTATATATTAGCAATACGCTATCGGAATTGATTGTAGGTCTTGAAAAGTTGAGTTGTAGCTAACTTAGTATCATTTTTATTAAATACAGATTAAGGCGAATTCTCATAGATTTATAATTTTAATCTGTGAGAATTCGGACTAATCTGTTTTTTTAATTTATAAAGAACTGATTATTCTTTTTTGTATTATAAAAGAGATTCAATACCTTTGTAAAAGGTACTTTAAATAATGACCGCTATGAATTCAAAAAGAAAAGATTTGCAATATGCTTCTGTCTTTCTGTTGGCAGTAGCATTGACATTCCTGATGGGGAAAGGCGATAATTTATGGTTAGTTTCATGGGGGGATCTAATTCCCAGTTTATTTGTATTGTTTATTGCAGGTGATTGTTTGCATAGCTCCTTGCTTCGTATAAAAAGTGGGGAAGAAGGAGTAAAGGCCCGTTGGAGTACTTGTTTTACTTTTCTGATATTCGGATTTGTATTTATCGGAGATTTGTTTTTTGTTGTGCATTTTATTATTGATAAATTGTGGTCATGAGACGATTGATCTGCAATTATTAATAATGTTTCTTGTTCTTATAGTGTGCTCTCTTTTTTCTATTTCTACTAATGTCTATTATTGTAAAAGTGATATAAGGTTAAAGGCTTCTTATCAAGTCTCTCAATAGTATTTATGTGATTTGTTATTGGTATTATTTTCATGAACTATATTCTTTAGTTTACTTTAACTATAAAAATTAGTTTATGAACTAAAAACTCTCGTTATTTGCATCAAATAAAGTTGCAAATATGAAAGGATTAACAGCTAAAGAAGAAGAAATCATGGGCTTTTTTTGGGAAAAAGGTCCTTTGTTCGTGAAAGAAATGTTGGCGTTTTATGAAGAACCTAAACCGCATTTTAATACGCTTTCTACTATTGTGCGTGGGTTAGAAGAAAAAGGTTTTTTGGCTCATCACATATTTGGTAATACTTATCAGTATTATGCAGTTGTCACTGAAGAAGATTTCCGGAAGGGTACATTACGTAATGTGATAAACAAGTATTTCAATAACTCTTATTTAAGTGCAGTTTCTTCACTTGTCAAAGAGGAGAATATTTCATTGGAAGAATTAAAGCAACTGATCAATGAAGTAGAAAAAGGTCATCAAAGAAAATAGGAGACTTACAGTTAAATAAAGAAATACTATGGAAATCTCATTTTATGCCTACATATTGAAATCAGCTTTCTGCCTCTCAATTTTTTATCTTTGTTATAGATTATGGTTGAGTAAAGAAACGTTTTATAAATTTAATCGGTTTCTTTTATTAGGGCTTTTATTGACTGCTTTTATAATACCTACTTTACAAGTATCGCATAATGTATCCATATATAAGATAGAACAAGTTTTTAGACAACTGAATACTCAGGTTGTTGAAGTTGAAAAACCACTTACGGTCACTGGAAAAGCATCTGTTGCTGAAATACTACTGCCTCCTGTAGAAATGGAAAATGCAGATTTATTTACTCGTATATTTACTGTCAATAACTTGTGGATTCTATATTGTTTAGGAATATTGTTTGGGATTTCTCGCTATATAGGATCGATAATATGTATATATCGTTTGATTCGAAGAAGTGAAAAAAGGCTATGGAAAGATGACATTCATTTAGCTGTTCATCAACAAAATATAGCACCATTCAGTTGGGGAAAATATATTGTTCTTTCGCAGCAAGACCTGGATGAATATGGAACTGAAATTTTGGCTCATGAACAAGCGCATATTGATCACAAACACTATTTTGATTTACTATTGGTAGATATCTGCTGTCTGTTTCAATGGTTTAATCCGATGGTGTGGCTGTTTAAAAGTGAACTAAAAGCTATACATGAATATGAAGCGGATGAATCGGTTTTAAAAGAAGGGATTGATATGAAAAACTATCAACTTTTATTGATAAAAAAGGCTGTTGGCACAAGGCTCTACTCTATGGCCAATAACCTTTCTCATAATTCACTTAAAAAACGTATTACTATGATGCTAAAAGAAAGATCAAATTCACGGAAGCTTTTGAAATATTTCGCTGTGCTTCCAATTATGGCTACTACTGTAGCATTGTTTGCACGTCCTAATTTACTGGAAAGAGAAAGTGTGAATATGAATGAAATGTATGATGATACAGTTTATGAAGATGTATTGTCTAATGACACATTGAATTCTGGAAAAATTATTGTATTGAAAAGTTATGCGGAATCTGATACTGTGCAAATCTTAAAATTGGATTTGCAAGAATTGTCCTTATCAGATAATAAAGAGAATTGGAATTATTACATTACTTCTTGTCGTGGAAATGGTGTATGTGAAAAAGCTAGATTAGTGGGAAGTGGAAATCACAAAGGAGAACTGCACTTATCTTCTACAGTTCCGTGGACACCGGAAACTTTGAATAATTTTACAGAACAAGTTAAACAAAGTTTGTTAAAACCTTTAGGTGAGATTAGTAATGATCATGCGGTAGGATATTCTACTTCTTCAGAATTTAGTACAGCTGTTTATAAGGTAGATGATTTCTTTAAAGTTTATCGGGAAAGTTTTAACTATAAAGAGCAACTTATTTTATTGGATGGCAAAGAAATTTCTTATCAACAATTTAAAGAGCTTTCAGAAGCTGATGTCTTAATTACTAATGAAGTTTTATCAGGTACTACTAATCTAAGGACAGTATTTGGCGAGAGGGCTGAAAATGGAATTTTTGTAATTATATCTAAAAAGAATCCGACATATTGGAGTGAATTTCGGAAAAAAATCGCTCAAGTTAAATAATCTATGGATACCTTCTTCATTTACATCTTGAAATCGGCGGTTTGCTTGTCTCTGCTTTATCTGTTTTATCGGTTATTGCTGAGTAAAGAGACATTTCATCAGTTCAATAGAATTGCATTATTGGGAATATTACTTTTGTCTTCTTTGATTCCTTTTGTGGAAGTAACGACCAAACAACAGACAGAAGTCTATCAAGCATTGCAGTTTATTGAACAGGTATTAACGATGCCGGAAGGAATGGAAGTGAAGAAGGTACCATCAGTTGTTCCAACAGGAAGTAATTATCGATCGGACAGAATAAGCACCTTTGCAATGGAGAATGGTGATGCTATGAGTACGGAAAAGGTATCACCTGAAACTGTTACAATATCTTGGCTGCAACTTATATTATTTATTTATCTGGTAGGTGTTTTGTTTTACTTTTTCCGCAATATTTACTCTTTGTTGCAATTACTGTCGCTGCTTAAGTCCGGAGAATATAAAAGATCTGAAGATGGAACTGTATTAGTAATTCATGAGCGAATAATTTCACCATTTAGTTGGATAAAATATATTGTGATTTCCCGTAAGGATCTGGAAGAAAATGGACGGGAAATTTTAATTCACGAAAAGGCTCATATACATAACGGTCATTCATGGGATTTGTTGATAGCTGATATTTGTATCATTTTTCAATGGTTCAATCCTGGTGCTTGGTTGTTGAAGCAGGAATTACAAAATATCCATGAGTATGAAGCAGACGAAACAGTGATTAAAGAAGGAGTAAATGCGAAGGAATATCAATTACTATTAATAAAGAAAGCTGTTGGTACAAGGCTCTATTCTATGGTCAATAGTTTTAATCATGGTAAACTTAAAAAACGTATTAGTATGATGTTGAAAAAAAAATCAAGCCGATGGGCATATTTGAAGTATATTTATGTACTTCCATTGACGGTTGTTGCAGTGACAACTTTTGCTTGTCCGGAAATCTCAGAAAGAACTAAAGAGACTTCTGTAATTAAAGTTAATGATTTAATGAGCTTTACCGAAATAGGGAATGTTCCTGAGGTACAAGCAATTCTTAAGGATACAGTAAAAAAGGATGTTCAAGCGAGAAGTTTAGCTGTTAGTAAACAGCAAAAGGGAACAAGTGCTGTAAACTCCTCGGATACAGCAAAAACGCATGCTATATTTGTTGTAGGGTCGCAAGAGCTGGTGAGAGAAGGTATGAAGAAAATGAGTTTCTATTTCGAGAAGGCTGGTCTGGCAGTAGGACTCGAAAATGTTCCTGAAGGTAAGACACCATTGATTCTTTTGGATGGAAAGGAAGTTAATTTATCAATTGCGAATGCATTGGATCCCCAGTACATTAAAAGTCTGAGTGGAACTGATGCAGGTGAATATGCAATTAAAAAATATGGTGATAAAGGAAAATGTGGAGTCTTGGAAATAACACTTTATACGTCTAAAGAATATCTTGGCAAAAAAGAATTATCGAAGCCAATAGGAGTTAAAGTTGGTCCTTTTGAACCTACAGAAAAAGAAGAATTTGTGATAGGTGGTCCTCATGATGCAGAGTGGCATGCTACTCAGGCTAAAAATGCAGCTTTGATTATTGTGGATGGGAAAGAAGTGCCAAATTTGAGAGATGTTCCAATTGACCAAATATCGGATTTTTCTGTTCTTAAAAATAAAAGAGCTATTGAGGTATATGGAGAAAAAGGTAGCAATGGGGTGATAATTATCAATACGCTCAAGTCTTCTAAGAAAAGTACAAAATAATAATATAATTTATTTATTAGGTTATTTTATGGGAGTATTCTTTATTTATGTTCTGAAGTCGGCAATCTGTCTGTCATTATTTTATTTGTTTTATAGTCTATTATTAAGTCGGGAAACATTTTATCGATTTAACCGAGTGGCATTATTAGGGATATTATTTTTGTCTCTGTCAATTCCTTTGATAGAACTAACGACGAATCAGCAGATGGAGGTACATCAAGCGATGCAATCAATTGAGCAATTTCTGGTGACAACAGAGAGTATGCATTCAATTAAGGTAATAACTACGCAACCGGAGGATACTTCTATAACTTGGACACAAATATTATTATTTGTCTATTTGATTGGAATCTTGTTTTTTATATGTCGTAATCTGTATTCTTTATCACGTTTATTGTTATTGATTAAATCAGGAAAACGGAAAAAACTGGAAAGAGGGATCATCTTAATTATCCATGAACGGAAGATTGCTCCTTTTAGTTGGATGAAGTATATTGTTATCTCTCAAAAGGATTGGGAAGAGGATGGTGAAACAATTCTTATTCACGAAATGGCTCATTTACATAATCGGCATTCAATAGATTTATTTTTAGTCGATGCTTGTGTCTTTTTCCAATGGTTCAACCCCGGTGCATGGCTGTTGAAACAGGAACTTCAGAATATTCATGAATATGAAGCCGATGATACAGTTATTAAAGAAGGAATAGATGTAAAAGAATATCAATTATTGCTAATAAGAAAAGCTGTCGGCACAAGGCTCTACTCTATGGCCAACAGCTTTAATCACAGTAAACTTAAAAAACGTATCACTATGATGTTAAAAGAAAAATCAAGTCCATGGGCATATTTGAAGTATATATATGTACTTCCGTTGGCTGCCTTTGCAGTGACAGCTTTTGCCCGTCCTGAAATCTCAGAAAAAATAGAAGAGATTTCTGCCGTCAAAGTTAATGATTTAGCTACAATTATTGAAACAAAAGTGGAGAAAATAAGCAGTAATAAGGATACACTAAAACAAAAAATTGCTGCTTTTCCATCACATATGCCTTTAGCTTATTCAGTTGATTCGCTTGTAATCAGTGACGAATCGTGTGTGTTATATGATCCTATAATAAATAAAATGAATGGTAAAAAGCCATTGATTATCATTGATGGAAAAGAGATAGTGGGAGATGATCTATTGTCTAAAATTTCAAAAGATAGTATAGCAAGTATTACGGTGTTACAAGATAAAGTGGCACTTGAATTATATGGAGAGAAGGGTAAAGATGGTGTTTGGTTAATACAATCAATTGCTAATCAGAAGCCCATAAATGCTCTGAAAAAAGAAAATGCTCATGTGGCGAATGTATTGAATAAAATGAATTCTTTTCGGAGTGGTAAAGGAAAGAATCTTGATCCTAAGCAAGTAGCTTCTTTGGTATCAGTAGACAAAGAACCTCTTTTTATAGTCGATAATAAAGAAGTTTCCCAAGTTGAATTGTCGGAGATACCTATAGATAGTATAAGCTCTATTTCTATTTTGAAAGATGAATCCGCTACTTCTATTTATGGTGAAAAAGGAAAGGATGGAGTAGTTCTCATTACATTATTAATCGGTGAGAAAGATACAATAAGAAAAAAGGTTTCTGATAAATAAAGGGAAATTTTAGATATACTATTAAGAATTTAATTAGAGTAGATTCATTGAAGCACTAATACCCAATTTCTAGACGGAGGTACTCAAGTATCTCCGTTTCTTGTTTCGGATGGAACCAACATATTTCTTTATCTCGTTTAAACCAAGTCATTTGTTTGCGAGAATAGATACGTGAATTTTGCTTGATTTTCTCAATAGCAAAAGGTAATTCCCATTCACCATCCAGATAATTAAATAATTCTTTGTAGCCTACTGTATTAAGTGAGTTGAGATGGCGATAAGGTAGTACAGACTTTACTTCTTTCAATAATCCATCTTCCATCATCAAATCAACACGTCGGTTAATACGGTCATAAAGTTCTTCACGGTCACGAGTTAGCCCGATTTTTAGAATACGGAAAGGACGCTGTTTTTTTTGTTGGGTACGGAAGGAAGTATACGTTTTCCCTGTCATATAGCAGATTTCCAAAGCATGGATCACTCGTTTGGGATTTTTTAAGTCTACAATACGATAATATTCCGGGTCTAACAAACGTAACTCTCTACATAGTTGATCAAGACCTTCTTCCTCATATTTCTTCAACATTAGCTGACGTGTATCTACGTCTACTGTAGGTATATCGTCAATTCCCTTACAGATAGCATCTACATACATCATTGAGCCGCCAGTAAGAACTACAACTTCTTGTTGAGTAAATAATTGATTTAAAATCTCCATAGCTTCCGCTTCATATTGAGCGGCACTATAATAATCGGTAAGATGAAGCGTACCCACCAAATAATGAGTTACGCGTTTAAGTTGGTTAGGCGTAGGAGCTGCGGTACCTATTTGAAGTTCAGCATATAACTGCCTGGAATCGGCAGAGACAATGCTCGTGTGATAGTGTTCTGCGAGCCGTAAGCTAAGTTCTGTTTTTCCTACTCCGGTGGGACCGATTAATACAATGAGAATGGGCATAGAATTACTGAACAATGATAATGGAGTATTGATCATGAATAATAGCTATACAGTGATCTATATAGTAATTTTCTATAATCAATTCTCCATTAAGCATTAATTAAATTTTTTCTTCCTCATAAGGACTACTTGTGTCGCCACCTATGTCGAAACCTTCCTGATCAAAATCTTCCATATCAAAATCCTGATCACCATAGAAGTTCTCGTCCAAATCAAGCGAACCACTGGTGGCAGCCATTTCTTCAAAATCTACTATTTGTTTGGGAGCATTACCGGTTTTCATAGTACATTTCGCACCATCCATATCTTTTCCAGTAATGATTTCGGTTAATTCAATAAAGAAACAACGTTCTGTCATATAGTCGAATATGTAGAGCAGTTTTTGTTTCTCATCTTCTACCAATTCATTGATAGCAGTTTCTTTCATTACCCAACTATCCATTTCAGGATTATCATCCATCTCTTCCAAAGTCACTTCTTTTTCTTTTTCCCAATCTTCATCGCAAATGAAGAAAGAAGTCATCTGGTCATTAGCATAACCTACTGATTTCAGTATTGCTTCATGGAAGTCAAAAAATGTAGCTTCCGGATCAATTTGTATTTCTCTGACAAAATCGTCAATTTCATCAGATATGATAGTAAATCTGTATATCATAATATGACTATTTTGAACTGTTTTATTTTATAATTCCACGTTCTGAGTTGCGGATGAAATCAATAATATAGTCAATTTCAGGACTCTTCTCAAATTCATCTTCGATTTTATTCAAGGCATCTGTGGTATTCAAACCACTTTGATAGATAATACGATAGGCATTGTGAATACTTTCAATCAATTCATTGGTAAATCCGCGACGACGCAGGCCAATAATGTTGATTCCGCAGAAAGCGATGGGTTCACGTCCTGCAATTATATATGGAGGAATGTCTTTGCTGAAACGACATCCTCCCTGAATCATCACATAACTACCTACATGGCAGAATTGATGCATTAGTACATTAGCGCTAATAATAGCATTATCATCAATTACAATTTCACCTGCCATTTTGGTAGAATTACCAATAATGCAACCGTTGCCGATTAATGCATCATGAGCAACGTGCATACCTTCCATCAGCAAGTTATTGCTACCAACAATTGTACGTCCTTTAGCAGCTGTACCACGGTTGATCGTTACATTTTCACGAATCAGGTTATTATCTCCTATTTCTGCTGTAGTTTCTTCTCCCTGAAATTTCAAGTCTTGAGGAATAGCGCCGATAACAGCACCCGGAAAAATTGTGTTTCCGTTACCAATGCGTGACCCATATAAGATATTGGTATTAGCCATAATTTTATTGTTATCGCCAATTACCACGTTTTTATCAATAAATACAAAGGGCGCAATTTCTACGTTTTCCCCGATCTTTGCTTCGGGATGAATATACGCTAAGGGACTTATCATCTTAAATTCTGAATTATGAATTACTTATTTTTTACTATTTGTGCCATGAATTCCGCTTCACAAACTACTTTCTCACCAACGAAAGCATATCCTTTCATTGTAGAGATGCCTCGACGGATTGGAGCAAGTAGTTCTACACGGAAAACCAATGTATCTCCGGGAACTACTTTTTGCCGAAATTTCACTCCGTCTATTTTCATAAAGTAGGTAGAGTACCGTTCCGGGTCATCTACTGAGTTTAATACAAGCAGGCCACCAGTTTGTGCCATTGCTTCAACCTGGAGAACTCCCGGCATGACAGGTTCTTGGGGGAAATGCCCTTGAAAGAAGGGCTCATTGCCTGTAACATTCTTAACACCTATAATGTAGTTTGCACCGATTTCAATCACTTTATCCACTAACTGGAAAGGATAACGGTGTGGCAATAATTCGCGGATACGATTTACGTCCATAACCGGTTCAAGATTACAGTCATATGTCGGGGCCTGAATCTCGTGTAGACGGATCTCTTTTCTCATCTGACGGGCGAACTTATTATTGATTGTATGTCCGGGACGAGTAGCGATAATACGACCTTTAATCGGCTTGCCGATCAGAGCAAGGTCGCCAATGACATCCAACAGTTTATGACGGGCACACTCATTTGCCCAAACTAATGGTTTGTGATTGATATAGCCTAGTTGGTTAGCATCCATGTGAGGTACTCCCATGATATCAGCCAACTTGTCGTAATTTTCCTGTGACATTTTGCGCTCATAGATAACAATCGCATTATCTAAGTCACCACCTTTGATCAAACCTGCGGCAAGAAGAGGTTCTATTTCGCGAACAAAGACGAATGTACGGCTGGCAGCCACTTCGTCTTTAAACTTGTTCATATCTTCAAGCGTAGCAAATTGATTTGGAATAATCATTGAATCATACGAAACCAACACGTTTAAACTAAAATTCTCGTCTGGTAGTACAATGATGGAAGAACCCGTTTCTTCATCCCGGAATTCTATTTTCGATTTGATGATATAAAAGTCTTTAACAGCACTTTGTTCCTCAGTTCCTACACGCTCTATTTCTTGTACATAATATTGTGCACTACCATCTAAAATCGGAAATTCCGGACCATTTACCTGGATGAGACAGTTATCAATGCCCAATGCATAAAGGGCTGCCATACCATGTTCTATAGTGCTTACCTTGACTCCATTTTTTGACAACACAGTACCACGGGTCGTTTCTGTAACGTTGTCGGCTACTGCATCGATAGTCGGTTGTCCTGCCTGGTCAATGCGCTGGATTTTGTATCCATGATTGTCCGGAGCAGGATTGAATGTAACAGTGAGATCAAGTCCAGTGTGAAGACCTTTCCCGCTCAGTGAAAAGCTATCTTTCAGCGTTTTTTGTTTCAGCATTGGTTACTTATTTAATAGTTGTTGTTTTAATTCTTCTAATTCCTTGCGCAAGTTATTCAGTTCTATGTACATTTCCGGCAATTTTTTTGTTATAACAGCGGCTTTAAAGTATTGTTTTGGTTCCATAGGAGGTGTTCCGATGAGTACACTGCCCGATTTTATACTGCTTGGTACACCGGATTGGGCTCCCAAATTAACACGGTCACCTATCTTGATATGTCCGGCAATACCTACTTGTCCGCCAAACATACACCACTCTCCAATTTTGGCTGAACCGGCAATACCTGCTTGAGCTGCCATAACTGTGTGAGAACCAATTTCATCATTATGTGCAATTTGCACAAGATTATCTATTTTGACACCACTATGTATTACTGTAGCTCCCATTGTAGCACGGTCTACGCAAGTATTAGCACCTATATCTACTTTATCTTCCAGAATGACAATACCTATTTGCGGTATTTTGTCATAACCATTCTGAGTAGGAGCAAAACCAAAACCGTCAGCACCGATTACTGCACCTGAATGCAAAATACATTCGTTGCCGATGCGGCAATCGTGATAAACATTCACATTAGAATAGAGCAGACAGTTATTACCTATCTTCACGCCGTCTCCAATGAAAGTATGTGGATAAATCTGGGTATCATCTCCAATAATGGCATTTTCACCAATGTATGCAAAAGCACCGATATATACGTTCTCTCCGATTTTAGCACTAGGTGCAACAAAAGCCAATGAATTGACCCCCTGCTTTTTAGGTTTGCTCATTTCGTAGAGATTAAGCAACTTTGCAAGGCTTTCATAAGCATTGTCTACTTTTATAAGAGTCGTTTTGATTTTTTGTTCGGGAACAAAATCCTTGTTTACCAGTACAATGCTGGATTGTGTATCATAGATATAAGGTGTATATTTAGGGTTTGATAGGAAAGAAATAGCTCCGGGCATTCCCTCCTCAATCTTGGCGAATGTGTGTACCGTTGCATTTTCATCTCCTACGATTTCCCCTTGGATAAATGCTGCAATTTGCTTAGCCGAGAACTCCATGTCTTTTTTTCAATTTTAATTAGTTCACAAATAACGGATTTTTTTTTTAGATTTCCGTACTATTAAATGAATATTTTATACTTATGTATGCAATCTCTGATAGCAAAGATAGTATTTCTTTACCTTTTTGGATAGCAAAGAGATATTTAACATATCTGATGCTTCAGCAATATTTTTGATAGAGCCGTCCTTATAAATAATATCAATACTGTCATCGGCCGAGTCGTACATATTCTTTTCGATGCTTGGGGTAGAGACAAAATAGTTCGCTTCGGAAAGGGGTATGTCCAGTTGTTGGCTGATTTGCATAATTAATTCTTTTTTCCTGTCTTCTCCAATGCGTTCGGACGAAATTTCCACTTTAAAAATGTTGCGATTAATCATTCCCAGACTCAGCATTGATAAAACTTTGTCGGAGTGAGTACTCCATACTTTCAATGCGGTCCAGATATCGTTGTCATCAAGTTGGATAAATTGCTCCAGACATTCTGGATTATTATAAAACTCTTCATGATTAATGTCATTATATAAGAAAAAATGTAATGCGGGTGAAGCAAACAAATCCATTCCTTCGGAAGCAAGTTCCTTTGCACGAAGCAGTGTACTAATGAGCATTCGTTCATAGGCTACCGAAGTCTTGTGCAGGTATACTTGCCAATACATCAGGCGGCGTGCTGTAAGAAAGTTCTCAATGGAATAAATTCCTTTGGATTCAATAACCAACCGGTCATCTGCTACATCAAGCATTTTTATAATACGCGCTGAACCAATATTACCTTCAGTAACGCCTGTATAAAAACTATCCCGACGAAGATAATCAAGTCTGTCCATATCCAACTGACCACTGACAAGCTGATGCAAGAAGCGTTTCGGGTATTCATCCTTGAATATTTGAATCGCAAGGCTAAGTTGTCCGTTCATATCCTTGTTCATCCGTTCCATAAGCATAAGAGAAATTTCCTCATGAGAAACCCCTTTGACGATGGTATCTTCCAGTACGTGCGAGAAAGGACCATGTCCGATATCATGTAACAGGATAGCAGCTTGTACAGCCTCCGCTTCACTATCGAAGATGAAGTTCCCTTTAGAAGCTAATTGTGTAATTGCTTCACTCATCAGGTAAAAAGCACCTAAAGAATGCTGAAACCGGGTATGTTGTGCTCCGGGGTATACAACAGAAGAGAGTCCTACTTGTTTGATACGAGTAAGACGCTGTAAAAGGGGATGTCGTACGATATCATACAACAACCCCTTTGGAATATTGATAAACCCGAATACCGGGTCATTGATTATCTTTCTTTCGTAAGGCATTCGTTTTCTTTAGAGAATCGCTTTTAGTTGTTCAGCCATTTGTGCCTGTACTTCCTGTGCAGCTTTGCGGGCAGCTTCTGCAAACTTTTCTGTTTTATCTACGTAGATAATACCACGGGAAGAATTAACAATCAGTCCACAAGTACTGTTCATACCATATTTGCACACTTCTTCGAGTGAACCACCTTGAGCACCAACGCCAGGAACCAATAAAAAATGATTAGGAACAATCTTACGAATATCCTCGAAAGCACATCCCTGAGTAGCACCTACTACATACATCATACGATCATCACCGGCCCATTCTTGTGATTTGCGCAATACTTTTTCAAACAGACGTTCGCCATTCACGTCTTCTGTCAGTTGAAAATCATGAGAGCCTTTGTTGGAAGTTAATGCTAGCAGAATTACCCATTTCCCTTCATAACTAAGGAATGGAGTAACACTATCTTCTCCCATATAAGGAGCTACTGTTACAGAATCAATATTTAGTTCTTCGAAAAAAGTACGGGCATACATGGCAGAAGTATTTCCGATGTCACCACGCTTTGCATCAGCAATAATGAACTGGTCAGGATAGTTATCTTTAATATATTGTACTGTTTTTTCGAAAGCAATCCAACCTTTTACACCCATGCTTTCATAGAAAGCCAGATTTGGCTTATAAGCGATACACATATCAGCTGTTGCATCGATAATTGCCTTGTTGAAAACAAAGATCGGATCTTCCTCACTCAGCAGATGTTCAGGAATCTTTTTGATATCCGTATCCAATCCTACGCAAAGGAATGATTTCTTGCGCTTTATGTTTTCAAATAACTGTTGTTTATTCATTTTTATTTTATAATTTTAAAGTTCACTTTCTTTCAGACGTTCTGCATTTTCTGCTACAATCAGGTGGTCGATACAAGCCTGAATATCTCCATCCATGAAAGCTGCCAGATTATAAATTGTATAGTTGATGCGATGGTCAGTAATACGTCCTTGTGGATAGTTGTATGTACGTATTTTGGCGGAACGGTCACCGGTAGAAACCATTGTTTTTCGTTTGGATGCAATGTCATCAATGTATTTTTGATGTTCTTTATCGTAGATGAAGGTACGAAGTCTTGCCAGAGCGCGTTCTTTATTCTTCGGCTGGTCACGTGTTTCAGTACATTCGATTAGGATTTCTTCGGCTATTCCTGTATTCGGATTCTTCCAAATATACCGTAAACGTACGCCGGATTCTACTTTATTGACATTCTGCCCGCCTGCACCACCACTTCGGAAAGTGTCCCATTTGATTTCACCTTCGTTGATAACCACATCAAATTCTTCAGCTTCGGGAAGTATGGCAACAGAAGCTGCAGAAGTATGCACACGTCCTTGAGTCTCCGTAGCTGGTACACGTTGTACACGGTGAACCCCCGATTCATATTTCAATGTTCCATAAACACTGTCTCCTGTAACGCTGCAGATTATTTCTTTGTATCCACCTGCTGCTCCTTCATTGGCACTGGAGACTTCCATTTTCCAGCCTTTGGTTTCGAAGTATTTGGCGTACATTCGAAAAAGGTCACCCGCAAAAATAGCAGCTTCATCACCACCTGTTCCACCACGAATCTCAAGAATTGCATTTCTGCTGTCTTGAGGATCGGCAGGAACAAGCATCAGTTTGATCTCTTCCTCTAATTGTGGAAGACGGTTCTGGCTATTGTCCATTTCTTCTTTTGCCATCTCGCGCATTTCGTTGTCAGACTCGGTTGCCAGAATATTTTTAGCCTCTTCGATATTCCCAAGCAATTGGATATATTCCTTGCGGGCTTTCATCAAATCATCTAAATCCTTATATTCCTTTGTCAGTTTGACATAGCGTTTTTGGTCGGCAATGACTGACGGGTCGGTAATAAGAGTAGATATTTCTTCAAAACGGGCTACAAGTCCGTCCAATTTTTCTAATATGGTACTGTTATCTGCCATTTTTTATCCTTTGTATATCTGTTATTTATAATTGTATCTCATATATATACCAGATATTTTCCTTTTTATCTAAAAAATATAAGTTCTGATTAAACACGTCAGGAATTGTATCAATTGTATATTGAACGAAATCATCTTCTAATTTAAACCATTCGGGGGCATCTGATGGTATTACAGGTTTTGATAATATTTGTTTGATACTGTCATTTACAATACTATCTACCTGGAATAGTTTTTTCTTGAGATAATCATCCCAATTCTTGATTGATTTGATTTTGAAATATGCAATGTATTCATTGGTGAAATGCGCTGACTTCCAATATTGTCCTTTCAATACCTGAAAGGAATCGGGTTTTACTTCGTCACCTGTCCAGAATTTATAACTTTGGTTTGGATCTGTCGTCTTAATCTCACATGAATAGAGAGATAGAAAGCAGTATATGAATACAATATATTTACAAATATGCTTCATATTAATACTGAAATTCCCCGAATTCGCTCTTAATGATTAACTCTGTCTGATCACATGCTTCGATACGACCTACAATCTGTGCCGGAATACCGAATGATTCAGAAATAGCAATCACTTCTGCTGCACGTTCCTGTGATAAGTAAACTTCGAGACGGTGTCCCATATTGAATACCTTGTACATTTCTGCCCAATCCGTACCGCTTTGTTCCTGAATTGTCTTAAACAACGGAGGAACAGGGAATAAATTATCTTTGATAACACGGACTTTTTCAACAAAGTGAAGTACTTTAGTTTGCGCGCCACCGGAGCAGTGTACCATACCGTGTATTTCCGGACGAAGAGCATCGAGTAATTTCTTTACTACCGGCGCATAAGTACGGGTAGGAGAGAGAACTAGCTTTCCTGCATCAATAGGAGAATTTTCCACTTCATCGGTCAGTTCTAGGTTACCGGAATATACTAGTTCTTTAGGTACGGCAGCATCATAGCTTTCCGGATATTTTTCAGCAAGGTATTTGCCGAATACGTCATGACGGGCACTCGTCAGACCGTTGCTACCCATACCACCATTATATTCTTTTTCATAAGTTGCTTGTCCATAAGAAGCTAAACCAACAATCACATCGCCGGGGCGGATATTTGCATTGTTAATAACATCCGAACGCTTCATGCGACAAGTAACAGTTGAATCAACGATGATAGTACGTACCAAATCGCCAACATCAGCAGTTTCACCACCAGTAGCATATACGCCTACACCCATTTCCCGGAGTTCGGCCAACAGCTCGTCGGTTCCGTTGATAATAGCGGAAATTACTTCACCCGGAATCAATAATTTATTACGACCGATAGTAGAAGAAACGAGGATATTATCTACGGCACCTACACAAAGTAAGTCGTCAATGTTCATAATTAGCGCATCCTGTGCAATACCTTTCCAAACGGAGAGATCGCCCGTCTCTTTCCAATACATATAAGCTAATGAGGATTTGGTTCCTGCACCGTCAGCGTGCATAATATTGCAATATTCCGGATCACCACCTAAAATATCAGGGATGATTTTACAAAATGCTTGTGGGAAAATACCTTTGTCTATGTTTTTGATGGCGTTGTGAACATCTTCTTTTGATGCGCTAACGCCTCGCATCATGTATCGTTGATTACTCATGAGTTATAGAATTTTGTATACGCCTGCAAAAGTACGGCTTTTTTTTCGTACAGCCAACTATCTTTATATAAATGGCATTGCCTAAAACAGTTTTCGCATTCAAGAAAATACGAAAACTGTTTTAGGCAATGAGTGAATGTTTATTAGAAAATATCTGTCTTAGAACTCAACTTTCGGAGCTTTTTCGCTTCCTTCTTCTGCTTGGAAATAGGCTTTTTTATCAAATCCGAACATTCCTGCAAAAATGTTTTTAGGGAAACGGCGAATATTGGTATTATAAGCTTGTGCTGCATCATTGAAGTTTTTACGTGCTACATTGATACGGTTTTCCGTACCTTCCAATTGTGCTTGTAATTCCAGAAAGTTTTGATTAGCTTTCAAATCCGGATAATTCTCCGTGATTGCAAGTAATTTGCCCAAAGCTGATGTAACTGCACCTTGTGCTTTCTGGTATTCAGCTAATTTTTCCGGAGTAAGGTCAGTAGCATCCACTTTGATTTGCGTGGCTTTGCTACGCGCTTCAACTACCCCTTCCAGTGTTTCTTTTTCATGGGAAGCATACCCTTTCACTGTATTTACCAGATTCGGAATCAAGTCTGCACGACGTTGGTATTGAGTTTCTACATTTGCCCATTGACCGTTTACATTTTCTTCCATTGTCACCAGACCATTATATGCACTGACTGCCCAGATCACAATGATTGCCACAATGGCTAAAATGATAATAATTGACTTTTTCATGTTTCTTGCTTTTATTAAGTTTGAAAATCAGATTTTCTATTGATTGAGTTTAAATTTATTTTTCTATAATCAGAATCGTGAACCGGCACCGCCTCCGCCGCCAGAGCCTCCGCCAAAGCTTCCTCCACCGAAACCACCTCCGCCTCCGAAGCCACCGCCAAATCCTCTTCCTCCGCCAAGCCCTCCTACAAAAGGACCACCTCCGCCACCTCCTCTGTGGCGGTAGTTGTCATCGTAACTTTGCTGTTGCCGTTTAACTGTATGACCACAATTTCTACAAGTATAAATGACTTCTTCTGTCTTGACGCCATTTATATTTGAAATAGGTCGGCTGCTACTTCTTTGCAACTTGTGTTTACCGCATTTGGGACAACGGCTCTGATTCCATGAGGCATAGAAAGCTGCTCCAATACCAAAAGCAATAAAACAAATAATAGCGATAATCATATCACTTGAACCGCTTCCTTCCGGTTCAGAAATAGAATCGTTTTCCATTGAACCATCCAGTCGCTGGCAAGTAGCTTTTATTCCAGCTACCATTCCCGCATCCCAATTCCCATCTTTTAAATATGGAATCATATAACGGGTCTGAATTCTTTTGCAAATAGCATCCGGAAGTACGCCTTCCAATCCGTAGCCGGTATAAAATTGAATACAACGTTGATCTGTCACTAATAAAATGACCAATCCGTTGTCCTTATCTTTTTTACCTACTCCCCACTTATTTAGTAGTTGATCGCAGAAATCGAAACAAGATTCTTCTCCTATTGAGGGGACAACAGCAACTACCGTTTCAATTCCGGTTTGTTGCTCCAAAGCGTAAAGCATCGCGTCTATTGAGTCGCAAGATGCTTGTGAAAGTATCCCCGTCGGATTGCAAACATATTGCATTTTATTTTGTAGATGCACTTTCGGAAGATTATCTACTGTATATACTTTTTCTTGAGCTTGTAAGGGTGTCAGCAGAAAAGTGATAAATAACAGTGTAAATATTGATTTCATAACAGTTGTTTTACTTCTGCAAATATATAAACTTTTTCCGTTACGAATTTCAAACTCCTTGTTATAATAGGTTTAATGAATATATCGCCCCACAAATTCACGGATCTTCTCGGTATATTCCTTTTTATTCTCTTTGTACGAAACAGCATGAGTTGCTCCCGGAACAATCCACAATACTTTAGGTTCCGGTTTGGCTTCGTAAAGCGGATAAACCATCCATGTTGGTACATAATTATCCTTGTCTCCGTGGATAAAAAACATCGGTAACTCACACTTTGCCACTTGTTTTAAAGAAGAGGCCTCTTTGAAATTCCAACCATATTTTTTTTCGCACAGCCAACTGGTAGTGTGCATCACTGGGAAAGGGGGAAGATGGAATGTAGATTTTAATTCGTGTGAAAACTCATCCCAAACACTGGTGTAGCCACAATCTTCCACAAAACATTTCACGAAAGGTTGCTGTTTTTCACCTGATACCATCATAGTAGTGGCGGCTCCCATAGATATACCATGTACTACCATTTGTGTACTGTCCCCGAAAATATGGTTTGCAATGTTCATCCATTGTAACACATCAAAGCGGTCTTTCCAACCCATTTGAATGGCAGGTCCCTCGCTTTCACCTTGATGTTGTAGATCAGGGAGCAGAATATTGAACGCTAAATCCCTATTATATAAATAACCAATCATAAACATACGGATGGCATTGTCCGTATATCCATGCACGATAACAGCTGTTTTACCAGTAGCTTGCGGAGCGGCAACATAATAAGCGTGTAACTGCCTTCCTTCCGGATTGATAATGAAAGTATCTTTCAGTGCATCTACCTGCCTAAGGCTGTCTACCCAACCATGGAGGAAAGGATAGTTTTTGTACATAAAAGGATAAGAGTCTGCATTTTTAGATAAAATCTTAGCATTCGGAGTTAAAGAGAAGTTAAGCATATAAAAACTTCCTCCGATAGTGCAGCCGGTAAGAACCAACAGAACAACGATAATGATATAAATAAACTTTCTCATAAGCTAAAATCCTTTTACTACTATCTCTTTCTCCTTGAAAGAGGAACCTAAAGAGGCCTTACTTATGCCAAATTTCCCAAGCGGCAAATGCTTGTAGCAATAGCATCTCCAATCCGTTTTTAGTGACAGCACCCTGTTCTTCTCCTTTTTTCATGAAGAGAGTAATATTCGGATTATACAACAAATCGTAAAGTAAATGGTTCGGAGTCAATTGATCATAAGGAATATTTGGACAATAATCCACTTTAGGATACATACCTAATGGAGTACAATTGACAATTACAGTATATTCTGCTATGATTTCGGGAGTTAGCTCTTCATAGGTCAGCATACCTTCTGCTTTATGAGTGCGCGATACAAATAGACATTCTATACCTAGATTCAGTAGCCCACGGTAAACTGCTTTGGAAGCTCCGCCTGTACCAAGAATCAAAGCTTTTTTGTGATGAGGCTGTAGTAATGGCTGTATAGATTGAGTAAATCCGATAATATCGGAGTTATAACCGATTAATTTAACTTTACCTTTCTGTTGGCGAATAATCTTGATTACATTCACAGCACCAATCTTAGCGGCATCAGGATCTAGTTCGTCCAAGAAAGGAATCACTTGCTCTTTATAAGGAATGGTAACGTTGAGTCCATACAAATTCGGATTTTCTTCAATGATCTCCATAAAGTCATTAATGCTGGGAATCTCAAAATTTTCATATTCAGCATTGATACCTTCTGATTTGAACTTCTCATTAAAGTAGCCGATTGAAAATGAATGTTTCAAGGGATAGCCGATTAAACCGTATTTTTCCATAACATGAAAGAGTTAAATTGATTACTCATGTTTGATTTATTTAGTAGCCGTATAAAGTGTGCAGATGCCAAAGGTTAATCGTCGGAAATTCACTTCGCTGAAACCGGCTTTGGTGATGACTCCTTTCATGACTTCCCCTTGAGGAAATGCTTTGATAGTATCCGGCAGATAATGATAGGCACTGTTGTCTTTGGAGAGCAATTTGCCAAGCAATGGGATGACAACTTTGGAGTAAATAGAGAATAATTGCTTCATCGGAAAACGATCCGGAGTAGTCAATTCCAAAATAACAAGATGTCCACCCGGATTCAGTACTCGGCACATTTCCGAAAGTCCTTTGTCTAGGTCTTCAAAGTTGCGTATACCAAAAGCTACAGTGATAGCGTCAAAACTGTTGTCGGCAAATGAGAGAGAAGTACAGTCCTCCCGGGCAAAAGATATTTTGTCCGAGAGACCTTCCTTCTTAACTTTTTCACGACCCACATTCATCATACCTTCCGAAATGTCCGTGCCGATCAGTTCGACAGATTGCAATTCATGACAAGCAAGGATAGCAAAATCTCCTGTTCCGGTTGCGACGTCCATGATACGTTGCGGTCGGAAAGGGCGGAGCCAAGCAATTGCTTTACGACGCCAACTGCGGTCGATACCTAAAGATAAGGTATGATTCAGTTTGTCGTAGGCATGAGCGATATTGTCAAACATTCGTTCCACTTGCTCGGCTTTCTTGCCTTCTTTATTGTAGGGTTTGATATGTTGCTGTGGGTAATCCATTCTTATTTTTTTAAGAAATTCATTACATTCTTTTCGATACGTTCAGCAATGTTGGTGGTATCCTCTTTTACAAATTTCTCACCGGTGATATTCTCGAACAATTCAATGTAGCGGTCACTGATGCTCTGTACAATAGTCGGAGTCATTTCAGGTACATTTTGTCCATCTTTGCCTTGGAAGCCATTCTCCATTAGCCATTCACGAACGAATTCTTTTGAAAGCTGTTTCTGAGGTTCACCTTTTTCGAAACGTTCCTGATAGCCTTCTGAATAGAAATAACGGCTGGAATCCGGAGTATGAATCTCATCCATCAGGTAGATAGTACCATTGTGTTTACCGAATTCATATTTAGTATCTACAAGGATCAAACCACGTTCAGCAGCAATCTCAGTTCCGCGTTTGAAAAGTGCTAATGTGTATTTTTCAAGAATAGCATATTCTTCCGGTGTAGCCAGACCTTGCTTTAAGATTTCTTCTTTAGAGATATCTTCATCATGAAGGCCCATTTCAGCTTTAGTAGTTGGGGTTACAATTGGTTCCGGGAATTTTTGGTTTTCACGCATTCCGTCCGGCAATTTCACACCGCAGATTTCACGTACACCACTTTTATAGGTACGCCAAGCGCTGCCGCACAAATAACCGCGTACGATCATTTCTACCGGAAAACCTTCGCACAACACACCGACAGTAACCATTGGATCCGGCGTAGCTAGTTTCCAGTTGGGACAGATGTCAGTAGTGGCATCGAGAAATTTAGCTGCAATTTGGTTCAGCATTTGCCCCTTGTAAGGAATACCTTCAGGCAATACTACGTCAAAGGCCGAAATACGGTCAGTTGCTACCATGACGAGTTTTTCACCGTTGATGTTGTACACATCACGCACTTTTCCGTGGTACACGCTTTTCTGTCCCGGAAAGTTGAAATCTGTTTTTGTTAATGCTTTCATCATTTTATATAATAAAAATTACAAGTTACAATTTGCTGTACCACTCATTCACTGGCTTGTTTGATCTGACGTTCGCCGTTGATAACCAACTGCTCACTTTTTCGTCTCTCCCGTTCAGCTTTCACTTCTTTATCGAATTTGTCATAAGCATCCACAATACGTTCTACCAATTTGTGGCGTACAATATCTTTTTTATTCAGTTCAACAAAGCTAATCCCTTTTACTCCTTTCAAAATACGTAGTGCCTGGACTAATCCGGATGTTTGTGAGCTGGGGAGGTCAATTTGTGTCATATCTCCGGTTACAATCATCTTTGTGTTCATTCCCATACGGGTAAGGAACATTTTAATTTGCTGTGCAGTAGTATTTTGTGCTTCATCCAGTATGACAACTGCATCATTCAACGTGCGTCCACGCATAAAAGCTAATGGTGCGATCTGGATGACATTCAAATCCATGTATTCTTTCAATTTGGCAGCAGGTATCATATCTTGTAATGCGTCATAAAGCGGCTGCAGATACGGATCTATTTTATCCTTCATATCACCGGGTAGGAAACCCAGTTTTTCTCCCGCTTCTACAGCAGGACGACTAAGAATGATTTTTTTAATTTCTTTGTTTTTCAGGGCACGTACAGCAAGTGCAATAGCAGTGTACGTCTTTCCTGAGCCTGCCGGACCGATAGCAAATACCATATCATTCTTGGCAAAACCTTCTACCAATTTCAATTGATTCTCACTTCGGGGGATAATTGGCTTACCTGTAACACTGAAAACGATCACGCTTCCATTTTGTTCTGATTGTGGGGCATTGCCTTTGATTATGTCGATGATGACTTCCTCTTTCAGCGAATTATATTCAGCACAATATTTCTCTAGTTTGGTGATATTTTCTTCAAAGGCACACATTTCCTCTTCATCACCCAATACTTTGATAACATTGCCGCGGGCGACAATACGAAGCTTCGGATATAAAGTTTTAATTAACTGTATGTTGGCATTGTTTACGCCATAAAAAATAACCGGGTCAATATCCTCAAGAACAATCAGTTTCTCTATCATTGGATCGTATTAAAGAAAAATTTCTGCAAATTTAATGAAACGTTTTGGATTCTCCGGCTGTTTAGAGGTGAATTTTACTTCAATTTATACTCATCTTGCGGTGATATGAAAACATCCTTGTTTTAATTCATATTTAATATAGCATTTATTAGCTTTTCGTAGATCTCTCAGCACCTCGGACAGAACAAGTTTCAATGTGTCTGCACTAACATCTTGTAAGGGGCGACCGTTTTCATCTTCTACTTTTTTGAAACGTTTCCAACTAACATCAAAAGTAGCCCCAAAGCAATGTGCCGAGTTTTCAGAAGCATTTCCATTACGGTGGCGTAGGCGCTTCACATCATTATTTGTACGGAGTACAGACGTCACTACCACTTGATTGGGGTTTAAACCTTTTGCAGTTAGCGAATCAAGAAAAATGGAACCGATCGTATCAAGCAACTCGCTTGCACGGGGAATAAGATAAGGGATAGAGTGCGTCAGTGAGTCTACTCTATAAAATTTATTATCGGTAATATGAATTAATTGTTCTTTCATATTTTCAGCCTCTTCACGGTCTTCTAATGGACGGATGCCGATTGCTTTAGCAACAGACAGATGTGTGTCATTCAAATCAGGAAAAGAACGTTTATAGCTAATGACACCGTGAATGTTGCGCGGTTTGTTCAGTTTGAGCGACATATCCTTCTTTTTGCAAGCTGCGGTAAGAGATAAAAGACTGATAAGTAATAAAAAAAATGGTTGAATACGAATTTTATGATGGTTCATTTTGTTACTTTTGGCTACAAATATATACGATAAAATAATAATAGCACAGATTTTAAATGAAAAATCTGTGCTATTATTATTAAAGACATTTATGCGTAATTGTAACCTTACTTTTTATGTTGCTTTTCGTCTTTTATTTCTTTCTTCTCTTCGTTTTTATTTTCCGGATTTATAATCCCTTTCACTGTTTCGCCAATTGGTAACTTGTCGAGTATTCCGAGACTCGGAGCCACAGTCTTCACCAACGTATTCAGGAAGTTACTTGTCCCTCCATTTCCACCATCGAACACAGTGATATTTCCTAAATTCATGTGTTCAAATGCCTTCACTTGTTCACCGGCAATCTCCTTCCACTGATCTACCATCTTGTATTGAATAGCGATAGCAGGATTTGATTCGGCAGCTTTTACCATAGCTTCGAATCCTTCCGCTTCAGCGAGTAATGATCTCTTCTTACCTTCTGCTTCTGCTTCCAGTTTCAATTGGATCGCTTTTGCTTCCGCTTCCGCTTGTGCTAAAGTTGCCTTTGCACGTGCTTCTGCTTCACGGGTAATTTTTTCGGCAATAGCATTTGCCTGAAGAATAGCTTCCTGACGAGCTATTTCTGCCGGAACGATCTTTTCAGCTTTCAAAGATGATTCCACTTTGCGAGCTTTTGCTTCTTCCACTTCTTTCTGAGCGATTTCTCGTGCAGTCTGTACGGCAGCTTCTGATTTTGCAGCTGCTTCACCTGCCTGTTTATCGGCATTAGCTTGAGTCACTGCTAATTCGGAGTTAGATAAAGCAACTTCTTTTTGCGCTTCATTTCGCCCGATAGCAGCCTTTTTGCCGGCTTCTGCTTGCTTGATTTCCATGTCAGAGTTCAATTCGGCAATACGACTTTCCTTTTCAGTGTTAGCTTGTTCGATACGAATATTTTTTTCTGCTTCTGCTTTTGCTACTTGTGATTCTTTTTCTGCATTTGCGATAGCTACTTGCGAGATTCTATCTTTATCTGCATTGGCAACAGAGATTTCCTGTAGTTTTTTCGTTTCAGCTATAGCAATGTCTTGATCTTTTCGGGTTTCGGCAACTTTCGTTTCACGTTCTTTAATTTGATTGGCAATTTTGATAGCACCCAGTTTTTCTTGTTCTTCAATATTGGCTTGTGCTTCGTTCAATGCCTTGCTTTCAGCTTCTTTACCTAAGTTTACAATATAATTGGCAGCATCACGAATATCACTGATATTGATATTCATTAAGTAAAGACCGAATTTGCGGAGTTCCGTATCGATATTATCCTTTACTTTGGCAAGAAACTTATCACGGTCGGAATTTAATTCTTCAATCGTCATGTCGGCAATTACCATACGCATCTGACCATATACGACATCAGTAATCAAGTTTTGCTTATCGTCCATGTTTAACCCCAACATACGTTCGGCTGCATTTTGCATCACTTCGCCATCGGTACTGATAGCAACAGTAATAGTGGTAGGAACATCCACACGAATATTTTGAGCGGAAAGAGCTCCGGTTAGTTTACATTCAATCTGCATTGGCTTCATTGACAGAAACTCATATCCCTGAATGATTGGCCATACGAAGGCAGCACCTCCGTGATATAATTTGGCAGACTTTTTATCCCCGCCTGTCTTACCATATACAACGAGGACTTCGTCACTCTTACATTTACGGTAGCGCGATAGGATACCGATGAAAGTGAGCAGGATAACCGCTACTAATATAGCAGCCATAATGAGCATTTCTTGTGTCATAAATAGTGTGTTTTAATTGGTTATTTTATTGAATATATAATATTCCATTTTTATAATTGCTGATAATAGTTCTGTCTCCTGTCCGATAGGCTTTCCCCGATTCGGATATCACGTCTACTTCGCGTATGGCACCGTCTCGGCTAGTCTGTACAGTATATTTATTTTCGTTTTGTTTAAAATAGATTGTGCATTCCCGTCCCACTAGTTGCTCCGTTTGTTCCGAACGGTTGATTTGCTGTAGTTGATATGCCTTTTTATAGAGGAACCAAACAGCAAAAATGAAAAATAGACCAATAAGGATAGCGATGACGAAACTCTGGATTTCAGTGTTTCCGGCAAGGTACATATACCAGCCGAAACCGATTCCGAAGTGGGTGAGTCCTTTGAATGAAACAACGCTACTGATATCCACATCCACGTTTACATCTGCGTCCATATCTCCAAAGAAGATCGACAGGATAAATTGGATGGCGAATATGCCTGTTGTTACAAGAGCAATGATGAGAAAAATTGTGTGGCTCATAATGTTATTGTGTTAATGAATCATGCATATTATACAAAAGTAACTTATTCTATTGAAAAAACAAGAGAAATGCGAGTAAAGTTATAAAGCATAAATATCCATATAAAAAAGGCAGCTAGTATTCGGAATACACATAAAAATCCCCATCCACTCAGGATTACCTTCACAGGCGATATCTGAGTGGAATGAGGAACACAAACAAAACAAACAATTTTGTGTAAATCTAATTTATATGGGGGTCGTGATCCGTACGCTTACGGAGATTACACACCATTAAATATTTTTAGTTGCTGCTTGGGCAATCAAGTACAAGCAATGAATCTTCGCACAATGTAATGGAGCATCTCTCCAGAATACCGAGGTCGATTTCTACTTTCATTCGTCCGCAGACATCTTGCACTTTATGCTTGAAGTCTACAAAACCTTTCACAAATTTCTCAATCCTATTAGCAGAATGCTCGTAAGCATACCAGTGTCCGTTCTCTTCAAATAGATAGGCTTGGCGCATATCTGATGATTCTAATTGTAGGATGTCATTTGTTCTCATAATATTTTGGTATTAAATTAATTATTCAAGACTATATTAAAAGTATAGTTATTATTGCGATATAGTGAATAGTTTCGATTGGGAACTTCAGGCCGATCACAACCTAGATCTACTGTATATCTTTTTGTTGTCCAGGTAGACTTACTACCTCTATTTGCCGTTATCACAACTTGCGTATGATTGGTACTGCTAGGTGATATGTTTTCTCCAATCTGATAGTAGTAAGAAAATTCAGTTGAAGCATTGGCAATTTGAAAATCGGATGGATTAAATGACTCTTTGAATGTACTTCCAAAAATATTATTGGTTGAATTATGTGGAAAAAAATAACTCTTTACAGCAGCTTTTACTATCTCTATGCTTTTAATTTGATAGTTAATGCTCGAACTTGCATCTTTTGCTGAAATTACAAATTTAACAGCTGCTGTCATGCGTCCTAGCATAATATTGATACTTTTGTTTGATTGGATAGCCCCCTCATAATAACCAAACATATACATCTTTTTGTTGGAAATCAGACCATTACTGCTATTAAATTGTAAATCTACAGTCATCTCTTTTAAGTCTGCCAACCGGCTAGGCCAAGTTGGATGGTTTCCATCCATATTTGCTACAAGACAAAGGGTCTCTGTTCTATTCTGTGGATCAATTGTTAAAGTGGGACTCCATTGATAGCCAAGTTGAGGTGCATCCGTACCGAAAACTTGGTATTTTGTATCTTTAGCGATAAGTTGTCCTTCAAAATTGTAATGTAATAGACAGAGATCATATATCGGATTATCTGTCATCGGATCTTGTGGAGTAATAGAACGAGTGTCCACGCTTATTTCTGCACTTTGCAAATTTAAGTGTACGATTCCTTCTGAAGAAGTTTCGGCATCTATATTCTCGCCAATCCATTCATTGTTCTGAGTACAAGCTGCCAGCCATAAACAACTTAACAGGAATATATATTTATAAGCTTTCATAATCATTGGTTTTATTCGTTTTATCTGTTATTCTCCGCTGACTTCTGTGGACCATGAAGTCTCTTGCCAGTTTGCTACGGAGATATTATCTTTGATTTTCACATTTACAGTATAGTCATATGAGTATCCCGCATAGAGTATTTTATTGACGATAGAATAAGTAAACTGTGTTGGTACTCCGTTCACCATTAAGTTCATAATGATTGTCATTGGCGTTGCCCGATTATCTATTGGCAAAAGACAAATTTCAGCTCTTAAACTACGATCTTCTTGTACTGTGATATCTTGTTCTTTGATATAGATACGATTGTAATTAGCTACAATTTCAGCTTTAATAGAGTCTCCTACATTTGTTAATTCAGCAGGTTTCTCTCTTATTCTGTCTATTTCAATTCCATCTTGCATTACCGATAGAGATGATACACCGTTTGCTATATCTCCTTTCAGCGTGAAAGTCATGCGAGCTGTAAGTTGCATTAATGGATTTAAAGGGATAACTTTACTTACGTCATCCTTTCCAATAGTGATTTTAGTCGGTGCTGTTTGGTCCCAGTGACTATTATTCGCTATTACAGATTCGCCATTATTTATGGTGATTCCATTATTATATTTGTGTGCCGGAGATATTGCGCTGAATGTATAATCTCCTGGAGAAAGATAAAGAGGAGTTTTACTTTCATCTATAATAGCTCCCGTATTATTGTCTACTTTGCAGGGATAAAGGGACTGGGATCCTCCATCTGACGTACGGACTACATAATCTTGAGTTGCAGTTATGGTACCTTTTGCAATCAATCTCAAAGTCGTTCCTTCCGGTAGGTTGATAATTTTAGTCAGACCGGGGTGAACAGCACGTACGTTATTAGTCCAGTTACCCGGAGAAGCTGTATACATTCCAGATAACTCGGGTATAACTGCAACTGTATCTTTATTTGATACTTGCTGTATCTCATCTTTCTCACATGCTATAAGGGAAATTATTGCTATGGTAAAAAGTAATATGTTTTTATAGGTTGATTTCATAACTTTTAATTTCTTGTTCGTTTTTATTAATCGTTAGCTTTAGTATCACGAACACAACGTATCAGACACCCGTTATTACGGATTTCGTTTTTATACATCATGATTTGATTCGAAGCGGCATCGCCTGCAAATTTCATACGAACTGTATAGGCCTGGTAACTATTGGTGGTACTTGTCCAATATACAGCTTCAGAACCACTATAAATTAAAGCCGGATAATTGGTGTTCCCTGATATTGCATGCTCTGGTCCGATATGTATATATCCGGAAATAGGTAATTTAATTTGTTCTACCGGATGGCTCCATTTTGCAACATATTTTACATTCCCTGTAGTTAAGGTACTACTTTTGGTTGCTGGATATCTCGATATTACTAATACATTACGGTATGGATCTCCTTTGTCGGAAGTAGTACATTTATTAACTAATTTATATTTACCACTTTTTTCTATATGCCATCTCAAAAAGTATGCATTATCTGTACCTTCTCTTTTTAAAGCATAAATAGAGTTGGTGATACCTACAGTTGTTTCTGTCCATGTGTTTTTTTTGACGCCTACATATGTAGAGCTGGAACCTGTTTCCGGGTCATTATTTTCCTTTTCAATATAAGTTTCAGATGGATGACTTTTCAAAAATGGAATATCTCCAGCCTTTTCTGTAGCAGGAATAATCAGCTGGAATTCATTGCTCGTCGGTATACGCCATCCTTTAGGACAAGGTTGGGCCTTGTTATCATTCCAATTGTAACTGCTACTCCAGTTGTTACTACCATAACAAAAATTGAAATATAGATTTTTGTCACTAGGATTTCTGGCCATACTCTGGTTACTGGTTCTTGGCTTTTCAGACATATATCCTGGCACATGTGGGTATGGCATTGATTCTTGTAGATGCCAATTACCGTTTGATAGTGCATATATTATCCCGTTATCATCTTGAGCTGTATTTATATAGTATGGTATATTTCTTCCGAATTGATAATAATATCCACGGCTATTTTCCCAAGCCTGATCTCCCGCTAGTGGGTCTCCGCTGGTAGCTCCTAGGTTACGGTCCATCCATGTAATACCACTGATGGTCATAGAACCGTTCACTTCATCCTCTTCTTTTAATTCCTCATCCGGAATCCAGTCATAAAGCCTTGGGACTATAGTTACAACCAATGAGCTCTTTGTGATAGTGATAACCATATCATATTCATGATTACTCTTAAATTCGAATGGAATTTCTTTTGTTGTAGGATTGTTTCCTGTATTTTCAGCCAATATAGAAGTGATTTCAATTTCTTTTGTAGTAGATTGTCCATCAATGGTTACTGCTACTTTTATATGCGTGGAATGATTAGTTCTATCAGTTTCCTGTAAGTTTTCTTTTCTTGTAGGAAAAAGCATAGGAGTTATTACTACATTATTTTTCTCGACTACTGCTGCTTTAGTAGTAACCTCTTGATTCCCTTCTGAATAAACAGTACATTCTTGGCTCCTTTTATCAGTATTTACTAAATTGTATTTACCGGTTTGCATATTCAAAGAACCATCCGGATAATCTTTTATAGATATGCTATTCAAACTGACAGTAGTCTTTTCATATTCGGAGTTTTTCATTACATACAGATTCAATTTAGCTAGAGTATGTCCGAACAAAAGTTTAATAATGCCAGAGTTCAGATAACTTTGGTTCTCTTTTTTTGCCCACATAACATCGGTTAGCGGAGTAGTTGCATCTTTGTACTTAATGTAGCATGTTGGAGCAGACTTTCCATTGGGAATTATTTCTACCGGTTCTTCTGTACTATTTGTTACAGCATAGAAACTCAATGTTTTGCCATTAAATTTATTGATTTCGATACCTTCAATGTTTTGATGATCTTCAGATTCTATTCCTGTAATAGCATCCGAACTGGCAGGATTTGTTAAATAGTTATATCTGAAATCACTGTTTGTTGCATCTATTGCATAAATCTGATAGGCAGTTTTTTTCGAAAAAGTAGATTCCGTATTCGCTGCACGGGTAAACTTCCCTTTATCCGAAGATAATTGGAATGCACCATTACCTGTTACTTGTTCGGCTGTTTCATCTGTGGTACATGAAGTAGCAAGAAGAAGTGCTGCCGTTGAGATTATAGTGTATATTAGGTTCTTTTTCATTTTACTATCAGTTATTATTCGTTGTTTTGATTGTTTTCTTTTACGGTTTAATCGGTACATAGATTAATCCTCCTTGTTCCCAGTTGTCTAATTGACGGGCAATAAGTGTGAAAGAGTTTTGTTGGAAACGAATGCATACTTCATACGCTTCACCCGGTTTTGCATTTGTAACTTTGGTTATATTATCATTATCATACAACTGTATATTCAATGTATTATCAATTGTTCTTTCAATCTCATGACTACCGGTTAGCAGAATGTCCGCAGTCAGACGTAAGTTTTTTAATATTCCCGAATTGATCATAGGCAACATCAGATAAGCTGTTCCTAATTCGTCAGTGTTAGTACCACTGATAATATCGGGATGTATAAATTTTAAATTGCTATTTGCTGTTTTTTCGGAATTTATCTTGTATTTATTTTCATCGAAGTTATAATTCCATTCTACAGGTAAATAGCTCTTTGGGATGGTGATGGTAATGTTTCTCACATCACGATTTCCTACCATTGTTTGGTCACGCTCAACCGTGAAAAACACCTTAGTTAGCGTGTGTTCAAAATTCATAGTTTCGCTGAATGGAGCATTTTGGTTGCCACCGATAACTTTTTCTGCTACACAAACATCAGCGATTCCTGAATTTGCTATTGATAAAGTTAATGTTTGATAGTCGCTACTGGTTTGTATATCTGTAGGCGAGTATCCCGTAGCATACACCATAGCATTATCATATGGATAAAATTCTCCGGTATTGTATTTGTTTTTACTGTATTCATTCAAATCATCTATTGGAGATTGAAAGAAGTCATTGAGGTTTTTTTTCCAGAAAATTAAAGTTCCAGATGCAGGTGTAGAAGAAGTACCGTCCATAGAAAATTTTGCAAATCTTACTTCTATCTGTTGTTGTTCATTAGAGATGGTATATTCATCCTCTAATATGCTGTCGCAACCACTGAAAATAGTCGTTGTCAGAATCAGTAAACTGAATATGGTATATTTTATTTGTTTCATTTTCTTTTCTCCATTATTTATTGTTTCCTGTTTCAATATCAATAGTGGTTTTTCCTTTGATATTCCAAGGACATATAGTGGTATTTACTTCTATTGTTTTCTCTATTAACGGAGCAGTGAATGAAGTAATATTAATGATGTAATAGTTATTGCGTACCAGCCCGGCATTTTCACTGAAAATTGTTGGTGAATTAACAAATGTCTCGTAATATTGCCATCCACCTGTATGGATAGTAAAATCACTGTTGGTGGTATTAGTATTATAGTTTGTTTTTAAATAATCAATTCCTTTTTGTATGGTACTATAGCACATATCTTTTGCATCTGCCGGAGCTTTTTTACAAGTATAGAAAGTTCCTTTTGTTAGTTTGTTATTGGCATCACTTTCTGATAAATTCTTCGTTCCATCAATGTTTTTAGGAGTAAATTTAGCATTTATAGTTAAATAAGTAGCTACATTTTTTGCACGGTTTACATCTTGCAAGTCTATATTGATCGTATTTTCGAGACAATAGACACCTTCTGTATATTGGTATTCACCTTCTTGCATTCTACTTGCATCATATTTTACAGCAGTTTCTCCACTTTCTGGTGTATTGTTGAAGGGTGCAGCAAAAAAATTATCAGCATAATTGGTTTTCAACGTTTCACTCATGTTGAAATTAGGATCTTCATTATTTGGTTTAGCAAATGGGAAAAACTTTTTGTTGGTGGTGTCCAATATATAATGCACATTATTCAATCGTATATAACCATTGTCTTGTGCTAGTTTTACATATTCCTCATTATTATCCTGTGTAGTACACGTCAGCAGTACTTTAGACATGACACGTGCCAGGGTTGCTTTAACTTTTGTTGTTTTCTCTGCCTCGATATTTATTATTCCACTACCACTTTCTGTTACAACTTGTCCTGTCATTAGAAAGTTATTCTCTGTAGTGATATCCGTAATATTATCTATAGTATAAGCTGGATTGTGATCTGTTGCTTGTTTTATCTTTGTGATTTGAGCGTCTGTCATATTTACAGCGACAAAAGCTTTTTTCTGACCTTGCTCTGTGGTGACATTGAAAAACAAACTTTTATTTTGTAGACTTTCTCCTTCGATAGAATAGTCCTGAATACTACTTCCATCAGCGTTCATTATAAACAAAGTAAGTTTATGACATTCATTCTCTGTGGTCTTCCCCGTCAGTGTCGTTTCTGGGGCACGTATACCTTTTAGAGGAGTGCTAACAGATAATATTAGTTGAGCTTCTATTTTGGGTTGTTCCACAACCTGCTTTTCCGCATACTCATCTTGTGAACATCCAGACAAGCTCGTAACTGATACCAACGTAAATAAAAGATAGTATGTTATTTTTGAAAGTCTCATTCTTTTGTTTATTTAGAGTTCAAAATCGTTGATGTTTATGATCCAGTCATTAATCTGAATTACTGTGTTGAGCAACGTCAAGTTTTCATCTACGAAAAAAATCATTCCGAAACTACTTTCGCGGTCGAGATATTCTTGTAGAGGCATATTTATTAAATTCTGCTCTTTTAACAACCCAAGATAACGGATGAGGGATCCATTAGGAAGTAATTCTGTATTGTTCTCTTTATTATAGATTTTCAATAATGGGTTTTGAGTTTCTACAAGTCTTGCTACACTAATTTCTGCTACAGCTGCTGAATATGTGTTAGCAGGTTCATCCTCGTTACTAAAGGCACGAGTGGTTACTTTACTAGTCTCTGTAACGAATGGTTGGTAAGTCAGTAGGTTGTCTTCCATCAGGGAGTTATCATAATTCATTTTTCCATTGTCATCGTAGATAGAGTAAGTGAACATATCATCTTTGATAGCCCGTGTTGCTGGAATTTGTTTTTCCGGATGTTGATTTACCTGTGCAATTATAATACGTATATTATTAGTGTTTTTCACCAGTCCGATAGTTGTGACTTCTTCGCGAATGCTATTTCCTGTAGCGGGTGTGGTGTATAGTACGCTCTTTCCTTCAATAGCTTCACCGTGCCACAATGGAGAGAGGTTTTTCTTTACAATATATTTATTTTCTTCACCTTCCGTAGAGCGTGTCGCTGGATCGCGGAGTGTCAGGACAGTGAGGTCATTTACTTTAGATTGACCGTTCATCACGGGGACTGCAAATGATTCATTGTCGAGCCCTGCCCAAGTGACCAAATGATATTTTTGTGGATCGATATCTACATCCATAAAGTAGCTACCATCTGCTAACGGCTCACCTTGGTCAGTTTTCTGGTATACGAATTTACCATTGTCATCAAAAGCATAAAGCGTCACTGACTTTACATTTTGTGCGAAAGCGTCTACTTTCTCCATATTGTAGTCATACTTGAACTTTACCCGGTATTTGATGTCACAATCGCCTTCCTCAAAATTGAGGACAGAATCACAAGATGCGATTGTACCAGCCAATACTGTGAGTAGCAGTATTCTACTTGCTTCCTTTTGTATGTTAGTGAATATACGTTTCATGCTTTTTATTATTTTCTGTTGAAATTCTTGTTTTGCTTTGTTTGGCAAAGTTTTGAGTAAAGAGGGAGGGAAGATCCCTTCCCTCTTTTTAAAAGTTTGTCTGTGTGGGATGCAGTTAGAGTTCAAATGCGTTTTCGTTTACGCTCCAAGGTTGAATTCCTACTGTTAAATCTAATAATGTAGGATCTGAGAATTCTTTAGGAAGAACAGAACCGATTCCTTTGATAGATTTAACATTTAGACGGTAGATATTGTTACGTACAATCTGCTTACCTGTATTTGCTGTTTCAATTGGTGCTACATAATAACATACACCACCGTCGTATTTTCTCAAGGCATAGTTATTCCAACAATCTTCAATAGTAGTCTCCTCTGTTAATCCTTCAAAATTGTAACCAGCTTCTTTCATTGCTTTTACACTTTTGAAAGCTTTGTTATCAGATGTAATGTAGAGTGTTCCTGTTGCACCATCCACACTGATTTGACCTTTATAAATAACGTTGGTATATGTTTCATTTGATGTTCCGGTTAAATTTTCCATACAGTAATTGTTTACAGAGCCTGTTTTAACATCGTTACTCATTTGAGCTGCAAATTTTTGGAAAATAAAACCATCTACTGCTGTTGTATTGTATGGAGCAAATAAATTAGATGTTACTGTACCACCTTTAAGTACTGAAACTTCTTGTTGCAAACCTGCATATGCAAAATCTGTTAATTTAACTGTTAATTCAACATTAGCTAAATTCTCAGCATCATCTGTTACTGAGTAGCTGTTGTTCAAAAGTGTGGTTTCTTCCAACTTAGAAGCTACACGGCTAACATCTACTGTCAAAGGATTAGTTATGTTTGCTGTGAAAACTGCTTCTTTGGCGTCACCACTTGCATTGCTCATTAAAAAGTGGTTTTCTTCTGCGATTCCTGCTTCTGCTTCTAATGCTTTAATGTTTCCAGTGAATGAAGCAGTTTCTTTTAAAGCTTTGTAATCAGCATTTGGTGTTGCTAAAGCTGTTTTCAGTGCTGAAGAAGCATTCAAAAATACCCAAACGTTTGCAGCTCCTGGATTTACAGCTATTTTTTCTTTTAGCCATAGGATTGTAGTAGTTGTACTAGTTTGTGATTCGAAATCATTTTTAAGAACATTCACAATGTTTTTTTTACCGTTTTGTTCTATGACAATGGTTGCATCTGAAAAATTTTGTTCTGATGCAGTGCCTTTATCTTCTCCTCCGGCAGTTGCGTCTCTTTCTCCTATGTTTGAAGAATTAGCAAATGAAATACCGAATTGCATAATAGCGTCTTTTGTACCGTTATCGCTATTGTCAATACCTTCAACTTCATTACTGCAAGATGTCATAGCAAACGCAGCGATACCTACTAAAAATAAACTTTTAAGTTTCATAATTTGATGTTTTTTTTGAATGATAATTATTTTATTTTTTTTCTTTCTAAAAATTTTTATTTTTTCTTTCTGAGAGGGAATCATTATTATGAATTGGAATTAATAATAATGTGAGAACTTGTTTCATCTTTGGGGTTCTAGTTCCGGGGAGGAACTTCGGAAGTCCTTATATATAAATAAGGAAGAGAGTAGCTTCCGCAAGAGTTTAATTGTTACTTCCTTTTTGATTGGCAATGTTTGTTTATTTGTTTTTTTACTATTATTTAATTGTTTTGTTTTCAGTTCTCAGGAACTCATTTGTTCCTTATTGACATTGCAAAGATATGGGGTAATTATAGAATCGTAGATTGGCGTTTTTTTCAATTTTCATGGTGATTTCTACAAACTTTCAATATTGCTGTTTTAGGTGGGTGTTTCATTCGGATTGTGAATAGAATAGCGCTTATGTTGAATGTTTTACCATCTTTGATTGTAATTTAACACTGTTATTTTCCTCGTAATTTTTACTATTTTTTTTCTGTTTAATGGAATAATCTTAATTTCTCTTTTGATATCAAGGGATTCTCTTGTCTTTTGAATGATTTACGAGTGTCTCTCATTAGATGGCTTAAATTTTAGAAGTTTATATGTGCCCCTTTGTGTGTAAGATTATCCTTTGAAATTTTAAATAACATATAAATTGTGGTATAATTATCAATTATGTATATGTATTTATCCATTTTCTTTTTGACAAATTGTATTTTGAGTAGTATCTGGAATCCTTTATTTTGTCTCTTATGCAAAGAATGATATTAATTTCTCCTTTATCGGCTATTTGTCTCTCCTGTGGATTTTTAAATATGACTAAAACAATAACATTTGGATGTAATATCACTGAATTAATTTTCAAAAAAATACTTTTACGTGAAATATAATTTCCTTTTATTTATTTAGTCTTGTTTGTGAAAGTTGCTGAAATAGAGAATAATCTGAAGAAAAAGAAGAAAATGTGGTCATCATTATGTGATAATGACATTATCTGTAGTGTATGGCTACACCTTTTGCATCCAATGATGTCATTATACCGATCTTATGATGTCATCATCCGTATGCTTTTTCTCAAAAAATGGGTATTTATATGCTTGTTTTTTGTTGTTTTATGCAAATTAATTATATGTTTTGCATAAATAAAAAGTTTTATTTCACCAGAAGAAGAAAATAAATAGATATGTAGAAACGTGAGTTTGCTCATTCTGTAGAAAATAGTTAGGATTATACCTTTATATTGTACTTTATGATAGAGTGACGGAAATTTGTGAAAGGATTCATTTCCTAATCTTGATTAAAGCTATCTTTCTCAAATTATAATATAGGTGTGATTTTTATAATAGCAAATGCCTATAATTATATGATTTTACTTGTATAAGAGGTTATCAATAGCCTGAATAAAAACTGACTTTTGGCGAATAAAAACGCACTGCCTTCACAGGTAGTGCGTTCTTTTATCCCATCTTTATTATATATGGGGTTGGGGGAAGTTTCTAATTTATATCATATTTGACTTTTCATTTTATTGGGTAATTTTGTTTCTTAGCTAATTCTTTCAGGTTGGCATTAGCTTGTTCGGTAAGACCGGCTGCTTTTGCTGCGTTGAAATAATTCTCAGCTGCTTTGAAATCGTCCTCCATCATGGAGACAATACCTAGGTTATTGAGGGTTTCGGCTGCCTTTTGGTCTGCTTTTGCCAGATGTTTTTTGGCAATGGCTAGGTCTCCGCCTTTCTGAATCTCCACTGCGGCAGCATTCAGGTTAGCAGTCGGATCGTTCGGAAACATTATGGCGGCCACTTGGAATGCATGATTGAATTCTTCGCTTCCTGTTTGGTAACTTTGAGCTATAAGATAAAGCTCTTTCAGGCTTAATTGCTGCGGATGTTTGTTAATAATTTCCTTTGATTCTTCCAGATCGAAACCACGAACTGTGTAACTTACTACATAATCCGAGTGGCGTAAAGCCGGATAGCATTCTTGCAGGAGGTATTGGTATGCTTGTGGACCAACCAGTTTTGCTATGCTATGTTCCTTTACATCTGCATCCATATTCACATCATCCATTAGACTCAATATCTCATCCTTCTTATCTATTGTAGAAGCAATAACAAACTTGCGGAAACCTTCCCAATCTTCAGGAGTAAAATCCGAAGTAATAAGTTTGAGGTCAAAGTTGTAATAACTGGTCACATAATCCACAAGTGCTTGTGTACGATTCTTTGCTAAATACGTGTTATGTGTATAACTTCCTTCAGGAGACGCATATCCGTGGATACTGATGCCAGTAAGTTTAATGTTATTGTCATTCCGTACAGTATCTATAGTTGCACGTACTTTGGCAAGTTCATCTGAATTTCGACGATAGTCCGGATAGATAATGTATTTATTAACCGGGAAATCCAAAAAAGCTCTTCCTTCCACTGCGCGATGTTTTACCGCTTCCTCTTGTGGAGTGATATATGCCACTACCGGTTGAAGCTTCAGTGGAGCAATATTAAGTTGCGCGATTTTTTCACCGCTGTTTTCCTCTATCATGTCACAACAGCCACATACATCAACATTCAGTTTCATATTTGCCTTACGCATCCATCCTTCATAAGGAATCTGTATCAGATAATTCACTTTCTGTTCCGTTTTTCCTTTACGTCGAACAACAGTGTAAGCTGATTCAGGAGTTTGATGATTACGCTGATTGATAAGTTGTCTTTTGCGACCGTATATTACTATGGAAGGTAGTTGTTTTGTTTGTCCGTTGGCTTCGATGAATGGGGTCAGTGTAGTAACATTGTTAGAACTCATTTTCAGATTTGGTTGCAGAATGATGTCCATGCTCACCGTCAGGCGATTGTCTTCGCTACGTGTAGCTGACTCTTTTTCTATACGTATCTGATCTTTATAAATTGTCTGCGCTTTTCCGCCCAATACAGGCAACAGGCAGAAAAGGATATATAGAATCTTTTTCATATTTGTTTTGTTATTAGAATAAATAAATTAAACTGATGGCAGCTTTAGTAGGACCTACATAGTTCTTGTAACCTTCACCTTTCTTTTCACCGCAAGTTTTGCATTCGTATTGTTCGTACTTGACACGTGCATAACCAAAACCTATATTTCCTTCCAAATTCCAATGTTTGCCCAGAATCCATTGGTAACCATAAGACACACCTGCACCGTAGAAATGACCTTTAAAACGGTAGTCTTTCAAATCTGGCCAGATACCCCAAGGCATATCGATAGCGGCAGCTTGGTAAATACCTCCATGAAGGTGTACTCCAATGAAATGACCGTTGAACTTATCGCAGAACCAGTAGCGAAGTTCAGGCTGGAAAGCCAGCATCTTCATCATTTTCTGGTCTTTATAGCTCCAGGGATTGTAATTGGCATACAAATCCAGAGTTAGTTTCTTACTAAGGCCGACTTCGGCCCCTAGATTGATAATTTTCAATGCGTCCATTACAACATTTGTTTTTATGCCAACAACCTGACTATATAATAAGGTGGAGGCAAACAACGCAACACTTAAGATTATGATTCTTTTCTTTTTCATCGTATGATGGGTTTTGTTTGTTGATTGGGACAAAAGTAGAGATATTCTAAATATCCTTTAAAGGGCAGATTCATCTTTCTTTTCTGTGGTTTCAGTGGAATTTAATAAGCCGTGGGGTATATCTTTCATTATAGGTGGTGTATAATTCATGTTTTAATAGGTGTTGTTTTTATCGTAGCTTGTGAATTAATCACGGATGGTCGGTGTTTAATACTTGTATATTCTGATCAGCTACTTGAATAGGTTGTATTTCATTCATTAAAGAGTGGTAAATCATTCATTTTTTCTTCAAAAACGTTTTTTTATATGAATTAAATACCCTAGGTTTGTATCAAACAAACAAAACGAGGTTTATGAAGTCTTAAATAGAATAAGATTTAAAGAAACCGAATCGAATAACATTTTTTTTAAAGATTCCCTCCTGAGGAACATAAACAAACAAACAATTAAGTGTGATCGGTGAATTGCAGAATTAATAAAACAATTCACAAACAAATTATTAAAACGAATAAAAAATAGGAGGAAATATTATGAAGTCAATTAAATTCTTTTTAGCTTGTGCATTTGTGTTAGCTTTCACTGCATGTTCAAACACTGAAAGTGATAGTTTTGAAGATAACTCTTCTACTTTTGAATCCATGAAAACTTTATATGGAATTGAGGCAGCTACTCTTGATTCACAATCTGATAATATTCCTACTGTTACAGCTGAAGAAATGCGTGGTGTTTTAGAAGCACTGTATAAAAACAGTGATGCTTCATATGACTGTAAGGTAGAAGATGTGGAAGGTTATTATGGAGCTGGAAATAATAAGAAGACAGTGATGATGACTGCTGAATATAAAGCTCGTACAAGATCAGGTGCTCTTTTGGAGAATTTCGCGCTTTGCGTATCATTGAAATTTAATGTCGATAAAAGTTCTGTATATTATGTTGGTACTTCTTATGACTGTGTGACTGACTTATTTACTTGGAAAGGATACGCTGCTTCAATTTCTGCAATTCCTGAAGGTGGTACCGTATTTACTTCTACCTCTTATATCTATTTCCGCGTAAGTGACGAGGGTAATTGTTTGGTGAAAGTACCGGTTAGCTTCAAAGGTAGCTATGATTTTGATGCAGCTAAAGGAACTTACAACTTTACTCTTTCAAAAGCTGCAAATTAATTCTACTCATACGATAAATACAATAACAATAGGTATAAAATAATAATGACTCTGAGATATTCGTAATTCTCGAAAAGAGTCTGAAAGAGGAACCAAACAACAAATAATGACAATTTTAGGTAAAATGCTAGGAAATAGAATGTTATATTGAAAGAAATATAATGTAAGTATATATCGTAGAAGAGGATTTTTAACAACTCTGTTGATTCTTTTGAGGATTGGCAGAGTTCTTTTATTGTGAATTATTCCTAAAAAAAGCAGCTACATACTTTTGTTATAATTAGATATTTATATCTTTAACAAATAATTGCACATAAATGAACATTGAGCAAGGTATGAGGGAGAAAATCTTTATGATATTGGTTCTGCTTGGAATTTGCAAAGTACATTCACAAGATATTCATTGGAATCCGGAACCAGTAATTATTAAAAATGGAATAAGTGACCGTACTGTTTATGATATTTTTTCTAGTAAGGAAGGTTTCTTATGGCTGGCAACAGATGAAGGAATTACCCGTTATGACGGATTCCGTTTTCGTAATTATCCTCTGGTCACTAGTTTGGATTCCGCTTCAATTCCGTTGCGTCAAGTTATAAAGTCTTTAGAAGAGTCTCCTTGTGGTTTGTTTTATCTCCAACTTTTTCAAGGTGGAATTGCTTGTTTTGATAAAGAAAGAGAGATTTATTTGCCTCTTCGCTTTGATAAACCTATCAATATGCGTGAAATCCTTGATTTTTGTTGGAATGATAAGACTTTGTTTTTAGCAACTACTCAAGGATTATTTTCATCTATCCCTAACCGCCTGAAAGAAGATAAGAGAGAGTTTATATCATGTACGTTGAAAACAGAACCGTTGATAAAAGGTGAAATAACTAATTTGTGTACAGATAATAAAACTAACCTTTACTTTGTGGTTGATGGAAATAGGGTCGTAAACTATAATCTTACAACGGGGAAAACTTCATTGATACAGAGCGGAAATGTTGTAAATCAGTTATTTCTGTTGAACGGTTATTTATGGATTTGTAAATCATGGAGTGACTTGGTTTGCTATGATCTTAAAAGAGGAAAGGAGCGGATGATTTCTGTGGGAACATTAGCTAAAGTTGATTATACTAGTTCATATGTTACGGATTTGACATATAAGGATAAGAAGGTGTATTATCTGACTACTTTGGATGGATTGTTCAAATTAGAATTCGATAATGAAAATCTTGGCGAAAGTCCCTATTCCTTCGAAGCAGTGACACAGAATGAAGGACGATTTGGTCTACAGATTGATACAAGAATGATGAGTGTGTGTTTGGACTATGCACGAAAGAATATCTGGGCAGGTGGCTCTGGTGGAGGAATAGTAAAATTTGACATTGGTAGTAATATATACTGCCGAGTGGCGCAAGATTTTAAATCGAAAGTACATGGGATAGTGGAAGATGCTAAAGGATATATCTGGTTGGTGACGAACGATGGAAAATTAATGAAGAGCGTTACTCCGGCACTATCTATGAATACTCGTTTTGAACCATGGACAAAGTCGTCTGACTTTTCCGGACATTACCATATTTATAAAGATAAAAATGAATATATCTGGTTAGGAAATAATCAGGGTGAATTAACACAAGTAGATCCAGCTACAGATACGAAAAAATCTTTTCGACTTCAAACCCGGAATGGGGAATATATAAATGCTGCTATTTACCAATTTTGTATGGACTCGCGCAAACGTTTATGGATAGCTACTTCTCAAGGGTTAATGCTGGTTGATCCCGTGACGCATATATGCAAAAAGGTAGAACCGCTAAATGAGAAAATTGAGGGAGTTTTGTCAGTTGCAGAGGATAAGGAAGGAAATATCTGGATAGGAACCAATAAAGGTTTGAAGAGGTTAGAGTGGCAAGGAGAGCAGTTTATGCTGAAAGGCAACTATGAACGCGAAAATGGATTAGGTGAATCGGTCGTGAGGACAGTTTTTGTTAATAACTCTAATCAGATATATGCTGTTTATTTAAATGCTATTGTTCGTATTGACGGTAAAGATAAAGAGAAGTTTGAATCTGTATATACGTTAGGTAGTGGCTTAACCTGTGGTCATGTGGGATGTATGGTAGATGATCAGGTTGGAAATACTTGGGGAGGAAATAATATAGGAATCATAACTATTCGCAATGGTGGGGATTCTTTTTATAACTATCTGTCCACGGGAGGATGTGTAGCTGTTTGTCGCTTAAATGACGGACAGTTGCTGTGGGGAGATTCTAAAGGGTTGATTTATTTTGATCCAGAAGAAGTAGTGAAAAGTAATGCTAGCAACCACAAGGTGCAGCTGACTGATATGGAAGTGAATGGTGAGGTTGTTATGGCGGGGGAGAAAAGGAACGGGCAAACCATTCTTTCAGTTTCACCAGATAAACAGAAAGAATTAATATTTGATTCGGGTAATAATGATTTCTGTTTGTATTTCTCAGATCTATGTTATGAGACAATGCAAAGAAAAATGGCTTATCGTTTGCTTCCAAAGGATAAAGAATGGCATATGAAACCTTTGTCGGAAGGGTTATGGTATAACAGGCTCCCAGCAGGAAAATATGTATTAGAAGTTAAATTAGTTTATCCAGATGCAAAAGAAAGTGGAATTATTAAAATTCCCATTATAGTGAAAGCTAAATGGTACTACACGATATGGGCTTTTGTAACTTATGGATTGCTGATAGTCGCTTTAGCTTATTTCATATTTCACCGCCTTAAGGTCAGAGATGTTCGCAGGCAGGTACTTCGTGACCGCGAAATGATATTGAAAGAAAATTTGAATCTGGAAAAGATGAAACATGAACAGAAACAGGAAATAGATGCTATGAGGAATAGATTGCTGACGTTGTTCGTTCAGGAATTACGAACTCCTCTTTCTTTAATAATTGCACCGTTGAAGGATTTGTTGGATGAACAAGCTCTTGTTCCGCATTTTGCTTCACGTGCGCAGGTGGCTTACAGAAGTTCACTTCGAATGCTTGATGTCTGCAATCAGTTGCTAACTGTTTATGAACAAGGCAATCAAAATGAAAAGTTAGAAATTGCTTCTTATCAGATAGAAAAGTTGATTGATAGCAATTTGGTTCATTTTAGGGAGCTTTTAAAAGCTCATCCAATTACCTTTCGTTGTGAAAAACGAATTAAGAAGGATTTGGAATTTTATGTGGATAAGAAAAAGTTGGAAATAATTTTGCATAATCTATTGTCGAATGCTTTTACACATACGAATTATACCGGAACTGTTTCACTGATAGCTTATGAGACGGTGGAAGGACAGTTGCATTATGTCACCATAGTTGTCGAAGATGATGGGGAAAAGTTGGTAAAGACTACTGAGCAGTTTATGCATGAAGATAAAGTATTTATGAATGATGTGCCATCCGTACAACTCGGTTTTACTTTCATGCAGCATATTGTTGAAATGCACCATGGAACTATTTCGTTAGAGAGTGTTGAGGGGAAAGGTACCAAAGTTATCGTAAACTTACCATTAGAAAAGAATATTTTCAAAAATGATCCGAATGTTGTATTTGTTAATCCGGATACCTTGGAAGATGTTGTTCCGGAACCTCAGAAGGAACAGCTATCAGTGGATACAATTACAAATGAAGTAGTGAAACAGGATATTTCGTTACCTGTAGAAAACCTGATGCTTGAAGAAACAAAGAATTCTTCAACGACGGGATCTAAAAAGACATTGTTAATTGTGGAAGATCATAAGGATATTCGTCTTTATTTAAAAGTTTTATTAGGTAGAGAATATAACTTGTTGATGGCGACAAATGGTCAGGAAGGTATTGATATGGCTACAAAAGAACTACCGGACTTGATTATTTGTGACGTAATGATGCCCGTGAAAGATGGTTTCGAATGTTGCCGGGAAGTCAAAGAAGGATTGGAAACATGCAATATTCCTTTTATCATGCTGACGGCAAAGGTAGAAGATGAAGATATTATACATGGCTTGGAGATGGGAGCGGATGACTATATTCTGAAACCGTTCACTCCCGGCATTTTGAAGGCTAAAATACATAATCTTATTAATGGACGGATTGCTTTGAAGCAGACGTACACCAGGTTGTTTACATTGCCGGGTACTGATAGCGTGGCAGAACAGAATGAGGCAAAGTCAGAGGCTGAAGTGGTGAAAGTAGAAGATCCGTTTATCAGTTCTGTTATTAAAATAGTCGAAGAAAATATCTGTGAAGCCGATTTCAGCGTGAAGAAGTTGGCTGCTGAAATGAATATGAGCCAACCTACACTATATCGTAAGGTGAAGCAAAGTACGGATTATACTATTATAGAACTGATTCGGGGAGTACGTATGCGCCGGGCAGCGGTCTTGTTGAAAACGAAGAAATATGGCGTGCAAGAAGTTGCCGAAATGGTAGGATATAATGATATTCCAACCTTTAGAAAGCATTTTGTGGATGCTTTTGGCAAGACTCCTTCTACTTATGAATGAAAAAATGACTACTTTTGTACGCGAAAACACTAAAAAACAGGAATGAACGTGCAAAGGTATTTTATTTATTTGGCTTATGATGGGACCAACTATCATGGTTGGCAGATTCAACCCAATGGTATCAGTGTGCAAGAATGTATGATGAAGGCGTTGTCTACTTTCTTGCGTCGTGATATTGAGGTGATAGGCGCCGGTCGCACAGATGCAGGAGTGCACGCTTCTCTAATGGTGGCACATTTTGATTACGATGATCTGCTTGATCCTAATTCTGTAACTGAGAAATTAAATCGATTGTTGCCTCCTGATATTTCTGTTTATAAAATCTGCCAGGTCAAACCGGATGCTCACGCACGCTTTGATGCTACAGCACGAACTTACAAATATTTTGTAACTACGGCTAAATATCCTTTTAATCGGCAATATCGTTGCAGGGTTTACAATTCCTTGGATTATGAATGTATGAATCAAGCTGCACGTTTGCTTTTTCAGTATAGCGATTTTACAAGTTTCAGCAAACTGCATACAGATGTAAAGACTAATATCTGTCATATTACTTATGCCGAATGGACGCAGGAAGAAGATGGAAGTTGGGTGTTCACGATTCGCGCCGACCGTTTCTTGCGAAATATGGTACGTGCTATTGTAGGTACACTGATTGAGGTAGGGCGTGGGAAACTGTCTTTAGAGGGGTTCCGTCAGGTTATAGAACAGAAAGATCGTTGCCAAGCCGGAACATCAGCTCCCGGTCATGCTCTATTTTTGGTAAATGTGGAATATCCTGAAGATATCTTTCTCTTCACGAATTCTTAATTCTTCATACTTAATTCTTCTTTATAATGTGGTTGTTATTAGCTTTTCTCTCAGCTACTTTGCTGGGTTTTTATGATGTATTCAAGAAGAAATCATTGAAAGATAATGCGGTATTACCGGTATTATTTCTAAATACACTTTTTTCCAGTCTTATCTTTTTACCGTTTATTGTGATTTCTGCCTATGAGCCGGACTTATTGGGAGGGACAATCTTTAATGTTCCCGTCGCTGACTGGGAGCAACATAAGTATATCATCATCAAATCGTTTATCGTGTTATCCTCTTGGATTTTCGGCTATTTCGGAATGAAGCATTTGCCCATTACCATTGTGGGCCCGATTAATGCTACCCGTCCCGTGATGGTGTTAGTAGGAGCAATGTTGGTTTTTGGTGAGCGGTTGAATCTATATCAGTGGATCGGAGTATTATTGGCAGTTGCTTCCTTTTTTATGTTAAGCCGTTCTGGTAAGAAAGAAGGAATTGATTTTAAACATAACAAATGGATATTCTTCATCATTCTAGCTGCTATTATGGGTGCTATCAGTGGATTGTATGATAAATACCTGATGAAACAATTAAATCCGATGCTGGTTCAATCGTGGTATAATGTCTATCAGGTGTTTATTATGTGTCCTATCTTATTGCTGATTTGGTGGCCTAAACGTAAGACTACCACTCCGTTTCGTTGGGATTGGACTATTATTTTGATCTCCATCTTTCTTTCAGCGGCAGATTTTGCTTACTTCTATGCGTTAAGTTATAATGACTCTATGATCTCTATTGTTTCTATGGTTCGCCGGGGAAGTGTCATTGTCTCCTTTACTTTCGGTGCCCTCTTCTTCCGTGAAAAGAATTTAAAAAGTAAAGCGATTGATCTTATACTAGTGTTAATCGGAATGATATTCTTATATTTGGGAACTAAATCGTGAAAAGCTTAAAATTATAAGGTTATAGAGTGATGACTCTTTTTAAATTTATGATTTTCTATAAAGTAATTTTGAAGTAATATGAAAGTAAATAAATTGATTTTTAACATAGCATTTTTTATTATCGGAGTGTTTTCGTTTACCTCCATACAGGCTCAGGAGGCCAAAACTTTGTTTATAAATATGCCGGATTCTTTGAATCCTATTTTGACTAAGGTGAACCGGGAAGATTGCATTGATTTTCTCGAAAATAAGATGAAAGCAGAAGTCGAGAACCGATTTGGTAAGAAATCTGAGATGACAGATTTGAGCAAAGACTATATTCGTATACAAATGTCTCCTCAAACAACCTGGCAGATGAAATTGTTGGCACTGAAAGATACAACTAATGTAGTCTGTGTTATCACTACAGCTTGTGCACCTGCTTGTGATAGTAATATCAGCTTTTATACACCTGCTTGGGAAGCTATATCGGCGTCTGATTTTATTACTCTTCCAACGATAGATGATTTTCTTGTTGCATCCGATTCGACAGAAATATACGCTTATGACGAAGCTCGTCGTTCTGCCGATATATTTTTATTGAAAGCTGATCTTAACAAAGAAAATACGGAATTGGTACTAACCTTAGCAACGCCGGACTATATGTCAAAAGAAACAGCGGAAAAACTGAAACCATTTCTCCGCCGTCCAATTATCTATCAATGGAAGAACGGTAAATTTACTAAATAATACCGTTCATTTTACATCTATCGTCTATCATTTATCATCTAGGCACTCCTTGATAAATGCTATCATTTCCGGTGTATGAGCTTCCACACTCTGAAGTAATTTGAATTGTGCTTTGGTGCGAACCAGATTATGCTCGGGATATTTAATCTTATAGTAAGTATCTCCATTAATATAGTCGGCAAGGAACCGTACACATTGCATATAGGGGAATAATGCCGCAGCATAGGGTAAATTCTCGATCTCAATCGGAGTCAGGAATGATTTGGCACCTTCCAGATAGCCTTTTGTAAAGGCCTTAAAAATATCCATATTGAAGTTTACCCGATCCGGATCTTTATCGTCTTCATCTCCTGTATTGGCGCCGGTACGCAGGAAGTCACCATAGTCGGAGAAGATAAAGCTGGGCATAACAGTATCCAGATCGATAACACATAAAACTTTTCCGTCCTCATCGAACATCATATTATTAACCTTTGTATCGCAGTGACACACACGTTTGGGTAATATACCTTCACGATGCAAACGTTCGGCTTTGCACATTTCATTAGTACGCTTTTCTATTTCGTCCAGATAATATTGTACTTCTGCCACTCGTCCGGCTGCATTAGTGCTGACAGCCTCATGAAGTTGTTGAAGGCGGAATTCCATATTATGGAAGTCAGGAATAGTTTCACCTAAAGTTTCCGGAATATCAGCAAGCATTGCCTGAAAATTGCCGAATGCTTGTCCTGCATAACAGGAATATTCAGGATTGACCGTTTCATATGTTTGGGCACGTGGGATGAATACCATTACACGCCAATAGCTATCACCATCGAACCAATAAGTCTTTCCCTCTTCCGTTTTCAGGAAGTTCAAGACCTTACGGTCAATATCCGATTCACCGGCTTCTATTAGTTTCTTGCGAATATGTCCGGTAACAGCAGCGATATTGGATTGTAGCATCTCCACATTCTGAAAGATGGCATGATTAATTCGTTGGAGAACATAGTCGGGTGCATCCGCTTCTTTGGTATCTACTTTATAGGTATCGTTGATGAGTCCTGTTCCCAAAGGTTTGATCTCTTCTACTGTACCTTGGATGTTGAATTTTGATATAATGTTTGATAAATCTTTCATGAGTCTTATTTTAAAGAATTTATACTAAGGTTATTTAATAAGCATATTTTGCGGCTTCGTTTGCCTGATTTGCAGACCGTACGGGAACTAAAGTGAATCCCCAATTATAATCACTGTTGGCTGGAATCTGATGGATTGATTCCGGGCGTGCTCCCCAACTATCATAACCTCCTACTCCCTGTTGTTTCAAATCGACACAGACTTCAACGAAATCTCTCGGGGTGATGTCATTGACATGAGTCATACGGCGTAATGAATTACGAGCCGAATTCTCGTCATGGTTTGCTACTTCTTGTGGAGTAAAGTTGCTCCATTGGTAGGGACGGGAATGTGCTTCTTCCGAGTCGAAGTCTTCGATAGAATTACGTAGGGCATTGAAGCCGATCAGGCTGTCCGCTATTATAGCCAATCCATTTCCGTTATTGGAAGAAAGAGCAATCCAACGTGTATCTGTATGATGTCCGTTTTCCTGTGGCCGTACATAGTTGAAGTACATATTGTCTGCTGTCGTTTTGTAAATGCCTACAATAGTTCCATGATTTCGGTCGATGTAGTTTTCTTCCGGACCACGACCGAAATATTGTACATTATTCATTTGTGCAGGTAGGCGAAAACGTACTCCGATACGGGGAACTTCCAGTTTTGAAGCAGCTTTGCGGGCTGCATCGCTTCCGGGAGTAAAGGTTGCCATACGGGTTGCTTCAGAAACTTCTGTTTCAGTGGGTTGCATATCTGTAGAACTGAAGTATGCATTTACATTAACTACGCCGTTCGGATAGATCTTGTAAGTAACTGTATACAAGTTGCCGGCGGCAAGCAAATAAGTTGCTTTTATGATCATCGCTTTTTCTTCTTTTGTTATGCTTGCATCTGTTACCTGGAAATTCTTGCTGGATTGCTTCCACACTTGCAAACGTTTGGGAGCACCATTCCCGTAATCATTATCCGTAGGTGCCCGCCAGAAGTTGGGTTGTATGCCAAAACCATCTTTAAAGTATTCGATTCCATCTACTTTATAAGAAGTTACCAGACCACTTTTCTTGTTAAAGACAAAGTTTACTTTGGGAGAAGTAGCGATAAGTTCATCCCATTTATCAATGCTTATCAATGCGGGACCGCTAGCTTTAAAAAAACTTTTTTCTCCTTGAATAGGGATACGGAACTGATCGTATGCAATGTCATATCCGGCAGGAACCAGCGGTTCCGGTTCTACAGTTATTACATTGAAGTTTACAAAATATTCTACTCCCGGTTGGCTTTTCAAGCCTTGAACAGGCACTATGAACTCTTGTGATGCCTGCGGAGCAATATCCAGTGATACTTTCCCACTCTTGATAATCTTGTCGTTTGCAAGTATTCCATAATGAATCTGATATTTTTTCAGATTAGTGAAGTAGAAGCGATTGGTGATTTTGAATTTACCTGTTGTGGCATCAATAGCTTCAAAGCCTACATTTTGGTGTACATATTTCACTTCAGCCATAGCAGGGTGGGGAGTCCGGTCAGGATTTACCAGTCCATTACAGAGGAAGTTTCCGTCACTTGGAGCGTTTACACCGAAATCGCCACCATAAGCCCAATACTCTTTCCCATTTTTATCTTTTTGGAGTATACCTTGGTCCACCCAATCCCAAATATATCCACCCTGTAGGTTTGGATATTTATAGATTGCCTGCCATTGTCCCCAGATATTTCCGGTAGAGTTACCCATAGCGTGTGCATATTCAGAAGGAGCGACAGGACGATCACTTCCGTTCTTACCAATATTCTCTAGCCAATTGGCACCGGGATATTGTGGTACATACATATCAGAATTCCATTCCCATTGAGCGCGCTCATAATTGACGGGACGTGCCATCATATTTTTATCAGCCTCTTTCACCCATAAATAAGTTTGGTAAAAGTTATATCCGTTTCCGGCTTCATTCCCCAGTGACCAGATTGTAACTGAAGGATAGTTTTTATTGCGTTCGAACATATTGATAGTGCGGTCCATGTGCGGTTTCAACCATTCCGGATTATTTCCTAGCGTACCACCCTTGCGTAGGTCGTAATACATACCATGGCTTTCAATATTTGCTTCATCATATACATATAGCCCATATTCATCGCAAAGTTCGTAGAAACGCCGATCCTGTGAATAGTGACAAAGACGTACACTGTTCAGGTTGTGCTGTTTCATGAGTTCGAAGTCCCGACGCATCAAATCTTCTGTTACATAATGCCCTGTTTCCGGATTATGTTCGTGAATATTTACTCCTTTTAATTTCAGTGGCTGTCCGTTGATGAAAAGACATACATAAGGTTTACCGTTAGCGGATTGTTGCTCAATCGGTTTTATCTCAATACGTCGGAATCCGACATTGAAAGGTACGATTTCCACTATTTTCTCTCCCTCTTTGATATACATCAGGAGTTTGTAGAGGTTAGGTTCTTCGGACGACCAGGTTTTAATGTTGGGAATCTCGAGTTCCTTAGATATCGTAGGAACTGTAATGGTCTGGTTCGCTTGTACCGTTGTATTAAACTGGAAGTTTGCTATCATCTTATCTGTTTTCGGATCTATTAATTGATAGCCGATGATGTAGTCTTTTGAAGCTTGATTACTTCTGTTGCGGATATCCATTTCCAGTTTAAAAATACCGTTTTTATAAGTATCATCCAACGACGATTTAACACGGAAATCTTTAATTGCTACTTTAGGTTGCGAATACAGATACACATCCCGTTCAATGCCACTGATACGCCAGAAATCCTGGCATTCAAGGTATGAACCCGTACTCCAGCGGAAAATTTTCAGCGTAAGTACATTTTTACCTGGTTTCACATATTTATTGATCAGAAATTCTGCCGGATTCTTTGAATCTTCACTGTAACCAACTTCCTGCCCGTTGATATATACATATACACCTGATTTGGCACCCGACAGATGTAGATAAATATCACGTCCATCCCAATTCGCCGGAATGTCAATGTTCCGGCGGTAAACTCCAACTGGATTATTTTCAGGAAGAGTGGGAGGTTCCGGATTACGTGGCTTGAACTCGTAACCGTGATTAGTATATATGGCTACTCCATGACCTTGTACTTCCCAGTTACCGGGCACTTTGATATCTTTCCATGAATCAGTGTTGGTAGAAGGGTCGGTAATATTATCGGGAAGATCTTTATAGCTGTCTACGAAAAAGAATTTCCAGATCCCGTTCAGTGATTGGTAGTAATTACTCTTTTCAAATTTTCCGGTAAGAGCATCAGTATGATTATCATAGGTCATAAAAGAAGTGCGTGGGTACTCTTTATTGACAGCTACCACTTGTATATCCTGCCAATAAGGTTTTCCGGACGTTTGTCCGATCATTTCATCTGTTGCTATCAGGGAAAATATTCCTATTAGGAATCCTGTTAGTAATAGGTGATGTGATTGATTTTTCATGTTTTTCATTCTTGGTTTTAGCTTTTTATTTTACTTTAATATGGTCGAAACCTTCTCCGTACACTCCAATGACTGCACTTTGTGAAACAAAAGCATTTGGGTCAATATCCTTTATTAATCGGAAGATAATAGTTGATTCGCGTTTTTTTGCCAAAACGAACATCATTTTCACTTCTCTGCCGGTATAAAAACCTGTGGCATTGATAATCGTCACTCCACGGTGGGGATACTCATTGATATGTCTTCCTATTTCTTCATACTTGTTTGATATGATGAAGAACTGAACGGATTGGCGTGCGCTATTCACTACTTGGTCTAGAACAAAACTACAGGTGTAGAGAGTCACAAAACCATATACTACTTTCTCCCAATCTTTTAAGACAAAATAACCGGAAGAAATAATGATTAAGTCGCAGATTAGTACGACTCTTCCTAAAGTGATGTCCCGGTATTTATTGATAATAGCAGCAATAATGTCAGTACCACCTGTACTTCCATTGGCCGAAAATGCAACACCTATGCCACCTCCGCAAAATGATGCTCCAATGACGCATGCCATAAAAGGTTGGTCGTGAAGAAGGGTAATGCCTGACGATATTTTCTGAATGACTGATAAAAAGAATGTCAGGGTAAATACTCCGAAAATTGTTTTAATGCAGAATTTCAATCCCAATAGTTTCAGAGCCAATAACAACAGGAAAAAATTGATGCCGAAGTAAGTATATTGCACGGGAAATCCTGTTGCCCAATATACAATAGATGCAATACCTGGCACTCCACCTGTAGTAATATCGTTCGGGAGTAGAAAAATAGTCCAACCGATACCGTAAAGAATCATGCCGACGGCAATCATTACGTAGTCTTTGGCTTCCCGGAGGATAGTCTGTCTAGAGGGTTTTAAAACTGCTGTTTTCATATAAGGAAAATCTATAATTAACGGATGAACGTTTGACCAGAAAGCTGATTGTCTATTAAATAATTCTTTAGACGCGGATAACCGAGATGATACGGATTTTTTGTTTTAATTAAATTCCTAAAATCCGTGTCATTCGTATTATCCGCGTCTAAAAATACTAAGTATACACTTCTGATTCTGTTTTCGAGTGTATTACTGTTTATTTAGCAAAGGAATATTGGAAGCCTTTTACTTTGTTCCATCCACCACGAGTGAAGTCGGGAATTTCTACAGGAGCAGAATTGTTTTCAATAGAAAGTCTGGTCAGTTCCGCCATAGAACACCATTCTGCTAAGTCATATACGTCCATATCCAAAGGTAAACCGTTACGTAGACAGTAAATTAAACGATAATCCATGATATAGTCCATACCACCGTGTCCGCCTACTTTCTTTGCAGTCTCTTCCAATTCTTTATCCAAGATAGGGCTTCTATATTTAGCCATCAATGCTTGTTTTACATTTGCAGGAACGGAACCATGTGCATTCAAATTTTGATGGTTGGGTATTTCGTCCGATTTTACTTGTGAAGGTCTCAGACAATACTCTTCAATGGGATATTTACTGGCGTATCCATCAGTTCCTACTACCTGATACATACGGCTGTATGGGCGTGGTGTCATTACATTATGCTGGATAAGCATTGTACGTTCGTTTTCTGTACGGATGATAGTCGTAGTCTGGTCACCGTTCTGGAAATCTTTTACATCTTCTCCGGTTTGTTTTTTAATAAATGCCGGGCCATTTACAGCTTTGGTATCCATGGCAACTAAAGTTTTCATACGGTCGCCACGATGAATGTTGAGTACTTGACAAGCAGGACCCATACCGTGTGTAGCATAAACGTCTCCGCGATGTTGGCGGTTGTAGTCCATACGCCAGTTATTCCAATAATAAGGCCAAAACTCTTCCAGATTATGGATATAAGAACCTTCAACATGAAGTACTTCACCGAATACACCTTTTTGTGCCATATTTAATGTTGTCATCTCGAAGAAATCGTATACGCAGTTTTCCAATTGCATACAGTGCTTGCGAGTTTTTTCAGATGTGTTGATAAGTTTCCATATTTCTTCTAATGTCATGGCAGCAGGAACTTCGATAGCTACATGCTTTCCGTGTTCCATGGCATATACACCCATTTCGGCATGATGTTTCCAGTCTGTTGCAATATAGACAAGATCAATGTCATCGCGTTCGCACAATTGTTTCCAGGCATCTTCTGTGCCGGTGTAGGAAGTTGCTTCCGGCAAGCCGGCTTTTTTCAGAATCTTTTGTGAATTTTCTACGCATTCGGGGCGGATGTCACAAAGAGCAACGACTTTGGTTCCGGGAATGTACGCAAAACGTTCTACAGCTCCGGGACCTCTCATACCTAAACCTATGAAACCGACACGTACTGTCTCAAGTTTTGGGGTTACCAATTGAATGACATCTTCCTGGCCGGTAGGACGAGTAGGAGTTTCTACTTGAATAGGTTTAATAGTTTTCTTGTCTTTTTGAGTAACGCAGCTAGTTTGACAGGTTAATAAAGTAAAACCGATAGCCAATGAAATCAGCAGTTTCTTCATGATTTTTTTTAGGGGTTAAAGGGTTAATTAGTGTGTTTTCTTTCAAAAGCCAAAAATAGTAATTAATCATAAATTAATAGCTTTTATTTCAGAATATTTCAAATAAAACGAAAAGAAATAGGAGGAAATAAAAAAAGAGAATTTGAAATTCAAATTCTCTTTAGAGAGCGGAAGACGGGGCTCAAACCCGCGACCCTCAGCTTGGAAGGCTAATGCTCTATCAACTGAGCTACTTCCGCAATTTTTGTGGGCAAAGATGGATTCGAACCACCGAAGTCGAAAGACAGCAGATTTACAGTCTGCCCCATTTGGCCACTCTGGTATTTGCCCTTTTTTGCTTTTGAGGAGGTTTGTTTCTCAATTGCGGTGCAAAGATACAACTATTTATTTAAACTCCAAACAAAATCGATCATTTTTATTGCAGTAATCGCACATTCATCTCCTTTGTTACCCAGTTTGCCACCGGCTCTATCCTCTGCCTGTTCCATCGTGTTGGTGGTAATTAATCCATAAATCACTGGTATATCGCCAGTTGCATTTAATTCGGTAATACCTTGGGTGGCTCCCATGCAAACATAATCAAAATGTGGAGTATCTCCTTTAATTACGCAACCAATTGCAATAATTGCATCAATCTCACAATTTTCCATCATTTGGTTGGCACCAAAAGTAAGTTCGAAACTTCCCGGTACTGTTTTAACCAAAATATTTTCTTCTTTGGCTCCATGTTTTTTCAGAGTATTGATTGCACCGTTCAATAAAGCACCTGTAATATTAAAGTTCCATTCTGATACGACGATGCCGAATTTCATATTTTCAGCATTGGGTACAGAATTGAAATCGTATTCGGATAGGTTATGATAAGCTGTTGCCATTGGTAATTTGAAAATTAAAAGTTAAAAAAATAGAGATTAAAAGGTATTCATTTGATTCTTTAGACGCGGATAACGCGGATAACATGGATTTTAGGAATTTAATTAAAATGAAAAATCCGCGCCATCCGCGTTATCCGCGTCTAAAAATTATATGATAAAAGTGATTAATACACCACTTTATTTCTTCATCAACTTAGCTTGTTCGATATACTTGTCGATATTGATAGCTTGGTAAGATTGGAAATATTTATCTTTGATTTTTGTATAAGCATTTACTGCGTCGTCATATTTTCCTTGTTTTACCAGAATTTCACCTGCTTGCATCAGGAAAATAGGGCTCAGTGTATTATTATCAGCTTTGTCTGCTGCTGATAACAAAGTAGAAGCAGCTTTGTCTAACTGTCCAAGTTGAGCATAACAGTTTCCGGTAGCACCAAGGATTGCAGGGGCTATCATTTGATCGCTACTGCTAAAGCTGTCCAGCATCTTGACTGCATCTTCGTATTTCCCAAGTTGTGCATAACAAATACCTGCATAAGCCTTAGCCAAATTTGCAGCTTTTGTTCCGCTGTATTCATCAGATACTTTCAGGAAACCTGCGAAACCGATACTGTCACCATTCAGAGCTTGTTCAAAGGCGTCCTGTTCAAAATACTCTTGTCCTTTGAAGAGTGCAGCTTGTGCTTTTTCTTCACGTGGCTCAGCATAGAGGTGTTTGTACATGATAAAACCTGCTACGATGATGGCTACGGCTGCAACACCACCGATGATTGCATTTTTGTACTTGATAAGAAATGCTTCCGATTGTGTCAGTGCATCTTCTACGTTCAGATGTTCGTTCTGATTCTTTTGTTCTGCCATTTTTATATGATTCTTTTTGTTATTATTCGTTGTTCGATAATTCGACTCGCAAAATTAGTTTTTTTATATCTACCTACGAAATTTAGAAGCATCTTTTTTTGTTTTACACTCGAAAACCACGAAAATCTTGCTACTTTTGTGAACAAATTAACGTGTATACAATGATACTGAAACGGATATCCATATTAAACTATAAGAACCTGGAGCAGGTGGAGTTGGATTTCTCGACCAAACTGAATTGTTTTTTCGGTGAGAATGGGATGGGAAAGACGAATTTGCTGGATGCAGTCTACTTCTTGTCTTTCTGTAAAAGTTCGGGCAATCCGATTGATTCACAGAATATTCGTCACGAGCAAGATTTCTTTGTGATTCAGGGATTTTATGAAGCTGAGGATGAGACACCGGAGGAAATTTATTGTGGAATGAAACGCCGTTCGAAGAAGCAATTTAAACGGAACAAGAAAGAATATAGCCGTTTCTCCGATCATATAGGTTTTCTACCGTTGGTAATGGTTTCACCTGCCGACTCGGAACTGATTTCCGGAGGAAGTGACGAACGCCGTCGTTTTATGGATGTCGTGATTTCTCAGTATGACAAAGAATACCTGGATGCTTTAATCAGATATAATAAGGCATTGGTGCAGCGTAATACTTTATTGAAAAATGAGTTACCGGTAGAAGAAGAACTGTTCCTGGTGTGGGAAGAGATGATGGCGCAGGCCGGTGATATTGTATTTCGTAAGCGTGAAGCTTTTATTCGGGAGTTTATTCCTATTTTCCAGTCTTTTTATTCTTTTATTTCTCAGGATAAAGAGCAGGTGGGATTGTCTTATGAATCTCATGCAAAGGATGCTTCACTTTTGGAAGTGTTAAAGCAGAGCCGGAAGCGGGATACGATTATGGGATTTTCGTTGCGGGGTATTCATAAAGATGAGCTGAATATGCTTTTGGGTGAGTTTCCTATTAAGAAGGAAGGATCGCAGGGACAGAATAAAACATATCTTGTGGCTTTGAAACTGGCACAGTTCGACTTCCTGAAACGTACAGGGAGAACTATACCTTTATTGTTGCTGGATGATATCTTTGATAAACTGGACGCTTCGCGTGTGGAACAAATTGTAAAATTAGTTGGTGGAGATAACTTCGGTCAGATATTTATTACCGATACTAACAGAGAACATCTGGACCGTATTTTATATAAGGTAGGTAGTGATTATAAAATGTTTTGTGTAGAACAGGGAGTCATTCATGAAATGGAGGCGGAACAATGAAGAGAAATGATGCAGAGCAAATAGGGAAGTTGATTCAAAAATTTCTTCGTCAGGAAAGCCTTGAGTCTCCCCTAAATGAACAAAGATTGCTGGATGCCTGGCCTCAAGTATTGGGACCGGCGGCAAGTTATACCAGCAATCTTTATATTAAGAATCAAACCTTATATGTACATTTGACTTCTGCTGCTCTTCGTCAGGAGTTGTTGATGGGACGTGAAGTTCTAGTACGGACGCTGAACCAGAAAGTCGGAGCAACAATTATTACCAACATTATTTTTCGGTGAGGAAGGGGATTTTATCCACAATTTTCATTCCCAGTTCTGTAAGTTTTTGACGGGCTCGGTCGTAGTAAACGGGAGTTTCCAGATATTGATTATTATGTGCATCTACTCCGATAATGGCAGTGCAACCCTCATTTGCCGCTATTTTCCAAAATTCCGGATGAGGAATATTCGTGATTCCATTTGCTTCATTATAATCTTCGTAGCCAATATTATATTCTAACGGTAATTTGAAGCGTGCTGCTGCCCGGCAGATGTGTCTGCTGATTAATTTACAGTGGCGGTCGAATTCGGGATAAGAACGCATGAAGAGATCGGGGTGGGCAAGATATGCAAATAATCCGTATTCCATACCTTCGATGGCACTTTCCTCATAAAGTTCGAGCATATCAAGTGTATCTGTATAGCGTCCGAAATAGGGGAATTTCTCGTCAGTATGGAAAAAATGGTTCCCGAAAATGATATAATCTAAGCGGTATTCCTTGATTACCTCTTTCAGCCAATGAAGGTATTCTGGAAAATATTCGCATTCCAGTCCTATTTTGATACTAATCTGATTTTTATATTTCTCGCGTAACGAACGGAGGCTTTCAACATATTCCGGCAATTCTTCGGGAGTCATTCGGATGTAAGAAACATAATTCGTACCGTACTTCCATGGAGTATGATCTGAAAAACCGAGTTCTTGATAGCCGCCTTTGATAGCGCTTACAACAAATTCTTCGTCACTTCCTGTCGCATGTTGGCAACGGGTGGTGTGAGTGTGATAATTCGTTCTCATTGACTGTTATAATTATGTCCATGCGGATATCATACGATTCCGCCGGGACTTCTTCTACTAATTGAAATGGAAAACAAATGCCTGCTTTGTAAGCTGACGGAATATGTGGCAAAAGCCGGTCATAATAACCTTTTCCCCGTCCTAATCGATTGCCTTTCTGATCGAAAGCTACCCCGGGAACAGCAATGAAATCTATCGAATCATAGTCTGTAAATGCTTCTCCAACAGGCTCTTCTATGCCATAGTCGCTGATTCTCATATCTTCTGAACTGGTGTATATCCTTAATTCCAGTTCGTCACCTATGACTACCGGCAACAGTATCTGTTTGCTACTGCTCCATTTTTGAATAAAAGCGTGAGTATCTACTTCATCCTCAAGCGAATGATAGAGTAATACTGTGTTTGCCGCTCTAAAAGCCGGATGTGCTTCAAGAGCGGCAAGTATTTCAGCTGATTGCAGTTTTTGCATAGTTGAAGATCTTTGTTGGATCTTCATGGATGTTATATGCTTCCGCAGTTCTTTTTTTCTTTCCATCATTTTTGTCTTTTGTCACCTCTTCGACTGTATTTTCGGGAGCTTTAGGGAAAGCTTCTCCTTTCTGAAGAATTTCTACTCCTTTATTAACTGTATCGTCTGTCTTATTGAAGTATTTAATATAGGCTTCCAGACCTAATATATTATAGATTATGCTACCGTAGATATTTCTCTCAAGTAACTTATGCGATTTTTGGATTAATATATTTCTTCTTTTTACTCCTTTGGTATCTGCATAATGGATAAATTGTTCTATCAGACCTTGACGGCGGAGGTAGTCTAATAATTCCTCTTCTGTGCTATACTGAGTGAGTTTCTGACGGTTATTGTCTGTATATTGGAAAGTAAACTGAGTGATCAATCCCCGATTGATTACTGTATACAGATAAGAAGAAACTCCTGTAGTATCACGCGGAACGAATACATCCGGCATGATTCCACCACCACCATATACTGTACGTCCCAAGCTCGTGTGATAGAGTTCATTTTCATTTTGTTTAATACTATCACGTGAGAAAAATTCACCATGTTCAAGACGGTTGTAAATATCCAACTCATAATTCCGGTCATTGCCGCTTTCATAAGGACGTTGGATACATCTTCCCGATGGAGTATAATACCGGGCGATAGTCAGACGGATAGCAGAGCCGTCACTAAAATCAATCGGTTGCTGTACAAGTCCTTTTCCAAAAGAACGAAGTCCTATTACTGTGCCACGATCATTATCCTGGATGGCTCCTGTGAAAATCTCACTGGCAGATGCAGAACTTTCATTGATCAATACAACCAAAGGCATTTTTTGGCAACTTCCTGTACCATTGGCAAATTCTTCTGCGCGAGGGTATTTTCTGCCTTCAGTATATACAATTAGTTTGCCTTCCGGTAAGAATTCATTGACCATGCGGATGGCCGCTTCCATATATCCTCCCGTATTATCGCGAAGGTCGATAATCAATCCTTTGCTATTTTGGTGATTCAGCTGTGCTAGTGCATTGAGTAACTCAACGTGTGTGGTACGTCCGAATTTACTGATCCTCACATAACCGATACTGTCATTCAGCATATAAGCTGCATCGACAGTATTTTGCGGAATATCTCCACGTTTAATAGTGAAATTCAATAAATCTTTTTCTCCCAAACGTTTCACACCTAGTTTTACTTCAGAACCTTTCGGACCTTTCAGCTTACGCATAGCTTGTTGGTTAGTCACTTTTTTGCCGACAAATAAACTATCGTCCACCATTATGATGCGATCACCTGCCATAAGTCCTATTTTCTCAGAAGGACCTCCCTGGATAACGGCGTTTACATGGATTGTGTCATTCTGTATGGTAAATTGAATACCGATTCCGCTAAAACTTCCTTCAAGTTCGGAATTAACTTCTTCCAGATTTTGAGCAGGAATATAAGAAGAATGAGGGTCGAGTTCGGCAAGGATCTGCGGCATTGCTTTTTCTACAAGATCAGCCATATTTACGCTGTCTACGTATTGGTCATCTACGATCCGTAACAAAGCATTCAACTTGTTAGATGAGCCGTTGATAATGCCCAGCCGGTTGCCGGCAAAATGTTTGGCATAAAAAGTGCCGATAAGAATCCCGACTACCACGCTGACAGCTATGATGACAGGCGTAAAACGTGAAGAGTTTTTTGTACTCATGTCTATTCCTTTTTTAAAACGTTCGTTTTATTATTTGTTAAGCGGGGAGTGGTTGTCCGGTTCTGTATAGACAACTTTAATTCCTGCTCGTTTTAGTAATTCAATTCCATCTTCCAGACGGTAATGTTCAGAGTAAACGACTCGTTTGATTCCTGCCTGAATGATGAGTTTTGCACATTCAATACAAGGTGAGGCAGTAACATACATCGTAGCTCCCTCACTACTATTGTTGGAGCGTGCTATCTTAGTGATGGCATTTGCTTCGGCGTGAAGAACGTATGGTTTCGTAAGATTGTTTTCGTCTTCGCATATATTTTCGAATCCCGAAGGTGTACCGTTGTATCCGTCGGAGATAATCATTTTATCTTTTACGATTAATGCTCCTACCTTACGGCGCTGACAATATGAGTTTTCCGCCCATATGCTAGCCATACGTATGTAACGTTTGTCAAGTTCTGATTGTTTCTTTTCTGTGTCCATTCTGACTATAGCTTTCTGTTTACTTTACCGCACGGAAAAACATACGAAAAGATCCTAATTGATTTTTGTAAATGAGGTATAGATTGTTCTCGTCCCCTTGATAAGAAGCGGCATTGTTTAATCCTTCCAAAAAGTTTCTGGCAAGGGCATCACTATCATCTTTCCCATTTACAGTTGCATTGAATCCATTATTTTTAGCATTCGCACTCCAACTGCCTTCCAAATTACTGGTGATTGTTGCTCCACTTACTTTTCCTTGGATAACATCACCTTCTACCAAACCTTCAAATTTGACCGTAAAAGTACCTTTTAAATTTAGTTTCTCAAAGCTTTTCTCTCTGGCGTCGGTATTGCCTCCCCAGAAATTAAACATTTTACTTTCTCCATCTTTGGCGATCATGGTAAGTTTCCAGGTTTTTCCTGTAAAGATAGCGGCTACGTCATCCGTATCGTTGCATCCGGAAAATACCGGCAGCAAAATTAAAACGAATAATATTTTGTATATAAGTCTCATAATTAGTACTTTATTTTTATTATTTGATGCTTTTACTTAATCCCGTTTCTTTTCAACAGAGCGTCTATGGTAGGATCTTGTCCGCGGAAGCGTTTATAAAGAGTCATCGGATGCTCAGTGCTTCCTTTAGAAAGTATATTGTCACGGAATGAATTTGCTACCTCCCGGTTGAATATACCTTTTTGTTTGAATAACGAAAAAGCGTCTGCATCCAGAACTTCCGCCCATTTGTAACTATAATATCCGGCAGCATATCCTCCGGCAAAAATATGTGAAAACTGAGTACTCATACAGGTTTCATCTACTGTCGGCAATATTTGTGCTTCTTTCCAAGCTTCCAGTTCATAGACTTTTACATCACCATTGAAGGGAGTACTACGGGTATACCATGCCATATCTAATAGTCCGAAACTGACTTGCCGAAGACAAGCATATGCTGCATTGAAGTTTGAGGAATCAACAATACGTTGTACCAGTTCGTTGGGAATTAAGTCGCCTGTTTGATAATGTTTGGCAAATGTATGCAGAAATTCTTTTTCAATGGCAAAATTCTCCATGATTTGAGAAGGAAGCTCTACAAAATCCCAATATACATTTGTACCACTCTGGCTTTGATAGGTAGAGTAGGCGAATATACCATGCAGACTATGGCCAAACTCGTGCAGAAAAGTTTTTACTTCGTTAAAAGTCAATAAAGCTGGCTTGCTCTCCGTCGGTTTAGTGAAATTCATTACGACGGAAATGTGCGGACGGCTATTTTCTCCTGTTTTAGAGTCAATCCATTGTTCTTTGTAGCTTGTCATCCAAGCTCCGGCACGTTTTCCGGTACGCGGATGAAAATCGGTATACAAAACTGCCAGATATTTTCCGTCTTTATCATATACTTCGTAGGCTTCCACTTCTTTGTGATAAACAGGGATTTCTGTATTCTTTTTAAAAGAAATTCCGTATAGCTTCTCTGCTAAACCGAAAACACCTTTTTTCACCTGTTCCAGTTCGAAGTAGGGGCGGAGCATCTCTTCATTGAGATTAAATTTTTTATCTTTCAGCTTGTTTGAATAGTAACTCCAATCCCATGGCATAATAACAAAGTCATTGCCTTGCTCCTGACGTGCCAACTCTTGAACTTCGAGATATTCCTGTTGGGCAGTCGGAGTGTAAGCTTCCAGCAATTGATTCAATAATTTATATACAGTATTGCTGTTTTCCGCCATTCGTTTCTTCAAAGAATATTCCGCGTAGTTTTTATATCCTAGTAGTTGGGCTATCTTCATACGCGTATTTGCTATTTTCTTTACGATGTCGGTATTGTCATATTCATTATTGTGGGTACACTTTGTATTGTACGCCATATATAGTTTTTGCCGTAATTCGCGATTGTCGGCATAAGTCATAAAAGGCACATAGCTCGGCGCATGAAGAGTAAATACCCAACCATCTTTTTCTTCGCTTTCTGCAGTTTCAGCAGCAGCTTCTATGATTATTTCCGGTAGTCCCGCAATATCTGCTTTGTCAGTTAGCAACATCTGATAGTGATTAGTCTCTTTCAGATTATTTTCACTAAAAGAAAGAGTCAGCATACTCAATTCATTGGTCAGTTGGCGGTATTGTTCGCGAGCTTCACCTTTGAGGTTCGCGCCATGACGTATAAAGCTGTCATATATATCATTCAGTAGACGGCTCTGTTCTTGAGTTAATTGTAAAGCATTCTTTTGATTAAATACTTCTTTCACGCGATCAAACAGTTTTTCATTCAGCGTGATATTGTTACTGTGCTCGCTCAGTAATGGCATAATTTTCTGTGCCAATGCTTGCAACTCATCATTGGTTTCTGCGCTAAGCATATTGCCGAAAACTGTTGTAACTTTATCCAGTAACTTTCCGGATTGTTCGTAGGCTTCTATCGTATTGGCAAAAGTTACTTTATCCGGATTTTGGATGATAGCTTCTATTTCAGCCTTCTGTTGGTTGATACCTTCCAGAATGGCAGGTTCATAATGTTCCGTTTTTATGCGGTCAAACGGCACGGTTCCGTGCGGTGTCTGATATGATTCAAAGAAGGGATTTTGAGCGTTCAATATATTGTTCATGGTGCAAACTAGTATCAATGTTATTAATATTTTCTCCATAGAAATACAAAACTACTAAAATTGTGGGTTATACAGCAGATAATTGCTTGCTTTTTAACAATATATAAAGTGAATATATAAAAAAACCGCTACAGTTTCCCGTAGCGGTTTCGTATATGTTCAGACTTCTAATTAAGCGTTTACTGATGCCATGTGAGCGATCAGGTCAAGAACCTTGTTAGAGTAACCGATTTCGTTGTCATACCAAGATACAACTTTAACGAAAGTGTCAGTCAAAGCGATACCAGCTTTAGCATCGAAGATTGAAGTACGAGCATCACCCAAGAAGTCAGAAGAAACAACTGCATCTTCAGTGTAACCCAAAATACCTTTCAATTCGCCTTCAGCAGCTTCTTTCATAGCAGCGCAGATTTCAGCATAAGTAGCCGGTTTAGCCAAGTTTACTGTCAAGTCTACTACAGATACATCTAAAGTAGGAACACGCATAGACATACCAGTCAATTTACCGTTCAAAGCCGGGATAACTTTACCTACAGCTTTAGCAGCACCAGTAGAAGAAGGGATAATGTTACCAGAAGCAGCACGACCACCTCTCCAGTCCTTTGCAGAAGGGCTGTCAACTGTTTTCTGAGTAGCAGTTGTAGAGTGAACTGTAGTCATCAAACCGTCAAGGATACCGAACTTATCGTTCAATACTTTAGCGATAGGAGCCAAACAGTTAGTAGTACAAGAAGCGTTAGATACGAACTGAGTACCTTTAACATATGTCTTTTCGTTTACACCGCAAACGAACATCGGAGTGTCATCTTTAGAAGGAGCTGACATTACAACATATTTTGCACCAGCTTCGATATGAGCCTGAGCTTTGTCTTTGCTCAAGAACAAACCTGTAGATTCAACAACGTATTCAGCACCTACAGCGTCCCATTTCAAATCAGCCGGGTTTCTTTCTGCAGTGATGCGGATTGCTTGACCGTTTACGATTAATTTGCTGTTTTCAACGTCAGCTTCGATAGTACCATTGAATTGACCGTGCATTGTGTCATACTTCAACATATAAGCCAAGTAATCTACTGGGCAAAGGTCATTGATACCTACGATTTGAATATCGTTTCTCTCCATTGCAGCGCGGAAAACGAAACGTCCGATACGTCCGAATCCATTAATACCTACTTTAATCATTTTGTTTAAACTTTTAAGGGTTTTATAATATTTGTTCAAATATCTCTCGGTCTTCGCATTTGTTTTACTTTCAAATGCGGTGCAAAATTACAAAAATGTTTTTATATTCGCATATTAAATTCACATTAAATATTGAAAAAAGATGGGAAAGAGTACATTTTTACAGGACTTCAAGACGTTTGCCATGAAAGGGAACGTGATTGACATGGCTGTCGGTGTTGTTATCGGTGGCGCTTTTGGGAAGATTGTTTCGTCGTTGGTGGCGAATGTTATTATGCCTCCAATAGGCTTATTGGTTGGTGGTGTGAACTTTACGGACTTGAAATGGGTGATGAAAGCAGCAGAAATTGGAGCTGATGGTAAGGAGGTTGTTCCAGCCGTGACATTGGATTACGGACAGTTTTTACAGGCAACTTTTGACTTCCTGATTATTGCTTTCTCTATATTTTTATTTATACGTATGATTACTAACTTAATGACGAAGAAAAAAGAGGAAGTTCCGGCTGCTCCTCCGGCTCCTCCAGCACCGACTAAAGAAGAGATATTGCTGACGGAAATTCGTGATTTGCTGAAAGAGAAAAAATAGTGAGATACATAATTGCTTAAAAGATGCTGTCATTTGAGATGACTAAGTTCATGTAGTCATTTTTTTAAAGTATATATCAGCGAGGCTTTTTCCTTCAGGAGTGTTTCGCTGATTTTTTATATTGGGCACAAAAGAACCTATATGCTTTTTGGGAAGTTATTTTATTTGTCCCCAATACTGTTGATTCGGGAGATAAATTTATGTAACGTATTGATAAGTAATATAATATTAAGAATAAAATATTTTGGAAGTATTATCTTTATTGTAAAACTATGTTTGTTGAAAGGTATGGCGCAGGTCATAGATCTGTAAATTTGTATTTAGCGAATGAAGGATTAAAGTAGAAGAAAAAATATATTTGTGCTTTAAAGAATATTTTTTGGTTTCCGTAAATGTATTATTTCACAATTAACGAAATGTATAGTTCTAACTGAGCTTGGTATGATCATATCAAATAGGAATCTCTTACTGCCTTTTTTAATAGATAGTAGTGATAAAAAGTCGTTGATAATCAAGGGGGTGTTACAAATAAGTGAATACAAGATGCTTTTATGGTTGTATATGTTTGAAGAATAGTGTTTTATATTTTATGACTGTAACACCCTCTTGTTTTACTATCATATAATCCCTACCTTTGTTGAGTGATAAATACTGGAATGAAGTATAGTATGTTAATGAAAAGCGTTTGAATTCTTTTTATCTGAGATACCAAAACTGCCAAGACTTAAAACAAGAGCAGAAGCGCCTGATTTGCCAGGAATTACAAATGTTGATGTTGAACTGGGGAAGGGATATGACATTCTAATACATTTAGTATATAAGAAAAAAGGAAGTGGTCCTATTTCTGTATCAAGTGATAATAAAAATACTTGGGTCTTTTCATCTTGGACACAAACTGTCGGTGTAGCTAATTGGAGATCTTCCAGTTTTATAAATTATGCAATCACAAGCATTATAAAATGGTATATTATTATACAAACCGATTTGTTTGAGGTGAATAGACGAGAAACGTCTGTTTTAGGTGATGAGCCTGTTTTGTAAAAGAATTCAAGAAATAATTTTTTAAATGAAAATACTATTAATAGAAATATGAATCAGTCAATAACAATAAATCCTCCTGAGGATCTAGGTTTCGTTTTGAGCCATTGGGGGACCATTTCCATCATAATGTACACTATATCTTTTATTGTGGTGGTCTTTGCAATTGTGGAAAAAACAACAGTTTGGAAGAAAATATTTAATATTCTAATCATAACTTCTATCCCAATAATAGGATGCTTAGCTTACATAATAATGAGAGTTTGGAGAAATAGAAATATTCAGAAACTGGTTTGAATTTATCATTTCCTGACTTCATCACTTTTCTGCGCCATCACATAGCGCAGATTGAATATCAGTAAGTTGGGTGAACAAAATGGGCGACACATTGACGCAGTCAGGTACATTTATTTTCCGACAGGTTCCACTTTATATCCTTTTTTAATCAAGAGTGAGATTAATCCGTTTTTACCCGGAAGATGGCGAACGCCGACCGCTATAAAAGTGGGTTTATCTTTCATTAATGCAGGTATTTTGTTTATCCAGTTTATATTCCTTTGTTTAAGTAGAACTTCTCGTGTCTGTTCTATCATATTTTTAAAAATCGAGGAAGTTTGATAAAGTGAATCTAAATTGGCTTCAAACTTTATCAGATATTTCATATTCTGAGTTCGATACACTTCCGATAAAGTCTTACTAAAAATAGGAAGTTGAGCAGATTCTTCTTCCCGTAAGTCTGCTATCAGAATATCCGCTTGTTTTTTAAAGTTTTCGTTAGGTACTAATAAATTCATTTGCTCGTAAAAAGTCTCTAGCCCGACAAGTGTGTATTCTTTTTCTTGCGCTTTCGTCGCTAACACAAGGTCCATAAACTGTGATCTAATACTATCTATTATGATTTTGGAATATCCGTTTTTTGAAAATTCCTCTAGTTCGTTTATTGCTTCTAAAACCAATAGTAAATGTCCCGGTTTTAGGTACATTTTATTAAAGGGAGTTTTCAAATTTTGGCGTACTATAGAATCCAGATAATGATAATCTTCGTTATTTAATAAAATTGAGTAAGTAGTGTCTTTGGGCATCTCCATATCTAATTTAGATATAGAAGATTTAGGGTCCTCCAATAATAAATTTACTTCTCCAGCGTATTGACTACATGTATCAAAAGCCTCATGAAACCCGGGAATGCTATCTACATATCCATATAATATATCGTAAGTACCATGATATGTTCCGAACAAATAAGAGGGCTGCGTCAAACCATTGCCAGAGATTTTCCATAACCAGCCATCTTCCTGTAATTGTTTGGAAACAGAAGTACAGGACATTAACGTTGTCAGTGTAAAAAGTAATAGAAATAATCGATTTGTTTTTAACATGGTTTTCATAGATAAAGTTTATTAAATTAATTCTCTATTTTTTGCTGTGGGACAAATCTGTGAAATATTTTGTAACGGACATTTGTTGCATTGTTCTGCTTCTTTACATATACCACTCAGTTTTATTTTATTCTGAATTCGTTGTTTCCGTTTCTTTATGGCATCATAATTTTTGTCCAGTAAATTGGCTATCTCCTTTAGAGTGACTTTTTCGAATATCAAAATGCAGATAAACATTTCATAGGAGGAAAGCTGGTTTATTTCCAAAAAGTTTATCAATGGCAAATTTATTTTTCGATAGAATTTGAGAATTTCTGTGTATTCTGCGTACGAAGGTTCAGTAGGTTGCTGTTTCTCTAATTCTTTCATTCGTTCGTGTAAAGAAGTAATAATTGCTTCCTGTGCTTCATTGCGGAATATGACATCCTGATTGCCCTGTTCTATTTCCTGAAAAAGTGATTTCCAATGCGTGCTAGCTTGCTTATGCTTTTTAATCAGCAAGATAGCTACCGGGATCAGAAGTATGACCAATAATACCAGCCCTAGTATGATGAGTTGCTGCAGTTGTAATTGTTGCAGCAGTATATTGTGCTCAGTCCACGATTGTGAAGAAGTTGATTGTATAATTTCAGTTTCCATTGTGTTTGAATGTTAAATGCAGAAAATA